>NZ_LYPA01000001.1 GCF_001675045.1 Paenibacillus oryzae
TCTGCGATTGAAAGAAATGAAACAAGCGATCAGCAGGTAAAGCCGTTTGGTTGTCGGCATGACGCATCATCCATTTAACCAGACGTTCCACTCTTCCTGGTGTAGTCGTAGGTGCTTTCTCGCCCTTCTTGCCTCTCTTCCTGCCTTTGCGTTTGCGCTGCAGGATAGGCCTCAGGTTTTTATCGACGGCTGGCCAAAGGCGACCGAAGAAATCGTAAAATGTACCCACTCCGGGAAGATCATCTGGAGAGAAGCCACTCAGAATGGCGTAAATAGGTGTGCGTTTTAACTCATTGATCCATTCAGTGACGCCCATCGTCGGATTCGTCATGAGAAGAATCAGGTAAGACCGGAATAGGGATGCAGGATCACGAGGCTCTGGTCCTTGATCCGAATATTCATCCCTAAGCAAGGTCGTGATGGCAGATAAATCCGCCATCCAGAGCTTTACAGCAAGCGGCCAATCCTTGTTAATGAGGACAATGCTGGGACCGTAAGAGGTTTGCAGATGGTGGAGGATAAAAGCTTGGTAATCGGAATGGGGAATGAACGAAGGCTTCAAAAGAAACACGCTCCAATCGTGAG
>NZ_LYPA01000002.1 GCF_001675045.1 Paenibacillus oryzae
TATGCCGGCGTTTCTAATCAACAGGCGATAGACAGGGCCATGAGCCTGTTGGCGGGTGAGCTTCAGGCGCTCGATGTTCCGTTAGGCACAACCTGGGCGGAGCTCGATGAGATGGTGAAACGTTATTTTAATGATTTATTTGGTGATCTCGCTTTGGACTATCTTCACATTTCACCAAGCGCTAACGCCAATATAGAGGGACATATTCCGGTTGATATCTATATGGAAAAAGGAAATGCAGCGGATGGGATGATGGTGAATCTCCCCCTGAATGAGGAGTTTGATCCGTACCTGGCTTCGGTCAAGACTGTGATCGAACAGGGGGACTACTCGGGCATCACACAGGCTATGTATGACAACGGATTGGTAAGCACATACATTAAAAGTCAAGTGTTGCTCGCAATCCAAGAAGGTGGCGTTGCGTCCGACTCCATCAGAACCGGATTAGTGCGGGAGCAGGGCTACGTGCCGTCGATTACAGGCGATGCCGACAACCCGAACGGTACGGCTGGCAGCTATACCTTTACCATCACGTTTCTTCGGCCATGGCAGGCCCGGACGACCGCTCCGATGACGGTTCCGATCTTGGCCACGACCTTCCGTGAGGTTAATGAACAAGCCTTGACAGCGGTCAAGGCTGCTTTGGTGGACGGAGCGGTCGATGTCGC
>NZ_LYPA01000003.1 GCF_001675045.1 Paenibacillus oryzae
AGGCTGGGCTGTGATGGGGAGCGAAAATTGCAGTAGCGAAGGTCATGTACTCCGGCTGTCGAGAAAAGCCTCTAGGTAGATCTAGGTGCCCGTACCGCAAACCGACACAGGTAGGCGAGCAGAGCATGCTAAGGCGCGCGGAAGAACTCTCGTTAAGGAACTCGGCAAAATGACCCCGTAACTTCGGGAGAAGGGGTGCCTCGGTAGGGTGAATAGCCCGAGGGGGCCGCAGTGAAAAGGCCCAAGCGACTGTTTAGCAAAAACACAGGTCTGTGCGAAGCCGTAAGGCGAAGTATACGGGCTGACGCCTGCCCGGTGCTGGAAGGTTAAGGGGAGCGGTTAGGGGTAACCCGAAGCTGTGAACCGAAGCCCCAGTAAACGGCGGCCGTAACTATAACGGTCCTAAGGTAGCGAAATTCCTTGTCAGGTAAATTCTGACCCGCACGAATGGCGTAACGACTTGGGCGCTGTCTCAACGAGAGATCCGGTGAAATTTTAATACCTGTGAAGATGCAGGTTACCCGCGACAAGACGGAAAGACCCCATGGAGCTTTACTGCAGCTTGATATTGGACTTTGGTACGATCTGTACAGGATAGGTGGGAGCCTATGAAGCCGGAGCGCCAGCTTCGGTGGAGGCGCCGTTGGGATACCACCCTGATCGTATCGGAGTTCTAACCTGGCACCGTGAAACCGGTGCAGGGACCGTGTCAGGCGGGCAGTTTGACTGGGGCGGTCGCCTCCTAAAATGTAACGGAGGCGCCCAAAGGTTCCCTCAGAATGGTTGGAAATCATTCGAAGAGTGTAAAGGCAAAAGGGAGCTTGACTGCGAGACCTACAAGTCGAGCAGGGACGAAAGTCGGGCTTAGTGATCCGGTGGTACCGAATGGAAGGGCCATCGCTCAACGGATAAAAGCTACCCTGGGGATAACAG
>NZ_LYPA01000004.1 GCF_001675045.1 Paenibacillus oryzae
TTCGAGCAATTGACGAAATCCAAGAGCAGAAGCACAAAGATGGGCTTGTTTGTCCACATTGCAAAACTCATTCTGTCGTTCGTTTTGGGAAGTACACCGTAAAAACACGTGCTGGAGAGGTCAAACGTCAGCGTTACCGCTGTAAATCCTGTCTCCAAACCTTTAATGACCTTACAAACACGCCTCTTCAACGAACGAGAAGACCTCATGTGTGGGTTCGTTTTATTGAATGCATGATTGAGGGCTATTCGTTGAGGAAATGTGCCGAGCAATTAAACGACGAAGTCACACATGTCACCTTGTTTTACTGGCGACATAAGATTCTTGCTGCCCTGAAACAGATTCCAACCGAATCATTCCAAGGTATCGTTGAAATGGACGAAACGTATTTCTTATTCTCCGAAAAGGGCAAGCGGAACATCACCGAACGCAAGCCACGTAAACGAGGCGGAAAAGCCAAATATCGTGGCATAAGTAAGGACCAAGTGTGTGTCCTCGTTGTCCGTGACCGTCAGAAAACGACTTACTCTGGCGTTCTTGGGCGTGGTCGCATTCAGACAACGAAATTAGATGAGGCGATTGGCGGTCATCTATCGGACTCAAACGTTCTTTGCACGGATTCCTGGCGGGCATTCAGCTCCTATGCGAATGCAAAAGGTTTGGCTCATTACCGATTTAAGTCCGACGGAAAACAACGTGTCAAAGGCGTGTATCATATCCAAAACGTAAACAGCTATCACAGCCGCTTGAAGAAATGGATGGACCGCTTCAATGGTATTGCAACCAAATATTTGCAACATTATTTGGCTTGGTTCCGTTATATAGACAGCAAGGAATATGAGAACACCTCATCGAATAAGAAAAATATGTTGGTCAAATCGTGCCTGTTTACTGTCACCGACACGAACACAAAGCTTCGGCTTTCTGCTTATTCTTGCTAAGCTAACAGACAGATTAATGTAGTAAATGAAACATCGCATAATTTGTCAAGAAATTCATTGAACAAAACAAAGAAGGTAAAACAA
>NZ_LYPA01000005.1 GCF_001675045.1 Paenibacillus oryzae
CATGACTTATGCAGTTCGTCCCAATTGATGGAAGTTTCATAGGTGTCATGCAAATGTACTCAAAAATCCTGAAAACCCCTTGACTTTTTCCGAATCCCGCAATAATCGCAAAGGATACCTTTCTACAAAGGGTATATCTTTAGCGATTACAGGTGATTTCATTGAAACAAACCCTTGAGCAGCCTAAGTTCCGCAAGCTTTCGCACGGCCAATGCGCAGGAGCCCCTATCCTGCGGACTCTCTGGGATCAATTCGACTTTTCTTTACTTCTGACGCAATCAGGTATTTTCAAACGAAGCGGCGCACCTTCTTGGATGTTATGTTTTATGTACGTCATTGGGCTTGTCTCCGGCTGCTCAGCCGTGAGTCAAATGGCGGGGCTTGCCAGCAAAGACGCTATGCTTGAGTTGATGTTCAAACCGTACAAGCTAGCGCAGTATACCCTTAGTCGTTTCCTCACAACGCCTTTCGCTTGGAGAACGTTCGGCAACAAACGTGTTGAACGTCTGCAGCAAGATACAAACACGGCTCTTCAAGAAGGCGACGTGATCAACTTGGACGATACGCATAGCGCGCATCCGTACGCCAAGAAACTCCCTTTTCTATGTTGGTTGAAAGACGCCTCGACGAAAACCTACAGTTGGTGCATGAATCTGGTCGTGCTGCAAGCTGTGTTGAAGAATGGCCTGGAATACCCGCTTTTCTACAGCGTATGGCATAAACCCGCCGACGCAGAAACAGGTCTTACGAAATTGGATCTTGCCCGTCAAATGCTCCTTATGCTCCGGGAATCGGTCAACTGCCGGTTGTGGGTTGCAATGGATCGCTGGTACCTCTGCAAGGATTTTTTCGTGTTCTTAGAAACGCATGCCTTCGATTGGGTGACCAAAGCGAAGCGGAACACCGCATTGTATCGTCGAGTCATGGAACAGGGGCGCGAACGCTTTGTTCCCGTTTCGCCTCGCCAGCTTATTAAAGAAGCGTACAAGCGACTCATTGCCGGCAGCGTTCTTTCCGCTGTTGCACTGTCCGACAT
>NZ_LYPA01000007.1 GCF_001675045.1 Paenibacillus oryzae
CCTAGTACTCTGTAAACCTTAAATTACAGGGTATAGCTTTCTAAGCCTGATCCTAGCGTCTGCTGTAGTAAATTGCCAATTGACGGTGGATGCCGTGGTATTGCGATCAGCTTGCCATGCCGCTATGCGTGTTTGCAGTTCTTCTTTGGTAGCCACATAATCAGACAGCGCTTGACGGCTCATTACGCCGATTTCAATTTCAGCCATGTTGAGCCAGCTACCATGTTTGGGCGTGTAGTGAATTTCTAATTTGCTAGCCAGTCGCCTTGCCTCTGCCGGTGTAAAGGCCTCGTACAGTGAACCCACACTATGCGTATTTAGATTATCCATCACGAGTACGATTTGGTCCGCTTCTGGGTAGTGAATATCTACCAGTTCCTTGATGCAGACCGCAAAATCAACGCGTGTCCGTCTTTCCGAAAGCCGTACATGACGCCGCGCTTCCAACGGGGCAAACATCATGAACAAGTTCATAACACCATTACGTTTGTATTCATAGTCCACACGCTTCGGCTTCCCTGGTTCCACTGGAAGAGACGCTCGTGTTTCTTCCGTGAGTTGCCGATTCGTTTCATCTAAGCAGATCAAGGGACGTTTGGGATCAGCAGGGCGCTGGTAAACATCGAGAATGTCCTCCATACAAGCTACAAATTCACCTGAGGCTTCGGGGATGCACCATTGCTTTTTTAACCATGGTTTAAGTTCGTTTTTTTCATGATCTGGTGGACGGCAGTATGAGAGATCGATTCGATGATTTCCAGTTCTACTAAATGGTGTGCCAAGAGACGAACGGACCATCTGCTGTACCCTTCTGGTGGCTTGCTGCATGCAATCGCAATTAGCTTGGCTTCCATTTCTCCATCCCATTTTGATTTGCGCTTTGCTTGTTTTTCTCGCTCTAGCGCTGCTTCAAATCCTTTTTCAACGAGTCGTTTACGTAGGCTACGCACCGTGCTCAGACTGGTATGGTAGGCATCTGCAATTTGTTTGTCCGACCAAGCAGGTCCCTCTGCACTTTCATCTGCTTTTAGTAGCATGTGGGCATGTCGAATTTTATAACCGATGACATTTCCCTTATGAATGAGTTTTTCTAATCTTTCACGTTCTTCTTTACTTAGTTCCACTACCCATCTTTTTTCCATCCTCAATCCCTCATATCTTTTTTGTAGATATATCGACGGGTCAATGGATTACTATTAGTTTGTTGGTTTACAGAGTACTAG
>NZ_LYPA01000008.1 GCF_001675045.1 Paenibacillus oryzae
AATGGACTTATGTCAAGAAAGTAGACAGTACATGAAGAAACCCTTAGTTGACGCGGCTTGCGAATTGCTTCGAAAAACGTGCAGGTGAGACATAACCGAGCGCACTGTGAATTCGTTTGCGGTTGTAAAAGAATTCAATGTACGCAAACAACTCGTCTTGTGCTTGTTGCTTCGTGTGAAAACGGGTGCGATAAATAAGCTCCTTCTTCAGAATACTGTGGAAGGATTCGATGGGCGCGTTATCATAACAGTTGCCTTTGCGACTCATACTAGCTATCATGTTGTACGCTTTGAGCTTCTCCCGGTAGTCCTTGGAGGCGTATTGCGAACCGCGATCGGAATGATGAATCAGCCCTGCGGATGGTTTTTTGGCCGCGTAGGCCATCTCCAGCGCACCTAAGACCAATGCGGTAGTCATCCGATCACCCAGGCGCCACCCGACGATTTCACGGGTGCACAAATCAAGAATGCTGGCCAGATACATTTTGCCTTCCCTGCAAGGAATATAGGTAATATCAGCCGTCCATACCGTGCACGGTTTAAGCACCTTGAATTGCTGGTTTAACAGGTTTGGGGCAACAGGCAAATCATGTTTAGAGTCTGTCGTCGTCGGTTTAAACTTGCGGCTCACACAGGCGCGCAGACCCATCTCCCGCATGTAAACCGAAACCGTCCGTTTGGCGGTGGAAAACCCTTTGTTATGCAGTTCCTTGGTGATTTTGGGGCTTCCATACACCTCGTCGCTCGCTTCATATTCGCGCTTAATCTGCTCCATGACTCGAGCTTTCTTCTGCGCTTGCGGGCTCATCTCTGTTTTAAGCCATTTGTAGAATCCACTTGTAGAAACTTCGAGGACTTTGCACATCTTCACTACCGAATGAACCAAGCGATGTTCTCCGATAAACTGGAACCTTAGTTCCTTGGTCTGCTGAAGATGTGAACCGCCTTTTTTACAATGGCGAGTTCATCCTTTAAGTCGGCGTTTTCCTGTTCTTTTTCTTTCAACAGCCGCTCCAGTTCTCTCACGCGATCACTATTTACCAACGGTTCATTCTCGAATTCACGATATTTGTTCAGCCACTTGCGGATCGTCCCTGCTGGAATATCCATTTCATTCGCAATTTCTGTCAACGACTTCGTTTGCTCCTGGATGTACTTTACCGTTCTTTTTTTGAAATCTTCATTGTAATGCTGTTTTTGTTCCACCATTTCCGGACACCTCTTTCTTCGTTACGTTCATTATCTAACGTTCCTAATTCGGTGTCCACTTTCTATGCTACATGCA
>NZ_LYPA01000009.1 GCF_001675045.1 Paenibacillus oryzae
AGGTACCACTGCAAAGGAAAAGCTATTTTTGCCTACCTGAATAAGGGATTGAAGGATTCCAAGTCCCTGTTTGCGTAGAGTGGAGATGACTCCCTGAGCTCGTGCAAATTGCCGTGCACCTTCCTTCGTGCGCATCGATCCGGATACCTTCTGTTTAACTTTGCTCATACGCAGGTCCCGTTCAGCCAAGTTGTTGTCAAACGGAACTTGGGCATCATGAAGAAACCTCAAAATCGCCGTCTTGTGGTTGAGAAAACGTTCGCCTAGATTCGCACCTGGACTCTTTGGCTTGCGACCTTTTACGCCTACTTTGGGCCGAACCTTTCCTTGGTTCCACACGGTTGCACCAAGTTCCAAAATCCGATCGTAAAGGGATTCGATTCGTTCGATTTCGCCCTTCGTCAAGGCGAGGCCTTTCGCATGAGCCTCACCAACCCGATGCCAACTGACTCGCAAGAGTCTCAGCATGTGGGCCGCCCAGCGCTGCCGGTCATTCTGGATGATCCCGATGCATTCACGCATCAAGTGAACACCGCATAAGGCGTGTATGAATGTATACTTCACATTGAAGTAGGAGGTGTGGCAATCATGCACGACCGTCCCTCGAAAATGAGGGAGAATCCCGACCTCGCTGAAGGCGAGAAAGCCGCGTTTACTATGCAGATGCAAGAGTGTCCACTCCGGTGTGCTGTGCGTATGAAGCCATCGCGTCTTCCCTTCTACGCGAAACCCGGTTTCATCCGCATTCAGAACAGCGGAGGATGCAATCTGCTTGGCAATGAAGTCTTCCAACGGTTTTAGTTTTGTATGCATGCTGCGCTGAAAAGACAACAGGGTGGCTTCGCTGAGCGAGTGATGGGTCAGATCCGCAAAGATTTCCTGGATACGCTGGAGTGGAATCATATGGCGTGCACTCAAATAAACGGTCCAAGCGGCAAAACCATGGCCATATTGGACAGGGGCCTTCACCTCAGAAGGGAAGGGAGCTTGGCTGATGCGGCGGCAGCATGCACATAACCGCTTTTCTGCGCGGTATTCGGTCACCACGACTTCTGGAGCAGGCAAGTCAAATACCTGCCGTTTTTCATAGCCAGTGGCAGGAGCATCTGACCAGGCGGAGCTACAGTAGGGGCAACAACTCCCTACCGAAAGATCAACGACATGGTTTGGCTGTGCCACTTGATGCAGGGTATGTCCAGCATGCCCTTTAGGCGCTCCTTTTTTGCCTCCGGGTTGACGAAGATTCACGGGAGGTTTGCGAAGTCCGTCACTAGAAGGCGGCTTACTGCTGTTTTGGCTGTTCTGACCCAGTTGACGCTTCAGATCGTGCACCTCGGCTTCCAGTTCGAGCACTCTGGCTTCCAACTGTTTGCAACGGGCGTTTTGCTGGTCATAAATGAGCTGAACAATGGAAGCAATCTCTTGGTCTCCTTTGCATATCTGGAGTATCTGTTCCGGTGTTAGTTCCATTTCCATCCGCCTCCGCTGCCTAAACGGCTTCTTTAA
>NZ_LYPA01000010.1 GCF_001675045.1 Paenibacillus oryzae
CTTCCTTAAATTTACAGTAAAAAGCGATAGCTGCTCAAGACGTTTTGGAACACTTGGAGTCCACGCCAAAGTACCTTCACACCAGGGTTACCATCGCTTTTTCGGCCCAAAAAGCCACCAAGTTTGGCCAAAGCCAAGACCGCTTCATGAAGGGTAGGCGGCTTGGCAGGAAGCGTTTTGGTTTGATTGGCGATGCGATAAAGCACTTGCCATTCGTCTTCGCTCATTACCTGTGTGCAAGGCGCAGTGGGATCTAGTCGGGATAGGTAGGTCAACCGCTGCAACGAAAGGGCAATGATGGCATACATCAAGATAAGCCTCCGTAGTTTTTCGGCATCGTGTTGCTGCAGCTTCTCAACGCCACAGCCGCTCTTCAAAATATAATGAAACCGCTCGATCTGCCAGCGTTTGACGTACCAGCTCACTTTCTCGTAGGCTTCCTCTCCGCTTGACAGCGGTATGTTTGTTAGTAGAAACCATTCGATCGGTTCCTGATCTGGCAGCGGGGTCACCTCGATGACATGGATGACGGTACAACGGAGGGGCGTGTAGCCTTCTCCTTTATATTTCAAGTGATTGGGCACTTTCACCGTATCTGATTCATAGCGAATCGCAAGTGTCGTTTCCCGTGCAGGCGTTTCTTGACGGGTATCCCGCGGAATGGACACGACCATACGAAGCGCTTCTGGTTGTGCACACACTTTGTCCCACATCCGATGACCATCTGTTTCGGAGATGCGGTTTTGCAAGGCACGAACCACGTAGGATTGCTCGTCTTGTTCCAGCCCATAAAGAAACTCAAAGAAGTCAGCTTCCCGGTCGCCGATGTGAATCAGACGGGTCGTCTCCGGCACGTTCTGGATGCTGGCCTTGGCTGTTTCCGTCCACTTATAGCTTTCTTTTTCAACGTAGGGGCGATTCACGGCACGTTGGCCCTTTAAGGCCGGATCACGCGCCCAGATTTTCTGATGCAGAAGCCCTTGAGGGAGGCCGGACGTTGTCAGCACCAAGGCCGAATGCACGAGCAGTCCCTTCGATTTGGATGAACGGAACTCGCCGAGACCAACGGTCTTCTCACGGGCGCCGAAGTCAATCTCGGTCGTATCCTGCACGCACAAAAACACGGACTCGCCGCTGGCTTTCATCTGTCGTAGGGTCTCCTGGTGATACGTATCCACAATGACTTCTTCGCTCAGATCCGGATGACCCAACAGACGGTAAATGGCCTTCGCTTCCGCTTTATTTTCACTCGCTGCAGCGATGGAAAGTCCAGGGCGGCGAGCCAGCGTTGTCATGGTGGTGATCATTCGCTTCACTGTGCGTCCACAGGTCATGCTCATCCGTTTAAAGTAAGAAAAGTCAGGTGTAGCTAAAGAAGCCGTATCCGTACGTAGCGTCATCGTATGTCCCTGCCTCATTTGAAATGGGTTTACCCCATCATAACGGAGAGAACCTTCGTTGGGTAGCTATGTTTTCAACATCCAGTTTTTTGGAAGCATTGTGGGTCAAGCATAG
>NZ_LYPA01000011.1 GCF_001675045.1 Paenibacillus oryzae
AAACCAGCTAATACTTTGTCAATAGGCTGTTTTATTGGATAACGGTTTTTGGTATACTAAATTTGACGTATGACAAATAAACCTCCACTTCGTGGAAGTTTATGGAATAAGGATGTTTAAGTAGCGAATGGCTGCCCTTTTTTAAGCATAGCGTAGACGTGATGTAATACCTTGTTGGCGCAAGCAATCACGGCTACTTTATGGGGCTTCCCTTCGCTTCTTTTCTTGTCATAATACGCACGCAGCCGTGGATTGAAATTTTTCCTTAATCCACATATAACCGTGAGATACGCGGCTCGTCTCAAACGTTTAGAGCCACGTTTTGTAATTCGGTTTTCACTAGCTGTAAACTTGCCTGAGCTAAATACGCTTGGGTCTAGTCCCGCCATCGCTACGACTTGCTTGGGATGACTGAACTGCGATCCATCCCCAATCTCCGCTATGATTGCTGTGGCCAGCTTCGTGCTGACTCCTGGAATGGATTCAAGCAATTGCACCTGCGGGATCGTTTGGGACACGTCATGAATGACTCGCTCTACGTGGGCAAGCTGCTCCTGAAGCTCACGGAGCAACTTCAACATAGTCAAAAGGGATTGTTTTAACCCGAAACCAATCGTAGTCACCGGATTCATCTGACTTACGGTGTGGATCAATTGCGCCTTCTGGTTCACCCAAGCATCCGAGCGGCAGCCTCTGGATGCCTTTTTTATGGCCTCATGCCAGTTTTCTTCTTGAGGTTCATCGGAACCCAGCCACCCTTCTAGCAGGTTTAAGGATGTTTTCGAGAACAAATCCGTGAAAACCTGCTCGTAGCCTGGCAGGACTTGATCAAGCAAGGCACGCATATGAAGCCGGGTCTGCACATATAAACGTGTCACGAACTCCTGTTGGCGCGTTAAGAACTGAAGGTCTGTAAAAGCCTCCTTCCGTACAGGATGAGCCAGCCAATCCTCTTCCTGGTAATACAAATCGCCCAGGTGCCAGGCATCGGATTCATCCGTTTTCACCTTGCGTAAACCTACTCTTCTTGCCCTTTGTGCCTGCAAAGGGTTAACCAAGATCACATGAAATCCTTCCTGTTGTAAAAACTGGACAAGCACCCGATGATAGTGTCCCGTAGGCTCCAGAATAATCGGTGGTTTCTTCCCTGTCTGCTGCTCCAGATCGGCCAGTAGCGCCTTCAGACGCTCAAAGCCTTTAGGGGTATGAAGGATGGTTTCTGCTCGTCCTACAGGGCGATTTCGTTTGAGAAAACACTGGACGACTGACTTTCCCTTTGCAACATCGATACCCATAACAGGCTTCATGGCGTATTCTCCCTTCAAAAAATGGCCGGTTTACTCCCCACAATGGCTCCAACTTCACAGCTTCGCTTGTGATACGAGGTCAATTGCCTCAACCAGCTCAATCGTGATGGTCGGTGGTAGGGGGAGAACAGTTTCTGTGTACGGGGTGGTCCCCAGGGGCTGTCACGTTCTCCCGGCTACCGCCATCATAGAATGACCATAAAAAAAGACCAACCAGTAATATCTGGCTGGCCTAATAATACGAA
>NZ_LYPA01000012.1 GCF_001675045.1 Paenibacillus oryzae
ATCGAGTAGGAGGCTACCCATTAGTTGAGTAGCCGACCTCTCACACCACCGTACGTACCGTTCGGTATACGGCGGTTCAACCGTTTACGTGCAATTGACGCAAGCGCTCGTACTGGGCAGGGAAGTCAAAATACCCTGCCTTTGCGAGCCTTTCGTTTGTTACAGAGCGATTCAACACTGCACTTCCGGCTATTCGCCAGTAGCCTAGCCTTGTATTCCCCCATTGGTAGGCCTGCCACTCCGGTATCCCCAGCTTTCGCAGGTTCTGCACCCTCGTTCGAGGCTTCTTCCATTGCTTCCAGATGTACATCCGCATTCGTCTTCGCAGCCATTCGTTCCAACCTTGCAGGATTCGCTTCATGTCGGCTACGTAGAAATAACCGATCCAGCCGCGAATGTAGACCTTCACATTCTCCATCACCTGCCGGGCCTTCTTGCCTTGACTTCGACACGTTAGTCCCTTTAGCTTCTGCTTTGCCTTGGCTAGAGATTCACGGTGTACACGTATGTACACGCCCTTCCCGTTCTTTCCCAACGCAAATCCGAGAAATTTGAAGTGCTTCTGTGCCACGATGCTGACCACTTTGCTCTTCTGTGTATTCAGTTGAAGCTTGAGCTTTTGCTCCAAATACGTCCGGCTGGATGCCAGCAGCCGTAGGGCCGCTCGCCTGCTTTTCGCCAGGACAACGATGTCATCGGCATAGCGGATGACTCTCACGCCCCGACCTTCCATCTCCTGATCAAATTCGTTCAGGTAGATGTTCGCTAAGAGCGGGGATAGAGGTCCGCCCTGCGGGGAACCTTCTTCCGTTGCCCGGCGTACGCCCTTTTCCATGACGCCGCTTTTCAGGTACTTCTTGATCAGGTCCATGACGCGTTTGTCCGGTATTCGCTTCCGCAGCAGGTTTAACAGTAGCTCGTGGTTGAGCGTGTCGAAGTATTTGGACAGGTCGATCTCGACCGCATGCCCGTAGCCCTGCTCCGCATAGGCTTTCACCTTTCGAATCGCTTGCTGTGCGCTTCGTCCCGGCCGGTATCCGTAGCTCCCGTCCGAGAAGAGCGGATCGAACAACGGTTGCAGTTGTTGGGCCATCGCTTGTTGGATCACCCGATCGACGACCGTCGGGATACCTAGCTTTCGCACGCCGCTTCCATCTGGTTTGGGGATTTCCTTGCGCCGCACTGGGCTTGGCTTGTACCTGCCTTCCCGAACACGTTGCAGGAGTTCCTCTCTGTTTTCACGCAACCACGGCAACGCCGCCTCCACGGTCATTCCGTCGATCCCCGGCGCCCCATGGTTGCGCTTGACCTGTTTATACGCCCGGTTCAGATTGTCTCTGTTCAGGATGCGTTCCATCAGGTCGATTGCACCGTCTCTTTCTCTACCTTCTCGAGTTTCGATGCTCCGCGCTCCTGCATACCCTTCGCGTTCCACGCTATCTCTTTGCTGGCAGCCCTTTCGGTATTCTGCTTTCATCACATCGACTCTCCTTTCAGTCTGTACTCAAGACTTACGATTGTTCAGCCCTTCCGCTTGTCGCTTGCACGATAAGCGTACTATGGCGTCTGCTGACTTCTCACAGCAAGCTTTACTCCGTGTTTCGGATTTTTTT
>NZ_LYPA01000013.1 GCF_001675045.1 Paenibacillus oryzae
CTACGACTGACCAATTAACATACAGTATTTATTTTCTGCCGCTTCAAGGTACTCTTGTGGGTTGCGCCGGAAACGGCGGCGTTTCGTTGTTTCTTCCAACCTGCAAGACCACCTGATCCGTTCTTCCCTGAACGTCTTATAGCTTACGCTTTGAAGACGTTTAAGGAGGTCCTTCTGACGAAGGGCATCATCAACGAACACGACAAACTCGCCGGAACGAATGATGTATTCATTCCAGCTTCGCAGTCCCGTCATTCGTCGATGACGTGTTTTAGTCTTCCTGAAAAAACGTTCATGGTCGTTGTTTGTACGAGGAACGTGTGGATGATCATAGCAAGTAAAGAGCCCTTTCCAAAAGCCTTTTGTATAGCTCTTGAAATTCTTAACCATAGGTTGATCCAATTCTTTGGTGTACGTTTGCTCGATCCAGTTCAAGAGATACGTCATTTGTAGTTGTACGGACTCAGTGGATTGGTCAAGCGCTGGATTCAAGATATTTGCTACGTGAAGCAAAGGCTGTGACCAGCGCTTTACTTCCTCGTAAAGCTCGCGGAACTCATTCAGTTTGTTGAATATTCTGAATACGTTTTGGAGTAGAGAGGGCCCCTTTTTTATCCAAGCATTTTTGAAGGGATGCCTGAATGACTTCTGCCGTTTCGTAAATCCGAACGCCTGGTAAATCTAACGGTGGGTTACCGTCTTCGAGCAGTACAGAACGGACGGCTGCCAAATAATCCTTTACGACCTCGGATTCTTCGAGAGTACTCCTATCCAATTTCCTTTCGATCTCCCGAATGCCTCGTAGACTTTTTTTAATCCCGGTCTTGAGTTTTCGGTCCAGATCAACAATGGGCTTAGCGATGTCCTTTAAGTAGTGATACTGGCAGTACTGATACGGGACGTCGGGAAGCAGCGACTCCATGGCCAGACGGATGGATTGTTGGCCGTCTGTAACGATTCCAATAATGGGGAAGCCGAAACCGATGACTGGTTGAATGAGATCTTTGAGTTCTTCCGTTGAACTGCTTTTTACACTCTTTGCGACCAGAGTGCTTCCGCTAAACACTTCTCTGACAACATACAGTGTCTCGTTCCCCTTCTCGGGTTGAACACCGTCCATGGAGATCATGATTCCGCCATGCTTTTCAACAACGTGCTTGAGTTCTTCTTTCACGTAATCGGTGACGCTAGAACGAAGCAACGTTAAATAGCGCTCATACAATCGTTGAGAGTTCCGCTCAGATGTGGCGACACCGCGGTCAGTAAGTTCTTCGGTAATCTCTGCAATGGTCATATGATGCTTGAAACGAAGTTGACCAACGAGAGCGAGAACGTCAAAGCCGTAAGATGTATGCTTCATAGCAAGTGAATCCGCTTCTGCAGATTTGTAATGTGTGTCCTGATATATACAACTCGCATTGGAACAAGCGTAAGCCATGCTCCAAGCTTGAATAACTCCATGGAGAGTAGAAATGTTCTTTTTCCATGCTGTATGACTTCTCTTCAGCTTAGCGCCGCAATGGAGGCAATGCTCAAATTCTGGTTTAAAGTATATTTTTTCTTTTGGCACAATTCGATTTTTCGGTAGTGGCATTAAGAAAGCAACCTCCATTAAAGTGGATAGTTAACACTTCGACAGAGGCTTATGGAAATCCTTGTTAGTTAATTGGTCCGTCGTAG
>NZ_LYPA01000014.1 GCF_001675045.1 Paenibacillus oryzae
TACAAAGCCATGGTTTGATGGTGATGAGCTTGTCCTTTTGTACGATAAATCGTACAAAGCCATGGTTTGATGGTGATGAGCGTGTCCTTTTGTACGATTTTTCGTACAACTCATAACGTGAAATGTTCACCCTACAATGAACGCACTCAATCGAGTCTAATGATTTGAAAAAGCTACAAGTGATCCTATTTTAGTTGGGCTTATATCCCAAATTCACAACAAATCGAGGTCATCAAAATGGATACGATACGACTGACAATGGCGCAGGCGCTGCTAAGGTTTCTTGATCGCCAGTATATTGAGGTTGATGGAATCGAAACCAAGTTTGTGCGCGGCGTGATGGGCATTTTTGGTCACGGCAACGTGACCGGCATTGGCGAGGCGCTGGAGCGCGAGCCGGGCGAGCTTGTATTTGTACAGGGGAAAAACGAGCAAGGAATGGTGCACGCGGCAACGGCCTTTGCGAAGCAGAGGAACCGCAAGGAAATTTATGCCTGTACGTCCTCCATCGGACCGGGCGCGCTGAATATGATTACGGGTGCGGCAACCGCAACGATTAACCGGATTCCGGTGCTGCTGCTGCCGGGAGACAACTTTGCGTCTCGCCAGCCGGACCCCGTATTGCAGCAAATAGAGGTGCCGAGCGACTATACCATTTCGGCCAACGATCCCTTCAAAGCCGTCAGCCGGTATTGGGACCGCATCGTTCGTCCGGAGCAGCTGATGTCTGCCCTGCTGCAGGCGATGCGCGTCTTGACCGATCCCGCCGAGACAGGAGCTGTAACCCTGGCTTTGCCGCAGGACGTGCAAACCGAAGCCTACGATTATCCTGCGGAGTTTTTCGCCAAAAGGGTTCATCGGCTGGATCGCCGTCCGCCGTCGCCTCAAGCCATCCAGCGGGCAACCCGTCTGATCTCCAGCAAAAAGCGGCCGCTGCTTATCGCGGGCGGAGGCGTGCATTACGCGGATGCGACAAACGAGCTGCTTGCATTTGCGGAGGCTTTTGGCATCCCCGTTGCAGAGACGCAAGCGGGCAAAAGCGCCGTGCCGTGGAATCATCCCCTCAGCGTTGGCGGCGTTGGCACAACCGGAACGCTGGCGGCGAACAAGCTTGCAGCGGAGGCGGACCTTATCATTGGCGTGGGGACGCGTTATTCCGATTTTACGACGGCGTCCAAATCTGCTTTTCGCAATGAAGAGGCGGCTTTTCTTAATCTGAACGTAAGCTCCTTCGACTCGGTCAAAATGCAAGGCGAGTTCGTCACGGCTGATGCCAAGGAAGCGTTGAGAGCCTTAATGGAAAGTCTGATACAGGAAGGTTACAGCAGCGGTTACGGACAAGGAGAAATATTGGAGCTCAAGGCGGAGTGGGACGCCGAGGTGGACAGGCTTTACAGTTTGCAAAGCCCGGATGGCTTTACGCAAACCCATGCGCTTGGGATTGTGAACCGTGAGGTTGGCGAGCAAGGAATTATTGTAGCAGCAGCGGGAAGTTTGCCGGGCGATCTGCATCGGGTTTGGCGAAGCGTTCAGCCCAAAACCTACCATATGGAATACGGCTTTTCCTGTATGGGCTATGAAGTCAGCGGCGCATTTGGCGTTGCAATGGCGGAGCCTGATCGCGACGTATACGCCCTGCTGGGAGACGGCAGCTACCTGATGCTCCATTCGGAGCTGGTGACAGCCATTCAGGAGGGCGTCAAAATCATCATTGTTTTGTTCGACAACAACGGCTTCCAATGTATCCACAACCTCCAGCGCGGACATGGCAGCGACAGCTTCGGCAACGAATTCCGCTACCGCTCCGACAAAACGGGTCTGCTGGACGGGGGATATATCCCGATAGATTTTGCGGCGCACGCCCGCAGCATGGGCGCAGCGGCGTATACGGCCCGTAATGCTTCTGAGCTGGAGCAGGCCCTGGCGCAAGCCAAAGCCGAGCCGGGACCTGTGCTGGTGGAAATCAAGGTGCTGCCTGGTACAAACACCTCGGGATACGAATCCTGGTGGAATGTCGGAGTGCCGGAAGTGTCCACAGGCGACAAGGTTTTGCAGGCTCATGCGGAAATGAAGAAGAAAAGACAAGAGGCGCGGCCTTATTAAAAAGGTTGCTTACAAACGTAAAGCGTGCTCACAAATGTAAAGCATCCTCACAAACGTAATGCGTGCTCAGAAGCCCGGTCGGTCTGGTCTCGACAAACGGATGCGGGCTTTTGGAGACGTTCGGCTTAGCCGCTTAACTTATAGATGAAGGAAGGTATGCCACATGCTTCCCGTAACTTTTTCGGCCGAAAAATCACTTGATTTAGTGGCTATCGGCCGGTTGTGCATCGACCTGAACGCCAACGAAATCAATCGTCCGATGGAAGAAACGATGACGTTTACGAAATATGTCGGCGGATCGCCTGCCAACATTGCCATCGGCATGTCGCGGCTTGACATGAAGTCGGCATTTATCGGCAAGGTGGCGGATGATCAGATGGGCCGCTTTATCACCCAATATTTGAAAAATAACGGAATCAGCACTTCTGGCGTCGTAACGGATCACTCCGGCGCGGTGACAGGTCTTGCTTTTACCGAGATCAAAAGCCCTGAGGATTGCAGCATTCTAATGTATCGCGACAATGTCGCTGATCTAAAGCTGGAGCCGGGCGAGGTGAATGAAGCGCTTATCGCAGACAGCAAGGCGCTGCTTGTTTCCGGTACGGCGCTTGCCAAAAGTCCCTCCCGAGAGGCGGTGCTGCTGGCGCTGCGTTATGCTCGCAAGCATGGGACGAAGGTTATTTTCGATATCGACTACCGCCCTTATACATGGACCAATGACCAAGAGACGGCTATTTATTACCATGCTGCAGCGGAAAAAAGCGATATTATTATCGGGACGCGCGAGGAATTCGACATGCTGGAGCAATTCGACGGCAATGATGAGGCAAGCGACGAAGCGACGGCTGCCCAGTGGTTCGGCCACCATGCGGAAATCGTCGTGATCAAGCATGGAAAAGACGGCTCCATCGCTTACGGCAAGGATGGCAGCTCGCACAAGGGCTCTATTTTTCCGGCAAAGGTCATTAAAACCTTCGGGGCGGGAGATTCCTATGCCGCAGGTTTTATTTACGGACTGATGAAGGGCTGGGAGATCAGCCGCAGCATGGCATTCGGAAGCGCCTGCGCCTCCATCGTCATCTCCAGCCACAGCTGCTCAGACGCGATGCCGACACTGGAGCAGGTTGAACAATATATGAGCCAATTCCAATAATTCGGAGTGACGTTTGACGTTAAAAACGAGAGGAGATTTTCCAAATGACCCAGACTAACGCCCCTGCACAACTCAAAAACTTTATCGGCGGCCAATGGCGAGACTCCGAATCGGGAAAATCCGAAGCCGTCTACAATCCGGCAACGGGAGAGGAAATTGCAAGAGTGCCCCTATCCTCGCGAGCCGATCTGGATGAGGCTGTGGCGGTTGCGGAGCAGGCTTTTGCTGCATGGAGCCGTACCGCCGTACCGCGCCGGGCGCGGGTTCTGTTTAAATATCAGCAGCTGCTTGTTGAGCATTGGGATGAGCTGGCCCGGCTCATTACGCTGGAAAACGGCAAAAATTACACCGAGGCTTACGGTGAAGTGCTGAGAGGAATCGAATGCGTCGAGTTTGCCGCCGGCGCGCCTTCCCTGATGATGGGCAAGCAGCTTCCGGATATCGCAACCAATGTGGAATCCGGCATGTACCGGTATCCCATAGGCGTTATTGGGGGCATCACTCCGTTTAATTTTCCGATGATGGTGCCGTGCTGGATGTTCCCGCTTGCGATTGCTTGCGGCAATACGTTTGTGCTCAAGCCTTCGGAGCGGACGCCGCTGCTGGCGAACCGGCTGGCGGAGCTGTTCAAGGAAGCGGGTTTGCCCGACGGCGTGCTTAACGTTGTTCATGGCGCTCATGATGTGGTAAACGGCCTGCTCCAGCACCCGCAGGTTAAAGGGATATCGTTCGTCGGCTCTCAGCCTGTCGCGGAATATGTGTACAAAACCGGTACTGCCAAAGGAAAAAGAGTGCAGGCGCTGGCTGGCGCCAAAAATCACAGTATCGTTATGCCGGATGCCGATCTGGATGGCGCGGTACAGCAAATTATTGGCGCCGCTTTTGGTTCGGCGGGCGAGCGCTGTATGGCTTGCGCCGTTGTTGTAGCTGTTGGCGATTCTGCCGAGCCGCTGATCGAAAAGCTGCTGGCCGCAGCGAACGGGCTTGTCATAGGAGACGGCAGCCGGGAGGATGTTTTTCTGGGCCCGGTTATTCGTGGCTCGCAAAAGGAACGGGCGCTTCATTATATTGAAGCCGGCATTAAAGAAGGAGCGGCGCTGCTGCGCGACGGACGTCAAGACGAGGCGGCCAAAGGCGACGGCTATTTTGTTGGCCCTACGATCTTCGACCATGTGACCAGCGAGATGAAAATCTGGAAGGATGAAATTTTTGCGCCTGTGCTGTCCGTAGCGCGCGTCGGCACGCTGGAGGAAGCAATCGCTCTTGCGAATGCCTCTGAATTCGCTAATGGAGCTTGCCTGTTTACCCAGAACGGAAGCCATGTCCGCCAATTCCGCGAAACGATAGAAGCGGGTATGCTGGGGATTAATCTCGGCGTTCCGGCTCCGATGGCCTTTTTCCCGTTTTCGGGCTGGAAAAATTCCTTCTACGGCGACCTCCATGCCAACGGCACAGACGGGGTAGAATTTTATACCCGCAAAAAAATGGTGACGGCCCGCTGGTAGGCGGCTAAAAGTCCCCCTTCAAGCGAAGAATGGGGGCTGGCAGTGTCGCTAAAATGATCTTGTTCGACAACTCGGGCAATGAGGGAGGAGCAGCATAAATGTCGCATTTAATTGTAAAGCCATCCAAGCAGTCCCATCATGAGGGCAGCCTGCTGACAGTTACGCCCCAGTCGGCGGGCTGGACTTACGTCGGCTTTGAAACGCTGAAGCTTCAGGCAGGCGCCAAGCTTAGGAGAGATACGCTGGAGCAAGAGGTATGCCTTGTGCTGCTAAGCGGCAAAGCAAACGTTGCAACAAATAAAGAGGCATGGAACGAAATCGGCAATCGGATGAACGTCTTTGAAAAGATCCCTCCTTTTTCGGTTTATGTGTCAAATGACGATTTTTACGTTGTTGAAGCGTTGACCGAGCTGGAGCTTGCGGTCTGTTCGGCCCCGGGCAAAGGAACCTATCCTGCCCGGTTAATTACGCCGGAGCAGGTTGGGGTCGAGGTGAGAGGGCAGGGCAATGTGGAGCGGCTGATTCATAATATTTTGCCGGAGGGAGAAGCTGCGGATTCCTTGCTGGTTGTGGAAGTGTACACCCCGCAGGGCCACTGGTCGAGTTATCCGCCGCACAAGCATGATCAGGATGCGTTGCCCGATGAGTCATTATTGGAGGAAACGTATTATTTTCGCGTACAGCCGGAGCAGGGCTTTGCCATTCAGAGGGTTTACACCGATGACAGATCGCTGGATGAAACGTTGGCGGTGCAGGATGGCGAAGTTGTAATGGTGCCGCGCGGCTATCATCCCGTCTCCGCGCCTCCCGGCTATGACGTGTATTATTTGAATGTAATGGCTGGACCTACGCGAACCTGGAAATTCCGCAACGACCCGGATCACGCTTGGCTTATGAAGTAAAAAGATGAAGTTAAAACTTAGTTGTTTTTATTAAAAGGGGCTGGTGCGAACCCCAAGCTCACATGAAATCCCCGGGAGGTTCGCACCCCGCGACCTGACTGGGTTTTTCTAGAAAAGATATCGATTTTTAGCCTGCTTAGAGTTAAAATACATGACTTATGCAGTTCGCGAGATTAACTGGTAATGGTGAGAATCTATGCTTGAATAAACTGGCCACCAAGACATAGA
>NZ_LYPA01000015.1 GCF_001675045.1 Paenibacillus oryzae
ATATTCCAGGATTTCCAGCTCCACAGATTCGTCGCCCCCACTTCCACCCCTTTAGCCCGGCTCTAATTCCGAGAGGCTATTCTATTGATTGAGTTTATTATACGGCTTGGGACTGGAAATAGCCAGCGCCGCATCAATCCTTTATTTAACGGTTGTACATTTCTCCAGCAAGCCGTTAGCAGTTAACGCGTCAACAAGCGTAGCTCCCATGTCGGAAGGAGTTGGGGCTACCTTGATGCCGCAAGCCTCCAGCGTAGCGATTTTTTCAGCCGCTGTGCCTTTGCCGCCTGAAATAATGGCGCCTGCATGTCCCATCCGTTTGCCCGGAGGCGCAGTAGCTCCTCCAATAAAACCAACAACCGGCTTTTTCATGTTGGCTTTAACCCACTCCGCGGCTTCTTCCTCCGCAGTGCCTCCGATTTCGCCGATCATGATAACCGCATACGTGTCGGGATCATCGTTGAAGCGGCTCAAAATATCAATAAACTCGGAGCCTTTAACAGGATCGCCGCCGATGCCTACCGCTGAGGATTGGCCAATGCCGCGTGTCGTCAGCTGATGAACCGCCTCGTACGTAAGCGTTCCGGAGCGCGATACGACGCCCACATGTCCTACGCTATGAATATAGCCTGGCATAATGCCGATTTTGCATTCGCCCGGTGTGATAACGCCTGGGCAGTTAGGTCCGATCAGAACCGTTTTGCTGCCTTCCATATAACGCTTGACTTTAACCATATCCAATACCGGAATGCCTTCCGTGATACAGATAACAAGCTCCAGCTCCGCATCAACCGCTTCCATAATGGCATCCGCCGCAAAAGCTGGCGGTACGTAAATAACGGAAGCGTTTGCTCCTGTTTCCTTTACCGCCTCGTTTACTGTATTAAAAACGGGCAGGGAAACGACCGTGCCGTTCTCAAGCGTGATGTCGACGTTTGTTCCGCCTTTGCCAGGCGTTACGCCGCCTACCATCTGCGTGCCGTAGTCAAGCGCTCCCTTGGCGTGGAACAAGCCTGTTGCGCCCGTAATCCCTTGTGTAATGACTTTTGTATCCTTATTGACCAAAATACTCAACTTCACTCACATCCCCTGATTGGATTTCTGTGGCTTTGGAATAAATGGCTTTGTGTGGCCTTTTATTTACTTAACGAGAGCAACGATTTTTTGAGCGCCGTCAGCCATGGAATCGGCAGCTACAATGTTCAAGCCCGATTCATTAAGCATTTTTTTGCCAAGCTCCACGTTTGTGCCTTCCAAACGCACCACGAGAGGACGGTCAAGGCCAAGCTCCTTCGCTGCGGCAATAACGCCTTCAGCAATAATGTCGCATTTCATAATGCCGCCGAAAATGTTGACAAAAATACCTTTCACCTTTTCGTCGGACAAAATGATTTTAAAGGCTTCCGTTACTTTTTCTTTCGTAGCGCCGCCCCCAACGTCGAGGAAGTTGGCCGGGTCTCCGCCGTAATATTTGATAATGTCCATCGTTGCCATCGCCAGACCTGCGCCGTTGACCATACAACCGATATTGCCGTCAAGGGCAATATAGCTCAAATCAAACTTGGACGCTTCGATTTCCTTGGCGTCTTCCTCGTCCAGGTCGCGCAGCTCCACAATGTCCTTGTGGCGATACAGCGCATTGGAGTCAAAATTCAGCTTGGCGTCAAGCGCCATAACGTTTCCGTCGCCCGTTACGACGAGGGGATTGATCTCGGCGATGGAGCAATCTTTTTCCACGAAAGCGCTGTACAAAGCCAGCATAAATTTCACGGCCTTGTTAACAAGGGCTCCGGGAATGTTAATCGCGTAAGCCAGCTTGCGCGCTTGAAACGCTTGCATGCCAACCGCAGGATCAATAACTTCTTTAAAAATCTTCTCTGGCGAATGCTCCGCCACTTCCTCGATTTCCGTACCGCCCTCTTCCGATGCCATCATCGTGACACGGCCTGTTCCGCGGTCCAGCACAACGCCGATGTAATATTCTTTTTTGATGTCACAGCCCTGCTCGATCAGGAGGCGTTTGACTTCCTTGCCTTCCGGGCCGGTCTGGTGTGTAACAAGCACTTTTCCCAAAATTTCGCCAGCATAAGCGCGTACCTCGTCCAGGTTTTTGGCAACCTTGACGCCGCCCGCTTTACCGCGGCCGCCCGCGTGAATTTGCGCTTTAACGACTACTACCGGCGTTCCGAGCGACTCGGCAGCCGCCACAGCTTCGTCAACTGTAAACGCTACCTTTCCTTCCGGAACAACAACTCCATACTGTTTCAGCACTGCTTTACCTTGATACTCATGGATATTCATTGTTGAAATCCTCCATTTCACAGACTGTAATCAGTCACCTGTACACAAACATCAATATTGTAGCATTTTTCATTGCAGCATACCTTACTTTTCTGGTACAATGCGCAGGCTTTTTTGATATGAATATGATCTCAAAACGAGAATGAAAGGGTTTACGGTCATTGACATCATTACTTTTTCCCTTTATTCTAGTTTGTAAAGCCTGACTGTTTGAACGTTTTTGAACATTTTGGAGATCACACCTATTATTATACATGTAGAATCTTTTTCTGCAAAAGTGAGGAAGCACCTTCTTTTGGGACTATCAATGCCCATGGAGGTGCTTTTGTGTTTAACGCAATTGACAGCGCCAGCGTTTTTGGCGTAGAAGGAACCCGGATATCGGTAGAGGTGGATATATGCAACGGCTTGCCCCAGGTCAATATTGTCGGACTCGCGGATCTTGCCATTCGGGAATCGGTGGAGCGCGTTCGGGCTGCGATTAAAAACAGCGGCTTTTCCTTTCCGATGGAGCGAATAACGGTCAACCTGGCTCCGGCGGATTTGCGAAAGGAAGGGACAGCCTTTGACTTGGCCATTGCTGCCGGAATTTTGACGGCCAGCGGCCAGATTGGCAGAGATTTGTTTCAGAAAACGCTCGTCATTGGGGAGCTGTCGCTTAACGGGGGGCTGCGTCCTGTTCCGGGAGTGCTTGCCATGATTCAGCACGCCAAGGAACGAGGTATTACTTCCGTTTTACTGCCGCTTGACAATTGCCGTGAAGCAGGCTGGATTTCCGGCATGGAGCTGTTTGGCTTGTCGCATCTCAAGCAATTGCAGGCGATTAAAAACAAAGAGGGAGTTTTACGAGACTTAAAGGTAGACCCCGTAAACGGCGAGTTAGATAGCCACACCACCGATATGCGGAGCTTGTCACCCGATGGATCTGGCACAAATTATGAAAAAAACGGCATGCTCTCCCGCGGCAAAAAAACGGGAAATGAAAGCATTGAGTTGGCAGAGGTTCATCCCTGTCCTTCTTCTGATCGTGCTATCGGCGATAACCGGGCTGTCTGGGGGGAGCGGCCCCTGCCTGATTTTGCCGATATAATCGGACAGCAGCATGCCAAGCGGGCGCTTCTTATTGCAGCCGCAGGCCGCCATAACATTTTGTTTAGCGGACCTCCCGGCACCGGCAAAACGATGATGATTCAGGCGCTTCCGGGCATCCTGCCGCTTCTCGATGAAAACGAGGCGCTTGAGGTTACCAAAATATACAGCGTAGCGGGCAAGCTGCCAGCTAATGCGGAAGGGTTGATCCGGACTCCGCCCTTTCGATCGCCTCATCACAGCGTTTCCACTGCCGGCTTGATAGGCGGCGGCACAATGCCTAAACCGGGAGAGCTGACGCTTGCGCACAGAGGCATTCTCTATCTGGACGAGCTGACCGAATTTCCGCGCTCTGTGCTGGATATGCTGCGTCAGCCGCTGGAAAACTCCGTCATTACGATTTCCAGAGCTAAAGCAACTGTGCAGTTTCCCGCTTCCATCATGCTCGCCGCCTCCTTCAATCCTTGTCCGTGCGGATATTACGGCCATGAATACGGAGGCAACTATTGCACATGCAGCAGCACCGCCATCAGCCGCTACCGTAGCCGATTATCTGGTCCATTGCTTGATCGGATCGATCTTCAATTGGAGGTGCCGCGCCCTCGCTCAAACGACCATACGCAAAGAAGCCGCCCGCCTGGATCAGCAGAGCTTCGAGGCGTCGTTGAAGCTGCACGGGAACGGCAGCGCCAGCGTAATGGCGCGGTTGGCGCTTATTGCAATAGCGAGCTTGCCGGAGCGGCGCTTCGAAAATCGGCCCGGCTTCGAAGGGAAGCCAGCATGCTGCTGGAGCAAGCCTTTCAATCGCTTGGCATTAGTATGCGCGCATACGACCGTCTGCTCAAGCTGTCCAGAACCATCGCGGATGTGGAGGCGAGCGAATATATTGAAGCGGAGCATATTGCTGAGGCTATTCAATACCGCAGAACCGATGCTTCAGGCGCTTCAAGCAGCATTTAATGAGCTCTCCGGCAGGAACAATAGCATTCCGCACTCCCCATTCCAACTGTGCTAACAAAGCTATCCGTAAAAAGCCTTTAGCCGATATGCTCTGCGGCAAACAAAAAGCAAACACCAAGTGCGCTGATACGCGAATCTCGGGGTTTGCTTTTTGTTTGCCTTTTGAACATCCGCTCACATTAAGCCCCTTATTCAAAAAGCGCCCGTGTAATGCCGGTAATCCTTGATAAGCGGTGAAGCGCCCCCTTCAATTACTTCCCCGTCCCGGCTTCCAAAGTCGCCGCTCCCCAGATGAAACGCAACGGTGATGACATCAAAACGGACCGCTCTTTCCTGAAGCCCCTTTTGACGCAAATATACAGCAGCTACGTTCCTTATTTTTTGCATTTTACGGTAATCCACCGATTCGGCAGCTGTGCCAAAACGACCCAAGCTGGAAATGCTGCGGGATCTGACCTCTATAAAAACAATCCGATTGTCAACTTCCGCTACTACGTCGATCTCGCCGCTCCGGCAGCGCCAGTTGACGTCCCTGATCATATAGCCTTCCTCAATTAGGCGCCGGCAGGCTTCCCGCTCTCCCAGCTGCCCTGTTTTCTTTCGGCGGTCACTCATGTCTCTGCTCCAGCGCCCTTTGGTCCGAGCGATAAACAAAGCTTAATATTTCCGCAACCAGCGTATAAAGCTCCGGCGGAATTTCCTGATCAACATCAAGCTTGGACAATACCTCTACCAATGAAGCGTCCTCTTGAACGGGAACGCCGTTTTCCTTGGCCGTTTCCAGAATGCGGTCCGCCAGCTGCCCTTTTCCTTTTGCAACAAGTACAGGCGCCGAGGCTTCTCCCGGTTCATATTTAAGGGCAACGGCCTTACGGATCGGCTGTCCATCCTGATTTTCTTTTTTGCTCATACCCGGAAATCGACTCCTTTGTAGCGCGTGGACGAAAACTGGGAAATATCGGGCGGAGCCTGACGTTTGCTGGCAGCCGGTTCCGGCATTGTGCTAGCCGCTTCGACCTGTGCGGGAAACGGACTGCTGCGCAAGGATAACAACTGGTAGCCTGCTCCCAGCAGACGTTCGGACATTTCGCCTCTTGAAGTCTCCAGTAAGCCGGAAATAGCGGGATGGTCATTCCACAGGTTCAAGCTAACAATTTTGTCCGTTATCTGAACATCCACCAGCGTATCGCCCAGCACCTTCATCGAAAGATTAAAGAGAAGTCTGCAATTGTTCGCATCCAGCTCGCCCTTGCGCCCTCGCCTTGTCTGAATGTGCACGGAGGCTGTCCCGCCGCCGTCCTGATCTTTTAGTGGAATAAACATAGTTACGTGTGTAAAAAGGGAGCTATTCCTCTCCGGCGACAACAAAAGCTGTTGGCCGGTAATTTGATGGATCAAGCTTTGTATAGTCTCCTTAACAGCGGGAGGAACATCGTTTCCGCTAACGAGCGACATCAGCGCGCTTTTGAGCGAATCCTGTATCGGCGCTGCCGCAGGCGCTGCAGTCGCGCCTCCATTAACTGCCGGTGCAGGCGCCGACGAATTGGACGCTAGATCAGCTTGCAAAGCGGGAACGGATGCTTGCGCTCCCGCAGTACCGGCAGTTCGAGCTGCTGCGGCCGAGTTTGCAGCCTGGTGAGGCGCTTCGCCTTGGCCCGCCGCTCTTGCCTGTGCCGATGCCGCTGGATCTCCGGCTCGGGAGTCCTGCATGTTCACTCCGGCGTTGCCGTGTTGAGGCGCGCCGGAAGCTGCGGGCGCCTGGGTCTGCGCCGCAGACTGCGAACCAGCGCCCTGAGTCGGCTGCGTTGGGTTGTTTTGCGCCGCTTGAGGCGCCGTCTGCTGCGCACTGCTGCCAGCTTGAGCCGAAGGCTGCCCTGACGCCTCTCCTTTGGCTGCGCCGGAAGCAGCTCCATTGTCTCCTCCCGAAGCTGCGCGCGCAAGCTGCAGCTCATGATCAACGCCCAGCCATTTCATCATTTGTCCTAGCCAATTTGTCGAAGCAGTGGCAGCCGAATGGTTTTGTCCTGTAGTACCTGCTTGATTCGCGGTAGCTTGGGCCTGTGTCTGTCCTTCTCCCGCAGGAGCCGTTGTGGCCGAGCTGGCGGCCATGGAGCCTGCCGCCGAAGCAGCAGGGGCGTTCCCCGTTGCTGGCTGGCCCGCTACTGGGGCCGATGCTGCAGCTGGCGAACCCGGCATCGTTTGAATTGCCGCCTGTCCGCCTGTCTGGCTGCCCGCAGTATTGCCCGGCAGCCCTCCGGGTTGTTGACCTGCGGCCGTACCCGCAACCGTCTGGGCTGTAGCAGCAGCTTGTCCTTGCGGACCGGCCACACCCGCACTGCTGCCAGGAGATGCATTAGCCGTTGCCGTACCTCCGGCGTCTTTGCCGCCGGACGTTCCGTTTTGCAGCAAGCCTTCGCCCACCTGCAGCAGCCGAAGCAAACACTCTGCTCCTAGCCGAGTTTCGGGAGAAACGGCTTCTCCGCCTGTTCCCTGAAGCAGGGCGGCAAGCTGCTTCTGAAGACCGTCAAGCAAGGCATGCACGCTTGCTCCATGCATGGTTTGCCCTACGGCAGCAATGGTAGCAGTCGTCATTGGCAGCCCGCGTTTAAATGCGGCTGCCGCCGCATTCATCCATTGCTCCTGATTTGCGCCATGCGGCATTGCGGCTGCCGCTTGATGAAAGGCATCCGAGGTAGCCCGGTTGAAAGGAAAACCGTCCTTGCGCAAATCTTTGACAAGCTCCATCGCCCATCGTTGATCCGGCAAGCCGAGCTGTTTTGTAAATTCCTTCAGTGTATCCTCCATAAGAACAGGAGAACCCGTCTCCGCTCCCTTGAGGACAATCAAGGAGCCGTTCGATTCCGGCTGTACCTGAAGCAGCGCAGATTGCCCGGCCTGCATCGGCATTTCCAGACGTGCGCGAACCTGTACGCCATTTATATTAACGAGCGCTTCATTATTTTCCATCACTTGCATAACGACGCCACGCACGATTTGGCCCGTTCTCAGCTCCATTGTCCGCGTTTCGCCAGCAACCGCCTCTCCGAGCAGACCTCTCATCATTTGACTGATATTCATATCGACTTCTCTCCTTGTCTGCTGCGGCATTGCCCTCTACAACCTTGACATCTATATTGTTTATCGGTCAAGCAGCCCTTTCCTTGAAGA
This sequence comes from Paenibacillus oryzae, assembly GCF_001675045.1. Lineage (GTDB taxonomy): Bacteria > Bacillota > Bacilli > Paenibacillales > Paenibacillaceae > Pristimantibacillus > Pristimantibacillus oryzae. The sequence continues at coordinate 7,519 of NZ_LYPA01000015.1, forward strand.
GCGGCCCTCGTCATGTTTGACTATATTAAAAAAGCTCGTCCTCCGATTAATGTCCCCGCGAAACACGCAAGGAAACATTCCGAAAAACAAGCTTATTTACACCCCAATATTTCATTCCAACACTTCAGCTGATTCAGCGCGTTAAAGCCACGCCAAGCTGTGCTTCTTTTTACATGGTATTTTCCTTTGATGCTTTGCTTTCTTGATGCCATCCTTCTATCACGTTACGCCTCTTTTGCCTCGCCCCAAGCAACCTCTTGTCCCTGGGCTTCGAGAACCGCTTCATCCCCCAGCAGCTTGCGAAGAAAGGTACGGCGATGAAGCTCGCTTGGACCATGCTCCAGCAGCCGTTCGCGATGAAGCTTGGTTGCATATCCTTTATGTATGGCAATACCGTATTGCGGAAAAGCGGTCTCCCATTCTCCTTCGCATAACCTGTCGCGGGTTACCTTGGCCATAATGGATGCCGCAGCAATGCTTTGGCTATTGGCATCTCCTTTAATAATGGATTTCTGCGGCAAAGCTATGTCCACTTTCTCCGCATCAATCAGCAAAAAGTCGCAGGAGTGGGATAAGCTTTCCACTGCAAGCTTCATGGCCAGACGAGCCGCTTGCTTAATGTTGATCTTATCAATGATGGATGCATCCACGCGGGCCACCGACCATGCCAACGCCTGATCGGCAATCTGGTCATAAAGCTGATTCCGTTTTTTTTCGGATAGCTTTTTGGAATCGTCGACTCCTTCAATTATTAACCCGGGCGGCAATATGACTGCTCCGGCCACAACATCTCCGAACAAGCAGCCCCTGCCTACCTCGTCAACTCCCGCGATGTTGACAAAGCCTTCATTCCATAAGTCCCTTTCGTATTGCAGCATACCTTCCCCCCGTCCGGCCTTGCTTACTTCTCCCTCAAAGGCATATCGTCGTAAGGAGCCTCCAGCGTTATGCGGCCCAGTTTGCCAGCACGCAAATCGCGCAAAATAATACCGGATGCCTTCTCCAAATCGACGAGGCCTCCTCCCATGAGACAGCCTCTGCGCCGGCCGATTTCTTCCATAACAGCTACGATTTGCTCGTTATCCTCTATGTCCGACGGCTGCGATTCCAAGCCGTATCTTTCACTCAACGTAGGCCAATAACGCTGCACCAATTCCTTTGTAGCAAAATAGGCGATATCGTCGACATTCAGAATCTGCTCCTTGATTGCGCCTGTTACGGCCAATCGGTAGCCCGCCTGCTGATCCTCGAATTTAGGCCACAAAATGCCCGGGGTATCCAGCAGCTCCAAATCCGTTCCGGCTTTAATCCACTGCTGCCCTTTTGTTACGCCAGGCTTATCTCCCGTAGCAGCAATATTGCGTCCCGCAAGACGATTAATCAAGGTGGATTTGCCGACGTTAGGAATACCGACGATCAGCCCCCTGACCGCACGAGGATTCATCCCTTTAGCGATTTGTTTTGCAATTTTTTCATGGAGAATTTCCTTTGCTTTACCTGGAATTTCATTAACCCGGGTTCCGCTGGAGGAGTCTACCGAAATGACGGAAAACCCTTCATGCTGAAAATAATCCATCCATTGCTGCGTCGTTACAGGGTCGGCCAAATCCGCTTTATTTAAAATGATTAACCGTGGTTTCCCCTGTAAAATATCATCGACCATGGGATTCCGGCTAGAAATCGGAATACGCGCATCCAACAGCTCAATGGCAATGTCAATCAGCTTTAATTTATCCTGTATTTGCCTTTTGGCGCGGGTCATATGGCCCGGGAACCACTGTATAGCCAAACACTCACCCCGTCCTTTAATAGAGGTTGAACACGAACTAATATCTGTGCTTTATAAACTCGATTTTATTAAGCGGCCAGAAAATGACATCCGCTCTGCCCACGATTTCGTCTTGATCGACAAAACCGATGGAACGGCTGTCCTGGCTGTCTCCGCGATTATCGCCAAGCGCAAAAATAGTGCCTTCCGGCACGGTTGTTTCCGCGAAGGAACCATTCGGGAAATTATACCGCAATCCTTCGCCGTTATACAAACCGCCATTCGCTTTTGCAGCGGCAATGGCTTCAGCAATGTACGGCTCTTCGATTTTTTCTCCATTAATGTATAAATCGTCGCCTTCAAGCCTAACCGTGTCGCCAGGTACGCCTATTACGCGCTTGACGAATTTTCGTCCCTGCTGAGGCACATTGAATACGACAACATCTCCGAATTGCGGCTCTTTGAACGTGTATATGATTTTGTTGACTATAAGACGCTCGTCCGTCTCGAAGTTAGGTTTCATGGACGAACCATCGACAATATATGGAGAAAACAAAAATTGGCGAATGACAAAAACCAGAACAACTGCGATGACAAGCGCTTTAATCCACTCCACAATTTCCTTATAAGCGCCTCCGCCCTTTTTGGAAGCTGCTCGTCCAGGCATGGCGGATTGCTGTGTCATGGCATCCTGCTGCCCATTCTCTTCGTTGCGCGCCGATTCTTCCTTGTCGTTTGCCGGCTGTTCAGCATTACGGTGCAAATCCATAAGTTCCGCCCTCTTTCCTGCGCTAAATTGATTCTTACCACTTTGGCAGAAAAACGAAAAGGAGCTTGATTGCGCAAGCCCCTCTTGTCGTCTTTTCTTAACGAATCTCTTTAATTCTAGCCGCTTTACCGCGCAGGTTACGCAGGTAGTACAGCTTAGCACGGCGGACTTTACCGCGACGCGCAACTTGAATTTTGTCGATTTTAGGCGAATGAAGCGGGAACGTTCTTTCCACGCCTACGCCGTACGAAATTTTACGAACCGTAAAGGTTTCGCTGATTCCGCCGCCGCGACGCTTGATTACAACGCCTTCAAACAGCTGGATACGCTCGCGCGAACCCTCGATAACCTTAACGTGTACCTTCAGCGTGTCGCCAGGGCGAAAGCTTGGAAGGTCTGTACGCAATTGCTGTTTCGTAATCTCTTGTACAATGCTCATTGAGTTCACTCCTTCCACCATAGACGTTCATGTAAGCTCCTGGTCTCTCACTAGAGCCGATCTCCACTTATAGCGGACCGTCCGAGTTATACAAACAACATTAGAAATTTTACCATAACCAGCCCGGTAAATCAACCTATTTTTTGTAGACTGGACTTGCTGTATACTGACTATGAGAAGCTTGCAAAAATAAGTAGATCCAGCCGAAATGAGGGCCAATATGCTGAAACGTGACGACAAGAGCAATAGTATGCCGCCTCCACATCATCGCAAGCTGCATGTTGCGCTGGCAGCGTGTCTGCTCGCGACCGGGCTGGCTTTTACACCGCCGTCGGCGGTTGCTGAGGGGAAAATATCCCTTATGGATACCTCCGGTCATTGGGCTTTGCCCTACATTGAATGGGCCATTGATCAAGGCTTGGCTAAAGGTTATGATGACGGCACCTTCAAACCTCAAAATCTGGTAACCGAATCCGAATTTCTAGCTATGCTGCTGCGCTCCTATCAATTAGTGTCCAGCAGGGATGAAGCCGGGGCAAGCTGGAGCGCCGCTTATTACCGTTACGGTCAGGACCAGGGATGGCCGCTATCCTATAACAATAAACGCGGCGGCTTTAAACGCGGCGATGCAGCCAGACTGCTGGCCTCCGCTCTTAATGGGAAGACCTTCAGCGAATCCGAAGCGGTGCAATGGCTGCTGGACGAGAGCATATCCCAAGGCAGGACGACCCCTACAGTAAACGGCTTTGAGCCTCGGGGAAACCTTACTCGCGCGGAGGCGCTGACCTTTTTATACAAGGTCAAGGAGCATAGCTCCAGTCTTTCCCGTAAAGCCATTCCGCAAACCCGCGATTCCGAGCTGCTGGGCATTTCCATCGGAGATGGCGCTGGCAAGCCGGCCGTGCTGCTGGGACAGCCACAGCGCGTGCTGGATAGCGACTACAGCTTTAGCTGGCATGTTTACAATGCCGATGGGCGGTTTGCCATGTTTGGCATTTTGGACGATACGGTTGTCGCTTTATTCACCAATACGCCAGATGCCTGGAGCGATATCGTAAAGCTGGGACAATCGCTCGACGATCTGAAGCTGCCTTCAAATGCGGGAAAATCTAGACGCGAGGATACATATTACGAATTTCAGCGCAATAACAGGGTCACAACGGTTTTTCTGGATACCCAGGATCGTGACAAAATGATTGGTGTCTTTCAGATAGACGCATCCCTCGTTCCCAGAAACACAAAAGCTTTAAGCGTCAAGGAGCAAGCCGCCATGGAGACTCTGCTGTTTGAGCTTACAAATGCAGAGCGAGCCAGTCGCGGACTTCCCTTATTGGAATGGGACAAGCTTGCGGCAGCCGCTTCGCGCGCCCACAGCTCGGATATGGCGGATAGGCAATATTTCAGCCATACCAATCCAGATGGAGCTTCGCCGTTTGACCGCATCAAGGCTAAAGGAATAACCTACGGCTCCGCTGCCGAAAATATAGCCGCAGGTTTTGGAAACAGCTTGTTTGCGCACTATTCGCTGCTGAATTCAAAATCCGGGCATCGCGACAGTATATTGGATAAAAAGCTGAAGAAGCTAGGCACAGGCGTTTCATTTGGCGGCCCTTATCGCATTTATTATACGCAAGTTTTTTATACGCCATTATAACATGACTTATGCAGTTCGCGAGATTAACTGGTAATGGTGAGAATCTATGCTTGAATAAACTGGCCACCAAGACATAGAA
>NZ_LYPA01000016.1 GCF_001675045.1 Paenibacillus oryzae
ACCATTTCCGGACACCTCTTTCTTCGTTACGTTCATTATCTAACGTTCCTAATTCGGTGTCCACTTTCTATGCTACATGCAAAAACGTACAAACATGCGTTCAAATAGAGTCGGATAAACGATTTTGTATGAAAAAACATACAAACATGCGTTCGAATAGAGTCGGACAAACGATTTTGTATGAAAAAACGTACAAACATGTGCTCGACTAGAGCCGGACAGGCGGTTTTGTATGAAATAACGTACAAAACCGAGCTTCAATAGAGCCGATCGAGCGCTTTTGTATGAAAAAACGTACAACACTTCGCTCTTGCTACGTTCACTTTTTAAGAAGAGATGTGGCAATAACAGCTCACTGCAATTTAGCATAATCTGCAGCACTAATGAGTCAATCGGATATCATGTGCACCGAATTACTGTGTGCCTCCTGCCAAGCATTATGTTGGCATGCAGTTGTGCTCTGTCACATATCAGCGAAACATCTTGATGAGTCATAATAGCTTCCCGTCAAGCGCCGCGCATAACGCGCCGGCCCAGCTTTCCGCTAGCTAAGCGCCGCGCATAACGCGCCGGCCCAGCTTTCCGCTAGCTAAGCGCCGTGCATAACACGCCGGCCCAGCTTTCCGCTAGTTAAGCGCCGCGCATAACGCGCCGGCTCATTCTCTCCCAAGCTTCGCCCTTTTTGCAGTGCCCTGAATATTGTGTGAGGGTCACGCTATGCATGGAGCGCTTAATGCAACAAGAGCGCTCCCCCTGCATCATGCGTTTTCAATTAATGAGGACTGCTGACGCTGATAGCCTGCAAGATCACTTTCCTTGCGGCGCAGCTCGGTGGATAGATCCGCTACTATCCGGCTAATGCGGCCATGCTTTTCTTCAACCTGGGAAACGGCTTCTTTAATTCTTCCCTGTACAATCCAATCGATAAAAAATCCATCAAAAAAGTAGTCCCCAAAAGCCAGCATGCCGCCGATATCTATCGAAACATGAACATCGCGCTCCACATCCTTTAGCTCTCTTTCGAACATTTGAAGCTTATGGCTGGCGCTATGAATCGCATCTCGCGCTTCATCAATGCGGTCATGCTTCATTTTGGTTGCGATTAATCCGCCGCCCAACATATCATATGTGCCCCAATTTTTGGCGGAGTCAAGCTTGTCGATTGCGGTCAACAGGCAGCTGACTACCGATTGTCCGGCATTTATCGCTTCCCGGAGCTCTTTGCAGTCTGCCTGGGCTTCTGTTTCCCGTTTGGTGAGCTCCTTTAATTCTACAGCCAAGTCAGGACGCAGCTTTTTGATCTGTTGTTCCTTTTCCTGCAATAATGCCTCGATATCATTGTCGACATAGCGGCTTTCCGTAAGACGGGCATCAAGAGAGGCAAGCTCCTGTTCTAAATCAGCGGCATCGTGAGCGGCTTCCTCGTACCTCAGCCTGGCTTGGAGCAGCTCGGTTTCCTCTTCCGATAGCTTTTCCTGCTTTTTGCCGATTAGCGTATAAAATAACGCCCCTAACGAAAGTCCGCTCAAACGATCTACATCTCGTTGCTCAGCCTTAAGCTGTGTCAACAAGCTTTCGCGTTCCTGGATACGCTGCTTGAGCTGTGATTCCAACAACCCTTTATGGCGCAAATCATTATTTCGCTGCCTCTTGGAAGCTTGAAGCTCCGCCAGACGATCATTGTATTTCTGAAACATGTGAACAACCTCCTATTATAAAGGGGTACTTTTTTTGGTTGTACTACGGTATTGTTTTTTGTATGAAGTTAGTGGTGTGGCTTTTCAGTCATAATGCCAGGATGTCTTTGCGGAAATACAGCAGGATATAATTATGGTACGAAATAGAACGGATAAATGTTTCAGCTGGCAAAATGCCCGTACATACTAACTTGTAAACAAATTGGAAAACACGTTACAGGCTGCGAGAACATAAAAAACCGCCCCCTGAAATGCCTTGTGCGGCACGGGGACGGTCTTGACGACTATTAATCTGATTCACTGATAGGGCCTGCTCAACCTATACTTGTAATCAATGCTCTGCGGAATCGTTGTCGTTGGAGATGCGAAGCACCTCAAAAACCTTGAACAGCAGGCTGACAAAAATCGCTACGATTGTAGCAAGCGCCATACCGCCAAAGGAAACGTCACCGATGGTCAGCTTAACTCCGCTAAGTCCGATGACCAGTACAATAGTGGTTAGAAACAGATTGGTTGGTTTGCTGTAATCTACCTTGGCTTCAACAAGCATCCGGAAGCCGGAAGCCGCGATAACCCCGAACAAAAGCAGCGAAATGCCGCCCATAACCGGTTGCGGTATATTGGTGACAAGATAGGAAAACTTGCCGAAAAACGATAGCAAAATCGCGATAACGGCAGCTCCGCCGATAACAAACGTGGAGTAAACGCGCGTGATAGCGAGTACGCCGATATTTTCGCCATAGGTCGTGTTAGGTGTAGAGCCGACAAAGCCGGACAGAATAGTGGAAATACCGTTACCCAGCATGGAGCGGTGCAGACCGGGGTCCTTGGACAAGTCCTTGCCCACGATGTTGCCGGTTACGATCAGATGGCCGATATGCTCAGCGACAACAACCAGTGCGGCAGGGGCAATCGCGATAATGGCGCTCCAGTGAAACTCCGGCGCGGTAAAGGTCGGCAGCTGGAACCAGTTTGCATCAGCCAGTCCTGCAAATTCTACCAGCTTCATAGAAGCCGCAAGTACATAGCCGAAAATGATACCAAACAGAATCGGAATAATTTTCATAAAGCCGCGGAAGAGCACGGAGCCCAGAATCGTAACGGCCAGTGTAGCCGTTGACAAGATAATGTTTTGAGAGTTGAATATGACTGTTTCGCTGCCATCAGCTTTAGTGCCCAGCCAGCCAGCCCAGCCAGCTGCAACGGGCATCAGCTCAAGGCCGATAATAGCAACGATGGCGCCCATGGCCGCCGGAGGAAATACAACGTTTAGCCAGCCCGTGCCCGCGATCTGTACAATCAGGGCAACCAAGCTGAAAATAACCCCGGCAACAATAAAGCCGCCTAGCGCGGCGGCATAGCTTCCGCCCGTTGCGGCGCTGCCGATTACTGCGCCTGCCGGACCCAGAAACGCAAAGCTGGAGCCTAGATAGGCCGGTATTTTACCTTTTGTAATCAGGATGTAGATCAAGGTGCCGATCCCGTTCATAAGCAGACAGATGGAAGGATCCACCTGTAGTATGGTGGGAACAAGCACGGTTGCGCCAAACATGGCGAACAGATGCTGCAGACTAAGCATCAGGCTTTGCGCCATTGGCGGTCTTTCGTGAACGCCTATACTTCTTTTCATCGGTTTTGCTGCTCCTTCAAATAGAGTATGAAACACAAGAACATCCTTGTTGATTGTACAAAGTATGCCTTAGCTTGACAATGCTTTTCTTACGCGGCGGGCGGCTCCGGCGATATTTTTCGGAAAATGGACTCATTTGCAATGAAGTCAACATTCGTACTATTATGAAAGAACACGCGTTAGGCTTATAACGAAGGAGAGACCCAATGGAAACAAATCTGACTAAAGTCAATTATCCTATCGAGCAGTTCAAAAAGCTGAAGACGGAAGTTACCCGTTTTATGATGATGTACCAGTTTGCGCTGAACGAGCTGGAGACCAAAATTGAAATTTTGAAAGAAGAGTTTCAGTTTCTTCATGACTACAATCCTATTGAACATACCAAATCCCGCGTCAAAACACTGGAGAGCATCATTAACAAAGTGAACCGCAAGGGCATTCCTTTTTCCATTGACGATATCAAAATGCATATTAAGGACATTGCCGGATTGCGCATTACCTGCTCCTTTATTTCCGATATTTATCATATCCGCGATATGCTGCAAAACCAGTTTGGCCTTCGTATTAATGAAGTAAAGGATTATATCGAAAATCCGAAGCCCAATGGCTACCGGAGTCTTCACCTTCTTGTGGAGGTGCCGGTCTTCATGTCGGACGGAACAGAAAACGTCTGCGTGGAAATTCAGATTCGCACCATTGCGATGGACTTTTGGGCAAGCCTTGAGCATAAAATCTTCTATAAATACACGCAGGGCGTCCCGTCGATGCTGCTGCAGGAGCTGAAGGAAGCGGCCGACTCCGCCAATCGTCTGGATAAGCAGATGGAGCGCCTGCACCGCGAAATATCCGTTATCAAGGAAAACCAGGCTGAGGATGAAGACAGCGAAATTACCCGTTTGCTGCAAAATCCGTCGTTCCAGCTACCGGCCAGCCTTCTGGAGCTTGGCAGAAGCAGCGAATAGCCTTTTGGCCGCTTTCCCTAAGACGAATCTATCGACTATTGGACAGAGTTATCTTTTTTTAGTAGGATAGTAGAAAAGCGTCTGAAGCGGACAGCGACGAAGATATAGGGGTTGAGACGATGCTGCAATTGGGTGCCAAGGTTGTTATCTTGTCAGATCAATACGAACAAAATCTCCCTATAGGGGAGTATGGCTATATTATTGCGTATGACCGCAATGCCGATAATGTTTTTGATTACGTCGTACGCGTTCCCAAAAGCAATCGCAATTTTCTGGTTCCCGACGAGGATGTGGAATTGGAAGAGATGCTGCTGCAGGTGGAGGCGGAGCGGATCGGTAAGGAAGCGCTTATCGATTATGCGCTTGCTACGCACAACGAGGAGCTTTTTCACCGCGTCATGAGAGGCGAAGAGGCTGAGCCCGAGCAGGAGAATGCAGCCAAGGAACCGATGAGCAGGGAAGACTTTATCCGCCAGGTCAATCTGAAGGCGTGGATATAGCAAAAGGGTAGAATTGAGGCCGTCCGCTGGCATTCAGCGGTACGGCTTTTTGTTTATTTTAGAAGAAGTACGGGGAGCAATGAGCTATTATTGCTGCGCGTCTTACAATCCTTGGACTGCTGGAATGTGGCGGTCAACAAGCTGACATTGCTGGAACTTGCGGATGTAGGCTATAATAATAAGAATGACTTTTACCATAAGGAGAGTTACGGATGAGCATAACGATTAAGGATGTTCAGCATGTGGCCAATCTCGCAAGGCTGGAGCTGAGCGACGGCGAGCAGCAGCAGTTTATGGAACAGCTTAACGCTATTTTGAAATATGCGGAAAAGCTGAATGAGCTGAATACCGACGACGTACAGCCGACCAGCCACGTGCTGCCGATTGTCAACGTCATGCGGGAAGATGTGAAGAAGGAGTCGCTGCCTCTGGAGAAGGTGCTGCTTAACGCGCCGGACGAGGAAGACGGACAAATCAGAGTACCAGCGGTGCTTGAGTGAATACGGAGCGTTAACGAAGGGAGGAAAAGCTGTTGGCACTGTTTGAATTAAGCCTTCAGGAAGTACATAACAAATTAGCGGGCAAAGAGGTGTCCGTTCAGGAGCTGGCAAAGGAATCCTACAAGGTAATCGCGGAAACCGACGACGCCATAAAAGCTTTTATTACATTAAATGAGGAAGGCGCGCTGAACCGCGCGGCGGAACTGGACAAGCAGCTCCGGCAAGGCGGAGAGCGCGGACTTCTGTTTGGTTTGCCTGCGGGCATCAAGGACAACATCGTGACTGAAGGGCTGACCACGACCTGCGCTAGCCAATTCTTGAGCAACTATAATCCCATCTACAGCGCAACGGCGGCCCGCAAGCTGGAGCAAGCCGGAGCGGTGACGATCGGCAAGCTTAACATGGATGAATTCGCCATGGGCGGCTCCAATGAAAATTCAAGCTTCTATCCAACCCGAAATCCGTGGAATACGGATTATGTGCCGGGCGGCTCAAGCGGCGGCTCTGCGGCTTCCGTAGCGGCGGGCCAGGTCTATTTTGCCCTGGGCTCCGACACGGGCGGTTCAATCCGCCAGCCTGCCGCGTATTGCGGCATCGTCGGCTTGAAGCCAACGTATGGCCTGGTTTCGCGTTTTGGTCTGGTTGCTTTTGCTTCATCGCTTGACCAGATTGGTCCCTTGACCAAAAATGTCGAGGACTCCGCTTATGTGCTGCAAGCCATCGCCGGTTATGACGCCAGCGATTCCACATCGGCTAACGTGGACATCCCGGACTACACCTCCGCGCTGACGGGGGATGTGAAGGGTCTGCGGATCGGCGTTCCGAAGGAATACCTGGGAGCGGGCATTGATCCGCGCGTGAAGGAAGCCGTCTTAGAAGCGCTTGCCGTATATGAGTCGTTAGGCGCAACCTGGGAGGAGATTTCCTTGCCGCATACGGAATATGCGATTGCGGCGTATTACCTGCTGGCTTCATCGGAGGCTTCCTCCAATCTGGCCCGCTTTGACGGCGTTCGCTACGGCGTTCGCGCCGACAACCCGGACAACCTGATCGACCTGTACCGCAAATCACGCAGCCAGGGCTTTGGCCCCGAAGTGAAGCGCCGGATTATGCTGGGTACTTACGCGCTTAGCTCCGGCTATTATGACGCCTACTATTTGAAGGCTCAGAAGGTTCGCACGCTGATCAAGGGAGACTTTGACCAGGCGTTCCAAAAATATGATCTGATCATCGGCCCAACGGCTCCAACACCGGCTTTCCGCATCGGCGAGCAGGTCGGAGATCCATTGACGATGTATCTTAACGATATTTGCACCATTCCTGTCAGTCTTGCGGGCGTGCCGGCTATCAGCGTGCCTTGCGGCATGGCGGACGGCCTGCCGATCGGTCTGCAAATTATCGGCAAGGCGTTTGACGAAACGACGGTGCTCCGCGCCGCGCACGCGTTCGAGGCGAATACCGCACACCACAAGCTGCGTCCGCAGCTGTAAACAGGAAGGGATGTATAGACATGACAGTAGCTCAAAAATATGAAACGGTCATCGGGCTGGAAGTCCATGTCGAGCTGCACACCAACAGTAAAATTTTTTGCGGCTGCTCGACGGCATTTGGCGCTCCGCCAAATACGCATACCTGTCCCGTTTGTCTGGGGCATCCCGGCGTGTTGCCGGTGCTGAACCGCCAGGCGGTGGAATATGCCATGAAAGCGGCAATGGCGCTTAACTGCACAATCGCCGATGTTAGCAAGTTCGACCGGAAAAACTATTTTTACCCGGATTCTCCAAAGGCTTATCAAATTTCACAATACGATCAGCCAATCGGAGAAAATGGCTGGATCGATATTGAAGTAAACGGAGAAACGAAACGTATCGGCATTACCCGCCTCCATCTGGAGGAGGATGCCGGCAAGCTGACCCACGTGGATGGCGGATACGCTTCCCTTGTTGACTTCAACCGTGTCGGAACGCCGCTGGTGGAAATCGTATCGGAGCCGGATCTTCGTACCCCCGAGGAGGCTAAGGCCTATCTGGAGAAGCTTCGCGCAATTATGCTGTATTGCGATGTTTCCGATGTCAAAATGGAAGAAGGCAGCCTTCGCTGCGACGCGAACATCAGCCTTCGTCCATATGGACAAGAGAAGTTTGGCACACGCGCCGAGCTGAAAAACATGAACTCCTTCCGCAGCGTACAGCGCGGGCTGGAATATGAACAGGTTCGCCAGGCCGAAATTTTGGACGATGGCGGCGAGGTAGTACAGGAAACGCGCCGTTACGACGATGCCGCTGGCAAATCGTTTTCGATGCGCGGCAAGGAAGAGGCGCATGATTACCGCTACTTCCCGGACCCGGACCTTGTACGCCTGAATATTAGCCAGGAGTGGAAGGAAGCGGTGCGCGCGACCATTCCTGAATTGCCGGATGCTCGCAAAAAGCGTTATGTGGACACGTTTGGTTTATCCTCCTATGATGCTGAGGTCATAACGGCCTCCAAAAAGCTGGCGGATTTGTTCCAGGAAAGCTTGTCCTACACCAAGGACGCCAAAGCTGCAGCTAACTGGGTGATGGGCGATCTTTTGGCCTATTTGAACGCCGGCGGACTGGAGCTGGACGACGTCAAGCTGACCGGTCAAGGACTTGGCGAAATGATCGGCTTGCTGGAGAACGGCACAATCAGCGGCAAAATCGCCAAAACCGTCTTTAAGGCGATGCTGGAAACCGGCAAGCTGCCGGGCGCGATTGTCGAGGAGCAGGGACTGGTGCAAATCAGCGACGAAGGAGCATTGCTTGGCATCGTGGATGAAGTAATCGGGCGCAACCCGCAATCCGTTGAAGATTTCCGCGCCGGCAAGGATAAAGCCATCGGCTTCCTTGTTGGACAAATTATGAAAGAAACAAAAGGCAAAGCGAATCCGGCGCTTGTAAACAAGCTGCTTATGGAACGCTTGAAATAAGAATGACCAAGAACCTCTGGTTCCCGCCGCTAAAGGGGGGCTGGAGGTTCTTTCAAATTAGGGCATGCCTTTAAATCCGCTCAAAGGGCATCCCTGGATAGTTTGAAGACACACCTTAGCAGGGAGGCTGCCTATGACAAAACTCGGCGATCAAGGCTGGAAGCGTTCCTTGCTGACCGCAGTGCTGGCTTTTTTAGTGCCGGGCCTGGGGCATTTGTTTAATGGTTTGTATGCCAGAGGTTTTTTGCTGATGGCTGGCCTTCTGCTGGATTACGTGGCCATATTCCGCCTTGCGGACGAAGATGGCGGCAGGCATCTTTTGCTGATCGTTTATTTATGTCTTCTGTTGCCCGTTTTTTATTTCATCAGCGTTTATGACTCGCTTCAGCGTAAGGATTATGAAGCAAAGGAGCCAAAGGCGCTGAGGCCAATCCAAGGTTTGTTGCTGGCGCTGACGGGTCTAGTCATGATGGCGCTGCTTAAGCCGCCTCCTTTGCTTCAGCCATGGCTGAACGAGCTGGCGGAATATGCGGTTGGACCGCTGCTTCTGCTGCTGTCCGGCTTTTTGGCGCTGAGGGCAAGGAGCAGGGAAGGAGATGGCATCGTGTACAAGCTGGGACGAGTGACCGCAGCGCTGCTTATTTTGACCGTTGGTTTTTTGCTGTTGTGGGATTTGCTGCGGGGCCGAAACGATATAGCGCTCCTGAAGGACTGGTGGCCTCTGCTATTTGTGCTGCTGGGGATTGAAATGACGTTGTGCAGCTTTGTCTTTAGACAAAAATTCAACCGTCGCAGGCTGGACGCAAAAGGGATTTCCGCTGCGCTGGTTGTGGCGGTTACCGCTTTTTCGGTCACCCAATATGCTGATTTTCCCGTGCGTTGGCTGGACCAGTTTAATGTGGATTTAAGCGGTGCAATGAGCTATAGCGATGAGCAAGGCTTTCAATTTGAGCGGAATGTCATTAAGGTTCCGCTTGATCCCAGTATTTCATCCATTTCCATTCAAAATCCAAATGGCGATGTCAAGATTCGAAACTCGTCCGCTGCATCTGAAATTGAAATCTACTCTACTATCTGGGTTGATGTTGAGCAGCAGGGAGAGGCTGACGCTATTGCGGCCGGCTCTGTCGTTGGCATTACGCCAGGCAAAGAGGTTGTAGTGGAAGGGCGCGGCAAGGCTTATGGGCCAAGCGGCAGCCGTTTGCCGCGAATCAACCTTGAAATTGTGCTGCCTGTTATTGAGGCGGCGGGCAATCCCGACTCCAATTTCAATAGAGGGTCGGGCCGGGAGCCGGAGCTGGGCCCTGGTGATGTAAGGGCGGGGGAGTTACCCGAGGCGGAGCGGGAACTGGAAACGGAGCAATCGGCCGCTTCACTGCCTGAGGCATCCGAGTTAACGAATCTTGATTCTACAGCAATTGGAGAATCGGACGGCGTAGACATAATGAATGTAACGCCAACGATGGAAGAAACGTTAGCGATGGGGCAGACTTCTCCCGTGGATCAAACGGAAACGCCGCCAGCCGATGGGAATGAAGAAGAGCTGCCGGAGCAATCCAATGAAGACGGAGCGCCGGAAGGGGATGAAGCATTGCCCCCGGAATCGGCGAGGATGCTGCCCAAAGTATCATTGTCCATTGAAATCAGTAATGGAGGGGTGGACATTGCTGGCCTGGAGTTTCTGGGCGGAACCCGTATTGCTGCTGGAAGCGGCATGGTATCCATTGCCGATATAACGGGTCCGGTTTCGGCAAAGGTCACCGATGGCGGGATAAAAGCAGCCGGTATTAATGGAGAGAGCATATTCGAGGTTAAAAACGGCGCAATAGAAGGCTCCAACATTAAAGGCGGCGCAATGTACGCCGCAACAACAAATGGAAATGTGCTGCTTAGCACTATAGGAAGCGATCTTGTAGCCGAAACCAAAAACGGCGCAATTGAAATCCAGGACGCCGAAGCGGGAATTAAAGCAGACACGCTGAACGGAAGCATTACGATTGGCAGCGGGACAGTAGGCGGAAATTGGGACCTTGACAGCTCTGTCGGCGAAATTAACTTAACGCTCCCGGATACTGGTGATTACAGTCTTTACGGTTCGGTAACCTTTGGAAAAATCAGCACGGAGCTGCCTTTTGAACAGATTAGAAAAACGATCAGAGGGACCATTGGCGGCGGGACTTTCCGCATTCATATTAACGCCACCAACAGCATTTCCATTCGGAGCAGGCAGTAGGGGCTAGACGGCGTTTCATTGACAAAGTCTTTGTAAAGAACGTACAATAACTTTAATCACAATGAAAGGCGTGAGGGGAATGGCACCAAGCGTTCATTTGGCAATGGAACAACTGAAGATGAATGGCGTCCGGATGACCCCGCAGCGTCACGCAATTCTTGGCTATTTGATGGGAACCAAAAGTCATCCTACTGCCGACGAAATATACAAGGCGCTATCGCCGGCTTATCCAAGCATGAGCGTAGCAACCATCTATAACAATCTGCGATTGTTCGTAGATGCAGGCCTTGTGCGGGAACTGACGTATGGGGACGACTCCAGCCGCTTTGATGCAGATTTATCCGATCATTATCATGCAATCTGCAAGCAATGTGGCCAAATCGTCGATTTCGGATATCCGCCCTTGCTGGAAGTGGAAAAGGTTGCATCTAAGGAAACGGGTTTTTCCGTACATGGGCACCGAATGGAAATTTACGGCCTTTGTAAAAAGTGCAACACTTCAGACCATTAATTCGTATGATATGAATAGGCCATGCCAAAACGTGCCGGAAGCGATAGTATCCACTTCTTGCACGTTTTTGTTTGGGGTTTGGGATGGCTCCATAACTGCAGAAGGAGCGTGAGTTTTTGGAAACGACTATTAACCGGACGCCTCGGAGGAAGCGGCGACGCGGTTTGGGCTTTTTATTTTTTCTATTTATGCTGTCAGCCATCGCTGTGATAGGATGGTACGGTTATATGAATTACATTCCAAGCAGCGAGAAACAGGACCCTTCGTATACCTTTGCCAATCCTGTATTAATAGATGGAAAGCAGGCTGAATACGGAGCTATTATCGAAAATGAAGGGGTCAAGCTGCCCCTGCCGCTCCTGGAGAGTTTGTTCGGAGAAGATAATCCGATTCATTATGAAGAGAAGACGGGCACGGTTGTGCTCACCAGCTCCAGCAAGGTGCTCCGCTTCAAAACGGAAGCGCTGACGGGGCTGATGAATCAAGCGCCGTTCCAATTGAGCATTGCAGCCGAGGTGTCAGACGGCGTTGTCTATATTCCTGCAAGTCTGCTTACCGAAATGTTCGGCCTGCAAACCAGCTATCAAGCCGACACCGGGATTGTATCCTTGTCCAAAGAAGGCGACATCATCACACTGGGAACGGCGCTGCCTGCAAAAGGTGCTCCGCTCCGAACGGCCCCGTCTATTCGGGAGCCTTATATGCTTAAAATTCCCGCAGGCGAAAGCGTGAAAATTTGGGACGAGCAGGACGGCTGGTATCTGGCCCAAAATAACGCCGGGCATGTCGGCTACATCCGCAAGCAGGAGATTAAAATTTCTGGAACGGAACAAGTGCCGGAGCTGAAGGAAGAGCAGCCGTTTGTTGCCTGGAAGGTAATGGGCCAAAAGATCAACATGACCTGGGAGGCAGTTTACCAGCGTCGAATTGATCCCGCCAGTATCGGAGAAATGCCGGGATTGAACGTTGTGAGTCCAACCTGGTTTGAGCTGGTTGACGGAACCGGGAAAATAAAAGGCAAGGCCGATCCTGCCTATGTCAAATGGGCGCATGATCGAGGGTATCAGGTTTGGGCGTTGTTCAGCAACGGCTTTGAGCCGGATCAGACAACCGAAGCTTTGGCAACGGTGGAGACGCGATTCCATATGATCCAGCAGCTGCTTGCTTTTGCAGAGCTGTATCAATTGCAAGGCATTAATATCGATTTTGAAAATGTGTATACCAAGGACAAGGAAAATCTGGTCCAGTTTGTTCGGGAGCTGACGCCGCTGCTGCATGAGCAGGGACTTGTGGTTTCGATTGACGTAACGCCAAAGTCTAATAGCGAGATGTGGTCGGTATTTCTGGATCGCAAAGCATTGGGCAGCGTCGTGGATTATATGATGGTTATGGCTTACGATGAGCATTGGGCGTCCAGCCCCAAATCGGGATCCGTTGCTTCCTTGCCATGGACGGAGCATTCCATTAAACGGATTTTGGAAGAGGACGGGGTTCCTGCGGACAAGCTGGTGCTGAGCATGCCGCTATATACGCGAATCTGGACGGAGAAAAAGAATGAAAGCGGAGCAGTCAAGGTTTCCTCCAAAGCGATTGGCATGGAACGGGTCAAAACAATTATAGCCGAAAAAAATCTGACGCCGGTTCTAGATGAAGCAGCCGGCCAGCATTATGTAGAGTATAAAGAAGACGATGCACTGATGCGGATATGGATTGAAGATGATTATTCCATCAAAGCAAGAATTGATCTGGTGCGAAAATACGATTTGGCGGGCGTCGCCACCTGGCAGCGGGCCTTCCAGACACCTTCGATATGGACAACCATTGACGAAGCGTTGTCTAAGAAGCCCTGAGACATTTCGTAATTTCTCATGACGGGTACGAGCGGTAGTAAAGTATAATGGCATTATGGCAGATTATCCAAATTCAAGGTATCCCATATACAAAGACTAAAATACAAAAGTACTCCATACAAAGTACCCCATGTGCAAAGCAGACATAAAAAAGAACTCTTCCTTTAGGGAGAGTTCTTTTTTATGTCTGTGTCTAAGCCTGTATCTGTGCCTGTATATGAAGTTAACTGCTGGTATCAGGCTTTATGCTCCGATGTTTCGGGAGTATGCTCCGTTGCTTGTGACGGATCCAAAGTCAGCATAGTCCGGCAAAACATGCAGCGATCCGTTTTGCCTAACATTTTGGTTTGACGGCCGCATTCGGGACATTGGAGCATAGTGGCGCTTGTAGACATCATGCCTGCCCAAAAGTAAACCGCGACACTGATTAGCAGCGCAATCATTCCAAACACCATAAAGATGCCGGCTACGATCTTGCCTGCTTGCCCCCATAATACGATGCCTGCCGTGCCCAAAATCATAATGCCCATTCCAACAAGCGTAAAGACGAGTCCCCAAAGGCGGAATTCATTGATTTTTGCCGATTTGAAAAATATTTTGTTCATTGCTTCATCCCTTCCTATATCCAAAGGCTTACAAAAATAAGACTCAAAATCTATTCCAGAAAGCAGGAATGTGAGTCTAGCTTGTCGAAATTGAATGAAACTGTAGATTATTATTATAGCCTAATCAGGGTTGATAAGCTATATGGAGGACCGTTGTGGAACAGATTAAAGCACATTTCATACATGCCTGCCGAGATAAGGCAGGCCTAGTAGCCTTAATACTGATTGCCAATCCCCATCCTTACAATTCTTTGCTAGAGGGGCTGGACTGTCTCGTGCTTCTTATTACGGAAGAGGGCGATCAGCCGGATTGGACAGAGCATATGCAATTAAACGGCAAGCGTGTTCTGATTCGAACCATTCATACGGATGAACTGCCGGAATGGATTGCAGAAGGCGAAAACCGCAACAATCTTGAATTGTTGAAACGGGGGGAGATTTTGTTGGATCGCGGTGGTTATTTGGCTGGCGTAAGGGAAAGGCTCATCGCATTTCCGGAATCCATGCGTGAGCAGAGGCGTTTTACCGAATTTTTAGGGTTTCTAAAAACGTATTTGCAGGCCAAGCAGGACTTGGCTATGGGCAATGTACTGGATTCTTTTAGCCAAATCTTTACCGCGCTTCATCATTGGGCCCGCATTGTGCTGATTGAAGACGGAAGGCTGCCCGAGGTGGCGGTTTGGAAGCAAATAAAGCGAGTGCATCCCGGAGTCTACAAATTATATGAAGAATTGACCGCAAGTCCGGAAACGCTGGAGCAAAGAGTTCAGCTTGTCATGTTGGCCTGCGAATTTTCCGTCATGAGCAAAATGAAGGCTTGCTGCACCCTGCTTCTAGATATTATGAACAGCCGCGAAGAGCCATGGAGCATTGGGGAGCTTCAAGCTCATCCCGTAATCAGCGGTCTCCAGGTTGACCTGACGCTTGTACTTCAGAAGCTTTTAAAGAGAAACTATATAAAAGAAGTTATTATTATGAAGGAGCCAAGTGACAACGAGGCACTGGAGCTCCGTTATCGAATCGAGGATCTATAAAGCAATTAGAATCACAGGAGGCCAAACGGCCAAATGTGATTTTTTTTTCTACGACTGACCAATTAACATACAGTATTTATTTTCTGCCGCTTCAAGGTACTCTTGTGGGTTGCGCCGGAAACGGCGGCG
>NZ_LYPA01000017.1 GCF_001675045.1 Paenibacillus oryzae
AAGGGGTTTTCAGGATTTTTGAGTACATTTGCATGACACCTATGAAACTTCCATCAATTGGGACGAACTGCATAAGTCATGGACATCAGTCAAAGCTCCCACAATTAGGTATAAAAGACAGGAGGCGCTCTGTATGAAGCTAACGCTAACCCCGGTTGACCAAAATAACTGGTACGCCGTTACGCAGCTGGACACATCAAAAGATCAAAAATCGGTATTTCCCGTCCCAGCCGTCTATTGGCTGGCGGAATCCGCCTATTGCGGCTTTACGCCGCTGGCTATGTATGCGGGGGATCAGCTCGTCGGCTTCGCCGTTCATGCAATCGACCCCGACGACGGCATCTGCTGGATTATGGCCTATATGATTGATGCCAGATTTCAAGGCGCAGGCTATGGCCGGACGGGCATGCTGGCCCTGATCGCCCATTTGCTCGAGCTTCGCCTCTCCGACAAGCTCCGGCTCGGGCACCGCCCCGAGAATGAACGTGCCGCACGGCTGTATGCCTCCCTTGGATTTGAAGAAATCGACCGCCAAGGGCATGAAGTCATCAGGGAGCTTTTGCTTTGAGCGCCGATAGCATAAAATTCGTTAAATCAGGAAATTCGTTAAATCAGGAAAAACGCAAAAAAGGCAAAACCGTATCCAAAAATTCAGCAGGGCTCTCCAAATGAGGGTAGTGGCCGCATTGCTCCAGCCTGACCAGCTTCGAGCCCTTTATGGAGCGATGCGCCTGTCTGCAAATTCCTTGATTAAACGCCAGGTCGCGCCCAGCCTCCACGATCAAAACCGGGTGCTCGATTTCACTTAAGCGCCCGACAGCATAAGGCTTCAATGGCCGATGATGGGATGGCTTCTCCTGATAAAAGGCTTCATTAGCCAAATACAGCTCTTTAAACTTCTGCCGGCCTGCTTCATCCTGCGGGATGGTATATTGCCAAAAGGCATCATCCATAAAATGCTCCGCCGCTCGCTGGATTCCATGCTTTTTGACCCGCATAAAATCTTTGATCCCTTGCCAGGTCAGCCTTAACGGATACCTGGTTCCATTGACGGAAGGCGCAGCCAGCACCAGCTTCTCCACCCTGTCCGGGTAAGCCAGCGCAAAATCGATAGCCGCGCTGCCGCCAAACGACGAGCCGACCAAACTGGCTTTTTGGATGCCGAAATGGTCCATCATGTCTTTTAAATCCTGATAATACGAAAAGGGAGCTTTAGCCGCCTCGGTTTTGCCATATCCCCTCTGATCGTAACGAAGCACCCGGAACTCCTTCGCAAACGTCTCGACATGCCCATCCCAAACCGCCAGATTGGAATACCCGCCATGCAGCAGCACAAGCGGCGTCCCTTCGCCTTCTATGGCAGCATGAAAAGCTGTTCCATTTATGACATGCAGATGGTCTTCATTCATGACTAGAGCCCCCATTGCCCTTGAGGCGTTCAAGTGTTTCAAGAGACTCCGTACACCAATCCATTCTTGCCTTTGAGGAAATAATGCCGTAACGGAGCGTCAGCATCCAGAACGGATATTGTTCATCCTCCTTATGCTTATCCAGCAAATTGGACTGCTCCATATAGATGTCATGCATGGCTGCGAACTCATCCCGTTCCTTTTCCAATAACGCTTGAACGGCATCCGTGTCCTTTGAGGTCGCAAAATACACCTTTAGCAAAAGCTCATCCCGATAATTGACCGCCCTTGCGGGATTGCTAAGCCATTCTCGAAAATAGTCCAGTCCAAGCGGCGTAATCCGAAACTTCTTTTGCCCCCGCGTCCGGTCCGGGAATGGAATCTCCTCTGCGTATTCCTGCTTGACCAGCTGCTTCAGGACAGGATAAATCTGTCCGAAGCTCTCGCTCCAGAAATGACGTAAAGACCCGTCAAACCGCTTTTTGATTTCATAGCCCGTGCAATCGCCTTGAGACAGCACTCCCAAAACAGCAAACAGCGTCGTGTTGGATTTTCCCATAGAAACGTCTCCTTTAATATATCTATTAGATACATATCTAATAGATATATTAATACAACTCTGCAGGAAATTCAATCCATTCCCAGGGTCAAGAGCCAACGCCCGTTTATACGATAAAATAAACCTTTAAGAGTTCAACTGAGCAAGCAGCTCTTTGATCGCGGCCTCCGACATCTCCAGTACGCTGCCATCACGCACAACGATTCGGCCCTGGTGGATGCGATCGTCCAGCCAGTCCGTTACAAATCCCGGAGCGTAGCCGCCTGTGCTGAACTCACCGCCAAACGCAATCATTCCGGGGTAATCCTCCAGATAGCTCTCCCGGGTCGGACCGGGATGGCTGAGCGTGTAGAGCCAAAATTGCAAATCGTACATCAGAATTGATCGTTCATCGGCATGCAGCGCAAAATATCCCTTATCCTGAACGATTTCCGTACAAATGTGGCGGATTTTGCTCTCCAGCCCCTCCACCTCAGAGGATGCCTTGTCGACCAGCTCCCCCAGCAACGGCGAAAACGGCGCCTCGGCCACCATGCGCAAATCTTCCTCCTTGTCAGCCTCAGAAGTGTCGAAGACCTCGTCATTCACCAAGCCGCGCACAAAGGCTTCAAAGCTATGGGCCAAATAAGTAATTTCATAGTCGCCTTCCTGATCCACATGAACAACGGATGGCTCCCCTTCCGGCCCGCAAAACCGGTAATCCAGCATGACCACGTCATGTCCCGCAGAGGGACAATCGCAGATCACGACGCCGAGATCGGGATATCCCCATTCCTCAATCATAAACCGGCTCCCCAAATCGCCGGCTAGCGAATACGTCTTTTGGCGCCCAATGCCCATGATAGAGGTAATGGAAATATGATCCTCCGCCCAGGACGTAGACTCCGTGGTGGGAAAGCTTGTATTAACGGGGACTCCGCCGTTTTGTGTCTTCATCAAGGCTATGTAGGACTGCGGAAGCTTGTAGCCCAGCTCCTGCTCAATGGAGGCGATCATCTCGTCGTCCGCCGGCTGGGACAATATATCTTTGATTATATATTCGGAATTTGCCTCCCAGAATGAATCCAGATCAAAGCCTGCGAACGGCTGCCTCACAGCGGCTGCATCATCTTTCCCGCTACGCCCGCTATCAGCCTTCACCCCGTCGCCGGGAACACCCGCTTCGCTGCCTCCGATAGAAGCTGACGGGTTCTTGGCCCCGGATTTGCGTTCGGCTTCCCAATCAGCGGCCCAGCGCTGCCGCATTTCCTCCATTTTTGCCGCTTTGGGCCGCAGCTCCTCCAAAAACTGCAGCGTGTATTCATCATCGGGCTCCAGCTCGTCCGCTCGTTCAAACGCTTCCAGCGCTTTATCGTAGAGCGCTAGATGACAATAGGAATAGCCCATCCGAAAATGCCAGACGGCGTCATTTTGCCCTTGCTCCGCCACGCTTTCAAGCTGCTCAAGCGCTTCACGGTAACGCTCGGCATTGTTGAGCGCCCTCCCCAGCTGTCCTATAAGCTCATAACTTCTTTCAGAAACGGGAATGTTCGTAATCGCTTTAATGATTGCATCGTATTGCTCATCCTCGTGCCATGCCAAAATTTGCTCCAGTAAATCCTTCTCCATCATCATCCCCCGTTCACGTCATGGAATATCTTTACGCCACCTATTATAATCACTTTATAAACCGGATGGAAATCGCTTGAAACGCGGCTGGATTTATCATACAATTGATTCATAAACGCGCGTTCAGGAATCAGAAGGAGGCATTATGCGCAGCGAAGATATTGCGAAATTGGCTGGCGTGTCCCGAAGCACGGTTTCCAGGGTCATCAACAACTACCCAAACGTGCCGCCGGAAACGCGCGAGAAGGTGCTGAAGGTTATTCAACAGCACCACTATCAGCCCAACACCTACGCCAGAGCGCTGGCTGGGAAGGGGACCAATACGATAGGGCTGTTTGTTGTCAGCACAGCCGACAAATTCTCCACCCATCGTATTTATCAAAACAACTATTTTGCCCCCTTTGTCGAATCGGTGGTGGATACGGCCAACTCGCTAGGCTACTATGTACTGATTCATACTCTTTATACGCTGGAAGACTATCAGAAGGTCAAGCAGGCCTGCCTGCAAAAGCGCATTGACGGCGGCATTCTGGTAGGCACCCGCAAAGAGGTTGACGTGATCCGGGAGCTGGTCGGTCTGGAAGCGCCGATCGTCCTCATCGATTACGACATTGGCGAAATTATTGCGAGCCGCTTGGACAAAAGCAATGTGTCTGTCATCAACTCCAAGGATTACGACGGAGCGGCGGAAGCCGTTGACTATTTGATCTCTCTCGGCCATCGCAAAATCGGCATGATCAACGGCTCTGTGAATACGTTTTCAGGGGCCGAGCGCTTCAAGGCCTACGAATCCGTGCTGCAGAGAAACGGACTGTCGGTTGAGAAGGGCTATATTTTGAACGGGGACTTCCTGAAGCAAAATGCCTATCATGAAGTACGCGGCCTTCTGGCCTCCGGCCAGGAACTGCCTACCGCATTTTTTGCGGCCAACGACGATATGGCGGCCGCGGCCTACGAGGCGTTCAAGGAATTCGGCCTCTCCATTCCGGAGGACATCTCCATCGTAGGCTTCGATGACGGCCCCATCGCAGCGCAGCTTGTGCCCAAGCTGACTACCGTCCGGGTGCCTATCTACGATATGTCCAAGGAAGCGGTGCAAAAGGTGGTTGCTCTATGCGAGCAGACCGTCACCGCCTTCAGCACAGTAAGCTTTCCCGCACCGCTCGTGGTACGGGATTCCTGCAGGGAGCTGTAAGGAGACCTCTAACGCGGCTGCGATACACATACTTACTTGAACAGCTAGTTTCTCATCGCCCCTTTCCCTCTCCGGACCAGCGGAGCAGGGATTAGGGATTTCCTTCAGGCTTTTGTAAACGCGCGTTCACAAAACCATTAAAGGAGCACGATACACATGAAATTTGGTCATTTTGATGATGCAAACAAGGAATATGTTATTGAAACTCCGAAAACGCCTTACCCCTGGATCAACTATCTCGGCTCCGAAAACTTCTTCGGCCTTGTATCCAATACGGGCGGCGGCTATTGCTTCTATCGCGATGCCAGACTAAGAAGGCTGACTCGTTACCGGTACAACAATATTCCGCTTGATAACGGCGGGCGCTATTATTACATTCATGATCAAGGCGATTATTGGACGCCGGGCTGGATGCCTGTGAAGCGCGACCTGGACTTCTATGAGTGCCGTCACGGACTGGGCTACACCTCCATTACTGGGGAGCGTAACGACCTCCGCGTCAAGCAGCTTCAATTTGTCCCGCTTGGCGTTACCGGCGAAGTCCATCAATTGACCGTTTCCAACGTATCCGATGCTCCAAAAGATGTGAAGCTGTTTTCCTTTGTAGAATTTTGCTTGTGGAATGCCAATGACGATATGACCAACTTCCAGCGCAATCTGAGCACAGGCGAGGTAGAGATCAAAGGCTCTGTCATATACCATAAAACCGAATACCGCGAGCGCCGCGACCACTACTCCTTCTTCTCGGTCAACACCGAAGTAGACGGCTTTGACACCGACCGCGACAGCTTCCTTGGCGCTTACAACGGCCTGGATACGCCTGCGGTCGTAGCAGAAGGCAAATCCGCCAATTCGGTTGCCAGCGGCTGGTCGCCGATCGCCTCGCACGGAATCAACATTTCGTTGCAGCCGGGCGAAGAAAAAACGTTTGTATTTGTACTTGGCTACATCGAAAATCCGGAAGAGGAAAAATGGGAATCCCCCGGCGTCATCAACAAAACAAGAGCGCAAGCCATGATTGACCAATTCGCTACCGACGAAGGCGTAGACAAAGCAATGGCTGAGCTTGCCTCCTACTGGGATGGCCTGCTGTCGAAATATACGCTCACAGCGCCTGATGACAAGCTGAACCGGATGGTTAACATCTGGAATCCGTATCAATGTATGGTGACGTTCAACATGTCCCGCTCCGCCTCCTATTTCGAATCCGGCATCGGACGCGGCATGGGCTTCCGCGATTCCAACCAGGATTTGCTGGGCTTTGTCCATCAAATTCCGGAGAGAGCGCGCGAGCGCATTATCGACATCGCCTCCACCCAATTCGAGGACGGAAGCGCCTATCACCAATATCAGCCGCTCACCAAAAAAGGCAATAACGAGGTCGGCAGCGGCTTTAACGACGATCCGCTCTGGCTCATTTTGGGCACAGCCGCCTATATTAAGGAAAGCGGAGATTACAGCATTCTCGACGAGCAAGTGCCGTTCGACAGCAACCCGGACAACACGGCTACGCTGTTCGAGCATTTGAAGCGCTCCTTCTTCCACGTCATTCACAATCTGGGACCGCATGGCTTGCCGCTCATCGGACGCGCCGACTGGAACGACTGCCTCAACCTGAACTGCTTCTCCAAGGAGCCGGGCGAAAGCTTCCAAACGACGGCCAACATCGAAGGGCGCGTGGCGGAATCCGTCTTTATTGCGGGATTGTTCGTGTTTGTTGGACCGGATTATGTAGAGCTGTGCAAACGCAGAGGTCTGCATGAGGAAGCCGAGCAAGCCCAGGCTCATATTGAGTCCATGAGAAAAACGACGCTGGAGCATGGCTTCGACGGCGACTGGTTCCTGCGCGCTTACGACCATTACGGCAACAAAATCGGAAGCAAGGAAAACGACGAAGGCAAAATCTTTATCGAGCCGCAAGGCTTCTGCGTTATGGCCGGAATCGGCGTAGAGGAAGGTTTGGCAGCAAAAGCGCTGCAATCTGTCGAGGAGCATCTGGAAACGGATTACGGCATTATTCTGCAAACGCCGCCTTATTCCAAATATTATCTCAATCTGGGCGAAATTTCGTCTTATCCGCCGGGATATAAGGAAAATGCGGGTATTTTCTGTCACAACAATCCGTGGATCATGATCGCCGAAACGGTGCTTGGCAACGGAGACCGCGCGTTTGAGCTATATCGCAAAATCGCGCCGGCTTACCTGGAGGAAATCAGCGAAATCCATCGCATGGAGCCTTACGTCTACGCGCAAATGATCGCGGGCAGAGACGCCGTGCGCCATGGCGAAGCCAAAAACTCCTGGTTGACGGGAACAGCGGCTTGGAACTACATCGCCATCACGCAATCCATTCTTGGCATCCAGGCCGATTTCGACGGCTTAAGAATCGATCCTTGTATTCCGAAGGACTGGAACGGCTTCTCCATTGTTCGCGAATTCCGCGGCAATACGTTCAACATTGCAATCTCCAATCCAAACGGCGTATCGAAGGGCGTCGCCTCACTCACCGTAGACGGCAAGGCTCTTGAGGGCAATACCATTCCGGTATCCGGCAGCGGCGGCACTTATCAAGTCGAGGTTGTGCTGGGTTAAGCAATTCATTGCATAAAAAAAGTAGGGGCTGTCCGAAAAGTCTATTTCGGTGAATAAATATTCAGCAAAACCGGTATCTGCAGGAAAAGGGTGTCTTGGAAGCTCAAACCTATTTGTCCGCTTTATTTTGATCCTGTGTTTTAGTGGATAAAAGCAGACAAAAAAACTCGCCCTCAAGACACCCTTTCCCCTCCGGTCCTCTCTGCTGAATAGCTATTCGTTTCACGTGACTTTTCGGACAGCCCCTTTCATTTACAGCTTTTCTGCAACAATAGTGAACGTTTTGGGGATGCCTTTATCGAAGACGTCTGAAGATTGATTAGGCAGTTCTTCAAGAACCTTTATACATAGCCTGCTGCTTGCAATGGACGTAACAATCTCTCCGAGGGTCCAGTTCCGTATAAGGACTTTCTGCGTCTGGCCGCTATCGTTCACAAATTTTGAAAAGGAAATTTCTTTTTCCTCTAATGACGTATCGAAGTAGTCGCCCGTTACTTTATGCTTCCGGATATTGGCTGTTGTACCCCGTGATGAAATTAACTTTGTCGTCACTGGATGGAAATCTTGTAACACCAGCACTCCACCGGGGTGAAGAAGGGCGTGTACCACTTTAAACAACGCCTCTAAATCCATGAAGTAGTGAAGAATCCCATGTTCCATATATACAATATCGAAGCCACCCGTTAACATTTCAGCCGGCAACTCCAGCACGTCGGATAAAACGTATTGTATAGGAACGCCCGCAGCATCGGCTATCTCTAGTGCATACTTTTCATTCTCAGAAGAAAAGTCCACTACGGTAACGTTTGCACCTAATAATGCCAATGCGACAGCCTTATTCCCATTTGAGCCAAGCAGATTCGCGATTTTCTTATCTTTGACATCTCCGAAAAAATCCAAGGCTTTGCCAATTCTTTTTTTCGGGTCATGCTTTATCTTCATCGCAGCTTCAGCGGGATGACCAAACCGGTTGATCCATGCTTGATATGCCCCGCTATTCCACGATTCCTTATTCTGCCGAGAAGTTTCCAGACGAATCACCGCCAGTAGGTTTTAGGTCCATTATAACCCAGATGCCAATTCAAAAGTAATGACCAATACCCTTTTACGGCAACTGCCGCCGTCGAAAAAAAGAGATGCTTTTTTTCCTGCTCTGAGGGCTCTATCAAAATCGTTTGCATTCTTCCAACGTCTTATCGGCCTTAATCCTTTCTTGTGGAGGTCAATTTGGCGGATAACGCCGACAAGTCGTCGCCCTTGAGCGCTCCCTCCACCAGCGCCGGAAGCATGCCCGGCGTACAGGCGAAGGAAGGCGTGCCGTCCCGCGCAAACTGCTTCGCCACCCGCTCGTCGTAATAGGGCTGACCCTGATCCGACAGCGCCAGCAGACACATCGTTTGCACGCCAGCCTCACGCAGCTCCCGCATTCTTCGGATCAGTCCCGCCTGATTGCCGCCTTCGCACAGGTCCGAAATAAGAATAAACATCGTTTTTTTCGGCTCCGTAATAAACTGCTCGCAATATTGCACCGACTTGTTGATATCCGTACCACCGCCAAGCTGAATGCCAAAAAGCATATCGACAGGGTCGTTTTCACATTGCTCCGTCAAATCCACCACCTGAGTATCAAAGGCGACGACCCGCGTATCCAGCGCGGGCATACTGGCGAAAATCGAAGCAATAACAGAGGCCCATATGACGGAATCCGCCATGGAGCCGCTCTGGTCGATATCCACGATAATCGTCCATTCCTTATTGCGCTTTGCCCGGTCAAAATAGTACATTTTCTCCGGAATAATCTGCCGCCGCTCGCTATCGTAGTTTTTCAGGTTGCGGCGGATCGTCCTGCCCCAGTCGATTCCCGTCAGAGACGGCAGTGGGGAATGCTGCCGGCGGTTTAGCGCTCCCGTAACGGCGCGGCGAAGATCATGCTCAAGCCGTCTTTGCAGCTCCTCAACGACAGCTTGCACAAGCTGTCTTGCGGTATCCTTGGTTTTTTCGGGAATTTTGCCCTTCAGCGACAATAACGTGCCTACCATCCCGATATCCGGCTTGACGGAGGCCAGCAGCTCGGGCTCGAACAGCAGCTGCTTCCAGCCCTTTCGCTCCATGGCGTCTCCCTGAATGATGGACACCACTTCCTCCGGAAACAAGCTGCGAACATCGCCCAGCCATTTGGCCAGCCGGGGAGCCGACGGCCCGTTGCCGCCTCGTCCGCCTGCAGAGCCGCCTCCTTCTACCCCGCCAGTGGTATTGTCATAAATGGCGGCAAGAGCTTCATCCATAATGATTTCTTCAGGAGACAGGCACGAGGAGCCGCCGCCAAGCTCCGTTAGCTTTGATTCGGCTTCCTTGCCCAGCACCAGACGCCAGCGCGACCAGATTTCCTTATCCACCTCAGCGCTCATGATCAGAAGTCCTCAAAGTCAAATTCATTCAGCTCCTCAATTTGCTTCTCTTCCTGCTCGTTCAACTCGCCGGACAATAGCTCGGCAGCCTGGCCGGCGTCCACTCCCCACAGCTCGCCCAGCACCTCCGCCACCATCGTTTTTTCGCGAGGGGCAAACACGCTGAACGCCCGCCGCAGAAACACCAGCGCTCTCGCAAACTGCTCCTTCTCCAGACCTGCAATATAGGCATTCAGCTGCTCCCACAGCGCAATGCGCGATACAAGCGCATAACGGTTGCGCTGCGCCAGCCCCTCAAACCAGCCTGCCCCAAGCTCTGCCGGAATGCCTGGCGACAGGCGGCGCGATACCTCCTGCTCGCACGCCTCGGCGCTTAATACGCCCCGCTCCATCAGAATGGCGCAAGCCAGCCCCGATAAGCGCGGGTTGCGGTCATCCCGCGACGATAGCTCTGTCAGCTTGGCAAGCCACAGCTCCTCATCCACCTGTCCGGCATGCTCCTGAGCTGCGTTATGCAGACTGCCGATCGCTTCCATCATGCCCATGGCCGCTTCGTCATTGCAGCCGCTGGCCTCCAGCAAAAACAGGCTGGCCCGCAGAAACAGCTTCTCCAGAAGAGGCAGCAGCGGCGCTGTATCCATCCGACGCACATCTCCGTAAGAAACGGCCTTGGACAGCTCGGATATAGCAGCAGCCAGCTGCACCACATCCCGGCTATCGGCGGCGAGCGCATCCAGCGCGGTTAAGCTGGCGGCGAGCTGCGAGGCCATTCCGCACAGGCAGGCCGTGCGAATAAGGGAGGAGGCCTCTGCTATAGCGGTGCATGCCGCCAGCTTTTGGCTAAGCGTGCGGGCAGCCGCGATTTCTATCGTTTCTCCCATCAGGCTGGCTTCGACCGTCTGAATTTCCGCTTCGGGACTCCATTGCAGCACCCAATGCTCCGCCCAGCTCGCCTCCTGCTGACTGCTTGGCTTAACCTGCGCCAAGGAAATGCCAATCAGGGCAAGCCTGTGCAGCAGGAAGGAGCGGTTCAAATCCAGGAAAGCAGCGGCTTCGGACTTCACTCTGCGATTTTCGCGAAGATCCAGCGTCAGCTCCTGGGCAACGGTTGTGCGGTACTTGTCGAGCTTCAGCTCCTTCAGCTGGCGATTCAGGTCATCCTGGACAGGCGTCTGACTGACACCCTCCGCCAAAGCGCCGATGCCCGTGCCCACATCCATAAAGGCTAAAGCATCAGCGACAACAGACAGCTCTCCGCGCCCCAGCAGCGTCTTGGCTGCATCGCGCAAATCAACAAGCGCGGGCTGGCTTCCGCCATGCAAAGCCGCGAGGCTTTCCGCCATGCGAACCGCTTCAATGACCTCCGCTGTGGAGCGAAACGTGCCGCTTTCCCGCAGGCGCGCAGCCACTGCGGACAAATAAACATGGGGCAGCCCCTCCAGCGTTCCCTCCTGCATGGCCTGCCACATGGCTTCGTAATAGCCGGGGGCATTATTGCCCGCGCCGTAGCCGGACAAAGAGGATAGCCGGAAATAGGAATACGGCATCATGGTCAGCTTGGAGGACACAGACGGGAGCGTCTTCAGCTCCGCATCCGTCATGGCTCCGTCCGTGTTCTCCAGCGCTTCCGCATGGTACGCTCCGCACACGACAACGATTTTATCCGGCTTATGTCCTGCATCGATCATTTCCTGGATGCCCCGCTTCATATAGCTCTCCCGCACCGCATTATGAGCAAACTCATGAACAGCTTGCTCCCTCTCGCCCGCGATGGTCAAGCTCCGCATAGAGGACGAAAAGGCTTTAACCGTCTGGCGGTAAACATCCGGCGACAAATTATGCTCGTAATGGCGCTCCCAATAGGTATCGTAATCCGGCTCCCCGGCCAGAGCAGCAACCCGCTCGTACAGCGAAACCTCCGGCGAGCCTGAGCGACTGGACTCATCGTCAGCTCCGGCTGATGGTATAGCATCAGTGCTGCCCGGCTGCTTGGAATCAGCATTGCTTGACTGCTCCTCGGCATCCCTCGGCTGCCCGGCATTGGCATCTTCATCCAAAGCCTCCGACTCACCGTCCGGCAGCTTGTCGCCGGCGCCCTCCGGCGCCTCCTTCTGCCTAGCGCTGCGCAGCGCCAGCGTCACGCTGGAGGGCAGATCGATAAAAGCGGATTCAGCGCCATTCCGGTCCGCCCACTTAAGCGCGGCATATTCCGGCGAATACGACGCAAACGGCCATAATACGGTATGAACAGGCACCTGATCCGTATAGGCGAGTATTGCGATTGGCGGCACCGTTTCGTTCCGGACGATATGCCGGATTTCGGAGCTGGCGTCGGACGGGCCCTCCACCAGCACGGCGGTAGGCTTGACCTCATCCAGAAAACGCAGCAGATGCCACGCCCCGCCGGGAGACAAGTGCCGGACACCGAAGACGTGTACGCCTGCGGTTCCGACCGCACTCATGGATTAAGCTCCTTGCAGGCCGCATACAGCCCGCGCCAGTCACTGCCCCGTTTCTTCATCACATTGTTGATGTATTCCTGCCAAACCAGCTTATCCTTGTCATCATCCTTGACGATGGCTCCTTGCAGCCCCGCAGCCAAATCGGCATCACGGATCTCTCCATCGCCGAAGCTTGCGGCAAGCGCCATGCTTCCCGTAAGAAGCGAAATCGCTTCGGCGGTCGAAATCGCGCCGCCCGGCGATTTGATCTTCTCCTTCTTGTCGAGCGACATGCCGCTGCGCAGCTCTCGGAAAATCGTCACGACCTTAAGCAGCGCGTCATGGGCCGGAGCCGCCGCCTGCAGATCGTATTGAGCCGCGATTTCGCTCACGCGCTTGCGTACGATTTCGATTTCCGTCTCCAAATCCGACGGCGCAGGCAAAACAATAATATTAAAACGCCGCTTAAGCGCCGCCGACATTTCATTAACGCCCCGGTCGCGGGTATTCGCCGTAGCAATGATGGAAAAGCCTTTGCGGGCGTTCATCTCCTTGCCAAGCTCGGCGATGGAGATCGTTTTTTCCGACAAAATAGAGATCAGAGCATCCTGCACCTCCGATGCGCTGCGGGAAATTTCCTCAAACCGCGCAATGCCGCCTGCTTCCATCGCCCTCATGATGGGACTTTGCACCAGCGCCTCCGGCGTAGGGCCGTTCGCCAGCAGCATGGCGTAGTTCCAGGAATAGCGGACATGCTCCTCCGTTGTGCCCGCCGTGCCTTGAACAACCAGGCCGGAATTGCCGTAAATGGCGGCGGTCAAATTTTCCGAAAGCCATGATTTGGCCGTGCCCGGCTCCCCGATCAGCAGCAAGGCGCGATCCGTCACCAGCGTGGCGATTGCCATCTCCACCAGCCGTTTGTTGCCGATATATTTTGGCGTGATGGGGGTTCCGCCTGCTTCTCCGCCTGTAATAAAGGTCAACACAGCCTGCGGGGACATCTGCCAGCCCGCCGGGACCTTGCCCTTGTCCGCCGCCTTCAACGCCTCCAGCTCATGACGATAAAGCTGCTCGGCGGGCAGTCGAAGCACATCCTGCAATTGCTGCTCATTTCCGTTCATTTATGCTTGCACCTCGCTCATTCGATCCAGAATATATTGCATCTGCTTGCCTGAATAAGAATCTAACCTCTGCTGCAAAGCCGACAGCCGCTCGCGATAAGACTCCGGCAAATTCATCAGCTCCAGGAACAATCCGCGATCCAAACGGTACGGAAGTGATTTTTGCTTCTCCAGAGAAGCCACCATCGTCTCCCGCATAATGGAAACATCCGTGCCGCACCGGCGCAGGCCTTCCCAAATAACGGAGAAATGATCGTATCTGCCGCTTGTCGATTTTGACAGTGCCTCCAGCAAAAATTCCGGCGTATAATCCGGCTCCAGCTGTCCGGAAGCCGCTTTGGACGAGCGGACAAACGAAGCAGCAAGCACCGCGTGACCCCGTTCAATGGACCATAGCAGCCAGCGGTCATCCCATTTCCTTTCAAGCTCCTGCTCCGGCAGGATGGTTGTAATATAAGTGTAGTCCTGCTCCTCATTCCAAATGTTGGGGACCGTCTGCCATGAGCTAGGAACAAGATATTGCTCCATACTGCTAATCAGGGTATCCTTGTACACGCCTTTGCTGTAAGCAGAATAATGGTCGAATATTTCCGCAGGCGACAGCAGCGCCACTGACATCTCAAACGCATAAGAAAGGAAGTTCGCATTTACCTTCTCCAGCTTGCGAAGCTTCTCCAATACGGTTATGGACGGCGTTTCCGACACATAACGAGCGGCATCGTGCAAATACCCCGTCCAGCCCAGCTTCTGCAGGCTTGCGACCGAATCCAGCACCTTGTGGAAAAAACGATCCAGCTCTTCGCCCCTTTTGTTGTAAAAGGCATCGCGGTAAGCATCCAGCCGTTCTCTTAACGGAGCGAGCTTCTTGCTGTCTCCTGAAAATGTGCCCGAATCCGCAACAGCCTGCTCCAACAGCCCCATTGCGTCAACGGCGAGTCTCGCGGCTATCGGGCTTTCGGCAAGACCCGCCAGCCCGGAAGCAGCCAACGCCGCATCCTTTCCGGCAAAGGCTTCGTACAGTCTTGCCTGCGCAGCCTCGCTATTGCTATGCGCCAATGCGGCATATGCAGCTTCCCTTATCCCTTTTTTCCCCTCCGTAGTCCATTGCAGCAGATCGGCTTCATAGGCAGCACGTCCCGCCAGATAGGGGATGGCCGCCACTCTGACGGCCTCTGAGCCTTCAGCAGCCGCATGGCGGACCTCTGCCAGTTCGTCATCGTTTTTGCATAGCTTGGCGATCACTTCGATCATTCTGGCATCACTTTTGCCTCCCGTCAGATTAAAGCGGGCGCGGAGCAGCGGCAGGATGGTTTCGCCATAGGCAGGCAGCATTTCATTTTTTGCATATTCCGCCAGGTCGGCATAAGGGTCATTTAACGCGTCAATGGCGGGTATAACCAATCGCAAATCCTGAAACAATCCGTCTTCGAAACCCTGCCTGACAATTTCGTAACGGCCGCCGCCGGTTGTATCCAATGCCTCTCGCACCTCCGCCAGACGGCGATACGACTTCGTTGTGGACAACCCGACAGGCACAGTCTCCATCTCATGCAGCTCCCCTTCGGGTGCAAAGCTTCCTTGGGTGTGGAGCACAGAGCTAAGCAGCAGCGTCAGCTCCTGCAGCTTGAGCGCGGAGGAACGGCCATCCTCCGCAGAAGGCTCTACCAGCTCCTGCGCTCCTTCGCCCAGCTTTTTGAAAACAGGCGCCTTCTCCCCTGCCTGCATAAGCTGGGGAATAAGCCGCTTCAGACGAAAATCCCCGCTTGCCAAATCGCTTCCCGCGATATACAGCCGTGTTGTCTCGTTATATAACTCCTTTAAAAGCGCTACGCTCATATCCTAACCTCCTGATTAATGCGTATAAGCAGGCTTTAATACAAAAGCCGGGTGATATGTGTCTCATGAATAATCGACAAGGGCTGCGCCACAAGGCGGAATTGGCCAGGATCATGGCGGAGCAGCAGCAGAAAAGCTGCATCCTCAAGCTCGGCCTTTGGCAAAATTCGCAGCAGATGGAGCGTGCTTTTCCATCCGCCAGCGTGATCATCAAGCTGCAGCTTGCCCCCGGCGCGGTCCAGCAGGGCCAATCCGCCATCCTCTGTTTCCTGAATGGACTTGGCATGCACCAGCACAACCGGGCTTTTGTTGCCAAGCGGATTTTTCAGCTCGTTTCTTACTTTTTTGACCGCATCCGCAATGGATATCTCCGCCGCTTCTCGTACTTTTGTCCTATGTCGTTCTTCAACCGGGGCAAAAGACGGATTTTCCATGCGGACGCGCCGATTGAATGTGCCGGGGTATATGTACAGCTCCTGTGCTGTAACGGCATCGAAGAAGCTGTCCTCTTCTTTAATATATTTGGCGGCTTTATACGGCCGGTAGTTGAAGGTACGGTGAATCTCCCCGTTCTCCAGCTCCATCCAATAGCCGATATCTACAAATTCGCCCCGGGACTTATCATCATGGCTAATAAAAGAAAGCTGAATCATTTCCCGATTTTGCCGCAAAAGCCCATGGGCTTGCAGCTCGGACAGCTGCCAGGCATGCCCTAGCCACTCTTCAATCGCTGTCTCCGTATCCGGCTTAAGCTCCGGGTCCTCCAGCTTGGCTTCCAAATAAGGACGGCCCTTGCGAATCAATGCCCCGATTAGCAGCAACTGCTCTATCGCAGCCGTATAATCGGCCTCCTGGTTCCCGGAGCCAGCCAGCGCGGCCTCCAGATGGATAGAAAGCGCCCGAAGCTCATTTTGCGCGCCAGGCAAATAGCTGTTGCCAAGCTCCTTCACACCGTCCCGGATGCCCGCGAGACTTCTTTTGTCCACGGTGCCCAAGCCGCCGCGAATCAGCGACAGCACCAGCTTCTCCAGCATATCCAGACCTTGAAGCTGCGCCTTGATTTTTTTGGCTAACGCTGATTTATTGACCTTCTTCGGCTTGACCTCCGCCTCGCCGGATATAGCCGCCTCGGCTTGCGCCGCTTTTTTGGCAGATCGCTGCTCAGCCTTCTCCCGTTTGGCCTCCAGGTCTGCGGGAACCTCCGCTACCGAAAACGTCTGGCCCCCGGCATAAGCGTACAGCAGCGCCAGCCCATGCTTGCAGGGAAACTGGCGGCTTGGACAATTGCACCGGAATACCGGCGTATCGCCTTCTTTAAAATCCGCAGAGCAGCTATAGCCGGATGCTCCGCTGCCTGCGCAATTCCCGAATAACAGGACTCCGTCCTCTGATTTGGAAAGTCCCGAAAGTTTATTTTTTTTCACCAGATCGCGGCCGTTTTTGGCCGCAGCGCTGTTAGGCGCAAGCGAATCTACGAATGACTCTGTCACCTCTACCATTCCATTACTCCTCCCGCCAAGATGATTCAGGTAGTTTAGGGCGTTTATGCCAACCCGATTATCGGCATAATTTGCTCCATACGGAATTGCATGCATGCCCTCTCATTTTTTATCCTATATTATACCAAAGGCCAAGCTGCTAACCTATCTGTCTAAATTCCTGTTCTTTCCTCCGCTTTGTGGAAGTAAGATCAAGTATAAACGTCGAATTTCCGCTAAAATAGATATAATAAACAACACAATCGAGGTGAACGCCATTGTCCGCGCAGACGCTGCAGTCTATGGTCCAATGGATTGACGGCAATATTACGAAGGAGCCTTCCTTGCAGCGGCTATCCGCTTATGTAGGCTATTCGCCCGGCTATTGCTCCGCCAAGTTCCATGCCTTTATGAAAATAAGCTATAAGCAATATGTGGCGCAGCGGAGAATACAACATGCGGCCAGCGAGGTCGCGAAGGGCAGCGGCAAGCTTCTTGATATCGCTCTGAAATACGGATTTTCATCCCATGAGGCTTTTACTAGAGCCTTTGCCGCCTATTACGGATGTACGCCCAAGCAATATCGGAGCAGCCATACGGATAAATTCTGCTAAATGGCATCTGGTCCCGAACGAGGAAGGTAATCAATCCTCAACATTATGAATGGTTCTGCCATGTAATGAATGATTCTTCTATACAATTAATGGTTCTTCAATTAAACAGGGACCGGGGGGCAATATGGATTCCATCGAAAGAAATCAAACCTGCTGGTGCGGAAGCGGCTTGAAATACAAGAAATGCCATGCCGAATTCGACGGGAAGCTGAGAAGCTTCAAGGCCAAAGGCATTACCGTGCCGCCCCGCTCTATTATCAAAACGCCAGAGCAAATTCAATTCATTCGAGAAAGCGGCAAAGTGAATACGGCGATTCTGGACCATGTATCCCGGCACATTACTGCCGGAATGACGACCGAAGACATCAATACCCTTGTTTATAATAAAACCGTCGAATTGGGCGGGAGGCCGGCGCAGCTTCATTTTGAAGGCTTCCCTAAAAGCGTATGCACCTCCATCAACAATCAGGTCTGTCATGGCATTCCTTCCGCCGATGTCGTCCTTGAAGACGGTGACATTATTAACGTGGACGTGTCCACGCAATATAACGGCTACTACTCCGATTCCTCCAGAATGTTCACCATAGGCGAGGTGAAGGAGGAGCACAGAAGGCTCGTTGAGACGGCAAAAGAGTGCATGGAAATGGGCTTGCAGCAGGTTGAGCCTTGGCAGCGCATAGGAAATGTAGGCGCGGCGATTAACGAGCATGCCCGCAAAAACGGCTACTCCGTCGTCATAGAAGCCGGCGGACATGGCATTGGCCTGGAGTTCCACGAGGAGCCTTGGGTGGGCTATGTGACCCGGAGAGATACGGGGATGCTGATGGTTCCCGGCATGATTTTTACGGTAGAACCGATGATCAACATGGGCAGCCGCAACGTATTTACCGATGAAAACGACGGCTGGACGATCTACACATCCGATGGCAAACCGTCGGCGCAGTGGGAAACCATGGTGCTGGTAACCGAAACCGGCCACGAGGTTTTGGCTTGGTAAGCAATCCCCCATTCAAACCAACTGTAGTTGTTGCACACCGTCCTTTTTACCGCTCACTCGCCATTCGGACAATTATGTCCGTTAAAACGGTTTTTGGCACAAATTCCAACCTGTAACGGACAGCCTTGTCCATAACAAGCAAAAAAATAGGCGGTTTCCGCTTAATTCCCACTTTAACGGACACTGCTGACTATGCTTGACCCACAATGCTTCCAAAAAACTGGATGTTGAAAACATAGCTACCCAACGAAGGTTCTCTC
>NZ_LYPA01000018.1 GCF_001675045.1 Paenibacillus oryzae
CCAAGTGTTCCAAAACGTCTTGAGCAGCTATCGCTTTTTACTGTAAATTTAAGGAAGTGTTATGGGTCAAGCGTAGACACCGGTGACCGTTATTTAAAGGAAATCCAGCACATTCACTCTGTAACGGTCATGAATGACCGACAGAAAGACAAATAACGTCAAGGCAGATTATTAGGCTGAACTCAATCAAGACATCCGCAAGCAACTGCGCTCGGATGAGTCATTCATGATTCGCAAGCAACTGAGCTCGGATGAAGCATTCATGCTCCGGAAGCAACTGCGTTCGGATGAGTCATTCATGATTCGCAAGCAACTGCAATCGGATGAACCATTCATGCGGCGGCGGGCACACCTGCCAGCATTATTTTGATCAGCTTACACAAAAAAGGAGAGGTTACTCAATGAAAAATGTGACAGAGCGTTACGAGGTTGTTGTATGCGGCGGGGGACTGGCCGGTTTTTGCGCGGCGGTGGCTGCGGCGAGAGCGGGTGCAACCGTATGTCTGATTCAGGATCGGCCCGTCTTTGGCGGAAACAGCTCGTCGGAAATCAGAGTAACTCCGCATGGAGCCGCCGCGTTCCACAATTATGCGCGTGAAACCGGCATTATATCGGAGCTGCTTATTGAAGAAAGAGCTATTAACCATGAAAAAATCCGTGAAAACGGCTGGACAAACAGTGTTTGGGATTTGACGATGTACAACATGGCGGTGAATACGCCAAACTTAAGCTTCCATCTCAACACCTCTATTGTTGAGGTAGAGATGGATGGCGAAGGCAAGCTGACATCCGTTTCGGGACGTGTGGCGGGTGCAGAAACATTATTAACCATACAGGGCGATCTGTTTATTGACTGTACGGGCGACGCCGTTGTTTCCGACATGGCGGGCTGCGAGTGGCGCTGGGGCTCGGAAGGCCGCGATGAGTTTAATGAGCCGCATGCGCCGCTGGAGGCAAGTGATGCAACGATGGGAAATTCCATTCATTTTCGCGCTAAGGATATGGGACGCCCTGTGCCGTTTTCCGCTCCCGATTGGGCAGTGAGCTACGATGATCCCGATTTTTTTGACAAGCAAGGCCGTATGGTTTACGACATTGAAGCCGGCTACTGGTGGATCGAAATTGGAGTGCCATGGAATACAGTGTACGACAATGAAACCATTCGCCATGAGCTGACCCGCCATACGCTGGGCATCTGGGACTGGATCAAAAACAAAGATCCCAAGCTGAAGGAGCAGGCCAAAAATTTGGCGCTGGATTGGATCGGCCAGGTACCAGGCAAGCGGGAAAGCCGCAGAGTCATGGGGCAATATCTGATGACGGAGCATGACCCGGTCAACCGTACCGTTTTTCCCGATGAAATTGCGTTTGGCGGCTGGTTTATCGACCTGCATACACCGGGCGGCTTGCTGGCTCCAACTGCCGAACCGGCAAGCGCGGAGGGCTACACCGAAACGACGGATTACGCGGTCAAAAGCTACTGCGGTCCCTACGGCATCCCGCTGAGGATATTGATAGCAAAGGATGTTGACAATTTGCTGCTGGCCGGCCGAAACGTCAGCGTCACGCATGCGGCGCTTGGCACGGTTCGCGTCATGGCGACAACGGCCTTGATGGGACAGGCGGCGGGCACAGCGGCAGCTATGGCATTGCAGAAGGGCATTCCGCTCAAGGAGCTGCCGGATAAAGCGGCGAAGGAGCTGCAGCAAAAGCTGCTGCGCGACGGCTGCTTCCTGCCTAATGTGGTTAATGAGGATCAAGGCGATTTTGCCAGAGAGGCGACGGTTACCGCCAGCAGCCAGGAGCTGCTTCACGGGGCCGGACCGGAAAGCGTCGACCACACGGGAGGTTTGGAATCCCTCTGGAGCCGGAATAATGCCGAGGCGCCGCCGGAGCCGCTGAATCACCGCCGTGGACAGTGGATTGCGGTTGGCAGCGATGGCATAGCTTCACTTGAGGTCTGCTTGAGCAATGACAGCGACACAACACAGCCTATAGGATTGGAGCTGGTTCCGGTAGACCATATCTGGGATTATCGCGTGAATACGGGTACTGTGCTTGTCGCTCATAGGCTGGAGGTGCCGCCGCATTCGGCAAAAGAATGGTTCCGATGGGAGCTGAATCTGGGAACGGAAAGCGGCTTGAAGCCAGGTTCATATGTGAGGCTGGACCTGCTGCCGAATGAGAATGTGCAATGGCATTCCGCAGGTACATTTGTGCCGGGACATCCATCCGCCTACGAAATCGGAGCGGGACGGATGAGACGTTATTCCGCCGACGGCTCTACAATGAGCTACAGGATTTCTCCGCCGCAGAGCTGCTTCGAGCCAGCCAATGTCGTCAGCGGCGTCACTCGTCCGCATCGCTACACCAATGTTTGGCGGTCGGACGGCAGCCAGCCGCTGGATCAATGGCTTCAGCTGGAATGGACAGAAACCCGCGAGCTGCGGGAGGTGCATTTGACCTTCCCTGGACATCTGCGTACGGAATATCATCGGTATGCGCCATTTTACCGCGATCCCCAATGTCCTAAGGATTATGTGATCGAAGCCCGGATCAATGGCAATTGGCAGATTATCGCGATAGAAAAGGGTAACTACCAGCGTCTGAGAATTCATCAGCTTCAAGCGCCGGTTGTGACGGACGCCGTTCGCATTGTGGTCCAGGCGACGAACGGCGATGCCTCCGCCAGTATTTACGAGGTAAGATGCTATTGATTGAATAAGTGATTGAATAAGTGATTAGATAAGTGATTGAATAAGTGAATAGATAAGTGATTGAATGATAGATTGTTTGATAGATTGTTTAATTGGTTGTTTGATTCAAAGCTTTCCTTGATTCCGGGCCATTTCCCCGTGTTTTGATCCGATGGTATAATGGTCAATAGAATATCTGCACGGGGAGAGGAACGGGATGACTATTTTTAATGCGGCTACAAGCGGAGAAGCGATCAGGGATCATGCCAACTGGCAAAGGAGCGGAGAGGCATGACGCTTCAGCAGTTGCGGTATGTCATTGAGGTTGCGACGAGGGGGTCCATGAACGAAGCGGCCAAACGTTTGTTTATTTCCCAGCCCAGCTTGTCGAGCGCAATCAAGGAGCTGGAGGAACAGATCGGCCTTTCCATTTTTGAACGAACAAACAAAGGCATTTCCCTTACCAAGGACGGGGCGGAGTTTCTGGGTTATGCGCGCCAGGTCATCGAGCAGGCGGAGCTGCTGGAAAGCAGATACTTGAACGCCAAGCCAGCGCCGCAGCATTTTTCCGTTTCGACCCAGCATTATGCGTTTGCCGTCAACGCCTTCGTCAAGCTTGTGGCGGAGCATGGGCATGACGAATATGAATTGGCGCTGCGCGAAACGAAAACCCATGAAATTATTCAGGATGTCAAAACTCAGCGCAGCGAAATTGGCATTCTATATGTCAATGAGTTCAACGCCAAAGTCATTAACCGTCTGCTCAAAAATGCAAATTTGACATTCACCAGCCTGTTTAAGGCGCGGGCTCATATTTTTATCAGCGTCAAAAATCCGCTTGCGCAGCATGCCAGCGTAACGCTGGAGCAGCTGCAGGATTATCCGTATCTGTATTTTGAGCAAGGTGAATATAATTCCTTTCACTTTTCGGAAGAAATATTAAGCACATTGTCCCATCGAAAAAGCATCTGCGTCAACGACCGCGCCACCTTGTTTAATCTCCTGATCGGGCTTAACGGCTATACGATCTCGACAGGCGTGTTAAGCGCCGACCTGAACGGGAATGAAATTATCCCGATTCCGCTGGAAAGCGACGAAAGCATTCATGTCGGCTGGATCGCGCACCGCAACGCAGCGCTCTCCAAGCTGGGGGCGGCCTACATCGAAGCACTACACGAAACCTTATCGCTTTAAAACAAACCACCATGCCGTTAATGCTGAACCTTCGTGGATGGTACATTTTGTATGAATATTCGTATAAAAGTTGAGCTTTTGAATGCCATTTGGGCCATTTTGTATGAACAATCGTACAAAATTACCTATTTGAGGGGATTATCCTTTATTTTTGTACGATAATTCGTACAAGCGTTCTTATTGCCGGGCATGAGACGGTGTTTTGAGTGGAATTTCGTACAAACCCACATTTTTGTTTACGGAATATCAAGCACTGATAGTTAGGTTGAGCTACTAAAAATCAGACCTTTAAATACTTTTCTTAATACTCGTGATCCCCTTTGGGAGCCAAAACCAGCCCGAAAACAGGCTGGTTTTTTGTGTGAATTCGGGTATAGCTTTTGGCTATAACCAGCAATAGCTTATGAGTGTTACTTTATACCCCTTTTCATATGGTATCTTCTTCTTGCAAGCATATATGAGCGAGATCACAACCTTCATAAAAAATAAGCTTAAATAATCGTTGACAGGGAGAGAGTACTATATGAAAAGCGGAAACTTGGGTTATCCACGCATTGGGCGGAACCGGGAATGGAAAAAAGCGCTGGAGGCATTTTGGAGCGGCAAGCTTGGTGAAGAGGAGTTTCATGCCGAGCTGAAGGCGATCCGATTGGGCAATCTGAAAACGCAACAGGAGCGCGGCATTGATCTGATTCCGGTTGGCGATTTCACTTATTACGATCAGGTTTTGGATACCTCCACGATGTTTGGTCTGGTGCCGTCGCGTTTCCAATATGACGGAGGGGTGCCGACCCTGGAGCTGTATTACGCGCTTGCCCGCGGAAATAAAGAAGCAACGGCGTGCGAAATGACCAAATGGTTTAATACGAACTACCATTATATCGTGCCGGAGCTTGGCGGCATTGAACCAAAGCTGACGATCAACCGTCCGCTGGCAGCATACCGCGAAGCAAAAGCGGAGCTGGGCATTAACGCCCGCCCGGTGCTGTTGGGCTTGTACACCTTCCTTAAACTGTCCAAAGGATATGGACAGGAAGAGCTGGAGAGCTGGATCGGCAAGCTGCTTCCATTGTATAAGCAAATTCTTTCGGAGCTGGTTGAAGAAGGCGTGCAATGGGTTCAAATCGATGAGCCGATTTTGGCCACGACGCTTGGCGACCGCGATCTGGAGCTGATTGCAGCCCTATATGAGGAATTGACAAGCGCTGTACCAGGCATCAACATTCAGCTTCAAACCTACTTTGAAGCGGTGGACTACTACGAGGCTGTAACGGCTTTGCCGGTACAAGGCATAGGGCTTGATTTTGTCCATGACGGCGGACGAAATCTGGCATCCGTAATCAAGCACGGCTTCCCTTCCGATAAAGTGCTTGGAGCGGGGCTGATCGACGGCAGAGGCATCTGGAGAGCGGATCTCGGCGAAAAGCTGGAGCTGCTGGGCAAGCTGGCCGGCATTGTTTCGCCGGATCGCATCATTGTACAACCTTCCAGCAGCCTGCTGCATGTGCCGGTCAGCGCGGCAGGGGAGTATGGTCTGGACTCCGTTTTGCGCGAGGCGCTTGCCTTCGCCGAGGAAAAGCTGAATGAAATCGCCATCTTGGCCAAAGGCGGCCGGGCGGGAGCCGAAGCCGTTGCGGCTGAAGTGGCGGCAAGCAAGGCAAGCCGCGAAGCATTGAATCAATCGCCTTCCCGCGCCCGCACTGAAGTGCATCGCCGCATTGCGGATCTGGCCTCGCAGCCTTCCGCGAGACCAAGCTATACAGCAGTGCGCCGTGAAGCGCAGCGCAAGCGCTGGAATTTGCCGCTGCTGCCGACAACAACGATCGGAAGCTTCCCGCAAACGCCGGAGGTGCGCAGCGCGCGCCAGAAATGGCGCAAGGGCGAATGGAGCAACGAGCAATACGAAGGCTTTGTTAACGAGCAAATTCAAACCTGGATCGGCATTCAAGAGGAGCTTGGCCTGGACGTGCTTGTACACGGCGAGTTTGAACGGAACGACATGGTTGAATTTTTCGGCGAAAAGCTGGACGGGTTTGCGTTTACGTCGGGCGGCTGGGTGCAATCGTATGGCTCCCGCTGCGTAAAACCGCCGATTATTTTCGGCGATGTGGAGCTGCCGGCGCCAATGACCGTAACGGAAACGGTTTATGCCCAATCCTTAACCAAGCTGCCCGTCAAAGGCATGTTGACGGGACCTATTACGATTCTGAACTGGTCCTTTGTGCGGGACGACAAGCCGCGCGAGGAGGTTGCTTATCAAATCGCATTGGCGCTTCGCGAAGAGGTGGAGGCGCTGGAGGCTGCAGGCATCGGCATGATTCAGGTGGATGAGCCGGCTATGCGCGAGGGGCTTCCGCTCAAGCGCGAATATTGGGCTCATTACCTGGAGTGGACGGTCAAGGCATTCCGTTTGTCTACTTCCACGGTGAAGGACGAAACGCAAATTCATACGCATATGTGCTATAGCGAATTCCATGATATTATCGAGTCCATCAGCGCGCTCGACGCCGATGTGATTTCCATCGAAACCTCGCGCAGCCACGGCGAGCTGGTT
The DNA here is from genome assembly GCF_001675045.1 of Paenibacillus oryzae. GTDB lineage: Bacteria > Bacillota > Bacilli > Paenibacillales > Paenibacillaceae > Pristimantibacillus > Pristimantibacillus oryzae. The sequence continues at coordinate 6,445 of NZ_LYPA01000018.1, forward strand.
GGAAGCTTTGAAGAATTTACGTACGACAAGGAAATTGGACTTGGCGTCTACGACATCCACAGCCCGCGTGTTCCTTCCGTCGGCGAGATGACCTCTATGATCGACCGCGCCTTGCGCGTGCTGCCGCCGGAGCTGTTCTGGATCAATCCGGACTGCGGTCTGAAAACCCGTAAGCAGGAAGAAACGGTAGCTGCGCTTCGCATTATGGTTGAAGCTACGGTAAAGGCCCGTGAAAAATATGCCGTTAGCGTTAAAGGTTAAACTGCAGGGTTACGTTTTCTTGTGATAACAAACACTCCATATGGCGGATGTCGGACAACATAATGTTGTCCGATGTCCTCTGTACGGGGTGTTTTTTCATGTAAATGTTTTCCCCATTGAAACTAACTCAAATATTGTTTAATATAGAGCGTAGGGTAAGCGCTTACCTTCTTTTGGTAAGCGCTTACAACAATGGAGGTGCCGCCATGCATAAAAATTGGTTCCGAAGATTGTTTTTTTCCTACTTTCCGATCTTTCTGTTTACCGTGACGATACTTGTTTTTATTTCATTTATAATGCTGAATGATATATCTCACAAAGAAACGATCAAGGCGGATCGAATAACAACCAGCTACGCAGCGGATCGGCTTACCCGTTCGTTAAAGGCTATTGAGCTGGACATGCTGAGCGAGGTTCAGAAAAATAAAAATTACCGGGAGTTTCTGAATCCCGAGCTTACCGAGCGCAGCGACCAAATTATGTTTAATGTAGTGGCCAGCATGCGGGACATTGTTGCAAGCGATTCCCTCATTGATTCCATGTATATTTACCGGATAGAGGATAAACAGGTGCTGACCCGAAGCGGGCTGGTAAGCTGGGACTCCTTCGCTGACAAAAGCTTTATTGAGCAGGCGCTTGCCAATCCCGAATACAACGGCTGGTCGGACATTCGCACCTATCATGAGCTGAAGCTGGAGCCGAAGAAAAAAATAATTTCAATGTTCAAGCGGGAGCCGCTTCCTTTTGGGACGGACGGCATTGTGATCATTAATATCAATATGTACGCGGTAGAGCAAATGCTGCGCTCCATGATCAACGACGACGTATCCGTGCTTAATGTGCGGGATGCAGACGGGAAGCTTCTGTTCTCCACGATGACGGGAAGCCAACCCGCTGATGCGACAGAAAACTCGCCAAAGGTGCTGAACAAGGTTGAAATCCCTTTGACGGGCTGGACCTTTGAAAGCGGCATCGTGACGGAGCAGCTGTTTATGTGGCTGTCGTTCGTTTCATACATCTGGGTTGGCGTAGGTGCGCTTACAGTATTGCTTGCAACGTTGTATATCATTTACATCACGCGAAAAAATTATAAACCGATCCGGGTAATAATGAACAAGGTTGAATCGGTTTCCTTGCGCAGCGAAACATTTGGCCAAAAGGTGGATGAACTCGCCGTAATCGACAATGCGCTGGAAAGCCTGATTCAAAAAACCGAGGATTATGACAAGCAGCGCCATGAAAATTTGCTGGTCAATCGGCGGCAGCTGTTCCATGATATCGTGCATGGCGAGCAGCTTGACAAGGTTAAAGGAAGGCTGTGGAAGCTGGGGCTGGTGCCCGAAAAAACCACCTTGTCCAAAATGGCGTTTATTGTAGCGGAAATTAGCCAATACGGCGATTTCCGAAGCGACTTTTCCACAAGGGACCAGCATGCGTTGAAGTTTGCGCTTATGAATGTGATGCAGGAGCTGGCGCAAGCGGACGGTATGTACGGACTTGCGGAATGGGTATCCGAAAACCGGATCGGCATTATCGTTGGCTTCTGCGACGAGGAGGCACCGGCTAAAGAGCAAATTACCGATTTTGTGCATAAAGGAAATGAGTGGGTCAAAGATCATCTGCGCATGTCGCTGTTATTCGGCGTTGGTCCCGCCGTCAAGAGCTGGACCGACATCGGAAAATCCTATTCTGCTGCGCTTGAAGCTCTTCAGCACAAAATGTCGCTGGAGAACCAAACGGTATTTGTCAGCGAAGAATTGCCGGGTTCAGGCAGCCGCAGCTGGTATGTTTACGTCCAGTCCGGCGCCGAGCTGGTCAGAGAGTTCAGACTTGTTGACGGAAGCTGGCGGGATTGCGCGGAGACCCTGTTCTGGCAAATGAAGAGAGATTGCCTGCGAGACTCGGAAATTGTGATGCTGCTGGATACAACGCTGGAAATGCTTGCGCGGGAATTGGACGGCATGTCCAGAGAGCTGACGGCCCACTTCGAAGGAAGAGAGGTCGAGCAATGGCGTGCGGCGGTTGAAGCCGCGTCTACCCTGGAGGAGCTGAAGAGTCTTTTTCTGGACCGGCTGACGGAAATGTATCGTACGTATGTCTCCCATAGCGAAACCAAAAACCATCGCGCCATGATTAACGAGATGCGTTCGTATATTGAAGAAAATTTTGACAACCCTGATTTGTCACTAAAGCATTTAAGCGACCGGTTTCAGGTATCCGCCAAATATTGCAGCTATTTGTTTAAGGAAGAGTTTAATATGAAATTTGTCGATTTTCTCGTTCAGCTCAGAATGGAGCGCGCGGAGCAGCTTCTGGCGGATACGTCGGAAACCGTTCAGCAAATTGCGCTGCGGGTTGGCTACGCCAATTCCATTACCTTCGGCAGAGTGTTTAAACGAATGGCTGGCGTCACTCCGGGAGACTTCCGAAAACTGCAGATGAAGCCGGGGAAAGCCCGTAATAGCAGCATGATTTGAATTTGGTTTAGTGTACGAAAAACGTTTATTCCGTTTATTTACGCTCAAAATCAGTGGAGTTTATGGATCAGAAACTGGTTTATTGCGGTACCCCAAGTCACCATGACATACTGGAGCCAATCCGATGACGACATGAAGCAAGCGAGATGTAAGCGTTGACATTTAACGCATACGCAACATTGCAAACGCCGCATCGGGTGACCAACATCACATTAAGAAGGGGTTGGAACAATGAACGGGAAGAAACGTAAGGCATGGACAAAAAAAGGGTCGGTTGTTGCATTAATTTTGGCTTGTGCAATGGTATTCGGAGCATGCTCGTCTAATTCGGGCGGCAGCAGCGAACCAAGCTCATCAGGCAATGGGGGAGAGAAGCCTTCCAAACGCGTCACCTTGAAGGTTGAAGTGTTTGACCGCGGCAATTCGCCGGCGGGAGCTACCATTACTAACAACTATTTAACCAATTACGTGCAAAAAAGCTTTGGCGATCCCAACAACATTGATGTTGAATTTGTGCCTGTTCCGCGGTCCGAGGAAGTAGAGAAGCTGAACGTGCTGATGGCAAGCGGTAGCAACGTGCCGGATATCGTATTTACGTACGACCCCAATACGTTTAACCGCTATGCCAAGCAACAAGGCTTGACGGATGTTGGTCCACTGCTGGATGAGCACGGTAAAAAGCTTAAAGAATTTATTGGTGAGGATTTAATGGCCTACGGCAAATACGACGGAGTTCAATACGCCATTCCGGCCAAACGCGCCAATATAGGCAAATATGCTTCCTTTATCCGCGAGGACTGGCTGAAAACGCTGGGTATGGAGCTTCCTCAGACAACGGAGGAGCTTTACGAGGTATTGAAAGCGTTTAAAGAAAAAGATCCCGGCAAAACAGGCGGTCAGGTTATCCCTATGGGCATGACAATTGCAAACGCCCAGTTTGAGCCGCTGCTCTGGTCGTTTATCAAGCCTATGACGGACGAGCAAAAATATACGCTTACCCAACAGCTTGGCTCCAACGATTATCCGATTTTGCTGCCTGGCTTCAAGGATGGCCTGTTGTTCATGAACAAGCTGTTTAACGAAGGTTTGATGAGCAAGGACTTTGGATTGGATAATGACAAGAAAAAGCTGGGCGAAGACGTGTCCAACGGTAAAGTCGGCTTTTTCTCCGAGGATGACATTAACCCGTTTTATGAAAATCTCATGTATGATCTGCTGCAAACGAATGTTCCAGGCGCCAAGCTGACGCCGATTGACGCATTCACGAATGAAGAGGGCAAACATCCTAAACCGCTGTATGCTGCAAACGGCATGTATATTATGATTCCGAAATCCAGCGAGCGTGCGGTTGAAGCGGTCAAATATCTGGAATGGATGGTATCCGACGATCACCTGTTCCATATCCAAAACGGCGTTGAAAACGAAAACTACAAGCTGGTCGACGGCATTGCCGTAGCGATGGACGATCAGCCGCAGGATGTGCTTGACCGCCTCTACAATTCCGGCGATATGGGCATTATCTCTAACGGCAAGCAGCTGGGCAGTCAAGAGAAAAACCTGAAGGCTCGCGCGATGCAAATGCCAAGCAAGTTTTTTGCTGAGGTTGAAGCAGCTCAGAATATCGCCCTGACCGACGGAATCGAGCCGCTGCTGATGTCCAGACCGATCGAAGCGCAAACCAAATACGCAACCACGCTTAAAGATAAATTCAACGAAATTATTGTTAAAACAACAATGGCTAAGCCAGATCAATTTGAAAGCATGTACGAATCACTGATGAAGGATTATATGGCAAGCGGCGGCCAGGCCATTCTGGACGAGCGTATCGAGGTTTACAAGGAAATGCAGTCCAAATAAAGAGATTGGCTCGGGCGCGAGGGAGCATGCTGAAGTCAAGCGTGATAGCGGGGGACCAGCCTTAAGCTGGCTCCCGTCTCCCCGGCCCGGCGCCGTCAGGGAGGAAACCGCCGTGCGTACAACTTCTTATCTGCTTCGATACTGGCAGCTTTATGCACTGCTTTTACTGCCAGTCTCCTATTTTTTAATTTTCAGATACGGTCCCATGTACGGGATTCAAATTGCGTTTAAGGATTTTAACTTCTTCCAGGGCATTGGCGGAAGCGAATGGATTGGCCTGGAGGCGTTTAAAGAGGTATTTGCGATGAAGGATTTTTATTTGACCCTTCGCAATACGCTGATGCTGAACTTTCTGGATTTGCTGGTTTCTTTTCCGGCGCCGCTGTTTCTGGCGATTTTGCTCTATGAAATGAAAATCTTATGGTTCAAAAAGCTGTCGCAAACGATTCTTTATATTCCGCATTTCATTTCCTGGATTATTATTGGCGGAATCGTCTATCAGGTGTTTGGCACTCAATCCGGCATGATCAACAATGTGATTACCGGGCTTGGCTTTGACGCCATACCGTTTCTTACTAGCAAAAATGAATGGCTGATTACGTATTTGCTGGTAGGAGTCTGGCAAAGCGCAGGCTGGGGAACGATTATCTATTTGGCGGCCCTGACGGGCATTAACAAGGAGCTATTCGAGGCGGCCGGCATCGACGGCGCAGGAAGGCTGAAGCAAATCTGGCATATTACGCTGCCCGGGCTGCGATCTACAATTGTAGTCCTGCTCATTATCAACCTTGGCCATATGATAACGATCGGCTTTGATCGTCCATTTGTTATCGGCAATCTGGCGGTTCGGGAATATGCGGATGTGCTCAGTACCTTTGTGTACCGGGTGGGCATTCAATCCGGCCAATATACGCTTGCCACAGTAGTTGGTTTATTCCAGGCTGTAGTTGGCCTGATCTTTGTATTAGGCGCCAACTATACATCCAAAAAGCTGACAGACGAAGGCATTATGTAATTTGAAAATAACAGGAGTTTTCCTGATTAAGCTGATATGGAGAGGAGCGGGAGAATTGTGAAAGCGTATACCGCCGATCGGACGTTTAATGCCGTCAACTTTATTATCCTATTAGTGGCCACCCTGGCTTGTTTGGCACCATTTATCCATATTTTTGCCGTATCCCTCAGCTCGCCGGGAGCCATCACCTCCGGAAAGGTAAGCCTGCTTCCCGTTGAGTTGAACTTTGAGGCCTATTCCAAGGTGTTTTCCAATGCGGCCATGATCCGATCTTTGGGCTTTACCATCTGGCTCACTTTATTGACAACAACGCTTTGCATGCTGATGACGATTGCAATAGGGTATCCGCTGTCCAAAAAGAAGCTGAAGGGCCGCAAATGGATTATGCTGCTTGTGGTCATTACGATGTTTTTCAGCGGCGGCATTATCCCGGAATATATTTTGATCAAAAACCTGAATTTCCTGGATACAATCTGGGCGCTGGTGCTTCCGGGGCTGATTAATCCGTTTTACCTCATCATTCTGGTTTCCTTTTTCAATAACATTCCGGAAAGCCTGGAGGAGTCCGCTGAAATCGACGGAAGCAGCCATTTCCGAACGCTGCTGAGCATCATGCTGCCCTTGTCCATGCCAGTGATCGCGACGCTAAGTCTGTTTTATGCCGTTGCCCGCTGGAACGGCTTCCAGGATACGCTGATGTACATTACAAAGCCGGAGCTTTATCCGCTTCAGCTCAAGCTGTACCAGATGATCCAGAACAACATGATTACCGACCTGCTGCAAAATGAAGGCTCGCAGATTACAACGATGGTTCCTGAGGGACTGAAGGCGGCAAGCGTCATTTTTGCAACGGTGCCGATTTTGATCGTGTATCCGTGGCTGCAGCGTTATTTTGTCAGCGGGGTGATGCTTGGCGCGGTCAAAGGCTAGAAGGTTTGCAAAAGGGAAAAAGGATGGGGGCGTAAAACGTTGTGAGCATATACGAACATATAGTCAAACGTAATGATGACTGGGCGCTGGAGGGGCTGAAGCGGCAGGTACAGGAGAAGGGGCCGTTTTTTGGCGGGGTGGCGGAGCCTTCAACCGGCTTGCCTTCGCCAAGCCATCTTGGCACGGCCATGTTTGTGGCCATATGGGCAGCGGCGATTGTTAATCCGGATTCCTCATTGTACAGGAGCAAGGAGCTGCTGGCCGGACTCCAGCGCGGTATCGATTATATGCTGGCTTCCCAGCATGAGGACGGCACGATATCGCCGCCTTGGACCAATATGCATTCCCCGCCGGATACCGGGTTTGTTATTAGCGGCCTGGCTCAGGTGCATGAGCTGCTGCTGCGGGAGGAGTGGCCGCCGCTTGGGGCTGCCGCTAGCAGTCTGCGGCTTTTTCTGGAGAGAACCGTGCCTGCCATGCTGAGCGGCGGCTGCCATACGCCGAATCACCGCTGGATTCTAACGGCGGCGCTTGGTTTTCTATATAAGCTGACGGGGCGGGAGGAACTGAAGGAGCGAGCGCTGCAATGGCTTGCGGAGGGGCTGGACTGCACGGAGGACGGCGAATGGACGGAACGTAGCAATGGCATCTACAACGCTGTAAGCGATATTGCTCTTATTTATACAGCGGAGCAGCTGGATATGCCGGAGCTGCTGGAGCCCGTCCGCCGGAATTTGAAGATGATGGCTTATCTGCTTCATCCCGACGGCGAGGTGGTTACGGATTATTCCGGCAGGCAGGATTTTGGCGTAAAGCACCATTTTGGGCCCTATTTCCTTGCAGCCCGCTGGATGGCCCAGCATGACGGCGATCCTGAGCTAGCCGCAATGTCGGAGCTGGCCGGCGAGCTTCTGGACCATCCTGGCGGTTTGCCAAACAACGTATTGACCGGCTTGCTGCGTTTACCCAAGCTGAAGGAGCTTTCTATCAAACCGGCTCCACTGCCTGAAGTTTATCGGGTCGTGCTGAACAAAGGCTTTAACCGGGAGCGTTATTTGAGCGATATGGACAAAGCGGGGCATAACGGAGTGATTTATCACAGCCGGCTGCATCCCGAATTCGGAGCGCCCGTCGCCCGGATAAGGAATGGAGAGAGCAGCGCCACCGTTATGACGGAGGGAACTTCCTTTTTTGCGTTGAGACATGGGGCGGCCCGGTTGCTTGCCGTTCAAGTCTCTTCAAGCTTTGGCCCCGGCTTTGTCAAAATGGGGACGCTGGAGGAGAAAGGAAGCGGCTATCAGCTGAGCGGAAGCGAGAAAAAAGGGTATTACGGCCCCGTTGCGGGGGAGCATTTGCCCTTGAGCTCGTCCGGTCCCGTTAGCCCCTGGTATTTGCTGCCCCATCAGCTAAGACCTGTCACGCATGAGCAAGCTCACGAGGTGGAAGCCGAGGTGCAGCAAACGGAGCAGGGCTGGTCCATTACAATCCGCTGCCGCATGTCTCAGCCGATGATGACTCAGCTTTCCCTCGTTTTTGACGGGGCGGGAGAGCTTGAAGGCGAGGGGCTTCAGCCTGCCAGTTCATCATTGCGGCTATGGAGCTCCGGCATTGTCCGTTACGGCCAGGGAGAGGATTGGATGGAGATAGAAGGCGCTTCCCTCCGTCATACAGCATTGGGCTTTAACAATGTTGCTTATCCGCCGGGATGTTTAACTTTATTAGTCAATTTGCTCACACCTTACGATCATACCATACACATCAGACTGTCAGGGAAAGGTGCGGCAAAGGAAGGAGAATCGTAATGGCCTCTTATCTGGAACACCGCGAAAGCGCGCATTATTGGTTTGGCGAAGACGAAAAAGCGGTATTGGAGGTGCTGGCAAACCGGTATGTTGGAGCCAATCCTCGTATCCCGTTTGCAATGCGTTCCTTCTCCAAAGCCGGTTTTCTGCAAAATGGAGACGGGCTGTATGAAATGGATTTGCAGGAAAAAATGCCTCAAGCGGGGGATGGCGCTTACGGGTACATGTACGGAATAGTCTGGAGCGATGACGAACGATCATTGGACGCCTTGCTGGAGTCCTTTGGTCCTGTTTGCTTTTATGTAAACGGTGCGTTGGTTTATCGGTCGACGGCGGTTGACGAGCTGAAGCCCGGGGCGCGCGCCGTTATTCCGCTGCTGCTGCGTAAAGGCTGGAATACGCTCCTGCTGGAAGCAAAACGGACGGAAGCCGGATTTGGCTGCCGTTTTGGCGCGGAGGAAGGCAAAGTCAGAATTCTTCAGGTATTGTCTCCGTTCGCCACTCGTTCCGGCAGCGCAGGCTGGGTGTATGCGGGGCCCTTCAGTGAATCCCGCTTCGGCGGGGAGCACGGCGTGCCGGATTTCACTGGTACCGAGGAGCATAGCGGCTGCGCCTGGCTTCCGCGCCTTCATTGGAGCCCGGATGAAGCTGCGTTGAGCAGCTTTGAGCGCGTGTTCAAGCGTGAATGCAGCGAAAGGGAGATATCTTTGGACGGGGCTGTCGGCTATGGCTGGAGCTCTATTGAGATTCCTTATGGCGTACGAGAGGTTATTCTTCGCGGAGAGGTGAAGGGGCCAACAAGTATCTGGCTTGCGGATAGGCTTGCCGCCGATGTCAAGGACACAGGCAGCTACAGCATAGCGGCTTCGGTCGAGCCTGGCGTTTTGCGAGTTTTTGTCAAAACGGGAGGAAGCGGAGCAGGCTGGGGCTTTACGCTGACTGCGGTTAATCAAGCAAACGGTCAGGAGCTGCCGTTAAAGCTGCCGTTGCCTGTGCATGGTCATGATGGCGTTTGGCTGCTGGCAGGACCTTGCGATCCTTCTTTTGAAGGACAGCCGGATGAAGCCTGCGCCGCTTCGATGTTATTTCCTTCGACAGCTCCGGGCAACTATGTGTACTGGAGCCTGGATGCGCCGGATGCCAGAATGCGGCCTTTTTACGAAAATGCGATGTTGAGCAACAAATGGACAACCGGCTCGGCCACCAATTACGGACGGTGGGATTACCCGCTTGGCGTTACGATGTATGGTCTGCTGCGCATGGGCCGCGAGCTGGGACGCCAGGATTTGACCGATTACGCTATTTCGCATATTCGCACCTGCACGGACATGTATGACTACTCGCTATGGGATCGCGATGAATACGGCTTTCCGTCGATTAATCACCAGCTTGTCCTGATTAAAATGCTGGACAATTGCGGCTCGTTTGGTTCGGCGATGCTGGAGGCGCATCTGATGACAGGCGACCGAAGCTTTATGGCTATCGCCGACCGTATCGCGGAGTTTATGCTGGGCAAGCTGGAGCGGCGGGAGGATGGAGCGTTTTACCGGTTATGTCCCGGGGAATATTCCGCAACGACGATGTGGGCCGACGATTTGTATATGAGCGCGCCCTTCCTGATTCGTTATGCGGAAGCAACCGGAAGAAGCGAAGCGCTGGACGAAGCAGCCAGGCAATTCCTGCTATTCCGCAGCTATCTGCTTATGGAATCCGAAGGTTTGATGTCCCATGTTTTTGATTTTAAATATGGGAAAGCGACCCGCATTCCATGGGGCAGGGGCAATGGCTGGTGTCTGTTTTCGTTGACGGAGCTGCTGGAGAAGCTACCAGCAACCCACCCTCAGCGCAATGATTTGCTTGCTATGCTGCATGAGCTATGCGAAGGGATTGCAGCCGTGCAGGGTGAGTCGGGGTTATGGCATCAAGTGCTGAACAGGCCGGATGCTTACGAGGAGGCATCCTGCACAGCCATGTTTGCCTATGCCTTTGCCCGCGGCGTCCGCTTCGGCTGGCTGAACGATCCCGAGCGGTATACGGCAGCGGCGCTGAAGGCGTGGCGTGGGCTGGCGGGCGAAGCCATCGACCGTCAGGGCAATGTGCACGGCGTATGCAGCGGCTCCAGATATTCGTATAGCGCGGACTATTACATGTTTGATCTGCGTACCGTTATTAATGACAATCACGGCATCGGCATTATGATGCTGGCTGGCGTGGAGATCAGCTTGCTCAAGCGGACATTGGCGAAAACAAGTTAAACATAAAAGCTGCTGCATGGGGCGTAAGCCGCATGCTTGGCATTTAGCGGGTTAAGCGCTTACCCCACTGGAATGAAGCCATGTAACAGCGCCATGATTCTTTTTATGCAATGAATGAGGCTGACGAAAGAGAATTCGCACCTTCAATAAACGATATAAACTCAACTAAATGACCGAAGCGTCAATAGTTGAGCTTATATAGATGATTGGATGTAAAGATTGGAAGGTTGGCTGGAATGGATAAGCAATTCCCGGACGGCATCAGGCGAAGACAGAAGAAGATGAGGCTAAGGCTAAGGCTACTATATGGAAGGAGGCAACAAAAAAGCATGGACAAAGCAAACACGGTCAGATTAACGATGGCACAAGCGCTGCTCAGGTTTTTGGATAATCAATATGTGTCGGTCGACGGCAAGGAAATCAAATTTGTTAAAGGAATTATGGGGATTTTTGGTCATGGCAACGTAACGGGAATCGGCGAGGCGCTGGAGCGCGACGGAGGCGACCTTCGTTACATTCAGGGCAAAAATGAACAAGGTATGGTGCATGCGGCTGCGGCTTTTGCCAAACAATCCGGCAGACTGCAAATTTACGGCTGCACTTCCTCCATCGGTCCAGGAGCGCTGAATATGGTGACAGCGGCTGCTACAGCTACCATTAACCGCATTCCGGTGCTGCTGCTGCCAGGCGACAATTTTGCCTGCCGGCAGCCTGATCCCGTGCTTCAGCAGCTTGAGGTTCCAAGCGATTATACGATATCAGCCGTGGATGCATTTCGTCCGGTCAGCCGCTACTGGGACCGCATCGTTCGCCCGGAGCAGCTGATGAGCGCGGCTCTGCAAGCGATTCGGGTGCTGACCGATCCAGCCGAAACAGGAGCGGTGACGCTGGCCCTGCCGCAGGATGTGCAGACGGAGGCTTACGATTATCCCGTGGCGTTTTTTGCCAAACGGGTACACATCATCGACCGCCGCCCGGCAGCTTCGGGTCAGGTGAAGCGCGCAGCGGAGCTTATTGCCGGCAAACGCAGGCCGCTTATTATCGCTGGCGGCGGGGTGTTGTATTCCGGCGCTGAGAAGGAGCTGCAGGCTTTTGCCGAGGCCTTTGGCATTCCGGTAACGGAAACGCAGGCGGGAAAAAGCGTTTTGCCCTGGAACCATCCCCTTAACATGGGCGGCGTTGGCGTGACGGGAACGATGGCAGCTAACCGGCTGGCGCGGGAGGCGGACGTCATTATCGGCGTCGGCACGAGGTATTCCGATTTTACAACGGCATCCAAATCGGCTTTTGGACGTGAGGATGTGCAGTTTGTCAATTTGAATGTAAGCGCCTTTGATTCCTTTAAGCTGGACGGCTTGTGCCTTACGGCTGATGCGCGCGAAGGGTTGGAAGCTTTGAAGGCGGCATTGACGGCTTCCGGTTATCGGAGCGGATACGGCGAAGGTGAGCTGTCGGGTCTGAAATCGGAGTGGGACGGAGAAGTAAACCGCCTTTATGCGCTGGAGGCGGCGGAAGGCATGGCGCAGACACGCGTCTTGGGTATCATTAACGAAAGCTTGCAGCCGTCTGATGTTGTGCTTTGCGCCGCGGGCAGCTTGCCGGGCGATCTGCACCGGCTGTGGCGTCCTGCCGAACCTCGAACTTATCATATGGAATACGGATTCTCCTGCATGGGGTACGAGGTTAGCGGAGCGTTTGGTACCGCTTTGGCCGAGCCAAGCCGCAACGTATATGCGCTGGTGGGCGACGGCAGCTATTTGATGCTTCATTCCGAGCTGGTGACAAGTCTTCAGGAAGGAGTCAAAATTACGGTTCTCCTGTTTGACAATCACGGCTTCCAATGCATTCATAATTTGCAGCGCGAGCATGGCAGCGACGGCTTCGGCAATGAATTCCGCTATCGGGACAGCAGCGACAGGCTGGGCGGAGCTTATCTGCCTATCGATTTTGCGGCTCATGCCCGCAGCATGGGCGTAAAGGCATATACGGCCACAACGGAGGAGGAGCTTCGCTCCGCGCTGCAGCAAGCGAGCCAGGAAAACACAAGTACGCTAATCGACATTAAAGTGCTGCCGGGAACCAATTCCGGAGGATACGAATCCTGGTGGCGGGTTGGCGTGCCGGAGGTATCCGCTAGCGAAAAGGTAGAGGCGGCGCATGAACGGATGGCGAAGCGGAGCGGCGAGGCGCGCAGCTTGTAGTTAAATGAGGTTCTATACAGGTACATGCATTTGAAACAAGCCATCAGGGTCAAGAAAGCAGTATATGCAGCGACATACCCGCGCAAGAGGTTGAGACAGCGGTGAGCATAGGCGGGCGCAAAAACGGGAGGGGAAGCAATGGGCAAACCGTTTACATTCAAGTTGGGTGCACATCCCATTAATTGGGTTGGCGAGGATGTGCGAGAGCATGGGGCGGATACGACGTATGAAAGCATTTTGGATGATATTAGCAGGTTAGGCCTGGCGGGAACGGAAATGGGCCGAAAGTATCCGCAAGATCCCGAGGTATTAAAGTCGGAGCTGGCATCGCGCGGGCTTCAGCTGGTTTCCCAGTGGAAGTCGGTATTGTTTTCCGATCCCTCCTGGCTAGAGCAGGAGCTGGCAGCTTATCGCAAGCATGTGGAATTTCTCCATGGAATGGGAAGCACCGTAATCAGCACGGCTGAGGTTGGGGGCTCGCTCCATTTTGACCCTCGCCGTACGCCAAATGAAAAGGAAGTGCTGCGGCTGGATGAAGCGGGCTGGAGAAGCCTAGCGGATGGCCTCAACGCCGCCGGAGCAATCGCCAGGGAATACGGGATGAAGCTGACGTATCATCATCACGGCGGAACGGTTGTCGAAAGCCCGGAGGAAATCGACAGACTGATGGAGCTTACGGACCCGTCGCTTGTTTGGCTGTTATACGATACCGGCCATGCCTATTACGGCGGAAGCGATCCTCTAAGCCTTCTGAAGAAGCACTATGACCGGATAGGCTATGTGCATCTGAAGGATGTACGCCAGGAGGCGCTGGACGAGGCGCGGCGGGACGGGTGCGATTTCGTGACCTGCATCCGCAGAGGAGTTTTCACTGTGCCGGGAGACGGATGTCTGGATTTTGGCCCTATTATCGCGGAGCTGCAGGCAAGAGGATATGACGGCTGGGCTATGCTGGAGGGCGAGCAGGACCCGGCGATTCATCCTCCGTATCCTTATGCGGAACGGGCATTGAGCTATTTGAGAATGCTGGCGGCTCAGTCGTAACAAAAAGTAAATGTGTTGAGCAGCAGTGTAGCGGTCATGAATGATTTGTTGTGCAGCATTGTAGCGGTCATGGATGACCGTAAGAGCCCTCAATTGCTTGGTTTTTCATAAAGAACGGTCACATTTGTCCGTTAGGCCGGTAAAAATACGGTTTTTGGAGCAGAAAGATGCTCTTACGGTCGCGGATGTCCTTTAGAAACTGATTTTTCTTGAAAAATGACTTCTAACGGTCATGGATGTCTTTGTCATTCAAGCAGCAGAAAAGAGAACTATCTACAAAGCGGCTCCGGTCGCAATATGCAGGCTCGCAGTTGCAAGTGAGGCATACCCGGCAGAAAGCCTGTTGGCACCCCGTTGAGCCTGTAGCGATTTTGAACAATTTCCAGTAAGAAGGGATAGATGACGGCATGATTCAGTTTCCAACCGGCAAGCAAAGCGATTTTGTCGCGGTCGGGCGTTTATGTATCGACTTGAACGCCAATGAAATCAACCGGCCTATGGAAGATACGGTTACGTTTACGAAATACGTCGGAGGTTCGCCGGCGAATATATGTATCGGCATGGCTCGTCTGGGGCTGAACGCCGGTTTTGTCGGCAAGGTGGCGGATGACCAGATGGGCCGGTTTATCGTCCGGTATCTGGAGCAAAACGGCATCAGTACCAGCGGAGTCGTAACGGACCGGACAGGAGCTGTAACAGGCTTGGCGTTTACGGAAATTAAAAGTCCAACGGATTGCAGCATCCTGATGTACCGGGACAATGTAGCGGATCTTCTGCTGGAGCCAAGCGAGGTAAACGAGGAATTGATCGCGGGAACGAGACTGCTGCTCATTTCAGGTACGGCGCTGGCGCAAAGCCCTTCGCGCGAAGCGGTATTCCAGGCGCTGGAGTATGCCCGCAGACATGGCGCTGTTATCGCGTTTGATCTGGATTATCGGCCATATACGTGGAAGTCGGACGAGGAAACGGCGGTATTTTACAATCTGGCGGCGGAAAAATGCGATATCATCATCGGCACCCGCGAGGAATTCGACATGATGGAGCAATTTGGAGAAAATCCGGAACGAAGCGATGAGATTACGGCGTCAAAATGGTTCGGCTACAAGGCCGGCATCGTCGTCATCAAGCACGGCAAGGAAGGCTCTATCGCTTATACGAAGGATGGCAATAGTCATCGCGCGGACAGCTTTCAGGCAAAGGTCATCAAGACGTTTGGCGCGGGGGACTCCTATGCGGCCGGTTTTCTGTATGGCTTGATGCAGCAATGGAGCGTTTCGGATTGCATGCGTTACGGCAGCGCGGCGGCTGCAATCGTTGTATCCAGCCATAGCTGCTCCGACGCCATGCCTACGGCAAAGCAAGTGAATGATTTCATCGCTCAGGCTGAACAAGGGACTCAAGCATAAAAGAAGGACAAGAAAGGGGAGAGACAACAAATGGCTAACAATCAGGCTAACAATCAAGCGCAAAACATCAGCAACTTTATCGGAGGACAATGGGTGGCTTCCCGATCGGCGCGGACCGAAGCGGTCTACAATCCGGCAACCGGAGAAATCATCGCCCATGTGCCGCTATCCGGTTCGGACGAGGTGGATGAGGCGGTTCAGGCTGCGCGGAAGGCCTTCCCGGGCTGGAGCGGCACGGCCGTACCTCGCCGGGCGCGGATCCTTTTCAAATATCAGCAGCTTTTGGTGGAGCATTGGGATGAGCTGGCCACAATCATTACGCTGGAAAACGGAAAAAGCTATGCCGAAGCCTACGGAGAGGTGCAGCGAGGCATTGAATGCGTGGAGTTTGCGGCGGGCGCGCCATCGCTCATGATGGGCAAGGTGCTGCCGGATATCGCAACGAATCTGGAATCCGCGATGTACCGTTACCCCGTTGGCATCGTTGGCGGCATTACGCCGTTTAACTTTCCGATGATGGTTCCGTGCTGGATGTTCCCTCTGGCGATTGCATGCGGAAATGTGTTTGTATTGAAGCCGTCCGAGCGGACGCCTCTGCTTGCGAACCGGCTGGCGGAGCTGTTTGCGGAAGCGGGCCTGCCGGCTGGCGTGCTGAACGTGGTGCACGGCGCGCATGATGTGGTGAACGGTCTGCTGGAGCACAAGGATATCAAGGCGATTTCCTTTGTTGGCTCGCAGCCGGTAGCGGAATACGTCTATACAAAAGGCACTGCTCATGGCAAAAGAGTACAGGCGCTCGCAGGCGCTAAAAATCACTCCATCGTAATGCCGGACGCCGATCTGGATGGAGCGGTGGGGCAAATTGTCGGCGCAGCCTTCGGCTCGGCCGGGGAACGCTGCATGGCGTGTGCGGTTGTGGTTGCGGTTGGCGATATTGGCGACGCCCTTGTTGCGAAGCTGAAGGAAGCCGCCGATGGGCTGAATATCGGCAACGGTATGGAGGAAGGCGTGTTCCTTGGCCCCGTTATTCGGGAGTCTCACAAGGAGCGGACGTTGAAATATATTGAAATCGGAGAGCAGGAGGGAGCGCTGCTGCTTCGCGACGGTCGCAAGGATGCGGCGACGGAGGAGAAGGGATATTTTGTCGGGCCGACGATTTTTGACGGTGTAAACAGCAGCATGAAAATTTGGGAGGACGAAATTTTTGCTCCCGTACTGTCGATTGTTCGTGCGGAAACCCTGGAGGAAGCTATCGAACTGGCTAACCGTTCCGAATTTGCCAACGGAGCTTGCTTGTTTACGCAAAACGGCAGCTACGTGCGTCAATTCCGCGAAACGATTGATGCAGGCATGCTGGGCATTAATTTGGGCGTGCCGGCGCCTATGGCGTTTTTCCCGTTTTCCGGCTGGAAAAAGTCGTTTTACGGCGATTTGCATGCCAATGGCACGGACGGCGTAGAGTTTTTCACTCGCAAAAAAATGGTGACTGCCCGCTGGTAGGCGTCAAAATTCATCAAGTTTACTCTTCAGCACGAAGTGAAGTTTTCGAGAAGTACATGCCGATGAAATGGGGTTTATATCTATGGACAAGGTGAAGATTGGCATTATTGGAGCGGGGCGCATCGGCAGAATCCATGCGGAAAACCTGCTGAGACATCCCCAAGCGGCGGTCGCCGGCATTAGCGACCCTTTTGGAAATGACGAGCTGCGGGAGTGGGCGGCGGAGCGGGGCATTCCGGTCGTCGCGCAGGACAGCGGCGTATTGCTTGCCGATCCCGACATTCAGGCTATTTTTATTTGCTCGCCAACGGATACGCATGTTCCGTTGATCAAGCAGGCAGCAGCTGCGGGCAAGCATATTTTTTGTGAAAAGCCGGTCAGCATGAATCTTGCCGAAACAAAGGAAGCGATAGAGGCGGCGGAGAGCAACGGAGTTATTTTGCAAATTGGCTTTAACCGCCGGTTCGACCATAATTTCAGCAGAGTGCGGGAGCTTGTAAGGAACGGCGACATCGGCGATCCCCATCTGATCAAAATTACGTCCCGCGACCCCGCGCCGCCAAGCGCGGATTATATTAAGGTTTCCGGCGGCTTGTTCATGGACATGATGATCCATGATTTCGATATGGCCCGCTACCTTTCGGGAAGCGAAGCGGTTGAAGTATATGCTACCGGCGCAGTGCTGGTGGACCCCGTATTTGCACAGTTCGGAGATGTCGATACAGCGGTGGTTACGATTACTTTTGCCAGCGGAGCGTTAGGCGTAATCGACAACAGCCGCAAGGCGGTGTACGGCTACGACCAGCGCGTAGAGGTATTCGGCTCAGGCGGCAGCGCTGCCGTATCCAATGATTATCCCAACAGCGCCGAGGTGCATACGGCGGAAGGCGTACGGCGCGACAAGCCGCTGCATTTTTTCCTGGAGCGGTACAATGGCGCGTATATTGATGAAGCGGCGCAGTTTATCGCCAGCATAAAAGATGGAACAGCTGTGCCGGTAAGCGGACGGGATGCCTATCAGGCAGAGCTGATGGCGCTTGCCGCCAAACAATCGCTCCAACTGGGCCGGCCTGTCAAGCTGACGGAGGCTGCCCAATCCGCAATTTCGCAATAGGCCAGCAAGCATAAACAGAGCGATTCTGATTGTCATATGGGTGAGCACAAAAGCAAAAGCGAGAGGTGAAAAAACAATGGCATCAAAACTGATAGTGCCCCAGCTAGAAAATCCCGGAGCGGACGGCGTAGTC
Organism: Paenibacillus oryzae; assembly: GCF_001675045.1. Lineage (GTDB taxonomy): Bacteria > Bacillota > Bacilli > Paenibacillales > Paenibacillaceae > Pristimantibacillus > Pristimantibacillus oryzae. Next base: position 24,440 of record NZ_LYPA01000018.1, read on the forward strand.
CTCGATATTACGCCGGAATCGGCGGGCTGGACTTATGTTGGGTTTAAGGTTGTGAAGCTTGAGGCGGGACAAAGCTTTAGCGCCGAAACGGGTGAACGCGAGGTTTGTCTGGTGCTTCTTAGCGGCAAAGCAAATGTAGCGACGGCAAAGGCGGAATGGAATAATATCGGCGCCCGGATGAGCGTATTTGAAAAAATCCCTCCTTATTCGGTATATGTGCCGGGGGCTGACCGATACGAGGTTGTTGCTTTAACGGAGCTGGAGCTTGCGGTATGCTCCGCGCCATCAGGCGGCGGCTATGAAGCGAGGCTTATAGCGCCGGAGCAGGTTGGCGTGGAGGTTCGAGGCAGCGGAAGCATGGAGCGCCTGGTGCAAAATATTTTGCCGGAGAGCCATCCCGCGCACAGTTTGCTTGTGGTGGAGGTATTTACGCCGGAAGGAAACTGGTCCAGCTATCCGCCGCACAAGCATGACCGGGACGCTCTGCCAGAGGAGTCGCTTCTGGAGGAAACCTATTATTTTCACGTTGATCCGGGGCAAGGCTTTGCCATTCAACGGGTCTATACCGACGATCGAACGCTTGACGAAACGTTGGCGGTCAAGGACGGGCAGGCGGTGCTGGTGCCGGAGGGGTATCATCCCGTTGCGGCTCCTGCCGGCTACGAGGTGTATTACTTGAACGTAATGGCGGGGCCGACCCGGACATGGAAGTTTTATAATGATCCGGATCATGAATGGCTGTTTCCGAAACGGCGATAGACAAGTGTTATCGCGGGCTGTTTGCCTATTCTTTTGACCGCCAGCTTCCGGTTGGGATTGCCAAAGGAGTCTTGATCCCTTCATAATAGAGGTAAATGATTCCATTACATGATTTCATAGCGGGGAAACGGATATGAAAGCAACTATTTATGATATTGCAAAGGAAGCCGGTGTCTCAATCGCGACGGTCTCCAAGGTAATCAACGCCAAGGGCAAAATCAGCCAGGAGAAGCGCAGCGAAATCATTGCCATTATGGACCGGTTAAACTATCAGCCTAGCGTTATCGCTTCTGCTCTGACCGGAAAGCATACGTATACGCTGGGTTTGCTCATTCCGGACATTGCCAATCCGTTTTTTGCGGAGGTGGCCCGTGCGGTGGAGCAGCGGGGACATGAGCTTGGCTATAGCGTCATCATATGCGGGACTGATAACAGGAATGAGAGGATTGAGCAATATATTTCCGTTCTCAGGCAAAAGCAGGTTGACGGCATTATTATCGGAACGGGCGTTGGCGATACTTCGATGTTGCGGGATAACGCTTGGTCTATTCCAACCGTGATGATAGGCAGGGAGGCTTATGCCGGGACAATAGCGCATACTGTCGTTTCCGATGACCGTCAAGGCGGCCGCGATGCGGCAGAGCATCTGCTGGGGCTGGGACATCGGCGCATGGCGGTTCTGTCCGAAAGTCTGGAGATCAGCAGCAGCCGGGAGCGGCTGCGCGGCTTCAGGGAGCGGCTAGACGAGCAGGGCATTGAGCTGCCGCTTGATCATGTACGCCAATGCAAATACCGGGTGGAGGACGGACGGCGGCAGGCAAGAGAGCTGCTGGCGCTGCCGGAACGGCCGACGGCGCTGTTTTGCTGTAATGATCTGCTGGCAATCGGCGCTTTGCAGGCCGCCAAGGAAGCAGGAATTTCCATTCCGCAAGAGCTATCTGTAGTCAGCTTCGATAATACGATACTTGCTTCTGTTACCGATCCGCCGCTGACCTCCATTGCGCAGCCAGTTGAAAAGCTTGGAGCTACTGCCGTTGAGCTGCTGCTGCGCGAATTCCGCGAGCGCCAGTCGCAGCCACAGCGGGCGCAGACCGCGGCACAAGGGGCGCAGCCGCAGCGTATAGCGCTGCAAACAGAGCTGATTATCCGCTCCTCAACGGCCGCTCCGCGTTCCCGCCGCTAATTACAATACTGTTGAAGAATGAAGACCGCCTTAACTGCGCGGTCTTCTTTTTTTTCTACGACGGACCAATTAACTAACAAGGATTTCCATAAGCCTCTGTCGAAGTGTTAACTATCCACTTTAATGG
>NZ_LYPA01000019.1 GCF_001675045.1 Paenibacillus oryzae
ACGTTCTCCCGGCTACCGCCATCATAGAATGACCATAAAAAAAGACCAACCAGTAATATCTGGCTGGCCTAATAATACGAAAGGGGCTGTCTGAAAGTCCCTTACAATACATCAGCGCTTCAGCAGCCCTTCGTCAAACCAAACATCCTCGTAGTCCTCGGCAATAACAAACCGCCAGCCGGGCGGAAGCCCCAAATATTTGCTGATTTTGGGGTCCCATTCATCAAGATGGGCTACATGGAGCGGCACAAAAAAGTCATCAGCGTCCGAATATTCATCTCCCCATATGTACCATCCCGTTGTGTCGCCCTCCGGCATCAGGCGCAAGCCGTGAATGGGCTCAACTCCCTCCTTGACATTCCAGGAAATACCCACCTTAAGATGAAGCTCGCTTTCCATATAGTCCGCTTTATATTTTCGGCACATTGTTTTTTGCTCCGCGATGTGAGACTCCATGTTAAATGCTTCGCCCATTCCTCTATCTCCTCTCAATTCTATTGCGGGGTTATATTAATCAATTGTGTATATGTCCCAGTTGCCTTGATCGCTCTGCCGAATCGCATACATCATTTTCACTGTATCAATCCTGCCGGTATTAGTGTCCAGGCATTCTCCAATGACTGTAATATGAACCTGGTTTTTGGGGTTGGTATAGGACTCAACACTTTCGATGCCCGTGAACTTATATTGAAGATTTTCACCATAATAAAAGGCTAATGTATCGGCTAATTTTTCATCAACAAACCCGGATTGAAACGCAGCATGATTATGCTCAACGAGTGCGGTTAGATTTTTTTCAAGTACATCCAGCAGTGGACGTTCGTTTTCTGTAAGTTGATTCTCCACAGACTTGATGTCAATTGCCAGTTCAGCTTTAAAAACCGTTTCCTCCGGCTGCTCCGTTTCAGGTGCTTGCACACTGTTTTTTTCCTTGGTGATTTGTTGTGCTGATAAATTGGTTACTTTGTTTGGTGTATTTGTAGCTGCCTCATTGCTGCAGGCTGCTAACAAAATCATGGATAACAATAAAGCGGATATTGTAAAAGATTTTGGCATGATATACCACCTTTATAAAATGATACACAATAAGACGTTAGCAGACATGAAAAGGTTACATTGCGAGCTAATGTTATGTATGTTCAGATCATCCATGACCAGCAAGAGTTGTTCAGCTTCTTCAGGCATACTCATCGCCCGGCGTGCATAGGTATACCCAGTTGAGTTCATTTTTGCGCAGAAGAGGTGACCGATATGGACAATTCCGAAGGCATTCCAGGGCGAACACCCTATATTCCTCAGCCTATCCGGCCAGACGGAGCGGGCGGCGTTGACCGCGGGCCAAGGGACATCATGCGGGATTTGCAAAATCCGGATATGCTTGTTCCCCCCGTTACAGATGCGGGACTTGTCCCAAACCTGCGTTTTTCATTCTCCGACACTAATATGAAGCTTAACCATGGCGGCTGGTCGAGAGAAGTTACAATTCGCGAGCTTCCCGTAGCTACAACGATTGCGGGCGTTAATATGAGCCTTACCCCCGGCGGCGTCCGGGAACTGCACTGGCATCAGCAGGCCGAATGGTCATATATGCTTCTGGGGCATGCCCGCATTACTGCCGTTGATCAAGATGGACGCAACTTTATTGCCGATGTCGGCCCTGGCGACTTATGGTATTTTCCGCCCGGCATTCCCCATTCCATCCAGGGGCTTGAGGACGGCTGCGAGTTTCTGCTTGTATTCGACGACGGTCATTTTTCCGACTTAAACACCTTGTCCATTTCGGATTGGTTTGCCCATACGCCAAAGGATGTTCTTTCGGCCAATTTTGGCGTTCCAGCCGAAGCGTTTTCCTCTATTCCTGCACAGCAGGTGTATATTTATCAGGACCGTGTACCCGGTCCGCTGTCTTCACAGCAGGTTCAGTCTCCTTACGGAACTATTCCGCTGACGTTCAAGCATTCCCTGCTTGCGCAAGAGCCTATCCGAACACCCGGAGGAAGCGTTCGCATCGTCGATTCCTCCAACTTCCCTATATCCACCCAAATCGCGGCGGCGCTGGTTGAAATACAGCCTGGGGCCATGCGCGAGCTTCATTGGCATCCCAACAACGACGAATGGCAATATTATCTCTCCGGTCAAGGACGCATGACCGCGTTTGCGGGCAACGGCGCCGCAAGAACCTTCGATGTGCGCGCGGGCGACGTTGGTTACGTGCCGTTTGCATACGGCCACTATATTCAGAACACAGGCACAGAAACGATCTGGTTTCTGGAAATATTCAAAAGCAGCCGATTTCAGGACGTATCGCTTAATCAATGGATGGCGCTTACGCCTCGAGAGCTGGTTGCCAGCAATCTGAATATTGGTCCTGAAGTGCTTGATGTCCTCAGAAAAGAAAAATGGCCCGTTGTCAAATATCCGGGGTTTTCCTATTACCCCAGACCTCGTTTAACCGGGCTTTGATACAGGCAAAACAAACAGCCGCCGCAATGACTCCCTTAAGCTTAAGGGATGATCGCGGCGGCTGTTTTATCGGCTAAGCCAAGGCTTTTTTTCTGGCTCAAGCAAAGCTAAGCTGTTTTGATCGAAATGCCAAGCCCTTCTACTCGTGGCTCTAGCAAATCTAATTGGCTTTTCTGTGCCATACGGAACTACTCAGCAGAAGCCGCTTTATGCTGCTCTGTGGTTTTATGGCGGCCCGGCCAAAAAGCGGCTTTGCCAACAATGGCCGTAATAGCTGGCACCAGAAACGGCCTGACGATAAAGGTATCCATTAAAACGCCAATCGCCGTAATGAGGCCAAATTGGACAAGCACCTGTATCGGCATCGTTGCAAGTACCGCAAAGGTAGCGGCCAGAATAAGTCCGGCAGAGGTGATTACCCCTCCGGTTTCTGCTACGCCTTCCTTGATCGCTTGCTTCAGCGGCATAACCTTTGCCTTTTGCCATATGCTGGAGATCATAAAGATGTTGTAATCCTCGCCAAGCGCGATCAGGAACACAAAGGAATAAAGCGGAATAGATCCTTGGATGGCTTCAACGCCAAAGCCATAATGCAGAATAATCCATCCCAGGCCAAGCGCTGCCGCATAAGACAATAAGACGGTCAAAATAAGATAGGCTGTTGCAGTAATCGACCGCAGATAAGCTAGCAGCAGCACCGCAATCAGGCCGATGACCAGCGGAATAATAACGGCGTTATCGCGATCGGTCACCATTTTGGTATCATATTGCTCAGCAGTCTGGCCGGCTAGCCATACGGAGGAAGCGGCATTAGCTACCCCGTCGGCCTCAAGCTTTGCAGCCACGGCTTCCTTCAATTCGGGAATGGCGGACATAGCCTCCAATGAATACGGGTTGATATCCAGCACAACGCTGTAGGACGAATAAGCATTGTCGATTTCACTGACCTGCCGCTCGCCGACATGGTCAACCGCAGCATTCGCCGCCAGCGTCTCGCGAAGATCGCTCTCCGCCCCTCCATCCTTCACAATGACCGTCACTGGCGCCAGTTCCCCTGGCGTATAGGCCTTCGCAATGGTCTCAAAGCCTTGCCGTGACGGCATATCCTTAGGAAAGGACGACAGCAGGTCATAGGTAAACGAAATTTGTGTGGCAAATGCCGCAAGCAAACCTAATACCAGCGTGCAGCTGACAACCACTCTCCATGGCTTGGCGATAACGAGATTGCCGATTCGAGCACCCATTTTTCTTTCGGGATCATGAGGTTTGTATGTTTTTCCTTTTTTCTTTGCAAGCTCGCGTTCTTCCTCCGTTGTTCGCGGAATAAAGGGGAAAAATGAAGCGCGCCCGATAATCGCAAGCAAAGCCGGTACAAGCGTGAGGCTGGCAATCATCATAATAAGAATGGAAAGGCTAAATGGCACCGCAAACCGCTGATAAGCGCCAAACTTAGCTACTAACAAAGCAAGAAGCGATAGTACGACTGTAAAGCCGCTCATGGCTATAGCGCCGGAAGCGCCTTGAAAGGAATGGCGCAGCGCTGTTTTGCGATCGCTGGTTTTCGTAAGCTCCTGACGGAACCGGGTAATAAAAAACAAGCAATAGTCAGTTCCTGCGCCAAACAGCAATACCGTCATAATGGCGATGGCCTGGGAATCTACCGCAATCCAGCCCTCTCTTGCCATCCAGCCTAGCAGCGGGCTTGTTACGGCATAAGCGAATCCGACCCCGATCAATGGAATGACGGCAAGAATCGGGGAACGATATATGAGCAGCAACAGCACTAACACAAGTAATACAGTAGCAAGCAGAAGCACAAAATCCGCATTCAGGAACAAATCCGTTGCATCTACTGCAATACCCGCAGGGCCCGTAATTCTGGCACTTAATTCAGTGCCCGTCTCGACGGCAAAGGGATCATTCCCCGCCGTTGTCCTGATCCGGTCCTGAAGCTTGTGCAAGCTTTCCTTAAGCTCTTCGGTTTCCATGCCCTCCTGGAATGGAACCGGCTGAACCAGCGTGCTTCCATCCTCGGACGCCATGCCCTGAAGAACCGGCGGAGGCAATTGGTGAAGCGGAATTCCCGCTTCCTGTCCCTGAAGCGGAGAATCCGCCAGCTGCCGGGAGGTTTCTATAATGAGACCGTAATCCTGCTCGTTCAAGCCGCCTTCCCTATGCCAGACCAGCAGCGCAGGCAATCCAGTATTAGCTGGAAAATTCTCCTTCAAAAGCGCTGCCGCTTCAACAGAAGGACTGTTGTCTGGCAGATTTGGCGCGTTGTTCCGTTCCTCGTCTCCTACTGCAGGCAATGCGACAGTCAAAATCGCCGCAATAACGATCCATGCCGCAAACGTCGCCCACCGAGCCTTGGGACCGGTAAATAGCCCTCCTATTTTCGTAAACATGTTCCCTTCATCCCTTTCCTCTCTTGTTTCAATGTTGAAACGCAGGTTTTAAACTCGCACTTCTAACACGTTTCGTATACAATATGGTTATAGACAATATAATTATATATACCCAAAGGTTAATTAATCAACAGCGATTTATGAAAAATTTTTGAATTGGAGGACCAGGCCTTGAACAAATCAAACGGCAAACGCAAACCGGGCCGGCCGAAAGCAACGGAATCCCCGCAAACCATGGTGCAAATCCTGCGCACCGCTTCCTTTCTCTTTATGGAGCAAGGCTTTGAGAAGGTCTCGCTTGAAACGGTTGCCAAGGCATGCGGCCTTACAAAAGCCAGTGTTTATTATTATTTCAGCAACAAGTCCATTCTATTTACCGAATGCTTGTTATTTGTTTTAAAAATGGCGCATGACAGCACTGCTGCGATCATTAACGGACCAGGAACGCTCCGCGAACGCATGCAGACAGTTGCATCGAGACATATGAAAAATACGCATGTCGATTTTGAAACCATGATGCGCGAGGCATCGCTCGGCTTGTCGGAGGAGCAAATTGCGGCGATCCGCGAAGGAGAAGGCATGCTGCACGTGGTGCTTCAGCATGCTTTCGAAAAAGCAATTAACGACGGCGAAATAATACAATGCGATCCTGTACTTCTCTCTCATCTGTTCACCTCCATGCTGACTGTGAGAAATCGCAAGGAAATTGTGAACGATTTGCAAACAGTGGAACAATCTGCCTCAGATATCGTAGAACTGTTGTGGAGCGGACTGGCACCCCGCTAAAGAGTCCGCTTCGGCGACTCTAGCATCCAGATTGTTGCCCGAGGGAGGTCCTGTTATGTTTAAAACAACGATTGGCCGGCTCCGCTTGATGGGAATCATTGAAGGCATCTCTTTTCTTGCGCTGCTTTTTATTGCCATGCCGATGAAATATTGGGGAGATATGCCGGAAGGCGTCACGATTGTTGGAGCCGTCCACGGCCTGCTGTTTGCCCTCTATTATTTGGCCATTATCCACGTATGGGTTGAAAAAAGCTGGCCTCTGCGCAAGGTTGCACTGGCCGCCATAGCGGCAATCCTGCCGTTTGGTCCATTTGTTCTGGATCATAAAGTATTAAAGCACGAAGCTTAGACCGCAAAAACCTAAGCAGTACGAAAGCGGCAGTATTTTGAAAGCGTTAGTATTACGAAAAAAGGTATCCCCTGTCCCTGGAGACACGGAGATACCTTTTTCACTAGCACGTTTAAAAAGCTTAGAAGAGAATAATCCAGGCAAACAATGCGGCAAGCCCGAAACGATAGTAGGCAAACCAGCTAAGCCGGATTTTTTTCATCATATTGATGAAGGTAACCACCGCTATCATGCCAACAACAAATGCGGCAATTAGCCCAATGGCGAACAAGGGCAGGTCGTTCAGCGTCAGAAATTCCCGGCTTCCCACAAGATCAACGGCGCTTGCTCCCATCATAATGGGAACCGACACGATAAAAGTAAACTCCGCCGACGCCTTCTGGCTTGTACCCGTCAGCATGCCGCCGGATATTGTGGAGCCCGATCTGGAAAAGCCCGGCCATAGGGACAAAATCTGAAAGCAGCCGATCAGAAAAGCCTGCTTGTACGTAATGTCGTCCAGTCCCTCCGCTTTCACCGGAACCTTGGCCTTGTCGGCGATTATCATCAGCACACCGCCTATGACCAGACCAACAAGCACAGTTTTCGGACCAAACAGATACTCCTTGATTACGCCATGAAGCAATACGCCGAGCAAACCGGCCGGCAGCATAGCCAGCGCAATATGCAGCGCGTTCAGGCCGCTACCCTTGCGGAAATTAAAATTGAGCAGCTTCAAAAAGCGATTCCGGTACAGCACCAGCACGGCCAGCACCGCGCCTAACTGAATGACGACTTCAAACGTTTTGGCGCGATCGCCGGTAAAATTGAGCAATTCCGCCGTCAGAATGAGATGACCGGTTGACGACACCGGCAAAAATTCCGTTAACCCTTCCACAATCCCCATAATAATTGCATGGATCAAATCCATCACGATTAATGCGCTCCCCTCGTCAATCGGCGGCTTTTTAGCTTAAAGCCCTTACCTTCAAGCCTTTCCTTATATCCTTATGCATGTCCATACTGGCTCATTTCATTTTCTTCTCTTTGTTCCGCAAAATCAATCTCATCCTGATCTCCTTCATTGTCAAATTCATCGCGGATTTCGCCGAAAACCTCCTCTACAATATCCTCGATAGTCAGCAGTCCCGACGTGCCGCCGAATTCATCCAGGAGCACGGCCATATGCATCCGCTCCCGCTGCATTTTGCGCAGCAAGCGGTTGACCGGCAAGATGTCGGGCACGGCCAAAACGGGTTGAAGCAGGTTCGCCAAATCGGGCACGCCATCTTCCCCGCAGCGCAGGAACAAATGCTTCGTATTGAGCAAGCCGACCACATGATCCTTGTCCCCGTCGGTGACCGGATACCTTGTATATTGCTCCTCCTGCATAATCGCCAGATTTTTAGTATAGCTGTTGTTCAGATCCAGACAAATCATCCTGCGGCGGGGCACCATTACATCGCGAGCCAGCTTGTCATCGAACTGAAACACATTATTGACGTAAAGCAGCTCATTTTCGTTAATTAGGCCGCTTTCGTGGCTCTCTGTTAAAATATGGCGAATCTCCTCCTCCGAATGCGCCTCTTGCTCGGAAGCCGGACGGAAGCCCAATAGCCGGACGAGACCGTTTGCAGACCCGTTCAGCAGCCAGATAAAAGGATACATCGCCTTATAAAAGGCAATAAGGTACGGAGCCGTAAACGAGCTGATCTGCTCCGCCTTATGCAGGGCAACCGTTTTGGGAGCAAGCTCACCCAATACAACGTGCAAATAAGTAACAATAACAAATGCGGCGGCAAACGAAATAACCGTTCCTGTTCTGCCCTCCACCCCGAGGCTTAACAACAGCGGCCTGAGCACATGCTCAATCGTAGGTTCGCCAAGCCAGCCCAGGCCAAGCGAGGTAATGGTAATGCCAAGCTGACAGGCGGACAAATAGGCATCAAGCTGCCCTGTCACCTGCTGCACAGCCTTGGCGTTGCGCGCTCCTTCATCCGCCAGCTGCTGCACGCGGCTTGCCCGGATACGGATAATAGCAAATTCGGATGCCACAAAAAATGAGGTCAGCGCCAGCAGCGCCGCAAACAGCACTAAGTTCATTTAAAGACACGCCCCTTGCTAAAAAATAGGGGAACGAAGCAGCGCTTCCTAAAGTGTTGGAAGCCCCACCCATTCCGCCTATTCAGCGTTGCCTAATTTGGTCTGTTGCATACCTCTTCTCCCTTTCAGCTTCAGATGCAAGCCATATTGCCTTCGCACGTTTAAGAGCTGTGGCTGGCGAAAAGCAGCGGTATATGAAATAATACCGCTCAAGAAGCCGGTTTTCAACATAAGCCAAATTTATTGTCAAGAAACGGGAGCGATTGCAGGAGCTGATTCGTCTAATTGTTAAGGGGGTGGTCAAAAGCGTGTTTTTTACTTTGGCGCCAAGTGAAAACCATGATCTTGAAAATAGAAATACTGAAGCCGTCCGCCTCATGGATCTGTACGGAAACGATGTTTTAAGGACAGCATACATGTATTTGCGCGATAAGCAACGCGCGGAGGATGTGTTTCAGGAAGTGTTTCTCAAGGTTCATCGGAAGTATGACCGGTTTCGCGGTAAGGGCAGCGAGAAGACATGGATACTCAGTATAACGATTAACACGTGCAAGGATATGCTTCGCAGCGTCTGGTTGAGACGAGTCATCCCGTTTCTCCCGAATGAACACGAAGTAGCCGCAAAGGATGAAGACTTTACGGAACGAATAATCGCTTCACATCAGAGCAAGGAGCTATTGCAATCCGTGCTGAAGCTGAAGACGCCATTCAAGGATGTTATCCTCCTCTACTACTATCATGAACTAAGCACGCAGGAAATCGGGAAAATCCTTCACATATCGGAAGGAACAGTGCGAAGCCGCCTGCATCGCGGCAGATTAATGCTTAAGAAGATGCTCGAAGGGAGGCCGGATGATGAGGACTGATCCGCTTTCTGAACTTTCTGAATTTAGAAAGCACATTAACGAGGCGCTTCAGGAAATAACAGTGACCGAACGTCTTCGCTCTCAGACCACTCGTCGTATATTTAACCGTCATGCATTGCCCAGCTTGAGTTCGATCATCGGGCGCCTGCTGCTTCTTGGCGTTACTGCGCTGCTGTTCTTTACGATTGGCTTGCTTGCACCGCTAAATATGGAGCGTCCAAACGGATCTGAACCAAATCCCGGAAATGAATGGACGGAAATCGGCACTCCTGAAATAAATATCGGGTTGGATTCTATTGCCCCACTGGTCGACTTGCCTGCTTATGTACCAGATGGCTACCAATTGAAGCAGCTTATTGTAGCCCCTCAGGAGGAGCGCAGCGAATTGATTTATACAGCGGAAGATTCTGCCTTTACGTTAAGCCTGGAAGCCAAACCGCTGCTTGACGATATGGCAGATTTCAGGAAGGTTGATATACCGCATATAGAGGCATGGATTCGGCAGTCAGCTCCAAATGAGCTGGAGCTTCGATGGAGCAAGAAGAATAAACATTATCGTTTAACAGGTACTATCACTGAAGAAGAAGCGATTAAAGTAGCGGAATCGTTATAAAAAAATGAAGGAGCTGAATTATAATGTCAAAAAAGAATGTGATGAAAATTGTAACCGTTGCAGCTTTGCTAGTGGTGATGCTGTCAGGTACTGCACTGGCAAGCAAGGGTATTGGCGGAGGAGCGGCGCCCACGAAGAAGCCTGCCGCCCCTGTTGCCAGTACTAATCCTGGTGCGGTAGATACAAACGGACAAGGTTTTGTCTCCGGGAAAGGAGACAATGACACCTCAGACGCAGATATCCACGGCGTCATTACCCAAGTAATGAAAGGGACACGTTCCGATAATGCGGCCAAAGAAAAACCGGACCCCAACACTACGGTCCAGTCAGACAATGACGCGAGCCCATCTTCGCAAGAAGGAGATGACATTGTGATGATTCTGGTCGAAGCCGCTGATGGAGAAAGCTCCTCCACTGTGTCAACCTTCGATAAGGCGCTGACAAGAATAACGAATGAAACCAAAATAGTTAAAATGAAAAATGGTGTGCAAGAGTCTGCTTCAACTGCGGATTTAAAGGTGGGCGTTAAGGTTGAGGTTGTATTTACAGGCCCGATTGCCGAATCCTATCCGGTTCAGGTCGATGCAGGCACAATTATTATTACGGAATAAACTGCCTGTCCCCCTCAAATTCTAAAATTCTAAAATTCAGGCAGCAGCAGGCAGCTTCATTCTTGCGGACAAAAATGACCTTTAAAAGCTGCTTTTGACGGAAAGTCAATGTGTAATGGACATTAATGTCCGTCCCCACCCTAAATCCAGCCCGTGTGCCCCACTTTGGAGCGCTAAAGGACACGGATGACCGTTTCTCAATGAAAATCCAGCAATTTCGGGCTGTAACGGTCATGAATGACCAGCAAAAGCCTTTGAAGCGTCAAACATAGCGTTGGCTCATTATGGGATGCCTTGGGACGAGGAAGAGTTGACTTCGTAATTATGGTGATATTTCAGCAAGTAAATAAAAAGTAGCTGGGCGAATTAGCATTCCCCCAGCTACAACCTTACAAGCGCGGATCGATTTCACACTTCAAAACCTTCGTCGCCCCGCGCCTCCCATCTTTCATTTTACCAAGGCACGTCGTCGGGACCGCTTCCTGTGGTTCCGTCGGAGCTTGGGCTGCTTCCACAAGTATCGCTGCTGGAGCTGTCGCCGTTGCCGGACGCCTCGTAAACCTCCTCCGGCTGTTCAGCCCCAATGACCGGCAGCAGATCCTCCAGCTCGCCGGGGTTCAGCAGCTCAACGGGCGACATTCCTTTTTCGAACAGGAACGCATCTCCTTCAATCACCGCTACATATTTGCCGTTATGCCTCGCAAAATGGATAGCCCCGCCAAAGTCGGACAGCAGTCCCTTCACTGTAACGCCGCCCAGCTTAAAAGCAAACGGCAAATCCGGCTTTTGCTCCACAAGCGCCGCTGCGGCGGTTTCCACCTGCTCCTGCGACCACCATTCCTGTAGCTCGCGCTTTTCGCTGGCGGCCCATAGCTCCACCGCGTTTTCCTCCTGGCTGCGCTCAGTGCCCTCTTCCTCCTGCCATTTGTCCGCGATGAATTGGTGCACCATTTCCACCACTTGCTCGCCAATAACCTCGGGCAGCGGCTTTTCGTAGGAGACATATTTCAGGAAATCCTCGAAATACCGGGCATGGGAGGCCTGATGGATTTTAAGCTCCCAAGGCTCCAGCATGCCTTCCTCCGGCATATGCGGGTATTGAATCGACTTGATGCTGCGGGCGCTGATGGCCATTTCCACATGGGAAATGAGATTTTTTTCATCGGCAATCCGGGCGATTTTGGGCTCAAAGTCGCATTTGAGCAGCAGCAGGAACGGCTCGTTAAAATAGGTATGCAGCTGAGCGCGCGCGATAATAAACGCGCCTCCCCTAACCGCGCTAGTATCCATATAAATCCGCACCAGCTCGTCGGCGATGCCGATGTAGCGCTCCTGCGTGTCCGCTTCCCTCAGCCGCTGGAACAGGTTATAGTTGCCGTTGCTGCCAAGCTCATAGCCGGGCTCTACCATAAATCTGCCGATTTTGGTCGGAGCGTTCGGCGTATTGGGATTGCGTTCGGCCTTCCGCTTAATAATCCGGACAAACTCCTCGTCCAGAAACCTCTTCAGCTCGCTATCCTCGTAATCGTCGGCGTCCATCGTCTGATAATGCTTGAAGCGTCTGCCTGAGGCGCTGCTATCCTCGCCATCGTTCATAATGACAAAAAAAGATAGGTATTGCATTCGCAAATCCAAGGCGCATGTCCCCCATCTAAATAATTTCAGTCCTCTATCAACTATTCTCCATCCTCTTTCAAAAGCGGCGTCCGCTCGCCGCGATACAGCAGCTTAAGCTTGTGCAGCGCACGCGTACAAGCGACATAAAGCAGCTTCGCATCCATTTTGCTGTACTTTTCGGCTCCGGCATCGGCAATAAGCACCGCGTCAAATTCCAGCCCCTTGGACAAATAGGCCGGAACCACCGTCAACCCTCCGCCATAAGTCGGCTGCTTGGATTGAACCAGCGAAACCTCCATCTCTCGCTCAATCAAATAATCGTAGATGGTCCCGCATTCCGCCGCCGTGCGTCCGATTACGGAAATGGTGTCCAGGCCGCCTGCGCTCTGCCATTCCACTAGCGTTGCATGAATAGCAGCCAGCCAGTCCTCTTCATCCGTTTGCTCCACAACAACCGGATCGCCGCTGCGGAAAACCGGAACTGCCGGTTTAACCCCGCCTGTCATGCCGCTTAGAATGATGTTGGCAAATTCAATAATTTCCATCGTGGAGCGATAACTGCGGTTCAGTTCAAAAAAGCCTGTGACGCTTTCGTCGAACAACTCCTGCAGCTCCTGCCAGCGACTAATACCGGCATAGCTGTGAATGCCCTGCTGCAAATCGCCCAGCACCGTCATGGACACATTTCGCTGGCATAGCTTCAAGGCTTGCAGCTGAAGCGGCGAATAATCCTGAGCTTCGTCGATGACGATATGATCAAATGCTTTTTTAAGGCCAAAAAGCTTCAGGTGAAGATAAGCCAGCGCAGCCAAATCCTCCGAGGCGGCTTCGCCGCGCGCCAAGGTTGCCGATGTAGCTTTTGCCACCTTTGCGGGAATTTCGGCTGACGCTTTTTTGCCCTTGAACAATGAAGCATACAGCTGTGGCGCCGTGTAGGACGGAATCCGCTTGACGAAGGTATTTAATTTGGCCAAAGCCGCTGAACGCTTTTTCTTGTCAACGACTCCGCGCGCCTTAAGCTCCGACTCCAGCCAACGCCTGATCCGGCTCACCAGACGGTCCCGTTTCTCCATTAGCGATTCCTCGCCATAATCGGTCAGAAACCATTCCTGCATTTGCTCCGGCTTCAGCTCCCAGCCCTCCAGCGGAACAAAGGATACCTCGGGAATAATTCCGCTTTTAAACGTTTCCAGCGCATTATCCAAAATTGCCTTGAAGGCAAGACTGCCTTTGAACACGCCCGAAGCCTCCTCCAGCTCCTCCGTTGTCCGCTTTTCCTCAAACCAGTGAGCAAGCGTCTCCGATGGATCGCTAGGCTTAAGCTCATGCTCAAGCAGCTCAATCGTCCAGTCGGTGAACGTGGTCTGGCTGATGTCGCCTACGCCCAGCTCCGGCAGCACGCCGGAAATGTAATCGAGGAACATCCGGCTTGGCGCAAATATAATCATGCGCTCCGCCGTTATACTGCCTTCATATTGATAGAGCAGAAAAGCAAGGCGATGAAGAGCTACTGTCGTTTTTCCGCTGCCTGCAACGCCTTGAATAAAAAGCGCTTTGTTCCGTTCCGCGCGGATAATAGAGTCCTGCTCCCCTTGAATCGTCGATACGATATCTCTTAATTTATTGTCCTTGTTTTCGCCAAGCCGATAGAGCAGGAACTCGTCGGATACGCCGCTTTCCTCCTGCCCGCGCACATAGCTGTCCACCAGACGGATCAATTCCTTGTTCCGAACCATCAGGTTGCGCTTCAAATGAACATAACCGCTTATTTCGCCATCAGGCGATTGGTAAGCGGCCTCCGCCTCGCCGCCCGTAAAGGAATAAAAAAGACTCGCAGCCGGAGCCCGCCAGTCGACAACCAGCAGCTCGCCGCCGGCGCCGTCCTTCGCCACCCCGGCTTTCCCGATATAAAGCTGCTTAGGCTCTTCTTCCGCATTTCTGCTAGGGTTGCCGTCTACTGCGGTTTCCTGAAAATCGAGACGGCCAAAATACGGCTCCCGAACCGCAATCTCTAGTCTGCGCTTCCGTTCTTCGCGCTGAAGGTCCAGCATTTGCTCTGTAAAGTCGTGTCCTGTATACCGAGTCCCGAATTCGCCAAGCTGCTTCGTAATATTATCCAGCGTCATCTCAAGCCGCTGCTTCTCCAGCAGCAGCGTTTTGTCTTCTTCCATTGGCCATACTCTCCCTTCCGAATTCCAGTTGACGACCGCAACGGGAAAGGGCTGAATTCTGCACGGAATTCAGCTCCTCTGTCCAATCGGTCATTTAACCCGCCGCATTTTTGGCAAGCAGCCAGCCTAATACAATTAGCGCAATCAGATGAATGGCAAGCAAATAAGGAATGCCTACCGAAAACGCGCGATGCTGCGTCTTATGGCGCCACCATTTCATACCGGCCCATACGCCAGCCGCGCCTCCGATAAACGCAGCCGTAAAAAAATGCTTTTCCGGCACGCGCCTTCTGCTCTCGCGCCTTGCAGCGCGCCGCTTGTCAACGCCCATCAGCATAAAGGTGTAGGCATTCAGAATAAACAAATAACCGCCAAGCACATACATAAGCAGCATAGCTTAATCGCCTCCTCTCCCTGAATCCGGCCTCAGCTCTTTTGCCCCGGCGTTGTCCGAGGTTTGGCCCGATTGGTCGGGGTCGCCTCGTAGGGATTATCCGGCCAATAATGCTTGGGATAGCGCCCTTTCAGATCCTTTTTCACCTCAAAATAGCCATTGCTCCAAAAGCTCGCCAAGTCCTGCGTAACCTGAACCGGCCGGTGTGCCGGAGAAAGAAGGTGCAGCGTCAGCGGCAGTCTGCCTCCCGCCAGCCTTGGCGTCTCTGCAAGACCAAACAGCTCCTGCAGGCGTACCGCCGCAAAAGGCTTGGCGGGATCGCTATAATCAATCGGGATTTTCGAGCCGCTGGGCACGCTCCAATGAAGCGGCGCTTCCGCATCAAGCTCGGAGCGCTGCTTCCACGTAAGCAAACCTTCCAGCAGGCTTGTCATATTCATTTTTTCCAGCTCGGCATACGTTCGGATGCCCCCAAGATGAGGCTTCAGCCAGTCCTGCATGGATGCCAGCAGGGCATCTTCAGAAAAATCGGGCCAATCGCGTGCGCCGGCGGCCTGCATGGCCCGCATCCGATTCAGGAGGCTTTGCGCGGATTTATGGAAGGGAATAAAGGAAAAGCCCTTTTCGCGGATAACGGTCAGCCACATTTCAGCCACGCCCTCGGGGTCTAAGCCGCTTTTTAACGGCGTTTCCTTCAAGATGAGCGTACCGAGCTTCACCCTGCGGCGGCCGCGAATAGCGCGAGCCTCCTCCTCCCATTCCAGGCTCTCCTCCTCCTTGATAAAGGAGGCCAGCTCCTGCTGCAATTCCTCCTTGTCCAGCCTGTCAGCCAGCAAAATCCGGCCTTCGGCCCCGGCGTCGTCCAGCTCGCATACAACAAGGTAAGGCGCTTGCGATAACTGCTGGTCAGCGGTTAAAGCGGCAGCGCCGCGGCCGGCCGCAAGCAAATATCTGCCGTCGCTTCTGCGCTGGGCAATGCGATCCGGATAGGCATGGGCAAGCAAGCCGCCTGTCGTGAGCGCCCCTGCGCCGCCAGAGCGCTGGGAAGCGGAAATGTTCTCCTTGCTACGGGGCCCCGCGTGTTCTTCGGCATATTCATCCGCTGCAGCCAGGCGGCTATTGCTTAGCAGATTGCTTTGTAAATTGCTTTGTTGATTACTTAGCAGATTGCTTTGTTGATTGCCCATTTGTTTGCTTTGTAAATTGCTCTGTATTGCGCCATCTTTTTCCAACATCCTCTGCCAGCGCTCTGCCTGAGCCAGCAGCCTTTTCAAGGAAGGCTCGCGCTCCCCGCTTTCCAGCCTGCTCAGCCGGAGCCCTATATCCGCGCTCCGCTCGTTCGGAAGCAGGTTGCGCTCGCTCAGCAGAGCAGCCAGGCGGCTGGCTAGGCGAAGCTGGCCCGTTTCCTTGCCGCGCAGAAGCATCGCGCCCAGCCTTGGATGAAGGCCCAGCGCTGCGATGGCTTTGCCTGCTTCTGTTGGCCCGCCAGCCGCCTTCAGGCAGCCCAGCGCTTGCAGCAGCTCCGTTGCCGCTCCATAAGCCGGGGCAGGCGGCGGCGTCAGCCAGCTTAGCTCGTTTGGATCATCGACTCCCCAAACCGCCAGCTCAAGCCGAAGCGCCGCAAGGTCGCTTTCGGCTATTTCGGGACTGCCGAAATCAGGCAGCCGGCTATGCTCGGCTTCGCTCCAGAGACGGATGCATAAGCCCGGGGCCAGCCTGCCCGCGCGGCCGCGGCGCTGATCGGCCGACGCCTTGGAGAGGGGCACCGTCTCCAGTCTGCTCATGCCTGTGCGCGGCGAAAAGCGGGATACCCGCATCAATCCGCTATCCACCACAATGCGGACCCCTTCCACGGTCAGACTGGACTCCGCGATAGAGGTTGCCAATACGATTTTACGCCCCCCCTCCGGGGCAGGCGCAATTGCCGCAGCCTGATCCTCCAGCGACAACGTGCCATGCAGCTCCCTCACCGACGTTCCGGAAGGCAGCCTTTGCTCTGCAAGCTGCCTTGCCGTTCGCCTTATCTCGGCCGTGCCCGGCAGAAAAGCCAATACATCGCCCTCTCGCTCCAGCAAGGCTTCTTTAATGGCAGCCGCCATCCGATCCTCCAGCCTTTGCTTTGCATCAGGCAATGAATAGCGCGTTTCAACGGGAAACGAACGGCCGCGACTAGCGATGACGGGAGCGCCGCCCAGCAATTGGGCAACACGCGCTGCATCCAGCGTTGCCGACATAACGACAAGGCGCAAATCCTCCCGCAAAATGCCCTGGCATTGCAGGGCCAGAGCCAATCCCAGATCGCCGTGCAAATGCCGCTCGTGAAACTCGTCAAATAAAATGGTGCCAACGCCGCTTAAGGCGGGGTCCTCCTGAAGCATTCGCGTCAGGATGCCTTCTGTCACCACTTCAATAACCGTGCGCGGGCTCACCCTGTTATCCAGCCGGACGCGGTAGCCAACCCGCTCCCCAACTTGCTCGCCAAGCTGCTTTGCCATAAAAGCAGCTGCCGAACGGGCAGCGAGCCTGCGCGGCTCCAGCATGATGATTTTCCCCCCGGCAAGCCACGGCTCGTTGAGCATAGCAAGCGGAACACGTGTCGTTTTACCAGCTCCGGGGTCTGCCGTCAGCACTGCGCAATTGCCGTTCTGAAGCGCGGCCAGCAGCCCCGGCAGCACCTCGTCAATCGGAAGAGGTTGTATCACCTTTTTACTCCCACCCTGTTTAGTTAATCATGGACAATCCGCAGCATTTGCACCACGGGGCGATTGTCGCCGCGCAGCGTTGCTTCCCGGGCTAATAGCTGAGAGGAGCCGTCTCCGTCCAGAAAAATGCCGTCAACCAGCTTGCCCCCGCCAATCTGCTCTTTGATCGCAGCACGAAACTGCTCCAATGTGCCTTTTGTTTCGCTAACAACCAGATACAAGCTGCCATTTTGATCGTAGACAACCCCTGAGCGGAGACGCATATCGTCCGGAAACGGCGCTTTTTCGAGCATCGCCGCTTCCCGCCATGCGGAATCGTCATTCAGCGTCATGCTAATGCCGCCTTGCGCCCAGAAGTTTGAAGCGTCGGTTACGGCAAGCTCGGTCCACGGCCCGGCTTTTTGGACAGACAGCAAAGCTGTTGCTCCATCCCAAACTAACGTGCCGCGGCTATACTTGACATTTTCACTTCCGCTGCCGTACGCTCCCGTTTCACCGTTTATTGCTGTGCCATCTTTTATGCTGATGCTAAGCAAATCCTGACCATAAAAAAAACCGCCATTGATGCCGGTAAACGTCCCGTCCGCCACGTTGGCGTTAATGGCAACCGGCTCGATGTTCTGGGGTTTGGTTATCAGCGCGTGCAGCTTCATGCCTTGAGACGACTGGGCTGTCATATAACGATAGCCGTTCTGCAAATCAATTCTTTCATTTCTTGCATCGCGGTCTAGCAAAGAGTTCAGAAGAACATAGAACAAAATCGCGGCAACAGCCGCAATAACCAATAAAGTAACCAATACAACGGTTAGCTGCTTGCGTTTTAACTGCTTGTCTGCCGAAACCTCGCTCATGTTTTTCTCTCCGTTTCCAATGTTATCAGTCTTCTAGTTTAATCTCTTTAGGACGTCGTTGTCCAGCGTCTGCAAAGGCTTTCTCTTTTATCAAGCAGCTTCCTGCAGATAGACGCGCCTGAAGGTTATGCTTTATACTATATTAAGTGATAATGATTATCACTGTTTTGAGCTTTATCGTGCAATGTATAGAAAAGGAGCTTGAGCCGGCCATGACGTCCATTTATTCCGATTCGCCTTCACCGGCGACGTTTTTACTTGTAGATATCACCAAGCTTAATCCATATAGCCTGTCGCCTTGTCATCCATCTCTCCATCATCTGCTCTACATTGTTTCCGGCAATGGCAGCCTTTTGCTAGCCGGGGATCACAAGGGCGACCCCGATAAGCATCAAGCTACCTCGTCAATAGGCGAAACGATTTATTCGCTCTATGCCGGGAGCTGCTATATGCTTGCTCCCGATCTCCGCTGGACTGTGGAGCTTTCCGGGGAGAGTCAGCTTGAGGGCTTTGTGCTGGCCTTCGATGGAATTCGTCTGCACGGATATGAGCAGCCCGCCGGAAAGACTGAGCGCGGTGCGTTCCGCTTCCCTTATTCCGGCCAGGTATGCCATTATGAGCAGCCTTTCATCGGAGAGCAAATTCAGGCATTATATGACAGCCGGGCAGGAAAACCATCGTTTTCTCTTTACGCCTGGCAACGCGACTTTCTTCAGCTTCTTGATCATATCAGAAGGCAAGTGGACGCCAATGAAACGCACCTAAACTCGCCTTCGCTGGAGGAAGAACCGATTGAGCGTACAATCCGTTATATGAAGGAAGCCTATTCAAAAGAGCTGACAAGAGAGCTTCTTGCGGAAATAGCCGGAATGAGCCCTGGCTATTTCTCTGCGGCCTTTCGCAAGAAAACGGGTAAAAGTCCGATGGACATGCTCGCCGAAATTCGCATTCAGCACGCCAAGGAGCTGCTTCTTAGCTGTACATATCCGCTTCGCACAATAGCTCAAACGGTCGGGTTCAGCACCGAGTTTTATTTTAGCAGCCGCTTCAAGCAATTAACGGGTTTTTCCCCAACACAATATGCCAAGCGCGATAGAGTGCGCAAGATGGCCAGCTCACAGCTGATAACCGCGCAATTGGGCCGTTCCGGCAGCCGTCTCGCGTCAGAAAAGTCGGAAGAGCGCATCGTCGGGCTGTTTCTGGAGGATTATCTTACAGCTCTGGGTGTAAAGCCTGTGCTGCAATATTCCAGAGCAGGCTACTATCAGCGCTACCTCTCCCCTTATCTGGAAAATGTCGATATGCTGGATGTAGCCCGGATCGACTTTGGCAAATTGCAGCAGGCTCAGCCTGACCGCATTCTGCTCGGCTTTTCCAATTTTGCATCGGAAGGCAGATACGAGCAGTTTGCAGGCATCGCGCCAACCGTTGTTTTTCAGGATGCGCATGATAATTGGCGGTCCATGCTGACCAGCCTTGGCCAAATCCTCGACCGCGAGCGCGAGGCCAAGGAGGTAATTTCCCGCTATGAAGCCAAAGCCAGGGATGCCCGTACTATTCTCTCCCGAAAAATCGGAGGCGGCACCGTCGCTTTACTGCGACTCCATTTTCGCCACGGCTTATGTCTGTATGGCGGATTTGCGGGCTATGCCAGCCCTGTTCTGTACGAGGACCTGAGCCTGACTATGCCCCCGCTGCTGCGGGAATGGCACAAGAACGGAATACAGCCTGTTACGCCAATAACGCCCGACATACTGGAGCAGCTGGACGCCGATTATTTGTTTCTGGTCGTTGACGACGGACAAGCCGTGCTGCTGGAGGAGCTGCTTGCCAGCAAGCTGTGGAACAGCCTGCGGGCGGTGCGCGGTAACCGCGTCTTTCAAGGCAGCACCGATGTCTGGATGACGTTTGGCATTATTGCGCATGAGCGAAAAATTGAATTTGCCCTGGCTGCCTTGAATTAGGGCGTGTCCGAAAAACCGCTTGCGGTCATCTTGTACCGCCTTTTCGCCCCCTGCTGCGTCAGTTTTGTTTGACTACCTCCCAGTAAGCCTGCACAAAACTTCCTTGCTTGGGACATAAAATCGGCGCAATCTGCCAATTTCATAAAATAAATCTGCTTTTTCACTATGGTTTCTTCAACTGGGGGCATGCTAAACTGTTTTAGCAATGAGAATCTTTATCAAGTAGAGGGGATACCATAATGAAAATTGTACATCCGGGCAAGTCATTCAAGCCATTATTGAAATTAGTTGTGGTTATTACGCTGATTGCTTTATTGACTGCTTGCGGCAGCTCGCAGAACGAAAACAGCAGCACAGCCGTCGAGCCATCAATCGGCAATGAGGAGACTATGCAAGCTGGAGAAGGCGATGCTTCAGGCGATTCGAGCCAGCCCGCTTCCCGCCTCTTCGAGCATGAATATGGAACCACTGAAGCGCCTGCCAATCCGGAGCGAATCATCGCGCTATATATGGAGGATTATTTGGTTGCGTTAGGCCTGAAACCGATAACGCAAACGGTTATCGGCAACTTTTCACTGAAATATCTTCAGCCCTACATCGGCGACCTTCCCAAAATCGATACAAGCGCAATTGATTTTGAGGCCGTCTTGAGTGCCCAGCCTGATCTCGTTATGCTTGCTTTTCCTACTTATGCAAACGAAGGCAAATACGAGCTTTTTGACAAAATAGCGCCTACCTACGTGTTTGCAGCCGATGCGCCGGACAACTGGCGCGATGCTCTGAAAACAGTCGGACAGCTAACCGGAAAAACGGCTGAGGCCGAAAAGGTGCTTTCCGATTACACCGCCAAAACGGAAGCAGCTAAAGCCAGATTAAAAGAAAAGCTAGGCGATGAAACCGTTGCGATGATTCGCATGCGCAGCAACAAGGAGCTGCGTTTGTACGGTGGTCCCGGCGGTTACGCAGGAAACGCGCTGTACACCGATCTGGGTCTAAATCCGCCTCAGATTGTCAAGGACCTTGCTTGGGGCGAGCAGAGCATGGCCGTCATCTCTCAGGAAATCATCCCGCAAATCGATGCCGACCATTTGTTCCTGACCTATGACGAAGGCGGTAAGGAGCTTGCGCAGGAGATCTTGGATAGCGAAATCTGGAAATCGCTCCCGGCCGTGCAGAAGGGTCAGGTGTATGAGGTAAGTCTCGATCATTGGATGACATACGGCCCCATCGCTTACAACATGAAGGTTGACGACGTGCTGCAAGCATTGGCGCCCTAAAACGATATGGCAGCTGCATGGATGTGCCAAGCCCGACGATTACTATACTTTTATCTACAAAAGGAGCCCCATTATGTCATCGCAAAGCTATGAAACCATTACTCGTACAATCCGCGAGAGAAGAACCGTTAACCAGTTCAAACCCGATCCCGTTCCGAGAAGCCTTATGCTTGAGCTGCTGGAATCGGCCGGGTGGGCGCCCTTCCATTCTCTCCGCGAGCCGTGGCGTTACATTCTTTTTGAAGGAGACGGACGCAAGGTGTTTTCCGACGCCGTACTCTCCACCTACACGGAGGAAAAGCGCAAGCAGCTTGGTGAGCGCGTTGCCAACGTTTATTGCCATGAGGTGCCCTTGCATCTGCTTGTGCTGATTGAGGAGGAACCCCGCCCCAAGGAATGGGAGGAAGCGCTTTGCGCAGCCAGCACACTGATTCACAACCTTCAGCTTCTGGCCTGGGAGCAGGGAATCGGGCTGGTATGGAAAACAAATGATTACAACTGGGACCCCCGTTTTCGTGCCGCTGCCGGGGTCAAGCCCGGCCAAAAGGTGGTCGGTACTCTTCATCTGGGATATTTTGACCCGGAGAAGCTGCGCCGCCCCCGCCCGCGAACAGCAGTTGCCGATTTGTTAACCATAATAGACAGCGATAGTGACGGCATCAGAAACAGCAACAGTCAATAAAACATTGGCCACACGCAGCTTGCAAAAAAGCATCGTTCCTTCCAGACGGAAGCACGATGCTTTTTTTTTGCGAACTCCACTTGATAATTTCCGCATTTATGATGTGCGCCTTTGCAATGGCCGTAAGTAGAGCGCCATGTCCGACTCAAACACTTGCCATTTGCAGCAAAACAGCAACAAATTAGTTATTATGGGCTCCAGATTAGCCTAACGATCCAGCGCTCTGTCATCCAGCGGGTAAAAAATAAGGTTGATCGGGAACGCCGAGCCGGCTGGAGGACTGAATTCAATATCAAGGCTTTCCTCATGACCCGTAGTTTTATGCACCATAATCATGCCGTCAAATGCCGTTAACACGCCGGAGGCCGGCACTTTAACCATCTCGCCGTTAATTTTGAAAGGCCCCTTAAATGGCCCGCCTTTTGCCAGAAGCATAATAGCCATACGTCCCGGCTTTTCGGAATGGATGCGGTACACGGTGCCGTAGTTGCCAGGCAACGTTGCGGCTTCGCCGCGCTGAGGATCATAACCTGTTTGGAACTGATCGATCTTGCCGTCTCCAATAGCCAGCTTCACCGGTTTTTTTAGAGACTGCTTAGACAAATCAACCTTCCAGTCAAAGCCCGCAATCTGGAAGGTGCCACGAATATGGCCCTGAAACGGCAGCTTGGTCATATTCAGCATATCTTTGGAAACTGTGTCCGCAGCGGCAAAGGTAAATGTGACCTCGCCGTCCGTCTCCACATCGTACATCAGATTAACGCCTTGGCCGGGATGGAAATCCGGGTATTGCTTATAAATAAATGTTTCACCTGGCGGCACCACCATCATTTCATCCTCGGTGTCGTCCAGCAAGAAATCGACCATCGCTTCGCTTCCGATCAGATGCGCATAGATGGACGGAAATACCTCGCCTTTATTTGTTGTTTTTATTGCAACAGGTTTGTCGGTGTTATTGGTTGCCAGAATCGCAAAGCCGACTCTTTGGCCCGTCCCGTTAAGATGATCCGCATAAAGCCGGCCTTTGCCGTTGATGACATCCTGGTAAAGAATGCCTGTTTCCGCAAAGGTTTCCGGGCTATCGCTCATCAGCAGCGTACGCGATTTGTCCTCCGTCACCTGCTTCTCCAGCTCGGGAAGATTAAAATACGTTTTGTACAGCGTATTCCAATCCGTTGCTATGTAACCGCCTATCGGCTTAGTATAAATCGGATATTCCGTCTTCGACAGATACGTTTCATCCTCAACAATTACATATCGGGTAAATGGCGCGCTGGTATTGCCGTTTTTGTCCGTCGTTACCAGCGTAACGGGATATGTGCCCGGCTCGAAAAAGACCTCTTCCCTTCCCGTCCAGTCCAGCTTAAGCCCTTCCGAATCGGGATCATAGCTTAAATTAATATATTTAACAGGTTCTCCGGTCCGGTAGCTGCTTTTGCCAAGAGAAAACTTGGCGACCGGTTTGGAGTTATTTTGATCCGGGTCAAAATTTCCAAGCGGCTTGCGTACATGCAGTACATCCACTCTTCGCAGCTCCGCATTGTACGTATAGCTTGCTCCCATATAATCGGAGAGCCAGGTCAGCTTGATCATCAGCCGTCCATTCATCAGCATGGCGACATCGTCGAAGGGCTGCGCGAATCCATTAACCCAAGCTTCCTTGTTAACCGTATCCAGCAGTATTTCATGCGTCGGCGTTTCCATCAGAATGGTCCGCGTTTTTTCCTGCCATTCGACCTTCATGCCAAAAGCATCGCCTAAAAATTTGACCGGCACATAGGTTCTGCCCTTGCGCACCGTCGCAGGAGAGTCCAGTGTCACCTGCTGTCCGTTCAGAAAAGCTTCGTTGTTGTCAATGTAAAATACAACATAGTTCGTTCCCGCCGCGATAGCTGGTTCATTAGCTGCGGCATGACTTAGCGGGGCGGTGAGCAGCATGGCGGATAATAAAAGCACGGCGGCTTTCCGTTTGACTGCCCCTTTCAAATAAGGCATTCTTGCATCTCCTCTGCATCATTAAATAGCAATCTTACGATTAGACGAGGATTTATGAAAAAAGTTGCTCTAATTCCCATCAGCGCACCAAATATTCCTTAATCTTTATGTTCTGAACCTTTATTAATGATAAGCATAACCAAGGTTATGGTATTTCACACCCCGCTAAGATGACTTGCCTTTAATCCACCAGGCTTTTTAAAATGAGCTGGGCACATTCTTCTGAGGTATTCTGATGCGTGTTTACCGTAAAATGATAATCTATATGTTGAGCCATCATATCGTGCTGCTCTTGAGATTGGTTTTCTCCCCGATTTCCGCGCTCTATATTTCGTTGGCGGCAAATATCCAGAGGGCAATACACTTCAATCATATAGAAGGGATAGCCGGCGAATAGCGCCTTCACCTTTTCATAATGCGGTGCAAGCTCCGGCCTCTCCACCAAAATGCCATCAATCAGCACATGTTTACCAAGATCAGAAAACAGCTTGGCGGTATGATACATCATTATAATAAGCTCGCTTAAATGCTTCCAATAATCCTCGCGAAGATAGCGATCCCCAATCATTTCCTCAAAAAGATCATTGGCCACCACATAATAAATGTCCTCCGAGCTTGCCTGGATGGCATCAACAATCGACGTTTTTCCCGAGCTCGTAACCCCATTCAAAAATACAATGTTCCCTTTTTCTATTTTCTCATTTTCCGCCTTCAGTTTGTTCAGTATCTCTTTGCCTATTCTCTCAACTGTCATTTATGTACGCCTCTTTCTCGTTAGAATAATTTCATTTTAACGGGTTGAGGGCGACAAAGGGGAGAAAAAACAGCTTAAAATAAACTGTGCCAAGTGCTTCTATTGCTTCTGCTGCTTCTATTGCTTCTATTGCTTCTGCTGCTACTATCCATTTTGTCGCGTAGCGGACATTGATGACCGTCAGAAGCCGAAATAGCTTGGTTCGCCTTGAGTAACGGTCACCCGTGTCCTTTAAGCATACAAACGGGCCCATTCTATCGGCATTTTTGGGTTTTACGGACGCCAATGTCCTTTACAATACGACATTCCACAAAAACAAGCTCCTAAAGGTCAGCGATGTCCGCAAAAATGATTGCAAAACCAAATCTGTTCCCGGGCATTCCTATAGTGCCAATTATTGAATAGCTTCCATCAACTCAAAAAAGTGTTTGGATTCATGAGTTTTATTAAGCCTGAACCATGCCTGCAGCGCTCCTGGAGACAAAACATCCAGCGCCTTCAATACATGTGCCGCAAATTCCAGCGAGGCTATCCCCGAGGCCGTCACCAGATTTCCATCCGTCACCGCCGATTCATTTTCATAAAAGCGTTCCCCTCTGTAACGGGGGCAAACAGCCTTCAAATAGTCCAAATTATTGCTTGTATGCCTGCGGTTGTCCAGCAGTCCCGTCTCCGCCAACCCAAAGGTTGCTCCACATATAGCTGCAATAATTGCCCCTTCGCCAAAGGCTTCCGTTGCTTTTTGCAGCAAGGGATCGTGAATGGGATTGCCCCAAGTATTGCCGCCCGGAAGGATGAGAACATCACCGCCTCCCACCCGGCATTCATCAATCGTCATGCGGGGAAGAATGGTTACTCCGCCCATCGTAATGACAGGATTTTCATCAATACCAACCGTAATCACCCCAAAAGGCGCAATTTCTTTCTTGAAATATCGTCCCGTATTTAACTCAGCAATTAAATAACCCGTTTCCCAGTCCGACATCGTATCACATACATAAAGGTACACATTTCTGCTTGACATAATCATTCTCCCTCAGCAGGTTGTTCAAAAAAGTCCGCTTATTCGGCGCTCCTTTTTGTTGATATCAGTATAAAAAAACTCCACTGACAGCTTCCGTCAGTGAAGTTTTTATTCCTGATAATAATGTAGCAAATCATTTAGCACTTCGATCATTTTTCGCTTCAATTCCAGGGGCTCCATAATTTGAATGGCACGGCCATAAGGTAGAAGCAGGTTAGGTATAAACGTATACAAAGCCTCTTTTGTAAGCGAAAATACAGCTTGCCCCGAACTCCGTTCCTTCAAATGATGGGCCAAATACCAATGCTGGCAGAGATTATCCAATGCACTGATCTTTCCGCTAATAACTAACGGAATAAGCTCATCTGGATTCCCTGCTTCCGATTCCGGAATGAGGGTTTTCATAAAAAATTCGCCTGCCGAAAAAGGCTCCGGCCGGATAAAAGACTCCTCCGTTTGTGTCAAACCTTTAATTCTGCTCGTCCTAAAGCTGCGGATTTCCTTTTTCAAGTGACAAAATGCAATAACATACCAGTTATGGCTCCAATAAATGATGCCATAAGGATCGACCAACCTATGCTTAGGCTGTTCCTCTCGACCCGTTTGGTACCACATATCTATTGAAGCCTGGTTGAGAACAGCTTGCTCCAATTCCTTCAATAACGGCTCTGCCGCCGATTTATCGACAGGGGCTAACACTTCGAGCCCTTCTAAATGCTGCCGTATTTTTTCATCCTGATCCTGATTGGAACGCGTTTTTAGCTTTGAGGTTGCCCGCTCCAGGTCTTCATCCAGATAATACCCCGCTTTTTTAGCAAAATCAGCCGCTTGAAGCAAAGCCGTTTTTTCTTCTACGCTAAAAAGTAGCGGGCTTTCAATAAAATCATGTAACAGGCTGTATCCCCCGTTATGTCCCGGGTCTGAAATAATGGGAACGCCGCTGGCGGAAAGAGCATCCATATAACGGTACACGGTCCGGATGTTCATTTCCAGCTTTTCGGACAGTTGTTTTGCAGTCATTTTCCTGCCGGATTTTAATAACCAGAGAATGGCCATCATGCTGTCGATTTTTGACATGGATTCTACCTCATTTTTCTTTCACGTAAAAAAAGACATTGCCGAAATGGTTATTATATCTTTTGAAATCGGCGTTTCCTTTTAAAACAATGATGGACGGGTACGCATTTATTTTGCGTCCCTTCAGCAAGGATAACAGATCCTGCTGCACGGTGCAGAAGAACTTCCCGGCTTCGTATTGAATCAGCAGCGGGGGCTGCTGTAGTAGGTCATCCCCTTTGCTGCCATCAGCTTGCTCCCCCTTTATGTCTTCTATAGGCTCTATAGATTCTATGGGCTGAATAAGTCGCAGCGGCAGCTTCACAACTCCGAAGAAAAGGGGCCCGCCCTCCAGAATTTGCTTGCTTTTGGTACCTGCTTTGTTGGAAAACAATAGATAACATTGAACCCATTCCTCGATTAATCCCGCACTTGCGTAATGAACAGCCGACGCAACGGTTGGATAATAAGCCAAGCTATCGGGCGTTCTTTTGGAATAGATGATTTTTTTGATGGAATCCAGCGATAGATAATATTCATCGGCAAGCTCCGACACGGTAGTTCCATGGGCATATTTATTGCGAATCATACGATTGCGCTTTAGCAGCTGCTCCCTGTAGCCCGAGGCCTCGCCCCATCCCCGCTTATCCTCCCCGGCTGGAAAATAAAGCATTTTTCCCGAAGCATATTTCTGAACCTCCAAAAACAGCTCCTCTGGAAGCACATCTCTTGCATTTTCATATTTCATTTGATCACCACTGTTTACAAAGCGTATATTCGGTCTTTCAGCTCGCTCATCGATTTCATAATGCTGGTGCAAGAAACCTCGTCCTCGATTGACGCATGCCATCGCAGGCCATGCAAGCCCTTCAAATACCCCATGCACAGAAATCTTTCTTTAAAATCCGGCACATGAATACCCTTTTTAGCAAAATAAGGGATAAGCAGCTCGGGAATATTCATATATGGCTTATTGAGATCCATAATGGCGAAATCGACCAGAAAATCGCCAATACCCGCAAATGTCCAGTCAGGGAAACCAACCGTCGAATGGCCGTCCGTAATCATGTTTTCGAAATACATAAAGTCATTGACCAGGTAACGATGCCCTTCGCAATAAGAAATGCGGGACTCCATCTCCTTGTAGTAGCGTTCAAAAAATTCCCGCTCCAATAAAGTCGTGGAAAACATTTCACGCCAATTATACCAATATCCTTCCTTGTCTTCAGCAAAACTGTCCACGATAGATTCCCTGCTCGATTTATGCTCCGTCTTTCCCTGCTCATTTAATTGACCGTAGCCTTCAATGTGGGAAATATCGCAATCATGAATGGCACTGATTTTATCAAAAAACAGCTCGTGGCAATCCCAAAACTGCCCCGGTGTTAATCCATCGGCAACATATCCTTTTGGCGTCATATCGACCTTTTCCGACAGAAAAGATTTCAGGATGTTGTCTCGGCTCATTGGTTTATGCTCCTTTGCTCGTTAAATCTTTTCGTTGCATCAGGCGCGCGTCTGATCTAACCCTACAATAACCCCGCCGACATAAAAAATATAGGGTGTAAATTGATTAAGGCAACTTTACATAGAGTCCTTTAAAGTAAATAATAATGGAAGCAAAGGCAAGGAAATAAGAGGAAACTTATGTTGAAAGCCATATGAAAACATACCCTGACAGCCTTCCTTTTAAAATAAAGGCTTTGTTAAACCTTAATGTTGATATTTGATAATTACGAACAAACGTTCTATAATGAAGGTAACAATTGGTTCGGAGATGATTTGTCTATGGAGTTAAAGGAGCTAAAAAAGCTTGCTGATACATTAGACGATAGTGGTAAGCAGGAACTTATCTTCTTTTTGCAGTCCCAAACCAAGGGTCTGTCGGCTCCCCTTCGAGCAATTGACGAAATCCAAGAGCAGAAGCACAAAGATGGGCTTGTTTGTCCACATTGCAAAACTCATTCTGTCGTTC
>NZ_LYPA01000020.1 GCF_001675045.1 Paenibacillus oryzae
AAATGACTCATTCGGCATCGAGGCCCTTAGTTCCTGTTTGTTCCAAAAATTCACTTAGTAGAGCACCTAAGTAGTAACGATTTTTCGTACAAACCAGCCTCTCGCCCTCACGATTTCGCCTGCTTTATACGATTTTTCGTACAAACCAAACCACTTCCCCGCTCGCGCTTCATTTCTATAAGGTCTCGCTCAGCTGCTACATCTGTCTTAGTCCAACTTTACTTTAATGTGCTTTATATCCGCTTTTATATCTGCTTTTTCTAATTTTATTTCTGCTTTTATTTCAGCTTTCAATCAGCCTTTATTGAAGCTTTTCGCTAAAAGCCTTCACAATAGCGTCAATCGCGTAGCTGTCCGCAAGCGGAGCCATCCCCACATTAAACCATTCCTTGCCTCCAACCATATAGATCTGATCCTTTTGCACGGCCTTCATGCTTTTCCAAAGGGCGCTGTTCAGCATTTCATTAAAGTGTTCTTTGATTGCTTCATTGTTCTCGTCGTCCAGCTGCACAATGAGATGATCAGCGTTATACTCCGGGAGCACCTCCAGCGAAATCGACAAGGCTGTTTCGGACTGCGGGAAATTTTCCAGTGGCTTTAAGCCTAGCTGCTTGTGTACAAGACTGCCTCTGGACAGGTTTTCCCCGTGAAGAACGATTTCTTTAGCCATAATCCTCATGTACAGAACCGTTTCGTCGCCAACAAGCTCATCCAGCTTTTTCGCCGCTTCCTCTTCCTTTGCTTTTAAATCGGCGATTACCTTCTCGGCCTCCGCTTCCTTTCCGAATACGGCGGCGATATCCTTCAACTCGTCCTTCCAATCCTCGCGAGAAGGCAGCAGCACGGTTGGAGCGATTTGTTTCAGCTGATCATAATCCTTTTCCGACCACCAGGCCGGAGCCAAAATAACATCGGGGTCCGCAGCCAATACCGCTTCAAAATCCGGTGTTTTAGCAATGCCCATTTTGATCGTATCTTTAAAAGGCCCCGCCAGATAGGCTGGAAAATCATCATGATAGTTTTGAACCGCTACAGGTGTAATGCCGAGTGCGTACAAAAACTCGGGATAGACAACCGACAAACCGATTACCCGTTTTGGATTGGCCGGAATGATAATGTCTCCTTTTTCGCTAGCTACCGTTCTCTCTTGTGCTGCCTCGTTTTCATTGTCTTGCCCGTTCTCCGCTGATTGAGAAGCCGCCTCGCCCGGCGAAGCGGATGAAGATGGTGAAGGCTCCTGCGCATTACCGCCGCTTCCACAAGCTGTAATCAGGGTCAAGATGATGCCAAGCATAATTGCCGCAATCCAATTCCGTTTCATTCTTTTATTGTCCTCCCGTATATAGGTAATGGCCAACAATGTGTAATTAAGAGTAATTATCATTGTCATTTAGGAGAAGTATAAAAGATTTTGAGCAGCAATCCTATTGACGATTCGGACATCTTTTTATGTACGATTCTGCCATAACCTCAACACCTCATTCAAAACAAGCTCATGGGAAAAGGCCGTGTATTCATTAAACGGACTCCACGGAAACAAATCAACGCAACCGTTCTGAACAGCGGGAATGCTTCGCCAACTCTCGCTTTGCATCCCCCCTTGACGCAAGCCTTCCAACTGACGTCCGCCATCCATAGCAATAAATAAGCGGTCAATATCCATCTCCTGCAGTTGTGTGATTGAAACCTCCTCCCCCAGCTCCTTTAGAATCATTCCGTCAGGCATAGCAAGCCCAAGATCCTCATAAAAAACCGAAGCCATGCTCCGTAAACCGGCTATTTTTAGCCTTTGCCCGGATACCTCAATAACTAATACCTTTTCCTTCCCAAGCGTACCCGCCATTTGTCTTCTGATAAAAGCCGCTTTTTTATCGTATTGGTCAAGCCATGCCTCTGCTTCCTCCACTTTGTTCAGGGCAAACGCCACATACCTCAAGCAGCTTCGCCAATCCCTCAGCTCCTGCGGGATAGCGCAAAGAGAGCCAATTTCCTCAAGACGTCCTTTCTCATCTCCAGATATCCGGCCTTCATCCAAAACGATCCAATCCGGCTTGGCAAGACGAAGCTGCTCCAATCTGGAGGATTCATCCGTATTTAGCGGCAATACATTGTCCCTTTCGTATTTTCGGCGGTAATAATCCGTCCACGGATGATTTTCCGGCGCTGCAAAAGGAATGGCCTTAAGAGCAAGCAGCGCTCCAATTGCCGATGAATGATAAGCCACAATTTTTTGCCTGCAGTTGCGCATAAAAGCTGCCGGGGGAATCCCTGAAATTTCCCTGAACTTACGTCTGAAATACATATCATCCTGATATCCCACATGACGGGCAATGTCCTTCAGCGAGGCTTTTCCTCCTTGCAGCATCAGCATTTGCGCCTGTTTGATACGGTGAATCGTAAGGTATTCCATAGCGCTGCAGCCATGACGCTTTTTGAAAAGCCTCATGAAATGGCGTGGACTCATTTTGGCCTCGCCCGCCAAATCGTCAATCGTTATTCTGCTTCCGTAATTTTTCTCGATATAAAACCTCACAAGCTCCAACGACTCATCGCTATTGCTCTCTCTTTCACTAACACCTGTTAAAGCATCCTGCTCCAAAAGAATATATAGCAGCTCCTGAAAACGAGCCTGAGCACCAAAGCGCTTCAAGCTGCTGCCCGAAGTCCATTGCTTTTCGATAGCTTTACATAATTGCAAAACAGACACTGGCGATTTAGGGAAAATCTCTGATTTTGACGGGAAAAGGCTCTTTGTTTGGAGGCTTTGATTTTCAATAGCGTCACCTTCCGTTTCCTCAAGGACATCAAATAATATCCAATATAATCCCTGTTCATCATGAGTATGGATAAATGCTTCAACATATTGGCAGGGAAAACCAACGTATATGCCGCCGGGTGATACCTCTTCAAATTTTCCATCTACAGTAATCCACCCTTGCCCGGAAGACGTAAACAGCAGCGCATGACAGCTCAAAAATTGCATGCGCAGACTCCATTCTCTGTTTCCGGACTCGCTGCCCGATATCGCTCTCAGCTTAAAGGCCATAGCATCAAGGCCTTGATGACGATCCTCTTTCATTTTATTGCCGCCCTGCATGTGCCGCCTCCCAATCCAATGCCATTATTACATGCAGCATACCATACTGTGTTGAATCAGCGATTCAAAACGTTTGGAATGCTACGCCATCATTTTAATGGTGCTTCGTACAGAGGTTCAGCAGCTCATTTATTGATTCTTGAGGCAAGGTTTCCTCCTCTTCGGCCGCCGTTGCGCCCTCCAGCAAAGTCACAATTGCAGAAGGTATGTATTGTCTTTTGTGTTTGCTGTTTAAGGCATCTATCAGATATTCTGCCTGAAAAGGCTTAGCAACAAAATCATCGGCCCCTTCTTTCAAACAAGACGCTATCATTGAAGCTGTTGCCTTGGCAGAACACATCACTATACGCGTTGTGTCAGCTTCTCCTTCACATTGGCGAATTCTTCGCAAAACCTCAATGCCGTCTATTCCGGGCATACCAATGTCCAAAACAACAAGCTCCGGCTTTAATATGTTGTACATACTTACTCCTGCTTCGCCATCTGCTGCAACTCCCACCACTTTGAACCCGTGCTTCTCCAAAATCTCTTGCAATATTTGTCTCATAAAGGCCACATCGTCAATAATAAGAACGCTCTGTTTCTCCATAACATTCCCATCTCCCCATCTATTCATCTGCTTTTGGAGCAACTGAATACTGTCCTCCAATTGATTGCGTTCAGCAAGCAACTGCTGCATCTTCGTCTGATAAATATCGCGAAGCCGATTACAGTCACGGCAATCCAGCAATTCTCTTATGGCGTCCAGGCTAAAACCGTAGCGCTTCAGCTCCATAATAAAAATCATTTCATTCACCTGATCGCTGGAATAATAACGGTATCGGCTGGATGGATCTACGTGATGCGGTTTCAACAGACCGATTTCATCATAGTAACGCAAAGCATCAACCGAAACCTTCACAACCTTCGACAATTCGCCTATTGTGTACATTTGTGTACATTTTCTCCTCCGTTGATTTATTCGTTGATTTATTCGTTGATTTATTCGTTAATTTATTCATTGATTTCCTTTGTTCATGAACAATTCTTATCTTAATGCCTCGGGTAAGTCCAGAGTCAACAAAAATAAAACCGCCAGAGTTTTTTCCTCTCTGACGGCCTTTAAAGTGCTTGCATTCCTGCTTTATTATTTCCCTACTCCACTCAACACGATTACAGTTGGATAATCAATAGCCTTGCCCTCATGGACCTGATAATCAAGATTTTTAATTTCCTTTTCGACTTCTTCAGCCGTCAGATCATTTCCAAATGAAAGCTTGTCTTGCTCCACTTTGGTAATAAGCCAATTCTCGCTGCGCTTCTCCAAGGCATATTTTTTTGTCATTGCAGTAAACGGTTCACCCTTTAATTCTTTGATTTCAAGTGTGTATACATTGGCTTGGCTGGACTCTTTTCCTTCATACACTTCCGATATACGAACGGTTGTATCAAGCTTGTCCATTCCCATCTGGCGAATGACATTAAGCATACGCTCCTTGTGCCTGTCATACTCCTCCTGAGGCATAGTGGTCAAAGCATCCTTGGTATAGGTTTCATTGTCATAGCCAAATACGATATCATCGCCGGTAGATGCCCAATATTGCTCGCTTACCATTTCATTTATAGCTTTATGATATTGCGTATAGGATTTGTTAAAATATATAAGGTCATATTCACTCTCTTCAACGGTTTTGATATGCTCCACGATTTGTTTTTTTACCGAATTATTTAATGCTGATCCCGAAGTACACGCCGTTAAAATAGTAATAACCAGCAGCAGCAATCCAGACAAATAGGCTTTTGATTTCATTCTATTTCTCCTTTTATTTCTGTCCTTTAATCTTTCCAACCTATTTTTTATACCAGGGCGCGTTTGCAAACACGCCTAAAATGCTATCTTCAACATGCTGTTTGCTCCCTTTTGAAACTCGTATCCCACCGATATCTCCTCAGTGACACAACCCTGCTGGTGTAAAAAGGAGAGTATCTCATCCAATCTATGATACCTGTTTCCTGAAAGGGTGGTTAAAGGAAAAATTCGAATTTCCTTTTTGGTTACTCGAATTAACTCCTGAATCGACTTCATGTGAAAATCGAAATCAAGCCTATCCGAATACATAAACAAAAGATGTGCAGACAATGTCATGTCAAATTGCTTATTCTCGAATGGGAGCGAAGGCAGTGTCGATGCAATATATCGCCCGGGGTGTTTTTTCATATCATTTGAACAATCAGCTAATGCCTGGTACCTATGTTTTTTTAATTCTTCAACTGATTTGAAATAATCCCATACGTAGTTCGTTTGGACACTTTCCATGCTGGTCATGGCATGCTCCAAATCTTGAATGCCTTTTTTCTGAAGCTCCTCAAAGTCATAAAAATAAGCTATATCAGTTGCAGTTACATCGGCACCATGCTGATTCGCGAACGCCGTGAACGAACATGCCCCCGCGGGGCAATCCAGAATGGACTGTCCCTTCAATTCCGTTTTTGTTAAGTTAAACATGGACAAATATTCATCAAATGTCCTCCCAATAAAAACGATGCGACTTAAGTCCAATTTAACCTCTTTGATCATCTCAGCTCACCTTTCCTCTTCTCATCTATTCTCGACTTTAGGTATAAAATTTCCGCTGCCGCAAAGCCTCGTACAGCATAATGGTGCTGGCCATCGCTACGTTCAGCGACTCCGCTTGTCCCGGCATGGGGATAATGACCGCTTCGTCCAAAGCGGCTTCCGTTTGCGTTGAAAGGCCGCGGGACTCATTGCCCATAATGAGCCAAACGGATCGTTTCCAATCGCAATCGTATACGTTTTTTGCCGCTTGAAGGCTTGTGCCCGCCATTACAATTCCACGCTCCTTGCCTTGCGGGATAAGCTCTGCCAAATCGCCTTCGATTATAGGCAGGTGGAAGATCGACCCCATGCTCGACCTCACCGTTTTGGGATTGTATAAATCCACTGTGCCTTTGCCTAAAATAACAGCATCGGCGCCAACGGCATCCGCGCTGCGGATGATCGTCCCTACATTGCCGGGATCGCTTAATCCGTCAAGACCGATGACCAGACAATGCGGCCGAAACAGGGCAGAAAGCTCCGGTTTCGGCTTGCGAACGACCGCAAACACCGGCGGCGGGGTATCCGTATCGCTGCATTTGCTCATGACAGCGCGCGATGCGGAAATCCACTCTTGGGAAGCTGCGGCTGACGCGTAAGGCTCTGACTGAAGCTCGCGAGGAACACCCTTATCCGCGTCATAAACAATAACGGAAATATCCGCATTGCACAAAATAGCCTCCATCACCAGATGAATGCCTTCAATGAGGTATTCTCCGCGCTGATCCCGCTGTTTTTTTTCCAGAAGGCCAGCCCAGCCTTTAACCCGGTCATTGCTTTGTGAAGCAATATGTAAATGATTTGTCATTTTATCCATAACCCTTTCCCGGCCAACCGCCTATATCCAATAACCAATATCAAATCACCTATATCCAATATTCCCATTATACCACAGCCATCTCGCACCGAATAAATTCAATCCGCAGGGACATCATAAAGGAGCAAGCATGAACACAACAGGAGGTAATCCGGTTGGAAAACATCGATCTTCGCCAAGCCATTTTAAATCGCGTACAAAATAATTCCCGCGAGCAGCTAAATGAGGTCATTGAAGGCTCAGTCGGACATGATGAACGGGCTCTTCCGGGGCTTGGCGTCTTGTTTGAAATGATCTGGAAGGAAACCGGCGATACCGACCACAACCACATGGTCGATACGCTATACCAGCATCTCCATAACAAGCAAGGCTAGGAGATGTCTGAAAACCCGCTCAAGGTCATCTTGCGCAGCCTTTCAGGCACGTACTAGAAAAAACGGGCAAAACTGAACTCCTCCCAGGAGCTGTTTTGCCCGTTTTGCAAAATAAACGCATTAAGCAAGGAAGAGACAACAGCAACCTGCTGCAAGCCGCCTGCCGCTAGACTCGTTGCCGTCATACCGACCATCAGCCTACTCCGCCTCGCTGACCTCGCTTTCTTCCTCGCGTTTGTCTCTATCTCTGCCGCCTCTTTTTTCGCCCCGTTTTTCAATCCATTCACCTATTCTGACAAAAATGGAAGTAACGATAAGAGCAAACACAATCAGCGTATAAAAGCCCGCTCCAATTCCGATGCCGATGCCTCCGGAGAAAAAAATCATGGCCGCCGAGGTTAATCCAACAACCTTGACCCCGTTTTTGAGAATGACGCCGGCGCCGATAAAGCCCAGGCCGGTCACAATTTGCGCCGCAAGCCGCATCGGGTCCATCATCGTATGCTCCCTCATCCCGGCGTACAGCGTTACGCTTTGGATGGATACAATCGTAATAAGTGCAGAAGCCGCTGTTACGTACATATACGTTTTTACACCTGCGGGCTTATGCTTGTGCGTCCGGTTCAGGCCGATCATAAAACCAAGAAACGAAGCTACAAGAATCCTCAGCAGCCAATCGTATTGGCCAAGCAAGGATGAAATAAAATGATCTGTCGCTAACATATTAAAGCCTCCTGTTATCTTTCTCTAGCTGCTCTGGCCAGGGCGCGCCTGAAAACTTGCTCAAGGCCATTTTGCGCCGCCTTTCCTCCCCGTGCCTCGTCCGTTTTTCTTAACTTGTCACGGCAAGCCTGCGCAAAAGTTACCTAATGGAACGAATATTCGTTCCTGCCACTCAGAGTATTCGGACAAGCCTTGAAGCATGCTTCCATTGTTCTACTTCTATATATTTCTTGTTTGGGCGCTGTAGACGCAGCGTCCGTCAACGATGGTACGGCTTACCCATGGCAGTCCGCGGTAAAAATGGACCACGATAATATCCGCCGCTTTGCCGGGTTTTATGGAGCCAAAGTCGCGGTCCGTACCCATTGCTATAGCCGGATTCAGGGCAGCCATCTTTACGGCTTCCGGCAAGCGGGAGCCATCCGTTCCGGCCAGCTTGAACACAGAAGCTAGCAGCGATGAGGGATGATAGTCCGAGCACAGCAGGCTTGCCGCCCCGGCCTTCACGGCATCTTCGGCGTTCAAATTGTTGTCATGCGATCCTCCCCGCACAACATTGGGAGCGCCGACGCATACCTGGATTCCTCTCTCCGCCGCAAAACGCGCAGTTTCCATATTGATCGGAAATTCGCTAACCGTCATACCGCAGGCTTCCATCGCATGCACCCGCTCCGGGGAATCATCGTCATGAGAAGCAACGGGAATGCCCTTCAGCGCCGCGGCCTTGCCAAGCCCGGCTAATCTGCTCCAGTCGATTTGCGCCCTGCGCTCCATCAGCTCGTCTACGATGGGGGCTACCTCATCCAGCGTAATCCCCTGATTTTTCATGACATAACGCTGGAACGAACCCGGCGCATGATATTGCCCCTGGCCCGGGGAATGATCCATAAAGGACAAATAATGAATACGTCCATCCTCCACATATTGTTCAACAATGGGCAATCCGGCATGATACGAGACCTCAAAGCGCAGATGAATCCGATTGCGAATCATTGCCCGCTCTTTATTGTACTGATGAATAAGGTCCACCATGCCGGTCAGCAAATGATCGCCTCGCAAGCTAAGCCCGACGCCAAGCGACAAAGAATGATACATGGTCGTGATGCCATGCACCGGCAGCTTCCGTTCAAACTCCAGCAAAGCCAGCTCCAGAGGAAACAGCGTTCCCGGTCTTGGCTGTACTTCCTTCTCGATAGCGTCGCAATGAATGTCGATCAAGCCGGGCAAAATATAGCCGCCTTCTGCATCAATAACCGCTGCATCGGGATGAGAGAAACGCCATGGCCTTTCATCCTCTTCTCGCTCCAGCACAGCAGCTATGCGGCTTCCTTGCACAACAAGGGCGCCTTTAACTACGGCTTCCTCCAACACAATGAAACCGTTATGAATCAAATAAGAAGAAGCTGCATGCCCACCTTTTTCTACTCTTTCCACGCTTGACGGCCCCTTTCATTCTCCTTCATCCGCACTAGCTCTCATTCACATTATCTTAACATATTTACCGTAAAGCGGCTTGAAATTAATCATTCCCTCCAGCGGTTTCCCCTCTCATTAACTATTTTTTCAAATTTTTTACGAAAACCATTTCTTTCCCATCTTTTGTATGTTAAACTACTTAACAAATTCATCCCACACTATAAAACCTCAATCAACCCATTCACTGCAGCTACATACACCATGTATATTCTGATTATTCTGAAAGTTTAGAATATTAATTTAATAACGCTTTACAGCAGTGCAGTCCTCATGAATGCTCCCATTACATCAGCTGTTCTTTTTGCTCTGCCCATAATCAAGGAGGGATTCCATTGCAAAATGAGCTCTTAACTATCCAGCATTTAACGACATCCTTCAAGATTGAAGATCACTATTACGCAGCAGTGGACGAAGTTTCGCTAAGCG
The DNA here is from genome assembly GCF_001675045.1 of Paenibacillus oryzae. Lineage (GTDB taxonomy): Bacteria > Bacillota > Bacilli > Paenibacillales > Paenibacillaceae > Pristimantibacillus > Pristimantibacillus oryzae. The sequence goes on from NZ_LYPA01000020.1 coordinate 9,510, forward strand.
TAAAGCCTAATGAGGTGGTTGCCATTGTTGGAGAGTCAGGCTCGGGAAAAAGCGCGCTTGCCTTTTCTATCATGGGTTTGCATGCCCGGGCCAAAAGCGAAGGGAGCATCGCCTTTGAAGGCTATAATCTCAATTCATTGGGCCCCAATGAGTTAAACAAGCTGCGCGGAAAGCATATCGGCATGATTTTTCAGGACCCGTTGTCCGCACTTAATCCGCTAATGACCGTCGGAGATCAAATACAAGAGGCGCTTATCCTCCATCAACCTAACATGTCAAAAAAAGAGCGGAAACGCAAGGTGATCGAGCTGCTCAACTCGGTTGGCATTTTGCAGCCAGACGTTATCGCAAGCAGCTACCCACATGAATTATCGGGCGGCATGAGGCAAAGAATTGTTATTTCCATTGCAATTGCCAACGAACCCAAGCTATTGATTGCGGACGAGCCAACAACGGCGCTGGACGCAACGATTCAGCTTCAAATTCTGGATCTGATCAGGAAGCTGAAGGACGATATCGGAGCGGGCATTATCCTCATTACGCATGATATTGGAGTCGTTGCGGAAATGGCCGACCGCGTTGCCGTCATGTACGGAGGACAAATTGTAGAAATTGCCGATATCCATACGTTATTGTCAGACCCCAGACATCCCTACACCCGTTCGCTTCTTCGTTCAATTCCATCGGCAGACACACCAAAAACAAAGCTCTATTCCATACAAGGCGTCGTCCCGTCCTTGAAGCACCTGCCGCGGCAAGGCTGCCGCTTCCGTTTCCGCATTCCCTGGATCGGGGAAAGCTCTCATGAGGAAAATCCGCAGATGCACGAGCTGTCGCCCGGCCATTTTGTCAGATGCACCTGTTATCAGAACTTCTGGTTTCCCGGAGAGGAGGATATCCAGAATGGCGCTTCTTGATATTAAAGACCTCAAGGTTCATTTTTATGGACGCTCCGGCTTGCTGTCGCGCAAAAAAAAGCCGTTTAAGGCCGTCGACGGCATCAGCTTTTGCATAGAAGAAGGACAAACGTATGGTCTCGTGGGCGAATCCGGCTCCGGAAAAACAACGACGGGCAGAGCCATCATCGGCCTGAACCCCCTCACCTCGGGCAACATCACGTTTAACGGGCGGGACCTGACCATGGAACGGCGCAGGGGAAAAATAACCTTCGACCGCAATATCGGCATGATTTTTCAAGATCCCTATTCTTCTCTTAATCCCAAAAAACGAGTATTGGATATTGTTGCCGAGCCTCTTCGTAATTTCGAACGGCTGTCTCCAAAGAAAGAGCTTGCGAAGGTTCAGCAGCTGCTGGCCCAGGTCGGCATCAGTGCAGACAGCATCTATAAATATCCGCATGAATTTTCCGGCGGCCAGCGTCAGCGAATCGGCATTGCCAGAGCCATAGCGCTGAAGCCCAAGCTCATTATTGCCGACGAACCCGTGTCCGCGCTGGATTTATCCGTTCAGGCGCAGGTGCTTAATTTTATGAAGGACATTCAAAAGGAATTAAATCTGTCTTATTTGTTCATCAGTCATGATCTCGGCATTATCAAGCATATGTGCGACCAGATCGGCATTATGTACCGGGGCAGATACGTCGAGCAAGGTTCGTCCGACGAGCTGTTCAGCAATCCCCAGCATATTTACACCAAACGGCTGTTGTCCGCCATTCCCGTGAAGGAGCCGGCGGAACGAGAGAAACGCGCTCGTGAGCGTGAAGCGATAGCGGAGGAATTCCAGACGTCCTACCATCGTTATTTTGATCAAGAAGGATTGGCTTATCCTCTTCAGCATATTGCCGGGACGCATTACGCGGCCGCGCAAGGAACGGGAGGCCGCTGATGGGAAAAACGATTACGAGACGCTTCGGCATTATGGTTCCGCAAATTATTTTGCTCAGCATTCTTGTATTTTTACTGGCCAAGCAAATGCCGGGAGACGCATTGACCGGTCTGCTGGACCCTAGCGTGGATCCCGCCGTTATTGAATCGCAGCGCGAAAAGCTTGGATTAAACAATCCCTGGCATATTCAGTATTGGGATTGGATCACCAAAGCGATTCAGGGCGATTTTGGCCAGTCCTTCCGCTTCAAAATGCCGGTGCTTGATCTCATTGGGGAACGAATCTCCAATACCGTCTGGCTGTCATTGGCTACCTTGATCCTGACATATCTGATCGCTATTCCGCTTGGCATTACAAGCGGCCGTTACAACGATACATTAAGCGACAGGCTGATTACGGGTTATACCTATTTGGGCTTTGCTGCGCCGCTGTTTATTTTTGCCCTGCTTATGCTATGGCTGTTCGGCTTCAAGATAGGCTGGTTTCCGACGAGCGGAAGTGTGACGCCGGGACTTGAGCCGGGCACGCTGGCTTTTGTCATCAGCAAAATGTATCATTTGCTTCTGCCCGCAACCTCCATGGCGCTTATTACGACCGTTACGACCGTTCAGCTGCTGCGCAGCGAAATCATCGACATCAAGCACAGAGATTTTATACATACGGCTCGCGCCAAGGGCGCTTCCGAATCGCGCATCTATAACCGTCATATTTTGCGAAATGCCTTGCTGCCGATTGCCGCTTTTTTCGGGTACGAGCTGACGGGGCTCATTGGCGGAACGATCTTTATTGAAAGCATCTTCAGTTACCCCGGCATGGGCGAGCTGTTCTTCAGCTCCATTCTGCTGCGGGATTTCAGCGTGATGATTACTATTATTCTGCTCTATGGCATTGCTTCTATTTTAGGAGCGCTTGTGTCCGATTTGATACTTGGCCTGATCGATCCGCGTATCCGAATCAAATAAACCATTTTGGAAAGGAGGCTGCGCCCTTGATTCATCCACCGCCAAATGATATTCCATTGTTGCAAAACGAAGCTTTTGCGGCCAGAAGCCCATCCAGCCTGACAATTTTGTGGCGAGAAATTGTGCGAGACAAAATTGCGCTTGTTTCCTTGGTTTTTATTGTCATTGTCACTGCCTTTGTTTATATCACGTCGCTTGTGCTGGATCAGGAGCAAATTGTCAGGGTTGATTTATTTGCGCTTAACAAGGCGCCTTCGGCCGAGCATTGGCTGGGGACTGATTACGGCGGAAGAGACATTTTTGGCCAGTTGATCATTGGAACCCGAAATTCATTAACGATCGCGTTTCTCGTCACTATGCTTACTGGAATCATCGGCATTTCAATTGGCGTCATTTCGGGCTATTTTGGCGGCATGATCGACAATTTTTTTATGAGAGTGGTTGATTTTTTCCTCATCCTGCCGTTTCTTATGATTGTTATTGCCTTTATCGCCGTTGTTCCCAAATATAGCATCTATTCCTTTACCCTCATCATGACGGCGTTTCTCTGGATGGGTATTGCCAGACTCATACGCTCCAAAGCCCTTCAGGAACGGGAGCTGGATTATATCAAGGCTTCGCGGACCGTGGGCACCTCGCATGCCGGCATTATTTTCAAGCATGTCCTGCCCAATCTCAGCTCAATCATTATCGTGTCCATGACCTTGAATCTGGCTGCCAATATCGGCCTGGAATCCGGGTTAAGCTTTCTTGGCTTCGGTTTCCCCGAGGATACGCCAAGCCTTGGAACACTCGTCAGCTATGCCCGCAACGCGCAAACGCTGGAAAGCAGACCCTGGATCTGGTTACCTGCATCCTCACTGATTCTGGTGCTGATGTTGAGTATAAATAATGTAGGCCAAGCGCTGAAACGCGCCGCCGACGCAAGACAAAGAAGAGGATAAAGGAGGAAACGCTTCATGCTCAACCACCGCTTCACTAAGCTTGTGCTTCCTGTCATGCTTGCTGTTATTGTTGTTCTTTCCGCTTGCTCCAACAAAGGGGGGAGCGAGCCATCCGCTTCTCCAACAGGCACGACCGATTCATCACCGTCCCCGTCTGCGTCAGCAGCGGCTCCGGAAAGCAATGATGACGGCTTGTTCAACGTCAGCGATTTCAACAATATCAAAACCAATGAAGGGGAAGCTATTGCAGGGGGCACGCTTAATTACGGTCTCGTATCAGACACTCCGTTTGCCGGGACGCTTAATTTTAACTTCTACAGCGGCCAGCCCGACGTCGAGGTGCTTGGCTGGTTCGACGAGCCTTTGCTGACCTGGGATGCGAGCTATGTATACACCAATGACGGCGCTGCCACCTACGAGGTATCGGAGGACGGACGAACCTTCACCTTTACGATTCGGGATAATGTAAACTGGCAGGATGGAACTCCTCTTACTGCCGAGGATTGGGAATTCGCGCATGAAGTCATCGGCCATCCCGATTACGACGGCCCCCGTTATGACGGCGGCATGATTAATGTTCAAGGCATGGCGGAATACCATGACGGCAAGGCGGATAAAATTTCGGGAATCGAGGTTTTGAGCGACAAGCAGCTGCGAATTACATACATCGAATCCAACCCGTCGCTTATTACGGGCGGCATATGGAGCTATCCGCTGGCCAAGCATATTTTCAAGGACATCCCCGTTAAGGAAATGTCTGCTTCGGCGGCAGTTCGCCAAAAGCCGGTAGGCATCGGGCCGTTCAAGGTAGAAAGCATCGTACCGGGCGAATCCGTCGTGTTTGTCAAAAATCCGGATTATTGGCGCGGCGAGCCAAAGCTTGACAAGGTAGTCCTGCGGGTCGTTAATCCCTCCAACGTTGTTCAGGAAATCAAAACAGGCGGCGTCGATATAGTCGGCTCCTTCCCCGTCGATCAGTTCCCGGACAACGCAGGTTTGTCCAACGTAGAATGGCTTGGCGCCGTTGACCGCGCCTATACGTATATCGGCTTTAAGCTGGGAACATGGGATGCGGCAGCCAATAAGGTCAAGCCTAATCCGGATGCCAAGATGAGCGACGTCAACCTGCGTAAAGCAATGTGGATGGCCGTGGACAATGATGCGGTGGGCAAGCAATTCTACAATGGGCTGCGCTGGAATGCCACAACGCTCATTCCTCCATCCCACCCGGAGTATCACGATGCCTCCAATCCCGGCATCACCTATGATCCTGAGGCAGCCAAAAAGCTGCTGGACGATGCCGGATACAAGCTGAATGGCGATTTCCGCACCAAGCCTGACGGAAGCGAGCTTACGATCACCTTCATCTCCATGACCGGCTCGGAAATCGCTGAGCCGCTGTCCCGCTACTACGTGCAGGCATGGAAGGAAATCGGCCTGAATGTACAGCTGGAAATGATTGAATTCAACGCTTTCTATAACCGTGTTGGCGATACGGGCGAGGATGACCCGTCCGTCGATGTCTATCAGGCTGCTTGGGGAGTAGGCATTGACGTCGATCCCGCAGGACTGTACGGACGCGAAGCAATCTACAACTTCTCCCGCTATGCGAGCGATGAAAACGACCGCTTGCTGGCAGAAGGACTCTCCGAAAAAGCTTTCGACAAGGAATACCGTCTTAAAGTGTATAAGGAATGGCAGGAGCTGATGGTTCAGGAGGTTCCGGTATTCCCGACCCTTTACAGAGCAAAGGTGGTTCCGGTCAACAACCGCGTGCATAATTACTACATTGGGGACGGCACTGACATGTACGTCTACAACATTGCCGTCAACGCAGATAAAGCGATCGCTGCCAAATAATTAATTGAACCATTATTCAATCGTTTGTCTTTTTTTAAACTGAGTTTTTTTCAAAACAAGTTTTTTTGAAGGATTAACCTTTTTGCAAGACAAACCATTTTACAGGTACAAACCTATTGCAACAACAATTAATTTTTGCAGGATCAAACCAATATTCAAAGCAAGGAGCTTGCGGTCGGGTCCGCAAGCTCCTTTTGTTGTGCGCTTTGTTGTGCGCTTTGTTGTGCGCTTTGTTGTGGCTTTGCGATGAGTTTTTCTGTGCGCTTCACTGTGCGTTTCGAAGAGTCCTTTGGTTTTACGTTTCGCTGTGCGTATGCTGTGCACCCCCCCGTTTAGATTGCTTTATCTCATTTGCCGGACACTTATGACCGCTAGAACACCAATTGGATGTCATTTCTCCAAGTAACGGTCACCGTTGTCCTTTACAAGCTTAAAAGGAGCGTATAGACGGCAATAATCCATTTTGACGGACATAAATGTCTTTTAGAATTTGAATTCCCATAAAAACAGCCTCCTAAAGGACAGAAATGTCCGTCACTGTGCAAGCAGTTCCCGTCACTTGTCCGGCGCTCTTCCGGCACTCATCAAGTCGCTCACTCAGCACCCCATCTGCCACTTATCTCGCCGCTCATCCAGCCACTCATTCAGCACCCCGTCCGTTACTTATCCTACCGCTCATCCAATACTCATCCAGCCACATTCAGCACCCCATCCATCGCTTATCCCGCTGCTCATCCAGTCACTCATTCAGCATCCCGTCCGTCACTTATCCTGCCGCTCAATACTCATCCAGCCACTAATGTTAGGGTTGTGTCTCATTCCATAGTTAAAATTTTATAAAAACTGGTCAATCCAGTCGAAATACAGCTCCCCTCTCCCCTAGCTACAATAAAGGTGCAATTCCAATTCATTACATTTTATAGGAAGAGGGGTTTTCGGAAAATGAAAAAATCGATGTGGAGCAGTTTGTTAACCATTTTGCTTGTTTTTGCGCTGGCCGCATGCTCGGGCAATAGCGGGAATGGAGGTTCAGGAAATGGCGGAACCGGAGGTTCGGGTTCGGGAGGCTCTGACGGCTCGGGAGGCTCCGCAGGCGGAAAAGGCAGTATCGGCATTGCAATGCCAACCAAATCATCGGAGCGCTGGGTCAACGACGGCGCAAATATGAAGAAGGTTTTTGAGGAGCTGGGTTATTCGGTCGACCTGCAATACGCGGAAGACATTATCGAAAACCAAGTATCCCAGATCGAAAATATGATAACAAAAGGCGCAGACGTACTCGTCATCGCCGCAATCGACGGCGAATCGCTGACGGATGTACTGCAGAAAGCCGCAGACGAAAACATTTCTGTAATCGCTTACGACCGGCTGATCCGAAATTCGGAGCATGTCAGCTATTACGCCACCTTCGATAACTTCAAGGTTGGCGTGCTGCAAGCCTCCTACCTGGTCGACAAGCTGGGCGTTGAGGACGGTAAAGGCCCATTTAACATCGAGCTGTTTGCCGGTTCTCCCGATGACAACAATGCTTACTTCTTCTTCAATGGCGCCATGAGCGTCATTCAGCCTCATATCGACAGCGGCAAGCTTGTGGTCAAAAGCGGACAAACGTCGATGGAGCAGGTTGCAACGCTGCGGTGGGACGGAGCAACCGCTCAAGCACGCATGGATAACCTGCTAAGCGCCAACTACACCACAGAGGACGTGCACGCGGTATTGTCGCCGTACGACGGCATCAGCATCGGCATTATTTCTTCATTAAAAGGCGTTGGCTACGGCTCATCCGACAAACCAATGCCGGTCATCAGCGGTCAGGACGCGGAGCTTGCATCCGTCAAATCCATTATTGCCGGAGAGCAAACATCCACTATTTTCAAGGATACGCGTGAATTAGCCAAAGTGGCGGCCAGCATGGCAGAAGCCGTTCTGGAAAACAAGGAGCCGCAAATCAACGATACAAAAACGTACGATAACGGCGTTAAGGTCGTCCCTTCCTTCCTGCTGGAGCCCGTATCGGTCGACATCAGCAACTACAAGGAGATTTTGGTGGATTCCGGCTACTACAAGGAAAGCGATTTGAAATAGACCCGCTTAGCAAATGAATGTGCGATTGTAAGAGGAATTTAAAGAGGGAATCGACAAATGATTTGGCGCTGAAACACGCCGAATCATTTGTTTATCCCTGCAAAGCGCTATTAGTATGTGTTCAAAAAGTTCGTTTTTTGAACAACCTCTATCAAGGAGCGGGTAGACCATGGCATCAAACCTACTGGAAATGCAGGCGATTACCAAAACCTTTCCCGGCGTAAAAGCGCTGGAAAACGTTAATTTGAAGGTTAAAGAAGGTGAAATCCATGCCCTTATGGGCGAAAACGGTGCAGGAAAATCAACCTTGATGAAGGTGCTGTCCGGCGTATACGAGTTTGGCGCCTATGAAGGCGATATTCTGTTCAAGGGCGAAACCTGCCGATTTCGCACCATTTCCGACAGCGAAAAAAAAGGCATCGTCATCATCCATCAAGAGCTGGCTCTTATTCCGCAGCTTTCCGTAGCCGAAAACATTTTTTTGGGCAATGAACGGTCCAAACGCGGCATTATCGACTGGTACAAAACAGAGCTGGAAACAAGAGAGCTGCTGAAGACGGTCGGGCTGGACGAAAAACCCTCCGTCAAGGCCGGCTCGCTTGGCGTAGGCAAGCAGCAGCTTGTGGAAATCGCCAAAGCGTTGTCAAAGGAAGTAAAGCTGCTTATTTTGGACGAACCAACTGCCGCATTAAATGAAGAGGACAGCGAAAACCTGCTGCGCCTTCTGCTGTCGTTCAAGGGGCAAGGCATTACCTCCATCATTATATCCCACAAGCTGAATGAAATAATGAAGGTGGCGGATTCCATCACCATATTGCGGGACGGAAAAACAATCGAAACCTTAAACGTTCATGAGGAAACCATTACGGAGGAACGGATCATTCAAGGCATGGTTGGGCGGGACTTGACGCATCGTTATCCTCTCCGTACCCCAACAATCGGGGATATTGGTTTTGAAATCAAGGATTGGACCGTTTACCATCCGGTGCAAAGTGAACGCATCATGGTGGACAGCGCCAGCCTGAACGTCCGCAAGGGAGAAATCGTTGGCATTGCAGGTTTGATGGGTGCAGGCAGAACAGAATTGGCGATGAGTCTTTTTGGAAAAAGCTACGGCCAGAAAATCAGCGGGACGATTCTCAAAAACGGTACTCCTATCAAGGTGCCTACCATTTCTGCCGCGATTGAAGCCGGCATTGCCTACGTAACCGAGGACCGCAAGGAATACGGCTTGATTCTTATGCAGGATATCAAAAGCAATATCTCGCTTGCCAACCTCTCCAGCATATCGCGCCGCTATTTGGTAAACGACCATCAGGAGCTGGTGGAGGCGGAGCGTTACCGGGAAAAAATGGCGATCAAGACGCCTAGCGTTCATCAGAAAACAGGCAATCTAAGCGGCGGCAATCAGCAAAAGGTTGTGCTTAGCAAATGGATATTTACCGAGCCGGAGCTGCTGATTCTGGATGAACCAACGCGCGGCATCGACGTTGGCGCCAAGTTTGAAATCTATTCCATCATTCACGATGCGGCATCCCAAGGCAAAAGCGTGCTTATGATTTCTTCGGAGCTGCCCGAGCTTCTTGGCATGTGCGACCGGATCTACGTCATGAATGAAGGACGAATAACCGGCGAGGTCGCGAGGGAAGAAGCCACGCAGGAGCTTCTGATGAAATACATGACGAGAGGACGGGATTAGCCGATGCTGGATTCGGTGAAAAAACTATTTCGAAGCAATATCAGACAATATGGCATGTTTATTGCGTTAGCGCTGATCATGCTGTTTTTTGAGATCATAACGGATGGAACCTTGTTAAGGCCGCTCAACATTACCAATCTGGTGCTGCAAAACAGCTACATTCTCATCTTGGCCATAGGTATGCTGCTTGTCATCATAACCGGGCATATCGATTTGTCGGTAGGCTCCGTTGCCGCCTTTGTAGGCGCCGTATCCGCCATTATGATGGTCAATCTCAACATCCATTTCAGTTTAGCCATTATTTTGTCGCTGTTAATCGGAGCGGCTGTCGGAGCTTGGCACGGCTTCTGGATCGCTTACGTGCGAATCCCATCCTTTATAGTCACGTTAGCCGGCATGCTTCTGTTCCGAGGTTTGACCATGCTGGTGCTGGACGGAAAATCGGTGGCTCCGTTTCCTGACGGCTTTCGCGCGATCAGCACGGGCTTCCTTCCAACCTTTGGCGGCGGCAGCCTTCATTATGTCACGATTCTGATCGGGATTGGCCTCTCGCTTCTGTTGATTGTGATGGACTGGCGCAAGCGGCTGCTCGACCAGCGCTACAAGCTGGAGGTGCTGCCCCCTGTTTTCATGATCGTCAAGCTTGCGGTGCTGGTAGCGATCCTGAATTATTTTGCCTTTTTGCTAGCGTCCTATAAAGGGCTGCCCAATATATTCGTGCTTCTGTTTGCGCTCATCGTTTTCTATACATTCATCATGCGCCGCACCATTATGGGCCGTCATATTTACGCGCTTGGCGGCAACGAAAAAGCCGCCCGCCTGTCGGGCATCAAAACGAAAAAAATGACTTTTTGGGTTTTCGTCAACATGGGCGTAATGGCCGCGCTGGCCGGGCTAGTATTTGCGGCCCGATTAAATGCCGCGACCCCGAAGGCGGGCGTCAACTTTGAGCTGGACGCCATAGCCGCAGCCTTTATCGGCGGCGCATCCGCAACCGGAGGCGTTGGCACGGTTATCGGCGCTATCGTAGGCGGCCTCGTCATGGGCGTCATGAACAACGGCATGTCGCTGGTTGGCCTTGGCATTGATTATCAGCAAGGCATCAAAGGTCTTGTGCTCCTGCTGGCCGTAGCTTTTGATATCTACAACAAAAATAAATCCTCCTGAATCGGTCTAAATCGGTATGCTATACTAGCTTTAAAAAGAGTACATTAAAACGGTTACAATCCAATATCTGGCCGGAGGACCACGTATGAAAAAGCTTCTTCTCCTGTATTTCATTCTTATAATGACGCTGCTTGCTTATTTGTATGTGGCCCACTTTCGAGGCAATGATACGATGTACAATGAGCAGGAAGCCGGCTTGCGGGGCGGTCTGGATGAAAAATACGTCATGGTCAATTTTTTAAGCGGCATTGATTATTGGAAAAACGTGCTGAAGGGCTTTGAGGATGCAGCCGAAACGCTAAACGTTTCCGTGGAATACCGGGGGGCGACCCAATACGGCGCCCAGGAGGAAGTTATCGTGCTGGAGCAGGTCATCGCCCGCAAGCCTGCGGGAATTGCCGTCAGCGCCATCGACTCCGAGGTGCTTAACGATGCGATCCAGAAGGCGGTTGAAGCCGGCATCCCCGTCGTTATGTTCGATGCGGACGCGCCGGACAGCAAGGCTTATTCATTTATCGGCACAAACAATTATGAAGCAGGCGTTACGGCAGCGAGGCAAATGGCCGCCATGTCGGGCGGCAAAGGGCAATTCGGCATTATTACGCATCCCAATCAGTTGAATCATCAGCAGCGGACAAAGGGCTTTAAGGAAACGATTGAACGCGAATTTCCCGATATGGAGCTTGTCGCTATCGAGGACGGCAAGGGCGACCAGCTTGTGTCGGAGCAAAAAACGCTGGATATGATTTCGGGTTATTCCAATTTGAGCGGCATATTTGTTACGGAAGCCAGCGGCGGCGTTGGCGTAGGCAACGCCGTTTATGCGGCCGGACTGCAGGGCAAGCTGACCGTCATTTGCTTCGATACCGATAAGGGCACGCTGGATATGATCAAAAGCGGCACCGTTTCGGCAACAATCGCCCAGGGCACCTGGAGCATGGGATATTGGTCGCTCATGCAGCTGTTTCACCTGAACCATCAGCTCGTAGAGCCGATGCCAGACTGGAGAGGCGCCAATGTTTCGCCCGTTCCGAATTACGTCGATACTGGCGTAACGGTTGTGACCGTCGATAACGTCGATCATTTTTACGCCAAATGAGGGAATGTCCATGATGCCGAATATAACCGTGATGCTGCGGGAGAGACTGCAACTTAACAACTGGCCGATACGCAACAAGCTGATAGTCCACTTTTTGCTGATTAGCATCCTGCCCTCGCTATGTATCACCTTTTTATTTTCATTGACCGTAAGCAATATGCTGGAAAAGCAAGCCAACCAGCAGACGCTTCAGCTCATAGGCAATGTGAACAAATCGCTGGACGCGCATACGGCCAACATTCAGAATGTGTCCTATTTTGTTGCGATGAACCCGGAGGTCCAGACGTTTTTGAGCGAGGGGCATCTCTCCATCACAAGGGACGAAGACCGATATCGCGTTTTCAAATTTCTGCAGGGCTTTACGACGCTATATTCCGAAATTGCAGGCATTATGGTCGTCAGCGCCGACGGCCATTATTTGAGCAATGAAATGTACGCGAGAGGCAGCAGCAATCTGACGGAAGAATATTGGTATCGCGAAGCAGTAGCGGCCAGGGGCATTTTCAAAATGATCGGCAGACCGGTCAACCGCAATGTCATTACTCATGCCAACTATAAGGAAAATGAGCTGATTTCCGTCGTCCGGGCTATTCAGGACCCTGAAACAGGCGCCAATAAAGGGGTCGTCATCATCGACCTCAAGCTTAGAGCTATCGCCGAAACGGTGCGCGACGTCAAGCTGGGCAAACGCGGGTATCTGGTCGTTATCGACGAACAAGGAAACTCCATCTATGCGCCGGGACATGCCGTAACGATCGGCAAGCCGTTATCCGAAGCAATGTCCGCGAATGCCACTAATATGCTGGCCCGTGAAGTAAATGGCGAAAAGCTCCAGTTTATTTATCAAAAATCATCCTTTACCAACTGGACGACCGTAGGCGTTTTCCCTCTTCAGGATATGCTGCAGGAAATCAAGGATATTAATTTATATCTGGTTTTATTCGTTTTTGTCGTCTGCATGCTGGGCATTACAGCGTCTTACTTTTTGTCCAATTCGATATCACGCCCCATCACTCAGCTTGCCTCTGTGGTTCGCAAGGTTGAGGAGGGCAACATGAGTTTGCGCATGAGCGGCGAACGCTCCGACGAAATCGGGCTGTTGGGACGCAGCTTCAACAAAATGCTGATCCAGATCAACCGCCTCTTAAGCCAGGTGGAGCTGGAGCAGCGCAAAAAACGGGAGGCCGAGCTTAGAAGCCTGCAAGCCCATATCCAGCCGCATTTTCTGTACAATACGCTGGATACGATCCAATGGCTTGCGCGCAAGGACGGAGCCCGGGAAGCGACTGAAATGGTCGAGGCTTTGTCCAAGCTGTTCCGCTTGGGCTTAAGCAAAGGTCAAGAGCTTATTCCGCTGGAGGATGAGCTGGATCATATCGGCAACTATTTGAAAATCCAGAAAACAAGATATAAAGACAAGTTGAATTACAGCATTCATATGGACGATAATTGCAGGAATCTCACAGTACTGAAGCTGATCCTGCAGCCTGTTGTCGAAAATGCCATTTATCACGGCATCAAGGAGCGGCGCGGTCCCGGCTTTATCGGCATTCGGGTCACCATTCTGGGAGGGTATCTGATGCTTGTTATCGAGGATGACGGCGCAGGCATGACGGAAGAAAAGCTCCAGCATTTGAGGCAAAGCTTGATTCTGCCGCTGGATGACCGGGAAGAGTCCATTGGAAGCGAGGAGCTAACGTTAAACGGCAGCCGCATCGGGTACGGGCTACGGAATGTCCAGGAAAGAATGCAGCTTGGCTTCGGTATGGCGTACGGTATTTCGGTGGACAGCGCAGCGGGCAGCGGCACAACCGTTACGCTGAGGCATCCTGTATTAAAGGCCCGGGGGAGGGATGGCACATAAACGGCAAATGGAAGGTCGTTATTGCAGATGATGAAGTCATTATTCGGGAAGGAATCCATTCCGTCATCCAATGGGATGAATTAAATCTGGTTCCTGCCGGCGAAGCCGAGGACGGCCAAGAGGCGCTTGAATTGGCTTTGGCGCAATCGGCAGATATCGTGCTGGTCGACCTTAGCATGCCTATCATGAATGGCTTGACGCTTATTCGCCATATTCGGGAGAAGCTGCCAGCGTGCAAAATGGTCATCATCACGGGCCATGATGAATTCGCCTACGCCCAGGAAGCGATTAAATTCGAGGTTGCGGGCTATATTCTCAAGCCGATTAATCCGGACAATTTAAATCAGGTGCTGGCATCGGTTATTGCCAAGCTGGACAATGATTATACACAAAAAAAGCTGCTGCAATCGGCATCTCGCCAAATCGAAAAGCATATTGATTTGCTGCGCGACCGCTTTTGTCTGGAATGGATGAGCGGCGAGCTTAGCTTGGATGAAATCCGCGAGCAGCTGCTGTTTCTTGACTTGCCGCAAAGCAGCCTGTCTGCTGTATGCGTGATTCTGTGGCCTGAGCTTGCCAGCGGCGAAATGCTTTATTCCCAGCGGGATCGCCAATTGCTTTTGTTTGCTATTGAAAATATCGCTTTGGAATGTTTTGCGCAAGAAAGGAACGGCGAAGAAGGCTGCATCCATTTCCGGGATTACGACGGTTATCTTGTCTTTATGCTCCAGCATGCGCCTTCGGCGAAGCTGCTGGAGCATATTAAACAGTCGGTGCAGTCCTTCTTGAATATTCGCATCCACTCCGGTCTTGCGTATAACGGTGAGGACATGGACGGTATCCATTTCGTTTACCAGCAAGCCAAAGCCTCCATACAGCGGGAGCTGAAGCTTTCGCCGCTTATCAAGCAGGCCAAGGAATGGATTGCTGCCAACCATAAGGATCAGCGTTTATCGCTGGAGCAGGCGGCGCGCGTTTTAAACGTCTCCCCTGTTTATCTCAGCCGGCTGTTCAAGCAGGAAACAGGCCGCTCATTTATCGGCCATCTTACGTATACCCGCATGAAAACGGCGATTGAGCTGCTGCAGGGCAGCGACATGACCATTCAGGAAATTTCGCAGCAGGCCGGCTACGAAACCCAGCATTATTTTAGCACCGCATTCAAAAAAATAACCGGCATGTCCCCCATTCAATACCGAAAGCGTTAGCTTGCCGCATTAGGGATAGTCTACCGGCCAAGCGGCCCCAGTCTCTGACCAAGCCGCCGAATCAGTCTCAGATCAAGCCACAGGATCAGGCTCCGATCAAGCCAGAGGATAGGACTTCGATCAAGCCAGAGGATCAGGCCACTGGGGAGCAGCGTATTCATATAAAAAGTGCCCTGATCCGGGCACTTTTTTTATATGGAGCCCACCAGCAGAATGACGCCCCTCTATTCCTCTCCGCTTATTTTCTCATTATGTTTAGACCTGTGCAATGTTTAGACCTGTGCGCCTGCTAGAAACACCCATCCGGTTGCCAGCCATACTAGCTTAATGCAGCAGAATCCAACTTAGTCGGACATTTCCGTCCGTTAGAAGGCAGTTTTAGCTGAAAACAAAAAAGTAACGGTCAGATTTGGCCGTCACTCTTGTTTTGAGGAGCATATTTCGCTTTTTTCGAGCTGTAATGGACGTCGTTGACCGTAAGGAATAAGAATCCCCTTTTTTTCACCGTTTAACGGTCAAATATGACCGCTGCCCAATATCAACATTAACCGATCCACTATAGTGCACAATATCAACATTAACCAATCCACTACAGTGCTCAATATCAACATCCGCCGACCCACTGACCCACTGATAGCCCCAATTCTCAACATACATCGAGCTGCCGACACTGCCCCATATTATCATCCGCCTATAGCCAAAGCGCCGCTTTGTGAGTTTTTGATTTGCAATCCGCCGCTTTTCATTTTTGGCGCTTTGGTAGCTAGGCTCTTTTTTCCGGCGCTTTTTCATTTGTGGCGCTTGGTTGGTTAGGCTCTTCTTTGCGGCGCTTTTATTAGTTCGGCTCTTCCTTGGGTATAAAGTTGTAAATTTCGCCAGATTCAAAGCTGTCGATCAGCCTGTCCAGCCATTTATAATAGGCAAGCGCGTCATTTATTTTTTCCTGGTCGCTTTGCAGCAGCTTAACCATTGCCAAATCATCGCTAAAACGCTCCAGCAAGACTCCAATTTCTTTCATGCTCCTGTTTAATGCGCTCATGTTTTGCTCAACAGCCTTGCGCCATTTTATTGAAAAGAAATCGGCAAAATTCTGGTGCCAATCCGATTCAACCTCGTACAAATCCTTCCGTGAGCCTTTTCCCCACACTTTATTGATCATTTTCAAATCGTACAGGGTACGCATGCCGGTGCTCATTGACGTTTTGCTCATACCCATTGTTTCGCTCATTTCGTCAAGCGTAACCGGTTCACGGTTAAAATACATATTTCCATATAAATGACCAATGGACAAAGTAATCCCGTATAAATCCATGTTTTTGCCGATTGATTCCACCACGCGTCTGCGCATTTGCAGCAGCAAGGCGCGTTGTTCATCGCTTAATTCCGCCAGTTCGTTCATGTCATCCCTCCTGAGGAGTGGCCGCCACCTTTCAGTACGTGTTCAAAAGGTCCTTCACCAAGTACTATCGCTATTGTAAGCAAACGCCCCAACTATGTAAAGAACACTCTCAGGGCGAAAAAGGGAGTTATCAAGAGTATACGGTACGTTAAGTTTGTAAAGTTAAAACTGTACAGACTATACGGACGCTCACGCGCTTTGACCGTTACAAAGTTATCCAACTACACTTAGGGAGTGGATTTTTTACGAGAGGTACGGAAGGAGGCAACACCATGGCGATGATAGAAGCTAAAGGGCTGACCAAGCTATTTGGTCAAGACGCCAAGCGGGGTATGCCGCTATTGAAACAAGGCTGGACAAAAGAAAAGCTTCTCGCCGAAGCAAAATTGACCATTGGCGTAAATCAAGCTGATTTCACCATAGAAGAAGGTCAAATATTTGTAATCATGGGCTTATCCGGCAGCGGAAAATCGACGCTGGTTCGACTGCTTAACCGTCTGATCGAGCCAACCGGAGGTACGCTGCTGTTCCAAGGCCAGGATGTTACGAAGATGTCGCCGGAGAAGCTCCGGCAGTTCCGACGGAAAAATATCGGAATGGTTTTTCAAAAGTTTGCTTTGTTTCCGCACCGCACCGTCATTCAAAACGTGGAATACGGGCTTGAGGTGCAGGGCATCGCCAAAAAGGAACGCCGGGAAATGGCAATGCGTTCATTAGAGCTGGTTGGCTTAAAGGGCTGGGAAAACAGCTATCCCGACCAATTAAGCGGCGGCATGCAGCAGAGGGTTGGCCTTGCCCGCGGACTGGCTAGCGATCCCGACATCCTGCTGATGGACGAGGCGTTCAGCGCGCTTGATCCGCTCATTCGCAAGGATATGCAGGATGAATTGCTGGAGCTTCAGTCCAAAATGAAAAAAACGATTGTATTCATTACCCATGATCTGGATGAAGCGCTGCGCATCGGCGATGTTATCGCCTTGATGAAGGATGGCAGCATTGTGCAAATCGGAACGCCGGAGGACATATTGATGCAGCCGGCTAACCGCTATGTTGAACGCTTCGTTGAAGATGTCGATTTGTCCAAGGTGCTTACGGCATCCCATGCTATGGACAAGGCGGAAACCGTCACGACGGATCGTGGTCCGCGCGTTGCGCTTCAATTTATGCGTGATCGCGGCGTGTCCAGCCTGTATGTGGTCGACAAATCGATGCATCTGCTCGGCCTTGTAAGCGCAGAGGATGCATCGCGCGCCGTTAAGGAAAACCTCAAGCTGGTGGATGTGCTGCAAACAGATATCCCTACGACGCATCCGGATACTTTGCTTAATGAATTATTTGAATTAATGGGCAATTCCAGACTGCCAGTGGCTGTCATCGGAGACAATCGCCGCCTGAAAGGCGTCGTCATCAAAGGCGCCGTTCTTGCAGCATTGGCTGGCGGCAGCAATGGCGATAATGGCGATAACAGCCCTCAGAATGGAGGTGCGGCTCATGGGACTGCCTAAGCTGCCCCTGGCGGATTGGGTCGAATGGCTTCAGGATTGGATGGGCGATAATCTTTGGCCGTTATTTTCCTTCATTTCATTTGTTATCGGAGGAATCGTCAAAGGGCTGAACAACGCCTTGATCTGGCTGCCTCCAATCGCCGTCATTATATTGTTTACCGCTATTGCCTGGTATATTGGCAAATGGCGCATGGGCGTGTTCACCATCGTTGGACTGCTGCTGATCGACAATCTCGGGTTGTGGAATCAAACGATGCAAACGCTGGCGCTGGTTTTAACAGCCGCCTTTATTTCCATCCTGATTGGTATTCCGCTTGGCATTTTATGCGCCAGATCGGGCAAGCTGCAAAAAATCGTAACGCCCGTGCTGGATTTTATGCAAACGATGCCGGCTTTCGTTTATTTGCTTCCCGCGATTACCTTTTTTAATCTTGGCGTTGTTCCGGGGGTTATCTCCTCTATTATTTTCGCCATCCCGCCGACCATACGTCTGACGAATCTTGGCATTCGCCAGGTACCGGCAGAGCTTGTTGAAGCGGCTGACGCTTTTGGCTCAACACCGGGACAAAAGCTCGTCAAGCTGCAGCTGCCGATTGCCCTGCCAACTATAATGGCAGGCGTTAATCAGACAATCATGCTGTCGTTATCCATGGTTGTTATCGCATCCATGGTCGGCGCGCAAGGCGTCGGCGCAACCGTCTACCGGGCGGTTACGCAAGTAAAGACGGGCGTAGGCTTCGAGGCTGGTATTGCCATCGTTATTTTGGCTATCATTCTGGACAGACTGACTCAGCAGGTGATCAAAAAATCAAAATCGCATGGATAAGTGATCTTGAGCGCTCCCTAGGGGCCGTGGGTGCTTATCCCCCTCTTCCCCAATGGAGCAGCTTCAAAATAAAACTCAGGAGTGATTTGTAGAATGAAGTGGAACAAACTTAGTGTTATTTTGGCATCGTTGATGGTATTGATTCTGGTTGCAGGCTGCGCTTCCGGTAACGGAAACGGCGGCGGCAAAAACGGCGGAAGCAAATCAGACGGCAAAAAGGAAATTACGCTTGCTTACGTAGCGTGGGACTCCGAAATCGCCAGCACCAACGTTGTCAAAGAGGTGTTGGAATCCAAGCTGGGCTATACCGTGAACATGCTTCAGGTTGACGCCGGCCCAATGTGGGTAGGCATCGCGCAAGGCAGCGCCGACGCTATGGTTGCCGCCTGGCTGCCAACAACGCATGAATCCTACATGAAAGACAATGAAGGCAAGCTGGAAGACCTCGGCCCCAACCTGGATGGTACAAAGCTTGGCCTAGTCGTTCCTTCCTACATGAATATTAACAGCATCGAGGACTTGAACGATGAAGTCGGCGGTACGTTGAACTATACCGTTACAGGCATCGAGCCAGGCGCCGGACTTATGATGAAAACCGAAAGCGTGCTGGAGGAATACGGGCTGAAGGATAAATGGACGCTGCTTGAAAGCTCCTCCGCAGCTATGGCCCAAGCGCTTGAAAAAGCCTATAACAATGAAGAACCGATAATTGTAACAGGCTGGACGCCGCACTGGAAATTTGCCAAAATGGATCTTAAATATTTGGAGGATCCAAAAGGCGTTTACGGTCAAGACGAGCAAATTCATACGATAGTCCGCACAGGTCTAAAAGATGATCAGCCGGAGGCCTACGCTTTCCTGGACGCATTTAACTGGACTCCCGACGATATGGCGGAGGTTATGATTCAAATCGTCGAAGGCGCCTCCCCTGAAGACGCGGCCAAGGCATGGGTAGAAGCTAACGCAGACAAAGTGGATGCCTGGATAAGCAAATAAAACAAGAACCTTCAAAACCACTTTTGTGTGAAGTGGTTTTGAAGGTTCCTTTATATTTATAACGGCTGCTTCTTGAATCAGGCTGCTCCAATTTCACATTTCCAATTCGTGTAAACCAATTCATGTAAATATTGCTGCTCTTTATTTTCAAGAATAGCGTTGACCCGCAGTCATTAGCGATTTGTACGAGGAATCGTACAAAAGCGCAACATAACCCTTCGGCAGGCGCTGTTTTGTACGAGGAATCGTACAAAAGTGCTGCGAACCACTTCGGCAGACGCTGTTTTGTACGAGGAATCGTACAAAAGCACTGCGGAACCACTCGGGCGGAGCTGTTTTGTACGAGGAATCGTACAAAAGCACTGCGGAACCACTCGGGCGGTGCTGTTTTGTACGAGGAATCGTACAAAAGCGCAACATAACCCTTCGGCAGGCGCTGTTTTGTACGAGGAATCGTACAAAAACACTGCGAAACCACTCGGGCGGAGCTGTTTTGTACGAGGAATCGTACAAAAGTACTGCACAACCTTCGGCTGGAGCTGTTTTGTACGAGGAATCGTACAAAAGCACTGCGGAACCACTCGGGCGGGCGCTGTTTTGTACGAGGAATCGTACAAAAACACTGCGGAACCACTCGGGCGGTGCTGTTTTGTACGAGGAATCGTTACTACTTAGGTGCTCTACTAAGTGAATTTTTGGAACAAACAGGAACTAAAGACCTCGATGCCGAATGAGTGAGTTAAAGAAGCCGTTTAGGCAGCGGAGGCGGATGGAAATGGAACTAACACCGGAACAGATACTCCAGATATGCAAAGGAGAC
>NZ_LYPA01000021.1 GCF_001675045.1 Paenibacillus oryzae
ACATAAGTAGGAGGATGCTAATAATGATGGTTCAAGGAATCCCTTGTCCCATCTGCCTTGGCGAATGCCGAGAGGCTATTACATGCTTTAGGAGGCTCATAACATGCAGCACGATAATGGGCTAACAAAATCACAAGCACAGGCAATCAGACACATTCGGGAATACGCCTTACAACGAAAAATAGAAGCGCAGCAGGTCATAGATCAAATCTTGAAAATGTCCAACATTGCGGAACAAACCTTTCAGGAGGCGTATGCCAAGCTGCGTTCACATGCTAGAGTAGCCCTGCATTTTCATCCAGATCGTCCAGCAATGGGGTTTCGTACAGTGACTCATGCATTACTGGAGCAAGGCAGCTATCGAAGCCAATTTGAAACCGGAATTTCAAATGGAAGCTTAACTGCATATCCGGGCGGCGTGCGTGATCTTTGGGAAAAGGATATGTTCGGAGGGGCCTATCACCTGGGCGAATCGTCGGACAGCGAACGTCCCAAATACGGCGCTTTGGATTTTGGATTTCACCCTGACGGCCCGGCTCCGTCATTCGGGTCCTGCTATTTTCTTCTTTATCCCGGGGTGTCCCGCCGCTCTACCTTTACCTATGGCGGGTCACAGGATGCTCCTCCCGAGAAAGGAACGCTTGCAGAGTTCGACGACATGATGGCCGCCATACTAAAAGATACATTTTCCCGCGACTACGCGCTTGGCATGAAAGAGCTCACTCCGGGCAAATGGGTTTATCATTTGTTGACCTATCTGGAGCAGCCCTACAGGCTTTTGCTGGAACGGGAGCCTAGCCGCAATCTTTTTCATTATATTGAAGCCCAGGTTCATGGCAGTATCCATCTTAAAGATGATGTGGAGTTTCTTGTAGCAGATCCGTCATTCAAGGGGATGGAGATCGGGAGCATTTTGGAGCAACTATGCACAAAATATGGCATTAAACTGGCATGGCATCAGGGATTTCAAATGAACGCGGCAGATGTGCCTTCAACCTACAGAGGCCCGGCCATGCCTTCGCTTGCCCAAAGAATCGCCAGCAATCAAATGATAAATGCACGAGTGATCGGAGAAGCTGTCCAGGAATTAATGCGAGAGCCGGATCGCTGGGAAACCAGAGGAAGCCAAGGTGAGATGCTTCAGGAGTTAAAATATATCTGGCATGTTCTGGTTCGTTTTGGGGAGCCTGCCCAATAGTTGTGATGTATGTTGCTACCATCAGGAATTCCCGAGTTTAATGCGTAATGCATCTCGGGGTCCTTTTCTTTTTTGACCTCTCTACTTAGGCCCTCTCCGCCTAAAGGCCAGTATGTTGGGCAGCCCACAGACTGTTACTCCATATAGTTATTTTTTGTAAGATATGGATGTAGGTGAAGTGATAGTCCATAGAAATCTATAGAGAGGGAGAGACAAATGAAAACATGGAGAAAAACAGGAGTGGCCTTTATGGCTGCATTATTGCTTGCGGCTCCGATGACAGAGGGAATAGGGGCTAATCAAGGTGCGGCGGCACAGGCCGAGAGTGATAAATCGCAAAAAAGCTTGGCAGCGGCGGAAGCGCAGCGGATGGCGGAGACGCTTATCGACGGCTACGGCATAAGCGGTGTCCAGTATGCGTTGCGAAGCGAAGGGAAAATCGTGTTGTCTGGAGGCCTTGGCATCGACGAGGAGGGAAATAAGGCCCCGATTGGAAAAGACGCCATGTTTGGCATAGGCTCCATTAGCAAAATGTACGTGACCGCAGCCGCGATGATGCTGGCCGATGCGGGCAAGGTGGATATTGATGCTCCGCTCACTGACTATATCACCGAATTCACAATGGCTGATGAAAGGTACAAGCAGATTACGCCCCGTATGCTCATGAATCATTCCGCTGGCCTGTACGGTACCCATTATAGAAACAGTACATTATTTGTGGATAACGATTCGGAAATTAATGATGCCTTGCTGCATGATTTGCGTTCGGAGCAACTGAAGTCGAAGCCGGGCGAATATTCCGTTTATGCCAACGACGGGTTTCAATTGCTGGAAATTTTGGTGGAGCGGGTAAGCGGAATGGACTATAGCGGGTTTTTAGCAAAAAGCTTTAGCGAGCCGCTTAAGCTGACGTCGACAAAAACGCCGCTTGACGCTTTTGATCGCAGTCAAATGTATCCCGTTCGATTACCGGGGATTAAGGGAGTGCTGCCGGTTGAAAATATGAATATGATTGGCGCTGGAGGGCTCTATTCGACTGCCGAAGAGGTGACTCTGTTCTCGGAAGTGCTGACAGGAAGAAGGCCGGACCTTCTGTCGGAAGCATCGGCGCTCGCCATGCGGCAGCCGGATTACCGGAGAGGGGTCTGGGTTGACAGCGATAGCAATATTTTTAGTTATGGCCTGGGATGGGATGCGGTGAGCTTGCCTCCTTTTAACCACTACGGCATTCAGGCGTTAGCTAAAGGAGGAGATACGAGTCAATATCATGCGGCGTACATTGCTTTGCCAGAGCAGGGGGTTTCCATTGCGCTTTTGACAGCAGGCGGAAATTCTATGTTCAACACGGCCGCAGCATCCAATATTTTGCTTGCTTATTTAAAGGAAACGGGAGAAATAACAGACATTCAACCGAATCAAACCTTCGAGGCTCCAATTCAAAAAGAGATGCCTGACAGCCTGAATGTCTACACCGGTTTATATGGTACAGTAGGATCTACGCTTAGCATTACGTTAATGGATGGGAAAATAAGCTTGCCCCACATCTACGGGTTAATTCCGGAGCAAACCTATGTTTACACCGGCGATGGAGCCTTTACAGGCGAAGATGGGCGCACCGTCCTCAGCTTTGATGAGCAAAGCAACGGTCACACCTATGTTCGAGTGCAAAGTATTTTGGAAGCGCCGGGCATCGGACAGGTGCCTGTCGATATTTACATGTGGCAGAAGCTGGAGAGTCATACAGTGAGTGATTCCGTTAGGCAGGTTTGGAAAGAGCGCAACGGTAAGACCTATTATGCGGTGGACGAAAAAATCAAATCGCTGGAATATTTGACGCCGCAATCTCTTATAAAAACCGTTCAACTAGACGAAGGGGTCGGTTATGCGAACGGAACTATCATCAAGGATAGCAGCCATGCGGTAAATATCGTGGAGATTCCTGTCATGATGGGCCGCGATTCCTATGACCTGGCTTTTTTTAAAGAGAATGGCATTGAATATTTACAATCCGGGGGCAGAACTTTTATTATTGAGGAGGCTGTGACGCCAATTTACAACGGCCGGGCTTCCACTGCAACTATCCCGGCGTCGGGCCATGCGCGCTGGTTCCAAATTGGCAAAGGAGCGGCCGGCCGGATCATGATGGCTGATTTCGCGAGGTCTGGCGGATTTGCCGTCTACGACGGTAATGGGATGCCGGTTCATATTTCAGCGGCCAACGGCGGCCATACCGTTGTTTTGCCGGAAAGCGGCCTGATCGTTTTTGGCGGCGAGGCGGGCGATGTATTCAAAATTATGCTGAAGCCAAGTAAGTGAATGAACGCTCATGCAGAAAAATAAAAATGATTTGGTCTTAATTCTTAGTTTAAATCAGGAGAAAATATAAGTCTATTTCTTTCTTGCAAATGGAAGAATGCCTGCAAAGAATGATCGCTAATGGTCGGATACAGGCAAAACGTTCCTGCTATTCTTAGATCGAAGGGAGGTCAGGGAGATGAATATGCTACACCATTTGAACAAGGCGCTGGATTATATCGAGCACAATCTGGAACATGATATTGATGAGGACCAGATCGCCAAACACGCCTGCTGCACCTTCTATCATTTCAAAAAAATGTTTTCCTTTTTGGCGGACATTTCGCTCCACGAATATATACGGCGCAGGCGTTTGACGTTGGCTGCTTTTGAATTGCAGAATAGCACGATTAAAGTTATTGATATTGCCGTCAAATACGGCTATCATTCTCCGGACGCGTTTACGCGCGCCTTCCAGAACCAGCATGGCATGACGCCAACGGAGATGAGAACGTCTAACCCATCCATCAAAGCATATCCTCCAATGACCTTCCTTCTATCTATTGGAGGTGGCGAACCGATGAAGTTCAGAATTGAAATCAAGGAAGCTTTTCAAGTGATTGGGATAACCAATCGGGTGACTCCCGTCAAGATGGCAGAGCATCCCGGCGTCGAACAGGTGTGGAAAAGTACGACCCAGGAAACGTACAATGAATTAAAAGCTCTTAATGATGTCGCGCCATTCGGTATTCTTCATGTCGATGTAGGGGATGCCGACAGCCAGAACAATGAATACGACTACTACATGGCCGTTGCATCCACCAAGGTCTGCCCTGACAAATTTGATGTGCTGAATGTGCCTGCTTCTACCTGGCTTGTCATTGATGTACATGTCCCTTGGGCGCCGGAAAAGTGGAAACAGATTTACGGAGAATATTTTCCGTCTTCTGGGTATGAGCAGGCTGAAGGTCCGCGAATTCAGATCGGTCCGGAGATCAAGATTGGCGAAGAAAAGCAGATTTATACGGAAGAGGTACCCGTCGAATATTGGATACCGGTTAAAAAGGTTCGTTAACGAAATGAGAAGCTGTCCGTCAGGATGGCTTTTTTTGTTTTTATTTTGATACAATGATGGGACTAGACATGAAGCTGTAAGGCGGGATGCACATGAAAACACTAACGATTGGCCTATTCGCCCATGTGGATGCAGGCAAAACAACCTTTGCGGAGCAACTGCTGTACCATACGAACAGCATACGGTCGCGGGGGCGGGTGGATCATCAGGATGCATTTCTGGACAGTCATGGCATCGAGCGGGCAAGAGGCATAACGGTGTTCGCCGATCAGGCGATTATGGATTATAGAGGAAGTCTTTATTATTTGATCGACACGCCAGGGCACGTCGATTTTTCCCCGGAGATGGAGCGGGCTATTGGCGTTATCGACTATGCGATCGTTATTGTGAGTGCGGTTGAGGGCGTTCAAGGACATACCGAAACCGTCTGGGGGCTGCTGCGCAAGCATGGGCTTCCGACGTTTATTTTTATAAACAAAACTGACCGGGCTGGCGCGGATATCCAGAGGGTCGAGGAGGAAATCAGGCAGCAGCTCACGGCGGACGTATTCCCGATTACGACCGGTTTTGAGGGCGGGATCGTAGACGAGCCGCTGCGGGAGCTCATGGCCGAGCGCGACGAGCTGGCGCTGGAAGCCTTTCTGGAGGGGAAAGCTGACCCATCCTTCTGGCAGAACACCATGCAACAGCTCGTGGCAAAAGGTCTCATTTTTCCATGCGCTTCCGGCTCCGCGCTTCAGGACTCAGGTATAGTGGCGTTTCTGGACCAGATAGATCTGCTGACAACAACCTCCTATGACGAAGCAGCGCCATTCAGCGGGCGGGTTTATAAAATCCGGCATGACGCCAATGGAGTGCGGCTTACCTACATTAAAGCGCTGAGCGGCAGTTTGAGGGTGAGGGAACAGCTCCAATATGAAAGCGGCGGGCTGGAATACGACGAAAAAATTACGCGGATATCTTTAATCAACGGTCTTAAATCGCAGTCGGTGGAGCAGGTGAAGGCGGGCGATCTTTTTGCCGTAACGGGTTTGTCCTCGGCAGAGGCGGGCCAAGGTCTGGGGCTTCTAAAAGACAGGCTGGCGTATGACTCGGAGCCGACCTTGCAATCAAGGGTGGAATTCGATGATTCCATCCATGTACAGAAGGTGCTGGGCGCCTTTCGCATTCTGAACGCGGAAGATCCTTCGTTGAACGTGGTTTGGAACGAAAGCCTGCAGGAGATTCATATCCGCGTCATGGGATTGATTCAGCTGGAGGTGCAGGAGCAGCTCGTCAAGGAGCGTTTTGGCTTCACCATCACATTTGGCCAGCCGCAAATCCTGTACAAGGAAACGATTAAGTCGGCTGTGACGGGTTACGGACATTTTGAGCCGCTTAGACATTATGCAGAAGTCCATTTGCTTATGGAGCCCGGAGAACGGGGGTCGGGGCTTCAGTTCGAGAGCAAATGCCATCCGGACGGGTTAAACGTCAGCTACCAAAACCTGGTTCGGACGCATCTCTACGAGCGGGAGCATCACGGCTTGTTGACGGGAATGCCAGTCACTGATTTGAAAATTACGCTGCTGAGGGGCGCTGCGCACAAGGAGCATACGCATGGCGGCGATTTTCGCGAAGCTGCCTTTCGCGCGCTGCGGCAGGGCTTGGAGAAGGCGGACAACCTGCTGCTGGAGCCCTTTTACGATTTTAAAATTAAAGTGAGCCTGGACGACATGGGGAAGGTGCTCTCCGATATTCAACGGGCTTCCGGCACATTCCAGCCTCCGGTAACGGAGGGTAATCAGTCGATCATTCAAGGAAGGGCGCCTGTATCGACCTTTATGAATTACAGCGCCGAATTTGCGTCCTTTACGCATGGACGAGGCAGCATCCGCTGTTGGTTTGGCGGCTACGACCTGTGCCATAATGCGGAGGAGGTTATCGCGATGATTGGTTATCGGAAGGATAGTGATCCCCTTTATACCTCGTCCTCTATTTTTTGCGCCAAAGGAGCGGGTTATTCGGTGCCATGGGAAGAGGCGGAGGCCAAGATGCATTTGCTCTAGCCCGTTTACTAACAGGCAATGAAGGGTACGATCAGGGTTTGCATACACATTCTCGCTTGTTTGCTTCCAATACGGACTGCTATAATAAGGCGACTCAGTCGTACACGTGTTTAAAAAGGAGAATATGCCAAAATGATACTTATAACCGTTCCGAAGCCGGATGTGACGATATACAAGCAGGAGGAGCCCAAGCTCAGCCATATTAACGGATTTACGGATTTCCACCTCATTACGCGAGAAGAGGGCGGCATCTTTATGTTTTACAATGACCGGGACGAGCTTTTGTTTGTCGGCAAAGCGCGCAAGCTGAGACCCCGGATCAAAAAGCATTTTGAGGACACCGTATCCGTTATGAAAAACCACCGGGACGAGGTTGTCAAAATTGAAGTATGCATCGTCAACGACCCTGTGCATCGGGAAATCTACGAAACGTTTATTATTAACGAGCATAAGGCCAAATACAATGTCGACAAGGTGTTGTACAAGTGACGCCCGGTATTGACGACAACAGTGTAAGACGGATGGAGCCTCTTAACAGAGGCTCTTTTGCTATGACCCCAAAAAGAAAACGAAGCAGATGGCTCAAGCTTCTAGCTATCGTCAGTCTTCTATGTGTTGCGGGCGGTATTTGGCAAGCGGTCATGATAAAAATGGAGCTTCGCACCTATTTGCCGGAAGGACAGACTTACCTCGTAAACGGGCATAACATGCATCTATACGGGGCCGGTGAAGGTGAAGGCACGGTCGTTTTTATTACGGGATCTGGAACGCCAAACGCGTATACCGATTTTTATGCGTTGATGAATGAATTGCAGCCATACGCAAGGACGGTTACTTTTGACCATGCAGGGTTTGGGTGGAGTGAAACAACAAGCATCCCCAGAGACTTCCATACAGTAAGCAACGAACTGCATGAGCTGCTGCAAACAGCGGGAGAGCAAGCGCCGTATTTGTTGGTGGCTCATTCCCTTGCTTCTCTAGAAGCTCTTTCATTCGCCCAGCAATACCCTGATGAAGTGAAGGGCATCGTATTGTTGGATGGCGGAAGTCCAGAATTTTATGCTAAAGAATCCGAGTGGAAGGCATATGCGCTAAATCGTTTTTTTGCGGGGATGAGGGTGACCGGATTTGCCAGAGCTTTGGGCGCAGCCGGCATTTTACTTCCTTTTTATGGAGAGAACATACGTTACAAGGGGCTTCCGGAAGAGGTGAAGGGAGTAGACGTTGCCATGTATTATAGCCACATCGGCAGCTCCAGCAATATCAGTGTGCTTAAGCATATCAACGAAAATGCGCAGGCTGTCATGGAAGGCGGTTATTTAAAGGGGATACCGCTTCTCATTCTGTCATCGGACAGCGGCGGCAGCTGGGAGGGTGTACAGAAACAGCTTCTGAATTGGTCGGATGAAAGCCGCCAGGAGACATTGCCGCGTTCCAGCCACTATATCCATTGGTCAAACCAGAAGACGGTTATTAGTAAAATAGTAGAGATGCTTTCTCATTAGCGCTCCTGGTGAGTCCCCAATAAGTGAGCCTGCTCACTGCAAGGGATAGGCATAAATTGTATGGTGAATACAATCGTTTATGCATTTACAATAATAAAGCATCTTTTGTGTACTGCAGGGAGATAAATGCTTAAATGGGTGCTGAACAGGAGTGTAGCTAATGGGAAACAAAAAACACGTATCATCAGGAGCATCGGAGGATCGATTTACAAAAGCCGGCTTTATTATATCGGCCATTGGAAGCTCGGCAGGGCTGGGTAATATATGGAAGTTCCCGTATATTACGGGACAATACGGGGGAGCCGCATTTTTCTTGCTGTTTACGGTTTGTCTGCTGCTGGTTGGATTTCCGATCCTGCTTGCGGAATTGGCAATTGGCCGGGGCAGCCGGGCAAGCGCGGCTCATTCGTTTATGAAGCTGGGAGCGGGACGAACCTGGAAGGCGGCGGGATTGCTCCAGGTGCTTGTGCCGTTTTTAATCCTTTCCTTTTACGTTATCGTTGTTGGCTGGACGTTGCATTATACGGTCCAGGCCTTTAGCGGACGTTTGTTTCAAAACGGCGATTTCGTAGCGCAATTCAGCCAGTATACGTCAGGCTATATGCCGCTTGTCTGGCAGGCTGTCGCCATGGTGCTGGTAGGTTTAATTGTTGTTAAAGGCGTTAAAGGCGGCATCGAAAAATATAATAAAGTTCTGATCCCGGCCATGGTGATTTTGCTTGTGCTTTTAATGATTCGCGCCGTTACGCTTCCAGGCGCGGAGGAAGGCTTGAGCTTTTTCCTGAAGCCTGACTTTACGCAGCTAACGCCGGAATCCGCGCTTGTTGCGCTTGGACATGCCTTTTTCTCCCTGTCTCTAGGGATGGGAATCATGTTGACCTATGGCGCTTACGTTGACCAGCGGCAGTCGCTGGGCACGGCAACAGCAGCTATAGGCGCTGGAGATTTGCTGTATGCGCTTGTTGCGGGCCTTATCATTTTCCCGACGACCTTTTCCTTTGGCATATCGCCCGACGAGGGACCGTCGCTGGTCTTTATCGCGCTGCCTGCGGCATTTTCGTCCATGCCTCTGGGCTGGCTGTTCGGAGGCTTCTTTTTCTTGCTGCTGGCAATTGCGGCCCTTACGTCCTCCGTTTCGATTATGGAGGTGCCGATTGCTTTTGCCAAAGAGCAATGGGGCTGGAGCCGCAAAAAAGCAGTCTGGATCATAGCTTCAAGCAGCTTTGCGCTTGGTGTTCCTCTTTCCATGTCGCTCGGGCTTCGTCCTGAATTTGCCTTTGGGGGCAAAACCTTTTTCGACTGGATGGACTTTTTGACCTCTAATATTTTGCTGCCTCTAAGCGGCATTCTAATCGCGATCTTTACGGGCTATTATTGGAAAAAGGCAGCAGAGGCCGCTGGTTTAACCATGCTTTGGCTGCGCTTATGGCTGTTCACTCTGCGTTTTATTGCGCCGGTGCTCATGGTTTTGGTGCTTCTCTACACCTCGGGCGTCATCCGGTTTTAAGTAGAATAAATCAAATTTGAAGGAGCATCCCGCCGATGCTCCTCTTTAACGCGTTTACGTGATACAATAATGGGTGATAGTACCATTTTAGTTGATGGAGGCGCTTACGTATGGACCAACGGTTGGAGCAGGAAGGGTACTTTGGCGAATTCGGAGGAAGCTTTGTCCCCCCCGAGCTACAGGAAGTGCTAAACTACTTGAGCGAGCAGTTTTACAAATTTCGGGACGAACCGGAATTTAAGGAAGAGCTAAGCTATTATCTGCGCGATTATGTAGGCCGTATGAGTCCGCTAACGTATGCAGAACGTTTGTCGGAGGCATGGGGCGGTCCCAAAATCTATTTAAAACGCGAAGATTTGAATCATACCGGCGCTCATAAAATTAATAACGCCATTGGCCAAATCTTGCTCGCCAAACGGATGGGAGCCAAACGGATTATTGCGGAGACCGGGGCTGGTCAACACGGTGTTGCAACAGCCACGGCCTGCGCGATGTTTAATATGGATTGCGTCATTTATATGGGGGCGGAGGATACGCGCCGCCAGGCTCTTAACGTGTTCCGTATGGAGCTTCTCGGGGCGACCGTTGTTCCCGTCGATAAAGGGCAAGGGCGGTTGAAGGATGCGGTGGATGAAGCATTAGGGGATCTGGTTCGCAACTATAAAGACACCTTCTACCTGCTGGGCTCTGCAGTTGGCCCGCATCCGTTCCCGACGATGGTCAAGCATTTCCAGGCTGTCATCAGCGAAGAGTCCAAACGGCAAATTCTGGAGAAGGAAGGCCGCTTGCCGGATGCCGTCATTGCTTGCGCGGGCGGCGGCAGCAATGCGATTGGCGCTTTTGCGCATTATATCGACGAGCCGGGCGTTCGTTTGATCGGCGTGGAGCCCGATAAAGCGCCAACTTTAACTCAAGGCGTGCCGGGGATTATTCACGGCTTTAAATGTCTGGTGCTGCTGGATGAAGAGGGCGAGCCGCAGAAGACCTATTCCATCGCGGCAGGACTTGATTATCCCGGCATTGGGCCGGAGCATAGCTATCTCAAGGTGACTGGCCGCGCCGAATACGCTACCGTGACCAATGAGGAGGTTCTGGCAGCTTTTCAGGAGCTTTCCCGCACGGAAGGAATTATCCCCGCGCTGGAGAGCGCGCACGCTATCGCTTATGCGAAGAAGCTTGCGGCGGAATTGAGCCGTGATCACATTCTCATTGTTAACCTGTCCGGCCGTGGCGACAAGGATGTTGAACAGGTATATGGCATGCTCAAATAAAGCAGTATTCTGCTGTTTACACCTAAGCGTTTGAATGATAAATAATGGAGCTGGAGAGAACGTTTTGGACGTTCGCTCCAGCTTTTTTCAATGCTTTTGCAGATTGATGTCGGGCTGCTCTCTTAAGCCTGCCATTCTCTGGTTAACCGCCCGTCTTAGCAGCGGCCGTCAGCTCCGATTCCAGCTCCTTCAACAACGCCTCCACCTTCGAAAAATCCGTTGCGGCGGTATACAATGCTTTAATTCGGCTATCTAGAGCCTCTGCTTCTGCAAGGAAGGAGGTGGCCTGTTTCATTTTGGCGGAGTAACGTGTCTTTATGTCGGCCAGCTCTGCAGCGTAGGCCTCATCTATGCCCGGCTTCATGGTGCGGACATACATATCCAATACTTCATCTCCTATTCGATTGGGAAAGTATTCATGCGGCGCGGTGCTATCAAAGATCGCTGTGCTTAACGTGGGGAAAATTAGCATATCCAGGCTGTTCGGATCAAAGCCGCAATGAAAAATCTGCACCTCGACGCCTTTTTCTTCAGCGGCGGCGGCCAGCTTTTTGAGCAAGGTTGATTTGCCGGAGCCAGGTCTCCCCTTAATGAAAATTCGCCTCTCCAGCGGAGCGGTCAAGCTTTGAATAAAGTCGAAGGCCCCTTTTGGCGTCGCGGCGCCGAAGAACAGGCGGCGGCCGCTCACTGGCGGTTCATCCTTCAGCTTGCCGAATAAACTATCCTTCCATTCCTCCGCAATTTCATCCGCTTTCCCGAAGTCCATCGCTTCAATATAGAAGGCCTCCCATTCGTCATGAATCCTCAACGCCGTGTTAAAGGCTTCGTAAGCGCTATTGTAAGCGCTCTCCAGTCTGACGCCCAGCTCTTCCATTTCGGTGCGATCGCCGGCAGTTAGCTGGTCGCTATTGATTGCGTTCTCAAAGGCATAAGGAATTATCGTTTGTATGGAAGGAATAGCATCCAGGTCTCCGCAGGCGTCCCCGTCAATAACGCCGATTTTTAAATGGGGGCAAATAATGCCGTCAAGCTCCTCCGGCCGAAGCGGGGAATGAAAAAATTGGACGGCATGATCCAAGGAAACCAAGCCATCGGCCAGCTTGCGCAGTACAGTAGATTTCCCGGTGCCTGGCGGCCCTGTAAGGACAAAAAGCTTTTCCAAGCCTTGGAATGCCGATGGGTACAAAAAATGAGCTCCGCGAGCTGTATTTCCCCGGGCAAAATAGTGAGTTGCAATTTCCATCAAGCTGAACACTCCTTCGTGCTTATTCCACATGAACGCAAGGAAACGGTTAACCCAACCTGCTGGAATAAGCAAAAATGGGATAAATGCCTATTTGTTTTTATATTCAAAATGAGGTTTATCGGTTCCCAAAAGCAATGACAATTTTCAAAACAATGGTGAAAGGAATAGAGAACAACCCTTATTTTACCTAACCGCTACACATCCGAATTCAATATGTTTAGAGGATGTATAGAACGATATAGTACAATCTGGAAGGACATATGCAAAGGCAGTTGACATCATTTAAGGAGGATTTGCAATGTATTCAAGACAGGAACATGCATCACCGGTTTTTAGAAAATTAGGGATGTTCATTCTGGCCATTTTGCTGGTATGGACGGCTGCGCCTCTTTCGCCCGCAAAGGCCAGTACTGAGCCGGAGGTTTTGCCCATTTATGTAGGCGTGAATCAGTTTAATCATCTGGGCAATGAAGCAAATGTATCCGCCGACGGCACCAGAGGCCTTCTTTTTCCGGCGAATTCAGTGGGGCGAACGAATGCCGCAACAACAGCGAATGGCCGGCTAAGGGTTGTTCCCGTAACAAACGGTTCTAGCGGCATTGTCGTTCGAACGAATAAAATCAAGCTGGACGGAGGCTTCAGTACTTATTTTGTTATGCATTTGAATGGAAGCACCTCGCTTGATAATACGAGCTTTCCTGGTCCAGCGGATGGCTTGACCTTTATTATTCAAGATAACCCGCAGCCTCTGATCGGCGGAATCGGCGAGGGAGTTGGTTTTAACGGCATTCCTAATTCCATAGGGGTGGAGTTTGATACGTGGAAGAATGAAGGACCAATGGATCAGGGCTATTATTATGATCCCAATTCTGCTTTTAGCAGAACCAATAAATATCATCCAGTAACTAATCCCACCGGCCCTACTGCCGACCATGTCGCCATTGTTGTGAATGGAGTAAATACTCATGCTCAAGGCAGCGGCGACGTTGTGGATAATTTGCAGGGCGCCAATTTCCGTCTTTATGACTATGCCAACAACAATGCTTATATTCATGTGTGGGTGGATTATGATGATGACGGCAATCTTAAAACAACCTATGGTCTTAGCGCTAACAGGACGAACCCCAATAACAGGAGCATTTCACGCAATGTAGGAAAGTCTCTTATGGATAAAGAGGTTTATGTTGGCTTTGGCGCAAGTACAGGCGGGGCAAACTCGCATCATGATATTTTGGGCTGGTATTTTAAAAATTCCTATGTTGAAGGCGGTTTGGACCCTAACGGCAATTACAAGCAAGGCCCAATCGCAGTGAAGGTTGACAAGGATGCTTCAAGCGACGGTTCGGTAACGGGGCTTGACATCAAAGTAAAAGGGAATAATCCCAACGTTAATCTTCCCGATGAAGAAGTTGATATTTACATCAACAACCAATTGGTAGATGGAGAGTTTATTACAGATAACACGGGCAAGCTGATCTACACGTTTGACGAATCCAGTCATCTGCAGGCTGGAAACAACATCATTAAAGTAATTACGCGCGGCGGCGGCACTTCTGGCAATGCTTCCGTTATTCAGACGGTTAAACCGGAGAACGATGATATTGTAGTATCTGTTACGGAAAGAGGCGTTGTTACAGCTGACCATGTGCCAAGTGATGTGACGGTAACGCTATACAACGAAAATAACGAGGTTATCGCGAAGGCGAATCCAAACTCTAACGGAACCGCCCGGATCGTGCTTACCACCGCTCAAAAAGAAAAGCTGGCTGAAGCGGCCGAAATTAAAGTGGGTTATTCCAAAGCGGGAGAGGCCCCGAGCGTTAAAGTGCCGGTAACGCCATTAAACCGCAGCGATGCGCCGGAAGAAGACAGTGTTGTTACAAATGCAACAGACAATACGGTTACTGTTAAAAAGGTTCCGCCAGGCACAACGGTTAACGTGTATGACG
Organism: Paenibacillus oryzae; assembly: GCF_001675045.1. GTDB lineage: Bacteria > Bacillota > Bacilli > Paenibacillales > Paenibacillaceae > Pristimantibacillus > Pristimantibacillus oryzae. The sequence goes on from NZ_LYPA01000021.1 coordinate 14,095, forward strand.
AGAACGACGAGGTTATTGGGACGGGGACGAATGGCGGTCCGACAGAACAAGATATTGTCATTACCATTAATACCCCAACCGTGCTCAAAGAAGACGATAACGTAAAGGTATCTATCGAGGAAGATCAAAAAACGGAAAGCGAGCGGGTGCCAAGCGTTGCCAAGCTGGTAAGCGAGTCTCCTGCTCCTGACAAGATCACCGCAAATGCAACGGATAACAAGGTTACCGTTAAAGATGTGCCGCCAGGCACTACGGTTAACGTTTATGACAATAACGGCGAATTGATCGGAACGGCAACGAATAATGGATCAACGGATGAGGATGTTGTAGTCAACATTACAGCGCCGCATGTGCTTCAGGAAAACGATATCGTCAACGTAACGTTTACGCTGCCGAAGGGTCTGGAAAGCTCCAGGGTTCCAAGCCCGGTTATGCTGGAGAGCGAGAAGCCTGCCGCAAACGATGTTTTCGCAAATGCAACGGACAATACGGTTACCGTCAAACGGATTCCACCGGGAACCACGGTTAACGTCTATAACGAAAATGATGTCCTGATCGGAACGGCAACCAATAACGGTTCGTCGGAAGAGGACATAGTGGTTGATATTCAGGAGCCTGTTACACTCAATAAGGGCGACAAAGTGAAGATATCCACCAAGGAAGAGGGAAAAATAGAAAGCAAGCGGACCATCACCGAAGCCGAGCTGGTAAGCGATACGCCTGATCAGGATAAAATCGCCGCAAATGCGACAGACAACAAGGTTACAGTTAAAGTCGTACCGCCAGGCACTACGGTAAATGTATACAACGAAAACGGAGAGCTGATCGGAACGGCAACAAACACCGACTCCACCGTTGGGGAAGTCGTGGTCACAATCACTGAGCCGCATGTGCTTCAGGAAAACGATATCGTCAATGTAACGTTTACGATGCCGGACAGTCTGGAAAGCCAGCCGGTTCCAAGTCAGGCCAAGCTGGACAGCGATACGCCTGCTCCAAACGATGTGCTGGTCAGCATATCGAAAGGCACGGTTACGGTTGAGGAAGTGCCTGAGGGTGCAACGGTTATCATTTATGATGAAAACGGAGAAGAGTGGAAAAAAGGTACAAACCCTGGATCGGAAAAGGGACCTGTAGTCATAAGCGAGCTTGATCTGCAGCCCGGCACCAAAATGACGGTAACCATTATCGAAAGAAACAAGTTCGAGAGCAAGCCATTATCGGTTGAGGCTGCGTTTACGTCGGAGGAAGCGATTGACGATGCCTTGAAAAAACTGCAAATCGGCTATCATGAAGAGGATACTTGGGAAAGCGTAACGCATCCTGTATTTATCGTTTCGGCGGGAGCAAACAATACACAAATACAATGGACCTCCAGCAAGCCTGCTTCCATCGAAATTGTTTCGCCTGAAGATAACACGATTGAAACAAAGGTTCATCGCCGCAACAAGGACGAAAGCGTCATTCTGACGGCGTCCATTTCCAAAAACGGCGTAACAAAAACTAAAACCTTCCTGCTGATTGTCAAAGCGGACAATGTCACGAAATCAACCGTAACCAATTACCGGACGGTTAAAGTAGTTGGCGGCTCTAGCGAGGAAGTCCAAGAAAATACCCCGATCGACCGTATTTCGATATCCAATGGCGTAAAAATCGACAAGGCTATTTTGGATGCGGCAGCGGCGGCTCGTTTTGTTAATGATGCCAGAACAAGAAATGGCGTTTCGACCATTTTTGTAGATGAGATTGCTGGCGACGAGCCGGGCGAAATTGCAGTTGAAGTGCCAAGGCAGTCGGTGGACCTGCTCAGCGGCAACGGCAATACGCTGGATGTGCGCACGGAATATGCAACGGTATCCATTGCAGCTAATGTATTGGAGCAAATGGCGAACAACTATCTGGATTTGTTTTTCCGGTTAATTCCCGTCAAGGATACAAATCAGCAGGCTCAAATAAGCACGGATATCACCAATGAACAGGTTGTCAAAACAGCGGCTGGAAACAGAGATATTGTCGTATTGGGCTCCTCGCTGGAAATAGAAACAAATTATCGCGATTATGCAACAAAGCTGTTCCTGCCGTTTGCGAAAAACGGAATTACGCTTCCAGCAGAAAATGTCAGTGACTTTTTGACTTCACTGCGTGTATTCGTTGAGCATAGCGATGGCGAAAAAGTAGTGAAGACCGGAACGGTCATTTATAACGGAGACACTCCAATCGGTCTTGAAATTGAAATAAACAAGTTTAGTGTATTCACTATCGTTCAACTGAAAAATCGCCCGGTTTTTGGACCAATCGTGATTGCACCGGCTGCCCCATCAACTGAAACGAAGCCGCAAGGCGTTGATCAAGTGAAAAAGGCGTCAGTGGATGCTGACAAAGGCATAATTACGCTTGATCTTGCGAGCGGCAGCAAAGGTGTGGACAAATCCGGTTTTACTGTAAAAGTTGGCAATCAAACGGTAGAAATTAAAGAAATCAGTATTTCTGGCGATCAGGTTACCATCACGCTGAAGGATTCCATTCCTTCCGGGTATGAGGCGATTATTTCGTATAACCCGGGCAGCGGCTCTGCGACTGGCGATTTAACAGCCTTCACGGATTTGAAGGTATCTAACCCGGCGCATCACATTGCGTATATTAAAGGTTTTCCAGATGGCACCTTCCGTCCGGATAAAACGGTAACAAGAGCGGAAATGTCTGCTATATTGGCCCGCAACAAAAATCTGGCGGAGAGTGTTCCATATCAGGAGCTGTACCCGGATGTTCCTCAAGGACATTGGGCAGCTTCATCTATCGAGCAGCTTAAGGATGCAGGATTGCTGATCGGCGACAGCAACGGGAACTTCCGCCCGGGCGACCGTATTACGAGAGCCGAGATGGCTATGGTTGCGGCAAGATGGCTGAATGCTGATCTGGAAGCCGAAATCCAGAGCCCGTTTGGGGATGTTTCGAACAGCCATTGGGCTGCCGCCGCTATCGCGGCAGTAAGCGAAGCGGGCGTCATGATCGGTTTTGAAGACGGAACATTTGAACTCAATAAATACGTAACGCGCGCGCAAGCCGTAACGATTATGAACCGCCTGCTTGGCAGAGGCCCGCTTACGGGCGTGCCTGCACCGACATGGCCGGATAGCGGCAGCCACTGGGCTTCCGAGCATATCGAAGAGGCTTCGCAAGACCATGATTATACTTATCTGCCAGACGGCAAAGAGCTGTTGTATCAGAACTAAAAGCAAGCAAGAAAAACTAAAAGCAAACAAGCAAAACCTCGAAGCCCTAAGCACTAAGGGTTTCGAGGTTTTTTTGTGACAGGAGATCGGAGGATGGCTGCCGAAATAAATAAATGGTTTCGGTTACTTTAGCTCCACCATCTCGTTTACATGTGTGCCTTCTGTATCTTTGCCAATCATTCGGTTAAACAGAAACTTCATCATCTTAAAGGCGTTGCCGGAATCCCAATATTCAGCGGTTTCGGCTTTTACCTTAATCAGGACGAGGTTAGGGTCGTCAATCGAGGTTTGCAGCAATTTTTCATACGCCGGGCTCCAGAATTGCTTCAGCTTTTCTTTGTCATTCACCAGTTCGGCCACGCCGCGAATAGAGACATAGGATTTCCCGGCATAAGCGACATTCACTTGCTTGTTATGGAGCAGCTCGTGGAACTTGCCTGTGTCTTTTTTGGTTAGAAACCACAGGTCGCCGTCAAACTCAACCTCCTGGGTTTTCATTGGCCTTGACACCAGCCCTTCAGGCGATACGGTTGTCAGCATGGCCGTTTCGATGCCTTTAATCAGAGACCGGACCTTTTCAATCGCTTCGTGGTTATCGGAGGTTGTATTCATACATGAAGTCACCTTTCAACAATAAATTTTTATTTAGTCTGCGCTAGCTGTCCATTGTCCATTCAAACCAATAAACTTTTGCGGCTTCTGTCGCTTGCAGCATGCTGCCGCTTATTTTGCAACCTGCGGTTGCAAATGGTGTTTTTTATTATTCAACCTGCCGTCGATACAACTGCCGGCTATTTTCTGCTACGATTTTTGCAGGCGGACATGCCTATTGGGGAGGATTAATTCATGCTGGATAATCAAAAAATCGGACGCACCATTCACCGTCTGCGAAAAGGCGCAAATATGACGCAATCGGAGCTTTCAGACCAACTGGGCATTAGCCACCAGGCCGTATCCAAATGGGAAAATGGCGAATGTCTGCCTGATATTGAAGTGTTGCTCCATCTCTCAAAAATGTTTGGTCTATCGGTCGAAGAGCTGTTGCTGGGTTCGCCGGAAACGGCCCATTTTTTAACTGAGGCGGCAATAGAGACACAGACAGCGACAGAAAATCAGATAAAGGCAGAAGCAGGGACAGGGGTAAGGTCGGAAACTAAGATAGAGTCAGATGCAGTAACTACGACAGAGGCGGAGACTGGAACAGAAGCTAAGTCAGAGATAAGGCTGGAGGCTAGTGCCGATGTCGGGGTGGAGCAAAGCTTATGGGGAGATATTTTAAGCGATCTTCAAGGTAAAATTAACTCTAAAAGCTATAATACATGGTTTTCGGGAGTGACCGGAAAAGTGGAGGGGAACACCTTGGTTATCACTTGTCACAATCCCTTTGGGAGGGAGTGGCTGCGCGGCAGATACTCCTTTATGATTGAAAAAGCGATAGAAGCAAGATGCGGCAAACCGGGATATAACATCGTTTTTCAGTCCAGATAATCTTTAAACAAAGCTTCATCTTCCACATTGCCGGATACGGGAACGTTGAACGTGCAATATAACAAGGGAGGTGTAGCCGGTGAACCGCCCGCTGGTCAAATACGTTATTTGTTTGGGAGCTTTTTTATCGAACCTGTCTGCCGGGATGTTTAACGTTTCATTACTGGATATTTCGTTGGATTTGAGCATTTTTCCAGCTTCGGCGCAGTGGGTGGTCAGCATTTATTTGCTTGTTATATCGGCGCTGCTGCCGATTATGGGCAAGCTTGGCGACCGTCTGGGGCGGCGCAAGGTCCATAATGTGGGGTTGTTCGCCTTTGCGGCAGGAGCGTTGGGATGCGCCCTGGCACCTAATGCCATGCTGCTATTGGGATTCCGGGCTGTTCAAGGAGTTGGCGCGGCTATGTATCAAGCGACCAATATGGCGTTGATCGTAGCTGTTTTTCCCAAGGAGCAGCGGGGCAGGGCGCTGGGACTTATGAGCACCTTTGTAGCCGCGGGCTCTATAGCTGGTCCCGCATTGGGCGGTTTTATCGTTCAATGGCGTTCCTGGGAAAGCAACTTCTGGCTGTTGGCTGGCGTAGCCGTCGTTGTAGGCGTGCTTGCGGAGCGTAGCATTCCAAGAGATACAGAAATAGCAGGAGGCAGCCTGGATATTGGAGGAGCGATTTATTTTGCCGCTTGCTTGACCACGCTTATGATAGCCCTTGATTTGGGAGGACGGTCATCCTTCCTGTCGCTTCCCGTGCTGCTGCTAACGGGGGTGTCCGTTCTTTCAGGAGCAGCACTCACCGTGCGTCAGCGATATCTCCGCAGGTTGAATGGCAGAGGCGGCCAAGCAAAGGTGCCGGATCATGCCGGTAACAGCCTTCTGCTGCTTGGCGACCGAAGATTCACATCGGGCATCGCCATTACGGTCATTACCTATATGGCGGCATTTGCGGCTCAGCTGGCTCTGCCGGCGGTTCTTCGGCTAGGGGGGATGGAGCCCGCCTGGATTGGGCTGACCATGATCGGTTATCCGCTTGCCCTGGTTATTGTCGCGCCGCTTAGCGGAGCAATCGCCGATCGAAAGGGACCACTCGGCATTATGACATACGGCTTGCTGCTGATGGCGGCAACGCTGGTTGTGCTGGGCCTGACAACTCCTGAGCCTGGGACAGGCTTTATTTTGCTCCCGATTGTACTGCTGGGCTGCTCCATGGGAATGATTACCTCGCCAAACACAAGTCTTGTCATGGGATTGGCGCCCAAAGCAAATCTGGGTATGGCAAGCAGCCTGCTTGCGCTGTCCCGGAATATCGGAATGATGTTTGGCACGGCGGCAGGCGGTATTGTCATCGGCAGCAGCAGCGGGTTTGTCGGGTCGGACATGAGCTATCGCGCTGTGTTCCTTGCATGCTCGGTAGCAGTGGCGCTGGTCTGCATCTTGTCGGCTTATGTCTATCGCCGCGCTGACAAAGCAAAGAGGACGACGGAGGTTGGCTGGCCCCGGCACTGATCCGGCGATTATCTACAATTAAACCGTTTCTACCAGTATTTTAGCAATGCTTGCGGAGGTTTACTTTGGTATACTTCGACAATCAGAGCTGAAGGAGGCTTTATAGTCTCGTGAAACGGATACGGGGTAGATTCGGTTTATTGGCTGCGGCTGCGGTTATGGCATGCGGCCTGTTTGCTCCGCGCGCCTGGGCTGGGCAAAAGGTTCCTTTTGTGGACATAGGGAGCAGCTATGCGCAAGCTTCCATCATACATCTCTATCAACAAAAAATAATGACAGGCACTTCCCTGACCGCATTTTCGCCCGACAAATTAATGACAAGAGCGCAATTATTGACCTCCCTGAACCGGATGCTCAAGCTGGAGCCCCTGTTTAGCCCGATCTCTCCGTTTAGCGATGTTCCGCGCGACGCCTGGTATTACGGTTGGGTTCAAGCGTCTGTTCAGCTGGAGCTGGCTAAGGGCACTTCTTCCACAAGGTTTTCGCCGGAGAAGGCAGTTACGCGTCAGGAAGCGGCGGTTTTGCTGGTCAATGCTCTAAAGCAAAACGATAGTGACGCTAACGCCAACGCCAGCACGATATTTGGGGACGGACAAGACATTGCGGAATGGGCCAAACCTGGGGTGGCCGCCGCTTACGAGCTGGGACTTATAAAAGGAGACGGAGCCGGAAATTTCCGGCCCGCCGATTCCATCACCCGGCAAGAGGCCGCGGTGCTTCTGGACCGCGTTTTGCAGAACGAGGCTTGGGCAGCAGAGCTTGACCGTTCCCGCGAGGAGAGGATCGTGATGGGCTGGAATTATGGGCAAACGACTGCACAATTTCAAGCCAATCTAGGGCAGTCCAATGTTAATACGTTATCGCCCAGATGGTATTTTGCCGACGGGGATGGCGCAATTGCGGATCAAACGGACTCAAGCCTAACCCTCTGGGCAAAAGGAAATGACAAAAAGGTGTGGGCGATGGTTGGGAATCGCGCTGACCAGGACGCAACGCATGAGATGTTATCCAATGCGGCGAGTCGGGAGCGTGCTGTTGAGGCGCTTACCGCTCTGGCGGTAAAGTACCGTTTGGACGGGCTTAACCTGGATTTTGAAAATGTAGCGCCGCAAGACCGGACGGTATTAACAACCTTTGTTGCTTCGCTTGCCCGGGGACTGCATGACAATGGAATGGTGTTGTCGGTAGACGTTTCTCCCGACCGCGATACGGACTGGACGGAGGCCTTTGATTATGCGGCTCTTGGCCGCCAGGCGGATTACATCGTGCTTATGGGCTATGACGAGCATTATAGCGGCAGCCCGATACCGGGACCCAATGCCTCGTTGCCCTATGTTCAAAAGGCCGTTAACAGGCTGCTGCAAGCGGTATCCGCTGACAAAATCATTCTGGCCTTGCCCTTCTACAACCGGGAATGGACGCCGGAGCAGCCGGGAGCGCTTCGCTCATCGCGGTTTATATCGCTTCAAGAGCAAAATGAGCTGGTGATCCGGCATTCCGCCAAGCCGGTATGGGATGCTGAGCTAGGACAATACATGGTTAGCTACATGGACGGTTCTGTGATGCGGAAGCTATGGCTGGAGGAAGGCCGATCCCTATCGGCCAAATACCGGCTGGCTATCGACAAGGGGCTGGCCGGGGTTGCTTATTGGTACATTGGCGGGGAAAGCCCCGATATTTGGGCCAGTCTAAGGAATACCGAAACCTATGCGCAGTACTCATTCTCATCATAAACTCTGAATACCTCTCATCTATGAAAAAGGGTGTTTCCGCTTTGTCGCCGCCGACAATGGAAACACCCTTTTACATACAATGATATCAGCCGCAGTGAAGCCGCTTAATTGCCATCGAAATGGTTGATCAAGGCTAATGCTTCTTCGTGATCCGGTTCAGCCTCTAACAATTGGCGCGTATAGCTTAAGCCTTCATCATCCATTCCCAGCTCGAAGCAGCAAATGGCCAGGCAATAATAAAGAGTGGATACAACGTCATCGGGGTCTTCTTGAATCGCAATTTCCAGAAACCGTTTGGATTCCTCGTACCTGTCCATTTCAAACAAAAGCAACCCTGCATCAAGCGCGATGCCGTACTTTTGCTGCATGACATAAAACGATGCCCACATGCTCTCTATGCCTTGAAGCAAATCCATTTTTTCTTCATCGTTGGCATCAACCAGCAGACTGGAAATGCGCTTGCTGCTTTGAGAGAACAGCTCCACGTCGAAGCCTCCCAGACGCCAAAAGCTTAGCAGCTCGGACAGGACCATGCTCTCCAGATGTTTATCTACCCATTCCTTCAGGTTATAAAAATCGTCCGGGCCAAACCGCTCAACGAAGCGGCGATAGGCCAAGCGGGTTTGAACATACGTCATTGGCGAGTCAAGCTGCAGGATGCAGCCTACATTTATATTTTTGTAATGATGGGAGGGGAATAAGGAAAGGCCTCCGTTCATTTCCGCTACATGTCCGATAGCATGGTAATTGGCCGTTACCGAGAAGCTGCCATGCAGAATTAGTTCAGGCGGCTCCGCAAATTTAAAGCAGTCCAGCAGGTGGTCTCCTTTGTCTGCTGTCAGGAGAAGATATCCGGCTTGTGACAGACCGTTTAACACATCCAGACAAGCCAGCGCCTTGACGGGAAACAAGATGTGAGAGTCCTCCAGCTGCTCCCGATAAAGGGCGATGGTATCCCGGTAAGGGTAGCTTTCCTGCTCGTATTCCGGCGCGCGCCGGTGAGTATAGCTCAAAGAAATTTGACGCAGCTGCTCGGAAGGCTTCAAAGCTTCGGCGCCTTCGGGAAGCTCGGCAAATACATCTGTTTCATATACGCGGCCTTCGCCTATATATAGCAGCTCCTGCGGAATACCGTCAAAAAAGTAATTGGCGACGATAATTAAAGGCTGCTTCAAATCGCCTCCGCTAATGATTTCGCCAGATACGGCCAGCTTCAGCTCGGTATCCTGAACGGCGTCAAATCGCGCAAAGTCAAGAATGCCTTCGGCTATAAAGGATTGAAGAGCCGGATGTGTTTGCCAAGCTGTGACATTATTAATGGCCAGGTCTGTCATGATGTACTGAAAGGGCGGCAATGGAATGGCCGCGTATTGAATCAGGCGGCAAAGCTCCTGCAGCACATGAAGGGCGAAGCGGCCTGCTCCTGCCCCAAGCTCCACGATTCGTACGGCTTCCGAGCAATTGCTTTTGCCCGCCTGATCTTGCAGAAGTCCAAAAATCATCTCTGCATATGCCGTGCCAATCATAGGGTTGCAGGTTATAAATTGCGGAACCTGGTCATTGTTCCAGGCTTTCAGGCCCTCTTCTTCGTAATACGCCCGGTTGATATCCCAGATCGGGGATTCGCTGTAGCGGTAACGCTGTTTTTTGGTAACTGCCATGTTTATGTATCCTGCTCTCTTTGAATGGTTAACTGCCTATCTATTTATTATGATCCTGTCTCTTATCTATCATAACCTTAAATGATAAAAGTGAAAGCAAAAAAACAGAAGCCAACGAAGGCTCCTGTTCCGTTTGAAAAATAAAAAAACCTCTATCAGGAGGCATACAAAATAAAGTTGTGTCCGCAGACACAATGTGTTATGATGTAAAATGAATTTCATTTATTTAAAAATACACAGTTTAATCGCATCTTATTTACAATCTAATCTTACCATGCTGCTTTATGTTTTGTCAAACTTTTTTTTTGACGCCGGGCATGGCCCGTAGAGGCAAGCGGTCTTTTTTGAGGTTTTCTCAACGACCATTAAAGGAGTGGGCTGAAGAATGATCAACGCAGAGGACTGGAAGAAGGAAGAGGAAAGACTGAAGCGGGTGACGGAGAAGCTGGCATCGGATCTTGCTGAGCTGGAGCCGGAGGTTTCCGGGCTGAATGCGCAGGTCGTCGATTTTCGCAGGCAATTCTGGGATGAGGTCACGGTCAATACGAGCACGCATGAGGATTTTGAAGAAACCTTCTACAGCATCAGACAGCAGGAGGCCTTGCTTTCGGAACGTGAGCGAAGTCATGCTCTGCGGGTGCGGCAGTGGAAGAGCATGAAGCGGCTTCAGGAATCGCCTTATTTCGGAAGGATTGATTTCCGCGAGGAGGGGCTGGAAGAGACGGAACAGGTCTACATCGGGGTTTCTTCCTTTCTTGATTCCGATGGCATGAATTTTCTTATTTATGACTGGAGAACTCCGATAGCCAGCATGTATTACGATTTTGAGCCGGGTCCGGCAGATTATGATACCCCGGGCGGCCATATAAAAGGAATGATTGACCTCAAGCGGCAATACCAAATTGCAGGCGATCATTTGCAGAACGTTTTTGACACGAGTTTGACGATAGGCGATGAAGTGCTGCAGCAGGCCCTTGGCAAAGGCTCCGATAATGTCATGAAAAGCATCGTGGCGACGATCCAAAAGGAGCAAAACGCCATTATTCGGGATGATCAAAGCCGAATGCTTATTGTGCAGGGAGTGGCGGGAAGCGGAAAAACGTCCGCCGCCCTTCAGCGGGTGGCGTACCTGCTGTATAAGCACCGCGAGCGGTTAAAGGCCGATCAAATTGTATTATTTTCGCCTAATCCGATGTTCAATAGTTATGTATCGACCGTTCTTCCCGAGCTTGGCGAAGAAAATATGCTGCAGATGACGTTCCAGGAATATCTGGATCATTGGCTTGGAGAAGCTTTTGCGGTCGAGGATTCCTTCGATCAGATGGAATATGTTCTGTCGCGCTGCAACGATCCCGATTATGAGGCCCGATTGGCAGCCATCCAGTTCAAGGCCTCGGAGCGGTATTTGCAGGCTCTTCAGCATTATGTGAAGGGACTCCAGCGAGAGGGCATGCGGTTTAACGCGATAACCTTCCGGGAGCGGGAGCTTATTTCGGCAGAAGCCATGCGCAATACATTTTACAGCTATGATCCGGCGGTCGATTTGAGCAATCGCATTGCGATGCTGGAGGATTGGCTGCTGCGCGAGCTGTCTGCGCTGGAAGCGGCGGAGCGCGAGGAGCCTTGGGTGCGGGATGAGCTGGACTATCTCGACAAGGATCATTATGCGGCGGCTTATCGCAAGCTTCATAAGGAGGCGCGGGTTTTTACCTTTACGGAGCAATACGAGGGGGCAAGCGATCAGGAGCGTGAATTGGACGAAGGGCAGTTTGATTATGGAGATCGCGAGGAAGAGCTGCTGCGCCGGATGGTGGTTAAGGAGCAATTCAAGCCGCTTAGGAGAAGCGTCAGGGAAAAGCGGTTTGTGGATATGCTCGGCCTCTATCGGCAACTATTCGAGGGGGAGGAGTCGTTCCAAAGAATGACTGGCGAAGCCGGGGTTCCGCAAGCCCATTGGCCAACGATATGCAGGCAGACCATCGCCAAGCTGAATCGGGGAGAACTATTTTATGAGGATGCCACTCCGTATCTTTATGTAAAAGAGCTGGTTGAGGATACCCGGACAAATACACAGATCCGTCATGTGTTTGTGGATGAAGGCCAAGATTATTCCATGTTTCAATATGCGTTTCTGAAAAAATTGTTCCCCCGGGCCAAAATGACGGTGCTGGGCGATTTCAGCCAGGCCATCTTTGTCCAATCCACAGAGCTGCATGGCGAGGCTTCGCCGCTTGTTGCGCTATACGGGGAAGCGGAAACCAGATGGTTTACGCTGCTTCGGGGATATCGGTCAACCCGGGAAATCGTGGAGTTTACGAAAAGCCTGCTAATTCAGGCTAAGGATGTTGTTCCGTTTAACCGAAGCGGCAATAAGCCGATACTTTACCGCGTGACAACGAACGAGGAAAGAGTGGCCGGAATCAAGGAGCATTTGGAAGCGTTGCGTGCGGAGGGGCATCACTCTATCGGGATCATTACTAAAACGATGGCCGAAAGTCAGGGGGCATTCCATTCTTTGACGAATGCAGGCTGCCAAGGGCTAAAGCTTGTAACCAAAACTACGCCAACCTTCGAAAAAGGCGCGCTTGTGCTTCCCGCTTATTTGGCCAAAGGCGTGGAGTTTGACGCTGTCATTCTTTACGATGCTTCTTCGGATACGTATGGCCGGGAAAGCGAACGCAAGCTATTTTATACGGCGTGTACGCGGGCCATGCATAGGCTGACGCTTTATACGGCGAGCGAGTGGAGTCCTTTTATTGAAAAGGTGGATCGCTCCTTGTATGAAGAAGATGGTATGAAGAATACGATCAGCTAGTAAGAAGCAAATCCAGCGGGCCGCAAGCGGATAAGTAATAGCAGGCTGAATGTAAAGCGGCATTAAAATGTACGGCAGAGCCCCTCGCTTAAGGCGATCGGGGCTCTTTTCTTATTTTTACCCACCTATCCGCGTCCGCCTTTTTTTCGGCTTATTGAGGAGATTTTCAAGAAGCGCTTCTTAGGCTAGGGGGTTTGCTTTATCAAGCACAATAAGGTAAGCTACATATATCTATAATGGTTTAAATGTTTAAACCTTTAATCGCAACGAGGAGGCAATTGCAGCAATGGGAAAACAAGCAGTTGAGATTTTTCGGGAATGCCTGCCTATTCTTCAAACGTTAAGCGATGAGCATCGTCAGGATATTTTACTTCTTCTATCTGAAAACGGAAGAATGACGGTAAACGAAATTACCGGACGGCTCACGTTGTCGCGTCCTGCTGTGTCGCATCACTTGAAGCTGCTGAGGAATGCAGGAGTCGTAAACGTGGAGCAGGAAGGGACTCTGCGTTATTATCATTTATCCATGCAGGAATCTATATCATTACTTAGAAAATTGCTGACTTCTTTGGAGCAGGACTGTCTATAAGGAGCTTGTAAACAATCATTCATTCGGAGGTGTACGATATGAAAGAATGGACTGCCGTCCAAGTGGAAGAGATGCTGAAGGGGCATCGCGACCGTTTCGATACGGGTTATACACGGGATATTTCCTTTCGCATCGACCAATTGGATAAGCTGTATGAGGCTATCAAGCGGCATGAAGCCGGCATTACGGAGGCCTTATTTCGCGATCTCGGAAAAAGCGAGTTTGAAGCCTATGCAACCGAAATCGGATATACTCTGCAGAGCATTCGTTATCTCCGCAAAAATGTGAAAAAGTGGGCAAAGCCGCGCAAGGTCAAAACACCATTTTACCACGCGTTCACGAAAAGCTACATCCATAAGGAGCCTTATGGAACGGTGCTTATCGTCGGGCCGTTTAATTACCCGTTTCAATTGTTAATTGAACCGTTGATCGGAGCAATCGCCGCAGGAAACAGCGTAGTTCTGAAGCCATCGGAAAATACGCCCCATGTTGCGGCAGCCGTTCGCAAGCTAATTGAAGAAACGTTCGAAGAAACGTATGTTACCGTTATCGAAGGAGAGAAGCAGACCACTTCCGCTCTCATTCATGCAAAATTTGATTATATCTTTTTTACGGGAAGCGTGCCTGTTGGCAGAATTGTAATGGAGGCCGCAGCCAAAAATCTGGTCCCCGTCACGCTGGAGCTTGGTGGAAAAAGTCCGGTGATCGTAGAGCAGTCGGCTAATATCGCTGTTGCGGCCAAGCGTATCATCTGGGGCAAGCTGCTTAACACAGGCCAAACCTGTATCGCTCCGGACTATGTGCTGGCGCATGAGTCCATTAAAGAGGCTTTGATGAAGGAAATGAAAGCGGCGATTATCAGCTTCTATGGAGCTGACGCCAGCCAAAGCGGCGATTACGGCCGTATCGTCAATCAGCGGCAATTCGATCGTCTGGCGTCCATTCTAGAGGGTGACCGGGCCAATATCCGTTATGGCGGGAAAGTTGACCGCGATAAGCTGTACATCGAGCCAACGCTGCTTGAGACGGCCTCTTGGGATGACGCAGCCATGCAGGACGAAATTTTTGGCCCTATTTTGCCCGTGTTGGGCTACAGCAGACTTGAAGAGGCAATACGCACTATTAATGCTCGCCCGAAGCCGCTTGCGTTATATTTGTTTACCGAACAGGACAGCGTCAAAAAAGAGGTGCTGGAACGGGTATCCTTTGGCGGCGGATGTATTAACGAAACGATCATTCATGCGGCCAATCATAATCTGCCGTTTGGCGGTGTGGGCAATGCGGGTATAGGCGCTTATCATGGCAAATACAGCTTCGACCTGTTCTCTCACGCCAAAAGCGTCATGGCTAAAAGCACTAGAGTGGACTTGAAGGTCTTATTCCCGCCTTATGGCGACAAAGCGAAGCTGATTCGCAAAGTAATGAGATAACGGCAAAACGTATAGATTACCGCAAGTTCAGCTTTTCTTGAATTTTGTCCTCGTATTCGGCGAAGGCTCCGGTGGAGGTCCAGCCTCGTTCCGACATTAGCGTCTGGTAACGAAGCTTTTTGGCGGACAGCTCGCGCTCCAGCCCTTGGCGCTCGCTATCGCTTTTGCAGGCGGCGATCAGATCGCCCAGCGTGAGCATGTCCTTGCGCAGCTGCATCTCCTCCGGCAGCACGCCAGCATTTTTCAGCAGCCGATAGCTGATCCGAAGCTCCTCGGGAACACCCTCCAGCTCGTCCGGCGGAAGCGGCTTGCCTTTGCCGGGCAAATTCTGGAATTCTCCGCGCCTCTCCGCTTCCTTTATTCTTTCTTCTGCAATGAGACGAAAAATGTCCATGTTTTCATCATCTCCCTTGTACTATTTTAACATATACCTTCTCCCATCAGATCTCCTTTCATTTAAGAGACAGGGCCCATTTCCATCATCCATAAAATGGATTATTATTAATACAGGTGCTAATGTTCGGCAAACGCTAGGGATTAAGCTGCAATTGTAATGAGCAATATAGAGGATGGAGAAAAAACAGGAGAGTGCTGCCATGATCATCGGTGTGCCCAAGGAAATTAAAAATAATGAATTTCGGGTTGGCATGACACCCGCCTCCGCTCATGCCTATTCCGTCCACGGACATCAGGTCTGGATTGAAAGCGGAGCGGGCGAAGGCAGCGGCTTTAGCGATGGGCAATATGTTGATGCCGGTGCGGTTATCGTGCAGGATGCGGCTAAGGCATGGTCGGCGGAAATGGTCGTTAAGGTGAAGGAGCCTCTGCCGGAGGAATACGGTTATTTTCACGATGGACTGATTCTGTTTACGTATCTTCATCTTGCGCCTGAGCTTGAGCTGACCAAAGCGCTTCTTCAGCATCGCGTATCCGCCGTAGCGTATGAAACTATTCAGTTGGACAACAAGTCGCTCCCGCTGCTAATGCCGATGAGCGAGGTAGCGGGCAGGATGTCGATCCAGATCGGCGCGCATTTCCTGGAAAAATCGGCGGGCGGAAAAGGCGTCCTGTTGAGCGGAGTGCCTGGCGTCAGGCCAGCGAAGGTTGCCATTGTGGGCGGCGGAATTGTGGGCACCAACGCAGCGAGAATGGCGATGGGCGCGGGGGCGGACGTTACGCTGCTGGATATTAGCGCGGATCGTTTGCGGGAGCTGGACGATCAATTTGGGGGCAGGCTGAAGACGCTGGCGAGCAATCCCCATAATTTGGCCCAGGCCGTCAGAGAAGCTGATTTGCTTGTCGGCGCAGTGCTTGTGCCCGGTGCGCGTGCGCCAAAAATAGTGACGGCCGATATGGTCAAGGCTATGGAGCCGGGCTCTGTTATCGTGGATGTGGCAATTGATCAAGGCGGCTCCATTGAAACGATCGACCGCATAACAACTCATGCCAATCCCACCTACGAACGTTTCGGCATCATTCATTATTCCGTAGCCAACATGCCGGGCGCTGTTCCCCATACGTCCACGCTCGCCTTGACCAATGTAACGACGCCCTACGGACTGATCCTTGCCGATCACGGGTTAAAAAAAGCCGTTTCGGGAAATTCGGCCTTATCCAGAGGACTGAATGTGGCGGGAGGCCATGTGACATGCCCGGCCATTGCCGAAGCGCATGGATTTCCAGCAGTAGCGGTAGAGGATGCAATCTGAGCTACTGGTGCTTGCGACGCCATTCATTAGCCTCGCGAAGCACCTCGCTTCCGCCCGACTCCATAAAGGCTTGCACGAAGTCCTCAAATTCCTCCAGTGGTTTTTCGCCCGTTATAAAAGAGATATATGCTTTATTTTTCAGCTTGATCAGTTGAGCGGCATTTTGAATGAGAGAGGGAGTAGAGATTTCCAGCGCATTGTAGATGCCGTTTGTGTCCAGCCCCAGAGTGGCGGCCCATTGCTCACGCCGTTCCGTCTCCGGCAGAGGAACCGTCATGCCTATATTGGAGCCGATCTGATTCTGATAGCCGAAAATTTGATTGTAGGGAGGGAGCACGATTACATCCTTGCGGGAGCTGTCGGCCCATTCCCAGTGCTTGCCCTGCACCCCATAATGCATGGACGTGTATTCATCTGGATCGGGATTGGCGCTGACGTAATCTAACACTTCAAGAATTTTGGCCAGCTTTCCGGGCTCCTTGGCGGCATTTGCCCCAATCGCGGTAAAGCTCATCAGCAAATCATAGGCTTTGGAGCCTCGCTTGCCCCCAGGCCCGGTGAATGGATCGCCGAAGACGACTTTGGCCTGCGGATTTTTGGCAGTCAGCTCCTTGACGTTAAATGTAGCGGTTGACGGGTTTTCTTCCGTTGCGGACTGCCCATTGCTGCTCCAGGCCATATAATCCCCGTTCTGAATCCAATGGTAGTAGTTGCCCATGGAGGTCATGCCGATTCTGCCTTCAATGAAGGCGTGGGACAAATGCTTGTATCCGCCTTTGTTTTCCCCGGTAATAAACTCCGGATCAATGACGCCATCCTTGTACCATTTGCGCAGATAGCGCAAGGCCTCCTTCATCTCCGGCTCCAGCGCCCCGATTACAAGGCCCGTATCCTTTTCCGCAAAATAAAGCTGATCGGCAAACACGATTTGCCCAAACGCTCCGAACACAACGTTCATGCCTTCAATGGACAAGCCATAGGTATCCTTCAATCCGTTGCCGTCGGGATCGCCGTTGGCAAACGCATAAATAACCTCTTCGAATTGCTCCAGCGTTTCCGGCGTTTGCAGCCCCAGCTTCTCCAGCCAGTCCTGCCGGTAAACGACCGGTATGCGATAAATGTTTGTAGGATTAACGACGGGGATGCCATAATAGGCTCCATCGATTGTGCCATAGTCCAAGTAGGAGGGAGCATAATCCTGAATTGCCTTCATGATATTGGGAGCATGCTTCATAAGCAGATCCTTCGGAATTTCCGCAAGCAGTCCCTGGCGCTGATATTTCAAAAGGTCCTGGTGCCGTCTGACCCGGAATAAATCGGGAATTTCGCCTTGAGCCAGCCTTAGCTCCAGCAGCGCTTCGTACTTATTGTTCTCTAAATTCCATATATCCAGATCAACATTGAATTTGCCCTCAACATAAGCAACCATCTCCGCATCGCTTGGCACCGGCAAATTTTGATACATCGTCCATGTAATATGGTATGGCGGAGCTTCCGAAGCAGCGGAAGACTGCGAAGGGTTGGCGCTGAAGGAGGAGGGCGGGCCCGCCTGAATTGCGCATCCGCTTAGGAGGAGAGCGAGGGCAAGAAAAAGCCCGATTTTTTTGCCGATAAAAGGGTATAAGTCCATGACGCTGCGACCATCCTTATCTTTGCTGTTTGAAAAGCGTAACGTTTCAAAATCGTCCTGCAACTATGGCAGTCTGAGGGGGGAGGAATGCGTTTGTATCCATCTCTTAGGCTTCCAGAGCGCTATGGCGCAGGTAGCTGCCTGGCGTGCAGCCGTAAGCCTCCTTGAACTTTTTAATGAAATAAGCGACCGTTGCGTATCCTACCTCTCCTGCCACCTGCTCGATTGTCATCGTATTGCTTTCAATAAGCTCCTTGGCCCGTTCCATGCGGCTGCTGGTGACGTATTCCGTATAGGTCACGCCCGTTTCTTCTTTAAAAAGCTTGCTCAAATATTTGGGGCTAATAAACGCTTTGGCGGCAACGGCATCCAGGGACAAATCCTGTGACAGATTGCCCAGAATATATTGTTTGGCTGCTTCGACGCTGGAGGTTGAGCGGTCGTTGTTTCTTTTCTCCATCTGCTCCATATACGTTGTGATGGCTTCAACAAGCCAATCCCGAAAAACGAAGATATCATGCTTTTTTTCATATTGATGATAGTAATCCAACGCGCCTCCAGCGGGCGGCTGATAACGGACGCTTTTTAAGCATTCGCTGAATACAAAAACGGTATTTGCCATAATGTAATGGCAATAGTCGGCAGAATAATGGCCTTCGCGCATGTGGGAGACTAGCTGTTCAACTGCGGATAAGGTTTCAGGAAGCTGGCGCGCATGCAGCTTCTCTCTAAAGCGGATCAGCAGCGGCTGCGGAATTTCTTCGATACTGCTCTCCCGGGACAGCAGCCCGATATCCTTCAGAATGGATGACTCAGGATAGAAATAGCCATATTTCATAAGTGTGACGGCTTCCTTATAGCTTTGGTGAACGTCCATAATGTCTGATACCGGGGAGCCCCAAGACAGTTGAAGCTGCATTTGGACATGCTGCTGCCCAGCCGCCAAAACATAGCGGGACAGGTGCTCCAACAGCTCATCCTCATTCCGCTCGGAAAACAGCAGCACGGCTATCTTTTTGTCCGGCAGCTCTTGGGCGATGATGCGGGCGTCCGGCAGGGACAAAGCCTCCAGTTGGTTAATAATTCCGTACATCATGTATTGCAAATTGCGGAAATCCAGCTTGGCCAAAGCCTCGCCGGAGTGCACGATCATGCAGCAATAGCTGGGGTACTCCCGGTCAATGCTCAGAAATTGAAGCTCCTCCGCCAATTTTTCGCGAGTGTAGCTATTGTTGAGCAGGTTCAGCACCACATTATGCCGAATGGCCAAGCTGTTGGCCTGAAGCGTCTCCTCCAGGCTGCTTACTTTATCGTTAAGACGGGAAAAAGCGGAGTCAATAAGCCGAAATTCGTTGCCCGAGGGGTCGGTCATATGGCCGGATAACCCTCTGATTTTTCCCGCCAGCCGTTTGATCGGGCGATAGGTGGCCCTGGCAAATATGGCGGACAGCAGGATGCCAATCGCAATCGCGGCTATTCCAATGCCAAGCACCAGCTTTTGCACAAAAATCGACTTTTGGTAAAACAGATGGGAAGGCACGGCGCTGTATAGCTTCCAATCCACGGAATTAAAGGCCTGATAGGAAACGAACTGCTGAACGCCGTTTATGGAATCGTTAAAGCTGCCGGCTTTTTCCTTTGCCAGAATCGTCTTGAAGATGCTTGCGCTGTAAGCGGCGCTCATCGCCGATGCTTCTTGGCCGTGATCATTGATGGGATTTCCGTAGGCGTCGAGCACAAACGTCCCCCTATAGCTTAAGGACAACTTATCCGCCAAGATGGCATTAATCGCGCTTTCCTTCACATCGATTGCAATAATGAGCTCGCTGTTTGCGCCTGAAGCCTGGTAAGGATAACCGTGTGCGTACGTTAGCAAAGCCTCGCCTTTTCCGCCGGACAAGCTGGAGAAGATATCCTGCGGCACTAGGCGGACCGGGGTCCAGAGACTATTTTGCTTATTGCTCCTCATACCGCCCACCCAGTCCGCAAAATAGGGATAGCTGTTTCCTTGGTCAACGTTGAAGACAAGTCCATAGAGGGATGAAATCATTCTGTTTTGGCCGGGGCTATAGAGATGCACCGCATGAATGATATCGGAGTTGCCGGTTACCTTTGATTTGAGCACTTCTTGAAGCTCGAGCGCCTTGCTGGGGCTGCTTGCAAAGGAAGCATCCGCAAACGCGCGGACATCCGCTGTTTTATTCAACGATAAATCCAGATAAATTTGCTTCACCCGCTGAAGCACTGATGTTTCAATGGTTTGGGCGGCATTGGCCAGCACAAGCTGGTTTCTATTGCGCAGCTCTTCCTTATAGGCGCCGGAAAAATAAACATAAAAGGCCGAACAAAGAAGAAGCACGATAACAAGCACGATGGATATATAGGAAACAGCCAGGTTGGCCAATATCGAGCTCCATTTTTTCACTCTGCTTCTCTCCCATCCTCAAATATCTATCTAACAGGATAAGACATTCCGATTAACTCCATTCCCTTAAAAGATTAAATGAATGTAAAGAAAGCGCTGCTGGAGTAATAACCGTTTCGGGTAGTTTTTTGGTATAATAGCCTCTCGGAATTAGAGCCGGGCTAAAGGGGTGGAAGTGGGGGCGACGAATCTGTGGAGCTGGAAATCCTGGAATA
>NZ_LYPA01000022.1 GCF_001675045.1 Paenibacillus oryzae
TATTCCAGGATTTCCAGCTCCACAGATTCGTCGCCCCCACTTCCACCCCTTTAGCCCGGCTCTAATTCCGAGAGGCTATTAAAGCAATTATACACTAATCATCCCTAAAATTTAACAAATGAACTAAATCCCTGGAACTCATAATTACAAATAAAAAAGGAGGTCTGTGTAGGCCTCCTTACTTCTATTTTACCACAACGGCGAAAAAACTATAAGACTTGTTTTACCAATGATTTCCCATATGATAATAGATAGATCTTTAAAATACTGGGGGATGAATGATTGCGAACTCTAGAAAGCGAAATTCATGATTTCTTTACATCTTTGGAAAAAAACGAAGAATACAGCGGAAGTGTGTTGATCGCTAAGGATGAGAAAATATTGTTTAATCGCGGATACAACTTTGCGAATCGAGAGCACCAAGTAAAGAATACACCTGAAACTAAATTCAGAATTGGATCGATAACAAAGCAGTTTACAGCGATGGCTATCACAATACTTCAGGAGCATGGTGAACTAAACGTAGCAGATCATATCTCCAAGTTTATACCCTCATACAAATACGGTGATCAAATTAAGTTACATCATTTATTGACACATTCATCAGGCATCCCCAATATCACACAACTCCCTACTATTGGAGAATTAATGAAGCAACCAACCACAACTGAAAAAACAGTTCGTTTAATAATGGACATGGAGCCGGAGGTTAATCCAGGTTTTAAATTCCAATACAGTAATTCGGGCTATATTTTATTGGCTTATATTATAGAAAAGACTACAGGACTTTCTTATGGAGAATTTTTAAGGAAGCATATCTTTTCTCCGTTGGGTATGAACAATTCAGGCTGTGATAACCAAAAAGAAATAATCCCCAACAGGGCACAAGGTTATGAATACGATAATGGCATTGTTAATGCAGAGTATATTGATATGAGTTTCCCAATGGGTGGTGGAAATCTTTATTCGACCACTGAGGATTTATTCAAGTGGGACCAGGCATTGTATACAGATAGATTAGTTACAAAGGAAAGCCTTGAAACTATATTCACTTCCCATGGCTTTGGTTATGGTTACGGTTGGTTTATAAATGAAGACCCGAATCGGAGTAGCATTTATCATGGCGGAGGCATTGTTGGCTTCAAAAATGAGATCATCCGATATGTTAATGACAGGATAACAATCATAATATTGAACAATTTATCAACTACAAATGTGGAACAGATTAGAAATGATCTAACAAAAATGGTTTTTCAAAAATACTAATGCGCCATATATTCCAAACAAATATACGTTAATGCAATAATCACTCGGGGCTGTCCAAAAAGTCTGTTACGGTGAATAATGATTCAGCAAAGCCGATTCCTGCCGGAACTCTCTGCTGAATCATTATTCGTTCCGCTTGACTTTTTGGTAAGCCCCGTTTTTGTTCAATAAAAAAGAGGGGTTCAGCACCTCAATCTCCTATTTCCGCCAATTCATCTCCGCTATTAGCCTTTCCCGACAAACAGTGAGCAACACTCCACATAACTCCTCCGAGTAAGCTATTTCTAACTAAATGAAATAAATTTTTAACCTAAAGAAATATATTCTTGACTGAATGTATGAAATATATTACACTTTAGATAAAGGAGGGAGTCACTTGACAGAGTTATTGAGTAACAACATTTATATGCTGCGTGCTGAACGAAGGTGGTCACAAAAACATCTAGCTGATCTGGTCGGTGTCAGTAGACAAACTATCGTTTCACTTGAAGCAAACCGCTACAACCCTTCCTTAGTTTTAGCATTTAAAATTGCAGAGGTTTTTGAGGTGGGAATTGAAGAGGTATTTCAATATCTCCCTCAGCAACAGAAAGGGGATGAGTGATTTGTTTATGACTTTTTTGATGCCAGCCGCTTTGTTTATCTACTTTTTGTCCAGCTTGTATTTTCTGTTTGCTTTTCCGAGGAAAAAAGATGAACGCTACAACTTAATTATGATGCATGCCTTCAAGTATGCCTACTATTCCCTGATGGTGACGCTGCTTGCAACATTTATTCTTTCAAAATTAATGAACGTCGAGGTTATAAATAAATACTTTACAGAGGCCATTCTGGTCGATCTGCTTGTAGCCCATGTCGTATTTACACTGTCGGCCATCATTTTGAATAAAAAGATGTAGGTGATCATGTGGTGAGTATGAAGCCCGTTCTTGCTGTTAATCAGTTGACCAAAAAAATGAACAAGGAGCCGATTATTCGCTCGGTTTCCTTTTCCATTGAACGAGGCACCGTATTCGGTTTAATCGGGGAAAATGGCGCAGGAAAAACAACAACCCTCGGGATGATTTGCGGATTAATTATACCGACCTCCGGCTCCATTTATATCGAGGGGATACCCGTTCGTTCACAGAGAAAACATGCGCTCAGGCACGTCGGAGCATTAATTGAAGAACCTCACTTCTACAAGTACTTGACTGGGATGGAGCATCTGCTTTACGGCAGTCGTCTCTATGGAATAGATGCAAACGAACGTCTGGATGAAGTACTTTCTTTGTTAAAGATGAGGAGCTTCATCCACAAAAAAGTGGGACACTATTCGTTAGGAATGAAAAAACGACTTGCGATAGCTCAATGTCTACTGCATCGCCCTTCCTTGCTCATCCTGGACGAACCAACCAATGGATTGGACCCGAGCGCGATGATCGAATTTCGAGAAATAATCCAGAGCATTACGACCAATTTTGAGCTTTCCGTATTGATATCCAGTCACCATCTCAAGGAAATTGAACCCATATGCGACCAATTCGGCCTCTTGCAAGATGCCGAGTTAACCTTGCTTGGCGGGAACAGCACCCGTTCTTCCAATAGCGTTGTGTTTGTTATTGAGGCTAAAGAGCTTGATAAGGCTCTCGCCCTGCTTCAACAACAAACCTACATCTTTGAGCCGCGGCTCTATCATCACGATAAAATCATGTTTAAGATGGATCGCAGCCACTATTCCTCCCTGCTCATGCTGCTTAGTCAAGTCGGAGTGCTTTCAATAAAGGAAAAGTCGTTTGATTTAGAGGAAGCATATCTGGAAATGACCCGCACGGCTGAAGGAGGTGGGAGCTGATGTTGGCATTGTTGCAGGGCGAATGGTTGAAAATACGGCGGCAGAAGGTTATCTATCTTGTTTTTTCAGCGCTTTTTGTGTTGACGATTGCACATGGGATCTATCAAGCATTCCAACAACCTGATCCGGTACCAGAGTCGTGGCAACCGGCTTTGCAGAGCGAGTTGGCCCAATTGCAGGAGAAACAGCCTGAATTGAATCCAGGGACACTAATGTATGAAATCAATCGGGACAAAATCCTGCTGTATCAATATCAGCTTGAGCATCAAATTCCGCCGGACAAGGGCCAAAACGCATGGAAATTCCTCTCCAGTAACAAAATGTTATTGACGATTACCGGATTGTATCTTATTACGATGTCCGTTTATATTGTAGCTTCTGAATACCAGCAGGGCACCGTCAAATTTCTTTTTTTAAAGCCAGTAACGCGTTTATCCGTTATGGCGGCAAAATGGTGCATTGTTTCTCTACTGCTGGTGTTCACTGTTGTTTTTTTAATTATCGTTTCATTTTTAACCGGGCTTATCTTATTCGGTAATGCTGGACCAGCTGAAACTCTTGTGGTGGTAGGGGACCAGGTAATCGTTCAAAACGCAGCCTTCGCCGCTCTCCGCTATTATTTGTTTACGGGCATAGGAATAGGCGTGATGTGTGCGGGTGCGTTTACGTTAGCCTGTCTATTAAGAAGTGTAGCTGTTGTCACGGCCATCTCGATCTTTCTGTATTATTCCGGAGAGCTGGCAACCCGGTTATTAGCTGCCAGATTTAATGGGGCTAAATATATATTATTTGCAAATACGGATCTGAATGTTTACTTTGAAGGCAACGCCTTCGCGGCTGGAATGAGCATGCCGTTTTCAATAACGATCCTCTTTGTTTACCTGCTCCTCTTTGCAGCTGTTGTATGGAGGAGCGTGCATAACAAGGATGTTCCCTTGTCGTGAACATGAGATAGGGAATGAAGCGGATTGAGGCTATGACGGGTTTTGCACCTCTTCATCTGGCCTGATCGATTTTATCGAGAATTTGTACGATATTACGTATAAAAGCTGTGCTTATGATTGCTCTTAGGGTGATGTTGTACGATAAATCGTACAACATCACCCGTTGAGAGGGAACGATCCTTTATTTTTATACGGTATTTCATACAAGTTGTATGTATTGCGGTCAATGAAATCGCATTTTGAGTGTACATTCATACAAAATATAACATCCATGACATTTCAGCAAGCAGAACCATTTATCCATAAGTCCCATCTGACACCTGAATGCCTATGGCATGTCCACGTTCATCAAAAATAAAACTAAAGATATACAATTTATCCATTTCAGGTAGCTGCATTCTCTTTGAAATTCCAGTTAAATCCTCTGTAGTTAGAAATTCTTTACCTAATTTGTTCAATTCTATCGCTTCGACTTACTTCTTTCACGTTATTCGAAAAACCCTGTCCTCCATGTGGGATGCTGAAGCTCCCAACCACACTCCTTTTTGGCTTTGCTGTTCGAAGCGCCTCTCTCCCACGGACTGCAGCCGGATTGAATTTCTGGTCTAGGCGCATGTAAGGCGTGCGCATACACGGGCAGCCACTCTGTACCTTTAGCAGGTTCATCATCAACGATGTTGTATGTTCCTGTTGACCACTCCAATGCCAGGAAAGCGGCGTTCGCAGCATCTTGCACATGGACAAATGAAGAGACTCCGTCTGTTGCCTGTACCCCCTGATTCCTTACTTTTTCAGCCATTGCCCCATCTTTGTCATACCAAGTGCCAGGTCCATACAAAGTGCCATATCGCAAAATAACATATTCCGGAAATTGCTTCACCGCTTCTTCCAGTGCCACTACACCGTTAATGGTTGTGTTTCGAGGAGCAGGCGCATATAAGTCCAAAGCGGACTCTTCCGATGCGGGACCAGAACCTGGTTCATACGCCCATGAAATGCTTTGCGCAATCATTTTGTGTACATTAGCTTGTTTCGCCGCATCTACCAGGTTTCGGGTTCCTTCAATCCGAATGCGCGCATTCTCTGCGGAGCTTCCTTCGCTCAAAGCCGTTAGTTGGTGGATAACAACATCCGGCTTAATTTCATACAAGAGGTCTGCCATCTGTTTCCGGTCAAATACATCCGCAAGAACAGCTTTTGCTCCTAATTGTTCGAGAGCCTTTTTTTGCTCCTCCTTGCGCGTCATGCCAATCACTTCGTGACCTGCCTCCATCAATTTCGGAAGTAAACTACGTCCATTAACACCACTTGCCCCAGCAACAAAAATGTTCATAATTATAACCTCCGCATTCATTTTTGTACATTTCGTCGTGGAATAATAAATAGGGACAGAATGCCCATAACTGTTGAAATGAGTACTAACCCCATTATGCCCACATGAAAATTGCCCATACGGTCATACAGATAGCCCATTAACAATGGTCCGGCCGCTCCAATAAGAAAACCAAAGCATTGGGTCATGGCTGCCCAAGCGGCCGCTTCTTCGGGTGTTGATGCGGCTTCAACCGGGAGCAAGTTGACTAATGCAAACAGCATGCCTGCCCCTAATCCACAAAGAAGTATCGCGAACCACAAATAGAGGGAAAAGAAAAAAAGCAATAGACCTGTTGTTTGCATAATGGACAATACAATGAGCCAATCCCGCCTTGAAGCATGTATGCTGAGCAGGAATTGCAGAATGATGCCGCTCGGGATTTGCACCATTGCAAACAAGGTCACCATAAACCCGGCTTGACCCCCGGATGCACCGGTTGCAGTTAGCATTAACGGGAGCCAACCCAGAAGTGAATAAAAGATAAGCGATAACATGCCAAATTGTATAGCCAGCATCCACACTTTTCCGGTTTTCCATGGCAGCTTCAGCGGCTTGCCCGAAAAGGCTTGCGGAACAGAGCCAGGATTCCGGCGTTTTTGCACACCAAACCACAGAGGTAAAGCCAAGATCGCAGGCAAACACCAGAAAGCGAGTGCCATTTGCCACGAATCCAGCCTCCAGTACAGCGGCGACGTAAGACTCGAACCCAATGCCGCCCCCAATGCCAAAGCCATGGAATAAATCGCAATCATGGAAGGAACGCTGCCAGCCATATGCTTTTTAATGAAGCCGGATAATAGAGGCCCCAGCATGGCAATGCCAATACCAGATAACAATGCCGTCAAAAATAATAAAGCGGCTGATTGAATAAACAGGCGTAACAGCGTACTTCCGCCGATGAGCGCCAAGGATAATGCGATGACCCGTTCATTGCCTAGTTTGCCGCTTAATTTTACAGAAAACGGGGCTAAAAGACCCATGCATATCATTGGGATAGAAACCAGAAAGCTGGAAATAGCGCTGCTTAACCCAAGATCATGCTGAATACTTCCCAAAACAGGTGCAATCGAGGCAACTGCCGGTCTCAAATTTAATGATGCCAAAAAAAGCGCGGTCACCCCCAGCCAACGATTCAATCCTTGCTCTTGAACGCTCGACAAAGGAATGCTGGCTTCAGGCGCAATGTTCATCATGAGTGCTCTGGAACCGTTGTGTCTACGATCTCTCATCAGTGTTAGCTTCCTTCGGCAGTTAATTTTGTAATGGCATAACTCATGGTAACATGATAAATTGGTTATCATAAGTACCACTTTCATTCAATTTGACCATACCAATTTTAAATACCAGAAGGAGGCGCCTTGGATGGAATCCACGCAAAATGAAACGAAAACAAGACAGGTGTATTCCTATATAAGGGATCGAATCTTTCAAGGAAGTTATGAGGTGGGAAGCGCCCTGCCCTCCACTCGGGATCTTGGAAAGGAACTAGGCGTTTCACGCGCGCTTATTGTAGGGGTGTATGAGCAGCTAACGGCTGAAGGCTACTTGGAAGGACGACAAGGTTCAGGAACCTTTGTAAAGGATATCGGGACAAGCAGACCGCTTCCCTTGTTTTCTGAAGACCTGCGTGCAGCAAATCAGCCAGCTTCTCACGCGGACTCTGAGCAGCTGCACAGCATTGATTTTCGTCCCAGCTTTCCTTCACTCGAGCATGTTCCGCTTACGAAATGGAAGAGAGCTGCAATGGATGTATATCATGATGCCCCCTCTTCTGCATATGGTTATCAGGAAGACATGGCGGGCTGTCTACAGCTTAGACAAGCCATTCATCAGCACCTTCTCAGTATTAAAGGCCTTTTCTGTAAGCCCTCGCAGATCATCGTCACGGCCGGAGCAACCCAGGCTTTTTCCCTATTGAGTAAGCTGTTAGTAAAGCCCAATGGCTCGGTGGCCATGGAAGATCCTACGGCAACGTTTATTCATGATATCTTCGCCTCGACGGGCGCCCGAATCCTCCCTGTGCCTGTGGATGAACACGGGCTTTGTGCAGATAGGCTTCCAACTCAGGAGCAGCCCCAATGTATTTTTGTTACACCTTCTCATCAATTTCCGTTTGGAAGTATTATGTCTATCAGCAGACGCCTGCAATTGCTGGATTATGTCCGAAGCACGGGAAGTTATATCATCGAGGATGATTATGATAGTGAATTCAGATATGGCGGAATGCCCGTTCGCGCCCTCCAAGAGCTTGATGCTGAGCGTGTGATCTATGTGGGAACGTTTAGCAAAAATTTGTTCCCTTCACTACGACTCGGTTATATTGTTGCTCCGCAAGAGCTGATAAATCCAATCGTGCAACTAAAACGCAAAGCGGATATGCAATGTCCAACCCTCACTCAGTTAACGTTGGCCCGTTTTATTAACGAAGGACATCTGGAACGCCATATTTTGAAGATGAAACGAATCTACGGCAAAAGAAGAGCACATCTGATTTCTGTCCTGACGGATACATTCCGGGATAAGGTGCAAATATCCGGTGATGCCGCGGGCTTGCACCTGATTGCGACATGGCCGGGGAAAAATGCTGATCACCTGACAGCCATTCAGCTTGAAGAGCATTGTATCAAAATCTATCCTGCCGAGCGGTATACGATTTGCAAAGATCAGTATAACGAAAGCCTTATCATGGGATTTGGCAATGTTACTGAGTCGCAGATTACCGAAGGCGTTCAGACGCTTGCACAATTTATTTAACGAAGCAGGAACTGCATTATAGCAATCGCATAATTATTTACAGTTTATACGCAAAAAAGGTACACAAAAAAGGAAAGGCGTTTCGCCCTCCCTTTTTTATGGCTATCTAATGGACTCCCTTGTTGTAAACTGTAAGAATTATGGTAACATTTTAATTTAAGCCTAAGTAAGTACCACTTTTTAATGGTTTACAGCATACCAATTCTCCTCTTAACTGAATCGTCTGGCACGCAAAATATTTGCCCAGGGCATTGACATAACGGAAATGATGCCCTATTATAAATTCAAATTCCAAATTCAAATGTTACGATTAGAAATAGTAGAAGTGATTTGACCTTTCAGAGAGCCGTTGGGTGGTGCGAAACGGTAGCGTTAGTCATTTTGAACTCGTCTATGAACAGCTGCCTGATCATGTAGGGTAAGCCGGAGTTCCACCGTTACAGGGATAGATGGTGATTGCCATCGAAAAAGATCATTTTCCAGCCGGGAAATGAATTAGAGTGGTACCGCGGATTCAACCCCGTCTCTATACGTAGAGACGGGGTTTTTTTGTTGGCTAAATTCCGGGTTTAGTCAACACCGCTTCACATATATAGGTTTAAAATCTCTTATTTGGGAGGAAATAAAGATGACGCACCGTAAAATTATCGTATTGGATACAACGCTTCGCGATGGGGAACAGGTTCCCGGCGCCAAGCTGAATAGGCATCAAAAAATAGAGCTGGCTACGCAATTAAAAAGGCTGAATGTGGACATTATCGAAGCCGGCTTCCCCGCTTCATCCCAAGGGGACTTTCAAGCCGTGCAGGAAATTGCGCGCACTGTCGGCGACACCATATCCATTACAGCACTGGCCAGGGCGGTCAAAAACGACATCGACGCTGTATATGATAGCATAAAGGAAGCAAAAAATCCGCTGATCCATATCGTGCTTGGCACCTCCAACATCCATGTGGAGAAAAAATTCAACCGCTCCAAGGAAGCGGTTATGCAAATGGGAGTCGACGCGGTCAAATACGCCAAGACGCTGCTGCCTTATGTGCAATATTCGACGGAGGACGCTTCCAGATCGGATTTTGAGTACTTGTGGAAAACGATTGAATCTGTGGTCAAAGCAGGCGCAACAATGATCAATGTGCCCGATACCGTAGGCTTTGCCATACCGGAGGAGTTTGGGGATCTCATTCGCCGTATTAACGAGCGTCTTAAAAACTTGGACGACAAGGTGATTTTGAGCGTGCACTGCCACAACGATCTCGGTTTGGCCACGGCTAACACGTTAAGCGCAATTCGTAATGGTGCGGATAAAATTGAATGCACGATCAACGGCCTTGGCGAACGTGCGGGCAATGCTTCTTTGGAAGAAGTCGTCATGGGCTTGAAGGTAAGAGAAAGCGCCTATAAAGCGTATACGGACATCAAAACGACGGAGCTTTTGCGCACCTCCCAACTGGTCACTCATCTGACCGGTCTCGATGTGCAGGTCAACAAAGCAATCACCGGCGAAAATGCGTTTGCCCATTCTTCCGGCATCCATCAGGACGGTCTGCTTAAGGATAAGCAGGTGTACGAAATTATGTCGCCGGAGGATGTTGGGGCCGATAGCATGGAATTAATTCTGACGGCCCGCTCAGGCCGCCACGCATTCAAAAACGCCGTTGAAAAAATGGGGTTTGACACGAGCGACGCAGCCGATTTCGAGAAGCTGTTCCAGAATTTTCTGACGCTGGCCGACGCCAAAAAAGAAGTGTACGACCATGATGTCTTCTATTTGGTAACGAGCCACAGAACCGTCAGCACCAGCGACAAACAGCTGTATGAGCTGGAATCGTTCCAGGTTGTCACTAATGACCTGTGTCCAACCGCTACCGTCCAGTTAAGAAAAGGGGACGAAATACTCACAGGCAGCGAAGTCGGAGACGGTCCGGTCGATGCGCTGTACAGCGTCATCAAATCGCTTGCAGGGATGGACGTTGAGCTGAAGGACTACAAGATCAACAGCTTGTCCCGTGGCAAGGAGGCCATCGGCCGCGTCAATATTCGGATTCAATATCAAGGCAAGACGTATTCCGGCCGCGCGTTGGATACCGATATTATTAAGGCAAGCGCCCTTGCGTTCCTGAACGCGGTCAACAGCGCCTTGCTGGACGCTTCGATCGAGGCGGTTGGGAGCGATACGTAAACAGATTCAAGGATATGTACAGTTAAACGAAATCGCCGCAAACCTATTTTGAGAATAGATTGCGGCGATCTTTAACCCACTTTTATTCCAAATGCTATCCATCTTCCATCTATATCTTCAATTACAAATTCTTTGTTATTATAGTCTGTATTATCTAATGAACGGACAATTTTAACATTCGAGTTAATAAACTCTTCTTGAAGTTCCTCTTGATTTTTTGTTATGAAGTAAGCGTCATATCCATAGCCATAAAGTTCTCTATGGGGAATTACTTTTTGTCCATTAGTCTTAGTTAAGATAATTTCCGTTGTATCACGGTATAAACAGATATGAGGCTCATTTGCATCCAAATACTTGACAACTCTAAATCCCATCATTTGTTCATAGAAATTTGCAGTTTTAATTATATCTGGTGTAGGAAACACACAGTGTGACTCCAATAATAAATTCTTCATTTTGCATCTCCTCCTAAAATTACGCCAGAAAACTTTCATTCATTAATCAATCGCATCGAAATTAAAGCTGAAGGGAGTTCGACAAACTTTTACAGATTCTCAAACCCTTCTGCTTATTCTTTACTCCTCACTATCAACGCACAACACTCCACATGCGTTGTCTTCCTGTCCTTTCTCTTGCTCATGGCAGATTAATTCAGTCTCACTGATTTGACTCGCTTGATGTTTTCAGAAATTCCCCACTGCTTCAGTGTCAAATGTCAGTATTCCTTTGAACGTAATAATATTACTATATCCTACACAGGCCTAGTCACCCTGCATTTAGGGAATGAAGAGCAGCCATAGAACTGCTTTCCGTATGGACTCTTTCTTAGCACCATCTCTGCACCGCATGAACAAGCATCTTTACTTGCCGCAACTTGTACTTTAGCTGTCTGTATTTCCGATCTAGCAGACGATTGGGCTGATACTCTGGACTTTCTAAAATTATCACCTGGTTGCCATTTCCCCCAAGCTTTAAGCTTATTCTCAAGAATACCACCATGCCAATATTCCACCTTGAATTGCTCGGCTTCTTTCTTAGCAGGTGCAGTCAAATCCGAAGTCGTAATAAGCAAGCTTAGGATACAGTCATGATTGCGCTTTGCACCGACCAATTCTCTCACAACAGATACCCCTACCGTATTATGAGCCGCATAGCATTTGGCTTGTACCGCGGTTTTTTCGCCGCGCTGGTCGATAATGACTAGATCCACACCGCCATCGCGCCCACCGATACCAACCTCTTGCACCTTATATCCCTGATCTCGAAAATATAACGCAAGCAATCTCTCAAACTCTGCACCGGACAATCTATCGAACGAACTTTGTAAAATCTCCTGGTCTGTTCTATTCTCTTTTCTTTGAATTCTAGGTTTGGAACTATTCGATGCATTCGATCTATTTGGGGTAGCACGTTTTTTGGATTTCGGTTTTATTTTCCTATTACGAAGCAATAGACCACTGAGCACACCAATCATAACGAACAATACAATTAGAGCAACCACCATTTGCATACCACTATAGCCGGATATTAATTTCTTTACATCGTCAAACCTACTCGAAATAAAAAAGATCACATAAAATAATCCGCCGCCACCGACAAGCCTAACTAGTATTTCAGGCACCCAGCTAAACAGATAGTAATATAGCAGCATCCCAACAAATATATAAAGAGTCATGCACATGATCATAAATATTAATGGACCTATCAAACTATCCGTAACTAACTGTGTAAGTTCACTATTCACATTCACGTTTCATGTCCCCCTCGAGATCCGATACCTAGTACTCTACTAGCAAAATCTTACTGATCATGATCTAGCTCAACCTCCACTGAACTTCGTCCCCCTCGGACACATAGAGCGCTCGGAGGCTTTCTCTTGACTGTCCATAATAACCTCACCTAGAGAAGCCGTATAGCTATATTTCGCCAAAAAATCCCAAAGTCCTCCTTGAGTAATAGGGACATAGCACTAAAAGAGGGACATCATCGCATCGTGCTACACAACCGTCCCAGTAATCGGCTGTAGAATCCAAAAATTAAAGCTCAAGCGCTGTAGGCGCCTGAGCTTCGTATGATCGGTAAATGCGACTCCAATATTCTATTTCCTCACAAGCGACACACAGCACTCCACATGTGTCGTCTGGGGAATAGTATCATGTATCGCTCGCTGTATAGATGGTACGACTTCAATCACTTCAGATATCTCTTTTCAATTTGTTCTACCCACCTTGGAATTGAATCTAAGCGATGTGTAATTGTGCCCTTGCTTATCTGAAGCACGATATCGCCTTTATCGCTGCTATTATCAATGACTATTAGATGATCGATTAAATGTGGGTTGTTAAGCAAATTCTGAATTGAAGTGTCGTGCCTTCTGATAATGTCCTCAGTCGGAATATGATGACCGCCATTTTCAACTCGTGCTGCAACCCGTTCTATGTTCAAATGATAATCACCTAAACCTACGTAAAACATTGTGGTCTCAAATTTGTTGGCTTTGGCGTCCCGCATAAGACGAATCGCGTTGCCTCCTGCCAATGTACTTTCAACGGAAAAATCTCTCCCATGACGAATACAGTCTTTGGCTAATTTAATTGCCTCTTTACCTGCAGTTACTTTTCGCCTTTCAGGGTGTAACGAATCAATCCCTCGTGCCAAGGCGTCTGGATCGATGTTCACACTGATTCCGAGTCTATCAACGATCAGGTTTCGAATCGTACTTTTACCGCTGCCATTATTGCCTGCAAAGACGTACATAATTGGTGTTTGTTCATGCATGCGAGGCATCCGAATCTACAATAGGGACTACATCTCCATTATTGTATTCTTTTACAATTTGGCCTTTCGCAGTTTTATATACAATGTACGTGTCATTTGCTTTTGCATCCAGCTTGGCGCGATCTCCTGTAAGCTTAATGAGTTTCTCCAGATCTTTAAATTTATCCATGGGCTTCACCTTCCCATAATCACAGTATCGACGTTGAATTAATTATAACACAGCATTCAGAAACCTGCCTTGGCTAAAGAGAAAGCGCCCAACAAGGGGCTCTCCATGAAGCAGTACGATTGAGCGATGAAATTGGTCCAAAGAAAGCCGCCGATCAATTAGGCATGCCTTACCATACGTTGCAGGGATGCAACAAGGTAATCCTGTCTCAAATAAATAAGCTGGAGGTGAACCTCTGGCTTATGAGGCAAAAAAAATTATGCTCCATCTTACCCATGTAACCCATGTCTTTGATGATGTGGAGAAGTATTCCTTGTACCTCCGGCAATCCCCTACACAAGGATGGCCATTCTTCCGCCCTTCTTAATGCTCGTATATACTTTGGCATGCTTTAAATCCTTATTTTTGAAATCAGGCCCATCCTTCGTAAAATTCGTAAACGGCGCAAAGTGTTGAAAACAAAGGATTTCTAGGTATCTTTGCGTTGCATTCCTATTACTACCTCCACATGGCTCGTCTGAGGAAACATATCCACCGGCTGAACCCACTCCAGCTGGTAGCCGCTCGCTAACAATGATTTGCAGTCCTTGGCAAGCGTGGAAGGGTTGCATGAGACATATACAAAGCGTTTGGGACGAGCCTCGGCAACGGCTTTTAATAACGAAGGCTCGCAGCCTGTGCGAGGAGGGTCGACCACGATAACCTCAGGGCGGAAGCCCTGGGCAACCCACTCTGACAGCAGCTGTTCAGCGCGACCCTCGTAGAAAAGCGCATTTTCGATGCCGCTTGTTCTGGCATTGTCTCTAGCGTCACGTACCGCCTCCGGGATTACCTCGATGCCGCGCACCTCGCCTGCATACGGAGCCAGCCAAAGCCCGATAGTCCCCGTTCCGCAATAAGCATCCACCACCAGCTCCGAGCCTTCAAGCGCTGCTGCCTCCTGAACCGAGTTGTACAGCTTGATCGTTTGCTCGGGGTTTAGTTGAAAGAAAGCCCTTGGCGACAACGAAAACTCTACCTTTCCCAGCCGCTCCTCCAGTCGCTCCGCTCCCCATAGCATCGTTGTCCGCTCTCCGAAAATTAGCGGAGTTTTGCCACGGTTAACGTTATGGGCAATGCTTTTGACCTTGGGCAGGGATTGTCTGATGGCGTTTACGAAGCGTCTAGCGTCAGGAAGCTTGTCGGTTGCGGTAATGATGGTAAGCTGGATTTCATCTGTTGCTCTGGCCACGCGCGCTACAATCGTCCGGACCGCGCCTTCGCGTGTCCGTTCATTATAGATCGGAATATCCAGCTCGCCCATCAAACGTTTAACCTGCTCTATGGTGTCGTTAACGGCTGGATGCTGGACAGCACAGCCTGTAATATCAACCAGTTGATGCGAGCCGGCGGCATACAGGCCAGCGATAATTTCTCCATTGCTTCGGCCCGTCTGAAGCTGCGCCTTGTTCCGGTAATGCCAAGGCTCGTCCATGCCGATAATCGGCCTCATCGGAAGCTGCTCCAGTCCGGCGTAACGGCGGAACGACTCCCTTACGATTTCCTCCTTGGCAGCCAGTTGCGCGTTGTATGACATATGCTGCAGCTGGCAGCCGCCGCAGGCTTCATAAACCGGACAAGGCGGCTTTTGGCGATGCGGCGAGCTTTTTTCGACGTCTATTAATTCAGCATTCAAATATCCAGGCTCGACAAGGCTTACCTTCGCCTTAACGACTTCGTCAACCAAAGCCCCTTGTATAAAAACGGCTTTGCGTTTGTAATAACCTACGCCTTCACCGTTAATGCCGATCCGCTTGATAGTCACAATGATCTTGTCGCCAACCGACACATCCTCCGCAGTTTTCGCAAATGTTCCATATTGCTTTGAAGCTACAGCCCCGCCCCGTGTACCCTTTGTAGATGCGGCATTACTTCTCTCTCCACTTCCCTTTGCTCCCTTGCTATACTCCTGCCTCGGAGACGGAGCTTGGCTGGTGGGAGCAGTACGTTGCGCGGGCGCAGCTTGTTTCTGGGAAGCGATTTGTTTTGCAGACGAGGCTTTTTTCACGAAAGCAGCCTGCTTCGCGGATGCAGCCTGTTTCGCGGGTGCGGCTTGTTTACCAAAAGCACCATGTTGCTTTGAAGCATCAGCCCCCTTAACGGATGCCTTCCCATTTCCGCGCAGTTGTCCGTCCGGCTGCGCGCCCCGGTTCTTTTGGCTTTTTTCCCTGCTTTTGTTTGTGCTTTTGTTTGTGCTTTTGCCGATGCTTTTGTCCGTACTTTTGTCGTTGCTTATATGTTCTTTCCGAGACATTTTTCCGTTCGCTCCATTCAACCTGATCTTCTCTTCACTATATCACAGACCCAGCGGGAAAACGTAATGATTAAGAGGCTTAGTCTTAAAGTCTGATTTCTGCGCGAAATAAGGCTTATTTTGGAAAGGCGCCCTCATCAGCCGCTTCTCTTCCATGCTATACTCAGCGTAATAAACACCTAATGGCATGAATGGAGGGATTATACGGCATGACAAAAGCCGGAAGCATCTATTGCGTATGGGAGCCAAAGCTGGGACTCCACACAGCGGTTCAGATTACGCATGTATTACAGCCGGAGAAAAAAGGAAAAGAACCAAATGTAGCCGTGCTGCTGCTGGACTGGACCGGGAGCGAGCTTCCCGCTATCGAGGAGCTGCAATCCATCAAGCCGCTCATTATTAATTTTTATTTCTGGAATGATAGGTATGACCACTATATAACGGACGGTCCCGTTCCCTCCAACTATATATACATCGGCGAGCTGCCTGTGCTGGAGGAAAATAAGCCCAATTCGTTTTCCGGCTGGCACGGAGGCTCCAGACTGATCAAGCAATTGTTATGGAATCGGATACCCGAGGATAATAGAAACGCCTTCAAAGCCGCCAGCAAGCGTTACGATGCCAGAGTCGTTATTGGAGAAAAAGAAATAAATGCGAGATCAAACTCGCTAGATTTGGCCGATTATCCGAATCTCGCCGATTATACAGAGCTGGACAAGCTTCCTTGTTTGACCACCCTCGTTGCTCCTGACTGGAATGACGGGATAGCCGCTTACTTGCGAACTCAGCCCCTCCTGTACAAAATAGAGCTGGGCCAAGGCGCCGATACCATCGACCTCACCTGTACGGCGATCACAGAGGTTGCGTTGAACATTGAGCATACAAGCAAGCTGATTTTGCCCGAAAATGTGGAGAGTCTTCGGCTTAGCGGCCTGCCCGCGTCGGGCACTCTCACCATCCGGCATGAAGGACGGAAAGGCTTTTGCAACGGAAAAGGGATGACATTGCGGCTGGAGGGCGGGCGTCCCGAAATGCTCCAAGCCATAAGCGGCCTTGATGAGCTGGACTCTCTGGAGCTATACAACGTGTCAGAAGCCGATGCTGGAGAAATTGTCTCCCGCTTCCCCGCTTTAACAAGCTTGCAGCTATGGGGCAAGCCGGGGTACATCCGCAATCTGGAGCGGCTTTCGGATTTGCCGAAGCTGGAGGTTTTAACAACAAAGGATATGTTCGGCTTCCAGAGCGAAGATTTCCCGAAGCCGGAGCAGCTTCCCAAGCTTTATATGCTCTGGATGACCAGCTTGCCTGAGGATGCGGCCAAATCCATCAAGCAAGCTTACAAAAACAGGGTCAAGCAAGGACTGGACCTGTCAATCAAGCAACCGCGCAAGCCGGAATGGCTGGCGGATAATCTGGATAATCCGCTTCGGAGCTGGGACGGCAGGGAAGGCATCTCGCCAGCCTTGTTCAAAAAAGCAGCTTCCCTCTACAGACAGCTATCCGCGCAAGCCCGAGCCTTGACGGCCGCTTCTACCAAAACCAGCCCAAGCGCTACAAACGCAAGTGCAGAGGGAATCCGGCAGAGCCTTGAGACCATGCTTGGCGAATACGTTGAAGGCTTCAACAAGCTGGACCGCCGTCACGAGTTTATATATACCGAGGAACGTGAAGAGATTATGGGTGCGGCGCAGAAGGCCGTTAAGGATACCTTCGATGCCTTAAAATCTGCGTCAGTCAATATCGACGAGCACGCCATTTGGGAGCATGTCGACGGCTTGCGAGACTTTTAAGAAAGCGTTGTTTGAGCCTGAAGTAAACCGGAAGAGGTGCCGTCTGCCCTCACTCCAAAAGAGGAGTCCGTCACCCCCATGCCAAAAGAGGAGCCACCCACCCCAGCGCCAAAAAGCGAAGGTGACTGGCTCCTCTTCTCTATATACAACGCCAACTATTCACTGGTTCATGGTCACTACTTGGCGCTCTATATACACTTGCGTTTGATGGTCCTCCCGACTCAGTCCATCGTCAATAACGTTCAGCGTTTTATTGGAGTTGAACGCCATAATTGGCATCCGCGTATTTTATTGAAATTCGACGCTATATTGAAATTCTCCGCATTATTGAAATACGACGTTTAAATCTTCATCAGCGTTTAGTGTAATCAGGATATAAGGCTTTGCCTCATCTCCAAGCACCTGGACCTCCTGTCCGTTCACAAGGGCCTTTGTCCATTGTATCCCCGCGCCAAGCCTGATTTCGTTGCCGTCGATCCCCGAACGCAAAGTCGCTTGCACCGTTCCGTTCCGCAGGTTCCACGACAAGCTTTTTACCTCTGTTTGCGTTCTCGCCATCAAGCCGTTCATAGAGCCTTCGCTCCAATGTGACGGGAGCGCAGGCGCCAGCTGTATTTCTCCCGTATTGGAGAACAAAACCGCTTCATGGACAGCGGCCACTACGCCATACGAGGTGTCCGTGCAATAGCAATGATTGCGCCGGTTGGTGTCATGGTCGGTCATAAGCGAAGGATAATAGCCCCCTTCCGCCATCAT
The DNA here is from genome assembly GCF_001675045.1 of Paenibacillus oryzae. Lineage (GTDB taxonomy): Bacteria > Bacillota > Bacilli > Paenibacillales > Paenibacillaceae > Pristimantibacillus > Pristimantibacillus oryzae. The sequence goes on from NZ_LYPA01000022.1 coordinate 18,142, forward strand.
CGGAAGCAGCGAAGCTGCCATTCCATCCCCGTCCTTTAACCGGGCGCTAACAAGTGCTTTGTGCATCCAGCCATGTCCGGCCGTTGCATCCTCCGTATTGTATTTGTCCCTGTTCTGGAGGGCGATTCGGGATGCTTCGGCCAGTGACGCATCATTTTGCGTCTCATATGCAGGCCATGCCCCATACAGATGGCTCAAGTGGCGGTGGTTGTTGTTTTCCGTATATTCGGCCATCGCCCATTCACGCAAGGCGCCGTCCGCGTCAAAACGATAACGGGGCAGCTGCTCCAGCAGCCCTTCCCATTTCTCCACCGCTTTCTCGTAGCCGGGGCGTTTGACCGCTTTCTCCATCGCGATAACCATCCACAACCCGTCCCTGGCGGCGGAAATATCCATCGTTGCGTTGGCGGTAATGGTGCTGTTATAGCCAATCGGGTTATTTTCGGGCGAATAGGCCGGTATGATCATGTAACGCTCTCCGTCCTCAAGCGATGTTTTGCCTGCCTCGTAACGGGCATTGCCATCGGCATCCGTATAATATTCCGGCGCGCAGATCTGCTCCCAGAAGTTCGCCTGCCTGGTCAGAAGCGGCAGCAAAATATCCCTTTCCAAATCCAGATAACCTCTTTTTACGAGCTCCGCAAACGCCTCATCCGAAAGCCCTCCGTCTTCAACTCCCAGCAGCGGCTGCAAGGCGTGGATGTTCATGCTGTCCACAATCGGGATACGCTGATTACCGTAGCATTGCCAATATTCAAAAATGGGAAGCAGACACCAGCTTGCCCCCGCGTTCCAATATTGGAAAGGGTAGTCGTTGTCGTACTCCACATGCATCGCCCGGTCGCCGTCCGAATTAACGGATACCTGCAGCGCATCGTGCATGCCGTAAGCCATGGCGGCATTGTCTGCGAAGTCGGGCGCGTTCCGCAGGAAAAACACGATGTATCCCAGTTGAGCTTGCGTCAAATGGCCCGTATTCATAGCCGCAACCTGCAAGTTAACATTGGCATCAAGCGTATAGATGCCTCTCCAGCCCGGATTCCATTCGCCGATCCACATTCCGCACAGGCGCGGCGCGCTGGACCCGCTGGAGCACACCATGGCGTAGCGGCCCTGATGATATGCCTGCTCCATGAAGGCATGATGGATGCGGGAGCCTGCGGCTTGCTGCAAGGCAATCAGCGTTACGTTGTCCGCCCCTTTGTCCGCGTCGTCGCCAGCAAGAGTAAAGGCAGCAGCGTTGAACTCGGCGGCATGAAGTGTGGCATGCGGGGCAAGAGCAGCAGAGTATTGAAAGTGTCCGCGGGCGTCGCTATATTTTTGGAACACCGCCCGGCTTCGCCGCAATAAATCCTCCACGATGGCGTATTGCGTCATCGCCGGAAAATCCTCTATTTTCCCCATCGCATGAGTACGGTCCGAGCCTGTAATGAGGTAAACCTCATCGGCGTCCTGAATCTGGATAGCCGGATTTTGCTCCTGTCCCACATTCATGACTTCATGGCTTTCGTCCAGCAGCACTCTTTTTTTCGTGCCCCCAATGACGACGACTCTAGTAACGCCCGCATAACCGCCCTCCGCAAGCTCGCTTCCTTCATAGGACGGATAATGGACAACCTGAGCAATGTATTCAGCCTCTTGGTCCACCAGCTTCTTGTAGCGCAGCGCCTTGACCTCGGACATGCCGTTATGAGCCCGGCACATCGCGGAAATATCGTCGATGGATATGATCAGGTTTAATTTTGCCCCCGTGCTTGAGCGCTCCAGCTTTGTAATCGACACATTGTCTTCGCGCGAGGCAAACGAGGTTCTTGTCCAGCGGCCGTGCTCGTCCGTAAAGCTGACGCCGGTTTCCGCCGTTTCGTGATTGGTCCAGCGCTCGTAGCCCGACACGCTCCCGCGCTTCTCTATATTCAGGCGGAGCTGATGGCCGGGATGGTAGCTGTAATAAAACGTTCTCCTTCGGGTTTGGCCATGCTCGTCCTTGATTTTCCATTGATCGTTCAGACCAAACACGTTTTGCCTGGCTTCCTCCAATTGTCCCGTCAGCTCTGCCGGAATCTGTCTAGGCTCCGGGGAAGGGTAATTAAACCACATATGCTGAAAAATAAAGCTGTCCATATAAGGCGAGCCCGATGTAACGTATCCGATTTCCCCATTGCCGCTAACCATGCCGTCCCGCCAGGCATAACCCGGATTGATGAGAGGCACCTCCGTCCAGCTTCGGGCGTAGTTTCCTTTTTTGAACCTGTGTATAGCTTCCATTGGCGTCATAGCCTTCACCCGTTTCCGATATACTTGGTATTTCGCTATAATTATAACGGGGCAAGCAATTTTACGTTATTAACGGAAGCGACGAATAGCGACATCCGGGCGTCGCATTTAGACAGAGGGGGAATATTGGCATGCGTCCGCCTTTTATTGATATAGACCATATAGCTATCAAGCTTGAAGTCGGAGAACTGCTCCTAAACGTTCTTTTTTTCAAATACGGCTATTTCCATGAGTCAGTGCGGGAGCACAGCCACAGCCGGGGAAGCTACGAGCTGCATTACATCCCTGCCGGCAAGGGCACCCTGATTGCGGATGGGGAGCGTTATCCCTTGACGCCCGGCACCTTATTTGTGACAGGCCCTCATATTGTGCACGAGCAAATCCCGGATACCGATGATCCCATGGCGGAATATTGCGTATTTTTTGAAGTGTTGCCCATAGAAACCAGGCCAAACGAGGGAAAACGCCGTCCCCGGAAGGAGGCGGCTTTATCCGATTTGCTGGTGGCCACCCCGTTCTGGATCGGCGCCGACAAGGAAAACCTGCTGGCTTTATTCGAGATGCTTGCTCATGAATTGTCCGCAAAACGCATCGGCTTCTATCATATGGCAACCAACCTGCTGGAAATGATCGTAACGCGGACAATCCGGCAATACGCCGAGCACGGTCCATCACGGCTCCATGCTCCGGTCAAAACATTGGACGACAGCCGGCTGCTGACGATTGAATATTGCTTTCTTTACGAGTACCATTCCCTTACGCTCAAGCAGCTTGCGGACAAAATCGGGTTAAGCACCCGGCAGACCGAGCGGACGGTGCGGAAGCAATACGGTCTTTCCTTCAAGGACAAAAGGCAGCAATCCCGCATGAGCGAAGCTGCGCGTCTTCTGCTGTCAACGAATTTGCCCGTCAGCGCCGTCGCCGCCAACACGGGTTTTGCCACACTGGAGCATTTTGGCCGTTCGTTCAAGCAATATTATGGCGTTACAGCCTCTCAATACCGGAGCCGGGAGAAGCAATAATCTAACAAAAATGAAAAGCCCGGGAATGCTGTGAAATCAACATTCCCGGGCCTGTCCCCTGTCGGGGCTTGCGCCTATACGTTATTTATAGGAATAGCTCGCAGCTCTACAAGCGGCCAAGCAAATCCAGTCTGAGCGGAGTGAAGGTATCCAGCAGCTTGCTGGCCTTTAGCGCGCGGCAGCCATGCTCGGCATTGCCCGGGATAACGATGGTTTCGCCTGCGGAAAGAATCGTTTTGACCCCATCAATTGAAAACTCCAGCTGTCCTTCGATACAATAGGACATTTGCTCATGCGGATGGCTGTGCAGGTAGCCCTCGGCTCCTTCCTGGAAATGAACCTCCATCATCATCACAGCTTCGCCGGGATTAAAAATTTTCCTTTTGACCCCTGGCTCCGCGTTTTCCCATTCATTCAGCTTTTTCATCCCTAGTCTCCTCCCATGCTTAAATCCTGTGTCGTTTCCTTCCAAACTAAATCGGATCAGACCTGGCTTACACGTATTGCGTCTTGTTTGTATGACGAATAAAGGTCAAACTGTACCCGTCGCTTGCCTCCAGCATCAGCGTCCGCGGATTAAACTGCGGCGCAAGGCTCAGACAAGCCTCGCGGAAAGCATTGAAATTCCCGTACTCCTCGCGGGAGCCCAGCTTGCAATAATAGGCGGAAAGCCGATTGTACGCCCGGTATTCACAATGGAACAGGAGGTCGTCATGAGGCGTCAGCCCTTCGCTGCACCAGATGCCGATGTAGCCGCCGTCCTTATGGCCGAACAGCCAATGGCCGTCCCGTTCAAAGCCGTCCAGCTTGTCCTCCGGGAAAAACAGATGCGTAAACGCTACGGGATGATCGTCCGCGATTTCGTAAATAGCGCCTAGCACGCTGCCAGCCTGCCGGATGGCCGGCATAATGCCGTTGCCGTACCAATAGCCGGGCCTCATGCCGCCTTCGTCGGCAAGCTCGCCGGGATGATTGCTGAAGATAACCGTATCGTTGTCCAGCGCGGCGTACCACATATGCTGCTGATACCCGTACACGCCCGGCTCGAAGCGCGTCGTACCGTGAAACCTTTCGTTAAACGACTTTACATAGTCGTTCGATTCCACGTCCACCCCTTCATCAAAGCTGATATTATCCCAAAATACTTGCGGCTCGTCCCATCTCGGCGACTGTACCGAAGTCAGCATGTACCGGCTCTGCTTGTTCAGCTTCACCCAGGCATTTCCCGTCCGGTACGCTGTCTCCAGCGGCGCATCCATAAGCTCGCTGACGGAATAAGGAAGATGATAACGGCTGTTCATCAAAAAGACAAGCCACTCGCTGTTTCCGGCCGGCGTCTTTGGCTCAAGCAAATGCATAAGCGACTGGGCCGCCTGTGTAAACGGCAGGATAACCGAACGATAAATGCGGGCTTGCGGCGCAATGATAGAGCCCCGGAACGTATGGCGGGCGAATGCCGCCAGCATGGAATCAATGAGCGCCATCGCCCGGCTCGACTCCGGCTCGTCCATATAATCCGCCACATTAAGCAGCGCGCCCATCGTAACGCACATATAATCGGCGCTCAGAAATTCCTCGAAGCCCCACTGCTCTACATCCTCCAGCCATTCGCGGATTTTGCCCAGAGCAACCTCCTCAACCTCCAGACCGCTTCGTCCCGATCTGTCGAAATGCCGGTCCCGGTATTTTTTTCCCGCCATATAAGTGCAAATGTAAAACATAAGCGCGTGGTTTTCACTCCAGAAGCACATCGCATCGGAGCCTTCCTCTGTCATCCAATACCGGTAGCTCAAAATAGCGCGCTCCGCTCTTTGCTCCAGCGCCTCCGGCAGCTCATGCTGCGCCATAAGGCGAAGCAAACCTGCCAGGAAAAAATCTGAGCAATCCTCGCGCTGCTCAATTTGACCCAACGCCCGCGAGATATGCTGCTCGTCGCATGGAGCTCTCAGTCCCAAATTCCAGCGCGCCAGCACGTAAAACAGACCAAATCGCAGCGGCTGGAAAACTTCCCCGGCTCCAATTTGCGCCAGCTCGCGAAACAGCTCATTTTTAACCGTTTCACGGTCAACTCCCTCGCGGTAAACGGGGCGCTGATTGTGCAGCAGCTCGATTTTACGGCTCAGTTTATTGTCTCCAATCACTCCGTACACTACGGCAAACGGTGCACCGTCGTGAATTTGAAACGGTACACTCTCTTCAATGGAGCCGGGGATGGAGATATCGGTAATCTCCTGACCACCCTCCGCTTCATCCCCATAAGCAAGGAACACCCGGCATGGAGGATCGGGGGGAAGCAAAAGCTGCCCTTCTCTATAGCCAATGCCCGACAGCCAGCGGTCCAGACTCAGAAACGGAGCGGCGGCTTCGGTATCCGGCACGCCTGCCGTTAGCTTGTCCAGTCCGTCCAGCAGTTGAATGCCAAAAATCGAGCGGGTATCCCGCACCGCAAGATTTTGCATGGACACAACCAGATTATTTTCTCCCTTACGCAGTCGAAGCGTCATGGCCGTCTTCCCGATTGGCTTGTAGACGGGATCTTGCACCGAAGCCGTTTTTTCGCCGTTGAGCCACACATCCACTGCCGCGTATGTCCAGAGCAAGGCGGCGGCATCCACTTCCTCATCGGCATGAAGGACGGTCGAAGCCAGCAATTCCACCTTGCCCAGCGTTAGCGCAAAATGGCTGAAGTTGACAAGCCCGCTGCAGGGGTACAAAAACTCCCACGGCTCTCCAAGCTTGCTTGCTTTGCCCAGCGCAATATCCTCCGCGCGGACAGGAAGCTCCTGATTTCGGTCGGCAACAAGCGATCTCAAATATTGCTCGTACTGAATGCCGTTTTGACTTCGATTGGCGTGTCCGTCAAAGTGGCTAATCCGTGGTCCCGAGACGAGATAATGCGTCAAAAAACCGCTTTGCTTGTCCATTGTACTGGCCCCCTATGTCCTTATTCAGGCAAAACAAACGTCTTTTCTTCGCCGTTCCTTCTTAACAGGAGCGCCGGACTTCCCGCTTCGTCCTGCTGAATTCTCCAATGGGATGGCTCCAGTCCCTTGCTCCCTGCATGAGGCTTGATCACCGTAGCAAACCAGCTTCCCTTATCCGATGCCGACAGCCCTTGCACAACCTTCAGCGGCGTCATCGTCATGGGATGCACCGATTCCCAGCTATCCTCGACATCCAGCTCCATTCCTTGGGGGCCAAATAGAAGAAGCTCGCAGCCCTGCAATTGCGGAGCTTGCAGCCCTGTCTTTTGCGCTTCCGTCTGCGGTTGCGTCTGCGGTTGCGTCTTCTGTGCTTCCGACTTCTGCGGTTGCGTCTTCTGCGGCTCCGCCTTCTGCCGCTCCGTCCCAATGTCCGGCCCGCTTCCATCCGCATAATAGCAAACGGTCTCTTGTTGACCGCCGGTATCGGCATTCAGCCGCTTGACGTCCCACTCCAGCAAGCGGGCATGCAGTCTGTGCTGATACACATGCTCCGTCCCGGCCTCCGCAGCAAGCCGGTCAAGAATCACCCATTCCCCGCTGTCCAGAAACCAGACCGCCCGGCGATGCATGACCCCGCGCAGGGCATAGCCGTCATGCTCCGCGCATATCAAGCCTTGCTCCGGCTCCCACCGGACAAGAGCAACCGAAGCTTCGGGCGCGCCCCAGCGCTGCGTACGCAAATAAGGCGTCTGATCCTGGCCGTCGACCAGGACGGTATTATGCGCGGCGGTGCTTTTGAAGTAGCGGCGCCATGGATTTTCCATGTAGGTGTATGTTCCGGGATCAACAAACAAAGCTTCCCCAAAAGCACATAGCTCAAACGACAACGCATCGGCATGACCATGCGGACCACCAAGGGCGCCCGCATCAAAGATCATCTGCTGGCCGCCCCCGCCAAGGCCGTAATACCCCGCGTGCGGGAATGCAAACGGCAGCTCCACAAGCGAGTTACGGGGAGCCTCCCCCGCCTCCATCGATTTATCGGCGCTTGCGTTTGGCTCAGTCGCTACTCCAGTTGTTGTCGCTTCTCCTGCCTTAACGTTCCAGGCAGCTTCTCTGTTCAGACCCGCTGTCTCCTCCGCCGCCGCAACCAGAGCATGGATGTCATCCGGCCCGACGGTCCACATCTGCTCGTGAAGCTGGTCGTGCAGCAGCAGCTCGGGACGTTTGTAATACAATGCCGCGGCGTTGAGATCAGGGGGCTGATTGGCGAAGGAATCCGCAAATGGAGCCATGCTGCCGTCCTGCCTTTTCATGGAATAGGCAAACCGGGCCATCCCGGCCAATATATCCTCATAACGCTCCGAAAATGACATACCACGTTTTTTAAGCATGACCGCGCAATCGACGAACAGCTCCAGAGACACCATATGATAATGAGGCGTCAACTCCGCATGTACGCCGTCCGGCAGCACCTGAACGGCAATACATTCCTCCAGCCGCCGGATCGCCGTTTTGGTCCACTCCCCGCTTTCCTCCCAGGAATGAAAGGTCAATGCGGCGCTGAGCAAGCCGATCATGTGCATAATGGAGTGATTGATTTCGATGCTGGCTTTATAATCGGCGAGGAAATGAGCGTGCTCCTTGACCGATGCCAGGAAGCGGCTTTTCCCCTCCTCCGTCCAGCTGTCCGATCCATCGAAAAAATGATAGGCATACGTCCATTGACGAAGGCGCAGTCCTGTTTCCAGAAGACGCCAGGGACCCGGCCTTTGGAAATAGGTCAGCTCTTCGGCAGGCAGGCCATGGGGACAAGGCTGCGTTTCAATCCAGCTCAGGATATGCTCCAGCGCCTTGGCGGCATATTTCTCATCGCCGGTACAGGCATAGGCAATACCCAAGGAACGGAGATGCTTGAAGCGGTTGATTCCCCAAGTAAATTCCTTGTCTCCCGTTGGGTTGTACAGCCAATTGATTGGCGTGCCCAAGTCGATCAGTTGATTTTTCCATAGTATTTCGCCGCTTTGGCACCAGCGTTCCGCCTCAATGATCGCCTGCTTGGCTTGCACAGGAAATAACCTCGCAAACGTCTTCCCCCATTCCGCTCTCTGTCCCGGTTCAAAAAACAAGTAGTCCTCCACTGCCCCCATCCTCTCTCCTCATCTTTTTGCGTGATAGCAGCAGAAGCTGCCCCTTGGGACAGCCTCCTGACTAGATATTATAAAGGTTCATTCCTGAAGTTTATTGGTTATTCCGGGATGCTTAATAGTTGTTCCTGATGCTTATTTGCCTAATGTGCCTTGCAGCTTTTTGGCGCTGAACGAAGGATCGGCTTTAATATCGGTCAAACCTTCGGATCTTGCGGCTGCAAGCGCCTTGCCGTAACGGCTGTTCAAATCGGAGATTACGGCTTCAATATCCTGATTTCCAGTCAAAATATATTCGTTAAACAGATCCGCAGCTTTCTTTCCTTCCAGCTTGGTTTCCGTAATGGAAAGAGGAGTTGCCGGATAAATACCGTCGTATTGAGTCGGCAGGAAGCCTTCGATTCCTTTCAGCTCCGGTTTGCCCGCTTTTTCGTTGACGAATGGCAGCACGGACAAGCCAAGGCCTTTTTCCTGATAATCGACGCGTAAATCCTCGCTGTACAGATATTCAACAAACTTGGCCGCGGCTTCCTTATTCTCGGACTTGTCGCTAATGCCTACATAACCCGTCGCATTTACCCAGCTTACGCCGTCGATTACGCCGTCTTTGGTTGGCACCGGGGCAGTCGACCAGTTAATATCGGTCGGGAATTGCGATGAATAGACCGCCGGTTCGCCGGAATGGTTAACATACATTCCAATTTTACCTTGAGCAAACTGGGCGCGCAGCGGATCGATATCCAGCGATTCAGCCCCCGGCAGCAAGCTGCCGTCGACTTTGATTTGGCGAAGCGCCTCGCTAATATCGCGGTACATGCCAAAATCGAATTCTCCCGTCTGGAAGTTGTAGCCCTCATGGCCGGTTTCCGAGTCAAGCGTGCCGCTGGCAAAAGCCGGACGAGTAAAGCCGGAGCCGGATTTGAAGTTGCTCGCGAAGCCGTAAATGCCCTCCGCCTTGCCTTGCTCCGTAATTTTTTTGGCTGCGTCCACCATTTCATCCAACGTTTTAGGCGGCTCGGAATAACCCGCTTTCTCCATCAAATCCACATTGTAGAGCAAGCGCCAGAACTGGCCGGTATTGGGCAGCGTATACACTTTTCCATTCAGCTTGTAGACGTTGTCCACCAGCAAGCCGTCAAACTTTGCCATCAGATCGGCGCTAAGCAAGCCGTCAAGCTGAGTCAAATAGCCTTTATTGACATAGGTCTGAAAATCATAAATTTTCAACACGTCGGGAGCCTGGTTGCTCGCAAATGCTACTTCAACGGCCTGATTGTAGTTGTCGGCCATAACCTTCATTTCGACTTCGATATTATCGGTGTTTGTTGCATTATATTCATCCACTTTTTTCTGCATATAATCCATATCATGCCGATCCGCCGTCCAATAAGCGATTTTTGTTTTTGGAGTCGCCCCCGCGCTTTCCTCAGGCTTCGGATCGGAACCTTTGTTTGTGGAGCAAGCCGCCAGTGTAAGCGCAGTCACCAGCAAGCAACAGATCAGAAACGAGCTACGTGCAAGCATTCTTTTTTTCATCTGTCTAACCTCCCCTTTGTTTGACAAGCATAAGGCCTCCTGTCGCCGCAGTCTCCTTGCGGAAGCCTTGGTCAAGCCCTGCTTGCTGACCTCATTGTAGCATCGAACGCTTTATGTCCATGAAGGACAAAGATACGATTTAGGGAGGGTAAAATCACTCTGATTCCCCGTGCAAGGAAGCTTGTCCATATTTGCCCCGGAATTCCGTAGGCGTTAATCCTGTGTGCTTTTTGAACAGCTCGGTAAAATAAGGACGGTCCTTGTAGCCTAGCTCAAACGTAATATCCTGCACCTGCATACCCTCCAGCAGCAGCTCCTTCGCCTTGTCCATACGGGCCGAAGTGACGTATTGCATAAAGGTCATTCCCGTCTCCTTTTTGAATAGATTGGAGAAATAACTGGGGCTAAGATGCACTACGCCCGCACATTCCTGAACGGTCAGCTCGCTGCCAAGCTTGGAGGCTATATAACTCAAGGACTGGTGAATCAGCTGTCCCACATTGTTTTTTTGCCGCTTCTGCACCCACTCGCAGCCCGTCATGCCCAACGCTTTTACATCCTGAATCAGATCCGAGGTGGAGGAATACCTGCCCTTTTTGATGACGCTTAACCTCTCGTCCAGCCACACTCTTTGTTTGTCATCCGCTTTTTCGGCCACAACCCGGTAGATGGTAAACGCCAAGCCATAGAACAGATTGGTCATGACTTCCGGGTCCGGCGGCGCCGGGTATCGCAAGCACTCTTCCGAAATGGCATCCAGCAAGCTCTCGACGCCTTCCCGGTTTCCCGACCGCAGGCAATAAAGCAGCTCCACTTCCTTGTCCAGCGAATATTGAGGGGTGATATGGGCTTGCGTGGCAATATCGCTGTAGGATATGATGCAGCCGCCGTCGGAGTAGAACTGATAGCTGATTGCTGTTTTGGCCTGCTCGTAGGATAACGAAATGTCGCAGATTCCATCCACCGGCCCGCCTACTCCGATCGAAAGCTCGCGTTTGGCGTATTGTCTGACATTGTGACGGCATGCTTCCGCCAGCGCCATCGCCTGGCTATCTTCCTTCAGATTAAGCAGCAGGACAAATTGTCCCAAATGCTCCCTGAATACAACACCTTTTGTTTCCTTGCGGAAGGTCTCCTCCATAATATTTTGCACCGCAAAACGGGCAAGCTCCACCTCCCGCACAGATAAACGGGCGTTTTCATCCATAAAGCCGTCTAGTTGGGCTACCATGGCTACAAATCCGCTTTTGTCCAGCTCGATGCCGAGAAAATCCCACTTTTCACCCGCACGCTCCGGCAGCTCGCCATGCCGGATCAGCAAGCGGAAATATTCCTGTCTCAGGTAAGGCAGGCTTTCCCGGACCTTGCGCTCCAGCTCCATGCGGTTTGAACGCGCCAAACGCTCCGCCTCGATCTGGGCCTTGGCGCGCAGCGCCACCTCCAGAATTTGAGCCGAGGTGAACGGCTTCACCAAATAATCGAACGCTCCGAGACGGACAGACTCCTTGGCGCATTCAAAATCGGAGTACCCGCTGAAAAAAATGACCTTGGCCTCCGGCTCGGAGCCATTCCGCATCTCACGAATCATGTCGATACCGCTCCGGCCCGGCATGCGGATATCCGTCAAAACGATATCGGGCTTCCGCTCCCGGATAAGCTCCAGCCCTTCCTGACCGTTCATCGCCGTACCCGCAATTTCGATACCGTGCTCCGACCACGGTATTTTTTTCAGCAAGCCGTCGATTACTGCCTTTACGTCATCGATTATACATATCGTGATTGCGCTCATTCGTGAATCACCTCGTGTATGGGAATAGTCAGTTTAACCGTCGTTGCAACGCCGGGTTCGCTGTAAAGCTCCATGGCGGCTTTTTCCCCGTAATACAGCTTTAGCCGCGATCTCACGTTGGCAAGCGCATAGCTGTCCAGCTTGTCGGGAGGATGGTTCAAAAGGCGCTCGACCTGCGCCGCATCCATGCCGGTTCCGTTATCGGTTACTATAAGCGTCAGCAAACCGTCGGCCTCAATGGCCTCAATGACGATTCGGCCCTGATGAGGCAGCTCTTGAAAGCCGTGCAGGATGGAGTTTTCGACGAGCGGCTGCAGCACTATTTTGAGTACGGGATAGGCTAGAAGGCTGTCCTCTGCCGGTTTGATTTCGTAGCGGAACAAATCGGGATAACACATGGCCTGCAGCTTCAAATATTGCTCCACATGCTCAAGCTCCTGACGCAGCGTCGTTATTTCCTTGCCATTGTTCAAACCTAGCCGGAACAGCAGCGACAGCGATACAATCATTTCCCCGACAGCCTGGCTTTCCTCCATTTCGCTTTTCCAATAAATTGTATTTAGCGTATTGTACAAAAAGTGGGGATCAATCTGCGCCTGCAGCGCCTTGATCTCCGACTTGCGCTTGGCCTGCTCCGAAACCTTGACCTCCTCCAGCAGCTCCTGAATTTGCTCCAGCATCCGGTTGAACTTGTGCCCCACCTGGCTAATCTCATCCTCAAAGGCGCTTTCGAACCGGACATCCAGCTTGTTCCGCTCCACCTTCATCATCAGGTTGCGCAGCTTGAACAGCGGCTTGAGCAGCAGCTCCGACAGCATGCTGGACATAATGAGCGCCAACAGAACGCATGCCCCCATAATGGTCAATATAGTCCATCGCATCCGGCTAATTGGCCGCAGCAGCTCGGACTTGGACTGATAACCTACAATCGCCCAATCGGGATTCATGCCAAGTGCGGCATAGTTGACCAGAAAAAGCTCTCCTGACGCGTTGCGGTATTCAAAATTCCCTTTGCTGTCATCACCGGATTGCTCGTAGATACGGGAATTATCGTTAACCGGATTGTTGATGGAGGACAATACGCCTTGTCCTTTCCGATCAATGATCAGCTGATTAATGCTCGTTTCGCTCCTATTGGACATAATTAGCTTCTCCAAGTATTCCTCGCGAATATTGACTATGACATAGGTCGATGCAACCGGATTTTCGAACAGCGGCTTGATAATAAGCGATATAACGGGATTGCCTCTGCGAAACAGCTCCTCGTCGTGTCCGGGTACCCATAGCATGTTCCATGGACCATTTACGGTATTAATTTTGTCATATAAAAGCGTGTCTTCAAACGCCCGCCCGCTTCGGGAATTTTCGGTGGGATAAAATTCTCCGATTGGCGTGTGCAGCAGCACCGTATCAATGGACTGATCCGCTACCATAAGCTGGGCGAAGGCGGTTTGCATCTGCGAAAGATGATAAAAATAGTTATTTCCGCTATCTCCCTGAACGTCCTTCATCGTTTGCTGAAAAGGCTCGCCCATCATCAGCGTTGAAACGAGCACCACGATATTTCTCAAGCGTTCATCCAGCACCTGCGCCGTTCTGTTCAGCGTATCCTGGCTTGTTTTGGTCGCTTGCAGCTCCATTTCATGAGAAAAAAACACGGAAACATAAGTTCCCGTGGCGGATATGCAAACAACAGTTAATAAAACAAACGAAACCCAAAGCCGCTGCTTCAGCGACATTTTCCGAAAAAAATGCTTCATTCGTTCATCGCCTTTATCTGTGGATTCCTCTATATGCGGATGCCCTATCTTTGCGGATGGATCAACCCTTGACGGCTCCTACATTCACCTGCATAAAGGAACGGTTGGCAAACAGATAAACGAGCAGGAGCGGCAAAATGGAGATACAAGCGCCGGCCAGCATCAGCTGGTTTTCAACCGCGGCCCCCGCCCCGTAGCGCAGGCCAGCCAGTCCAACAGGCAGCGTTTGTAATTCCGGACGAGTCAGGGAGAACACAAGCGGCAAAATATATTCGTTCCAGGCTCCTCTGAAGGTAAACAGCGCAACTACCGCCAAAGCGGGCCTCAGGAGCGGCAAAATAATCCGCCAGAAGATAGAGTAGAAGTTGCAGCCGTCAATCAGCGCCGCTTCATCAAGCTCCTTGGGAATGCCCCGGAAAAAGCCGATAACCATAAAGAAAGCGGTTGCGTGCGCACTAATTAGAATGATTATGACACCCCATAATGATTTCTGCAATCCAATAGAAACCATCAGATCAAATTGCGGGCGAAGCACAACCGCGCCGATGGAAATAAAAAGGGTGAACGATTGCAGCAGGATATAAATCCTTTTTCCTTTGAAGGCCACTCTGTCCACCGCGTAAGCGGCCATCGCCGCCACAAGCAGCGTGCCGACAGTAACAAATACAGATACAAACAAGCTGTTGAAGGTAAAGGCGGAAAAATCAGCCTGCGTCCATGCCGTGAGATAGTTTTTGAATTCCCACGTAGAGGGCAGGAAGGTTGCCCCCGTCGTAAGCTCCAGATTGGTTTTTAGTGATCCCAATATAGCAATAATGATTGGAAACAGCATCAGCGCAGAGGTCGTCAGCAGCAAAAGCCAGACCGGAATGCGGAGAATAATTTTGCGAATGGACATGGACATGATGGTTTCCCCCTTAGTATATGCTGTTAAGCTTTTTGGACATCCAGAAGTACATCCATGTAATCAAGCCCACGATAACGGCCGTTGTAAAGCCAACTGCGCTGCCGTATCCGATATTTTGAACGGAGGTTCCGGTGGTCGTAAGCGGGAAAAAGAGCTTGTACAGGTAAAGATACATAACCTCTGTTTTGCCGAACGGGCCGCCTTCTGTAAGCACCATGATGCTTTCATAACCTTTAAGAGAAACAGTAATGGCCAGCATAACAATCATTTGAAGCACAGGTCCCAGCATGGGAATGGTAATATACCAGAGCCGCTGGGCGGGATTGACGCCATCCAGCGAAGCCGCTTCATAGATATCCTCGGGAATGCTCTGCAATCCGGCGAGAAACAATAGCATATAGTTCCCGACCGCTCCCCACACCGCAATAATGATAGTCGTCAGCATAGCCATGCCCGCACCCAGCCAGTCAACCGGCGCGGATACGATGCCGAGCTTCAGCAAATATTGATTGATAACGCCGTTATAGGAATTAAATACGATGTAAAAGACGATGGACATAACGGATGCGCTAAAGATGGTAGGCAGGAAAAAAATTGCCCTGAACACATGTCTGCCGCGCAGCTTCCGATTAAGAATAACAGCCAGGATAAGCGATAGCGGCAGCGTTATAATCAGTTTGCCACCGGCATAGACGAATGTATTCCCGACAGAATGCCAAAACTCCGCATCCCTTCCCACGCGGGCAAAGTTGTCGAGTCCGATAAAACGCGGCGTGCCGTAGCCCTGATAATCAAAAAACATATATCGAAGCGCCCAAACGATGGGATACAGGCCTAACGCCACGGTCAGAAAAAAGCTGGGAAAGCTGAACAAATAAGCTCCGAGTTTACTTCTATGCATGCCCTCATCTCCCCTTAGTATCATGTTACGGTATATGGTGCTTTGTTTCTTTTTAAGTGCTGCTTGGTGCTCTGTGGTGCTTTGTTTCTTTTAAGTGCTGCTTGGTGATCTGTGGTGCTTTGTTTCTTTTAACTAGCTTTGTATACCTTAATCGTTTCTTCTTTTGTCGTGTCTTCATTGTAAATTAAGGGGCCTTACAGACGGGACGGGGCAATTCATGAAGCAGGGGGGATAAAACAACTATTGTTGCGGCTACGCAGGTTTAGGTTGGACTTTTTGTGTTTCAATTCAATTAGCAATCTGCAAAAACTGACACTACTTTTTGTAAACTACATAACCAATACTATTTGTTCAATCTACATTCATTCAGCAGGAATTTGTTGCTTTCTTCTGCCAAACGCTTATAATGATGAATAATATCTGCGAACGGGACAGTAGTTTGCCGCGGGCGTTGCCAAGCGAGCCGGGAGGGTGGGAGCCGGTCAACCAGCGTCAAAGGAAGAGGACCCGGGAGATGGCTTTCCGAAACAGCCGCGCGATTGTGCTCATGCACAGGGAACATGCCCATAGCAAGCATCTATGCTCACGTTCAACAGCATGTTCTTGCTAAGCAACATGCTCACGTTCAACAGCATGCTCTTGCTAAGCAATCATGCTCACGTTCAACAGCATGTTCTTGCTAAGCAATCATGCTCACGTTCAACAGCATGTTCTTGCTAAGCAATCATGCTCATGATCAAAAGCATGTTCTTGCTAAGCAATCATGCTCACGTTCAATAGCATGTTCTTGCTAAGCAATCATGCTCATGTTTAAAAGCATGCTGTTGCACTTAGCAAGCTTGCTTATTCCAAGCGCCGCTGCACGTAGGTTTGTCCGGCTTTGCGCCGTTACCGCACAGAGCGATTTCGAGGCCGCCGGCCCCGGAATAATTAGAGTGGCACCGCGGGTTCAGCCCCGTCTCTTTGACTAGAGACGGGGCTTTTTTGCGTTCATGTACACGTAACGCGCAACAACACGTTTCTGCAGTTTACTTTACGTGATACCCCGGCAACGCGGGGCCATTTTGTATGATTCTTCATACAAAACGGCGTTGAGCAGACCGCGCGGAGACCTTTTTGTACGATCCTTCATACAAAACGGCGCTCGACTGCCAACGCGGAGTCCTTTTTGTACGATCCTTCATACAAATCGGCGCTGAGCAGCCAACGCGGAGAACTTTTTGTACGATCCTTCATACAAAACAGCGCTCGACAGCCAACGCGGAGTCCTTTTTGTACGATCCTTCATACAAAACGGCGCTCGACTGCCAACGCGGAGTCCTTTTTGTACGATCCTTCATACAAAACAGCGCTCGACAGCCAGCGCGGGGACCATTTGCACAGCAGCCAACGTGGGGACCATTTTGTACGCAAATCCATACAAATGGGCATTACAAAAGAAGCAGGCAGAGTTCAAAGTATCCATTACCATAGGGAGGTTACATTATGATCAGAGAACAGCTAGCGGAGGCGCTGGAAACGAAGCTTCCAATGACACGGGACGAAATTATCAAACTGCTGGAATATCCGCCAAACCCGGATATGGGCGATGCCGCCCTTCCATGCTTTACGCTGGCCAAAACGATGAAGCAAAGCCCCCAGCACATCGCCATGGAGCTTGCCGAGGAATTAAAGGATTCCGATTGGATCGCCGAAGCTGCGGGCCCTTACCTCAATTTCCGGCTAAATCGCCGGAGCCATGCTTCCGTATTGCTGGAGCGCATCCAAAATGGCTCCTTCGGCAAACCGGATATCGGCAAGGGAGAGCGCGTAATTATCGACATGTCCTCGCCCAATATCGCCAAGCCGTTTGGCATCGGGCACCTGCGGTCCACCATGATCGGAAACGCTTTGTACCGCATTTTGCGCGAAACGGGCTACGAAACGATCAGCGTCAATCACTTGGGCGACTGGGGCACCCAATTCGGCAAAATGATTACGGCCTGGCTGCGCTGGGGCGGGGAATCTACGCAAAACGATACTCCGCAAAACGCCAATGAGAATACCTCCATCATCAAAAAGTATCTGGAGCTTTATGTCCGTTTCCACGATGAGGCGCAAAGCAAGCCGGAGCTGGAGGATGAAGCACGGGAATGGTTCAAACGGCTGGAGCAAGGGGACGAAACTGCGCATAGCCTGTGGCTCGGATTCGTGGAGGAAAGCCTTAAGGAGTTCCGCAAGCTGTACGAGCGGCTCGGCGTTTCGTTCGATCATTATCTTGGCGAAAGCTTTTACAATGACAAAATGGAGCCAGTGCTGGAGCAATTGAAGGAAAAAGGGCTGCTGGAGGAAAGCGACGGCGCAATGGTTGTAAGCCTGGAGGAATTCGGCATGCCGCCGTGTATTATGGTCAAATCAAACGGCACATCCATCTATGCGACGCGCGATCTTGCAACTGCGCTTTACCGCCGCAATGAAATGAAAGCCGATACGCTGCTTTACGTAGTAGGCGGCGAGCAGGCGCTGCATTTCAAGCAGGTTTTTCATGTGCTTGGCAAGATGGGCTTTGAATGGAGCAGCGAATGCAAGCATATTCCTTTTGGCCTGATGCGTATGGAGGGACAAAAGATGTCTACCCGCAGAGGCAAGGTGCTGTTTCTCGAGGATGTACTCAACGAGGCCGTAGATCGCGCCAGAGCGCTGATTCAGAGCAAAAGCCCCGGCTTGGCGAATGCGGATGCCGTTGCCGAAGCTATAGGTGTAGGTGCCGTCGTGTTTGGCGATTTAAAAAATACGCGTACGCTGGACGTTGACTTCTCCTTGCAGGAGGTGCTGAACTTTGATGGCGAAACGGGGCCGTATTTGCAATATACGTACGCACGGACAGCCAGCATTGTCAAAAAAGCCGCAAGCAGCTTCATGAATAAGGAAGCTGGCGCTCCCAAACACGGCTCAGCGGATAATGAAATAGTTGCCGACTTTAGCCTGATGGAAAACAATTTTGCCTGGAATTTGGCGGTTACGGTGGGCAAATACGAAGAAGCTCTGGTTCAAGCTGCATCCCGTTACGAGCCTTCCGTTCTAGCGCGTTATTTGCTGGATCTCGCTCAATCCTTCAACCGCTTTTACCACCATATCAAGGTGCTGTCGGGTACAGAAGAGGAGCAAGCGGCCAAAATAAAGCTGGTCCGCGCCGTGGGCCAAACGTTGGGCCGGGGCCTGAACCTGCTTGGATTGCAGACACCTGAAGAAATTTAACTTTTTTAAAACATTTTTCATTTATATTGCGTCTTTCTGATTAGTATAAGTAATGATCAGGGGTGTGATGGCAGGTGAACCTCTCACAGCGGCTTAACCAGAGGAAGAAGATTGCAGCAGGATGCGTCGTCCTCGCCTTATTGGCAACCACAGGATGCGGCTTGGTCGGAACGACAAATTCGGAGGAGAAAAGAAACGGCATCCGGGTTTCCGGCAAAGGTATCCCTGGCAGCGGCACTTCCGGCAATGACAATACTGGAATATCTTTCTCGGAATCTGTTATAGCCAAAGCAACTGAGCCGTCCGGCAGTCCAGGGGTTCATTCAGCAGAAAATCCAGGCTTTGAATCAGCGACACTGCTTGATCAGCTTCAAGATATTGCTCAGAATGCCGAGACGGCGACTCCTATAATGGATTTTATTACAGTCCATATCGAGAAGGCTGATCAGAAAACAGCAGATGCCATGCTTAGTGAGCTCCAGACCTTTTATGCTCGCAATCTGGATGATGTGAGCTACCTCTATTATTCTATAGAGGAGAAGTTAATAAATAAGATGTATGATTATTCGCTGCAATGGCCTGTTGATGAAAATGCGGCTGCTGCTATACTTGATGATGAAGCGCGAGAATTTATTTTGCAGCTATCCATGAGTGGATATAAACTTGGTCTCGCGCAAGGAACATTTGAGCCGTTGATTGATTACAACCGCCAGATGCAATTCGGCAAATGGCTTTCAGAAACAATGAACCAATATATCGAAATAGAATGGATCGAAGCAGAACAACCCTTTGCCAAAGATGGAGGCCTTCTGATTTCATGGGATGAATTGGCCCAGCGCGCTTTGCGGGCGGAGTCATTCCTTCAGAAGTATCCTGATGCTTCTGAAGAAAGCCGCGTGCGAGAGCTGTTCGACATGTATCTAAACGTCTATCTTGGAAATGCTCATACGCCAAATACACTGGTCTATGATTACACCACATTGAAACTGAACGCCGAGGTTAGAGAAAGCTATGGGGAAACGATGAAGGAATTTCCCGATACCGTAACCGCCAAGCTGATCGCCGGATTACTGGAGACCCTTGTCTCCACAAAGGATCAACTTATGATGAAAGATCAAAGTAACGCATATCTCTTCATGCCTGCCGTTAAAACATTCTATGACGACCTCCCGTCCAAAATAGACGATCTTTTGCCAACGTCATAACTCTTAAAATACAGCTTTAGGGCTCTCTATGGGAACTACTAGATTAAGTGCAGCCTCACTAACCTCACTGTTCAATGCTTCCCCTCAAAGCTCTACGACTGCTCCGATTCATTGGATTCCGGGTTTTCCATTGGCTCCAGCAGCCCTTTGTCCAGACACATGGCGATGGACAACGATTTTACCGGCTTGTCGCCAAAGCGGATATGGATGCTGTCATCGCCGACCTCTTCAATGATACCGCGACCGAACACGCGGTGGCGGACAGCCGCTCCGGCAAACAGGCCGGAGCGGTCGGCGATGGCATCCGGATTTGCCGGAGCCGTTCCTCCATCCTGCGCTTCTGCCGCGCGGGCGGCGGCAGAGCCGTATTTGACGCCTTTAGGCGAAGCGGCATAAGTCCCAGTTGATGCTCCGGCCAGCCCTCTTTTGCCCCCGGAATCAGTCCCGAATTGCAAGGCTGTCCGTTCCGGCTGTACAATATTACGCACCGCCTCCATGAAGGGAGAAGGCGCAGTCCGCTCTCCATCCTTGCTGGAATAAGCGATCATCTCCAGATGATGGCGCGCCCGGGTCATGCCGACATAAAACAGGCGAACGGCCTCCTCCAAAAGCGGCTGACTGCCGTCAGGGCCGCGTTTGCTGTCTTCTGCGCCGGGAATGATGCCGTCGATCAAATCCACCATATAGACCCTGTCGAATTCAAGTCCCTTGGAGCTGTGGAAGGTGGACAACGTCACGGCATTTTGGCCGCGCCGTCCCTTGGCCATTTTTAAAAGCTGCTCCAGATATTGAAGCCGGGCCGCGAAATCAGCCAGCGTTTCCAGTCCCTCCGCAATATCCTCCAGACTGTTGAGGATGCCGATCAAATAATCCTTGCGAAATCCCAGACGCTCGCACATGCCCTCCAGCGCTTTTTCATAGCCCAAGCGATCACGGATAACCCGAATAGCATGAAGCGGCGGCATCTCCTTCATTTCCTTGAAAATATCCTTACACTCCATCAGCAGCTTTTCCTGATAATCCTTAAGCGCCACAAAACGGATCAGATTGTCGAAGACGGATTCGTTATTGTTAATTTCCTTCACTACCGCCATCTGATGCTTGGAGATATAGCCCTTGAATTTGAGGTGGATGCGCTCCAGCAAATCCGGTCTTTTGTCCGTAAAGGACATCCGCATGAAGTTAAGCACATCCTCGACCACCCAGTGGGAGAAAAACCGGTTATCCGCATCCTTCATATAAAAGGGAATGCCCGCCCGGTCCAGCTCGTTCATCAGCATGATGGAGGACGATTGGTTGCGGAACAGCACGGCAGTCTCCGACAGCTTTGTTTCCTTTTGCAATTGCTGGGCCAAATATTTGGCTTGCTTGCGATAGCTGGCGAGCTGCTTGAACACAATAGGGTCCCCGTCGCTATTTTCCGTAAACATTTCCTTGGGGTAACGGCTCAAATTGCGCTTGATAAAAGCATTAGCCGGGGCCACGATGGAACGGGACGAGCGGTAATTTTGCTCCATAAACAGAATGACGGCTTCGGGATACACTTCCTTGAAGTCAAGCAAATAAGCCGGCTCAGCCCCCCGCCAGCTGTAAATGGACTGGTCATCATCCGCCACTACGCACAAATTGCGATGGCTTCGCGCCAGCATTTCGATAATGCTGTGCTGCACAAGCGACGTATCCTGGCTTTCGTCGGTCAGCACATAATCGTAGCGCCTCTGGTAACGCCGCAGCATGTCCCCGTTATGCTCCAAAGCAGAATTGGCAATCGTCAGCATATCGTCAAAATCCAGCAGCAGCTCCCGGGCATTGCGATTTTTGTAATCCTCATAAAGCTGAGCAATCGTCTCCGCATGCGGAACCCGGCAGTTACCGGTTGACCATTTGTCGCGGGGAAGCATTTTGTTTTTGATATAGCTGATAAAGGTAGACAGCTCCTCCAGTTGATCGTCGGCAAGCTTTTCCCTTGCCGTCTCCTGGAACAAGGCGCGAAGAATGGTCCGTTTATGGGCAGGGTTGCCATAGGCATCAAAGCCATATCCCGCCGCAGCTCCTTCACGCTGCGCTTGATTACCTTCCTCGCTCCCGCCCTCAATGATCCGATAGCCCTTTCCTTCGGCCCGCAAATGCTCCCTTGCCACCTCGAAAGCCAAGCTATGAATAGTCGAAAAGTCCACCATCGGCAGCCCGGGAAAAAATCGCCGAAAACGCTCCTTCATATCCTGCGCGGCCGCGCGGCTGAACGTCACTGCCTTGATCCGCTCCGCCGCCGCGCCTTTTCCTTCAATTAAATACCCGATTCGCATAATCAGGGTTGTCGTTTTGCCGGAGCCGGGAGAAGCAAGCAGCAGCAGAGGGCCATCTGTTGCTTCGACAGCCTGCTGCTGAACATGATTCAGCTCCACGCCCAGCTCCGACTTTTTATGCTCCAAAAATGTTTGTAAAGCCTTCATGCCTTCCCCTTTCGCCAAACAAGCCTGAACAGCTTGAATTCCCTGTAGCCCGGACCAAATCTACCTCATAAGCTTTTGATGCTTCTATTGCTGCACTTGCATCTAATGCTTCACTTACTTCATTTGCTTTACTTGTTTCACTTGTTTCACTCACTTCACTTACTTCACTCACTTCACTTACGTTTATTGCTTCTATAGTTTCTAAAGCTTCAGCGTTTGTCCCGAGCCTATTTTGACCGCTTCTCCGTCCACGCTAATCCACAGCTCCAGTGCTGAAGGATTATGAACAAGGCTGCCATTTGCTCCAAAACGAAGCTCGGCCAGCCCCTTGCGGTATGCTGCAATTTCCGACATCGTTGCATGCCAGACAGGAGGAGCATCCTTGCGTGAGCCCAGCCGTTTGCCCGTCTCCTCCATCAGCTCCCAATTATCGTCATCCTGAAATTCATAGCTATGTCCCCATATAAAAAGCAGCTCCATGTAGCTGAAGTACGGAGTGGATGACAGGAAGGCTTCCGTTTTTTCAGCCATTTCTTTGTGATGGCAGGTAGGATGCCAGCGGAGCAAATCCTCAGGCATATGAAAGCCGCCGTGACTGTTTACGGTGCGGGCGTATTCAATGCCAAGGCCGGGCAGCATCGCAACAACCCGATCATCGTAGGTGCCGAAAGGATAACTCATGCCGCGCACAACCTGCCCTGTCAGCTCCTCAAGCGCCGCTCGGTCCTCTATCATTTCTTTTATAATCAATTCATTTGGCGTCTGCTGTAAAAACGGGTGCGTGACGGAGTGGGCGGAAACCTCGTGACCTTTAAAAAGCTCCGCAACCTCGCTTTTTTCGATGTAGCCCTCTTTTCCGAATACGCCGGAGTTCAAATGAAACGTTCCTCTAAGCCCACAATCGTTCATTATGTCCACCAGCCGGCGGTCATGTACCCGTCCGTCGTCAAAGCTGAATACGACCGCTTTGCGCAGTCCTTCCGGAAATAAGTCGAACTTGATTCTTTTTGCTCCCATGTTCTGTCTCCCCTTTATTCATAGCTTTGATGCAAGTATACCATGAAAGGACGGGCCGATTCGCCCTCCGGTCCGTTTAAAAAGGCAAATATGATACAATAAAGGATAAAAGCAACTTACGGCGTTTGGAGGATGGGACGATGTCTCACGAGGAATCTTATACAGCCAGCGAAATTGCCGGGCTGCTCAAAATATCTAAATTAAAGGTTTATGAGCTTATTAATAAAGGGGAGCTGCCCTCCTATCGCGTCGGAAAGCAAATGAGGGTGGATGCCAGCGATCTGGAAGCGTACAAGCAGCAGGGCAAAACAGGAAGAACCCAGGCTATCGCCTCCCGTGAATCAAATCGCATTTTGGAGGATCAACCTTTGACAGGCGAGCGTGAAGGCGGCAGAGTCAACGCTTCACAGCGTTCTTTTGTTCTGTCGGGACAGGATACCAGCCTGGATATTTTGACCCGCCATCTGGAGCAGCGGATATCCAGCTTGCGCCCCCTGCGCTCCCAATCCAGCAGCATGGACGGCCTGATTTCTCTTTACAAGGGGGAATCGGACGCCGCAAGCGTACATTTGCTGGACGGAGATACCGGAGAATACAATTTGCCCTATGTTCGCAAGCTGTTAACCGGCTTTCGTTATGTGGTCGTTAATGTGATGACGCGGAGCTCCGGCTTCTACGTGGCCCGCAACAATCCTAAAGGGATTAAAACCTGGCATGATCTGACCCGGCCCGGCCTCCGCTTGGCTAACCGCGAACGAGGCTCTGGCGCGCGTGTCCTGCTGGATGAAATAACGCGCACGCTTGGCATAGCTGCGCATCAGATCGAGGGATACGATAACATTTTTACCAATCATCTCTCCGTTGCCGCTCAGGTTTCATTGGGTGAAGCCGACGTTGGCATTGGAACAGAAAAAGCGTCCTCCGGTATTGAAGGCATCCGGTATATTCCGCTTGTTCAGGAGCGCTATGACCTGGTTATGGTAAAACGGCCTGATAATCTGCGGCGCATTCAGGCCATTCTGGACATATTGGCATCGGAAGCCTTCAAAAAAGAGCTTCAGGCATTGTCCGGCTATGATTTTTCCTCTACGGGCACCGTTTGGCTGGAGGGGTAATCAACACAATTAAGACCATACTATTTGCATGCTGTAAGCCGATAGCACAAAAATAGCTAAAGCCGCCTTCCAGTCTTTACAATTGAGGCGGCGGCTATTATAATAGTGGCTATCGGACTCTATGTCCGGCTTATCGGGGTATGGCGCAGCCTGGTAGCGCGCACCCTTGGGGTGGGTGAGGTCGCACGTTCGAATCGTGTTACTCCGATTTTTTAGCAGTATCAAGGCTTGCAGCAGTTTTTATACACTAATTAATTTAGTGGTCAGTACGGGATACCGTATTGGGACAGATGGCCATTTCACACTTGGATAAAACAATCCAATGGGGAGTGGTTTTTTTGTTGCTTAAATTTGGAATTAAAACTTTAATGGATGATCGGAAACTTGGCAACTTATCAAAGCATAGTATTGAATCTGAATCCAACGTTAAACCGCCTCCAATAATTTCCACAAGAATTGTAGCATCAGCTACTCCTCTATGACAAATTGTGCTATAATTGGACAGGCAATAGAATGGCTTATATGGGCGGTCGGCTACCTCTCGAAGAAGGGAGGGATGCCTATATGACAGTATATGAAGCACTCATGTTAATGCTTACTTTCGGCATATTAATTGTTGCCATGCTGTCATTTAGAAACGACAAATAGACCGCCCTCGAACAAGGATAACGGTCAATTTGTCGTCTATACTTCGTTTCGTTTAGCCACCGCCCTTAAAAGCGGCTATTGCCCTAGGAGTCATGTTCCCGCATGGCTCCTTTGTATTTCCATTTTAGCATTGAGTTCAAAAAGTATCAATATGTACTCATAATGTATTAATATGAACTCATTTAATGTCAGCTTCCTATGCATCCGTAGCGGTCCCGTTCAATCGCCAAATAAACGTATCGATTAAACAGCTTGCTTGATTTCGCAACTACTGCGACCAGAAGAACTTTTCACATAGCGGCCCTCTTCGCTGCATTCTTTTGTTCAACCTATATATTTTTAAATCTATATAACATGACTTATGCAGTTCGTCCCAATTGATGGAAGTTTCATAGGTGTCATGCAAATGTACTCAAAAATCCTGAAAACCC
>NZ_LYPA01000023.1 GCF_001675045.1 Paenibacillus oryzae
GAACGACAGAATGAGTTTTGCAATGTGGACAAACAAGCCCATCTTTGTGCTTCTGCTCTTGGATTTCGTCAATTGCTCGAACGGGAGCCGACAGACCCTTGGTTCGGGACTGCAAAAAGAAGATAAGTTCCTGCTTACCACTATCGTCTAATGTATCAGCAAGCTTTTTTAGCTCCTTTAACTCCATAGACAAATCATCTTCGAACCAATTGTCACCTTCATTATAGAACGCTTGTTCGTAATTATCAAATATCAACATTAAGGTTTAACAAAGCCAAATAAAAAAAACAACCGCTCTGCAAGAATAATATTATTGGTAATATCATGTTTGTTCGGATGCTAAACAGCAGCCCGATTTATAATCAGGTTTTAACCCAAAAAAACTATTTTAGCTTATCTGTCTTCTTTATTTTATCCATATGAATTTCACGCATTAATAAAAATAATGGCAGCCCAAATGAAACACCTGCAGTTAAGGTTCCAACTATCGGCAGCCACTTATGCTTTATATTCTTTCGCTTTCCTTCATATAAAATAAAGCCAACCAAAACAACTGCTGAAATTAACACATCCAGCCAAGCAAATGAACTAATTCGATTTTGTTTTGCTTCATTCAAAAGCAGCGCCAGATTAAAGCCGTTTTCACCAATCCAAGGAACAAACTCCATGTAAGGTAATGCTATTCCAAAAACGGTTAACACGCCATAAAAATACTTCAAGCCTCTCACCTCAAAATTAATTAGTTGTAATACAATGCAGGTTCCTATACTCTTATTATCTTCTTTGTCAGCTATTCCCCAAGTTATCATTTCTTTTATAATAAATGCGTTTTGAAACCTTGCAAAAATCTTTGAAGCTGTCTCCACATTTTTAGGACCTTGGTATCCCCAGTATTAGGTACCTCAGGATCAGAGAAGTAATTGTAATAATCCTGGGCATCATTAGTTTGTAATTCTCTTAAAATAAATCTTTCCGTTTCTAAAATAGGAAAAGTAATAAATGCATCTTTAAAAGGCATATGGTTATCCTCAACTTTCAATTTCATAGAACTGTATATCTCCAGATACATTTCCATTTTCCCTACCGATTACAACACCTTGTTTTACATCCACATATATCCTAATTGGTGTATACGGCATATTTAAGGACTCTCCTGCAAGAGTTTTAAAACTTACTTTTGCTATTCTGTTAGAAACGTTTTTTACCTCTAATCTCTGAGAAACCCCTTTAATTTGATCTTCATTCAGATATTCAATTTCTGCTTCCTTCCAAACATCGCTTGGTGCATTATTAATAATTGTAGTTATCCCTGAGTTATTCTTATCTTCATAATGTATATCTTCTTCCGAACCGACAATTGAACTTCTTTCTGATTCTTCAAAGGAAGTCCATGCCAACTTCCTAATTTGTTCCTCATTCATCTCTTCTGTGATTGCAGATTTACAGCCAATAAGGATAAGAACAATCAATAAACTAAGATATTTTATTTTCATTCAAGTACCTCCTTTGTATTCCCGCCACTCAGCTATCTGTTCTTCAGCTTTTCCAATAATTCCAGCTCCTCTTCCTCTGAAAACTGTTCTTCCACTTTTGGTTTTGTTACATCTATCCTACGTACTTTTAATTCCCTGTTGATAAGCCATTCTTCACCAGGCTTCATTGTAGTTGCTGGATGGGGGTAAACATCATCGCTTGTAATTTCCTCATCAATGATGTAAAGATATCCACCCAACTTGCCATTATGAAATCTTGAACCGTTTTCATCAATAGACACAATAGATGGCTTGTGCGAAAAAATTCTTGCCAACTCTCTATCCTGAGTTATTGTGCTTCCGACTAGCAGTTCATTTAATTGCAATGGCGAGCCATGAAACCAAGGCTTGCTGTAATCCCATTCCTTCATAATGACCACCTCTTTAATTCGTTCTTTTTTCTAAGAGTTCGTAGTCCTTATCCATACTTGTTATTTGATGTTTTATTAATTTACCATCTTTGTATAAACAACGATGTTCATAAATCATCTCATCAAAAAGCACCTTTTTTATTGTTACTGGAATATCATTTGCTACTCCCATGTTGTTAGGATTTGTAATCCAATCAAGCTCTTTCCAATCTAAAATGCCCTCGTAGGTCTTTAAAGGTGTTTTGTATATTTGTTCATTTGGAAATTCCGATACATATATATACATCCCACCAATAAATTTTCCATCAATGAACCATGTCTCGATGCCCTTGAACTGGATGTTGGAGATAACCAATCCAGTTTCTTCATTTATCTCTCGCAGTATACACTCTCGTGGCGATTCTCCTACTTCAATTTTCCCGCCTATTCCGTTCCAGCAGCCCATCCATGTAGGATACTCGCGATTCAATAGTAAAACTTTTGTATCTTGCTTTATGTAACAAACAGTAAACTCTATCATTAAAACACAATGAACCCCCCGCTTCTTTATTTGTGAAACCATTGTTAGAATAATTCTGTTAACTTCTTCGATTTCAATGTAATCTGGTTCAATATGCTCCGAAAATCTCCAATCATTCTCCTACTTCGGCTAGACCAAGGAGCATTAACACCGCAGCCTGAATATGGTGTTACGAGTCTTCTCTAAAATAACCTACACCAATAGTCTTTATCTTTTGAATAAGCTTTTCTACATTTTTCTGCGATTTCAATACTATAATCTTCTTATCCTGATATTCCATTAGCTTTTCCATAATTCCTGGAATTTTTGTTTTCTTAAAATTCCAGACCCACTTAATAAACTCAAAATCCAAGCTTTCAGGACAAGCTTCATTAAGATCCGGTCTTGTCTTGCCGTGATAAATGATTCTTCTTTATAGTGGATTTAAGTCAAGCGGAGCAATTCCTAATAATTTTTAAATATTTCTTCCCCATCTTTATTTAACCCTATGATTTGTGGATCTCCGCTTATAGGATTATCCGACAATGAAAACCATTTTCTACCGAGTTTTGTTTCAATAATTACCGCAGGTTCTATTTGCTGATCTTCGTAAATTACATTTAATTTTTCAATCTCATTTTGATAGATAGTACCAAAAGCAACCGATATAAAACCATCAACATCATCACGATTTTCACTTGGCAGATTTGCCATTGCTAATGATACTGGGACATCAAAATTATTTACTTGTGCGCTGCCAGACCCCATTATCCATTTGTAGCCCAACCAATCTTTTTTTAATACTCCCACACTAAACACTTCTTCTTCATCCAGACCATAGAAAACTAATATTCGATTCTTAATATTCATAGTTTGATACATTTCGTCATATTGAATATTCGCCTTATTTGCAGCTTCTTCTATTGTTGAAGTGTAGTTCGTTTTATAAAAAACAAAGCAAAGTAGCAAAGCAATAAAACAGAAACCGAGTAGTAACCCTTTCTTCAAGTTATATCTCTCCTTTTAGCAGCTTCAGCTAAATGTATTGACGACGTCATGATCCCTTTATCTTCCTAATTCTACATCACCCATCAATTTCCTACAAATAAAAAAGAAGCTGACAACTCAGATTGTTCAGCTTCTTCTATCACTTCTATTTAGCAGTGTTTTATTTTAGTTGATGCTTGTAATTCTCGCCGTTTACATTCACGATAATTGCAACTTCGCCGCTGCCGTCTTGCACCTCTGAAGGCACTTCAACCAGATAATGCAGGTTTTTGGACGTAAGCGGATCGATGGTCGTAATATTCGAATAAGTGAAGTCTTTGCCACCGTCATCTTCAACGAACGAAAAACCGCTATATTCGTATTTGTTATCATATATTAATTTCACAGATAAAGCTTCGTTTGCACTTTTACCGATAGTCATCAAATTTTTAAAGGCAATTGAAACATGCGCGTATACTTTATTATTGCTTTTCACTTCATAATAAGTGTAGAATCCGGAAGCTTTTGGAGGTGCAACCTTCTTATCAAAGGATGCGCCCGTAAGTGTCAACTCCGCAAAATCCTCTTTTGCCAAGGCTGTATCCTTCTCCAGTTGGGGATATTCCTTCCATTCTTCTTTGCTGCTTAATGGCGTTTCATCGGCTATGATAACCGTTTCGCTTTCTGATGTACCGCCGTTCCAAGTTAGCTGCTTATCTTTAATCTGAAGCGTAAGCTTGATTTCTTTACCGCTATCCTTGGCTTCAAGCGGCATCTCATTAATATAGTGGATAATGCCATCGGTTAACGGATCAATACCAGTAATGTTTGTGTAGCTGAAATCTCCGCCGCCATCCTCTTCAATCGTACCAAAGCCGTTGTAGTCGTACTTTCCGTCATAAGTAATTTTTACATTAATCGTCTCGTCGGCCGCAATGACGGAACCTCCCAGGTTTTTCACGCGAAAGACAGAATGATAATAAATTTTATCTGGCTCTTTAACTTCATAATAGGTGTATAGACTGCTTGGGTTAGGAGGATCTACCCGGGTCGTAGTTTCTGTGCTTAACAGCTCTACTTCCAAATAATTCGGATAAACCAGAATTTGTCCCTTATTAAATTCCTCCGCATATTTGACAGGTTCAGGTGTCGGTGAGGCCGTCGGCGCCGCATCTGTTGCGTTAGTTTGTGTTGATTCTCCCGGAGCAGCTGCTTCTGATCCCGTATTTGATTTGTCCTTCACGTTGCCAGAGCATGCAGCCGTCAAAAGCATAACAGCGAGCATTAGCAAAAGCATTTTTCTGTTCATTTCTTCTGTCTCCATTTCATCATTTTTTGTACTCTCATAACTCCTAGCGAACTCTACCATTCTACATCATCCAACAATTTCCTACAATGTAAACCAGAAAATAAATGTTTACTAGAATTTGCCGTTTTAAGCTATTCTGGTCTTGTCCGAATAGGGCACCCCAATACAACAACAAAAAAAACAGCCCCAAAAACGCTGTTAGTACAGCATTCTTGGGGTTTTCTTCCTCCTAGCAGGTCTGCTTTTTATCCATTACTCGATTGAGTAGCCTTCAAATAATTGCTCTAAAATAACATGCAAAATTTATTTTGTTAAAATATAATATTGGTCCGTCCCATTTAGGTTGACATAATTCTTGTTTGTTATATCTTCCATTGGAATATTGTTTTACTACGGACTCCCAAAATTTCTGAGCTACAAAGTTTTCCTTCTCCTGTTTTACTTCCCAACCACCCATATGGGTATCGAATATTCTAAACGCAATCGAGATAATTTTAATCAAATAACCCAAAAGGACTTGGGTCATCATTGTTATATTCGGTAGTATCATTGATTTTCTTTAGTGTTCATTTTTCACTTCCTTTACCTCTTCTACGAATTATCGCGAGAAAGTTCTTGTTATTACATAGATCGGTACGTAACTAATGATTAAAATCATAAACATGAACTTACAAAAAGAAAAAACATGATAAAGTGTACTTGCATCCGTTAACATGATTACTATTTCTTCGAAGATGTAACCTGGTCGCATTAAAACATCCCAACTATTCCAGCGAACAAATCTGCCAATGTATATTCCAAAGCTACTTAATATGAAGACGATGATCACGAATATCCAACTAGCAATGACTCCAAACGATTTTTTCACCAAATTCTGCACCGAAAAAAGTGAATAAGATCCCAATAATACCCCGAGTATAGCGATAGTAAATAAGGTGAATAAATGCTGCCAAAACACTGGATCTATCCAAAATCGCTCTGATGGGTCAAAACTGTATCGCGCGAATACATGAAGTAAATCCGTTACAAGGTACGGAGCATTGGGAAAGAAAAATAACCATGTAGCACCGATGAAAATCAACATTACTGCGCGGACTAACTTCCGGGAATAACTAAATATTAGATCTAAGAGTACGGCTACTCCGACCGTGACCCATGCAAGAAAAGTATTCCAAAAGATAAATAAATACGGTCTCTCTCCTGATGGATATTGGATGCTATAGACACTTATTAAACTAATCAAAGTAGCAATGAACAGGACTATAATAAGGTAAATCTTCTTTGGGTAATACAGAGATTCTAGTTTTTCCAAGATTGGCCTCCTGAATAACCACAATAAAAAATAAGTAGCCCGAAATTCTCATAACGTTTTTTTGTCCACGAGCCCGAAGGGCTTGTCCCTCAATCCAGCACAGCGATTAATTCCTGCCGGGTGGCTCCGCCACTTACCCATTATACCGTTTTGATATTCATATTTATTTGTCTTGCCTTATAACCTCTTTTGCAATACTTGCTCTTCTTTCTTTAGCTTCGCTCAAAGAATTCACTCCATAGATTTAATTTAGTTTTTATAGCTCGTAGTTAATGACCAATAACTTCTATCCTTATTAAGCCTTTAGCCTTCTACACTTTTTTGATCATTCCATATGTATTGTATTAATTCCTCTAATGTTCCTTTGCATTTATGTATTCCATCTTGATGATAAAACGTACTTGTCTTTTCAATATCATTTATTTCATCATTGGGTGAATATAAATATATTTTAATACTATTACCCAGTGCAATTCCTAGCTCAATATGACTTCCTTTACCTGCCGGTAATAAAACCACAATAAAATTTGACTTCTTTACTGCAGTCATTTCTTTCCGACCTATATCTCTCATTTGATCTATTGAAGTTACTTTATCATTCTGGGTCCAATCATATGAATGAATAAAACCCATTTCCTTTAATTGATCACTTACATATTTCACATTAGCTACATTCTTGAGACTTGATGCAATATAAAATTTTTTCATTAGCATCTCCCGAGCACTTCCGTTTTTTTAGTACTGATAAGGGGTTACTTTTTGCTGATTCTGCTGTCTTTCTAGAACTACTAAAAATAGATTTTTACATCTTTATAATCGTGTACCCCGGTTCCATGTCTTGCTAGTCCTTTACTTAATAACTCTTGGCACGCTTTATTCACTTCAAAAATAAAATTCTTAGTCAAATCTAATTCATTATGTCCTGGCAGTATCTTTGTTACATGCTCGATAAGACTTATCTTCTCAACAGATTTGACAAACAATAACGGATTTGTGGTCGGATAAAATGCAAACAAAGTGCCCTTGTAGATTAAGTCCCCCGTATATAAAAAACCACGCTCTGGTTCATAAATACAGAGATGTCCTGGTGAATGCCCAGGCGTATGTAAGCAAATTAACGTTCTGTTTCCTAAATCTATCATTTCATTATCCTGTAATATTGCAGTGGGTTTACCCCTAAATGGTTCATAGTTTTCTATTTTAAAATCAGCAGGTATCGGTTTCGTAATATCCCTTCCTACATCACGACGTATAGTCTCGATTTGCAGTCCAGGTATCCCATTCTCTAACCAGTCTTTTTCTAATTCATGCACATATATTTCATCAAAATGCCCGTGGCTCCCTATATGGTCCCAATGAACGTGTGTTGTTATAACCTTAATTGGTAATGAAGTTATTTGATTCACAACATTTCTGATATTACTAATTCCGATTCCTGTATCTATCAGTGCAGCATATTTATCACCAATAACTAAATAGGAATGTACTTTTTCCCAATGACCGTATTCACTTATGGCAAAAGTCATCGGGTCTATCTCTTCAATTGTAAACCATTCATCGAGTTTCAATTAGTTTCACTCCTTCTTTTTCTTTCATTGTTATCGAAAGTTCTCGCCTTCTTCGTAATGATACAAATAGTCTTGTTATATAACCTTCTTCGGTATTGAAGTTGTGATATAATCCTCGTTTTTAATCAGTTTTCCAATATACATAATCTGGCCCAAATGCTCTGAAAAATGGGCCGCACATTGTAAGAGCATGTCTAAATTAGTTCTCTCTTTATTCCTGACCAGTTGTGTTTCATGCCAGGCTGCTTTCGACATATTTTCTATTGTTTCTATAACCTCCACATAAGTTTCATTTGTTATTTCTATTAACTCTTGTTTCGATTTTTTAATACTTTCAAATTCCATTTGTCTGTTTCTTATTTTGTTATTATGTAATATTCCATTGGAGATCCGTTCATCGACATTCCCACGAATATGAACGACTAAATTAGAGATGCTATTACTTGATTCATTGGGACGCCAATTGACTTCATCGTCCGATAATTGATTTAAAACCAAAAGCGTTCTTGTACGAATTTCTTCGAATTTTTTCATTAGTAGATTTTGAATCTCTTCCAATAACACCACCACCATTTTTTGTATTATGTCCTACGTGATTTTCCGATAACGTTTTTTTTGTTCACGAGCCCTAAAGGATTAAGCTTATTTAAACAAATTTAAGTACCACCACATAACTTTATGGTATCCAATTAATTTCGAAGGTATTTCGCTCAACGCAGTTATACTATAATTATAGAAGTACACGTTTTCTCGCTGGTAAAGCTGGTGAACCCCTTCTGATAATATTTCATCTTTAAACTTGTATAAGGCTACTATATATTTCGGATTTTCCGAATTACCATTAGTTTTTAAATCTTCTCTTGTTATATAGTCAAAGTTTTGAATGGCTTTTACTGCTTGCATAGTCTGAACATAAATGGGAGGGCTAGATTCTTGTGGGTAGAGTCCAACGGTCAAAGTTAAAGTGATAAAGAGGGTAATTGCTATAATCAGAACTTTTTTTCCATGCTTTTTAGCAAATATTATACACGTAATAATGAGTAGTGTATTAATGAAAACGGTTACTGGTACCGATACGATTCTTCCCAATCCTGTATAAGGAAATAAGTTTATTAGTACAAGTTGTAACAATATGCTTGGCAACATCAACACTATAAATATGGATATGGATTTCCGATTCCCATTCAGCTCATTTTACCTCCTTTTTAAATCGTTTAGTTCGACAATTTCACATAACATTCTTGTATTCACGAACCCGAGAGGCTCCACAACACGACCCGGCCTTAGATAGCTATTATCTTAGGCCGGGTCGTGTGTTGTCTGAACCATCTTCCATGATTATACATCTAACAACCAAGGAGCGTAAGCCCCGTAGCGTGAATACTTTGTCCTCAACTACACTATTTCTAATAAAGGTTCTGCATTATCTCGACTGCCAAAAGGAACAGGCTGAATACCTCTATCAATAAGCCATCTCGTTGCTTGCTTCAACATTTCATAGTCTACTCGAAATGCTACATGTCTAAGCGAAGGATGATATGGAGTTTTATATTCAAAGCTTTCCCATAATCCGAGCCAGCTTTTCTTTTCTTCAATCCAGAAAAAAGCTGAATCATCATCTTTCCAAGCAATAGTCAAACCAAGCTTTTGATAAAAATGAATGGATTCTTCAAGGTTACTGACAGGAAGATGAGCTTCATATAAACCCTGTATCATCTTTATTCCTCCCTCTTGGTGAAGGTATTACCTTCTTCGATTTCGCTACAATAAATTCTTTAACGCGAAATATCTCTTATATTCCGTTATTTCCTTGCTCCTCTATAATAATAGGTTTTTTAAATTAATTCCACCTACTTCGATAAACGACTTACACATTGATTTCGGAAATCTTACTTAAAATTATTTTTATAACTTCTTCTGGTTCTTTATTATCTGTGTCAATATGTTCGTTAAATTTATTATCTTTAAATGCATTTACACCCGCATTTGTTTGCTTCTGGTACCAAGCATCAAATTTGTCTCCACGTTTTTCAATTCGTTTTTTAATCGTCTCTTCAGATGCTAAGAGGCAGAAATGTAAAGTATTTTGATCAATACTTCTAAATCCATTTAATATATAATCATACTATTAGGTATTAAAGGCTGCAGCTTTTGAGATGTCGAGGTCTTGCCGGATCCAAATGACCCATTAATCATAATAATCAAGTGATCACTCCTACCTATTCAACTATACTTATCTCTATTGTTTTATTTTCTGCTTTTATTGATGCTTGACCACCAATCGGAAAAGTAATTAATGGAGATGTATGACCAAAATCTACATCTGCAATTACTGGGATTTTATCTAATTCTCTTTTTGATTTTATTATTTTTATAAGTAGTTCCTTATTCATATTCGCAGATTTTTGAAATCTTCCTATAACTATTCCCCTAACCTCACCAAACGAAGGTTGATGAATAAGAGATTGTAGATCTCTATCAAAAGTTTGAGGATGTGCTTCATAATCATCTTCTAAAAACAGTATAGAATTGACTAAACTCGGCATATATTCAGTGCCATGTAATAGATTGAATGTACACTGATTACCACCAACGATAGTACCTTGTGCTTCTCCTTCATTAATCACATACGGTCCTTCATTATTGATGAAAGAACGGTTTTCTTGATTCAAAAACCATAAATCATCACTCCATTTTTCGGAGTGGGTAATATTTATCGTTTCATCCCGCATCATCATTTCCTTAAAATACTCTATTGTATACTCATTGCCATGAAGCATAGCGAAGGTAGAGAAGTGCGGTCCAGAATAGGTGATTAATCCTGTCTTTGCATATATTGCATTACTCAACGCAGTTATATCAGAATAACCACAAATACGTTTTGGATTAGCTTTAATTATTGAATAGTCAATATGTCTTAGTAATTGGTTACAGTTATATCCGCCAATTGTAGTTAATATCCCTTTGACATTAGGATCTAAAAAAGCATCATGCAGGTCATCTATTCTTGATCTGATTGATGAAGAGACAAATTCATCAGATTCTAGAGAGTTTTTAGAAAAAGAGAGCTTAAATCCTAATTCTTCAAGCCTTTTTTCTGCTATATTTCTCTGTTCAATTGCTATCATTGACAGACTTCTGGAAGGTGATATTATACGTATTTCATCACCTGCTACTAATTTTGGTGCTTTCATAATTACTTTACACTCCCAAACATTTTTTTATTGTTCCATGCTATTTCATCTAACGTTCTTTGTTTTCACGAGCCTTCACTCATATTCTCATAAAACACTTGTTTTTCTAGTTGATGATCTTCAATTAATTCTATATTATTCTTGTTTTCCACATATGCTTTGATTTCTTTCTTGATGTTTGGAAATAGTAATATTGAATCTAACATGTTAATAGGTATCCACTTTACGGCGGATTGATACGGATCGGGTCTGAGCGGTAACTTTGGAATTGAATTTTCTTTTAATTTGCATTCAAATATAAGATGTAATCCATGCGGATCTTGAATACTATATTCTCCTGATTGTTTGTGGGGTGTCATTTCATAAGTTAAAGCAAGTGGTCCTACTATGACTTCAGCAGTTGTCTCTTCTAAAACTTCTCTGGCAACTCCTTCTTTAATCGTTTCACCTGGTTCGAGCCCCCGCCAGGAAGGTTATAATGAATTCCATTGTCATCATATTCAACGAGCAGAACACAATCATTCTCAATAATCAATCCTGTACATCTAATTCTAACATTTGACAAGAGAGTCCCTGCTTTCATAGTTTAATATTTCTATGTATTTTATAGTCATTACTCCAATTTCCGATAACATCTTGTGTTCTCGAGCCCGAAGGCTTAAGTGCCTATCAAGTGATTGGTACATATACTTGAACGGATTCCCACGATTCATCAACAGCAAATTCAAGAATATAGCAATGACTGGCACTATTTTGTGAAACATTTCTCTCTTTTAAAAAGTTATGGAGTCCTCCGTATACATCTTTAATTGAATCATCTTTCCCCTTATGAATCACCAGGTAACGTTGCTCAGGAATTGTTATTTGTTGTAACTCCTTCGGATAGTTTCCTTGCTCAATTGCCCCTTCAGTCTCAATACAAACAAAATACATCAGTTCTTCATTCTCTACTTCCTCAGGACAGGGTTGAAAAACTCCAAACCATGGCTTTCCATTCCATGTTTTTATGTCTTTTGTGTATTCCATTAATTCTTTCACTGCATTTCCAACTTTATCACTCATATTGGTGAGGCCTTTGCAGGGTATGCCTAAAACATTCAATTTGTGGAAGTTGACAATTTCAGTTGTGATGGTCAAGTAGATCATCTCCTTAAAATTTTTTGTAGTTTTGTGGCATCTTGAATCATTTTCAAAATCCTTGATATTTCAAATAATATTTAATTCCTGCCCGATCCACATCTGAGAAGTCAATTGGGTTATTCAAAAATAGTTCATTCAGCTTTTTAATACTAATCCATTGAATATCTACTGTTTCATCTCCGGCTTCTAATAATTCTCCACTTGCTTTACATTTGAAATAATATCCTATTGAATCAACTGGTCCTTTTATGGTTTGATAGGCTGCAAACGGCTTGACACACTCCACTTCAAATTCAGAGTTAATTCCTTTTGTATCTACTCTCGTTTCATTTCCTTCAATTTCAAAAACATCTAATCCTGTTTCTTCTTTCACTTCTCTAATAACCGCTTGGGTCAAAGATTCAAATAGATTTATTCTCCCACCTGGGAGTTCAAACTTTAATGACGAATCATGTTTTGCTCTTCTTTGAATTACAATCTCAATTTCTTCATTATTAAATCGTTCAATGATGGCTCTTGCGTTTATAAAGTACATCCTATCAGTCCCTTAAATTGAATTTAATGATCTTCCAAAAAAGCAATTTACAAGATTTCGAGATTACTTTTCAAATTGCTCTTCACATGTTTATAATAAATCCTGTTTTCTTTCCTTTAACAAATCCTGTTTTTTCATAAAAATTATGTACTTCTTCTTTCTGAGATCCCGTCATTAACATCAGTTTATAACAATTCAATTCTTGGCCAATTTTTTTGGCCTTTTCTATAGCCATTTGACCAAAACCTTGTCTCCTGAAATCCTTATGTGTTATTACATTCTCTATTAATCCGTACGGCCTCGCATTCCTAGTAAGATTTTTAATGATTACCAGTACACAAGATGCAACAATTACACCCTCGTGCTCAACAACTATTATGTTCATGTTCTTATCATCTAAAATATCATTCCAGTGATCAGATAAGTCTTGACCTCTAATTAATTCTGGATCATCCGGTTGCAGGAACTTATAAAGTAATAAGAGATTTTCTAATTCATCTCTATGAATTAATCTAGCTTCAGTCATTTCATTGCACCTGCTTTCAAATATAGGTTTTAAACACTGATATGGGCAACTCGCGATATCATTCATCATCAAAATAATGACTTGAATATAGTGTTAACTGATGCTGCTGTCTTCTGTGAAACTACTTTCAAATTCTCATCTCTTCTTACCAAATATGTATCGTAATTTATATACCCTTGTCGATCTGTTAGAGTACTCTAAGTATTCATTAATTGTCCCAGTCTCTATTATTTCCGAATTCTTAAAATGGTCTTCTAAATCTTCTTTATTAAAAAAATGCGCTATCTTTCCCTTCTTGTATTCAAAGGTATTTTCCTCTATTTCTTCACCTATACCAAAAGCAGCATCTTCATTGGAAAAGCAAGTAAAATAATAAACCCCATCCCTATCTAGTTGACCCATACATGCTTCAATTATTCTCCTTCTGTCTAATTGAGTAAATAAATGTAGTAAGTCGTAACAGTATATAGCATTGTATTTCTTATCGTTAGGTAATAAATCAAATAATGACCCTTCAATATAATTAGTCTTATTATCCATCTTTCGTGCGAGTAATACGGCTTTTGGCGATAACTCAATTGCATCGACTTCAAAAGAATCAGAAAGTAGTTTTGCATTTCTTCCGTATCCAGCTCCTGGAACCAGAACTGTTTGTACATGATTCTCCAAAAACAAAACAGTTGCATATTGTGCTGTGCTACTTGGTTTATCTCCCCAGATAAAGCCTTCATCTTGGTATCTATTATCCCAATATTCTTTCATAGACTCACCTCTGTTTTGGATTGGCCCCGATATCAATGGGACAGGACATCGTTCCTATTAAAAAACATCTTTAATGTCAATTTCCATTTTTAACTACTTGTCTTTATTATTGCTTCTATTATTTTTTATTTCATATAAAATTTCTTTAATATCCTCAAGTGTTTTTAATGTCTGATTGTGATTTCTTGATAGTTTGGAGTTGTCAATTCCAACCTTTATGCAGAGAGCTAGCAAGAGAAATCCTAATATTATCATTATTAAATGTTCCATATGTTCCCCACCGATACAATTTCATCTCGAATCAATAAATTCCAGTTGATCATAGCAATGTTAATCTTAGTTCAACGAACGCGAAAGGCTTAAGTGGAGCGGATGCGACTATGCGTGTACGTGGTGTTATAGGACGTCACTTGGCATCTCTGGATTACCCTTATTTATTATTTCATTGTTGTTCTTTAGCATTATTAATTTGTCTTCATACGGTTTTAACATTTCTATGATCTCATTCTTTTTCTGCCCTTCAAATCCATGATTCCATTTAATCATTTCCATTAGTCCTTTTAGTGTTTGTCTGTAATTAGACTTCTCAATCCCTGTTCTTTGTTTAATAAATCTATTAATTATTCTTAAGTCTCTTAGATACTTATTTGGTGTTAAAAATATGATCTTGTCCGCTAAAGTGAAACTTTTATCTAGCCACTTGTAATAAACTCCTTCAACTATCCAAGAGTCCTGTAATATAACTTCATTTAATAGTTTTTCACGAACTTCAGGAGGATTTTTCCCAGCCATTTCGACTGAACCGCTCCACATTACTTTGTCTAGCTCAAAACAAGGAATTTTCAATTGCTTTGATAAATGTTTAGCTAGATATGTTTTACCACTTCCAGTAGATCCAATAATGTGGATTTTTCTTGGAAACTCGGTCATAGTTGCTCCTTTATTTATAATTGAATTTCAAGTGATTTCACATAACGTTTTGCATTCCTGACTTTCAAACAGCTTAAGTGACCAAAGGGAACGGGCCGTAAGACTTAGCCGGTTGAATGTGTCGCCTGAGTTTACTTATCCGAAAATCCCCTTGGCGACCGAGGAGCATCAGCGACGATGAAAGAATGTTCTGTTATATGATAGCCGGAGCTTCAATGCATAACTTACGAATTCTTCTCTTCTAAATCTGCTTCTGCAATCCAGCTTAAAATTGCTGTATCTGAACCACCAATATCAACGATCCTGTCCTTAAACATCATTACACCTAGCCCATGCTCCTCATCCCAAGTACAATTAAATTCGTATCCAATATAAGCAATACCGTTCTTAAAAACATTAATTATATGTACATGATATAATTCAATCAATGGCTTTAAGTCACTAATATCTTTCACTTCCGGAAGATATTCTTCCCCTTCTTCACCATTCTCGTCAGCCCCCTTAATTTCTGGATATCGATCATAAAGGCAGAATAAAATAGCATTTATTATTTGTTCTTGGTTATCTATTAAATAATTGTAAGCTCTTATTTGTTCTTCATGAATTTCTGGGTCCTCTTCA
Organism: Paenibacillus oryzae; assembly: GCF_001675045.1. Classification (GTDB taxonomy): domain Bacteria; phylum Bacillota; class Bacilli; order Paenibacillales; family Paenibacillaceae; genus Pristimantibacillus; species Pristimantibacillus oryzae. Next base: position 15,287 of record NZ_LYPA01000023.1, read on the forward strand.
TCCACATTTACACTCAAGTCAATAACATTATCAACTTTACTATTCATTAATTCATTCCATTTATTTAATGTAATTCCCCCTTCATACCCATACTGTGTTAACTGTAAATTTGGTATATTTTCTTCAGTCATCATCGTGTACCCCCTCAAAATGCTATAACTGTTTTACCCTGGCTTTCATATAACGCGTTATGTTCACGAGCCCGAAAGGCTTAAGCTGCCCATCAATCCAGCGCAGCGATTAATTCTTGCCGGGTGGCTCTGCCACTTAGCCTTGCAGGGTTGTCCGGCTGAATCCACTTCCTCGCTTCTCAGCTTCTGCCGGACCGAGGAGCGGATGCGACGTTGCGTGAACATAGTGTTATGCGATGCGTCTGTCTCCATAGATTTACTTACTCTAACGGTTTACTTGCTGTAAATAATTCGTCCTGGTTATCCAAAAAAAATAATGTTCTGTCTATATCATCTTCAGTCAAAGTTTTTACGATAATTAGATGTTGAAGATAGATTCCCGGTGGATCTGATTCTCTTTCATTAAAATAAGTCTTCAACTTTTCGGGTGTTGTTATTAGACACCATCGTCTACTCTTGTTAGTAAACGTTAGGGTCACTTCAATTAACTCATAATCATTAATATCATCATCAAGCTTCCAATTATTTAGTATTGGGACTTCAGTGTTTCCTTCAATAAAATAGGCTTTGGAAATCCAAACTCTTCTGCCGTGATCACCTGAAATTCTGAATTTGCCTTCAGAACTCTCGATAACTTCATATGATTTCCCCTTTGTGATTGCATGCCCGTAATTACCTATGCACTTACATGTAACTATAGAGTTCATAGAGTCACTTCCGCTCTTAAATGTTGACTTTAACAGAGGTTTCGCATAACGTTCTTGTATTCACGACTCGGCGCATGTCGAGTGTCCGGCGAATGCTGGACCCAGGACGCATGTCCGCAGCGTGAATATTATGTTAAGCGAAGTTGATTTGTTTTATATTTTATCTTTCGAAACATTCATCATTAATAGTATCCCGTTTATATTATCTAGATATTCAACAAGCTCTTCGTAAGTCGGTTCGTACTCCGACTTGACTACTCTTCCTCTTAATCCAAATATAGAAGCTAAATTTTGTTTGACTTGATCCTTATCATATCCGTTCTCTTCTATAAGGTTATATATAGTTCCCCTTAAAGTTTTGAGATCTGGATTTCTATCCTGCCAATCTTTCAAGTGCTTTTCAAGTACAGCATATCCATTAATAATATTTTCAGTTGGAGAAGCATCGTGATTAAAGTCAATGGACGGAACAAATTTTTGATCAGGAATCACGTACTTTCGATCAAACAATCTAATAAATCTACTTGCAATAATTTCGTCTACTTGTAATCCCATCTCTTCTACTGAAAATCTCTTAAAGAATTCATATGCTACTTCTATATAAAAGTCTGTTGTAAATTCATCTGGAGTAATGCCTTTATGTTGGATAGTATTTCTCAAGTCGTGTATTTCTTGTAGTCTCGGCTTTTCAGGGATCGAAACCTCTTTTAAACTATTCAATGTTTCATGCACACTTAAAGTTAGACCGTCTGCTCGGTAGATAGATTTTCCTAAAAGAACTACTCTCTCTTTGAGCAATAACTCGATAGCGTGATCAATGTGTAGAATAGCAAATTTTCTGCCTAATGGCGTACCATCGAAAAAGTGTTCAATTCCATGTTGGAAAGACTCAATTGAATGAATGAGCATCGGCGATTTTTTATTCATTTGATCTTTAATCCTCCAAGTAAAATGATTTTTGTTAATTTCGCTTAACGTTCTTGTATCTACGAACCCTCACTGCCTTAAGGGACGTCAGTCCCGGCCGCGACGCAGTTAGGCAGTGCAGGGTTGTCTGCCTGATCCTACTTCTTCGAAAATCCTCGGGCAGACCAAGGAGCTCAGCGACGTAGCGTAGATACGGTGTTATGTGATGTAACATGACCTCCTCGATTACGCTTCACCTTCACCACAATTTAGAAGTAGTTCATAAAGATTTGTTTCATGGGCTCTTGAAAATTTGTTCTTTATATTAGCTTTATCCAGCCCAGAATAGTGCGCAAATACGAAAACAGGATATAACTGGGATATATTACTTTCGATTGTTCCCTTTAGTTCTCGCCCTCCTTCAATATAAACTTGGAGATAAGATTCAATCCAATTAAATCCCATCTTGCCGTACCACTCTTGTACCCATAAATCATCTCGTGTCCATGCTTCTAAACGCTTTATTTTATATTTTCTTGCTCTTTCAATTGCCTCTGACAGAAGATATCTTCCAATACCTTTTCGTCTGTAGTCTGGATGGACGGCTACATGCCATATCATTCCTCCAAGTCCTTTTCTATTCTTCGAGCAAACATCTCCAGGGCTGTTTTCTAATTCAATATCAATTAAGCCTATGACTTCATTTCCTTCTAGTGCGACTAATTCAATTGATGGGTTTTGATAATGTTCTTTTTCCTTGAGCACATTATCATAATAAGAAGTATCAAGGAATGATAGGACCCTACATCTTAACCAACTTGCTTCATCTTGATCCTGATAAGGACGAATAATCATTGAGAATTTTCCCTTTCAATTTTTTTGTTGTATGATTTTTCATGTTATTTCACATAACGTTTTCTGTTCACGAGCCCGAAAGGCTTAAGTTGCCGATCAATCAAGCGCAGCGATTAATTCTTGCCGGGTGGTTCCGCCACTTAGCCTTGCAGGGTTGTCCGGCTGATTACGCTTTCAGTTCTTTTCAACTTCTGCCGGACAGAGGAGCGGATGCGACGATGCGTGAACATGATGTTAGCCGAAGTACTTGCCTTCTTTCAATTCTCCCTCACTATATTTCTGCTTCTTGTTTTTATATAAAACTCTTCCGAATTCCTCGTTTGCCGGTATAACTCTGATTATTCTATTTGAATTAATCGATTTCGTTAATACTATTTGGTAGTCACCAAGTATATATTCCATAAATGCTGCATCATTCAGTGTTTCTTTATATAATTCAGGTCTTTTAAAAATTTCTTCCCTACCAAGTTTTAAATAGTCAGTTTCATTTGTTGGTATTCCTGCAGCACTCCAAGAAACTCTTTCTCCTATTCTCCAGATAACTGTATTCTGAAGTTCTTGCCCTAATTCTGATAAGCTTTTTATTGGTTTTTCAAACTTATCTCTTGTAGTCGCTCCAATGAAGTGACCGTAATATGCTGGGAGATCTTGTTCTTCAACTTTAAATATAAAGCCGTTATAACTTTTTCCATCTTTCCGAAATCTTTTTAGTGCTTTCATCCACCATCTGTCTAAAGAACGATGCCCAGTAACTGGGTAACAATAAATGCCGTTTGGACTTTTTCTTATGCCATTTTTTAAAATGTGTTTTGAATTATTTACTGGCGACCAATGAACTACAAGCATTAGGCAACTCCTAAACTATACTATTGCAAGTATTTCGGCTAACGTTTTTTGTTCACGAGCCCGAAAGGCTTAAGCTGCCCATCAATCCAGCGCAGCGATTGATTCCTGCCGGGTGGCTCCGCCACTTAGCCTTGCAGGGTTGTCCGACTGATTACGCTTCCATGCTTCTCAACTTCTGCCGGACCGAGGAGCGGATGCGACGATGAGTGAACATGATGTTATCTGCTGTCGGTCTCTTCTTCGAGATTTCTTTCAGTTTTATCTACTTCTTGCTTCAATCCAGGGATGTTCTACATATAAGGTCTTTAAGGAATTTATTAACCATTCTTTTCTTTCAGTCTCAATCAATTTATTGATATTTTTAAAATCTTCTTGGTCTTTGTATCTTGGATTCTTTGATTTATATAATAAAACTATTTCGGGGCATAGATATCGAACTCCATTTAATGACTGTAGGATAATTTCTGATTTGGGCTTTCTTATTCTATTGTCTCTTCTGAATACCCAGTCATTACCCTCAGATTCATTTAATAGTACTTCCAATTTATTATCTGATTCTTCAGCATATGTTTCATGTATTGGAAGTTCCAACCTTTCCCCTAATTGCCATGGTTCAATTTCACCATAACTGACTTTCTTAAAGTTCCATCCAACTAAATAATCTTGTAACTTTTTTTGATCATCTCTAAATATTACAATTTCAATATCCTCATGATCCCTTGTAATATTTCCAATATAAAGATCAATGGCCCAACCACCAGCAATTGCCCATGGGTAATTATAATCTTTCATTAAAGAAGCAATACAATTAGTTATCTTAAAATGATTCAAATACATCACTTCCTTGTTTAAATCATGAATTCAGCACGATTACAGATAACGTTTCGTATATTCACGACGCCCCGCGAATGCCGGTTGTGTCCACTGCAACCACATCCTGAAACCGTTTCTGGGACCGAGGGCGTATGCCCGATGCGTGAATATGGTGTTATAAGATGTCCCCGCCTACGAAGCATTTCCCTTCAATACGATTTGTCTTCAAATTCCTTATCCATAATATTTCTACAAATAATCTCACCATCTAGGTACTCAATTTCAACTAGTACTAATTTCTTTACTTGTGTAATTTGAGGTTTAAAACAGTTCATTAAGTAGTTTATCGTATTTTTTAATTCTTCTATTGTTTTATTTTTTGCAATTGTCACATGCGGAAACCATCGTTCAGGGGAATAATAGCTGTTAGGTTTATATTCTTGAAAATAATCATGAATGTCTTTCATTAGGTCTACAAATTCCTGCTTTGTATTAGGTTGTAGAAAGGATACGTTAGATGTTGGAAAGAAAGCCATTGCATCAAAAGTTAATTCAAATCTAATTAGATCTTGACTAATAAATTCATTAAATCGTTTCTTTATAGATTCAGTTTCTACATTCTCATATACTGCAAGTGCTATGTGTGGTTCTGTTCCTTTCACACGGTTCATAAATGCAGATAAATTATGGGAATCGCATAATTCCCATAGATTACGAACATATTTATCAAATTCGTCTTCAAAAAACACTTCAATTGCATAGTGTTTCATACTATTCCTCATTTCAATATGTTTTAAAGGTTTTGCGGGGATTTCTTATAACGTCCTTGTATTCACGACATTCATTCCCCTTAGATAGCTTTTATCTTAGGGGAATGGATGTGTCCGCCTGAATCCTCTTCTCCGAATTGCCTCGGGTGGACCGAGGGGCGAAAGTCCCGAAGCGTGAATGCTGTGTTATAAGATGTCCCCGCCTTCGAAGCATTACTCATAATATCCACTACTTTTAGGTAAAGATTGGTATGATTCCTTAGATTCAATTAGTTCAATTATCATTCTTGTTAAATGCTTAAATTCCTTGTCACGCTCAGAATTATTAAATTCACCAACCCAATTTATCGATCGCTTAATCCCATCGTTATTTATTTCAAACATATATCCAGAATCTGGTTTCATTTTCATTCCTTCAACTTCGTCTGGATATTGAAATAATCCGATTTCTTTCATGTACGTATATATGATTTTCTTCTCTTCTTTTGTTAGAATTAATTCAATTGTTCTTACCCCATCTTTAACAAGATCTTTTGTGTATCTATTATCGAATGTATTTAATACATTCTTGTTCATTACGCCATAAGAAAATACAAAATTAAAATCATCTGAATATTCTTCTGAAGATGCACAACCTGTTAGAATTATAAGTAGTAATAGAGTAAATACTTTCTTGATCATGTAATCACTCTCACTTTCATTTCTTTGTGGGGATTTCTTATAACGTTCCTGTATTCACGACTCGACGCATGTCGAGTGTACGGCGTATGCCGGACCAAGGACGTATGTCCGCAGCGTGAATATTATGTTATACGAAGGGGCCTTGAATTACTCACAAATGTTTAAGACAAAAGTTTATTAATTCCCTTCAAACGCTCTTTCAATAGGTTTAAAAATTCACTATCGTAGCCAAAAGAGCCTTTTAATATCGTTTCTATTAATCCAGCTCTTGAATATCTTCTCTTTGTAATGGAATAGGCAATTTCATAATGCCCCATTTTTTGATCTATAAAAGTCATTTCAAACTCCTCATCACTCATTGCTTTTAAATGAATCATTTTGACTTCGCTATTTTCAGCTTTTAAAAGTCCTTCCATAAAGTTATGAAGTTCTTCATGTTCAATCCAAATCTCGACTTGTCCAGCAAACTGATCATCCTTAATATATACCAAGTAGTTAATGGATTTATATCGCTCTAATTCAACGTCTTTAAATGAAAAGAGGATATGTGATTTCTTGTCTTCAGATTGAATAAAGAAATCATATGGATCAAGTGGCTTATTCAATATCACTTGCTTCGGTCCTTTCGTATAACGTTCCTGTATTCATGAACCCGAGAGGCTTAAGGCGCGTTAGCGCCGGGTCGAAGACTTAGCCTCGCAGGGTTGTCTGCCAGACTCCATTTCTCCGAAATTCCTCGGGTAGACCAAGGAGCGTAAGCCCCGCAGCGTGAATACGGTGTTAGGTGAAGTGCGGACAGTCTATGCCCTCAAAAAAATTTATTCTAACATCAGTTCCATAGGTTCATTACAATGTTTATAGCCATTACGTTCGTAAAATTCAATACTCCTTTCGCTTGGCCAAACTATTATAAATTCATATTTATTAATCTTTGCCCATACTTCAATTTCCTTAAGTAACTGGCTCCCAATTCCCTTACCCCTATGCTCTGGTAATGTATAAACATTAGTCATGTAAGTAAATGGATTCGTCTTCCTTCCTGGTCTTGGCACCTTAAATATTAGTTCTATATAAATATGTGATATGATTTGACCGTCCAAATCAGCAACCCAAATAAACCATTTATTATTATTGATAGCCTCTGTCAGAAATGACATGCACTCTAAGTAAAAATCATTATATTGGTTTTCTTCAATTTTGTGCTCATTATATTCATTTGTAAAATCCCATCTCATCCTAATGAGTTGGTCAAAATCATTATTATTAGCAAGTCGAATAATCATATGAATCACCTTATCTCTGGATTCTAAATTTATTGTTTAAGTGATTTTTAATCATAAGTTCTTAGCATTTCACCTAACGTTTTGTGTTCACGAGCCCGAAAGGCTTAAGCTGCCAATCAATCCAGCGCAGCGATTGATTCATGCCGGGTGGCTCCGCCACTTAGCCTTGCAGGGTTGTCCGGCTGAATCTACTTCCTTGCTTCTCAACTTCTGCCGGACCGAGGAGCGAATGCGACGATGCGTGAATATGGTGTTATACGAAGACTTGCTCTTCTTGCTGATACCCTCAATCGATTTAGCGATTTGTTTCATCAAAAGTACTTAAGAAATAAGGTCCTTTTAGAGTTTTATTCATATGGTCTTTTATTATTGTTCTGACATGATAGGGTTGTAAATTATGATTTTCCATCTCGTTGACATGCACCCAATAAAATTCAAGATGCTTTTCTTTAGATACTGGATTGTAGGTATGATTTAATACCGAAATAGACACTATAAACAAATGATTGATCTCTTGATGATAAAGATCAGGAAGTTCAAAATCAGCCTCTACCAATCCTAAGTATTCTTCAACTTGACTTTCTAAACCAAGTTCCTCTTGAATTTCTCGCTCCAAACTAGTTTTTATCCCTTCATTGAATTCCACATGTCCACCAGGTAAAAAGGTATTGTCCATACCAATACAGTGTGCAACCAAGACATAATCACCTGACGTTATAACTCCTCTTGCCAACACATGATATTTCTTTTTTGCTTCAGTCATATACTTTAATGGCTCCTTTTAGTCTTTTAGATAGCAAGTTTTCGTATAACGTTCTTGCATTAACGAACCCGAAAGGCTTAAGTGGAGCGCAGCGGAACGGGTCGCAGACTTAGCCTTGCAGGGTTGTCACGTGAATCAGCTTCTCTGCCAATGCATCACCAGTGACCGAAGAGCGTATGCGACGCAGCGTTAATGCGGTGTTATAAGATGTCCCCGCCTTCTTCGAGCCACTAAAATTCTTTTTTTACGGAATTAGAGGTGATCGATGTTTATTTGTTTTATCTGCTACGATTGTATAAAATGCCGGTACACCACTATTAATATGATGCGGCTCCTCTTCTAATTTCCTTAAAATCATGTTCTTATCTGCTAATGTTGATAGAATTTCACCCATCGTCCATTTTCTCAATAGAACTTTTGGTATGTCTTTACGATCTTCTTCTGAAAGAAAGTCTGAAAAAGCTATCTCTTCTTCTACAAGATTTGAATCAAAATAATTAGAACCTTTGCTTGAAAAAGGATGAAAATCCGTCAAAATAAGTCGACCATTGTTTCTTAGCAAGTTATTTACCAACTCAAAGATAGGTTCTAAATTCGAAAAGTAATGTAAAATACCAAATTCCATAAGAACTAAATCATAATTACTAAGATTCATCTCAGTTGGTAATTTAGAACATCCGCCAATATATAATTAAGTTTAACATTAGCATAACGAGCAACTTCGGAAGCATACTGTTGGTTCTCTTTGGAAATATCGACAATAGTGACATCTGCGCCAAGCAATGCTAATGGAATTGCCTTGCTTCCCGTTGAACCAAGAAGATTGATAATCCTTTTTCCATTTGGGTCGCCAATATACTTTATCCATCGACGAAGCTTATGTCTGCCATTAAGTTTAAGATTTTCTGCCTGTACTCCAGGAGGTCCAAAATGTAATACCCATGCTTCATAAGCTTTTGTATTCCATGCTTTATTATTAGTAGCTGTTAGTCTCTCCTGCATGAGACACCTCTTTCTGCTTTTAATTTCTGCGGGGATTTCTTATAACGTCTTGTGTTCACGGGCCCGAAAGGCTTAAGCTGCTCATCAATCAAGCGCAGCGATTGATTCTTGCCGGGTGGCTCTGCCACTTAGCCTTGCAGGGTTGTCCAGCTGATTACGCTTCCATGCTTCTCAACTTCTGCCGGACCGAGGAGCGCATGCAACGATGCGTGAACATGGTGTTATGCGTTGCTTCCCACTTCCTCGATTCACTTACATTTCACTAAGCTTGACAGATCTTATCTCTTATACGAATTTTCAATCTTCTACTGATCTTCGATCTCCTATAGTTCTTCAATCTTCTACCGTTTTTCAATATCCTACGGCTCTTCAATCTTCTACCGTTTTTCAATTTCCTACAGCTCTTCAATCTTCTACTGCTTTTCAATCTCCTAAGGAACTTCAATTTCCTACCACTTTCAATCTCCTACAGTCTATTAGTCTTCTGCAATTCTTATAGTCTTTACGATGTTGGGAAGTTACGCATAACGTTTTGTGTTCACGAGCCCGAAAGGCTTAAGCCGACGAACAATCAAGCGCAGCGATTGATTCTTGCCGGGTGGCTCCGCAACTTAGCCTTGCAGGGTTGTCCGGCTGATCACGCTTCCTCGCTTCTCCACTTCTGCCGGACCAAGGAGCGGATGCGACGATGCGTGAACATGGTGTTAGACGATGCCGCGTAGTTTAACTTACAAAAAATCTTTTAAATAATATTTGTTTACTTCTCTTGAGAACTTAATAAAATTATCAATAGCACTTTTAATGCTTCTTATTAGTTCTGAAATCTCATCTTCTTCGGTTTTGAGTAATGAGTGTATTAATATAGAGTTCCTAATAAGTTCTGCATAAAGAAAATGCTGATTCATGTCCTCGTTATATATTATTTGATTTTGATTTTCCTCTAACGCCTTAATAAATTCGTTCCTATGTGGCTTAGAGAAATGATAGGTTATATTCCTGAGATTTGTTAGTCTTTGTAATAAGTCAGACTGGTCACCTGTTCTATATAACGGAGTAAGAAAGCTATATAACTTAAGAATATGGGGAGGTAGCTCTGAAATATACTCTTTAATATCAATTTGCTTCTCAGATTCTTCTAAATAAAAGATCGCCTCCCGTAACGACGCAGCAATTAATTTAAAACTTGCCGGCACTTTAGATATAACTGTTGAGATATCTTCAGATAATAAATAAAGCTGGTCTTTAAGGAAGATAAAATCGTTATGTATAACTGCTAGGCCAATGACCCAACGGCCAATCAAGTTTTCTGTTGGAAAAGCATCTTTAATGCGAATGAAACTGTATTCGTTCATTTTACTCCTCTTTTTGCTTCAGTTGGTTTCGTCTAACGTTCTTGTATTCACGAACCCTCACTGGCTTAAGGGGCGTAAGCCCCGGGTCCGACGGACTTAGCCAGTGCAGGGTTGTCTGCTGATTCCACTCCCCCGAAATTCCTCTGCAGACCAAGGGCCGTCAAGCCCGCCGCGTGAATACGGTGTTATATGACGTACCCGACATCTTCGAATAAGCTAAAAATCTTATATAAATATATTACGTTTCTTGTATTAGTGTCTTTACAACATAAAATCCATTGACAAGAATATCTTGATTCGGTCCGCTAATGATACGTGCCGGACACATACCATATCCGAACTTCTTCCACATCCGTAGAGCCTCAAGCTTGTTATCTGAACTCCATGATCTAATTTGCTTTAGATTTCTTATCCTACATTCATCTTCAGCCTTCTCTACCAAATATTTAGCTATTCCATTTCTTCTATAATCATCCTTTACCTCAATTATGTCTATGTATCCGTCCATCTCTTCATTTAAAGGTTTAATCCAATGCGTCCAATACACTGATATCACTGCAATCGGTTCTTCTTTGAGCATACCAACAATAGAAATACCATCATTGATATGCATGTGGTTTCCTATTATGGGTTTCCAGTTGTTTGTAATTAATGTCTTTAGATCTTCATCTGCTTTGATAAATTTAATATCTTCATTATTTATTTTCATTCTTGCTCTCCTTTAATTTTTGATTTTTAAAAATCTTTCTTAGATTCTTCGGGTATGTCATATAACGTTTTCTGTTCACGAGCCCGAAAGGCTTAAGTTGCTAAACAATTAAGCGCAGCCATTGTTCTTGCCGGGTGGCTCTGCCACTTAGCCCTGCAGGGTTGTCCGGCTGATTCCACTTCCTTGCTTCTCAACTTCTGCCGGACCGAGGAGCGGATGCGACGATGCGTGAACATGGTGTTATGCGTTGCTTCCCACTTCCTCGATTCACTTACATTTCACTAAGCCTGACAGATCTTATCTCTTATACGAATTTTCAATCCTCTATAGCCTTTCAATCTCCTATAGTTCTTCAATCTTCTTCCGTTTTTCAATATCCTACGGCTCTTCAATCTTCTACCGTTTTTCAATTTCCTACAGCTCTTCAATCTTCTACTGCTTTTCAATCTCCTACGGAACTTCAATTTCCTACCACTTTCAATCTCCTACAGTCTATTAGTCTTCTCCAACTCTTATAGTATTTACGAATGTTGGGAAGTTACGCATAACGTCTTGTGTTCACGAGCCCGAAAGGCTTAAGCCGCCGATTAATCAAGCACAGCGATTAATTCTTGCCGGGTGGCTCCGCCACTTAGCCTTGCAGAGTTGTCCGGCTGATTACGCTTCCATGCTTCTCAACTTCTGCCGGACCGAGGAGCGAATGCGACGATGCGGGAACATGGTGTTAGACGCTGGGCCTCCTTGAACTCACCCTCATATACATCTGTTTATTCCATCTCGTTCCCGTTCAGGGAACTTTCCTTGAAATCATTGCGCTCCTGTTTCAATTTCGTTCCCACACAGGGAACTTTCCTTGAAATCATTGACGCTCCTATTTCAATCTCGTTCCCGCACAGGGAACTTACCCTGAAATCATTGATGCTTCTATTTCAATCCGTTCCCGCACAGGGAACTTTCCTTGAAATCATTGACGCATCTACGTCTTTTCATTCCCGTAATTTATAATCTCCTACAATCTTGCGCCTTGCGTCTAACGTTTTTTGTTCACGAGCCCGAAAGGCTTAAGCTGCCGATCAATCAAGCGCAGCGATTGATTCTTGCCGGGTGGCTCCGCCACTTAGCCTTGCAGGGTTGTCCGGCTGATTACGCTTTCAGTTCTTTTCAACTTCTGCCGGACCGAGGAGCGGATGCGACGATGCGTGAACATGGTGTTATCCGATTCACCTGACTTCTTGATTCACTCTTACAAAATACAGCTCTTCGATCTTATACAGTTCTTCGACCTTACACGGCTATTCAATCTTATACAGTTCTTCGATCTTATACCGTTCCTCGATCTTATATGGCTCTTCCGTCTTCGTCTTATACCAGTTCTTCGATCTTATACGGTTCTCCGACCCTAAAACGTGCTTCAAACTTGCCATGGATTAAACAGTCAGTTCGTATCGTCGGTTCCAGGTGTTTTGGATAACGTTTTTTGTTCACGAGCCCGAAAGGCTTAAGCTGCCCATCAATCTAGCGCAGCGATTGATTCTTGCCGGGTGGCTCTGCCACTTAGCCTTGCAGGGTTGTCCGGCTGAATCTACTTCCTTGCTTCTCAACTTCTGCCGGACCAAGGAGCAAATGCGACGATGCGTGAACATGGTGTTATAAGTTGTCTCCGCCTTCATTGAATTACCCTTCAGATCTCTTTCTGGTTTCTCTCTAGCCATTTACCGATTTGTTTTACAATTTCCTTTTTATTAAATGCTCTTCTAATAATTTCAATTTGATGTTCTTCTACGTTACCTTGTTTTAGTGCACTTACAACAGTGCTTTCCAACGCTATATAACTATTCTGTTCATAGATTTTGATTACTTCTGCTAAAATTGAATCACTCCAATCTTGTTTAGTGAAGTAATACCAGATCATATGTTCCTTCACAGATTCATCAATATTTAGTTGATCCCTATTGTCTTTAATTGTTCTTAATGCCTCTATACCTAATTCTCCGTGTAACCCCAGTTGGTCAGATATGTCTATTGATTTAATCAGCCTTTCCACTTCTTTAATTTGATTATTAGAAGCTGCGATATCTATCCAGCTAACAATAGATGAGATGTTTATACTATTGTCCTCCTTTTTTTACTTAGTTATTTTGAGGAGATTACTTATAACGTTCCCGTATTCACGACGTCCCACCGACTTAAGGCTCCCAACGGGAGCCGGCCGCGATGCGGTTAGTCGGTGCGGATGTGTCCGCTGATTCTGCTTCCCTGCCGATCGCTTCTTGCGGACCGAGGAGCCGTCAGGCTCCGATGCGTGAATATTATGTTAGATGATGTCACAGTCCCTCAGTCTTACTTACAAATTTCGTTTTATCTTCTTGTATACTGTTCTTATCATATTTTTAATTTTACTTGGTTTGACAACTCTTATATTTGTTACTTGTATATCACCTGTAATTTGAAAAAGTCCTTCCCTTTGATTACCTTCTAGATAGCTTTCGAACAATTCAATTCCAGAGTCGTATTTGTCCTTATAATCTTTACATTCCGGATCTTTCAATCGCTTTTTTAATTCCTCTAGCACTGATTCAACCTCGAACCGCTCAAGATGCATCATTCTACTTGAACAATATGTATCAAAGCTTGAAAATGCCCCGATTAAGAAGTCATTTAGGAACTTATCTTTCCCATATCTAATAAGCTTCTCACCCAATATATTAAAATCATATCCCACGGACCATGCTTGAACTGACCATTTTGCTTCTTCTAAAAATAAATCTCTAATGAGGTCTACTGGAAAATATAATTGATCGTTTTCAATTACAAAACTAATAATATTCCTTCTAAATTGTTGGTTTGAATCAAAAAACTCATTTGCATGTTTTCCGTTCCAATTAAAACTTATTTGATTTTGATCTTGAGCAGTATATCCTGTTGAAAAAGATAATAGATCCATTGTTATCGCCCTTTACTGTGATTTCATCTAACGTCTTGTGTTCACGAGCCCGAAAGGCTTAAGCTGCCCATCAATCCAGCGCAGCGATTGATTCTTGCCGGGTGGCTCCGCCACTTAGCCTTGCAGGGTTGTCCGGCTGAATCCACTTCCTGGCTTCTCATCTTCTGACGGACCGAGGAGCGGATGCGACGATGCGTGAACATGGTGTTATAGGATGTGGACGACTTCGTTGAATTGCATTCAAACGGTTAAAACGGTAAAATCAATTCTTTTTCAAACAATTCTTCTAACGCTTCTTTAAATAAGCTTTCCAGTCCATTATTATTAAATAAGGTCTTCAATTTGCTAGAATATATTTCGTAGATATTTAATAAATTAATATTTTCAAAGTATAAAGAATGATCTATTTCTGTTAGTTTTTTATTAATTGAATTTTTTATTTCTTCATCTAGATCACTGAAAATAAATTCAGTGTCTAGAAATATACCATTTTGGTCATAAACTTGCATATTGTTTAAAACTACATCAACAAAAAGCTCTGTTATTTCGAATATTTTACTCTTTTCTTTCTCTTCAAATATAAAAATACTTTTAAATTTAATATTTTCAACTATTTTATGAGTGTAAAATGAAATTGTCTTTTCATTTTGCCTTTTAACTACATCTTCAAATTCTCCTGACTCTGAAAGAATAGATTTACCTATCTGATTAATCATTTCATTCATTCGTTCTGAAATATTATGCAATTCAGATACTTCATCTATTATCTTGTTCTTATCTTTTTCTTTGATTGAATCTATTATGTAATTATAAAACATACCCGCCCATTGACTTCTTAAATACACCTCTATTTCTTCAAATTTCTCAAAAGTGGTAATTGCTTTAACCTTAACTTCATCTATAAAATCAAAAATATTAGAACTATCAACATATGCAAATCTAAAATTCGACTCCGGATCTTTTAAAAGTTCTAAAAATATTTTCTTATTTTTTTTGAAGGTATGATATTCACTATATACATTTTTTTCAACGAAAATAAATATAGGGATGTTGTAATCAACAGCCTCCCTGAATTCTTTTCGTGTAATTGATATATAGTTTTTTTCATATTTCTTAACAAATTCATTTTGCTTTTCCTCACTGGTGGGAGCACCGTATCTGCCACCAATTATTAATACCATCATGTGACAAAGTTTTACTTCGTTATAACAAGATATATCTAATTCTTTGTCATGCTCAAAGAATACGTTCCCACTTTCAAATAGGACTGGCTCAAAACCGTATTGATGTACAAATCTTTCTACATTGTTTCTAATATGCTTTAAATCATAATATGTTGAACTAACAAAAATTCTAGGCTTCATTGTATATCCTCCAATATTTATTTCTTTTATCGTTCATTTCCTATAACTTCCCTATCTACGTATTTCGCTAAAACCCTACATTTGGGGGATTCCTGAATATGTTCGTGAACGCCCCACTGCAAGCAGCAGTTCACGCCCACGGCTCCCTCCTGCCTTGCACCTATTCCCCCTGCATCAAACCATCCAGCGGACTTCGTATCCGCCGAACATCCTTTACGCTCATATGTGTATACCGTTCTGTTGTTTTGCTGCTCTGATGCCCCAGAAGCTCCTGAATATACCGAAGGTCGGTTCCGTTCTCCAGCAGATGGGTTGCGAAGGAATACCGAAGAGAATGAACGCTAACCGGCCTATCAATCCCCGCTTCGCTTTTACATCGCTCAAAAAGCTTCTGCATACTCCTATCCGTCAAATGCTTTCGCCCATCCTGGCCCGGAAACAGCCACTAATCCGCCCCCATGCCCGCCGCATATTCTTTAAGCACATCACCGGAGGATAATACATTCGGCAGCTTCCGCTCTTTTTTGGGCCTTACGAACGAGGCCCCCTGCTTCTCATCCAGTACATGAGCTGAATAAAACTTGAGAGCGCTTATGGCCTGATTGACAAAAGAGTGCGATCTCCCTTTTCCAAGCAAGGCAAGTGAATAATCCTCTATGCTCGAGGGTTTCCCTTCAGCTTTAAAGTCTTCAAACCGCTTCACATGTCCACAATATGCTTTAATCGTTCGGTGGCTGTAGCCCCGTAGTTTTAATTGCTTTACAAGATCATCCACCGAGGCTTTTTCACTTGTTTCTGTTGCTCGATCCACCTCATCGCGAATGGTCTTCCGCTGCCGCTCCACCACCCTTTCCATCCAAAAAGGGCATTCCTCCATCAACGCCTCCTGAATTTCAAAGCTGTCGGCTTCGGAAATGACCAGCGTCCACAGGTCCTCCATGCTAACAATCGTATAGGGTACAACCCACATCCGCTCCGCTGGAAGCCATTTTCTTTGCTTCAAGGACTTAATTTTTTGCACAAACGCAGCATCAAAACGCTCCATGGTGACAAATAACGATAAATCATCCTTTTTACCTACAAAAACATGCATATTCTCCCATCTCTCCTCAGTATACCAAAATTATCAAGCCCTAACAGAAAAAAAGAGACCCTCCGTCTGCTTGACAGCAAACGTAAGATCTCCAATGCTTTTGGATCGTATATTCTCCTGCTCTGCCCCGAAAGGACAAAGTCGCCTCTCCCTATAGTTTACCCTAATCCTCGCAGGAATCAAGCCAGTTTCACCCTACTGCATCAGCGGATTTTGCAAAAGAACCCGTTCCGGCTGTCACGCCGAAACGGGTTTGCTATGATCTGTCTGTTCTATTTGTTCTATTAGTATTATTTCTATTGCTTCAATAAAATTATACACCCGGTACCATAGAATCGTCAGCCAGCTTTATTTCATCAGCAGCCGCTTGCTTTTCCAGCTGGATAACGGATTTCATTCTAGCCACCACGAAGCCAAGCCCAATAACCGATACGCCCGCAACCATGAACAAAAGACCAATGCCGCGGCCCGGGCCAGTTCCTATCAGTTGACCCACCGTGGAAGCCAAGGAGCCATT
The DNA here is from genome assembly GCF_001675045.1 of Paenibacillus oryzae. Taxonomy (GTDB): domain Bacteria; phylum Bacillota; class Bacilli; order Paenibacillales; family Paenibacillaceae; genus Pristimantibacillus; species Pristimantibacillus oryzae. The sequence continues at coordinate 32,023 of NZ_LYPA01000023.1, forward strand.
TTCCTCCAGTAATGGATTAAATACATGGTCGGCAAGAGGACCCGCGGATGCATAAGCCAGCACATATCCTAATTGCGAGATAACTCCGATAATTCCCCAAGCTCTTCCTTGCGCTTCGTTTGGAATATTTTTGCGAATCAAGACATCGGCTCCTGTATTGACAAAAGGCATGGCGGCGAAAAATAAAAACCCCGCACCTGCAATTAGCCATACATTTGGAGACATGCCGATAAGGGAAAAGAACAGTCCCGCAATCAAGAGGCCAACCGACAACATACGCACGTAGCGGCTGCTTTTGCTAAACAGCCCGATAAACAAGCTGCCAAGCAGCAGGCCCGTTGCGCTAACCGATTGTACAATGCCTAACGTCTGCTCATCTGACAGCGGCAGCACCATAGGCGTATACAACGTCTCCAGAAAACCCATATAAAACGTTATAGCCGTAAGAAGCAGCATCAGCATCAATACGCCGCGATTGGAAACGACCAGCTGCCAGCCTTCCCGCAATTCCTGAGCCATCTGGATAATGGGCCGGGACTTTTCTTTGTTAGAAGCCCCATCCCTCTTTTTAACCTGGGCTTTATTCTGTTGTCCGGCTTGAGCAGGCTTAGCGCCAAAGCTTCTGCGAACAGCCGTAATCGTCAAAAAGGTCACAATAATCGTAGATATATCCATTAGAATCAGCATCTCTACATCCATCACGCGCAGCAAAAGGCCGGCAACAACGGGGGAAATAAGAAACTTGGCTGCTCCGGCCAATTGAACCATTCCGCTTGCCTTGGCGAAAAATTCCTCTGTCAGCAAATCGCTAATGCTGGCCCGGTATGCGGGCTCCGTCAATGAAGCGAACAACGAGCTGAATGCAACCGATGCGCAAATTTGCCAAAGCGCTGCTTCACCCGTTGCTAGCAGGAACAAGAGATAAGCCAAACCAATAACCGCGCCGCCGTCTCCAATCAGCATCATTAGCCTTCGGTCAAAACGATCCGCCAATACGCCGCCCACCGGCGCCAGCAAAATAATCGGCAAAAACGTGCTTAATGTTACCATCGAAACCGCCGTAGCGGATTGCGTTTGCTGAAATACATACACTCCAAGTCCAAAGGCGGTTAACCCGCTGCCAATGCTGGACACAAACTGTCCCAACCATAGAATTAAAAATGTGCCAAATGATTTATCTTTCATAAGTTTCGCATCCTTTCTTTTATAGACCGACTGTCGGTCTATAAACTAATATTAATTCCCTGGCGCTCACCTGTCAAGGTGAAAAACGGTATTTTTGAATTAATCCTTATATAACGAATGTCTAAAATAGACGCGCTTCCACATTGATTTTTACACACATAAAAAAGACGCCAGTTTCCCGGCGCCTTTGTCTTCATCATTATTGTTCTTCAAGCTTATTCTTCAAGCTCATTTTATTGAGGTGATGCTATTGCTATTGACGAGTAATCGTGTAGCCTTTTTCCTGCAGCTTCGTAATAATTCCGTCATCGCCCAGCATATGAAGGTATCCGGCAACAACGAAGTAGGTATCCTTGTTTTCATCAGCCAGGTAGCCTTCTACTTTTTCAATCATGCCTTCATTGCGGTCGCCGATCATGCCTTTATAATATTCAGGCAGCTCCTTCATCGCATTAGTCAATTCGGCCGATGCAGCATCGTCACCGTCTACCCACATTGTAGCCATCGTGTCGGTGGTGGTATCGGGCTGATGGTATGCAGCAATAGTCTCTTGCAGCATAGAAGCTGTGAACTCGTCAGAAAAGTTGTTAAACATCGAGAATTGGGAGTCGTACGATTCCAGCTCCAATATGGATTTGCCGGTAATCATCGCCTTTTGCAGGAAATACATATCAATGCCAAGACCAGTTTCATAACCGCCAAGCGCGGATTTCAGAACCGTCAATTGATTGCTGACTGCCCAAGGCTTATAGGTATCAAATGCTGTTTCCGGAGCCCCAACTTCCTTCAAAATCTCTTGAAGCTTTGTATACGATTCAGCGTCGATATGTTCCTTCAAGGTTGAGCCATCAGCATATGTCATATACTTCTGGATATCAGCAACCGTTTGCTCGTCCATTGGAGCCGCAATATTGATTTCTACCACCAGATGGTCAGAGTTTCCATACGCTGCATTGATTTCTGGGCGCATTGGGTACATCACTTCGTTGCCGACATGAATAGAGCCCAGCAGGTACACAACCGAACCGTCCTTCTCAACCTTCCAGAAAAAGCCCTTGCTGTCCTGCTGCTCCAGTGCGGCAGCGCGGTTTTCGGAATCCCAGCCAATGCGGTAACCGGCATTTTCAGCCAGAAAACGAAGCGAAGCATATAGTGTTCCGTTGACGATTTTTGGAGCGACATTCAGCTTGTAGCCCTCATTATTAGCCATCGCCTCATCACTATCGCGCTCCAGGACAAAAGAAAGCTCGCCTTTGGATGCATAAAGAGTGGAGGTTTCAGCTTCCCAGCTCAGCTCATAGCCCAGTTTCTCCAGGAAAGGCTTGACCGGAATCAACGTTGTTCCTTTTTCAATAAATGTCTGCGCGCCAGCAAACGCCAGCTGCTCCTCGCCAAGCAAAACCTTTACGGAAGGCGCCGCAGTTTGTGCTTGCGCTCCCGTTGCAAATACAAATAACATGACGAAGCTTAAAAATAAGACGGATAATTTCTTCATTTCATTCCTCAATCCCTTCAATTGGTCATGTCAGCATACTGTGTATATTTATATACACAGTATATTCACACTGGTTCATTTTGTCAACACTCTGGTTAGGAGATTAACAGATAACAGATAACAGATAACAGATAACAGATAAACAGATAGACGGCTTAGTAAAGAGGGCTGCACCGAATCTATTACCATTATTGTGCTAATTATACCGCATGGAATGAGAGAATCAAAATTTGCCTGTCAGAGACAAGGTATCATAATCAAAAACCCGAATCGCCGCTTGGGACAATTCGGGTTTTTGTTAGACTATGAGGCGGTGTACAGCCGCAGGAATGTGCTTAATTCGGGCTAGCCCTGCTTACATTTGAGCTTCTACCAATTCTACTGTTGCTCCCGCTTTTAGTGTATTGCCAATCGTGCAAGCCCGCTCCGTCACGGATTTCAGCTTTTCCTTGTAAGCCTCATCCAGGCTGGGCGGCAGCGTGACACGAACATGAAAATCGCTGAAACGGTTGCTTTTGTCCTCCGGCTTGGCTGCCGTTACTTCGATATGAATAGTATTGGCATCATACTCCACGCCATCATAGTTCATAATTTTTTGCAGCGAGATGGAAACGCATAATCCCAGCGATGCCTCTAGCAGCTCGCGCGGCGATAGCCCTTCCGAGTTTGGAGAATGACTGCCCTTCAATTGATAACCTGCTTCATTGTATATTCCGTCTTGTCCGTCTACCACTTTTACAATTGTCATGCTTCAGCTCTCCCTTTTTAAACGATTCAAAACTCATGGTGGTGACAGGCCACCCGATGCCCATCAAGCGATTCCTTCAGCTCGGGCACCTGCTTTTTGCAGATTTCGCTCGCCAGCGGGCAGCGTGTATGAAATACACAACCGGATGGGGGCGACAGCGGAGATGGAATTTCGCCTTGCAGCACGGTTCGCTCTTTCAGCTTCCTGCGGGTAAAATCGGGCACCGCCGAAAATAGCGCCTGGGTATACGGATGCTGCGGTCCCTGGAACAGCAGCTCCGTTGGCGCTTCCTCCACGATGCGGCCCAGATACATGATGCCGATCCGGTCGGATATATACCGTACTACGCTAATGTCATGCGTAATAAACAGGAGCGTAAGCTTCAGCTCCTTCTGCAATTGCCGAAGCAGATTCAAAATTTGCGATTGTATGGACACATCCAGCGCAGAAACCGGCTCGTCGCATATCATCAGCTTGGGATTCAGAATCAAGGCGCGCGCCAACCCCAGCCGCTGTCGCTGGCCGCCGGAAAACTCGTGGGGATAGCGGAAATAATGCTCCGGCTGCAAGCCTACAACCTTCAAAATAGCAAAAACCGATTCCCGTCTCTCTTCCCGATTTCCCATTTTGTGAATAACAAGCGGCTCCTCCAAAATTTGCCCGATTCGCTTGCGCGGATTAAGCGAGGAGTAGGTATCCTGAAACACAAGCTGTATGTCCTTGCGAAGCTTGTTCATCTCCGCTCCCGACAAGCGGAACAAGCTCCTTCCCTCGTAAATGGCTTCGCCGCCCGTTGCGGGAGCCAATCCCAGAATGCTGCGTCCTGTTGTGCTTTTGCCGGAGCCGGATTCTCCAACCAGACCATAGGTTTCACCCTCATATAGCTCAAAAGAAACATCCGTCACCGCATGTACAAACGCGCGGGTGCCAAACAGCTTGCCAAAAGGGCCATAAACCGGAAATTTCTTCTCCAAATGGCGCACATCCAGCAGCACCTTTTTGTTCTCTCCATTAAGCTTGTTTATTGCGCTCATCCCGCTGTCACCTCCCGCTGTCTGGCAATGGCTTCGAAATGCCAGCATTTGACTCCGTGATCGTCGCGATGCTGCGTCATCGGCGGCTCCTGCTCGCGGCATTTACCGTCGGCAAACGGACAACGCGTCGAGAAGCGGCAGCCCTGCGGAATGTTGCCCAATGATGGAACAGCCCCCTCGATAACATGCAGCTTTTCGCTTCTGTCCCGGTCCATGAGCGGAATCGACGCAATCAAGCCTTGCGTGTAGGGATGCAGCGGTGACTCGAAGAGGCGGTCGGTTGTTGTTTCCTCTACGATTTGTCCCAGATACATAACCTTTACGCCTGTGCAAATTTCCGCAACAACGCCAAGATCATGCGTAATGAACAATACGCCCATGCCGAGACGCCGGTTCAGCTCCACGATAAGATCAAGAATTTGCGCCTGGATCGTAACGTCCAGCGCCGTTGTGGGCTCGTCGGCAATCAGCAGACGCGGCTCGCAGGACAGCGCCATTGCAATCATCGCCCGCTGCTGCATGCCGCCAGACAATTCATGAGGGTAATCGTCAACCCGCACTTCAGGCGACGGAATACCCGTCAACCGGAGAATGTCGATGACTTTTTTCCGAGCTTCCTTTTTGGACAAGCCTTGATGAAGCGTAATGGCTTCTCCAATTTGCTCTCCGATGGTGTATACGGGATTAAGCGAGGTCAGCGGGTCCTGAAAAATGATAGCAATGTCGTTGCCGCGCACCTTTCGCATTTCCGCCTTCGACAGCGACAGCAAATCCCGCCCGTCCAGCTTGACCTCTCCCTCGTAGCTTATATCGTCGGTATGATCCAGCAGCCGGATAATGGATTGCGACATGACGCTTTTGCCGCAGCCGGATTCGCCAACGATTCCGATTATTTCGCCCTGCTCCACGGAAAAACTGACGCCATTAACAGCCGTAACACGGCCGCGCTCCGTATGAAAATGTGTTTTTAACGATTGAACCTCCAGCAGCGGTGTTGTCATCCGCTTCCTCCCCCTTCTGCGATAGGCATACCGGCCGGCGTTGCCCCGGTTGGATCATTGCAGCTACACCGTATTGCCGCTATTCTTCGGCGGTTTCTTTCAAGCTGTGCTTCAATCCCGTTCCCGCTATGCCTCGGCAGCTTCATTCAAGCTATGCTTTACGCCATTTCCGCTTTGTTCCATTTCCGCTTCCCTTGACCCTTGGGTCCAGCCAGTCGCGCAGGCCGTCGCCCAGCAGGTTCAGACTTAACACCGACAGGACAATCGCGACACCGGGAAAAACGACCATCCACCAGGCCTTGTAAATAACAAGCTTGCTGGCTTGCAAAATATTGCCCCAGCTTGGCTCCGGAGCCGGAATGCCCGCTCCCAGAAAGCTGAGCGCCGCCTCTGAAATAATCGCTTCCGCAAACACAAATGTCGCTTGCACCAGTAGAGGAGACAGCGTATTAGGGATAATATGGGCCCAAATGATGCGGGTGTTGCTTGCGCCCTGAGCGCGCATCGCTTCAATGTAGGTCTGCTCCTTGATCACCAGCGCGCTGGACCGTACCACGCGCGCAATGTTCGGCGTAAATACAATGGTCAGCGCAATAACCACATTAAGAGCGGAGGCTCCCAGCGCAGCCATCAACGCAATCGCGAGCAAAATGCCGGGAATCGCCACCAGTCCGTCGCAGATGCGCATCAGAACATGGTCAAGCGTCTTGTAAAAGGAGGCGTACACTCCTATCAGCAATCCCAGAAACGACGACAACGCCGCGACGATCAGCCCTACGCTGATCGAAACTCTGGCTCCATACAGCAGCCGGGTGAACAAATCCCGGCCAAATTCGTCCGTTCCCAGCAGATGCAAAGCGCTTGGCGCTTTGAGCCGCTCCGTCACCTTCATGGCATAGGGGTCAAAAGAGGTCAACCATGGTCCAAGCGCTGCCAATGCAGCCAGCACGACAAAGATAGCCGCGCCCGCCACCAGCGCGGGATTGGAGAAGAAGCGGCGGCGGCTGAGACCCCGCTGCTCCTTGCGCATTCTTTTGCTGAGATCCGCGATGTATTCTTTGCTTTCCGTTATCTCCACTTGGTTCTCCCCCTATTTGCGGTCCAGCCGCACGCGCGGGTCCACAACGCCGTACAGCAAATCGATCAGCAAATTAATGACCACGTATATCAACGTAACAATCAGCACCACGCCTTGAATAACGGTGTAATCCCGTCTGGCGATGGAGTTCAAAATCAGCTGCCCCAAGCCCGGGATGTTGAAAATACCCTCCACAACCACCGCGCCCGTTACCAATGTGCCGAACGTTTGCCCCAGCACCGTCAGAATCGGCAGGAAAGCATTGCGAAACGCGTGCTTGAACAGCACCTTCGCTTCGGTTACCCCTTTGGAGCGAGCCGTTTTAATAAAATTAAGGTTTAGCACCTCCAGCATGGAGGAACGGGTCATCCTCGCAATAAGCGCTGCCTGAATGGTGCCAAGCGAAATGCCGGGCAGGATAAGATGCTTAAGATGATCCCCAAGCCCTTTGCCCAGCTCCGCGTAACCCGCTACAGGCAGCCATTGCAGCTTGACGCCAAATAGCAGCACCAGGAACAGGGCCAGCAAAAAACCCGGCACTGCCATACCCATCAGCGACACGCCCATCAGCGTATAATCCGCCGCCGTTCCTCTTTTGTAAGCCGCCAAAATGCCAAACGGTATCGCCAGCGCTATTGCGATAGCCTGAGCGATGATAGCGAGCGAAAGCGTTGGCCCGATATGCTCCTTGATCGCTTGGGCCACGGACTGCTTCATAAAGATGGAATTGCCCAAATCCCCCTGCAGCACCTTGCCGATCCAGTTTGTATATTGGGTGAGGATTGGCCCATCCAGTCCCAGCTCCTTGTTCAAAGCGGCGATTTCCTCCGCGCTGGCCTCCATTCCCAGGATGGAGGAGGCCGGTCCTCCCGGCGTAATATGAATAATCAGGAACAAGGCTGCTGTAACAACAAACAAAACCGGAATAAGCGACAGCAGTCTTTTTGCGATATATGCCAGCACAGCTCTCCCTCATTTGCACCAAATTTAGCAGAAAAGGATGCCGAAAGCTGACCTGGGGCGTGTATGCAAAACCCGCTCCAGCAGCTTCCGGCACCCTCCTCCGGCGACCGTTCTATTTTTCCAGCTTCGCGTTCCAGACGACAGGCGCCTCAAACAGCTCAAAGCCTTCCAGATTTTTGTTGATTGCTACAATGCCGTTATAATGGCCGATAACCGTTGAGGAGGCAATTTCATAGAGATAGCCTTGTAGCTTTTCCCACTCCTGCTTCGCCGCTTCGGGACTTGCCGCCCCGCGGATGTCTTTCAGCGCCTGCTTCACGTTTTCGTCGTCCAGCCCCGCCCAGTCCGGGTTAACCGCAAGCAATTGCGGAGGCGTCAACTGGTACCCCGTGCTGGCTACAAAAATGTCCCATTTGCTGCGATCATTTTTTGTTTCCAGAAAGGTTGGAAAATCGTAGTTGTCTACTTTTACATTCAAGCCGATCTGACGGAGCTGCTCCTGGATAACTAGCGTTGCGGTGTACATTTCGTTATAGTCCTTTGTTGTCAAAAGAGTAATTTCCTCGCCGTTATAGCCTGCATCTGCAAGCAATTGCTTCGCTTTTTCAGGATTATTCTGATTGTAGTATTCCGCGCCGGCTTCGTTGGACCACAACGTCTGGTTGCTGTTCAGGTAGCCTGGAGCCAGGGAATACAGCTCCGGCTTGGCAAAGCTCGCCAGCATGATTTCTTCATTATTAAAGGCTGCCAGAATAGCCTGGCGAATTTTCACATCAGCCAGCAAGCCTTCGCGGGTATTAAAAAATGCTGTCAAAGCACCGCCCGGGAAGGACTGAAGCTCAAGATCGCTCACTGCGGCCAGCTCATCGTAGCTTTCGATTGGAATGCTGTCGGCTACGTCGTATTGTCCTGTTTTGACACCGGCAATGCGCGTGGAGTGATCCGTTACGAAATGGAAGTACAGATTTTCAGTTGGAGCTTCCTTTGTTCCGGCAAAGCCGCTAGGGGCGCCTTCCGGTGATTGATATTCATCGTATTTCACAAGGTGAATGTATTGGTCCTGCTTCCACTCCTTGAACTTGTAAGGCCCCGTGCCGATGTATTCGGTGATGCCTTCAGCCGGCGCGCTTTCGACAATTTCCTTCGTCGTGATGGAAGGGAATTGCGCTTGCGAAGCGATCAGAATCAGCACGTCGGAGGTTGCGGATTCAACCGTCAGTTTAACTGTGTAGGGATCAACCTCTTCAAACTTGGCATTGGCAAGCAGCACCTTTGCGCGGGAAGAAATCGCCAGCCAGCGGTTCATGGAAGCCACCACGTCCTCCGCTTGCAGCTCCTCGCCGTTATGGAACTTCACGCCTTTGCGCAATGGGAAGGTGTACGTCAATCCGTCCTCGCTGACCTCCACCGATTCCGCCAGCACCGGCACCGGATTATAGTTCGCATCCAATGTAAACAGCTGTTCAAAAATATTGCCCGCCGTATCCAGCGCTACCGCCGATACGGTAATGGCTGTATCCAAGGTTGGCGGCTGAGCCGTCAATGCAATATTCAAAGTGTCGCGGTATTCCTTCGCCTCCGGCGCCGCCGTTTCCCCGCTTTGTCCCGCTCCGCCATTAGCCGCGGTTGGGCTGGAAGCAGGCTGTGCGTCATTTTTGGAGCAAGCCGCCACTATCGTCACTAACAAAATCGCCGTTATCAGTTGTACCCAAGCTTTTGTCTTCATCGTTGGTCATCCCCCTGTTTGCCTAAAAAGATGTAAGGCGCTTCCTTAAAAAACAACTATCCAGAAACAATTAGCCTCAAAAACAACTATTTTGATTATTCATAGTTATTTAGTAGGATTAATAAGATAAACCAATAGTAGTATAGCAGGGAAGGTATGTCAATGACTTAAATTTCCTGTTAACGCTTACTAGAAAAATGTTTAGTTTCTCTTCATAGGAGTAGCCACAATGTTTGCCTTTGCAGGGGCCGGATAGAACGGCACACGTCGTCTTTGTCGAGTATCAGAGACGGACGCTAGCCCCATGTTACGGACATCCATGACCTTTAAAACCCCGTTTTGATGCGATGTCCATTTCTAAAGGTCATGCATGACCGTAAAAGCTTATATTCATCCCCAAAACGCGACTTTTGAGCGTCTAAAGGACGTCGGCGACCGTTATGCAAAGCCCATGTATCCATTTGGGGCTCTAGCGGTCATCGGTGACCGGCAGGAGGGCATGAGGCAGATATCGAAGTCCACAACTATTCAGAGAATCCTTATGGCGAAACATAAGCAGAGTACTCCCTTCTGCCCCAATGATGGCAAAAAGAGAGTACTCTGCAAATAATCGTTATCGTCCCGGAAGTTAATTCTCATCCTAAATCTATTCGGCTGAATATTTTCGACTGAATCTATTCCGCCTCTAAATCGCCGCTTTCCCCTTCCGCAGCTCCTCTTGCAGACTAGCAATGTCCAGCTTGCCAGGCGTCACTCCGTTTTTGACTGAAAGCGCTGCTGCCGTACCCGCAGCTTGCCCCGTTGCCATACAGCTTGGCGTTAGCCTGGTTGTTGCCAGCGCTTCATGAGATGTGGAGATGCATCTGCCCGCCGCAAGCAAATTGGGCACGTTCATCGACAGCAGACAGCCGTAGGGAATATCATACGCTCCGTCGCCGGATATAAAGGAGGCGGTAACGCCTTTACCTGATGGATCATGGATATCAATGGGGTAGCCGCTGCGGGCAATGACATCGCCAAACTTTCGGCCTTGCACAACATCATCCTTGGTCAGCAAATAATGACCCACAATGCGCCGGGATTCGCGAATGCCGATTTGAGGCGCTACTGCCGAAATAGATGCCCGCTGAAAGCCGGGCACATCGCGTTGAAGGAACTCCGCCATCATCAGCACCTGCTTGCGTCCCTCCTGCTCCGCCAGCGTCAGGTCTTCAGCGCTGGTGGCATCCAGCCCCTGCACGCGAGTGCAGTTGATCAGCACCTCGTCATCCGCCGGCCCGGCGAAAAACAACACCTGGTCGCGGTTAATCGGCACGCCGGATTTCCTCCAGTGGCTGTAGAAGCCGCTCACTCCCGTCAGAGGCAAATGCTCCAGCTCCGCAATCGGCGTTTTGCTGTAAAATTCCTCCGGGTGCTGAAGCATATACGCCTTGATCTGAGCTAGATCCACGCCGCGCATCCGAAATTTCATCGTCATTGGCTGGGACTGATTGTCGCCATCCCGTCCCTGAAGCGTTTCCGCGCCACTAAGCTTGGCAACATCTGCATCGCCGCTAGTATCCACAAATACGGCGCCTCTCACCAGCGTCCGTCCCGATTTGTTGGTCACATAAACGCCTTCGATAACGCCATCGCTAACCGCAACATCATCCACAAAGCTGTGCAGAAGAAGCGTAACGCCCGCCTCGCGCAGCATATCCGCCGCTACTACCTGATAAATTTCAGGATGATAAGGCGTCAGAGTGCGAACAAAACCGACGGTATCCCTTAAATGCCCCGGCGACCCGCCCCGCTCCTGCAATCGGTCAACAATCTCCTGGGCGATGCCTTTAATGACCTGCTCCCCGCTATCGGTATGGAAGGTCATCCACGGATAAACCATCGCCGCCGTGGACATGCCTCCAACAAAGCCGTAACGCTCGATCAGCACCGTTTTGACGCCTTGCCGGCCTGAAGCAATCGCTGCCGCGATTCCAGCCGGCCCGCCGCCTACGACAACAACATCGGCTTCTATTTTGTTCTGCATAACCACATTCCTTTCTTCGTCGGCATGATTTTTTCTACATCATGCATCGCGACGTTTTCAACAGCTGCTCTATCCTCATCCCATGTTGCCCAACGTTTTCAACAGCAGCTCTATCCTCAACTCATGTTGCGCGACGTTTTCCAAAAGCCCGTCCCTAATCAAGCACTTTTCGCTATGTTATTCGCTATCTATCTCTTCATTTCTGCCCTTGCTACTCCTTCAATCCCGTCATCGCTACCCCTTCAATAAACCGCTTTTGCGCCATGAAGAACACAAGCAGCAGCGGTACAGTCGCCATAACGGTTGCGCTCATCAGATAATGCCAGGACGTGCCAACCTCGTCGGTGAACAGCGACAGGCCCAGCGGCAGCGTCATCAGCTCGCGAGTATTAATGAAAATAAGCGGATCAAAAAACTCGTTCCATACCGTCACAAAAGTAAAAATCGTCAGCGTCGCCATGCCCGGCTTGGCAATCGGCAGCATAATCTGCCAATAGATGCGGAATCGGTTGCAGCCGTCGATCATCGCCGCTTCCTCCAGCTCCGTTGGCACGGTTATAAAAAACTGCCTCATTACAAAGATGCCGAATACGCCGCCCGCTCCGAATATCGGCAGCAGAATTAGCGGCAGATGCGTGTCGATCCAGTTCAGATCGCGCATAAACAGAAACATCGGAATTGCGGTTACTTCATGCGGAATCATCATGGCGCTAAGCAGCACCAGAAACACAACGTTGCGGCCCCAAAACGGAATTTTGGCAAATGCATATCCCGCAAGCGAAGCAAAAAAGACAGTACCCACGACGACAACAAGAGAAATATAAACGCTGTTGAAATAAAACCGTTCAAACGGAATCAGCGAAAACACATCTACATAGTTCTCCCACTTGAACGTGGAAGGGAATAGCTGAGGCGGATACGTAAAAATAGCCTGCGGCTCCTTGAAGGAGGTGGACAGCATCCACAAAAACGGCACCAGCATCACCAGCGAAATAGCCGTTAACGCGGCATATACGCCCGCCGCCGACAGCGCCTTGCGAGCGCGGAAATCAGGTGTCGCTTTCATTGAATACCCACCTCTTTCTAAGCTGCCATTGCAGCAGAGTCAATACAAGCACAACAAAGAACAGAACAAACGCCAGCGCCGAGGCGTATCCCATCTGGAACAGCTTGAACGCTTTTTCCCATATATAGTACACAAGCACTTTTGTACTGTTGCTCGGCCCGCCCTGGGTCATGACGTAAATTTGTCCAAATACCTTCAAGGAGCCGATTACGGTCATAACAACAGTCAGAAATACCGTTGGCGTAATCATTGGCAAGGTAACGTTGAAAAAGCTTTTTGTTTTTCCCGCTCCGTCCAGCATGGCTGCTTCGTAGAGTGAACGAGGAACCTGCTGAAGCGCCGCTATAAAAAGCACCATGTTCAAACCTACGTTTTTGAGCACGCTGGTAATAATAACGGCCGGCATCGCCAGCTTTTCATTGTAAAGCCAGGCTGGCCCTTCAATGTTAAACATCAGCAGCAGCTGATTGATCAGCCCGGAATCCGTCGCAAACATGTACTTCCAGACGATCGACCATACGATAAGGGAGGTCATGACGGGCACAAAAATCGCCGTGCGGAAAAATCCGATTCCCTTCATGCTTTTGGATAATAGCAGCGCCAGCATCAAAGCCAGCACAATGTTAAACGGCACCAATCCCGCTGTAAAATAAAACGTATTCCCGAATACCTTCCAAAACACTTCATCTGTCGCAATATTCCGATAATTTTCCAACCCAACAAAGCTGTGCTCGCCCAGCAGCGGCCAGTCCATAAAGCTCATATACAACGCTTTTCCCATCGGGAACAATAACAGCAGCGTAAATCCCAGCACCATCGGCGATATGAATAACCAGCCCGTCAGTTGCGCTTCCCGGGCAAGCGGTCCGCCCCTGCGTTTTTTGCCACTTTTCTTCACTCCGCTTTCACCGCCTCTAGCTCAATCTGTCTATTGCATTTCGGAAGCCGCTGACCGCTCTGCGCAGCTCATCCTCTGACTTGCCTGTAACAATAGCTCCTAGCAAAATAACACTGATTCCGGCATCATGCAGCACCGGCACGTCTCCTTCTACCAACTTGCGCTGCGATGGCAAGACGATCGGCAGGCCGGAATGCCTTGCCAAATATCTATAGTTAAGCACATCGGCAAAGCTGAGCGGCGTGCCGTATTCATTACCCGGCACAATGGAGGTTTCCAGAGCCGCAAACCCGAAATCGGCAGCGCCCTTCACCCGGTCAAAATCGTACGTATCATTAATTGCGAAGGTACGGTCCAGCCCATTATTCTCCAGCATGAATGAAGGCAGATGATGAGCATAGATGGAATAAAAGTCGAAGCCGATTGGCGCCAAACGCTCTATTTCCTCCCGCGAAACACCCTCCAGACTGCCGGACGGCACAACGCCAAACGGACCGTCGAACTTCTCTCTAATGCTGCGGAAAACCTCTTCATATTGGTTTAACGGTCCAAAATGATTGCCGCTCGCCCGATGCCCTACATTAAAATGGACCTTCAACCCGTCCGCGCCTTCCTCCAGCGCCGCTTGCGCCAGCTTGGCGTCATTGGCAGGCAGGCTGATAAGCAAACTCAGCTTTTTCCGTTTCAATTGCTCCTTTAACTTCCCCATGTCGATATTCGCTCCTTCAAGCTTGCTTGAACTTGAAGCCGAGGATACCGGATGCGCCGCTCCTTCTAGGCCACCGATTCGGCCCGGTACGTCTGACTAGCGCTCACACACACGCCTGACGACTTTTGGCAATTCGGCCGCGCCGCCAGCAAGCTGCTCTTCCAACGTGCCAAGCTGCTGTGTCCCTAACGTCGATCGGCTTTTGACTCTTGGCACAACCGGCATCCTCTTGCTCCATGCTCTTTTCCTATTTCAAAATAGCGTCTACGTCGGATTGCATTTTCGCCAGGTTTTCTGCTGCGGTGCCCGATTTGCCGAACAGGCGGTCAAAGCCTTGCAGAATCGCGTTGTCGATGTCCTGCCAACGGATATGGCCCGGAATGATGCGAGCTTTTGGCATTTCGTCGATCACGGCTTGCATAATATGCTCCACCGGCGGATTGTTTGGCTGCTTCAGGAACGAATCTGAGTTCAGCACGGAAGTGCGCGGCGGTACAAAATAAGTCGCAGTTGCTTCAATACCGGACTGGCTGGCAAAATATTTGAGCAGCTTTTTCGCCTCTTCCGGATGCTTGCTATCCTTAAACAGCGTATAGCCCGCTTGTCCAAGCATGGACACGCTGCCTTGGCTGCCCGCAGGCATTGGAGCGATGCTCCACTCAAAATTCGTTATTTCGCGCGCCTTGGATACATAGCTGTAATTGTCAAAGAACATGCCTACATTGCCTGCGTCAAAGCTTACTTGCTCACCCGCTTTAGGATGGGATTGATCCTCAAACATCATCCGGCTCAGCATGTCCATTGTTTCAATGCCGTATTGGTCGTTCCATGTAAAGGCCGTCATATCCTGGCTAAACGGGCCGCTTCCGTTCGACCAGGAGTAGGAGGACAGAATAGCCCACGTTTTCCAGTCACGGAAGAAGTTTGCTCCGTATACGCGGTTTTGAGCATTGTTGTTCGCAATCGCTTTAGCCGATTCCTCGAATTTGGCCCAGGTCCAGCTTCCTTCGGTTGCAAGCGTGTTGGGATCAGTCAAACCAGCTTGGTCAAACAAGGTTTTGTTATAAAACATAACGACAGGCGGTGTTGAAAAAGGCAGTCCAAGCAGCTGATCGCCATCGCGGAACAGATCAAGCGTGCTCGGGATGTAGTCGTCCAGCTTGAATGACGCATCGTCTTTGAATTCGGAGACATCGGCCAAAATGCCGTTATCCTTGAACTGCGGAATCATCCGCTCCGATACCCATGCGATGTCAGGAAGCGATTTGCCGGCGGCTAGCACCGAAATTTTTTGCTGGTACTCCGTAAACGGAACGGATTCCATTTTGACCTTAATGCCGGGATTTTCAGTTTGGAAGCCTTCAATAAGCTTGTTGTATACATCCATATGCCCTTGATTGCCCCACATCAAAAACTTCAATTCCACATCCGCTAGCTGCTCGGTACCTCCGTTTGTTGCGGTGCCGTCCGTTTTTTTTGTGTCTGTGCCCTGGCTGCTGCAGCCCATTACCATACCCAGCAGTAAAACCGAGGTTAGAGCCAATCCTGCCTTCTTCATCCAAATCCCCCTTATCAACATTTAATTGTGATGACTACCCCAGTATAACGAAGGGGAATACCTCTCTAAAATCACTTACATTACAGAAAAGGTTCGATTTCTTTATCTATTTGTCAGATAACCTGACTAATACTTACCTTTCGATGTCCGAATTATGATATTTATTTTTATATATTCTTTTATCGCTCTATCGTTATGTCCTTCCATGGCTGTTGTTCTTCTGTTGTTGTGTTGTTGTTGTGTTGTTGTTGTGTTGTTGTTGTGTTGTTCTTCTTTTGTTCTTCTGTTTTTGTTGTGTTGTTCTTATCTTGTTCCTCTTTTGTGCTTCTTTTGTGCTTCTTTTGTTCTTCTTTTATCCTTCTGTTTTTGTTGTGTTGTTCTTCCCTTGTTCCTCTTTTGTTCTTCTTTTGTTGTTCTTTTGTTGTTCTTTTGTTGTTCTTTTGTTGTTCTGTTGTTGTTCTTTTGTTGTTCTGTTGTTGTTGTGCGGTTTGTACGATTATTCATACAAAATCTGGTGGATAGTGGGCAGTTCAGCCGATTTGTACGATGAATCATACAAAATCACTAGTAGAAGCAAAGGTTCAGCTCTGTTTTGTATGAAATTTCATACAACAGGCCTCCAATTACCTAAAACCCGCCGTGCTTTGTACGATATTTCATACAAACGCTCCAATCCACCCTAATACCGCCCCCTAATTACGCTACGATTATGCTCCCGGTCCACATCCTGATTCTGCCCACGAACACTGTCACGCTCCGAGCACTCTCCTCATCACAACCCTAATCACGCCCCCGCTCCCAAGCCCTCTCCTGATTCTACCCACGAGCACTATCACACTCCGAGCCCTCTCCTCATTCTACCCACGAACACTATCACACTCCGAGCCCTCTCCTGATTCTACCCACGAGCACTATCACACTCCGAGCCCTCTCCTCATTCTACCCACGAAGACTATCACGCTCCGAGCCCTCCCCTGATTCTACCCACGAGCACTATCACGCGCCGAGCCTCCCTGTTCCGGCCCGTTATCACGTTCCCGCCCCGCTCTAATTCAAATCTCTATCCAAGTCCTGGCCCGATCCCCGCTTAAGCTTTAAGCCCCTCACCCTCACTCACTCGGGCTAAACTGGTTTCGATACTCGCCGGCTGTCATGCCGCATTGCTGCTTGAACACCAGCATAAAATGCTTCGGGCTTTGATGCCCCGACAGACGAGCTACATCATAGATTTTGAGCTGTGTGTGGCTAAGCAGCCATTTGGCCCGCTCCATACGGGCTTCGGAGACGTAGTCGGAATAGTTGCTGCCCGTTTCTCCCTTAAACAGCTGGCTCAAATACGTCGCATTCAGGCTGACCTGGGAAGCAACCGTCTGCAGCCGCAAATCGCCGTCAATATGCAGCTTCACGTATTCCTTAACGTCACGAATAATTTTTCGGGCATCGCCGCTATCCTCCATCTGCGGGGAATCCGGCGCACCCATCGGCGTAGATACCCCATATCGCTTGTCCAGCATCATTTTGGCCCTCTCCAGCACCGAAACCAGCTCATGCCGTTCAATCGGCTTTAGCAAATATTGAAGCACCCCGTGCCTAATCGCTCTCTGGGCATATTCAAACTCACCATAGCCGCTCAAAATAATAACCAGAAGCTCGGGATACATCTGCTTGACCTTTTCCAGCAGCGTTAAACCGTCCATTTCCCTCATGCGAATATCTGTAATCATCAGGTCCGGTACCTCGGACTTCAGGTAGCTGAGCGCCTCCCTTCCGCTCGCCATTTCCCCCGTCACCTCGAACGAAGGGGCCGATTGGCGTATCAGCTCGCGCAGCCCCTGGCGTATCACCATTTCATCCTCAACAAGCAGCACCTTATACATCCTCATCAGCCCCTTCTGCCGGAAGCAAAATAGTAATCGTAACCGCCAGCCCTTGTCCCGGGCTGCCGTCAACTGTCAGGCTCGCGCCTTCTCCATACAACAGCTTGACCCGCTGGCTAATATTTTGCAGCCCCAGCTCATCCTGTTCGCTTCGCCTCAGCGAATCATAAGCGGGCTGTCTGCCAATCTCCTCATTCAGCGCTTCTATAGCGTCCTCGTCCATCCCTTTGCCATTATCCCGCACCGTTAGAAGCATCTCATTCTGAAAACGAAGCGCAGATATCCAGATGATGCCGCCTTCTTCGCGTCCATCCAGCCCGTGGTAGACCGCATTTTCGACAAGCGGCTGCAGGATCAGCTTTGGAATGCTGACATCCTTCAAATCCTCATCCACGTTAAAAAATACATGGAGCTTCCCGCCATACCGAACCTTGTGAATACGGACATAGGAGGCGACAAAATCAATTTCCTCCTGGAGCTTAACAAGCCTCCCGGCCCGATCAATCGTATAACGCAGCAGCTTGCCCAGCGCAGTAACCATATCGGATACCTCGGCGTGTTTCTGCTGGATAGCCATCATATTAATGGATTCCAGCGTATTATAGATAAAATGAGGGTTGATCTGACTCTGAAGCGCGGACAGCTCCGCCTCCTTTTCCCGAATGCCCAGCACAAACACCTCATGAAAAAGCCGATTGATTTCATCCATCATCCGGTTAAAGCCCCGGCCAAGCTGGCCGAATTCGTCATTGCTGAGCGGACTTACCCGTTTATTGAAGTCTCCCTGCTCGACGCGGGCCATCTTGTTTTTCAGCTCAATCAAGGGACGAGTTACCCGGTAAGACATCATTATTGCCACAAGCATAGCTAGCCCTACGCACGACAAAGCGATCCATAGCGTAAAAAGAAGCAGCTCGCGCGATTCCTTTTGAACAACATCAATAGGTGTAAGCCCAATAACGGACAAGCCGGAATAGGGAGAATGATGCCGCACAAACAGGTATTGCTTGCCGTTTATAACCTCGCGCTGTCCGCTAACCAGCTGCGGCAGCCGTTCATGTTTTGTCAGCTCGCCATAGGCCGAAAAACCATCCTCCGACTCTCTTTCATACAGGAGCCTCTGCTGCTGATCCACGATCATAAGATTGGCTGCTTTTTCAATATTCAAATTGTCCAAAATACTGCCAAAAGCATTTACATTCGCATCAATAATCATGTACCCCACCCGCTCCAGCGTCTTGGGCTCCTTGATAACCCGCGCCACAGCGATATATTCATCCTCCGGCAGGCTATAGTAAGAAGGCTTGTGCGGCGGAATAATCTGCCACTGGCCATCGGACTGCTCCAGCGTCTGAAACCACTCCTCCCCGCTGCCATCCCATACCGCATTAATTGCCATAGCGTCTACATTGGAAAATAACACACCGCTGTTGCTGATCAGATGAATGCCGTGTATTTCAGGGCGATCGTAGGCCTGACCGGACGTATATAGCTTCATTTTCAAATAATCATCCGAAAAAACCCATGATCCCGAGCCCATCGACCCATTGTATTTGGCCAAAATGGACAACACCTTCTCGTCGTACAGAGGCATCAGCGATAGCCGCTCCAGATCCTTCAACAGCCGGTCAAGGTTTGCATTAACCTGCCCCGCAATGTCGATTGTATATTGCTCCGTTTTATCATTCATCGTTGACGAAAAATGGCGGTAGGTCACGATTCCCTGCAAACAAAGCGGAAGCAGAATCAAAACCGTAAACAGGAGCAGCAGCCTTGTCCGCATTTTGCTTTCCCTTAAATGGCTGCCTAACCATCGCAGCATATGCCCCACCCCGTTATCGGATTAGTTACTCTGTATTTTGTTATGTTTTGTGACATTAAAAATACTATTTGAAGTTTATCGTAAAATAAGACGCATTTGAATCCTATCCTTCAACTTTCGGAATGGGTACGTAATCTCAAGTTTATGAAGGCGCTTACTATATTTGTCCCGCCCAACCATTCCGCTCAACAACTCTTCCTAACCCCCATCCAGGAAGCCAAAATAACCCTCCTGCTGCTGCGGGAGGGTTTTAGATAAAATTATTGTTGGCTGTTTGGATACAAATTATGTATTGCTGGTTTCAATCCACGCTCCTGCATGAGGAGCGACTTAATTTTTGATAGACAACGCGGTTACTATCCAAGTTTCAATCCACACTCCTGCGTAAGGAGCGACTTGGTGCAGCGGTGTTGTCGATGGCAAGGGGGATGTTTCAATCCACGCTCCTGCGTAAGGAGCGACAATTCCCCCTCTTAATCCCCGCCCGTTACCAGCGTTTCAATCCACGCTCCTGCGTAAGGAGCGACTATCTATTTACTTAGACCATTCAAATGCCAGCCGTTTCAATCCACGCTCCTGCGTAAGGAGCGACGTGCAGGTCGTAAAAAGAGCGAGATCCCCCTTACGTTTCAATCCACGCTCCTGCGTAAGGAGCGACTTAAACGTTGATCTTAAATCACTAAAGGCACTTGTTTCAATCCACGCTCCTGCGTAAGGAGCGACGGCCCGCGAGTCATTAGAAACCATCCGAAGAATGGTTTCAATCCACGCTCCTGCGTAAGGAGCGACTTCATATATACGCCTGACGCTGGCATCAATTTGTATTTCAATCCACGCTCCTGCGTAAGGAGCGACCATGGGGATGGCGCAGTCACACGCTGGGCGCTGGTTTCAATCCACGCTCCTGCGTAAGGAGCGACCAGCTAAACTACTACAATACTGCGTTGACGGATGGTTTCAATCCACGCTCCTGCGTAAGGAGCGACGTGTAAACATGGCGATTGTTTTCTTACCCTTTACGTTTCAATCCACGCTCCTGCGTAAGGAGCGACCCCACGACTCAAATATGTTTGAAAAAGGTAATCCGTTTCAATCCACGCTCCTGCGTAAGGAGCGACAAGGCGGTATTGGCAAGATCGTTTTGTGTTGCTGTTTCAATCCACGCTCCTGCGTAAGGAGCGACCTCATAACTATTTAACTCCATCTGCCTTCTATGTTTCAATCCACGCTCCTGCGTAAGGAGCGACCGTTTACAGCGCTGTTGGAGCCGCCCACGTGCGGGTTTCAATCCACGCTCCTGCGTAAGGAGCGACGAGCCGTTGATACTAAAGGGATGGTGACCATTATGTTTCAATCCACGCTCCTGCGTAAGGAGCGACCGCTGTCTAATTATCTTCACGCATTCTGCTCTCGTTTCAATCCACGCTCCTGCGTAAGGAGCGACTTGCAGTGGGCATCGCTCAACCAACGAGAGAAGGTTTCAATCCACGCTCCTGCGTAAGGAGCGACGGATAAGCAAAACATACATGCCGATATACTCGTGTTTCAATCCACGCTCCTGCGTAAGGAGCGACTGGTCGTTTACGGAGGGTTGCAGTTGGTCGGTTGTTTCAATCCACGCTCCTGCGTAAGGAGCGACAAAGAAAAATGTAGATCGTGCGCATTCTGTTGGAGTTTCAATCCACGCTCCTGCGTAAGGAGCGACAAGGTGCAGATTTATTGTGAACCAAACGCATCAGTTTCAATCCACGCTCCTGCGTAAGGAGCGACTCTGGCGCTAAACAAGGTTTCTGGCCGTTGGGATGTTTCAATCCACGCTCCTGCGTAAGGAGCGACTGGCCAGAATCTCGTAATGCCGGCGCCCATTGCAGTTTCAATCCACGCTCCTGCGTAAGGAGCGACGGGCCGAAACTATTACGGCGTAGAAATCAGCCGTGTTTCAATCCACGCTCCTGCGTAAGGAGCGACGGGTTATCGCAACAATAACTGTATCGGGTGCGTGTTTCAATCCACGCTCCTGCGTAAGGAGCGACGTTTGCACATATCGGAGCGCTAGCGACTGTAGAGTTTCAATCCACGCTCCTGCGTAAGGAGCGACCGCGTCTTCCTGTTGCATCGACTAGCGCGGCAGGTTTCAATCCACGCTCCTGCGTAAGGAGCGACAATTCACCACTCCTTGACTACGCAGGGCAGCGCAGTTTCAATCCACGCTCCTGCGTAAGGAGCGACTGGATTGATTGGCGACCAAAGTCCACAATTTTCTGTTTCAATCCACGCTCCTGCGTAAGGAGCGACGCAGATGGTGATATTGTAACTCGCACAAGCCTGGTTTCAATCCACGCTCCTGCGTAAGGAGCGACGGGCTTGTCCTTGATTCTGATGACTTGAGGGAGGTTTCAATCCACGCTCCTGCGTAAGGAGCGACAGCGGCACTCGCGAGCCCTTACCCTGCAAGGGCTCGGAGTCACAAAAGTGCGAACCCCTATTATTGTAACTCGAAATCCTCCAAAAATCGACGTTATTTCATGAGAAAACTAGTCTGGACGCGGGGTGCGAATCTCCCAGGGATTTCATGTGCGCTTGGGGTTCGCACTAGATTTCACAGCATTTAAATCTCACCTCCGATTCGAAATTTCATTCAATGTTTTGAGTTCACCTCCGCTCCACACAACTAATTATTACCATAAAATTCATCAAATTCTTTTGATGCAAGCAGCAACGTTTTTTTGTTTGATTTTTATCCTGCCTACTAGCTGTAAACCATTGATGAGAAGCCTCGGCATTTTTCCGTTTGCCGGGTATGCCGACAGCCATCAGTTTCAATCCACGCTCCCGTACAAGGAGCGACTTTTCGAGATGGCCTCCTCCGATTCACCAGCTAGTTTCAATCCACGCTCCCGTACAAGGAGCGACATGCGATTCAATACGCCGAATATGCAGCAGCCATGTTTCAATCCACGCTCCCGTACAAGGAGCGACTGACTTTTGCCATCAGTACACCGCCAGTTCCGCGTTTCAATCCACGCTCCCGTACAAGGAGCGACAAGGCAAGCGACACCGGAGGAATTGGCCGATCTGGTTTCAATCCACGCTCCCGTACAAGGAGCGACCCATCGCCTGAGATTTCGCTTGATACGAAATTCGTTTCAATCCACGCTCCCGTACAAGGAGCGACGGAGGTTTTGATATGACCATGCTTGATATGAAAAGTTTCAATCCACGCTCCCGTACAAGGAGCGACATGTTCGTTTTTTAGCTTCCGGATCAGCTCCCAGGTTTCAATCCACGCTCCCGTACAAGGAGCGACGCCGATGCAAGTAGGCCAGTAGAAGAGATATCGGTTTCAATCCACGCTCCCGTACAAGGAGCGACATATACATTAATTCACCAGGCGGCGATGTGTTTGTTTCAATCCACGCTCCCGTACAAGGAGCGACCATGGCCGCAAACCTCGCATTCAGGCGGGAGTAGTTTCAATCCACGCTCCCGTACAAGGAGCGACTTGTAGCTCTGCTCCATCGTCTCCAGCAAGCTCTGGTTTCAATCCACGCTCCCGTACAAGGAGCGACAAACTCGAAACGCTGGATATGCTGGACAGCCGCTTGTTTCAATCCACGCTCCCGTACAAGGAGCGACTCGAGCGGTTCATACAGGAGGTGATGCCGCAATGTTTCAATCCACGCTCCCGTACAAGGAGCGACAACCGGGAGTTAAAAGTAGCCCGCGCCGGATATGTTTCAATCCACGCTCCCGTACAAGGAGCGACAACGGAAATGAAATTGTTTCGACAATTGATCCTCGTTTCAATCCACGCTCCCGTACAAGGAGCGACGAGGCGCTTGTTGAGTCAATTGAATTGCTCTTTGTTTCAATCCACGCTCCCGTACAAGGAGCGACGCTCTCCTGATCTGGATTAAAGAGGGGGGGAGGGTTTCAATCCACGCTCCCGTACAAGGAGCGACGCGGATTGAGGTACAGACCGTTGATGATTTGCGGTTTCAATCCACGCTCCCGTACAAGGAGCGACGAGTGAACCTGTCCAACTTTTATTCATGGGTTGTTTCAATCCACGCTCCCGTACAAGGAGCGACATATTGCGACGGGGTTAGGTGTATATCCATTTGTTGTTTCAATCCACGCTCCCGTACAAGGAGCGACAATTGGCAACCGCTGGGACAATCCCGAACTACTGGTTTCAATCCACGCTCCCGTACAAGGAGCGACAAGTGGTGGACGCAAAGGAGTTTTACGCTAATAGTTTCAATCCACGCTCCCGTACAAGGAGCGACGCGTTAAATTGGATATGGCCGCCCCGGAAAAAGGTTTCAATCCACGCTCCCGTACAAGGAGCGACAGCACGTGCTTTAAAACCTTGCCAGCATTGGGATGGCAGACGGGTTTCCGCGAACCTGCTTTATTGGGCTACAAGCACACTCCGCATCCAATCTCAAAACACCCTAAAATTCAGTACCAGCAAGCCTTTGCGAACCTCCCCGCTATTTTATGTAAGCTTAAGGTTCGCAAACGCCGCAGATCATTTTCAAATCATCAAGAAGCCCTCTGGGTCATATCCCTGCTTGGCTCCCACATGCTCAACTTTCCCCTTCCAATTGGCGCCCAAACGGTAGAATCGCAAACTATCTGACTCTGGCTCAATAATTTTTTTCAGCTTTATTTGTAACTCCTTTAGCTGCTGGGGATCAACCAGGCACTCGAAAACCGAATTCTGTACTCGCTGCCCATAATTTTCACAAGTTTTGGCAACCTGTCTTAATCGTTTTTGCCCATCCGTTGAGATTGTGCTCACATCATAAGTAATCAGGACCAGCAATGCGTGTACCCCCTATTTCCAGAAAAATGGCGGATAATCGTCCAGATCGCCTCTCATGTATCTGGCTAACAACATGGCTTGTGCATACGGCAAGAGCCCAATGGCAATTCTCTCGTCAAAAAATGGATGCTGAATTTCCTCCCGTTTTCTCTGTTGCCACTCCTTTAGCACAACTTTTCGGGCATCATCAGTCAGGATAAATGCTCCATTCTCCTTTTCCAGAAAATCATCCTTGCCAACTTGTTTTCGATTAATAAGCGTCAACATCAGCCGATCCGCCATATAGACCCGAAACTCCTCCATCAAATCAAGCGCCAAGCTATTTCGACCAGGACGATCACGATGCAAATATCCTGCCTGCGGGTCCAGCCCAACCGTCTCAAGAGCATGCGTAACCTCGTGAGCTAACAAGGTGTAGAGGAAAGATAACAACGCATTGACACGATCGCGCGGCGGTCGCTTCACTCTGCCTTGGAAATGGAAATGCTCTTTTTCCGTCAATATCTGCTCAGGCAATGCTGAGAAATAATAACGGGAAGCCAGCCCCTCCACTCCTCGAAGCTCATCCAGACTGGATGCCTTTTCAACCTCCTGGAGCTGCCTTCCAAGTAATTCTATAATAGATTGGCAATGCTCTGACCGAATCTTGTCGCCATGGTCGCGCAGTGTACGCTTGAGAGACACCCTCGCATTCACCAGCTTGGCGTAAATAAATCGTTGTGCAAGCAACAAGGATTTTGCCTCCGAGTCACACCAGCGGTATTGCGTTCGGCGCAGATGGATATTGCCGGAAACTTCACCTGTCACCCTGGCCTTAAAGCGGCCCGTCGGTGTCAGGAAAACTAGAGAAATGCCATTGTCCACACATAAATTCATAGCTTCCGGGCTGACGCCAACATAGCCAAAAATAACAATGGACTCCAATTGGATTCGCGCCACCTGCAGTTCCTTCACACCTTCAGCAGTCACTACCAGCGTGTCTCCCTTGGCGCGAAGATACGCGTTGTCTAGCGTAACATATAACGTGTTTAACAGCCTTCTCATTGCTCCTGCACTCCAATCCAGCTCTGAACATAAGCTGCCGCCGATTTTGCCCCTTTGCCAGTCCATTTCGGTTTGCACAGCGTCACCAAGGAACATTGGCGGCAGTGGGATTTATAATTTGCTTTAGGTGTGCGCGATGCGGCATACATCTCCCTCATCTCGGCTACTATAGCCGCTACTCGCACACGCAGAGCAGCAGTAAATTCAACTTGCTCACGCCTCCTGATTTCATGATAAAACAGATCCCCTTCCTGGATGGAAACCCCCATCATTTCCTCCAGACAAATAGCCTGGGCGCATAGCTGCAAGGCATCCCGGTCATCTGGCTTTGGCTTGCCGCGCTTGTATTCCACAGGGCGCACCAGCCAATATCCCTCGCGCCCGTCCAGTACAACCGTCTCCTCGGATGTAAATGCCTGTCGGCTAAACTCCACCATATCAGCTATGCCACGAATGCCCAATTGATCTGATACAAGCGGCATGGAGCGCACCGTTCTTTTGTCCCCGCGAGTTTCATCAAACTCAGGATCATCCACAAGCCGGTGCACATCGTTCCCTTCCGTTGTCAGCACATTTTCTTTCCACTGCTGTTCGATATGAATGAGCGCCCATTGGCGGGGACAAAAGGCATAATGCTGGATGCCCGACAGCATGAAATAGTCATCGGACTGCACAACCGCCTCCATACGTCTACAGCTTCTCCAGAATCCGAACGCCCTCGGAAGCAGAAAGAATTTCCACCTCGTAATCTTCAAAGGCTCTCGGTATATCCACCTCCGGCTTGCGGCGAACCTGCACAAGCTTAAACAACTTATGGGCCGGCGCATTGCCAAGTTTGCTATCGTGCTCAAAAACAATCAGCTTTTGCGCTGACATCTTACCACGCGAAGCGGACCGATCATGATCGAACATATTGATAAGCGAGCTCCATAGAAGCTCCAGATCCTCCTCGCCAAAATTCGTCTGATTGGCCAGCGGCGCAGAAATAAAACCCTCCATTTTGTACAAACCATAAGGAACGATGCTTTTACGGCCCATGGTGCGCTCCTTCTCCGCATCCTTCTCATTAGTGACGGCCATACGTGTAATCGTCACGTCCATAGGGGAAATCGGATCAATGCTTCGCGCAAAGCTGAACTGCACCGGCCCGCGCACCTGTCCGCAGTTAACACCTGTTGTCATCACTGCTCCGAAGGCGCGAATATCGTAATATTTGTCGCACATCCACCTGGCAAGCGTCTGCTGATCCTCCCTCTTTTTTGCCGCCATTTTGTCCGGCTTGTTTTCCTTCAGTTCAATATCGGGGTTATGAAGAAAAGCTTCCTTGTTCAAGTTGTTAAGGACAGCCGCTTCCTTGACATATATGGCATAAGAATCCTGTTCGCCTTGCGCCAGCTCTACATAATTACGAACCTTGCGTTTAAGAGATACATCAGTCACTAGCCCGCAGCCCGTTTCCGGGTCGATTCGTGGCAGATTGCCAGCATCCGGGTCTCCGTTTGGATTGCCGTTTTCCACATCAAACAACAGGACAAATTCATAACGTTTCGTTAGGGGAGTCTTTTCAGCCATAATTATATTCCTCACTCTCAATTTTTTGGAAGATGCTCAAGTTTTCGGGTCGAGTCAAGCCAGTGCTTCATCGCTATCAGGGATTAGCTCTGCGGCTCATCTACAGCTTCAGCAGCAGCTCCCGCTTCCCCGGCTTCCTTCGCTGAAGAAGTGTAAAAGCCTTCACGTTTATGATAATAGCCAATGGCAAACATTCCTTGTTCCTCCAAGGTTAGGCGTCGCGGCAAACGTTCGGGTAAAGCAACCATTACCTTGCCAATCAAATCATTGTTGTAGCCGCCCCACTTGTCATCTTTGGAAACATGATGCTGCGCCAAATGGAGCAGCCTTGGAAATACACTGGCTGGCGAAGCAGAAGCTGCTCCCCAGAAACGGTCTCGAATCGTTGCGTTAATGCCCGCTCCAAGCGCGTCCTTCTGCGCTTTCTCCAGACAAGCAAACAATCTTCCCAGGTTATATGCTACGTTTGTAGACTCCTTATTTTCCGCCACCGACAATTCCCCTTCCTTAACCCCGTTTTTACCGCTCCTACTGGCACGCAGCAAATAAGCTTTTAGCATGGCTGCACGAATACTGCCAATCTTATATAACCCTTTGCGAGGATCATCCGAATCTGCTCGAATCCGGTTAATGAGCTGCGCGAATATGGCCTTGGAATAAGGCAGCCC
Source organism: Paenibacillus oryzae (assembly GCF_001675045.1). Classification (GTDB taxonomy): domain Bacteria; phylum Bacillota; class Bacilli; order Paenibacillales; family Paenibacillaceae; genus Pristimantibacillus; species Pristimantibacillus oryzae. The sequence goes on from NZ_LYPA01000023.1 coordinate 59,324, forward strand.
CTGCAAAATCGAACGGAGCATCTGCCCCTCCATATTGGGAGGAATATTGCTCCAGTCATGGCCAACTGCAAGCTCTTTCAGCAGCTGTCTCACGGTTGGAGTCCGATCCAATCCCTTCAGCGAAAGATCCTTATAATGCTGCCAAACCCTATCCCCGATCTCGCCAAGCGTCCCCTTATAAAAGAAACGAATCGACAATCGCGCCGCATTGGGTGACAAGCCTAACACGTAAAAGGTGGTTTCCGGGTTCAGGTCCGTAAAGGTATCTCGAAACTCCTGACCGTTTCGCACGCGATACACCGCGCTTTTTACACGCTCGCGTACGCTTTCGGGATCAGGCGGTCCCTCCTCATCTGTTTCCTCGCTTCGATCCTCCTGCATCAGACTGGCCAGGAACTGCTGCTCATGGTCCACTGACGATTCCGCCCAGAATACAACAGTGGTATCATTCATACGGACGCGATGCTTGGGATCGGCGAGCAGCTTGTTCAGCACGTAGCCATATGCATCGGCTGCTTTCTTTGAGGTGGGCGCATTAAAGGATTGCTCTCTGCCAAACGAAACAAAGGAATCCTTATTAAACGAGACAATAGCCGCGCCGGACGATTGTGCGCCTATGACATTCTTAATGTTGGGATGAAGCCTGGCGATTTCACTCACCGGCACCGCTTCTCCCGAAATCAGACAGATTTGTGTTGCGTCATTAGAGGCAACATCTCCCTGTCCAGACACCAAATACTTCTCCCAGGCCGCTTGCAGCAACCGATTATCATGCAGAAAACGTCCGGTCGGCGCATATTTAAGTACACATAATCCGCCAGTAGTGAGCGAGGCTTTCATCTCTTCGCTTAATAGCCGTTCAAGCTGATCGGCCAGAGGCTCGGGTTCCATTTCCACAAAAGCAGTCAATGCCATAAGCTCTGGAGACTGCTCCCTGCTGTCTGCTTGAGCAAGCACCTTTCGCCATAGCTCCTGCATTGCCTCTCTGCATGCGGGGCGCATCCCCAGCGCTTTTCCAAAAAAATACTCCGCCTTATCACACAAAAAATAAGGCGTAATTTTGACCGTTCGCTTTTCCTGCTCTGGCACATTGTACGTTCTCCGAACCAGCTTGCCCTTTTCGTTCGTATAAGGAACAACATCAACGATCCGCCCCTCAGTGTCCACATGAATCTCAAATGATACATCGGCTGCGGAATAACCTTCCTTCGGCATATCGCCGCCGTCCTGCTCCAGCAATAGGTGGTAATAAGCATGGAGCGCCTGCAAAATCATCGGAACACCTCCAACGGACCAGGTATGCTAATCCGGCCATCTACCATTTGAGCCCGAAAGAAATAAGGCGTAATCTCCTGTACCTCTCCCTTGTCATTAAGCCTGAAATCCTGATCGTACAACATATACCCCAGATCAGTAGTGCCTTGCAGCGGACTCTCAGGCAGGGCTTCCGAATCCTCAATAAGCTCAAAGCTGACGGGAAACTCCCGTGTCCCGAAGTAAGGTCTATGAAAGCATTGCCCCTGACGCGCTCTTCGCAGAAAAATATTATAGTGCTTCTCCGGGCTGTCCTCGGCCCCTTGCCGATCCGTCATTTCAAAATGAGCCTCGATAATATAAGCCACATTCCGCAGCACCATAGACGCTCGTTGCTGCCTCTCCTCTGCAGCATAGATAGCTTCTTTGCGCGGGGAAGCTTTGGACTCTACTTCATTGCGTCGAATATTTTCAAAAATGATAGGATTCAGCACATGTATACGGTCCACCACCCACCGAATGGCAGGCTTCCAGTGAATCGCTTCCAGAATACCTCTTGCCGCCGATGGCGTTATCACATCATAGCTAACCCGCTCCACCTTCATTTCGGGTCTTGTAAAGCAGGCATAATCGCCCCAGACCTTCAGCTTGATTCCAAACCCCATGCAGGCTGCCCCCTTCTAAAATAATAAGACCTCATGCTCCACAACATCATCCGGCTGCAACAGGCCCGTTTGCTTGCTGTAGTAAGCCATCTCCGTCAAATAAAGCACACCTCCGCTTTTCTGAAGCAGCTCGGCCGACTTCATCGCAGCCAATTCAAACGAATAGACTTGAACAGAATACGGCTGTAGCTTGCGCAGCTCAGCAGCGGGATATTGGCTATACGGTAACGACTCCAGTATGGACCGCGCCTTCTGATCGAAAGGAATCACAATGCTTTGCATTTGTCCGTCAATAAACTCAAACCGATTAGAAATTTCCTCATACGGGATTTCCAGATTTCCATTTTTGTCCGATAGCAGCGACATAATGCCTTGGCTATCCGTTTTTTGAAGGACGGTGTTGTCATTTAATCCATAGATACGGTCAAAATAGTTTTGCATAGCCGCCTGCGAGAAAGCTTCCTCTTCATAACGAAGCACATGCTGCGCCTCCGCCGCCGTCTCCTTCATCCAGCCCTTCTCAGGCATACCATGCCGTTCCGGATAAAAAACAATGACCTCGCCGATGTCCAATCGGCCTTCCCTGTTACATCTGCCTGCCGCTTGCGCGATAGAGTCCAGTCCGGCCATCGCCCGCAATACCTTGGGAAAATCAACATCCACCCCAGCTTCAATTAATTGGGTGGAAATAACGCGGCAAGGTAAGCCGTCACGCAGCCTCTCCCTAATTTCCTTAAATATCAGTTGGCGATGAAGCGCGCACATCCGGCCGCTCAAATGATAAAGTCCCTCTTGCTCAAAAGATTGCAGACGATCATACAGCAGCCTGGCATGCTTTCGCGTATTGACGATGCAAAGAATTTGCTCCGACTCCATGATCCAGTCCGCAACCGTTTCATCTGAAATTCTATCGTCAAGCGCCCCGTACGATGTGAGATGTACTCTTTTGAACGTATCCATCAGCTCGCCCGGCGTTGGCGCATCCATCAGCTCCTTGGCTGGAAAACCAAGCTTGTCCCACGAAGGTTGTGTTGCCGTACAAAGCACGACCGAGCAGTTGTAATGCTCCACCAGCTCTTGCAGCGCATGCAGGCAAGGCTTCACGTAGCCGCGCGGGAGACTTTGCGCTTCATCCAGCACAATGACAGAGCCGGCAATATGATGCAGCTTGCGGCATTTGCTTCTTTTGTTGGAGAATAAGGATTCAAAAAATTGAACAGAGGTTGTCACGATGACAGGAGCGTCCCAGTTCTCCGTGCCAAGCTTGAGTTGCCGTACTTCCGCAGCGCTATGATTTTCCTCGTATTCATCCAGGTTAAAATTGCTGTGATGCTCTACTATGGCATCCTCGCCTAACGCCCTGGCGAATACGGCTGCATTTTGCTCTATAATACTTGTAAACGGGATTACATATATAATTCGTCTTAGCTTATGACTTGCCGCATGCTCCAGAGCAAATACCAGGGAGGATAACGTTTTGCCGCCGCCCGTTGGCACTGAAAGGGAGAATAACCCTCGTTTCGAGCTTCGCGCTTGCCTTCGACAGGACTCCTGGATACGTCTGCGTTGCATATTAATGACACTTTGCTCCGCTTTTTCAAGAGGCTGCAAAAACCGATCCAATCGCTCCAGCAATTGTTGCATGGCGGGCTGCTTGCGCCCCTGCATAAGGATGCGATCTGCCTCGCAGGTATAATCCCTTGTATCTATCGAGTCCGCATCAACCAGGCAGGAATAGAGCATTCTGCCCAAAAAGCTATACTTCCAGGCCAAATGATCCTTATGCTTAAAAAGCAAATTCGGTTGAAATAATGGCGGGAGCGGAATTCTCCCCGTTGGCACCTGTATTTCATCCCAGGCAGATGTCCATTTCGGAAGCTCGGAGTAGCTTTTTGAGACACGGCGCTTAAACGTTCCTTCCTCATCGCGGGTACCATAGTTTTGCAAACCGCCATGATGCCCAGCTATACACAACGCCACCAGCCTGGCCAAGTAATTGGCCGCACCGCTCGTACCGATATGCTGATGGCAGGACGCTTTTTCCAGTATCCACTTTGCCCCGGCAGTCGAATGATCAACCCGCACATTTTTTCCCTGCACCCTTTGTTGAAACGGTTCCGAATACTTCCCGATATCATGAAGCAAGCCTGCCAAATAACCCAGTTCCTTAGCTCCAAAGGCTTGTGCGTTTGCTTCGCATCTTTGTGCTACATTTAACAAATGAACATGCAGCAACTGAAAATCCCCGTCATCCCTGCTATGTGCATAAAATGCCATTTATCTCCTCCTGTCGAATCAAAAGGAATAATGAAACTCGCGTATGACTTTAGACCCATAAAGGGCTTAAATAAACCATTCTACAACCGAGGTTACATTCCTTCAAAAATATCTCATTTTTTTATTAAATATCATCAATTGGGTAATTGTGTCGAAACGTGAATGATTAGCACATTTAGAAAGCGCTTTCAATTATTCATAAGATGCGCTTCCTGGCGTAACTTCCTTTCAACAACGATTGGGTCTTTCACATGTGGGGTTCTGATCTCATGCATGCTTCTACATGGGAAGCTTGCATGAGCGCAGCGTGACAACGTGGGGAAAGGAGTGACAAGAAGTACGAGCAAATCATAGCGGAGGAAATAGCGTTTCAATCCACGCTCCTGCGTAAGGAGCGACTCGAAAAACTCAACAAGATACCAGGTGTATCGTTGTTTCAATCCACGCTCCCGCGTAAGGAGCGACTCTTATTCTGGAGGATGTATTCCATACTATTGTTGTTTCAATCCACGCTCCCGCGTAAGGAGCGACCACCTGTATAATGAGCTCATCATATTTCTTGTTGTTTCAATCCACGCTCCCGCGTAAGGAGCGACCAACTTTATGGTATTGAGGACAGGACGGACGAGGTTTCAATCCACGCTCCCGCGTAAGGAGCGACAGGCACATGGTGGGACAGGATTTACGATAAACGAGTTTCAATCCACGCTCCCGCGTAAGGAGCGACTTGGCTCATTTGATTAAATGTTTTTAATTCAATGTTTCAATCCACGCTCCCGCGTAAGGAGCGACGCAACACTAAAAGGCTGGCAAGGGTATCCTCCGTGTTTCAATCCACGCTCCCGCGTAAGGAGCGACCGTCTGGTGTGCCTGCGATTAAATCAGCCTCTTGGTTTCAATCCACGCTCCCGCGTAAGGAGCGACGAGATTCAAACAGCTTTCCTCTTCTATTGCGAAGTTTCAATCCACGCTCCCGCGTAAGGAGCGACCAAAGTAACTAATTGGCCACAGGCCTCCGAGACGTTTCAATCCACGCTCCCGCGTAAGGAGCGACTTCAAGGGAGCGCCCGCGCTTGGCCGATTAGCTCGTTTCAATCCACGCTCCCGCGTAAGGAGCGACCACCTTGGCGGCAGAAATCCGCTTGATGTACTCATGTTTCAATCCACGCTCCCGCGTAAGGAGCGACAACCACATAAAACACTCCTGTCATCGCTCCAGTGTTTCAATCCACGCTCCCGCGTAAGGAGCGACTTGGGGACAGCGGCCTCATTCTCTCAACTGCCAGTTTCAATCCACGCTCCCGCGTAAGGAGCGACTACAAGCTATACAGGGCAATCGCAGAGCGCTGGTGTTTCAATCCACGCTCCCGCGTAAGGAGCGACTTTGCCCTGTAGCAACGTTCACAGATGCCGCCAGTTTCAATCCACGCTCCCGCGTAAGGAGCGACTGGCGTCAATGTTAAAGACTTCGGGGCCGTCGGGGTTTCAATCCACGCTCCCGCGTAAGGAGCGACTGGTAAAAAGTATTTGGAAAGAGCCATCAAAATGTTTCAATCCACGCTCCCGCGTAAGGAGCGACGTTCATCGCCCGGAGCAAAGGATCCGGTGTATGTTTCAATCCACGCTCCCGCGTAAGGAGCGACATTTGAGCGATAACAGCATCCATGATTCCGGTAGTTTCAATCCACGCTCCCGCGTAAGGAGCGACTCGTATTACCAGCGATTAATTGATATGCTGACGGTTTCAATCCACGCTCCCGCGTAAGGAGCGACCGGCAGCCAATCAGACGCACCGCCAGCCCAAGGGTTTCAATCCACGCTCCCGCGTAAGGAGCGACAGCGGCACTCACGAGCCCTTATCCTGCAAGAGCTTGGAGGCCCAAAAGTGCGAACCTCTTATATTGTAACTCTAAACATTCAAAAATTCGATGTTATTTCATGAAAAAGCCAGTCAGGACGCGGGGTGCGAATCTCCCGGGAATTTCATGTGAGCTTGGGGTTCGCACTAGCCTTTACATCATTAAAATCTCATTTCCGATTCTAAAACTTTTTTAATAGTTTTGATTTCATCTTCGTTCCATACAACCAATTATTATAGGCTAAATTATCAACTTCTTCCGATACAAGCGGTAATGTTTTTTAAAATTGATTATTTCGTTTCTCATTAGCTGTAAATCATTGATGAGAAACCTCAGCATTTTTGCCAGCCCCATCCTTCTAACCGACCGGATAACTTTAAACCCGTCTTCAGGTCTCGTTCCCAGTCACATATGGTTTTTAAGTTCCTTCAAGGCCCCTAAAGATGTGGCTCATTGATTGGAATCTGAAGGCTCTTGTTTCTCCAATCTCCTGACTGAAAGTCGATTCCCCTCTCGTAAAGCCCCCGTAACCTCAAGTTGCACACTACTGTAGCCTAATGGCTTGACTGTCCTATTTTATGAGCACAGTCCCTATCATTGAAGTCCAGAGCCAACGCAACTTGGACAGCTCCTATTTATTAACTCAATTTTTCAGAATCAGAATCAACTCAATACCATGTTTAACATATGTCTAAAGTCTATTGGGTAGCCATCTTGACGAACATAGAAAAACACCCCTTCCATGCACTGGGTATGCCGATAGTCATCAGATTCAATTCACGCTCTTGCACGAGGAGCGACAGGAATGGATTAAAGCAGCAACAGTAAGGGCAGTGTTTCAGCCCACGCTCCTGCACGAGGAGCGACATCCTTACCAATACGGAAATGGCGGGCGGCGAGGGTTTCAATCCACGCTCCTGCACGAGGAGCGACAAGACAGAACACTTAATAAAATCGGGCATGACCGTTTCAATCCACGCTCCTGCATGAGGAGCGACGAGTACGGGACAGTCACTAACGCTACTACGGGTAGTTTCAATCCACGCTCCTGCATGAGGAGCGACCTGACTTGTATTGGGACGATCCTGTGGCCTTTGGCGTTTCAATCCACGCTCCTGCATGAGGAGCGACCTCCAGCAGAGGTGATTCCCATTTTTAATCCATCGTTTCAATCCACGCTCCTGCATGAGGAGCGACAACGCTTAACGAAATGATAAACGCCAGCAAGCGGTTTCAATCCACGCTCCTGCATGAGGAGCGACAGCGGCACTCGCGAGCCCTTGCTGAGCAAGGGCTCGCAAGCGCAAAAGTGCGAATCTATTCTATTTTAACATGACTTATGCAGTTCGTCCCAATTGATGGAAGTTTCATAGGTGTCATGCAAATGTACTCAAAAATCCTGAAAACCC
>NZ_LYPA01000024.1 GCF_001675045.1 Paenibacillus oryzae
AGCTGACGAATACTAATCGGTCGAGGGCTTATCCTATTGTCTTGATTGTTCATACAGACATCAAGCACCAGCTAAAGTAACGTTAAGCATTCTTTCGTATCCGGTTTTCAGGGCGCAAAACGTATTATTAAGCGGACAAGCTTCGTGAAGATAATACGAATTGCACATGACATTTGGTTATGTCATTTCCTGATCTTGCAGACGGTCCCGAACGTCGTAAGAAATGTTTATTCGGGAACATGTGGCGGTGTAGCTCAGCTGGCTAGAGCGTACGGTTCATACCCGTGAGGTCGGGGGTTCGATCCCCTTCGCCGCTACCATATGGAGGATTAGCTCAGCTGGGAGAGCATCTGCCTTACAAGCAGAGGGTCGGCGGTTCGATCCCGTCATCCTCCACCATTATAATCCGGAGCTGTGGTGTAGAGGCCTAACATGCCTGCCTGTCACGCAGGAGACCGCGGGTTCGAATCCCGTCAGCTCCGCCATTATAATTTCATAATCATTAGGCTCGGTAGCTCAGTCGGTAGAGCAGAGGACTGAAAATCCTCGTGTCGGCGGTTCGATTCCGTCCCGAGCCACCATTGATTCTTTTGCTATTGGCAGACGGAATCGCAAATGTGGAGGGCTAGTGAAGTGGCTAAACACGGCAGACTGTAAATCTGCTCTCTCTGAGTTCGGTGGTTCGAATCCATCGCCCTCCACCATTTCCTACATCAGGAGCCATTAGCTCAGTTGGTAGAGCACCTGACTTTTAATCAGGGTGTCGAAGGTTCGAGTCCTTCATGGCTCACCAGTTCTATTTCATACGTAAAGTCAAGAGAGGTTTCCCTCTCTTTTTTTGTGTTTTCTTTATATAAGGCCGGCAAAGCGTTTGCTGAACTGAGGCATCCATTTATGGTACAATTGCGGAAAAGAGCGTTTTGGATGGAGTGTGGACAGAGAGCGATGAGCACAACAGATTGGTTGAAGCCGCTGCAGCACATTTTGAAAGGCCCCATTGGGCTTAGTACCAAGACTGTTCAAGAATGGAAAACAATATCGTCAGGTGAAATAAGAGGCGAGCCGAGGCCTGGAGATTATCTCAATCGAGACGGAGTTACCTGGTTTGTAGCCGATGTTGAAGGAGATAAGCTGAAAATCCTCGAGGTGCATGGCGACAGCCTGTCATCTACGGAGCTTAAATTAGTGGGCTGGAGCCTACAGGTTGCTAATGGGAATTTAAATAGTGGTGTTGAAAACCCTTCGATATCTGAATCAGAAAAATTTGCTCTTAAGTTAAGCGAATGGCTGCAAAAGCAGCTGGAAGCCGAAAAACCTGCATTTTCGCTGCCGGATCATTTGACTGTAGGCAGCCGGCTTTATCATGAGATGTTGCCTTTTCTTCTTATTGCGGAGCAAGGGAATGCAAAGGGGACCGGGTACGTCGAGCTTGAGAAGCTTCTCCGTTCATTTCTTTCGGATGAGGTTTTGCTTATCCCGCTCAAAAGCCAGGAATGGCTGATCTGGGCGCCGATGTCGCTTCTCAAGGATGAGGAGGCGGACTCTGGCGACGGAACGGAGGAGGAAAGCGTTGAGGACAGCCTGGCTTCGATTGCGTCTGGTTTGCATGAAATGCTGGCAAGCGAATGGCTTGGCGAATGTCATCTGGCGGTTACGCACCCCGTCATTCCGTCTCAGGGGATGGTTGAAACAACCTTGATGCTGCGAGAAACAATCAATCTTGGCCGAAAGTTTCATGTTGGCACAAACATTCATCTGCCATGGATGATGCAGCTGGAGCGGCTGCTTAACGCCATACCGGAGCTGCATCGCGCCAAATATTTGGAGCAATCGCTAAAAAGAGCGGATTTATTCGTTGACACGGAGATGCAGGCAACGCTGGATGCTTTTTTCTCATTAGACTGCAATGTTAGCGAAACGGCAAAGAAGCTTTATATTCATCGGAATACGCTTTTATACAGGCTGGATAAGCTGAAGCAGGAGACGGGGCTTGATGTACGGCAGTTCCGTGATGCGGTATTAGTCAAAATTATAATGCTATTGTATAAAGTTACGAAAAGGAATTAGTTTTTTTGTAAAGTATGTGCATAGTCATCTGTCCGTATGTGGGATAAGATAGATGCATATCGAAAATTCTTTTTAGGGGGAAACAAATCATGGCAGGCGTACGCTTAGAAGGCATTTACAAAAAATATCCGGGATCCGATAAAGCATCGGTAACTGATGTAAACCTCGATATCAAGGACAAAGAGTTTCTCGTATTGGTAGGCCCATCCGGCTGCGGTAAATCGACAACTCTTCGTATGATCGCAGGCCTTGAAGAAATCTCTGAGGGTAAATTGTTTATCGGCGACCGTCTTGTCAATGACGTTGCTCCTAAAGACCGCGATATCGCGATGGTGTTCCAATCCTATGCCTTGTATCCGCATATGAACGTATATCAAAACATGGCATTTGGTCTTAAACTTCGTAAATTCAAAAAAGCAGACATCGACAAACGCGTTCGTGAAGCTGCTAAAATTCTTGATATTGAGCATTTGCTGGAGCGTAAGCCTAAAGCCCTTTCCGGCGGTCAACGTCAACGGGTTGCCTTGGGTCGTGCGATTGTCCGCGAACCGCAAGTGTTCCTGATGGACGAACCACTCTCCAACCTTGACGCCAAGCTGCGTGGTCAAATGCGCGCGGAAATCAGCAAACTGACTAAACGTTTGGAAACAACTACAATCTACGTAACGCATGACCAAATCGAAGCCATGACAATGGGCGATCGCATCGTTGTTATGAAAGACGGCTTTATTCAACAAACAGCTTCTCCGGAAGAGCTTTACAACCATCCGGTTAACATTTTCGTAGCCGGCTTTATCGGCGCTCCTTCCATGAACTTTGTAAATGGCACTTTGAGCGAGCAAGGCGGCACTGTCCGTTTCAAAGCTTCCGGCGTTGATGTTGTTGTACCTGAAGGCAGAGCAGCTACACTGCGCTCTAAAGGCTACATTGGCAAAGAGGTAATTCTGGGTATTCGTCCTGAGGATATGCATGAAGAGCCGGTATTCCTGGAAGCATCCCCTAACACGATTGTTAATGCAAACGTAGAGGTTGCTGAAAACCTTGGCCACGAAATGTACCTGTACCTGAACGGAATCGGTACTGACACTGTAATTGCCCGTGTTGACGGACGTTCCGGCGTACGTGATGGTTCTAATGTTAAGCTGGCGCTGGACATGAACAAAACTCACCTTTTCGATAAAGAAACAGAACTGAACATCTACGAAAACTAATCCCTCATTAAGGGTGAAGGAGCCTTCGGATTTCCGAAGGCTCTTTCTGTATCTATCGGAATGTAGTGGGATTATATGCTATAATAGGAATTGCTGCTGCTAGCCAGAATTGATGAAAGGAGCGGCAAAATGAAGGAGATTTTATTTTTAAGAAAACTCCCGCTGTTCGAACAGTTAAGTGAAGAAGAGATAGCCGAAATTGCTTCTTTGTTGGTTATTAAGGAATATGACAAAGGCAGCAATCTGTTTTGGGAGAAGGAAGAGGGCAACGAGCTTTATATCATACAATCCGGCGCCGTTAAAATATATCGTCAGGAAGAAGGCAGGGAAATCATCCTTACCGTCTTTCATGCGCATGATTATTTTGGCGAGATGGCGCTATTTGGCGATCAAAGCGTTCGTTCTGCATCAGCAAGTACATTGGATAAAACAAAAGTGTTTATATTAAGAAGAGTTCATTTTCTGGAGCTGCTACAAAAGAAGCCGGATATTTTTATAAAAATATTAAATACGACGCTGGAGAGGCTTCGAAAAGCTAACGAGTTAATAGCGGATCTTGCCTTCAACTCGGCAAACTCTCGAGTAGCGAGGCTTTTATTTCGGTTGAGCGAGGAGCAAACCGGCCAATACGTCATCCCATTAAAGCTGACGCACCATCAAATCGCCGATATGACGGCAACAACAAGAGAAACAGTCACCAAAATATTGTCGGACATGCAGAATAGAGGCATTATCCAAATCATTCGCAAGCAAATTACCATTACGGACCCCGAAGAGCTGAAGGCCTGCGCTTCACTTGAATAATGATTTTTTTGTATGCTGGATTACATTTTTTTGAAATCGAACATGGTAGAATGAATCGTGCTGAATGAGTGCGGTTCATTTTTTTGTTGATAAAGCTGCGTAAGGGGGATAACGCATGCATAACGAATCAATAAGCTATGCGATGAATGGCGATGGGGTAGTGGGACGGAGAACGGAAGGCTACAGTTCGGCTGTGCGCTGGTTTAAAGAGCCTGGGTTATTTAATGGCAAACTGGAAGTTGAAGCCTCAAGTAATGAAAAAGGAATATTGGCGGGACCAAGTGACGGGAAACTGATTGTGGCCGGGGATAAAGCTCTTCTTATTATTAAGGGTGAAGGGGAGTTTACTCTGCAAAATATCGAAGTGGATGGCGATCTCGTTATTCATCTTCCCTCTGGCGGAGTTACGCTTCTGGACAGCGTAAAGGTAGCTGGGACAACGCTGGTCATCGCAGGAGACCCCATAGCTGCAACCGGGACAGAGGGATTTGAAATGAATAACAGCGGACAATCAGTTCTTTCATTCAGGAGCTGCGCCGAGCATGGCGAGGAAATTATTTTGCTGCAAAGCCATTTGCTACATGTGCATTTGGAGGGTGATGCGAGCTCAACGGAGGTGGCTGTACACTTGTCCGGTCCGTTGTCGTTAAGCGGGGGTTATGGGAATGTGCTGGTATCCCCGACTGCCAGCAGGCTGCGTTTGAGGCTTGAGGAAGGCGCCGTTATCAGCGGTGCGCTTAAGCTGATGGCTCCGGAAATATGCCTGAATGCGCAAGGCGGCAGCATCTTTGACTTGTGGAACGATCCGCATTATCCGCTGTCGGGAGAAGCTGCCAGCTTGGCGGAGGATGCAAGTGCGAGACTGGCTGACATAAATGGAAGCATAAATGCTGAAGAGATGGGGCAGGCACTGGCTGGGGCAGGTATATTCGCAAAAAGCACGGAAGAAATAGAACTGCTGCTGAACCGGATCCAAATGGAATCCTGTTCGTCATTAACAGAAGTTAAGGAATGTCTGGAAATGTGCAGAATGACCAAGCCTCGTGTCCTTAGCCCCTCGGGTGTTCTCTAAAGCCGCGTTGCGGCAATATTGTGAAAGGCGCCCGTAGCGGAAACGTTGCGTTCGGCGCCTTTTTGCATTACGATGAAGACATTGGAAATAGGGATTCCGTCCGCAGGCGGAATGCTATCATACATAATAACGGCGCTAGTGCAGACAACAGCGCTTGAGGAGGCTTAACCTTGCCGAAAAAAGTAAAGGTTTCTGAGCTTGTGCGGCATTTTCAGCTAGAGATTATTTCGGGTGAAGATGGTTTGAAGCGTAAAATTACAGTTGATGATTTATATCGTCCCGGTCTGGAGATGGCAGGTTACTTCCACTATCATCCAAGCGAGCGCGTACAGCTGCTAGGGCGGACGGAAATATCGTTTTTGAACATGCTGGACAGCGAAGAGCGAAATAGCCGTATGGTTCGTTTGTGCCATGAGGAGACGCCATGTATTATTTTGACGCGCGGCTTGGAAGCGCCGAAGGAACTGGTAGATCAATCCAATGCCACTAACACGCCTGTGCTGAGAAGCAATGTGGCGACTACTATTTTGTCCAGCCGCATCACGGATTTTCTGGAGCGCAAGCTGGCGCCAACGGCTACGATTCATGGCGTTTTGGTCGATGTTTATGGTGTTGGCATGCTGATTACCGGGGGTAGCGGCATTGGTAAAAGCGAAACGGCCCTGGAGCTGGTTAAACGCGGTCACAGGCTGGTTGCGGACGATGCGGTTGAAATCCGTCAAACCTCGGACGGGCAATTGCACGGTACAGCTCCCGAGCTGATCCGCCACTTGCTCGAAATTCGCGGCTTGGGCATTATTAACGCTATGACGCTGTTTGGTGCAGGGGCTGTCCGGACGCAGAAGCGGATCGGGCTTGTCATCAAGCTGGAAAATTGGCAGCAAGACAAGCAATATGACCGGCTGGGACTGGATGAGGAAACAACGCGAATTATTGATACAGATGTGCCTTTAGTGACGATTCCGGTACGTCCCGGACGAAATCTTGCCGTTATTATCGAGGTTGCCGCCATGAACTTCCGTTTGAAACGGATGGGATACAATGCGGCGCTGCAGTTTACGAACAAGCTGACAGAAACAATCGCGGACGACATGGATGATTACGATTGATGATCGCGGATGTTTCCTGACATGATTTTGGCCGCAATCAACCTTACATAGCAAGGAGAAGATAAAAAAGATGCATACGTTTGCGATTAACCCAATTTTTTTCCAACTGGGCGGCCTGGAGGTACGCTGGTATGGCGTCATCCTGGGACTAGCTGCCCTAGCTGGCCTGCTGCTCGCGGTACAGGAAGGAAAACGTTTTGGCATAAAGCCGGAATTTTTTATGGATTTGCTGCTTTTTGGCGCGCCATCGGCCATTATCGCAGCCCGGATCTATTATGTTGCCTTCAAGTGGGAGGACTACAAGGGAAATTTCGTTGACGTATTCAAAATATGGAATGGCGGCATAGCCATCTACGGCGCTATAATCGGTGCTTTTATATGCGGTATTATCTACTCCCGCTATAAGGGTTATAGCTTCTGGCGGATTGTAGATATTTCGGTTCCATCGCTTTTGGTAGGCCAAATGATTGGCCGTTGGGGCAACTTTATGAATCAGGAGGCTTATGGCGCTCCTGTTCAGGAGTCGTTTTTGCGCGACACGCTGCACCTTCCTTCGTTTATCGTCAACAATATGTATATTGTTGATTCTGCCGTGCCTGATGGAGCCTTCCGCCATCCCGCTTTTCTGTACGAATCGCTCTGGAGCCTGGTTGGATTAGGGATTCTGTTCCTGCTGAGGCGGCAAAGGTTTCTCCGTGCAGGGGAGCTGATGGCATCCTATTTTATCTGGTATTCCATTGGACGGTTTTACATTGAGGCGCTCCGCATTGATAGCTTGGCCTTTATCGGCCCGCAGTGGCTGGCTGAAATGATGCGCGGGCTATGGTCGCCGATGACGGTTGTTTTTGAACCGGGTTATTTGGACCCGGCTTACGGGAATATCCGAATTTCGCAACTGGTGGCGTTGTTGTTAATTGTAGCAGCTATTGTATTCATAGTTGTTCGGCGTATGACTGGAGCGGCTAATGTTCGGTATAGCGATCCCATAGTATCAACCAAGCCGGAACGTAATGCCGAGCCGGAGGTTACCAAAAACAAAAAAGGCTCCAAACGTCAAGGCGCTGATTATTCTTCATCGGCTGTGGATACTTCATCCGGTGTTTCTAGCCATAAGTTAGGCAGCGGCAAAAAAACGGGAAGCAACGATGATAACAGCCATGATGGCGGAAGTGACGGAGGTTCCGATAGCGGCGGCGACGGCGGAGGTGGGGACTAACTAACGCGGCCAGGCGAAGACGCAACAACTGGGAGGATCTAACTTCAAGATGAAAGCATACAACACGGTTTTATTTGATTTGGACGGCACGATACTGGATACGAATGAATTAATTATGACCTCCTTCATGGAGGCGTTAAAAGGAATTGTGCCTCCCGGCTTTGGGAAGGAGCACATCATTCCTCATATGGGGCTGACTCTGGAGGATCAGTTGAAGCACTTCTCGGGCCAGCAGGATGTTGGACATTTGATTAAGGCTTATCGTGAAGTGAACTTGCGGCTGCATGACCAATACGTGCGGGCTTTTCCTTTTGTTAATGAAGTGTTGGAGAAGCTGCATAACGCAGGCATCCGGATAGGTGTTGTAACGACAAAAATCAGGCTTACAACAGAAAAAGGTCTGGCCTTTGTTGGCATTAACAACTACGTGGACGCAATCGTGACGGTTGATGACGTTGTGAATCCCAAGCCGCATGCGGAACCGGTGCTTAAAGCGCTGGAGCAGCTCGGCGTGGAGCCGTCTCAAGCGTTGATGGTTGGCGACAGTGCGGTGGACATGAAGTCGGCGGTTGCCGCCGGCGTTGCGGCCGTCGGGGTTGCTTGGTCGTTAAAAGGGGCCGAGATACTGCGGGAAGCGGGGGCGGATTACATTATCGACGATATGAGAGAGCTGTATGCCTTGGCCGGGCTGGAGAAGGAAGCTCGTGCGTAAGGTAGAGCGTTATCCCGTTGAGGGGCCAAATTCGTTGTGGCAAATTTATTCAAGTGTCAGCTTTGTAAAAGGCGTTCGTAATTTCATTTTTATTCAGCTGGCGAGATATTGTCCCGTATTATCCTGGAAAAACGGCATTTATCGCCATGTGTTGGGTATGAAGGTGGGGGAATATACCGCCTTTGGGCTGATGGCTATGGTGGATGTCTTTTTCCCGGAGCGGATAACCATTGGGCGGAACAGTATTATCGGGTATAACACTACGATTCTGACGCATGAATATTTGGTGCGCGAATATCGGCTTGGCGATGTGATCATTGGCGATGATGTGATGATTGGAGCCAATTGCACGATATTGCCAGGCGTTACGATCGGCGATGGTGCGGTTGTTTCAGCTGCCACGCTGGTCCATAAGGATGTACCGCCCGGCGCTTTTGTTGGGGGGAACCCCATGCAGGTTCTGAAGCGGGCGGCAAATCAGGTGGACGGTAAGATAGATGAAGGACAGTAGATGAAAGACAGTAGATAAAAGATATTAGTCGTAGACAGATTTCGGATGGAGATGGAAAATGCCCAGCTTCTTAAAGAGAGGCGCCAGCCATAAAATGTCTCTTGGACAGGAGGAAGCGGATACGCCGCGAAGCCCGCCAAGGGACATTTTTGCTGCCGTCATGTCAGAGGTTGGTTAAGCCTTCTATTGAAACTGGCCTACGGTTCAGCTGTCGCTGTCTTAGCTTGACGAATAGCACTTCCCGTGCTAAGATATGCTCTACATTCTTTATTTTATTAGCATGGTAACATGGTAGCACTTTAATATATTAAAGCGACTAAGGGAGATTTTAAATGACGAAGCCAAAGATGTTCGAGAAGCCTGCCGGCGTCAAGGATTACTTGCCAGCGGCTGTCAAGAAGCTGCGTTATATTGAGAATAAAGCTTTAGCCTGCATGCAAGGCTGGGGCTATGAGCAGATTATGACTCCTACGATGGAATTTTACGATACAGTGGGCGTTGCCAGCTCCACCTCGGATCACAAGCTATATAAACTGTTAAATAACCGTGGAACAACTCTGGTGCTGCGCTCCGAAATGACAGCTCCGATTGCCCGCGTCGTTTCGTCGTTGCTGCGGGAGTCTGATTTTCCTCTGCGGCTTTCTTATCATTCCAATGTTTTTCGCTCCATTGAGGAGGAATCGGGAAGAGACGCCGAGTTTTTTCAGACGGGCGTTGAGCTGGTAGGAGACTCCTCGCCGGAAGCGGATGCGGAAGTGGTAGCGTTGGCTATTGCTTCGTTAAAGGCCGCAGGCGCGGAACGCTTTAAAATTGCGATTGGTCATGTCGGTTTTCTGAATGCCTTGTTCGGAGAGCTGCTGAAGGACCGGAACGATGCGCAGGAAACGCTGAAGTCCTGTTTGCTTGGACGCGATTATGTCGGGTACCGCGATCAGCTCAAGCGCTTTAATCTGGAAGACGCTGTACAAGGCGAATTGGAAAGCATTCTCCGGCTGCGCGGCGGCGTGGAGATTTGCAGTCAGGCGCAGCAGCTTGGCGGAGGCGAAGAGGCGCAAAAGGCGATTACGCAGCTATGCCAGATTTGGGATGTTCTGGATGCCTATGGCGTTTGCGAGCATGTATTGATTGATCTGACGATGATTGGAGATTTCTCCTATTATACAGGCATGACGTTTGAGGGGTATGCCGCCGATCTTGGTTTTCCCGTTGTCAGCGGCGGGCGTTATGACAATTTGCTTGCCCAATTCGGGCGTCCGGCTCCTGCTACCGGCTTTGCGATCAAAACAACCCGCGTGCTGGAGCTGCTTGGGATAGAGGAGACGGAGCAGGAGGAGCGTACTCTTCTTGTTTACAATGAAAAAGGGCGGCGCGAGGCGTTGGCGGAAGCGCAGCGTCTGCGCGGACTTGGCATAGCTGCTGTTACGGAGAAAGCCGATTCCTTGCCTTCCGGGCTTGACGGGGCGGCAACGCCATTCCTCTACAAAGGCTTGAGCTATACCGGTCTTGCTGTTTATTTGCCCGCTGAGGGTACGAAGGGAGGAACCACATCATGAGCGGAATAGGGTCTGACTTGCTGAAGGTAGCTATGCCTAAAGGCCGCATATACAAGCAAGCCTCCAAATTGTTTCGTGAAGCCGGCCTTCCGATACCTAGCGATTTTGACGATACAAGAAAGCTGATCATTGAGCTGCCGGAGGCGGGAATGGAATTTATTATGGCCAAACCCGTCGATGTACCGACATATGTAGAATACGGAGTTGCGGATATCGGTATTGTCGGCAAGGATGTGCTCATGGAAGAAAACAAGGATGTATATGAGCTGCTGGATCTCGGCATTGCCAAATGCCGGATGTCCGTCATCGGCCTGGCGGATTGGAAACCAACGATTCATCCCCGGGTCGCAACTAAATATCCAAACGTAGCATCGGCTTATTTTCGGGAGCGTGGACAGCAGGTGGAGGTCATCAAGCTGAACGGCTCTATCGAGCTGGCTCCTCTTATTGGCTTGGCCGATCGGATTGTGGATATGGTGGAGACGGGACAAACGTTAAGAGAAAACGGACTGGTCGAAATGGAATCCATTTTCGGCATCACAAGCCGCCTGATCGCCAACCGGGTCAGCTACCGTTTAAAAAACGACCGGATTCAAAGCCTGTGCGACCGGCTGCAAGAGATTATTGTGAGCAACCAAGCGCTAAATTAAAAACAGTATTAAGCCAGGCTTGAATGGATTCAAATGAAGGGAGAGACCGGATATGAGAATCATGTCTCCAAAGGACTTTGGCTTGAAGCGGGAAGTGGAATACGGCACGCCGGAGCAAAACAAGGCAGCGCTTGACATAGTTGATGGCGTCAAAAAAGAGGGCGACGCGGCATTGCTCCGCTTTACTGAGCAATTTGACGGCTCCAGGCTAACGGCCTCCCAACTGCGTGTTACACAGGAGGATATTGATGCGGCCTATGGGCTGGTGGATGAAGCGTTCCTTATTGCAATAAGGGAGGCTGCGGCCAACATACGCAAATTCCACGAAAAGCAGCTGCGCAATTCATGGATGGATTTGCAGCCGGACGGTACGCTTCTGGGACAAATCATGCGGCCGCTAAAGCGGGTTGGCGTATATGTGCCGGGCGGGAAGGCGGCGTATCCGTCTTCCGTGCTGATGAATGTCATACCGGCGCAGGTTGCCGGCGTGCCGGAAATCGTAATGGTGACTCCTCCGGCAACAGGCGGCAAGGAGGGCATAGACCCCTTCATTCTGGTCGCCGCTGCGGAAGCGGGAGTCAAGGAGATTTACCGCGTTGGAGGCGCGCAGGCAGTAGCCGCGTTGGCCTATGGCACTGAGACTATTATTCCGGTTGATAAAATTTGCGGTCCCGGCAACATTTATGTCGCCCTGGCGAAAAGAGCCGTTTTTGGCGTTGTAGATATCGACAGCATTGCCGGACCGAGCGAAATCGCGGTGCTGGCGGATGCTGGCGCGGACGCCGCTTATATTGCCGCGGATTTGCTCTCCCAGGCAGAGCATGACGAAATGGCTTCCTCCATTCTGGTTACGCCGTCCAGAGAGCTGGCGGATGCCGTAGCGGCAGAGGTGGAGCGCCAGCTGGCGGATCTGCCGCGTCAGGCGATTGCCCGCAGCTCCATCGACAACTACGGCGCCGTGCTGCTGGTAGAAACGCTGGCGGAAGGCATCGACGTAGTCAATCAGCTTGCTCCCGAGCACCTTGAAATATTGACGGAAGACCCCATGAAGCTGCTGGCCTATATTGAAAATGCGGGAGCGATCTTTTTGGGACCGTACAGCTCGGAGCCGGTTGGCGATTATTTCGCCGGACCTAATCATATTTTGCCAACCAATGGCACGGCCAGGTTCTCTTCGCCTGTTAACGTCGATGATTTTCTCAAAAAGTCCAGCTTGATCTACTACAGCAAGGAAGCGCTTATGGCGAACGGAGACAAAATTATGACGCTGGCGCGCCATGAAGGCCTGGAGGGTCATGCACGGGCGATCGAGATTCGTCTGGAAAAAGAACGGGACATTCATTAAAAAAATGTTCCCTTTCTAACGCTGGCTTGCTAGCGCTGATTTGATAAGCGATTGGGCAATAACCATCAGCTGCGGCAAGCCAACGGATTAAGGGAATACATGACTGTAAGCAGTCGACGAGTCAATGCAGTTACACTATTATTTTTAGAAAGCAGGGATTGACATGAGTGAAAAAGAGATTCGTTCGGCATCCATAGAGCGCAAAACAAACGAAACTGATATTAAGTTGACGTTTGCGGTAGATGGCAGCGGCAAAAGCAAGCTGGAAACGGATGTGCCGTTTCTGAACCATATGCTGGATTTGTTTGCGCAGCACGGGCAATTTGATTTGCAGGTGGATGCCAAAGGCGACATCGAAATTGACGATCACCATACGGTTGAGGATATCGGCATTTGCCTGGGCGACGCATTCCGCAAAGCTGTGGGCGATAAGCGAGGCATCAAGCGTTATGCCAGCGTATTTGTGCCGATGGACGAAGCATTGGCGCAAGTGGTGGTGGATATTAGCAACCGTCCGCATTTTGAGTACCGGGCTGAGTATCCGTCCCAACAGGTGGGAAGCTTTACGGTAGAGCTGGTGCAGGAATTTCTGTGGAAGCTGGCGCTGGAAGCCCGCATCACGCTTCACGTTATTGTGCATTACGGACAAAATACCCATCATATAATCGAGGCGGTGTTCAAGGCTTTGGGACGGGCGCTTGACGAAGCGACCATCATCGACCCGCGCGTGCAAGGAGTGCCTTCCACGAAGGGAGTGCTGTAGGATGATCGCGATCATCGATTACGGCATGGGCAATTTGCACAGCGTGAGCAAAGCGGTTGAGCGTTTGGGCTACAATGCCGTTGTTACGGCTGATCCAGCGGTTATCGCGGAGGCTGACGGAGCTATCCTGCCCGGGGTCGGGGCGTTTGGCGACGCGATGGAGAACCTGAGGGAAACCGGACTTGATGCCGTAACGAAGGCTTATGCAGGATCAGGCAAGCCGCTGCTTGGCATCTGTCTTGGCATGCAGCTGCTTTTTGATAAAAGCGAGGAATATGGAAGCCATGAAGGACTGGGCCTGCTTCCGGGCGAAGTGACGCGCTTTAGCGGCGATTTCAAAATTCCCCATATGGGCTGGAATAAACTGCAATTCAGGCAAGCAGACTCGCCGCTGCTGGAAGGACTGGAAGAGGGACATGTCTATTTTGTCCATTCGTTTCACGTCAAGACGGGGCAAGCGGGCGATTTGCTGGCAACCTGCGACTATTACGGCGATGTCACCGCGATAGTTGGACGGGAGAGTCTGTTCGGCATGCAGTTCCACCCGGAAAAAAGCGGAGAGCTTGGCATGAAGCTGCTGGGCAATTTTTTGCGGTTGACGGGAAGAGAGGGAGAGGCGCATGTTAGCTAAACGAATTATTCCGTGTCTGGACGTAAAGGACGGACGTGTTGTAAAAGGAGTCAATTTTGTTAATTTGCGCGATGCTGGCGACCCCGTGGAGCTTGCCGCTACCTATGACCGCGAAGGCGCAGACGAGCTGGTTTTTCTGGATATTTCAGCTTCGGTAGAGGGCAGAGCCACCATGATCGAGGTCGTCAAGCGGACGGCGGGAGAAATTACGATTCCCTTTACCGTTGGCGGCGGTATCTCTCATGTGGACGATATGAAGCGGCTGCTGCGGGCGGGCGCGGACAAAATCGGAATCAACACAGCTGCGGTGCGCAATCCGGCTCTGGTGTCCGAGGGAGCGAGAAAGTTTGGCTCGCAATGCATCGTGGTTGCCATTGATGCGCGTTATAATCCGGAGTGGGGCGAGTGGGAGGTCTACACGCACGGCGGCAGACAATCCACCGGCATCCGCGCGCTGGAATGGGCCTCCGACATTCAGAAGCTTGGAGCTGGCGAAATTCTGCTGACCAGCATGGATGCGGACGGCACAAAGGACGGCTTTGACATAGCGTTGACGAAGGCGGTATCCGAGCGTGTCGGCATACCTGTCATTGCATCCGGCGGAGCGGGCTCCATCAACCATTTTGGCGAGGTGTTCAGCGAGGCGAATGCGGATGCGGCGCTTGCAGCCACCATTTTTCACTATAAGGAAATGACGATTGCCGAAGTGAAGGACGATTTGCGTGCAAAAGGAGTAGAGGTGCGATGACGGAAGTTGGTTTGGATATCGGACTGAAAATCAAGTGGGGAGCGGACGGTTTGGTGCCGGCCGTTGTGCAGGATGCTGTCAGCAAGGAAGTGCTGATGATGGCGTATATGAATGCTGAATCGCTCCAGCTGTCGATCCAGAGCGGCACGACCTGGTTCTGGAGCCGCTCGCGGAACGAGCTGTGGAACAAGGGAGCGACCAGTGGTCATACCCAGCGTATTGTATCTATGGCCTACGATTGCGACGGCGACACGCTGCTAGTTAAGGTGGTGCAGAAGGGGCCGGCATGCCATACGGGCAAATACAGCTGCTTCTTCAATGATATTCCGGTATCCGGCGAGGCTTCTCAAGACGCCAATGCGGAGGGCGGAGACCGCTTCGAGGTGCTGGGCAAGCTGGAATCCGTCATTGCGGAGCGATACGCGGAACGTCCGGAGGGCACGTACACCTCCTATCTTTTTGACAAGGGTTTGGACAAAATATTGAAAAAGGTCGGCGAAGAAGCAGCCGAGGTTATTATCGCTGCCAAAAATGCCGATAACGACGAATTGCGCAGCGAAGCCAGCGACCTTATTTTCCATCTCATGGTATTGCTTAAGGAGCGCGGATTGCCGCTTGACGACATTATGAGCGAGCTGGCGAAGCGCGATGGCAAGCCCACCACCAATAAAATGCGGTGATTTGTCGAAAATATTAACAATACCTTTTTGAAATCTCAACAAATGTATGTATAATAGGACAGTAAGCATTGATCGAAGTTTTAAATTATTTGGTTGAAACGCTCAGGAGGGTATCATGTTAAGCGACAAGGTACGTATTTTTTCGGGTTCATCAAATCCGGTGCTGGCTCAAAAGATTAGTGCAGAGCTTGGTCTGAACCTTGGTTCCATCAAATTGTCACGTTTCAAGAGCGGAGAGATTTACGTCCACTATGAAGAAACGATTCGGAACTGCGATGTTTTTCTTGTTCAGTCGTTCTCGCATCCCATCAACGAGCATTTTGTCGAATTGCTGGTCATGATCGACGCGGCGAAGCGGGCATCCGCACGCACGGTCAATATTATCATGCCTTATTACGGCTATGCCCGCCAGGAGCGCAAGGCTGCGCCGCGGGAGCCAATTTCGGCAAAAATGCTGGCGGATGTGCTGACGACGGTAGGAGCGACGCGCGTCATTACGATCGACCTGCACGCCCCGGCAATCCAAGGCTTCTTTAATATTCCAGTGGATCATATGACGGCGCTGGATCTCATCAGCGACTATCTGAAATCCAAAAATATTAAGAATCCGGTTGTTGTATCGCCGGATGCCGGACGCGCTTCGACAGCCGAAAAGCTTGCCAATTATCTGGATACGTCCTTCGCCATCATGATTAAGAAACGTCCCGCGCACAATGAGTCATCCATTACGCATGTCATCGGGGATGTCGAGGGGCAAACGCCGATTATTATCGAGGATCTTATCGATACGGGCTCAACAATCGTAAATGTTGTGGAAAGCTTGAAGGAGCGGGGAGCAGAAGACGTCTACGTATGCGCCACTCATCCTCTTTTCTCCGGCAATGCGATTCAGCGTCTGGATCACTCCAGCATCAAGGAAGTCATTGTAACGGACTCCATTCTGCTGCCGGAGACAACGCCGGACCGATTCCGAATTTTGTCGGTGGCGCCGCTTCTGGCGGAAGCGACGCGCATTATTCTGGATGGCGGCTCCATCAGCACCCTCTTCAAGAACAAAGGCGTTTAACCGGAAATAAATATAATTCCATAGTTTTTCCCGTGAAAAAATCGCGGACGGCCCTGTGCTGTCCGCGATTTGCCACATATTCTTTTCTGTGGAGTTGCGGCGGCTATGTTATAATCGTTAAAAAGGAGGTGCCTTGCAAGTGAAAGAAAAAAAAGCGGCGGCTGCAGGCGGAGAAGCAAAAATCATATCCATCCAATGGGACGCCACGTTTTTTTTCGAGCGGGCGGTGCGCTCTTTGGACCGGTTCCATTACGACAAGGCACTTAAATATTTTCGCAAGGCGATTGAATATGAGCCGGACAATCCCGTCAATCATTGCAATATGGCAGGGATTTTGTCGGAGATGGGCAATTACGAGGAATCCAATCGGATCCTTGGCTGGATTCTGGATGAATTAGATCCGATGATGACGGAATGTCACTTCTATATGGCGAACAATTATGCCAACATGGAAATGTACGAGGCGGCAGAAGGTTCGCTTGTTCAATATTTGCAGGAAGACCCGGAGGGGCAATACCTGGATGAAGCGGAAGAAATGATGGAGCTTCTTCATTACGAGCTGGAGCGGCCCATGACGCTGACGAATATTAAATCCAGAGAGGGCATGGTGGAGCATGACCAGGCTCGCGCCTTGCTGGAGGAAGGCAAGTTTACAGAAGCGGTGCGCATTCTGGAAAGCATTGCGGAGAAGCAGCCTGAATTTCTGGCAGCCCGCAATAATCTGGCGCTTGCTTATTATTATATGGGCATGTTTGACAAAGCTATGGAGTCCATTGCCGGCGTGCTGGAGCATGAGCCGGGCAATTTGCATGCACTTTGCAATCTGGCTATTTTCTATCAGCATGAAGGCAATACGGATGAGCTGGCGGGGCTGTTGGAGCTGCTGGTGAAAACTGTGCCTTTTCATCAAGAGCATGTGTTTAAGCTGGCGACTACTATGGGGATCTTGGGAGAACACGGCATTGCCTACCGCCACTTTATCCGCTTATTGAAGGACGGAGAAGTGCATCAGGACCCCTGTCTCTATCATTACGCCGCCGTTGCGGCCTGTAATATCGGCCGTTACGACGAAGCGGAGCGGTTGTGGAAATCAACGTTGAAGCTTGATCCTGCATCGGGTATTCCTCATTATTATATGAGCCAGCTGGAACTGATCCGTTCCGGGAACGGGGGTCCGGCGGTAAGCTACCACTATCATTTGCCCTTTGAGGAGCAGTTCAAGCTGTGGGAGAAATCGTCGGACGGCATGCCGGATCATTTGAAGCGCGATCCCCTTGTCCGCTCATCGTTTTTCTGGGCGCTGCGGCATGGCGATCAAAGCACGAAGCTGCAGGTCATTCAGGCGTTCGGCATGATTGCCGACAACGAGGTCAAGGATGTGCTGCGCGCGTTTTTGCTGGAGCCCGACGAAGACGATTATTTGAAAAATATAGCGGTGTTTGTTTTGAGAACCATCGGTGTCCAGGAGCCGCTGCATGCGGTGCTGGAGGGCAAAGCCGCCGTTATCGAGCCGCGCCAGATGCCGTCCCGGCTGCCGGAGTGGGACGACAAATGGGAGGCCGTTGCTCAAGCGGCTATCAGCCGGATGAGCAAGCATTATGATTTGGTGCAGCAGCATGATATGATGACGTTATGGGTGGAGTTTCTGACCCGTCTTTATCCCGATGTGCCTAAGCTGTCGAAGCCGGAGGGCTGGGCGGCGGCGCTGGAATATTTGACGGCAAAGATGCACAGGCGCGCCATATCGTACCATGAAGTTTCAGTAAGGTACGGAACTTCAATTGCTACCGTCAGCAAGCATGTCAAGCTGATCGACAGCGTATGCGGAATCAAGGAAAAGATGAAGAGCATCAGCTCGGTCTTTTTTGGCCAGGATTTGAAGTGAATATGGCGGCTCGCTTGCAGAGGCGGCCTTACTTGGGTAATCCTCCGAACGCGGAACGAACTGTGTGCTTGCGGACATCGGTGACCTTTACAAGCTTCATTGTACAGGAAATCAGTTTCTAAAGGACATTGGCGACCGTTCCAGCTCATTTTCACCTACCAAATCACACTTTTTGTCCTCTAAAGGACAGAAGTGACCGTTGCTGAAAGAGATTTCAGTGTTTTCGGGCTTTAACGGACAAATGTGACCGCTAAACACTAAACCTCAAAGCAGGACAGATTACACAGTTGCGGGCATATGCTTATTACGGCTTTGTTTCGTATTCGACGTTGTTTAATGCCGGTCATGACGTCAGCCATGCTTCTCCAAAACGGCCGTTTAGAACAACGTTTGTAACGTTTATATCATGAAGATGAGGTGAGGAACATGTACAAGTCCATTATTATCGGCACAGGCCCAGCAGGTCTGACGGCCGCTATCTATCTGGCGCGGGCCAACATGAATCCGCTCATTATTGAAGGTCCGGAACCGGGCGGCCAATTGACGACAACAACCGAGGTTGAAAATTTCCCCGGTTTCCCCGAGGGCATTATGGGGCCGGATTTGATGGCCAATATGCGCAAGCAAGCGGAGCGCTTCGGAGCCAAGTTTGTAACGGGCTGGGTCGAAAGCGTCGAACTGAGCCAGCGCCCTTTTAAACTGCAGGTGGACGGTCACGGAGAAATGATTGGTGAATCCGTTATTATTTCAACAGGGGCATCCGCTAAATATCTCGGTATTCCAGGGGAAAGGGACAATGTAGGCAAAGGCGTGAGCACTTGCGCAACCTGCGACGGCTTTTTCTTCAGAGGTAAAAAAATCATCGTGGTTGGCGGCGGCGACTCCGCTATGGAGGAAGCCAACTTCCTGACCCGGTTTGCCACGGGCGTGGAGCTTGTCCATCGCCGCGATGAGCTGCGTGCGTCCAAGATTATGCAGGACCGCGCCCGCGAAAATGAAAAAATTGGCTGGAGCCTGAACAAAACACCGCTTGAGGTTGTGGCGACGGGCATGGGCGTAACAGGCCTCAAGGTCCGCGACAACACATCCGGCGAAGAAGAGGTTTTGGAAACGGACGGCATATTTGTTGCAATCGGACACACGCCGAACACGGCGTTCCTTGGAGGAGCAGTGGAGACGGATGAGCACGGCTACATCAAGGTGAAGCCGGGAACATCGGAAACCAATGTGCCAGGCGTATTCGCTTGCGGCGATGTGCAGGACAGCAAATACCGTCAGGCGATCACGGCGGCGGGCAGCGGCTGTATGGCGGCGCTGGACTGCGAGCGATTCCTGGAAGGCAGCATCACGCATGACTGGAGTCAATCCTTGTAATTGCGCCTAGCGCTAGACCTGGGGCTGCACCCGAAAAGGCATATAGCCGCGGGCTGCAGCCCCTGCTTTTAGGGCTATGTAGAGGCTTTCTGTTCGCTTGACCGGAGCAGTTACAACCCTTATAGTGGGAACAGAGAACGTTAACTTTATAAATGAGGTGGCAGGGAATGTCTGAGAAGATTTATGTTGGAGTCGATGTCGGCGGCACTACAATTAAGGTAGGCATCTGCGATTCTGAAGGTAAGCTGCTGGGCACGTATGAAGGCGATACGGAAGTGAGCAAAGGAACGGATGCGATCCTTCACAATATTGCAAAGTACGCGCGGGCGATCGTGGAGGAATCTCCTTATGAATGGGAGCAGGTGGACGGCGTAGGCATCGGCATTGCGGGTTTTCTCGACATTCCGGCCGGTTATGTGAAATTTTCCGCTAACCTGAAGATCGAAAATACGGATTTAAAGGGTATCCTGGAGCAAGAGCTGGGCAAAACAATCAAGATCAACAATGACGCCAACGTGGCGGCGCTGGGCGAGGCGTGGGCCGGAGCGGGCCGCGGCGTGTCCGATTGCGTATGTTATACACTCGGAACAGGCGTGGGCGGCGGTATTATTATCGGCGGCAAAATCGTGGAAGGTTTCGCCAGCATGGCGGGTGAGCTTGGCCATATTGCAATCGTGCCGGATCTGGAAGCGATTCAATGCGGCTGTGGCAAGATGGGCTGTCTGGAGACGGTATCCTCTGCTACGGGCATTATTCGCATGGCCAAGGATGCAGTGGCTCGGGGCGACCGCACTTCATTGTCCCAGGTCGAAAACATTATGGCGAAGGACGTTGTTGACGCCGCCAAGGCCGGCGATGAGGTTGCAAGCCGCATCGTATCCCGAGCTGCTTATTATTTGGGCAAATCGATGGCTATTATGGCGATTGTGCTTAATCCGGAATATTTTATTGTTGGCGGGGGCGTTTCCAAAGCGGGAGATTTCCTGTTTGACCAAATTCGCGAGGTATTCGAGAAATATACGCAGGATCAGGCGAAGGAAGGCGTGCGCATTGTACCGGCCGTATTGGGCAATGACGCCGGTGTTGTAGGAGCGGCAGGACTTATTCTAAGAGGATAGCAGGTGCTTTCTATGGATACATCAGCTACGCTGGCCAAGCTGGTCATTATAACCGGCATGTCGGGTGCGGGAAAAACGATTGCGGTTCAAAGTCTGGAGGATCTCGGCTTTTTTTGCGTGGACAATTTGCCTCCGGTGCTTATCCCGAAATTTGCGGAGCTGATTGAACAGTCCAATGGCAAAATCGGGAAGGTTGCGCTTGTCATTGATTTGCGCGGACGGGAATTTTTTACGGCACTGGCGGAGTCATTGGTTTATATCAAGGATCATCATACGATCAGCTGCGAAATTTTGTTCCTGGACGCTACGGATGATGTGCTTGTTCAGCGGTATAAGGAAAGCCGGAGACGGCATCCGCTTGCGCAGCAGGGCCTTCCCCTGGAGGGGATCCATGCTGAGCGCCGCATGCTGGAGGATTTGAAGGGTTCGGCTTCGCAGGTCATTGATACGAGCAAGCTTAAGCCTCTTCAGCTCAAGGAACGCATTATTTCCCATTTTACCAATCAGGAGCAAAGCAGTCTTTCCATTAATGTGACTTCCTTTGGGTTTAAATACGGCATTCCGATTGATGCGGATTTGATCTATGACGTACGCTTTTTGCCGAATCCCCATTATGTGGAGCAGTTGCGGCCGAACACGGGACAACATCCCGATGTATACGACTATGTCATGAAGTGGCCGGAGACGCAGCAGTTTTTGACCAAACTTCTGGATATGCTGCAATTTCTCATTCCGTTGTACCGCAAGGAAGGGAAAAGCCAGGTTGTTGTTGGCATCGGGTGTACGGGAGGCAAGCATCGTTCTGTCGCAATAGCGGAATATTTGGGCCGGATGCTCGGCAGCAGCGATACGGAGCGTGTGCGCGTCAGCCATCGCGATTCCGAACGGGATAAGCATTGACGCGAGGTGAGAGGATGCAGAGTATTCAAAAAATAGTCCGCCGTCCCAAAATCGTTGTCATTGGCGGCGGTACGGGACTATCCGTCATGCTGCGGGGGCTTAAAGAAAAGCCTCTGGACATTACGGCGATTGTAACGGTGGCGGACGATGGAGGCAGCTCAGGCGTATTGCGCAACGAGCTGCAGATTCCGCCCCCAGGCGATATCCGAAACGTGCTGATGGCGCTGGCGGACGCAGAGCCGCTGCTTACCGAGGTGTTGAAGTACCGCTTCAACAGCGGCACAGGACTTGCGGGACACAGCCTGGGCAATCTGATGCTGGCCGCCATGACGGATATTAGCGGCGGGGATTTTGTAACAGGGGTACGACGACTGAGCGAAGTGCTTGCCGTACGAGGCATGGTTCTCCCTGCCGCGAACCGGGCGATTGTGCTGAACGCCGAAATGGTGGACGGCACCATCATTACGGGGGAATCCATGATTCCTAAAGCAGGCAGGCGTATTAAGCGCGTATTCCTGGAACCGGCTGACGTGGAGCCGCTGCCGGAGGCAGTAGAAGCGATTGAAAGCGCAGATGCTATTCTCATTGGGCCTGGCAGCTTATATACCAGTATTATGCCAAACCTGATTGTGCCGAAGCTGGCGCAAGCGATCGTTCAATCGGAAGCGGTTAAGCTGTTTGTATGCAACGTGATGACGCAGCCTGGCGAAACGGATAATTATTCCGTAAGCGACCATCTGGATGCCATTCATGATCATATCGGCCATCATTTATTTGATTATGTTATTGTCAACGACGGAGAAATTCCTCCACAAGTGGAGAGCAAATACGCAGAGCTGGGTTCCAAGGCTGTTCATCTGGATATTGATGAAGTGACGCGGCGGGGGTATAAGGTCATCGCCGACCGTCTCGTTTTATTCAGGACGTTCCTGAGGCATGATGCGGAGCGGCTGAGTCATCATATTTATAAGCTTGTGGAAAACTGGATGTTACGAAAGAGGTGAAGCAGAATGTCTTTTGCGGCGCAGACAAAAAAGGAACTGACCCTGATTGAAGCGGACGGATGCTGTGAGCGCGCTGAGTTGTCGGCGCTTATACGGATGAACGGTTCAGTCAGCTTATCCAGCCGCAAGGTCGTTCTTGACATCTCCACAGAAAATGCCGCTATCGCAAGAAGAATATATTCGCTTGTGAAGAAGCATTTTAATGTTCATGTAGAGCTTCTTGTGCGCAAAAAAATGCGGCTCAAAAAAAATAATGTGTACATCGTCAGAATGCCCTCCATGGTGCAAGAGGTGCTTGCGGAGCTACGCATTGTATCGGAAGGATTTCTGTTCAGCGCAGGCATAGACAAGGATATGATTCGCAAGCCCTGCTGCAAGCGTTCTTACTTGAGAGGCGCATTTCTGGCAGGTGGCTCGGTCAACAATCCGGAGGGCTCCTCGTATCATTTGGAAATCGCTTCCATGTACCAGGAGCATTGTGAAGCGCTGGTGGAGCTGGCGAATAAATTTGATTTAAACGCCAGATGCATTGAACGGAAAAAAGGGTTTGTGTTCTATATTAAGGAAGGCGAAAAAATAATCGAGCTGCTGAATATTATCGGGGCTCACCAGGCGTTATTCAAGTTTGAGGATGTTAGAATTATGCGCGATATGCGCAATTCGGTTAACCGGATTGTAAACTGCGAGACGGCTAACCTGAATAAAACAATCGGCGCGGCTGTGCGCCAAATTGATAACATCAAGCTTCTTCAAAAAGAAATCGGCTTGGAAAATTTGCCGGATAAGCTGCGCGAGGTAGCGGAAATCAGGCTGCTGCATCCCGATTCCAACCTGACGGAGGTAGGGGAGATGCTGGGCGGCAAGGTCAGCAAATCCGGCGTTAATCACCGATTGAGAAAAATCGACGAGCTGGCGGAAAAAATCAGAGGCGGCATAACTTTAACCTAGTGCAACCGCTTGTATAATGATATAATAAGACGAAATGGGTTTTTATACATCACATGCTAATGATTTAGTAAAATATAGGGGGTATGTTTTACATGACAAGGCTACCGGTTGTCGTTCGTCTGAAGACGGGGCTTCATGCGAGACCAGCAGCGCTATTCGTACAAGAAGCGAACAAATTTTCCTCCGAGGTATTTGTGGAAAAGGACGATAAGAAGGTTAATGCCAAGTCCATTATGGGCATTATGAGCCTTGCGATCAGTTCCGGTACTGAAATCTCGATTAGTGCAGAAGGTTCGGATGCCGAGCAAGCTGTTAACGCTTTAGTGGCATTGGTGAGCAAGGAAGAGCTTGAGAACCAATAGCTCGAACTATACATGTACGGAAAAAAGAGCCCTCAAACGCAGCCAAGCGGCGGTTGAAGGCTCTTTTTTCGTTAGTCCTTACAGTTGAAGAGTGGCAATCAGGCCTTTAATTTTATCCGCGGATTTGTGGAATAGCACTTTTTCTTCCTCGGAGATCGTGATATCCATAATTTTTCTCACACCGCTACGGTCGATTACGCAAGGTACCCCGAGATAAACGTCGGATACGCCATGGTAGTCGTTCAGCAAAGTAGAGACATTCAGCACAGCGCCTTCGTCGCTGAGAATCGCTGTACAAATCCGGTCAAGCGCCAAGGCGATGGCATAATAGGTTGCGCCTTTTGCTTCAATGATCTGGTAGGCGGCGTCACGCGTATTCGAAAATACTTCCTCGCGCTCGGCATCCGTTAGCTGAAGCTCAGAGCCTGCAACGTTGGCCAAGCTCCACAGCGGCAGCTCGGAATCGCCGTGTTCGCCGACAATGTGGGCGTGAACGCTGCGTGGGTCGATGTTCAGCTTTTGCCCGATCAAGTAGCGGAAACGGCCGCTGTCCAGCAATGTGCCGGAGCCGATGACGCGCTCTACCGGCAAGCCAGCTTTGCGGTAAGCCATGTAGCTCATGATGTCAACCGGGTTGGAGGCAATGAGGAGAATGGCGTCCTTATTGTAAGGAAGCACCTGCTCGATAATGCTGTCAAAAATAGCGACGTTCCGCTTCAGCAGATCGGTACGGGATTCACCCGGCTTTTGTGCGGCTCCAGCCGTAATGATGATGATATCCGCGCCTGCGCAGTCGGCATAGGAGCCCGCCCATACATCGGCTTGTCCCAGAAACGCCATGCCATGGTTCATGTCCAGCGCATCGCCCGCCGCTTTATTATGATTGGCGTCAATGAGGACCAGCTCGTCCATGCGATTGCGAAGCAGCAGCGTATAAGCAGTAGTAGAGCCAACGGCTCCCGTTCCAATAACGACGATTTTAGATTTTTTCATGTCATGACACTCCCCTTATTTGTCAGATTCAAAATACGGCTTATTGACGTAATGATACATAACCCCCATCAGCAAGCCTCCGCCAATGAGATTGCCCGCCGTAACCGGAATGATATTGCGAAAAGCTCCGACATAGGAGAAATTAGCAGGATCCAGCACAAATGCGATAGCAAACGTACATAAATTGGCGATGCTGTGTTCGTAGCCAGAAATAAAAAAGCAGAAAACAAACAGCATCATGGAAAACATTTTGGCCCCGTCGCCTTTCATGGACATCGGAACAAAAAAAGCGAGGCACACCAGCCAGTTACATAGAATGGCCCGGAAAAACAGCTCCGATACGGGGGCATTCATTTTTTTGTGGACAACCTCCAGCAAAAAGGCGTTGACGTCGGTACTGGCAAACAAGCCGGTTGTCCAGATCAGCAGCGCAAAGGCAGCCGCTCCCATAATGTTGCCAAGGTAGCTGAGGCACCACAGCCGGACGGTATCACGCCATCTCATCGACTTGCGCAGCGTGGCATAGGTGTAATAAAACGTGTTGCCGGTGAAAAGATCGCCGCCGCCGTAGCTGATGAGGATGATAGCTGCTCCGAAGGTAATCGCCGCCATGGGGTAGGTCAGAGGAGAATGCTCCATATAGAAGAAGCTGCCTGTTTTGAACGCAACGATGACGCCAAACCCGATAAACATGCTGGCAAGCATGGAGCGGGACAAATAACGCCAGATGCTGTTCTGATAAACGCGAAACTTCTTCAAGGCAAGCTGCTCGACCTTGTTTAACGCTTCTACTTCCATAAATTCACCTCAGGATGCGATTGTGAGTTCCGACACTTCTGATTATAGGTTGGAACAACTTGCTAATGCAATAAAATCACGGAGGAAATTCCCTTTTTTCTATAATTGTCAATGAAACGCGTCACAATCTCGCGAAATACAAAAAAATCCCGAGCCGCCGAGGGGCAACTAGGGATTTAATTGAAACAGCGTATGATCAGACTCTTTCGATTACTTTATCAACAAGGCCGTATTCTTGAGCCTCGGCCGCGCTCATGAAGTAATCGCGGTCGGTATCCTTTTCGATACGGTCCAGCGGCTGGCCGGAACGATCTGCAAGGATGTGGTTCAGCTTATCGCGCATCTTCAGGATGCGGCGAGCGCGAATTTCGATATCGCTTGCCTGGCCTTCGGCTCCGCCCAGCGGCTGATGGATCATCACTTCGCTGTTAGGCAGCGCATAACGCTTGCCCTTTGCGCCTGCCGTCAGCAGGAATGCGCCCATGGAAGCCGCCATGCCTACGCAGATAGTGGAAACATCAGGTTTAATGTATTGCATCGTATCGTAAATAGCCATGCCGGCTGTAATGGAGCCGCCGGGGCTGTTGATGTATAACGAGATATCCTTCTCCGGGTCTTCAGCTGCCAGGAACAGCATCTGCGCAATAATGGAGTTGGCTACCACATCATTAACACCCGAGCCCAGAAAAATAATACGATCCTTCAAGAGGCGGGAGTAAATATCGTAGGAACGTTCTCCGCGATTGCTTTGTTCAATAACCATAGGCACAAAATTCATGCTTAACCAAGCCTCCTCTTCATCATAAACGTAATGGATTTGGTGATGTGTAAATTTATAATAACGGATTATTTTGAAAAAGTCAAAGAAGGTCAAAGTCAATTAGATTAAGAGTGGTCTGAGCACTAATTTTCATTAAACGAATACCGAAGAATACGGCGGTTTATTTGACTTCTGCTTTGCGAGCAGCGAGATGTACGGAAAGGCTCAACTGATGTATTATCGTAAGGATACCATAGAAAAAACGGCATTAATACCGCGCAGCGTGAGCTGGGCAGGCTGAATAGCAATAAACGGGGAAGTCGTTGCGGCATCTAGGCCGTGTGGCGACGATTGGACAGAAAGGGAGATGGGCATGCCGCAGCTTGTAGTAAAAGACAGACGTTATCCGGTTGACGCCATTTTGTTCGATAAGGACGGTACATTACTGCAATTTATGGGCACTTGGGGAGTATGGAGCCGGCATTTGTTGGCCTCCTACTCGGCCCGTTTAACGGAAAAGCTTGGAAATGAGGTTTCGCTGGACGGAGCCAGCATATTGGGTGTTAGCGATGCTGAAAACGGAAGATCTGCGGATTATGACCGGAACGGACCGCTTGCGATGGGAACGATCGATCAGCTGCTGGCGGTGCTGGCGTGGCAAGGCTACCGGGCCGGGGCGTCCTGGGCTCAGGCGATGGAGGAGGCATACGCCAGCAAGCAGGATGCTGATAAAACGTTAGAGGCAGAGCGTCCGGCGCTGCCGCTACCAGGCGCTCTTTCCTTTGTGGAGCACTGCCGCTCCCATGGGCTGAAGCTGGCCGTCGTTACCGCGGATGATACTGCAGCAGCAGAAAAGCATTTGGCATGGCTAGGCATTCGTGATTATTTTGATGTGTGCATTGGAGCCGATGGAGTGGAGCGCAGCAAGCCGTTTCCCGATATGGCGCTTCTGGCGTGCGGGAAGTTGGGCGTGCACCCCTCGCGTGCAGCCGTTATCGGCGACACCGGAGGCGATATGGCAATGGCCAAAAGTGCTGGAATTGCTATCGCCATCGGTATTCAAGACGGTCCCGGGGGAGATGCGGCTCCGCTTGAAGGTGCGGATGTCTGCATAACGGGATATCAGGAATTGGCCATAAGCGAGGATGAGGCATGAAGTGTTAAAAAAGAAAGAGGGAACCCAATGAAGGGATTTAACAGCAATGCGCTGGAGGATAAGCCGATACTGTCGTTTCAGGTCATTACGGACACCCATATTCGTGCAGAGGGCGATCTAACCTATAACAGGCATTTTGGACTGGCGCTTCGTGATATTGCGGCAAACGGAGTGAATTCCTGCGGTATTATGCATGCAGGCGATTTGACGGATAACGGTTTTCCATCTGAATACGATGCGATGGCCTCTATCTGGAGGAAATTTGAGGCTCAATTGCCGCCCCTATACGCAACGATGGGAAACCATGATGTTCGTCTTGGCGTTTGGGAGGACCGGCTCCAACGCTTTTTGAGGCATTCCGGCATGTCTGGTCCCTATCATGATCATTGGATCGGGGGGTATCACTTTATTTTTCTGGGAACGGAAAAAAATCTGGAGCTGCATTGCTCGTTATCCGGTGAGCAGCTTCAATGGCTGGATCAAAAGCTGTGCGACCAAGGGACGCCTGATCGTCCTGTATTTGTTTTTCTGCACCAGCCATTGCTTAATACAGTCGCCGGATCGCTTGAACGCCAGCAGTGGCACGGAGTGGTTGAGGACGAGGAGCTGCGGAAGGTGCTAGGGAAATATCCCAACGCCATTTTGTTCACGGGCCATACCCATTGGCAGCTGGAATCGGAGCACACGCATTTTGAAGGGGGAAACCGTCTGCCGGATATGTTTAACGCGGCTTCCGTCGCTTATTTGTGGAGCGACGAGGGTGAAACCATTACAGGCAGCCAAGGCTTTTATGTAGAGGTGTATCCCAATCGTGTTTGCGTAAAAGGACGTGACTTTCTTCGCGGCGAATGGGTGAAGAATGCGCAGTTTGAAGTGAAGTATTGATTCGTAAGCGTTGGTTAATATTGCTGTAGTTCATTTTTGGAAATGAGAATTTATCTTTTGAGGCTTATCTTTTGGAACTTATCTTTTGGGTACATATTTTATTGGCATAGCGGATAGCTTGCGTTTGGTAAAGCTTATATGCGGAGAGAAACAAACAAGCGTGCCTGGCGGTTTGCCGGACACGCTTGTTTCATATCTATCGCTGTAACTACCCCCGCAGCAAACCATCGGTCGTCCATGACCGCAGGGCCTCAGATGGATATATTCCAGTTCTGTAATGGTCATTTACGACCGTCTGAGCCTCAGATGGATATATTCCTGTTCTGTAACGGTCATTTATGACCGCCAGAACCTCAAATGGCTAGTTTCCTAATCTGTAACGGTCACTTTTGTCCTTTGCCAATGAAAAGCTGGGCATAAGGGGGTGGAAATAGGCTTTTACGGTCGCCAATGACCATTAGAAACTGTTTTCGTGTAAAAAGTAACGTTTAAAGGCCGCAAATGTCCGTTAGAGTAAAGTGACAACTTTTCCTTTTGCCAAAGACGGTAGGCTTTATTCCAAATCAAAAAAAGATTCGGGACGAGTCAATATATGCGCACCAATCAGCCTCAGACTGTTTGGAGCCGCCTCTAGGAATGAGAGGTGAAAGGAGCTCATGGCCGCCAGCCATTCCTCGTGTTTGGCCAGATCCTCGCGTGTGGTCTGGAAATCCGTTAAACTTGTCGGCTGCCCCCAGCTCAGCAATGCGCCCTCCACCTTTTCGAGCAGCTGCAACTGCACAGTGTCGTCAAAATAGTTCAGCGCTGCTTTAGTACCGGACCATATTTTGGGTTGTGCCAGGAAATAGGCATTCCACCAAAAGTATTCGTCCAGCGGATCAACGGCGTGATAATAATAAACAAAAAATGAGAACAGCGCTTGTTGATCGGTCGTCAACTCATTGTAAAACTGTTCTTTAACCGCCGCGCTTTCTTCCAGCTCCGTAACGGACATTTTTTCCTTGTACGCCCCAATCATGGGCCTGAAGCAAAACGCTCCAAGTTTTTCCTGCGGCATTGACGCTAATTCTTCCATTGAAAGCTTCTGTTTATAAATAAGAAATCACTCTCCCGCAGGGAGTATAGCATACAAAGGGATAAACTGGAAAGCAGAAAACGCAACGTTACAGGAAGGAACATTCAGGGTAAAAGAAAGTGTGTACAGATACGAGAAAAAGTGTGCACAAGATAAAAGAAAGGATGAATGGATATAAAAAAAGCATGAACGCAGGTCATAAACCTGATTCATGCTAGTTGTGGTTATGTTTAGGTGTACGTTAAGCAGCGTGATTATGTAAGTAAAAGCTAATATGATGCGGACAATGCTGCTGTTGAAATTGTTGTTGAAGTTATTATGGCGCGCCCGCTAGGAATCGAACCTAGATCTCAGGCTCCGGAGGCCTACGTCATATCCATTGGACCACGGGCGCATATTGAAATTGCAACAAAAAACAGTAGCAAAAGTGATTATATAATAAATCAGTATGTAAATCAAGGCGTCTGGCAAAATTAATTTTGTGAAAATGATGACGGTAATCGCTTACATGTCCTTTTTGCTACTTGCAGGGGCTTTGCATTTTGGTTAAAATAGAGGTGGGACTAAAATTGAGTATGCGGGACAGAAATTGTCCAGGCGCTTTACCGATGGAGTGAAGGATAAGAGATGCGTCAGCTCATTGAACTGCAGCAGCAGCTTGTGCCGGAACTTCTGGAAGTGATGAGGAAGCGATATCTGATTTTAAGCCAGATTATGCTGTCTGATATCATTGGTCGCCGTACGTTGGCTAATGCCTTGCAGATGACGGAAAGGATGCTTCGCGCTGAAACGGACTTCCTGAAGGAGCAAGGCCTGCTGGAGATTCATCCCGCCGGCATGATGATTAGTGAAGCCGGCAAGATGGTGCTGGAAGAGCTGGAGCCAATGTACAAATCCCTGTTTGGCCTCTCGGAGCTTGGAGAGAAAATCAAGCGGCATTACGGCCTTAAGCAGGTTGCAGTTGTGCCGGGCGATTCGGAGGCTTCCATTGTAAGCAAGCGGGAGCTTGGAAAAGCCGCCTGCCATGTGCTTAGAGGAGAGCTTCGCTCCAACGATGTTGTGGCGATTACGGGCGGTACTACGATGGCGCAGGTTGCCAGCCAGCTGACTACCGGAACCGCAATGAAGGATGTATGGTTTGTCCCTGCCCGAGGCGGTCTTGGCGAAAGTCTGGATTACCAGGCCAACACGCTGGCGTCTATGATGGCGAAGCGGATCGGCGGGCAATACCGGATGCTGCATGTGCCGGACCATCTGGGGGAAGAAGCCTTTGCTTCCCTGATGCAAGAGCCCAATATCCGAGAAATCGTGGATGTGATCCGAAGCGCAAGAATCGTTGTGCACGGCATCGGCGATGCGATGGTTATGGCGAGGCGAAGAAAGCTGGAACAAGGCGCCGTACAGGAAATGACTGCGGAAGGCGCTTTGGCGGAGGCATTCGGGTTTTATTTTGACCGTAACGGCTCGGTCGTTCACAAAATGCAGACGGTAGGGTTACGTCTGGAGGATATTGCGAACACTGAGTTAGTGATTGCCGTTGCGGGCGGTAAAAATAAGGGTGAAGCTATCGCGGCGATTATGCGTTTCGGCCAGGATGACGTTCTTGTCACAGACGAAGCCGCAGCCTTGGAAATTGTCGAATTGATCGAACAGGAAACAAAATAAGCACCATGGCAGCCGTGCTGCTGCCCGGCCTGGGAAGTACTTAAGGCATCATGACGCGAAGCGAAGGCGCCAATCGGCGCTGCATGCGGAACGTCTTGAAATATATTTGCATTTTAAAAATGCTTAGGAGGCAATCACTCATGACAGTTAAAGTTGGTATTAACGGATTTGGACGTATTGGACGCTTGGCATTCCGTCGCATTCAGAACGTAGAAGGCATTGAAGTAGTTGCAATCAACGATTTGACCGACGCTAAAATGTTGGCGCACCTTCTGAAATATGACACAACACAAGGCCGCTTCGACGGCGAAGTTGAAGTTCATGACGGCTTCTTCAAAGTGAACGGCAAAGAAGTTAAAGTTCTGGCTAACCGCAACCCTGAAGAGCTTCCTTGGGGCGACCTAGGCGTAGACATCGTTCTGGAGTGCACAGGCTTCTTCACAACTAAAGAAGCTGCTGAAAAGCACCTTAAAGGCGGCGCTAAAAAAGTCGTTATCTCCGCTCCTGCAACTGGCGACATGAAAACCATCGTGTACAACGTTAACCATAACATCCTTGACGGCTCCGAGACTGTAATCTCCGGCGCTTCCTGCACAACCAACTGTCTGGCTCCTATGGCTAAAACGCTGCAAGACAAATTCGGCATCGTTCAAGGCCTGATGACTACTATTCACGCTTACACTGGCGACCAAAACACTTTGGATGCTCCGCATCCTAAAGGCGACTTCCGTCGCGCTCGCGCAGCTGCTGAAAACATCATCCCTAACACAACTGGCGCTGCTAAAGCAATCGGCCTGGTTATCCCTGAACTGCAAGGCAAGCTGGACGGCGCTGCACAACGCGTTCCTACGCCTACAGGCTCCCTGACTGAGCTGGTAACGGTTCTGGAGAAAAAAGTAACAGCTGAAGAAGTTAACGCAGCTATGAAAGCAGCTTCCGACGCTCAAACATTCGGCTACACAGAAGATGAAATCGTTTCTTCCGACATCGTGGGCATCACTTTTGGTTCCCTGTTCGATGCTACGCAAACTAAAGTTCTGACTGTTGGCGACCAACAACTGGTTAAAACAGTAGCTTGGTACGACAACGAAATGTCCTACACAGCTCAATTGGTTCGCACATTGGAGCATTTCGCAAAACTGGCTAAGTAATAACAGCCAACACGTAAGCAACGCCATAGAGCGGAAACAGTCGTTATTGTTTCCGCTCTTTATATATGGGCGTTGAACTTATATAACGGCAACCAAAAATTCAGGGTATGGGGGAACATACGATGAACAAAAAAAGTATTCGTGATGTAGCGGAACTGGCTGGCAAAAGAGTGTTTGTGCGCGTCGACTTTAACGTTCCAATCGAAAACGGCAAAATTACCGACGACAAACGGATTCGCGAAACGCTGCCTACAATCAACTTTCTGATTGAAAAAGGCGCTAAAGTTATTTTGGCAAGCCATCTTGGACGTCCTGACGGCAAAGTGGTTGAAGAGCTTCGCCATACGGCTTCCGCTGCTCGTTTGTCCGAGCTGCTGGGCAAACCGGTTGTAAAGGCTAACGAAGCGATTGGCGATACAGTTAAAGGCCAAATTGCGGCGCTTGGCAACGGCGACGTGCTCTTGCTTGAAAACGTTCGTTTCTACCCGGGCGAAGAGAAAAACGATCCTGAGCTGGCTAAAGCATTTGCAGAACTGGCTGACCTGTTCGTGAACGACGCATTTGGCGCGGCTCACCGTGCTCATGCTTCCACAGAAGGCATCGCGCATATCCTCCCTGCCGTATCCGGCCTGCTGATGGAGAGAGAGCTGGATGTACTTGGCAAAGCGCTGAACAACCCTGAGCGTCCGTTCACGGCTATTGTTGGCGGCTCCAAAGTAAAAGACAAAATCGCAGTTATCGACAAAATGCTGGAGATCGCTGACAACATTTTGATCGGCGGCGGCTTGTCCTATACATTCTTCAAGGCTCAAGGCCATGAAATCGGAAACTCCCTGGTTGACAACAGCAAGCTTGACCTGGCTCTTGAGTTTATCGAAAAAGCCAAAAAGCTGGGCAAAAACTTCCTGATTCCGGTTGACATTGTAGCTTCCGATGATTTCAGCGCTTCCGCAAACACGCAAGTCGTTGATGCAAGCGGCATTCCTGCCGGCTGGGAAGGCATCGACATCGGTCCTAAAACTCGCGAGCTGTATGCAGACGTGATCAAAAACTCCAAGCTGGTTGTTTGGAACGGACCTATGGGCGTATTCGAAATCGAGCCATTCGCTCACGGCACTATTGCAGTGGCACAAGCTTGCGCCGACACAACTGGCTACACCGTAATCGGCGGCGGCGACTCCGCTGCAGCTGCTGAGAAATTCGGCCTGGCTGACAAAATGGACTTTATCTCCACAGGCGGCGGCGCTTCCCTGGAGTTTATGGAAGGCAAAGCACTTCCAGGCGTTGTTGCCCTTAACGATAAATAAATTTTTTTGAAGGAGGTCATTTGAGTGAGCAGAACACCTATTATTGCAGGCAACTGGAAAATGTTCAAAACGGTTTCCGAAGCAACTTCCTTTTTTGCAGAAGTAAAAGGCAAAGCGGAAGTAGCTGGCGTGGAAAGCGTGATTTGCGCTCCTTTTACGGCGCTTCCGGCGCTCGTTGAAGCTGCTAAAGGCACCACAATTGCAATCGGCGCGCAAAACCTTCATTTTGAGGACAATGGCGCATTCACAGGAGAAATCAGCGGCGTAATGCTGAAGGACCTCGGTGTGAAATATGTCATTATCGGCCATTCCGAGCGTCGTGAATATTTCCTGGAAAGCGACGAAATCGTCAACAAGAAAACCCATGCGGCATTCAAGCACGGCTTGACTCCAATCGTTTGCGTAGGCGAAAAGCTGGAGGAGCGCGAAAGCGGCGCTACGAAGGACGTTTGCAAAGTGCAGACGGAGGGAGCTTTTAAAGGCCTGTCCGCTGAGCAAGCAGCCGAGGTTGTTGTTGCTTACGAGCCAATCTGGGCGATCGGCACTGGCAAATCCTCCAATGCGGCTGACGCGCAGGACGTTATCGGCTACATCCGCAGTGTTATCGCGGGTCTGTACGACGAAGCGGTTGCAGAAAAAGTGCGTATCCAATACGGCGGCAGCGTGAAGCCAAACACTGTTGCAGAATATCTGGGCGAAGCTGATATCGACGGCGCGCTTGTAGGCGGAGCCAGCCTTGAGCCAGCCTCCTACATCGCTC
Source organism: Paenibacillus oryzae (assembly GCF_001675045.1). Lineage (GTDB taxonomy): Bacteria > Bacillota > Bacilli > Paenibacillales > Paenibacillaceae > Pristimantibacillus > Pristimantibacillus oryzae. The sequence continues at coordinate 34,280 of NZ_LYPA01000024.1, forward strand.
TGATCGAGGGGGCTAAGTAAGATGGCCTCCCGCAAACCTGCAGCGCTGATCATCCTGGACGGATTCGGACTTCGCAACGATGTAACGGGCAATGCGGTTGCTCAAGCGAAAAAACCGAACTATGACCGCTACTGGAATCAATATCCGCATACGACGCTGACAGCCAGCGGCGAAGCGGTAGGCCTGCCGGAAGGTCAAATGGGCAACTCCGAGGTTGGCCATTTGAACATCGGCGCGGGCCGTATCGTTTATCAGGATTTGACTCGCATTTCCAAGTCGATCCGCGATGGCGAATTTTTCGAGAACGAAACGCTGCTTGCAGCGGTGCGCCATGCCAAAGCCAACGGCAAAAACCTGCATCTGTACGGCTTGCTGTCCGACGGCGGCGTACACAGCCATATTGAGCACCTGTTCGCTTTGCTGGAGCTGGCGAAACGCGAAGGCCTGGATAAGGTGTTTATCCATGCTTTCCTGGATGGCCGCGATGTAGCGCCGGACAGTGCAAAAGGCTACGTCGAGCGTCTGCAAGCGAAGATTCAAGAGGTTGGCGTAGGCCAAATCGCAACGGTTCAAGGCCGTTATTACGCGATGGACCGCGACAAGCGCTGGGAGCGGGTAGAGAAGTCGTACCGCGCCATGGTGTATGGCGAAGGTCCTCAGTATACGGATCCGCTTAAAGCGGTCGTTGAATCGTACGAAAAATCCGTTTATGATGAATTCGTTATGCCGACGGTTATTACGGGTGAAGACGGCAAGCCGGTAGGATTGGTTCAGTCCGAGGATTCCGTTATTTTCTTCAACTTCCGTCCTGACCGCGCCATTCAATTGTCTCAAGTATTCACGAACGAGGATTTCCGCGGCTTTGAGCGAGGCGAAGGACGTCCTGTCAACTTGCATTTTGTATGTTTGACACTGTTCAGCGAGACAGTAGGCGGCTTTGTTGCCTATTCGCCAAAAAACCTGGACAACACGCTTGGCGAGGTGCTTGCGCAAAATGGCAAAACCCAGCTTCGCACAGCCGAGACCGAAAAGTATCCGCACGTTACGTTTTTCTTTAGCGGCGGACGCGACAAGGAATTGCCTGGTGAAACCCGCGTGCTGATCAATTCGCCAAAGGTTGCGACGTATGACCTGAAGCCTGAGATGAGCGCTTACGAGCTGGCGGAATCGACAGTTCGCGAGATCGAAGCTGACAAGCATGACGTTATCATTCTGAACTTCGCCAACCCTGATATGGTGGGCCACTCCGGTATGCTGGAGCCAACTATCAAGGCGGTTGAAGCAACGGATGAATGTCTGGGCAAGGTTGTAGAAGCTATTTTGGCCAAAGACGGCGTCTGCATCATTACAGCGGATCACGGCAATGCCGACATGGTATTTGACGAAAATGGCCGTCCTCATACGGCGCATACGACAAATCCGGTTCCGCTTATAGTAACCCGTGAAGGCCTCAGCTTGCGCGAAGGCGGCATTTTGGCGGATATTTCGCCAACGCTGCTGGATCTTATCGGTCTTGCGCAGCCAGAGGAAATGACTGGCTCGACATTGGTAGACAAGAAATAGTAGACTAAAAGAGGTTATCCAAAAAGCTCCTCAAGCCGGACTTTTTGAGCTAGCATAAAAGGCATGACCAACCCAAACTTTTTCAGACCAAAAGGAGTGTATTCAATTATGTCAGTAATCGTTGACGTATACGCACGCGAAGTGCTGGATTCCCGCGGGAATCCTACAGTCGAAGTTGAAGTATCCCTGGAATCCGGCGGCAAAGGCCGCGCAATCGTGCCATCCGGCGCCTCTACCGGCGCTCACGAGGCTGTTGAGCTTCGTGACGGCGACAAATCCCGTTACCTGGGCAAAGGCGTAACCAAAGCAGTCGACAATGTGAACTCGGTTATCGCACCGGAAATCATCGGATTGGACGCGCTGGATCAAGTGGCAATCGACCGCAAAATGATCGCGCTGGACGGCACGCCAAACAAAGGCAAGCTGGGCGCCAACGCTATTTTGGCTGTATCGATGGCTGTAGCGCGCGCTGCTGCTGACGCTCTGGATGTGCCTTTGTATACGTACCTGGGCGGCTTCAATGCCAAAACGCTTCCGGTACCAATGATGAACATCATCAACGGCGGCGAGCATGCCGACAACAACATCGACGTTCAAGAGTTCATGATCCTGCCTGTTGGCGCACCTGATTTCAAGGAAGCTCTTCGCATCGGCGCTGAAATCTTCCACAACCTGAAATCCGTACTGCACAGCAAAGGCTTGAGCACGGCTGTTGGCGACGAAGGCGGCTTCGCTCCTAACCTGGGCTCCAACGAAGAAGCGATCACAACCATCATCTCCGCAATCGAAAAAGCCGGCTACAAGCCAGGCGTTGACGTATTCCTGGGCATGGACGTTGCTTCCACTGAGTTCTTCAAAGACGGCAAATATGTGCTGTCCGGCGAAGGCAAATCCTTCACGCCAGCTGAATTCGTTGATCTGCTTGCTTCCTGGGTTGAGAAGTACCCAATCATCACAATCGAAGACGGCTGCTCCGAAGACGATTGGGAAGGTTGGAAGCTGCTTACCGATAAACTGGGCGACAAAGTTCAACTGGTTGGCGACGACTTGTTCGTAACCAACACTGAGCGTCTGTCCGACGGTATCGAAAAAGGCGTGGGTAACTCCATCCTGGTTAAAGTTAACCAAATCGGCACGCTGACTGAAACCTTCGACGCTATCGAAATGGCAAAACGCGCTGGCTACACAGCAGTTATCTCCCACCGTTCCGGCGAAAGCGAAGACAGCACAATCGCTGACATCGCAGTTGCTACAAACGCTGGCCAAATCAAAACAGGCGCTCCTTCCCGTACGGACCGCGTAGCGAAGTACAACCAACTGCTTCGCATCGAGGACCAACTGGGCTCCACCGCTCAATACGGCGGCAAAACAGCGTTCTACAACCTGAAAAGCTTCAAATAAGCAAAAATAAGCAAGCCCTTAAGCAACGCTTTGCTTAAAGCTTAACAAGAAAGCCGCTTTTGGACATTGGCATAAGCCATTGTCTGGAAGCGGCTTTTTGATGTTGTCATCATGAAATGCGGCTCTTCTGCACATAATGAGGTTAAAAAAGCGGGGCGGTATAGGTGGGGGAAAAGAAGCCGACAGCAGGTCTACAGATGTATTCGCTCAGGGATGAAATTGAAAGGGATATGATGGGCACGCTGGAAAAGGTAGCGGAGATCGGCTATGCAACGATTGAAGCCGCGGGATATTTTAATGCCAAGCCGGAATGTCTGAGGGATAGAGCGGAGTCCCTGGGCATCAGCATCCCATCGACGCTGGTAGCGTTAAACTTCAAGGAGCTGAACAAGCTGCAAAGCGATTTTGCCAGACAGGTGAAGATGGCCGACGAGCTTGGCGTAAGCTATATCGTTGTTCCATGGATCCCTTTGCAGGAAAGTCCTTCTATGGAGGATATCGAATTTTTGAGCGGTGTTCTAAAGCGCTGCGGGGAGCAGGCCTTAAAGGCGGGCATGAAGCTGGCTTTGCATAATCATGAATATGAATGGAAGCTTGTGGATGGCAGGCCGGCTTATGATCGTATTATGGAAGCTGTCTGCGAAGAGTCGGAACTGCTCGCTCCAGCGCTTGACGTTGGTTATTTAATGCTGGCGGGAGGGGATTTGCCGGACTTTCTGGAGCGGTACAGGGGAAGGGTTCCGATTGCCCATATCCGGGATTTCAAAAATGGCAGGATGGATACGGAATTGGGCGAAGGCGTCCTGCATTGCGAGGAATACATCAAGGAGCTTGAGCGCTCTGCTGTAGACTATTTGTTTGTGGAGCAGGAAAATTTCGAGGGTTCTTCTTTGCAAAGCGCCAAAGCCAATTATCAATTTCTCCAGAAGCTTGGGCTTGCGTAATCCTGCTTAAGTGATTATGAGTGAGGGTCCCTCCCGGAAAAGGGCGTCTTGGAAGCTTCAAACATAAGTAGGCAAAAAAACTCGCCCTCAAGACACCCTTTCCGGTCCGGCCCTGCCTGCTGAATAGTTATTCGTTCCACTTTTCGGACAGCCCCGTGTTCATCCTCATGTGCAGACTGATTCTTGTCGGTCAAGATTGGAGCAGTTGTTCTTGATATTTTTGAATGTCTCCGGCCCCCATAAATACAAGGATGGTATCGCTATAGGCGCTTAAATCAGCCATCGCGTTATCGGAAATTAATTCAGCATGGGGAATTCGGTCTTTCAAGTCGCCAATGGAGATATTCCCTGCATGCTCACGCGCAGAACCGAATATCGGACAAAGAAAGACCTCGTCAGCACCTTTAAGCGACATTGCGAAGTCATCCAACAATTTCTCCAACCGGCTAAATGTGTGAGGCTGAAAGATAGCAACAATTTTTTTATCGGGATATTTACTTTTTGCCGCTTCAAGCGTTGCTTTAATCTCGGATGGATGATGGGCATAGTCGTCAATAACAACGTTGGTTCCCCACAGCTTTTCGGTAAATCGTCGCTTAACTCCTGAAAAGATAGCAAGGCGATCTTTCACCATGTTCAGATTCGTATCAAGTATTAGGGCAACTCCAATGGTTGCCAAGGCATTTAATACATTATGCCTGCCGAAGGCCGGGATGTGAAATCTGTCCAACAAGGTTTCTTTATAATAGACATCAAAAGAAGTTTGCTGGCTTTCTGTTGTTAGGTTGCAAGCTCTAAGTTCATTTTGCATATCAAAGCCATAATAAAGGGCCTCCGTGTTGGTGTTTAGTAAACGCACCTGTTCATCGTCTCCGCAAGCTACAATATGCTTTGATGCCAGGAAAGCCATTTCCTGAAAGGCATGTCTGACGTCATCTATATCCGAAAAATAATCTGGATGATCATAATCTATATTTGTAATAACAGCTATGTCGGGTTTGTAAGCTAAAAAATGACGCTTATACTCACAACTTTCAAATACAAACAGATTTGAATCGGGATGGCCAAAGCCAGTGCCGTCTCCAATCAGACTGCATAACTGATTTTCGGTGTTTAACGTATGTACGATCATGCCGGTGGTTGTGGTTTTTCCGTGAGATCCTGTTACAGCAATACTGTTGTACGACTTAATGAATTCACCCAGGAAATAATGATACCGGTATACGGGAATGCCTAACTCCTTGCATTTCCTAATGGATGCATGGTTTTCATCAAAGGCATTGGATACAATGGCAGTCATGTCCGGGGCAAGCGGCGCACTCCCAAACGTGTAAAGCGGAATATTTCGTGATTCAAGGGCTGCCTGCGTAAAAAGATAGCTTTCAATGTCCTCACCTTGAACATTATGGTTAAGGTCAAAAAGAATTTGCGCCAGCGCACTCATGCCGCTGCCTTTTATCCCAATCATGTGGTAATTTCCCATAGTTGCCTCCTGAAAAAATAATGACAAGCAGATGTTTAAATGGAGTAAATGCCGATGCTTATTTTGATTATACAATGTTGCCCGGTGTTTTACATAAGCTCAGCAAGAGTGCCTGTTCTATTCAGTTCTGAGTTTGTTTGGGTTAGGACGTGCTATTGAATATTGATGGCAGCTATGGTACAATCAAACTACGTGTTTTTACGGACTGCTGTTGGAGGTGGATAGAATGGATGTCGCATTGAAAATTGTGCTTGTTATATTTGCGATTGGTCTGATTGCCGTTGTATTGCTGCAGAAGGGTAAAAGCGCCGGGTTGTCCGGAGCGATTACAGGCGGCGCTGAGCATTTGTTCGGAAAGCAAAAAGCGCGTGGCCTGGACTTGTTCCTGCAACGTTTGACGGTTGCCTTGGCTTCCGGCTTCTTCATTCTGGCTCTTGTTGTATCTTATTTTGTCAATAAATAAGAAACAATGGAACCGAATCAAGGGTTGCTGGGAATAGGCCTTTAACGAAAAATGAGCGTGCCAAAACAGGCGGGGATGAATATCCTCGTCTTTTTTTATGCATATATGCGTTTATTGAAGCGAAAAAGGGTCAAAAGCGGGTGAGATTTGCATTTAGCGAGGAATATTGTGGAGAGAAAGCGCAGGAAATACGGATGTTGGACATACATTTCGTGTATACTACATGATATAGCATAATCTACCACCCTCTTGCAAGACTGCTAGCAGCAAGAAGGGATTAATAAGGAGTAAGCCGAACATGATGGAACGCGAGCAGGAGCTGCTTGATTTTATGAAGGAAACGGCGTATAAGCCGATGACGTACCAGGAGCTTGAAGCCCATTTCGGGATTGATAGCGCGGCGGCGTTTAAACAATTTTTGCAATTGCTGAACAAGTTGGAGACGGAAGGCCAAATTATTCGAACTCGTACCGACCGATACGGAGTGCCGGAGCGAATGAATTTATTACGCGGCAGACTCCAGGCTCATGCCAAAGGTTTTGCTTTCCTGCTGCCTGATGACAAGGATCATCCTGATGTATATCTTCATGCCAACGATTTGAAAAGCGCGATGAACGGCGATACCGTGCTGGTGCGCGTCACCTCCAAAAGCGAAGGCGGCGGCCGCCTGGAGGGCGAGGTCGTGCGTGTTGTGAAGCGTGCGGTTGAGCAAATCGTGGGCACGTTTGAAAATCATGAGGCCTATGGCTTTGTTATACCGGATGACAAACGGATTAATCGGGATATTTTTATCCCCAAGGAGGGCTTTAAAGGCGCAGTAACGGGGCAAAAGGTTGTTGTCCGAATCGTTACGTATCCCGAGGGCCGTTCCGCCGCGGAAGGCGAAATTCTAGAGATTCTGGGTCATAAAAATGATCCCGGCGTCGATATTCTCTCCATTATCCGCAAGCACTCCTTGCCTGAAAGCTTTCCTGACGAGGTTATGGCGGAAGCGGAAAATGCACCCGACCATATTTCCGAAGAGGAAATTGTTCAGCAAGGCAGACGCGATTTGCGCGACGAGGTTATCGTAACGATCGACGGCGAGGATGCCAAGGATCTGGATGATGCCGTTCATGTCAAGCTTTTGGAAAACGGCAATTATTTGCTGGGCGTCCATATCGCGGACGTAGGTTATTATGTGCAGGAGAAATCCGCGCTGGATCAAGAGGCGTTCCGCAGAGGCTGCAGCGTTTATTTGACGGACCGGGTTATTCCTATGCTGCCTCATCGGCTGTCCAACGGCATTTGCTCGCTGAATCCTCAGGTGGACCGGCTGACGCTATCCTGTGAGATGGAGTTTAACGGGCGTACGCTGAAGCGCGAGAGGCATGATATTTTTACCAGCGTCATTCGGACGAAGGAGCGTATGACCTATACCAATGTCAGACGAATTCTGACGGCAACGCCGGAGGAGCCTGAGACGGAGCTTAAGGAGCGTTATAGCGAGCTGCTGGAGATGTTTGGCCTGATGGAGAAGCTGGCAATGCGGCTGCGGTCCAAACGGATGAAGCGCGGAGCGATTGATTTTGACTTCCAGGAATCCAAAATCATCGTGGACGAAAACGGCAAAGCCATTGATATCGTAAAACGCGAGCGCTCAATTGCGGAGCAGATTATCGAGGAATTTATGCTTGCGGCCAATGAAGCGGTGGCGGAGCATTTTCATTGGATGAAGGTGCCTTTCCTGTACCGGATTCACGAAAATCCCGATCAGGAAAAGCTGCTGACGTTTATGCAGTTTGCCGGAAACTTCGGCTATACGGTCAAGGGGAGCAAGGGGAATACGGTGCATCCCAAGGCGCTGCAGACGCTGCTGGAGGAGATTCAGGGGAAGAAGGAAGCGACGGTCATCTCTACGATGCTGCTTCGCTCTATGAAGCAGGCGAAATACGATGCAGAGAGTCTGGGGCATTTTGGACTTGCCGCGGAATTTTATTCCCATTTCACTTCCCCGATCCGCCGTTATCCGGATTTGGTTATTCACCGCATCATTCGCGAGGTTATCGAAAACGGCGGTTATTTGACGGAGGCGCGCCATGAGGCGTTGACGGCAAGAATGCCGGATATTGCCCAGCACTCCTCGGAACGGGAGCGGGCGGCGGCCGATGCGGAGCGGGATACGGAGAAGCTGAAAAAATGCGAATATATGCTGGATAAGGTTGGAGAGGATTTCGACGGCATTATTAGCGGAGTGACCAATTTCGGTATTTTTGTTGAATTGGATAATTCCGTTGAAGGGCTGATTCGCCTGGGCGATCTTCACGACGATTATTATCATTTCCATGAGCAGCATATGATGCTGATTGGCGAACGGACATCCAAGATGTTCCGTATCGGCGATGAAATACGCATCAAGGTTTCCAGCATTGACATGATGGATTACAATATCAATTTTGCGATGGTGGATACCAAACCTCGCGGGGGCGCCGGCGAGCCTAGAGATGGTAGCGGTTTTGGCTTTGGAGGCCGCAAGCGCGGAGGGACTGGGCAGCGCGGTCGCGATGGCGGAGATGGAAGACAGCGCGGCGGGCGTCGCGGAGAGGCAGACGGCCGAGGCGGCGCAGGTCGCGGCAATAACGCTGGCAGAGGCCGCGATGGCGCAGGTCGCAGCGGCGGACGTGATGGATCGGGACGCGGCAATGGAAGTGGCGGCGGCCGTGACGGAGCAGGACGCGGCAATGGAAGTGTAGGAGGCCGGGGAGGCGCTGGAAGCAGCAATAGTGCTTGGAGCGTCAAGAATGGTGCGGGACGGCAACAGGATGGCGGGTTACGCCGGAAGGAAGACGCAAGCAAGGGTGCAGGCAGAACGGGTTCCGGTGAAAAGGACGTTAATCCATGGCTATCGGAAGGCGGCGCCTTTGATGCAGACAATCGTTGGGTAGAGTACGGCAGGCATTCCGAGGAAAGCGCCGCTGCAGAAGTGATTGTTGATGAAACGGCTGCACATGAAAACTCGGGAAGACACGGCAGAAAAGCGCCTAAGCTGGATATGTGGGGTCTGCCGATTACCATTGCGCCATTATCCCCTAGACGGGATGACGGCGGTGAAGGCGGACATGGTGAAGATGACGACGGTTTTGGCGTTCCGGGAAGCCGCAGAAGACGGGGCCGCAGTCAAGGCGGGCAAGGAAAGTCTGGCCGATTCAGTAAACGTAATAGCTCAGCAAAGCCTGGAAGCGGCAGCCGCAGCTCCTCGGGAGCAACAGGTGAAAAAACAGGAAGAGGCAGCTCTCGCGGCAAAAAAAATCTGACGCCTGGCGAAGCTGGCGGAGTTATTGAGCAGAAGGGCCAAGGCTCAGCTGCTGACAGCTTAAGCGTAGATGGTCTCGCTCAGCCTGCGAAAAAGAAAGGACGTCGGAGACGCGGCAAAGGAGGCGGAATTTCTTCTGTTGAGGGAAACTCGCCAAGTCGATCCCGTTCCGCTGACGCAGCTGCGGCTGGAAATGGGACTGCCGAAAAAGACGGCGGCTCCAATCCTAAAGGCCTTCCGGTAAACGAGGCTGTTCAGAAAAATAAGAAAAAAAAGAGCCAGCTCAATAATGCAACTGCCGCATTTGTGCGAAAAAAGAACAAATAAAGCAAGCGCAAGCAGGCTTGAAAATTTATTTTGAGTAATGTGGTATATAACCTGAAAAAGCGGGTATACTGTAATCAGGCTATTAAAGTGCAGGGGCTGTTGCAGCCAATGCGCGAGCAACGTGAGTGCTTGTCGGCGCCGTTTTGAACGGCGTCGGCTGCTTCGCGGGCTGGCCAGCTCGTTCTTTGTCAGCATAATCCGGCAATTGGAGAATTTAGAAAAAATATTTGAGCTTGTCGCTTGATTTTTGGCGTCGGCTGTAGTACACTCAAGGCAATCGGATGAGATGAACCTGTATTCACATATTGAAAAGGGTATCATTAGCGTCATGACACCTTTTTCAATGTGTGAATTTTTTGTTTTCTAAAACGAATCAGGCGCATATTAATTTATTTTTGGAGGTAATTCCACATGCAACAAGGTACAGTTAAATGGTTTAACGCAGAGAAAGGTTTCGGCTTCATCGAAGTTGAAGGCGGAAACGACGTATTCGTACACTTCTCCGCAATCGTTGGCGAAGGCTTCAAAACTCTTGAAGAAGGCCAACGCGTTGAGTTCAACGTAGTTGAAGGCAACCGCGGTCCTCAAGCTGAAAACGTAGTTAAACTGTAATAACAGTTTAATTTCGAGAAGGCCGTCCCCGACCACGAGTGGGGGACGGTTTTTCGTGTCTTTAGGATTTTGTTGCCATGCCTTGTTGTTTTATCAGCCTCTCAGGCAAGAATGTTTTAAGCCAAAGTGTACGCCCGGACGTTCTTGATTTTGGGGATTAAAGTTGCTAAAATGAAGTACCGAAGCCGCTTGAAGGCAGAGGTTAAGGACGTTGTAAAGGCTAGCTCTGAGGGATTGAGCGAAAGGGCTAAAGCCTGGATATAACGCAAGAGGGACGAGGTGAAGGAAAATGGGCGCGAAAAAAAATGACGGCAAACAGCTTGCCCAAAATAAAAAAGCTTCCCATGACTACTTCATTGAGGAGACTTTTGAAGCGGGCATGGTGCTGATGGGAACGGAAATTAAATCGCTGCGCACGGGCCGGGCAAACATTAGCGATGCGTTTGCTACGATCCGAAACGGCGAAATTTTCATCCACAACATGCATATCAGTCCATTTGAGCAAGGCAACATTCATAATCCGACTGATCCTACAAGGACGCGGAAGCTGTTGATGCACAAGACTCAAATTCAAAAGCTGCTGGGACAATCCAAGCAGGAAGGCTACTCCATCGTGCCATTGAAGATTTATATTCGCAACGGCTACGCCAAGCTGTTGCTTGGACTCGGCAAGGGCAAGAAGCAATACGACAAGCGCGACACAGCCGCCAAACGCGACGCACAGCGCGATATTCAGCGCGCACTTCGCGAGAAGCAGAAGGTAGCTAGATAGCACTGTCGGCATATTGAACCAGCATTCCCAGTAACCTTTGCGGGCATTTGTATGATGAACGTGGTATACTAGGGATACGGCGGACGGCTTATAACAGCGCGGTTGAGGTGACTGCAGGTAGATTGATTTTTAATAACTCGCGGATACTTTAATCCACATGATCTGCAGGTCGCGCTGGGTAGCAGATGCTGGGTCAGGTTCAGGCTGATAGTAACAGCATGCGCAAGAATTTAGGTAGTTGAATGAATTGAGTAAATTTTGATTGAGCTAGCATAGCAATTGTCTAGCCTTAATCCTTAATGTCCCGTAAGGCCAGCTAAACGTTGATTCAGAACGTTTATGCCAATTCGGGGGCGTTTATGGATTCGACGGGGATTGGACGAGCGCGAGCCAGCGGGTAGCAGGGAGTCGTCTGCTTCATCAACGCTAAAGCCTATTAAATGGCAAACAACAAACAAACTACGCTGTAGCAGCTTAATAACCTGTTCGCGTGCTCTCGCTCTGTATCGCCCATGTACCGGGATGAGGGCCCAACTTTAGTGGGATACGCTGTAACATCTCCGCCTGGGGTGTGCTGAAGAAGATAATCAGGCTGACCTGAGAAGAACCGCGTTGCAGGGGGCCTCCTCAGGTGACATCAAAACTGCAGCTACACCCGTAGAAAGCCGTGTGGCGTGATCTTCGGACAGGGGTTCAAATCCCCTCGCCTCCACCAAACCATGAAAAATCCGACCTCGTGAGGTCGGATTTTTGCTTTATAAGTCTAGAAAAATTTGATAAGATGTAAATATGTTATAAAAGTAATAATAGTTATAAGGTATAACTTTTTAAATGTCGATCATAATATAGAAAGGAGAATGAAAATGAATGGTGTGATCAAAATGGCAAATGATAGACGGAATGTAAAGCGTTATTCTCGAAAAATCGGCAGAATGGGCAACAGCTTGGGAGTAAGCTTGCCAAAAAGTCTGGCTGAAAAGTTAAATGTCTCACAAGGCGATGAGATCGAATTTATTGAAAATGATCTTGGTGAAGTTGTATTGAAAAAGGTTCGGCAAACTCAGCTCCCTGATAATGTAAGACCAGAGGTGCTTGAAGCTTTCTTTGATGTTTTTGAAGAAGATGAAGGGATCCTTGAGGACTTAAGGGACCGCTGAAATGACAACATTCTTAACCAAAGAAGAGGTTATTTCAGCCCACTACTTCATGATGAAAAAAATGAATGACGCAGAACAAGCGGGTGTGAAGGATCACGGCCTGCTGGAATCTGCGGTACATAGGCCGCAGCAAAGTGTTTTTGGTGAAGATGCTTATCCAGATTTATTTGACAAAGCTGCGGCCCTACTTGAGTCTTTGGTGAAGAATCATTGCTTCCATAATGGCAATAAACGGACAGCTTATTTGGTTACCAAATCATTCCTAATGATAAATGGTAAACATCTAAGAATGGAACGTGTATATGCTGTGGAATTTATTGTAGATATTGCAAAAGGAATTCATTCGTTGGAGGCAGCTTCATTTATTTTGAAAGAACATTCAGTGGACAGATAATTTATAGTGTCGTCGGCTCAAGTGGGATTAAAACTGCAGCTACACCCCTACACAGCCGCGTGGCGCGATATTCCGACAGGGGCTCCTAACCTCACTATTAAAAACCCTTGATCCATCCAAGATCAAGGGTTTCCTGTTTAACAAGCTTTGTTTAAACTAGTGTGTTGAATATTTAGCTTATTGATTTTGTTAGTTAACCGGTATTCGAGTGTTATTTATAAGGATTGCTTTAACTTTGGCAACATCTAAAGGTGCAGTCGTATTCCAACTTGCATTGAAGGTATGCTTATCAGAGTTTTGGCTTCCTCCACCACCCTCCAGCGGGATAATACCGTCTATTGTTTCAATTTCAAGCAGCATATCAGTGGCCATGTAATCTTCACCTGTATAGCTGCCGATTACTTGTACTCCTAATGGACTGATGGTTATATATTCAAAAAGATGACCTTCAACTGAAATATCATTTTTCCAAGTCCGTAAATTGGCAGTTGTATCACTTAAATGTGCTGCCACTTTCCACTTGCCTTCAACCCCAGAATAAACGGAACCTGTATAAGTAAGAGTGTAATGACTAAGATTTTCATTGATTGCAGGAAATACAAATTCTTCAAGCTTATAAATAGCATCACCATAATTGTTTTTTTCTTTATCAAGAAGGTTATATTTTTTATCACTGAAAAAAAACAAACTATAATCATAGGAAATAAAATGGCCGTCTGGACCCTTTAGAGAAAGCGCGGGGTCAGTAGGACCAAACTCTTCATTAAAAATAGATCCTATCTGCACATGCAATTTTCCATCAATAATACCTATGTTTGAAACCCATTGATCTTTTTCGCCATGGGGCATTGAAGCATAATTACCTGGCATAAGCGCTTCTGTTAATGAATTGAAATCACTTGACATATTACTGCCACCCCAAATCTGTGTTTCTCCAACAGGAATCGTTTGTACATCATCAATCTCTGTTAGGGATACGGAAATAGGTGCGTCTGTATAGGTGTTGTGGTTAAAAGAAATAAGGAAACTGCCGAGCTCCAACGGATCTGCTAATGGTGAGTTTGGATCAGACGTTATATTAAACTCATAATAAATAGTATTTGTATCTGTATTAAAATATAGCATTTTTTTCTTCCATGATATGGAGGATGTTAAAAATTCGTCCCCATCGCTGGTTACTGCTTTTGCTTCAGCATGCATTTTTACAGTGAACCCGTCTCTAAACTCAGTTTGTTCCGTCAATCGGTTTTGTCCTGTTCTGTCCTGAAGAGACAGGTAAACAATCGCCCTATTCTCATACTTCTGTGCACCGATAACCTCCATGCGAATTCCTTCGTCCTCACTATAGATTCCAACTGGCTCAACAATCTTGCCAAAATCAGGATTAAACCTTTGAATGAACCAATCAAAATCCCCTAAAGAAGCAGCAGTTGCACTAGCAACTAATACGAACGACATTACAATAGCTGCAATTGTTGGCCTTGTCCACCGTTTGCGGCGTCTGGCAGGCATGTCAGCACTGCCTGCATGACCTTCATGCAATTGGCTTTTTACCTGTTCTGCAAGTTTACTTGGATCAACCGTAATTTTGGAGAGCCTTTCATGTATATGTTTTTCTTCCCTATCAAATTTGTCCATAGTTAGACTCCTTTTTACCATATTCAATAGTAAGATATTTAACAATTTTATCTTTGGCTCGTTGATATTGTTTGCGTAATGCAACTGGAGAGCTTCCTGTAAGCTGAGATAATTCCTCGTAACTTTGCCCGTCTATAATATGCCCATATAACAAGGCGCGTTCCATAGGCTTAAGCTTCTGTAACGCACGAAGCATCTCATCACTCAACTCTTTATCGCTCTCTGGTAAAACGGCTTCACTACGAATATCCTGAAAGTATAGGATTTTACGTTTTTTCAGTTGATTTAAACAGCGATTATATGTAATTTTGTACAACCATGCGGATAGATTTTTGCCATCAAAATGATTCCGATTTTGATAGGCTGAAAGAAAGACTTCTTGTACAATATTTTCCGCTTCATGATAATCACATAGAATCGCCGTTGCATAGCGAAGGAGTTTTTCACCATAAAGAGCAATTATCTCTTCCAGCTCATCTTCCCCGCCTTTAACAAACCTATTTCCAATATCTGTTTCCTCCATAAGCTCACCTCCTGTTATTTCTCAGTCGACTGTACCCTTATAACAGTGCAAAGAGCTGTTTTGTGACATGTTTTTAAATTAATCGGTATTTTAGGCGAAACCTAATAATCGGCGCTTGCCTCGTTATCTGTCTTCTGTCGGTCATTCATGCCCGCTACAGAGTAGATGGACTTACGTTGTTATTGATGTTATTGTCAGTACTTTTACGAAAAAAACGTTCTACGCTACTAAAAAAATGATCATTGCCGCTATGGGCCGAATCGCTGAGAATCGTTGCTGTATAAGGGATTTCACGACTAGGTGTAAACGTTAAAAATGTGATATAACAAAGAAATACTGCGAATTTACTTGTCTATTCTGCATGGCCTACACTTAAGGCGCAGGATGTAATGACAAAAACATAACGAAAGCGGGGATCAGCAGCATGAACCAAAAGAATAAACGTATGACATGGAACAAACGCATGACATGGTCGACCATAGTCGTCGGCAGCTTATTAATGGCAACGCTTACAGGATGCTCGGGCAATTCATCTCAGCAGAAGGCGTCTCAGGAGGAGCTGCAGCAGCATCTTGAATCTCAGGAAGGCTCGACGTCGCTCCGTCGATTAGTTCCCGAGGGCAAAACCGTTACCTTGAAGGCCTGGCGGCCAACCCACTCCTCGATCGGCACGCTTATGGAAAGCTGGAATGACACGTTGTTCCAACGCTGGATGGAGGAGCAGACGGGTGTTCACATTGATTGGATTACTCCGGTTAGTGGAACCGAGGGAGACAATCTCGCAATGCTCATCAGCTCCGGCGAATATCCGGATTTGTTCTTTGATGCGGGACTGGTGTATCCGACGGGGGCTTATGGCTTGCTAAAGGATGGTGTGGTGATCGACGTCGCAAAGCATCTGGACAAGCTGCCTAACTATAAGACAGAGCTTGAGCGCAGCTCAGTCCGTCAGATCGAAAGCTATTCCGATGAAGGAGAGATGGCCTCCTTATCCAGCTTTACTCAAGACGATGTTCAGGATGCGACCTGGTACGGCATCTTGATGCGTAAGGACATGCTGGAAAAGGTTAATATGGAGGCTCCCCAGACGTATGACGAATGGTATGATGTGCTGACTGCTTTTAAGAAAGCCGGTCTTGAGAAGCCTTACCTGCTCAACAGCGACGGCTTCCCTAAGCTGAATATGTTTATTGGCGGTTTGGGATTTGGTTATATGAATTACGGCGGAAGCGTCCAGCCGTTCTATCAGGTTGACGGCAAGGTTCGTTATGCGCCGCTGGAGGAGGGGTTCAGGACGTACCTGGAGATGATGAACAAATGGTACTCCGAAGGGCTTATCGATCAGGACTTCCTGTCTCTCAATTCCATCAATGCCGAGTTTGCTGCTTATCCGGACCCGCGTACCGGCTCGATGGTTGCGCCGATTTCGGTTGTCAATGTCATCCGGGAGCTGACGCCTGACAAAAATGTGGATTATATTGCCGTTCCGCATCCGGTTGTCAATAAAGGCGACAAAATTCATGTCGGCACCGAATCCAGGCTGGTCCGTTCAGGGATGCAAATCAGCTCCAAGACAAAAAATCTGGACCTTGCGTTGCAATGGGCGGATTTGTTCTACTCGCCGGACGTCATTCACATAAGCAATTACGGGCCGGACGAGTCCTATTATGAGAAGCTTCCGGACGGGACATACCGGTTCAATGAGAAGGTTTACGCCAACGAAGACGGCTTTGCCGCGATTGATATGATTACGTCGATAGCGGATGCGCCGGCCGTTGTTGTCAGCAACCGCACAGTTACAGACCCGTGGCTGCTGGAGCAAGCCGAGCTCTATGATTCGATTAATGATAATGCTTATGTAATCAGCTCCTCCTTAACCTTAAACGATGAGGAATCCAAAACCTATAATTCCGTCATGACGAATATTATCGACTATGTCGAGGAAATGCAGATCAAATTTATTATGGGTATTGAGAAGTTCGATAAGTATGATGCTTTTGTAGAGAGAATTAGAAGCATGAATGTTGAAACAGCGATGGCGGTATACCAGAAGGCTCTGGATCGCTATAACTCACGATAGATTACCTGCTGCGGCGGGGCCGTCACAGATTAGACTTTGGCGGCCCTCCCCCCTGATAAGGAGTGCGATTACATGAGAGCCTTATATATAAATTACAAGCGGCATAAGATGGTTTATTGGATGACGCTCCCAGTTATTTTGTACTTTGTCGTGTTTCATTATCTTCCAATGGCCGGCGTCATTATGGCTTTCCAGAATTTTTCACCCAAAACCGGTATTTTCGGCAGTGAGTGGGTCGGTTTTCAAAACTTTATTGACTTCTTTAATAGTCCGAATTTCATTCGGGTATTGAAAAATACGCTGGCCTTGAGTCTGCTGGATTTGCTTTTTGGTTTCCCGGCGCCGATTATTCTGGCATTGCTGCTTAACGAAATTCGAGCCCGGCTGTTCAAAAGGACGGTACAAACGATCAGCTATTTGCCTTATTTCCTTTCCACCGCTATTATAGCCGGTCTGATTCATGATTTTACATCCTCCACCGGTCCAATAACAACAATGATCGCTCCGCTGCTTGGGAAAACAGCGAATTTACTTAGCTTGCCGGAGATGTTCCGGACCATATTTGTCACTACGAATATCTGGCAGTTTATGGGTTATAACAGCATTATCTATCTGGCGGCTTTGTCGCGTGTTGATTCAGAGCAATACGAAGCGGCCAAAATCGATGGAGCGGGGCATTGGAAGCAGTGTATCCATGTCACGATACCGGGTATCTCGTCAACAATTATTATTATGCTCATTCTGAATCTCGGACAGATGCTTAACGTCAACTTCGAGAAGGTGCTGCTGCTCTATAACAGCGCTATCTATGAGACGGCCGATGTTATATCCACTTATATTTATAGGCAAGGTATCTTGAGCCATAATTACGGATACAGCACCGCAGTAGGTTTATTCAACTCTGTGATCGGGCTTTTATTGATCGTCAGCGCCAATTATGTGAGCAAAAAATATTCGGAGACGAGACTGTTTTAGGAGGGGGAAAGTATGGCATCTGATCGCAATATGGGCAGACGACTGTTTCTGATCTGCAATTATATACTCTTAGGGCTGATCACCTTGATCTGCCTGATGCCCATGTGGCATACGCTGGCTGCGTCGCTCTCCTCGCCCGTTGAGCTGAACGCCAACAAGGGCTTAATGTTTTTTCCGGTAGGAGAGATTACCTTCAAGGGGTACGAGATTGTTTTTGCCAACCCCTCGATCTGGAAAAGTTATCTGAATACGTTGATATACGTTGTTGGCGGGACTGTATTAGGTATTTCGATGACCGCCTTGGGTGCTTTTACGCTCTCGCGCAGTTATTTTATGCCGGCCAATACGCTGATGCTGCTCATCGTGTTCACCATGCTGTTTAATGGCGGGATGATCCCTAACTATGTGCTGATTCTCAAGCTTGGATTGTTCAATAGCGCTTGGGCTCTGCTTCTGCCGGCGGCTATTAATGTATTTCATCTTATTATTTTGCGCGCGGCGTTCCAAGGTGTTCCAGCGGCGCTGGAGGAGTCGGCCAAGCTGGACGGGGCCAATGAGATGCAGATTTTTCTGCGGATCATTCTGCCCGTGTCGAAGGCATCGATTGCTGTTATCGTATTGTTCATTGCTGTCATGCACTGGAATTCCTGGTTCCCTGCTTCGCTATATCTCACGGATCGGGCCAAATATCCGCTGCAGATTATATTGCGGGAGATTCTTATCGAAGGCAACACAAATATGACCTCCGGCGGCGCAAACGCTGCGATAAGCATCTATAAATCGTTAATTAAGTATTGTACGGTTATGGTGAGTACCTTGCCGATATTGTGCGTGTATCCGTTTATTCAGAAGTATTTTGCAAAAGGCGTCATGATTGGCGCAATCAAAGGATAGGAGGTTGTTGCTCATGGCATTGGTTACAATGTTCACCTATTCCAAGGTGTTGAATTTGCAAACCCGATTGGTCGTTATCATGCCGGATAAGGCTGTTGAGCCCGTTCCGGTTCTGTACCTGCTGCATGGCGGCAGCGGCAACAGCATGACCTGGCTTAGTCAGACGGGGATTGAGCGTTATGCACAAGAGAAAGGCATCGCGGTCGTTATGCCTGCTGCCGGTCCGAGCCGGTGGCTGAACATGACGCTGGGCCCGAATTACGGCGATTATATCGTGGAGGAGCTGCCAAAGACGATCCGCCGCTTCTTTCCGCAAACGTCGCTTAAGCAAGAGCATACCTTCATCGGAGGCCTTTCGATGGGAGGCGGCGGCGCACTGGAGCTGGCGATGATGTACCCCGAGCATTATGCGGCGGCTTGTATTCTGTCGACTAGCTCGGTCATCCCCCTGGAGCATCTTCGTACCATATCGGGCTATCCGCCTCCGCCCGGCGGAGAAGGCGCGCCGAGCTTGCCACAAATTCATCTTGGCGTCGATGATCCTGATGAGCTGGAGGGGACGAAATACGATGTGCTGCATCAATCCATTCAGAATATCAAAGAGGGGAAAAAGCTGCCGCGTATTTTTCATGCGGTTGGTACGGAGGATCATGCATTTGAAGTAGGCCTTGCTTTGCGGCAGCATTTTATGGGCATCAAAAACAATCCCTACCGCTATGAATTTTACACTGAACAGGCGGGTCATACATGGCCCTTCTGGGATAAGTGGATACAGGTTTTTCTGAACTCTCTATCATTCCATACCAACTAAATTCCATACCAACTAAAGAGGTGATCGGAATATGGCTTTTATGCAATTGGATCTTTATTCACGTATGCTGACGCGCCAGACGGAAATAGCTGTGGTCATACCGGAGCGCGGTGAACCGTCCGCGGCATATCCCGTCCTTTGGCTGCTTCACGGGGCATGCGACAATCATAGCGGCTGGTGGAGAAATACGGCCGTTGAATTGTACGCGGAGGAGTACGGTATCGCCGTCGTGATGCCAACCGCTGATCTTAGCTTCTACGCGAATGGTCCGCTGGGCCGTTATTATGATCATATTGCCTTCGAGCTGCCGGAGCTTCTTGGCGGGATGTTCCCATTGAGCACGGCGCCCAAGGATCAGGTTGTGGCCGGATTATCGATGGGCGGACATGGCGCCTATAAATTCGGCTTTACTAACCCTGAGCGATATGCCGGTATGGCGGTGCTGTCGGCCGGCAACTTCCTTGATCTAGGCAATCCTCCGCCGGGCGGTTTTCAGGAGGACGTGCACAGGAAGCTGTTTCGGACCACAATTGCCGAGGAGCTCAGGGGCACGGAGCATGATATTTCCCATCTGGCCTCGTTGGCAGCACGCAAAGGCGTCCCGCTGCCCAAGCTGTTTGCCAGCTGCGGGACCGAGGATCTGGCCATTGAAAGCGCACGAAACACATACAGGTATATTACGGAAGAGCTTGGTGTGGAGGGGATGTGGCAGGAGGGGGCGGGAGGACATGACTGGACGTTTTGGGGCCGGATGCTGCCCGAAGTAATGAACTGGTGCAGGACTTCTGTCTACCGGCCATGACGCGAATCTGGAATCGGCAGTATACCGCTATCTTTTTGTTGAATGCCATACTTAATATTAGCTTTTACATGATTTCGACGACTTTATCTGTTCATCTGACCGATAGAGGCATGACCGTTGCGACCGCAGGCGCCGTTATTGGAGCGATGCCGATGGCGGCGATGCTGATTCGCCCCTTCAGCGGCTGGATTTGCGACCGTTTCAGCAAAAAGAGGCTGATGCTTATCTTTCTGATGCTAAATGGCCTGTGTATTGCGGCTTACGGCATCGCAGCTTCTGACGCGGCTTATTTGATGGCAAGATTGCTGCACGGCGTTTCATTCAGCATAACGACCACGGTTACGATGGCGCTCATTGCTTCTTACATTCCGAAGGAACGAATGGGGGAAGGCTTGGGCTACTTCGGGGTGGGCCAGACACTGGCAATGGCAGTCGGGCCCGGAGCGGGCCTGGCGCTGGCTCATTACTTCAATACCCAGGCGATGTTCTTTTTTGCCTCGTTCTGTGTTATAGTTTCAATGATTTCATTGCTATTCCTTCAAGATTCGGGAGGGGAGCGAAGCCCCGAACAGCGCAAAGCGCTGCCCTTAAGCTGGAGCGCTATCTTTGTCAAACAAGCCTTGCTGTTCAGTGTCATCTCGTTTGCTCTATCCTCGGTTAATGCAATAGAGACAAGCTTTATTGCTTTGTATGGCCTTGAGCTGGGTATGCCGAACGCCGGCTGGTATTTTACGTTAAGCGCCGCAGTTCTGCTCCTCTCCCGCCTGTTTTGCGGGAAGCTGGTAGACCGAAAGGGCTTTTCGTTTGTTTTGTATCCCGGCTTGATTTGCGTCGCATTAGCGTTATGGCTGCTGAGCGGGGCAAGCGCTTTCAATCCGGTTGCGATATTTGCTATTGCGGCTGTGCTCAAGGCGCTTGGAGTTGGAGCCGTTCAGCCTGCGCTGCAGGCTTCTGTTATGAATGCCGTTTCTCCCGAGCGCAGGGGTGCGGCAACCAGCACCTTCTACATCGGGGCGGATCTGGGGCAGGCTTCAGCGCCGGTAATCGCCGGCGAGGTCATAGATAGCAGCGGATACCCGTCGATGTTCAGAGTGTTTATACTGCCTCTCGCGGCGGTCCTGATAGGGTACGGCTTTTTTATGCGGATACGCAAGAGTAGAATGACATCAAGATGATGGCGAAGGGGCGAATGGCCAGATGAATTTTCTGCGTAAAAATCTGTTTTTCGCTGAGCATACGTTTCGCAAATGGTTTATAAGCTCCATGTGCGTCATCTTGATTTTTATCGTTATTGGTCTTCTTTTGTACATGATTGCTTTATATACAACCGAAAAAGCGGTAGTCATGGCGCAAAGGCAAGCGGCGGAGCAAACGAAAAGCTTGATTGATCTGAAGCTGCTGGATATCAAAAAGGATGTTTCGGCGCTCGCATTTAATGACCGCCTGCTCTCCGCCTCCTTTATTACAAGGCCGCTCGACAACGCGGATTATTATAATCTGCACCAGGCTCGCGAGGAGCTGCGCGGCATCTATTTATATGGCAATGTTCGCGACAGCTTTGTTTATTTTGCCGGCTCCGACAGCTTTATAAGCGCGTACCAGCTGAAAGCCGATGAATCGGATAGCTTCACGGAAAGCCAATTCGGCATGAAGCGCAAGGAATGGGCTCATTATGCGCAGCGGCAGACCAGCAGCGCGTTTGTTGTCATGCAGGATACGCTGTACTTCTTAAGTCCGCTGAGCCGAAATGGCCAGCGCGAGGCGGCAAGCCTCGCTATCGTTGAGCTGGAGCCCGACGACCTTGGCGAGCTGCTGTTTAGCATGCCTGCTTCCCTGGATAGCTACAGCTATATTATCGCAGACAACGGGGAGGTCATTGCTTCCACAGGAAACTTGCCAGCGACAGTGCTTTACGGCTATGGCGAATTGAAGTCCGGCGAAAACTATATCGACAAAAACGTAGTCACCAGCCAAAGCATGACGCAAGCCAATTGGGAGTATATCTCGGTTGCTCCGGTCAACCAGTATTTGAAGGAAGTGTATGATCTTCGCCTTGTCTTGTACGGATATATCGGCATCAGCTTTATTCTGGCGGCCTGCATCGTGTATTTTGAGACGCGACGGCGCTACCGGCCCGTGCTGACGCTGAGCCGGAATGTCGCCATTCGTCATGATCGGGATATTTTCGAAAACCTGCAGGACACGATACAGACCATCGTTGCCAACAATACCAGGTTAACGTCCCTGATACAGCAAGACCAGAAGGCCTTGCTCAAGCAGCAGT
This sequence comes from Paenibacillus oryzae, assembly GCF_001675045.1. GTDB lineage: Bacteria > Bacillota > Bacilli > Paenibacillales > Paenibacillaceae > Pristimantibacillus > Pristimantibacillus oryzae. Next base: position 56,695 of record NZ_LYPA01000024.1, read on the forward strand.
TTACCGAGATGATCCGTGAGCACGCTAAACCCGACAAGGACCAGTCTTTGTTTCGGAATAACTTTGGCTTGTCCTTCAATCAAGGGATGGTTTGTATCATTCATGTGGAGCAAATAGGAAAAAAGCTGGGCAATCTATCGTCACAAGAGCAGGAAAATATCATTCTGCTATGCCTCAATAACATCGGCATGGAGCTGCTCGGCGCTCAATATGCTTGTTACTTCTGGAAGGACGTAGACATGACGGGCGTGGTCTGGTCCGACAAAATAGACGAAGCAACAACGGCTCTGTATATAACGACGATTCTGGAGCAGATTCGAACCAGCATTAAGCGATATTTCGATGTTGACCTTCAATTTGCACTTAGTAAGCTTTGTGATGCCACATCTACATTGGCTTCCTCCTACCTTCAGGCGCGGGAATCGCTGGATTATGCAAGAATGACCGGCAAGTCGGGAATGATTCCTTTTGATGAAAGCTATACTAAGCTGCCTCCGGCATGGCACCACATGGATATCATCCGGGCCGAACAGGACTTTATGTCGTACATGATGGAACGGAACTTTGAGATGGCCAAGGCGAAGCTGGAGGTCATTACCGGTTATTACGAATATACGGATGGAGCCTCGATTCAGCTATTGCAGTGCAGGATGTTTGGACTGATCAATTTGGTGCTTAATGCCATCGAGATCAAAAAAACGCCGTTGGAGGAGCATTTCTACATGGATATGAATCCGGTACAGCGTCTTCTCGGCGCTTCGACCATTCATAGTCTGAAAGTTGAAATCATGCAAATTATTGAGGCAATGATTACGCATTATGATGAGAAGCAGCAATCGACGGAGCAGAAAATCGAAATCATCGACCGTTATATCGAGCTTCATTATGCCAATCCTTCTCTTAGTGTGCAGCAGCTGGCCGATTATGTACATCTCTCGAACTCCTATTTGTCGCAGGTATACAAGCAATATAGAGGAACGGGAGTTTTGGAGGTTATTAATACCCGCCGGATTGAACGTGTCAAGGAATTGCTGCGGGAGGAAAGCGACATGACGCTGGCGCAGATTGCAGAAAAGGCAGGGTACACCAATCTTCAGACGATGATGAGGGTGTTTAAAAAGCTGGAGAATAAAACGCCCGGCCAATATCGGACAAAGCAGTAATTCCAACGCCGGCAGAAGCAATTTTGTAAAATGACCCCGATTTCCAGCTTTTACAGTGGAGATTGGGGTTTATTTTTTAATTTTGTTGGGTACAGGAAGTCGCAGCTCAAAATTTTTGCAAGGGGTATTGCAACTGTTTGCCCTGGCGGGGTGTTTTAGTAAAACAAGTATCTTGTTATGAAAGGGGTAATTAACTCTAAAGTTAATTATTTTTAACTATATAGATAACTGAAATAATGGAATTAAAATATAATTAGTAATTTTCATTATGAAATGTTGCTGCTAATTTATTTATAGCATTTAATAATGACTAGGAAACAAAATCAAGATGATAGGGATCGAATTTGATTTAAAGCCTTTATTTTGGTATTAAATTAAAATATTTTTATTTAATCCAATTTACAGTAGTCAATTCATGCAGTATAATGTACTCGAAAGGAGGTGAACAAGGGATGTAGGCTTTATATCGAGGCTGGCCAGTTTTTATTATTTATAAAGTAAGCGCTTCCTCGACCATAGCTCAAAAGGTATATCCTCAGCTTTTGCACCTGATGAACGCCCTCATTTTAACCACAAGCTGTACCCCTCACCAAGGAAATTCATCGATTCGCATATTCAGTCACCCAATTCTTTTGTGTTTGAAGCTTTGTCTGTTAGTTGTTCGTTTCACTTTGCAAGCGCATTCACGCGGCCTGGAGGTGAACATTTACAGCTCATACTTACGTTCTCTAGGGCGCATACGCATGATGCCGGCACAGAGGATCTATTTGAGTACCCAAAAAACTAACCAAAGGAAAGGTGGATTTATGAAGACGAATCCAAAAATTAAATCTAAAGTTGGAAAGCCTTTTAGTAAAGGCTTAAAGCAAATGCTTGCAGCCACGGTGCTTGCGAGCGGGCTTTTCACCGGCATGGCTCCTGCGCCAGTCAAAGCTGCGGAAGCGCATCAGGATAATCCGTTTCTCGGGGCTACTGCGTATTTGAACCAGGATTATTCTGCTCTTGTCGATACATCTATCGCTTTGACCAATGATGCGTCGTTAAAAGCGAAGATGGAGACGGTGAAATCTTATCCAACAGCCGTCTGGATTGACCGGATGGCGGCGATTTATGGTGGGGCGAACAATGGCGGGCGAAAAAGCGTTGAGGAGCATCTGGATGCCGCTCTGGATCAAAAAATAGCGGGTACTCCAATTACCGCTTCATTCGTCATTTACAATCTGCCTGGTCGGGATTGCCATGCTCTGGCTTCCAACGGTGAGCTGCCGTTGACGCAGGCTGCATTGCAGACATACAAAACGGACTATATTGATGTTATTGCCGACATTTTTGCCAAGCCTAAATACCAGGATATTCGCATTATTGCCGTTATCGAGCCGGATAGCCTGCCGAATCTGGTCACCAATCTTACTACACCTGCATGTGCTCAAGCCAGCTCGACAGGCATTTACGAAGCTGGCGTGACATACGCGTTGGACAAGCTGCATGCCATTCCCAATGTGTACAACTACCTCGATATCGGCCACTCCGGCTGGCTCGGATGGGATAACAACCGGACGGGTGCAATCTCCGTCTACACTAGTGTCGCCCAAGGAACAATTGCAGGTCTGAGCAGCGTAGACGGCTTTGTTACCAATACGGCGAATACGACGCCGCTTAATGAACCAAATCTGTCCAATCCCGATTTAAATATCGGCGGACAACCGATCAGGTCGGCCAGCTTTTATGAGTGGAATCCATATTTTGGCGAAATTGATTTTACCTCCGCATTGTATAGCGATTTTGTTCAAGCAGGCTGGCCAACCAGCTTAGGCTTCCTGATTGATACAAGCCGGAATGGCTGGGGCGGCCCCAACCGTCCGACCTTGGCTACGGGCAGCAATATTAACAGCTACGTAGATTCCGGGCGCGTTGACCGCCGCTATCATCGGGGGAACTGGTGCAACAGCAGCGGATCGGGTATAGGCGAAGCGCCTAAGGCGGCCCCTGGACCGGCTCATCTGGATGCTTATGTCTGGGTCAAGCCTCCGGGTGAATCCGACGGTTCAAGCTCGGAAATTCCGAACAATGAAGGCAAAGGCTTCGACCGGATGTGTGATCCAACCTTCATCACACGTGATGGCGTATTGACGGGGGCGCTTCCTAACGCTCCGGTATCCGGTCACTGGTTCCACGATCAATTTGTTATGCTAGTGCAAAATTCATTCCCTGTTCTGCCGTCCACTGGCGGCGGACCGACGGTGCCAGGGGCCCCGACGGCACTGACTGCAACAGCAGGCAATGCACAGGTATCGCTAAGCTGGACGGCTCCCGCAGGAGCAACGAGCTATAATGTGAAGCGGTCGCTTAGCGCGGCAGGGCCTTTTACAACCGTTGCCCCTAACGTGACTGGCACATCGTATATCAATACGGGTCTGACCAACGGTACGACCTATTATTATGTCGTTAGTGCCGTGAATGCTGCGGGTGAAGGAGTCAATTCGACTGTAGCAAGCGCGACGCCAGCAGCTGTGGCCACTGCGCCTGCCGCGCCAACCGCATTGACGGCTACGGCAGGTGATGCACAAATCAGCTTGTCCTGGACGGCATCTGCGGGTGCAACCAGCTACAATGTGAAACGCTCGCTGAGCGCATCCGGCCCTTTCACTACCGTTGCCTCTAATGTAATCGGAACCTCGTATATCAATACGGGTCTGACCAACGGCACAACCTATCACTATGTGGTAAGCGCTGTGAATGCTGTCGGGGAAAGCGCCAATTCGGCTGCTGCTTCCGCAACTCCGCAAGGCGTTGTTACACCAGCTGGCAATCTGGTCCTGCAATATCGGGCGGGAGATACCAATGCGACAGACAATCAGATCAAGCCCTTTTTCAATATTAAAAATAACGGCACCACAGCTGTAAATCTAAGCGATCTGAAAATCCGTTATTACTTCTCTAAGGAAGGCACCGCAGCTATGGACTCGGCTATTGACTGGGCTCAAATTGGCGGAGCAAACATCCAGCGTACCTTCACGGATACGTATGTTGAGCTCAGCTTTACAGCCGGAGCCGGTGCAATTCAGGCAGGCGGGCAAACCGGGGATATCCAGCTTCGTATGTACAAAACGGACTGGTCCAACTTTGACGAAACCAATGATTATTCCTACGATCCAACCAAAACCTCCTATCAGGACTGGGACAAGGTGACCCTCTATGAAGGCGGCGTCCTGGTGTGGGGAATCGAGCCGTAGAGCTAGTTCCGGCGAATCTCCAGCGTTAATAGCAGAAGCGATCGGGACGTGTGCAAGTAGAATGCTGCGCAGGTCATAGGAAGGCTTTCAGGCTTTTAAAATGAAACAAGAGTGCATATCTTCATATCTTCACCTCTTCACCAAGCAGGGACGTTTCAAAGTCATGATGTATCATGATTTTGGAGCGTCCTCTTATTTTGTATTGTCGTGGAAGTGGTTGCTATGGAAGTGGGAAGCATGGCGTCGGAAGGGTACCTAAACCTGCGGACAATGATGACCGTTAGAGGCTGCTTTTTATGGTTGTTCGCTTTCTAAAGGACAAAAGCGTCCGTAAAACCCAATAATTCCGCCTCTATGCGCCATTTTGGATCGCTAAAGGACACGGGTGGCCGTTGCTCAAAGAGAATGTAGTCATTTCAAGTCCTAGCGGCCATTTATGACCGGCAAACTTGATATCATCCCGTTTTTTGGATAAACTTGCTTTTGTACTCTATTTTTTTTCGAAAAGAGGCTTATGTATGTCACCAGGCTTTCATTTCATTAGGTTGAGAAAGTAAAACGCTTCTTTTAAATCCTGATTACAGGGTTTATTTGATTTGGCGTTTTATCAACTGGGAAGCTTTAAGGCTCGCCCAATGAGATGGAGGCTTTTTTATGCCCGAATTAGCGGCAAGGAGACGGCTATGCCCTTTTTTAAGCATGTGCCTAAGCGGTAAGCGAGCATTTTTCGCCTTATCTCTTGGGCTATTTGTCTTTTGGCCTCCATCTCATTTGAATCTGAATCTACCATAATGGAGGTTATTCATTTGAAAACAAAACATTGGATTGGTCCTGATTTACTCCAAAATGCGTTGAAGCATTATTGCGCAAGTGATCCCCATCTGTCTTATGTTGGCGGACTACAGAACCACGTTTACGAGTATAAGCAAGGTGGAGGAAGCTTTATGTTGAGATTAACTCCCGCCACCAATCGAACAGAGAGCCTGGTTCAGGCGGAGCTGGAATGGATTATATTTCTTGCCGATAAAGGCGTTTCGGTTTCAAAGCCGATCCATTCGAGGAATGGCCGATTGACTGAAGCGGTTTTTTCACCCGAACAATATTTCATCTGTGCCGTATTTGAAAAAGCTAACGGAAAAGCGGCCGAATATCCGGAGTGCCTGCAAGACAATGACTTATATGAGCGGCTCGGTCGGCTTACGGGAAAAATGCATGCTTTGTCAACATCCTACCAGCCACAAAAGGACCCCAGGCAGGATTGGAGCAAAAATTGGTTTTTGCAACATATCGATTTGATTCCCAGTTCACAAGCTGCTGTTCGTGCCAGTTGCTCCAATTTGATTAAGGCCGTTTCTTCATTACCAAAAGAAGAAGGAGCTTATGGACTTATTCACGGTGACATCAACGTTGGCAACTTCAGAATAAATGAGTATGGAGAGATAACGTTATTCGACTTTGATGAAGCCCAGTATAGCTGGTTTGTCGAGGATATAGCGGTACAGCTTTATTATTTGGTATACGTCTATGGCGGAAAGGATGGAAAGGAACTGAGGGAGGAGCAAGCTCGCCGATTCATGAAGCATTTTATGAAAGGTTATCATCTTGAGCATTCGCTAGAGGAGTATTGGCTTAAGCAAATTCCTTTGTTTCTCAAGCTCAGGGAGCTTATCGTTTACATTGGCGCCTTCCGCAACTGGGATGGGGATGAAGCCTTCAGCGGATCGGACAATCAATGGTTTAAGGACTGGATTGCTGAAAGCAAAGCAAGGATCGAAAACAACATTGCCATTGTTGATATTTGGAGTTAGTTGAATAGCAAATGGAATAGTAAAAATCACATAATCTCTTAATAAGGCCAGAGATTTAAGTTTACATTGCGCTGATATAGTACTCCTTGATAGGACAATCTTAAGGGGGAACTACGAAGCAATGAGAGCAAAAAGATTACGCAAAATCGTTTTGATCGCATCTATTCTATCGCTGCTGGGAGGAATTCAAGCCGGCTATGCGCCAAGGCATCAGGTTCATGCCGCCGAGCCTGTGGCGGAGGTTGTGATTGAGGACTTTGAGGATGGAATTTCGGATGTGAAATTTAATCCTAAACGGATGTATGAAGCTACGCTGCACCTGGAGGAGGATGAGAAGCGGGTAAGGAACGGCAGGTATTCCGCCCGAATTGATTACGATATGATCGGCATTGTGGACAATCCCTCCCAAATCGAGGTTGGGTACAATGCGGGGCGCATCCCGGTTGAACAATACCCCCAAAAGGTAGGGATGTGGGTATATGGAAACGATGAAGGACATTTGCTGACAACTAAATTCAGAGATAAAAACGGCTCCTCATTCCAAGCGGAATTTTATGATGAAACCAACGACGGGATCAACTGGAGCGGCTGGAAATATGTCCAGGCGGATGTGCCGCAGGGGAAAGCTGCGCCTATTGTCCTTGAGCTGTTTTTTCAATTGAAGCAATCCAATATGGCCCTAAAAAATAAAGGCTCTATCTGGATCGACGATATTACCTTCATTTACGGTGAATCAAACGAGGATAAAGAGGTTCCAACCATTAAAGCGATCTCCCCCCTCGAAAATGATGTTTTGAGCGCGCCGCTTGACGAGCTGAAGGTTGAGCTGGCCGACAATGGGTCGGGCTTGGATTTGACCACATTATCGGTTCGTTTGGATGGCGCCGATATTACGAATGAAACGAGCTATAACCCGGAAACTAATCTGTTGACTTATCCGGGCGGGCTGGTGGATGGCGGATATCATGAGCTTGCCCTGGAGGTAAAGGACAACAACGGGAACCCGGCTGAAAAAAAGGTGGCTTTTGCAATAAACGCAGGTGAACGCTTGATCATGACCGCCGATAATGAAGCGGTAAGCAACGATATTTATCCCGTAAAGATTAGCGTAAAAGATTATGTAAATGCCGATCAGGCTTCATTTACACTGCAATATGATCCCCATACGCTTCAGGTTGATGGCATTGCGGAGGCTTCTGGAGTTGTTTTGTCCTCCAGTGCCGATAACGAGCAGGGAAGAGTTCGCATCGGCCTGAGCCATTTAACGTCGGCTAATGCGCGGGATAGCGTAACCGTTAACTTCAGAGTGGCCTCTCATGCTGTGCTGGAACGCGGCGAGGACTACAAAACGATTACGATGAGCGACAGCAGTCTCTCGGCCGGTCAGGTTCAAACCAGCTCTCCGATTGCCGCCCCTGTTCGTTATACGATTGCCTTTCCTTATAGGCTGAATATGGCGGGCGTTGGTCTTGGAACATCAACCGCGTTTACTGTGCTGGATCGCGAAGGTAAGCCGGTTCAGGGGGCGGATATTGTTTTTGGCGGTTTATTGAAGCAAAGCTCCGTGGTCACCGTTAATACGGTAACCTCCAGTGTATATGAAGACGATGACATAACCTCCAGCGTCCTTATGGCTGCTGCTGCCGGAGATCGTTTCTATGCTTCGGCCGAACCAGATGACGGATGGTTTGAGATAATTCTTCCCGATGGCCGCACCAGCGGTTATATCGCGGAAGCGGATGTCAGCAGCCAGCTCCTGAGCGGCAGTCTTGGACAAACTGATGCCGAAGGGCGAGTCATGACGGATTTGACCACGCTGGCGCTTGGAGAGTATCAGGTTCAGGCAGTAATCGGTGAGCAAAACAGCCGGGTTGTCCGTTACGAGGTTGTCCAGCAATATGGAAGTAATGAGCCTCAATACGTTCAAACCTACGTCTCGGAGGATATGTCCTCTCAGTTGAGCGCAGCCTGGCAAACCAGGCCGGATCGAGCCGTTACCTATATTGAATACCGGGAGGCTTCCCTTGAGGGGGTAGGAATAGATTCGGATAGTAATGGTATTAGACGGCTCCAGGCCGAGAGCGAGCTGCAAGTGCTGAGCATGAAGGAAAATGGGACAAAGGGCGAAATCAGGTTCCATAATGCGTTGATTGAGGGGCTAAAACCAAATACGGCCTACAACTATCGCGTGGGCTATGAGGGGAACTGGTCGGAGTGGTTTCTTTACAGAACGATCGATCAGCAGAAATCGACGCCAACCTCCTTCCTGTTTGTAACGGATTCGCATACCAAGCAGACGCAAGGCATGGAGACCTACCAGGAATTGATGACGAATGCATTGGAGCAATATCCGTCGTCGCAATTTGTTATGCATGGCGGCGATTTCGTTGATGTCGGCAGCGCGTTTGAGGAATGGCAGAGGTTTTGGCAGGCTTCTTCCATTTATGCAACAAGGCTTCCGTCCGCTTTGACATTGGGGAATCACGATGTGAAGAGCGAAGGAAAGGACGTATTTACGAAGGGTGCAAACTTCCCGTTGAATGGGCCAGAAACCCAGCTCCAATATGCGTATTCGTTTAATGTGGACGATGCCCATTTTGTCGTGCTTAATTCGGAGGGCACAGAGGAGCAAATGGCGGATCAGGCGGTATGGCTGGAGGAGGATCTGGAGCAAAACGATAAAAAATGGACAATCGCCATGTTCCACCGTCCTGCTTATCATACAGAAAGCGGAAGGGAATCTCTTGTAGAATATACGCAGACGTATTTTGCGCCTATTCTGGAGGAAAAAGAGGTTGATCTGGTTCTGGTTGGCCACGACCATGTCTATTCCCGCACCTACCCGATGCAGGGAGGGGAGCCAAACAAAACGTCGAACGAAGGCACGATTTATTTGGACGGCGGAGCCTCCGGCTGGAAATTTTATGATGGCGCCAAACATCATTATTTGAATGAAATTTTTGATGAGGATGTGCCTGTGTATTCCGCTATTGAAATAACCGAAGATAACATTCAAGTAGAAGCGCACACGATTGCGGGCGCGAAGGTAGATTCATTTACGATCGTAAAGGCAAAGGGGAATGAGACGGAAACGCCGGAGCCAACTCCGACCCCGACTCCAATTCCAACTCCGACAACGGAGGCAACGCCGAACCCAACCTCGACACCAGAGCCAACGTCAACATCAGGATCAACGTCTGCGCCGATATCGACATCGGGAGCAACAGCGTCGCCAACGCCAACAGCAGTAGCGACGCCCAAGCCGACACCAGCAACGGCAAGTCCAAAACCGACGCAAACGCCAACAGCCGCAAAGCCGGTATTCCGTGATAAGGTGAATATCGACGCGGTAAAAGCAGTTGCAGAAAGGGGGGAATCTGCTCAAGCTGCAAGCTTTACGGATGTTCCCTCTTCCCTGTGGAGCGCTGCTGTAGTTGAGCGGGCCTCCAAAATGGGAATCGTAACGGGTTATGCTGACGGGTCCTACCGTCCTGACGATAAGGTCACTCGCGCTGAATTTGCCACGATGGTTATGAAAGCCTTTGGATTGACGGGGTTGAATGGCGCGTCCTTCCCCGATACCGCAGGACACTGGGCTTCGTCAGCCATTGCGGCCTTGCAGGCTGAAGGCATTATTTCCGGCTATAAGAACGGCTCGTTCCGTCCCGATCAGAACATTTCCCGTGCCGAAATGGTGGCCATGCTTGCCCGGTTAACAACATATGTGCCCGCTACAACGAACTCATTCTCGGATACAACAGGGAGCTGGGCAGCCGAACCAATCCATGCCTTCGCAGCCGCAGGCATCGTAAGCGGCAAAGGCAGCGGTTTGTTCAAGCCAAATGAATCTGCCTCCCGAGCAGAGTCGGTTGCAATGATTGTTCGCCTGCTGGATACATTGCTTTCGGAATAAACGGCCATGAAAAAATGATGAAATGATAAGGTCGTTCAGAAGGACGGTGAAAACCGCCTGCTGAGCGGCCTTTTTTGATTAGGCGATGCTTATCCCGATATTTCCATATTGCTCCCCCTGCTCCATCTGCTCAAAGGCAAGCGCAATATCGCTAAGGGGGTATACGCAATCGATAACAGGTCTTATCTCATGAAGCTCAATAAACTGAAGCATGTCCATAAATTCCTCATGGCTTCCCATTGAGGAGCCGATAATGCTGATTTGAGGGAAAAAGACGGCCCGCAATGCCAAATCCATATGATCACCTGAGCTTGCACCAAAGGTAACGATGCGGCCGCCGGGCTTAATAACCTCAAAGTATTGAGGGAAGGTTGCCGGCCCGATGCTGTCCAGAATAAGGTCGGCTTGCTCGCCCTTCATACCTTCCTTCCAATCTCCATAGCTGTCAAAAGCATAATGAGCTCCATTCGATAAGGCGCTTTCTCTTTTTGCCGCACTGCGGGATGTAACGCTAACCCGCGCTCCCGCCGCCAAAGCCATATGCATGGCATAAGTCGCCACGCCTCCTCCAATGCCTGGAATAAGGACATGCTCGCCCCTTTGTAAGCTGCCTCTCGTGAACAACGCCCGATAGGCGGTTAAAGCGGACAGCGGCAATACTCCGGCTTCCTCCCAGGACAAATACGGAGGTTTGGGGATTGCATTTTGTGCGGGAACGATAATGGATTGTGCAAATGTTCCGTCTGTTGGCCCTCCTACAATGTCCGGGACCGCTGGAACGCTGGAGGCTAAATCCCATCCTAAGCATGGATTAATGATGACCTCGGAGCCTATCAAAATGTTTGCGACACCTTCTCCTATGGCCTCCACAATCCCTGCGCCGTCGGAGCCTGGAATCAGAGGCGCATGATCGGCTGCCCGATCCGCCATCAGGAATAAGTCCCGATGATTCAAGCCAGCGGCTTTCAGTCTTACTTTAACCTCCCCTGCCCCGGGCTGCTTGTCCGTTACATCTCTATATGACAGACCCTTCGGGCCTTTTTCTCCTTGGTGCACGATTGCTTTCATGCTTGTTCCTCCTTGTGTCTTTTTGCAAAGCTCACCTGAATTGTACAGAGCGGAGCGCATGCAGTAAAATGAACAGAACTGATGGCGAATATCACAAATAATGATAGTGAGGGGGACGCAAAAATGGAGAGCGGAGATTTGAAAATATTTCAGGCAGTAGCCCGCGAGGGAAGCGTGACGAAGGCGGCGCAAAAGATGAATTATGTTCAGTCAAACGTGACGGCCCGTATTCAGCATCTTGAGTCTCAGCTTGGAGTCCCTCTTTTTCGGCGTTCCAATCGTGGCATGACTTTAACTCCGGCAGGCGAAAATTTATTGAGCTATGCGGATAAAATATTGACCTTGATGGGGGAAGCCGCCCAAACAACCCAATATTCCGATCAACCGTCCGGCCCCCTCCGGCTAGGTTCCATTGAAACAACGGCTGCCATGCATTTGGCGTCTTTTGTGGGGGAATATCGGCGCCAATACCGGGATGTACAATTGTCCCTTCAGACCGGCGGCTCTCATGCCCTTGTGCAGAAAGTATTAAACGATGAGCTTGACGGAGCATTTGTTTATGGGGAGGCGGATACTCCCGAATTGGAACATATAAATTTCGCCCAGGATGAAATGGTGCTGATATCAAAACCAGGAAGGAGCGGCATGCGGGAGCTGCTGGCGCAGCCAATGCTGTTTTTTGATGTGGGCTGCACGCATCGGGAGAGGGCAGAGGCTTTTCTAAGAGAAATGGGCATTACAGACTATCACATGATGGAGTTTGGCACATTGGCCGTTATTCTGGACGGTGTTTCCTCAGGTCTTGGCGTCTCGCTGCTGCCGCGATCATCAGTTGCCAAAATGGAGGAAGACGGTAGAATTCTTTTGCACGCGTTGCCGGAGAAATATCGCACCTTGGAGGTTCGGTTTGTTTACCGGAAAAACGTCTGGCATTCCAGCGCTTTATTGAGGCTCGTGGAATCAATTAAACGGAGCATGTCATCCTCAAAGCAATGCGAATAGAGTGGGAATTGCAGAAATATTAGTTCTTTAATTCTATATTATTCCATACATTATCGTGGTATCCTTTTTGTGGGAGGGATAGACATGATAAAAACAAGGAAATTAGCTGTACTAATGGGTGCTCTTTTACTATCACTCTCATTAGCCGCAGGCAGTGTCAATGCTTCAGTGGGGAAAGTGTTTAGCGACCAAGGCGTGGGGGGAAGCCAAAGCTTGCTTTTGACCTCGGAAGGGAAGGTTATCAGCTTTGGGGATAACGGCATGGGCCAACTTGGGGTGGGCAACAGCACTACATCACCTGTGCCGCAAGTAATAAACGGGCTTACGGATGTTGTGGCAGTCAGCTCGGGCGTCAATTTTTCATTGGCCTTAAAGTCCGACGGCACGGTTTGGGCGTGGGGCACTAACAGCATGGGCCAGTTAGGCGATGGGACAAAAACGAAACGATTGAGTCCTGTAAAAGTGAGCGGGTTAACGAATGTAATAGCCATTACATCAAGCGGCAGCCACTCTATGGCTCTCAAGTCTGACGGAACCGTATGGAGCTTCGGAGGGAATGGATCTGGAGAATTGGGTTTAGGGAACAATACATCCTATACGACCCCTCAGCAAATACCTAATTTTAGCAACGTAGCTTCCATTACTAGCGGCAATTACCACTCTGTTGCAGTCAAAAATGATGGAACGGTTTGGGTATGGGGCAGCAATATCTTCGGTCAGCTGGGAGACGGAAAAGTAGGCGTAAATTTTAATGCCTCCAGTCCGAAGCAAGTAGCGGGCTTAACGAACGTTGTTAATGTCAATGCCGGCATTGGCCATAACCTGGCCCTCAAATCGGATGGTACTGTGTGGGCTTGGGGAGATAATAGTCAAGGGCAGCTGGGGGATGGAACGAAGACTAGACGAATGGTTCCTACAAAAATACCTTCGCATCAATCCTTTGTAGCTGTAGGAGCGGGAGGATATAGCTCCTTCGGATTAAAAGAGAATGGAACCCTTTGGGCTTGGGGAAACAATAACGCCGGACAGCTTGGCATAGGCACGGCAGGAGCCGAAACATTGGAGCGCCTTGGTCTCACGGGTACAGTTGCGCCAATTATTCAGATTTCCTCGCCCAGACAGATCGCATCCGATGTCAGAACGATAAGTATCGTTTCCCAGCATGCTTTTGCAATCAAAACAGATAATACGGTTATTGCCTGGGGCAAAAACGAGTTTGGGCAGTTAGGCGACGGTACGTATACATTTAGAATAACGCCATCGGTTGTATTTTCGAATACAAGCGACTGGGACTACTAAAAAAAAGAGAAAAACGGTCCTTGTGAGCTTTATTTGTTGGATGTTCTGAATAAAAGTTGTAAACAAAGTCCAGGAGTGTTATAATTGGTTTAATACATTTTAGCCTGAAATCACATATTGTAGAGGGTTATTATTGCAGAAGAGTAACCTTGTACAATATGTGATTTTTTTATGCAACATAAGGTCATGTATAAATGATGATAAGGGGTAATGAATGATGCAAACAGGAACAGTTAAATGGTTTAACGCAGAAAAAGGCTTTGGTTTTATTGAGGTTGAAGGCGGAGACGACGTATTTGTACACTTTAGCGCTATCACTGGCGAAGGCTTCAAATCGTTGGACGAAGGCCAACGCGTTGAATTTAACGTAGTTCAAGGCAACCGCGGCCCACAAGCCGAGAATGTTGTAAAGCTGTAATTTTGCTTCAAAGCCCTATGCCTTGCATAGGGACTTTTTTTTTACCATTGATTCCATGAAGAGAAAGAGGGTTGCTGCTTGTACTATTCACGGAAACGGCTACTGGAGGAACTTCCACAGGAAAATACGACTGTTTGGTCATGTTCTAATGAAAAGTGCAATGGATGGATGAGAGATAACTTTGTTTTTTCAGACCAGCCTATATGTGTCCAATGTCATTCGCTTATGGTGAAAGGTGAAAAAATGCTTTCTATTGTTGTTAATACAAGCCCTAGTCAGACAAGGGGTTAAGCAGTCGATCAATTAAAATTTTAAACACTCGCAATCAAATGGGGCGCCCAAAAGTTAGTTCGTGCTAACTTTCGGGCGCCCATTTTGTGCGGGAAATGATAAGTGTGTCTAAGATGGCGTAATGGAATGTTCAGAGTCCGTTGACGCTTTTGCCAGAAGCTTTCGTGTGAAATTAACATCAAAAAACTGAATAATAGGCCCCAGGGCAAGTGCGCAAACCAAGGTTCCGAGTCCAACGATGCCTCCTGCGAGGAAGCAAATGAGCGCACAGAGAGCATCCGTAAACATCCGATGCCAAAAATAAGAAATTTTTGGTATCCTCTTTACCATAATCAGGGACAAGCTGTCATAAGGAGCAACCCCTACATCGGATGTCTGGTATAAGGAAACCCCGAAGCTGCATACGACTACGCCAATAATCACAACGACTAAGCGCTGGCCAAACAGCTGAGGTTCGCCGAATAGATGTATAAAGGTATTGTAAAAGAAGGTGACGATGTAGCCCAGAAAAATGGCATTAACGATAGTTCCGGCCCCAATTAACCGGCGTCCCATCGTAAACTGCAAAATAAACAAAACCAGATTCAGCAAAATAAGAAAATTGGCATATACGATGCCGCTGACCTCCGCAAGCGCCATGACCATGCCGCTGAACGGATCATTGCCCATGCCGGACAGCTTGAAGATGCTGATTCCCATACCGAGAAATATATTGCCAAGAACCATAATGATCATTCGTTTAGCATCCACTCTTTTGAAATAAGCCATCATGTGATCCATCCTATGTCCTGAATATCGTTCCATTTTTCACAAATAACGACGTCATTATATCATAATTCCTTAAGGGATATAAGCTGTAAAAATAAATGGGAATGATGGAATGCCCCGCCCTGGTCACAGAATAGCCTGCCTGAGTGTCTTACTCTATAACTGAAACGGTTGGAGGTGAAGAGTATGGAACCCGCAAAAAAAGAAGTTCCTTATTTGAACGAACTGATGCTTCGGTATCATAAGCCGATACTTATTTATTGCTTTCATATGCTGCGGCAAAGACAAGATGCCGAGGATGCGACTCAGGACATTTTTATGAAGGCGATGAATCATTCACAAAACGGCGAAGGCATACAGAACGAATCGGCATGGCTGTACCGCATTGCCCACAATCATTGCAGTAATATGTTGAGAAGGCGCAAGCTGTTAAGCTTCCTGCCTTTTGGTCAGGAACGAAAGCGGGAGCTCTCCCAGGAGGCTTCATACGCTCAAGTTGACGAGTCCATGGCAATTGATGAGCTTTTGGCCAAGCTGCCCGTAGAGGATCGTTCCGTTATGGTGCTGCGAATTATTGAGGATAAATCCTATGAGGAGATCGGGATGATTCTTCATGCAGCTCCTGCTACTGTCCGGAAAAAGTTTCAACGCGCCAAAAATAAGGTGAAAAAATGGATCGAATTGGAGGAAGAAGAGCATGAGCAAAAAAAACAAGGTATTTCGTACATTTGACCAATTTGAAAGAGCTTGGAAAGCAGAGAACATTCCAACGCCAGAGCTTCAGCACAGCTATGCTCAAATTTTGCGAACAGCTGGCGGTAAAAAAACAAATCTTTCCTGGTTACGCCCCCTTCCAATTGCGGTGGCTATATTAGGTATAGGTGTATTGCTCCTTGCGGGAACGCAGGTATCCGCGCTTGTTTCTAAATACATTCTCTATGATCGCGATGGAGAGGCTGTCCTAGTATATGATGAAACCTCAGTAGAGCAGTCAAAAATTGACGAACAGATCAGAGCTATTTACATGCCATTTTTTGATACCATGGAGCAAATTAAAAGAGGATTGGGAGCTGAGGAAACGGCTATATTTTTGGTGCCGGAGGCTTATAAGCTGAATGGCAGCTATTACACGTTGCAACAGGACAACAATTTTACAGATATAAATACTTTATCTCAGGCTGCTGATACAGACTTTAGTCTGCCCGCGTATATACCCTCGGGTTATCAGTTTACAGAGGGGACAATCAGCTATTCCATTAATGAAATGGACCGCGATCTTCTGAAGCAGTGGGCAGTAGAAGCGTCCGAGGCGGGGCTCCCCTATATCGTGAAGAATTTGCCTCAAACGCTTAAAACTGAAAGGATCAGTTATCAGTATTCAAAGCTTGAGTATCCATCCTATTTTAGTTTGAGGGTTAGCATTGATGAGGCAACGGGATATACCTCGGTAGACAGTCTAGAGCATGAGGAAACGGAAGTCGTAGATTTGGGCCATGGCGTGGAGGCTATTTATGAAAAAGCTTTGCGTTCGCTTACATTTGTATTAACAACTGACGGCAATAACTATCAGTACAGGGTTGAGAGCAGCGATGCGACACCGGAAGGAGAGTTGTTAAAGTTTGCTAAAAGCCTGATACCAACATTGGACTAACGAATTTTCACCAAAGTGGACTGGAGGGGAATGGGTGTCTTGAGGGCGAGTTTTTTTGTCTGCTTTTATCCACTAAAGCACAGGATCAAAATAAAGCGGACAAATAGGTTTGAGCTTCCAAGACACCCTTTTCCAGGAGATACCGGTTTTGCTGAATCATTATTCACCATAACAGACTTTTCGGGCAGTTCCTTGCTTATTCAGTCTAATTGCTCCAATATTGCTTGGCAATTTTTTGGCCTTGGCCAATTTTTGCCCATTGCTCGGCTTCGCTTAGTTCGTTGCCGCCGTCGCAGGATGCAAAGCCGCATTGATGGGAAAGCAGCAGGCGCTCCTTATCTATAATTTTGGAGGCTTCGTCCAGCAGTTGGAATACGCGCTCCTCGTCATCAAGCGTGTTGGTTTTGGAGGACAATAAGCCCAATACGATTTCAGTTTCAGGTCTGTCCTTGAAAACCTCCAGCGCTTCGATTGAGCCTGCGCGCTCGTCGTCCCATTCCAGGAAAAAGCGGTCGTATTTCAGCTGCTTCAGGAACAGGTTGGCGATTTTGGCGTAGGAGCCGCCGCCCATGTTGCGGGAATCATAGTTGCCGCGGCAGTTATGAGTCCACATTTTTAGGCCAAGGCTATGGCCAAAATCTATGATGGTGTTGTTGATATCAATAAATTCAGAAGCAAGAGCCTGAACTTCCTCTTGATTAATATGCTCGCCCGTATAAGGGGAGTTAGGGTTGTCGTCGGCAAACAGCTCCCACAGACAGTCATCGAATTGCAGAATTTTTCCGCCGACAGAGGCAAATTCCTCTACGAATTCCTTGTAGGCCTTCACCAATCCTTGTTTAAGCTCCTTAGTGTCCTTATAAACGGCAGCCGTGCCGCCAATATTGTCGGACCAGGATAATTCGCCAAAAATATGCGAAGGAGACGGTACGCAAAGCTTTGTTTCATGCTCGCCAGCCGTTTCTTTAAGCTTTTTGAAAACAGTGATGAAATGATGGTTTTTACCGCTTAGCTCGCCGGTGATGCGCAGGCCGATGTCTTTCCGTGTTTCATATTTCGAGCTGCCGTCCATATCGCGGAAAAAGTATCCGTGGTCAGCGATGTAGCGTTCAACCCCGTCAAAGCCCCATACAAAATCCAGATGCCACATGGACTTGGAAAATTCGCCGTCTGTAATAACCGACAGGTTTTGCTGGATTTCCTTTTGAACAACCTGTTGAATAGCCTCATTCTCACATTGCTCGTAACCCTCAAAGCTTTCATAAAAAGGGTATTGGATATCATCCCGGTGTTCAATTTGCGTTTTATATTTCAGTAGCTCGTTGGGGCGCAACAAGCTGCCTACGATTTGAAATTTATCAGTCATGCCAAAAACCTCCCTGTTCTGTTTGATTGCTAGTGTGATTTTTAAAGTTTAGCATGATAGCCAATGGTAGAGGTAATACCAAAAAAACATACCTGGTTATAGCCTGAAGCTATACCGGGTATGTTCACTTTTTTAGAATATATGTTATTTCGAGAGTAACTTCAGCAGCTCAGGCTTTGCCAGCCAAAGATGGCGGTTCATTGATACATAAACAACAGCCTCCCGCTCATCGCCAAAGCCAATGACAGAAGGGATGCTGCGAGGCAGCTGTTTTTTGCCCTGAAGATACGG
This sequence comes from Paenibacillus oryzae, assembly GCF_001675045.1. Lineage (GTDB taxonomy): Bacteria > Bacillota > Bacilli > Paenibacillales > Paenibacillaceae > Pristimantibacillus > Pristimantibacillus oryzae. The sequence continues at coordinate 74,966 of NZ_LYPA01000024.1, forward strand.
CGGAACAAACGGGTTATGGCTAACAGCTGTCTTGATCAGAGAGGTTAGATGAGCCGATTTTCCATTGAGGCTATATTCCACGAGAGCCCGGCTATAGTTAAAGGCTGCGGTTCCATCCTCGTTGTATTGATTAATCAGAAGCTTGGCGGAATTCCACTCCTCCGTCTCCAAATAAGCGGTCAGCAGCAGCTCCCGTACTCCTTGATTATCGTTTGGATTCAGCTCCAGCATTTCTTGATAATGCCGGATGGCTTCGGGCATATTGCCCATCATCTCGCAACTTTGCGCAAAGCCGAGCTTTGCCCGCATATAGGGTCTTGTCGGAAGGTATCCCCAGAAATACCCTTTGTTTTCCTCAAAAAAGGCTTTGCCTAAACGATTTTCCTCAACCTGCAACCCTTGTTTGTAGAAGTAGGCCGCTTCCTTGGGCGTTGATGCGCATTCGGCTAAAATGTTGTAGGCATCTCCGCTTTCGGGGTGAAGCAACAAAGCATCCTGGGCCAGCTTAATCCGGCGTTTCGGATTGCTTTCCTCCCATGCCGAATAGACTAACTCGGAGGCTTGCTCCTCCTTGCTGAGCTTTTGCGGCTTAGCGGGCTGCTTGTTCATCATTTGTTGTAAAAATGCATTGGCTTCATCCATTGTTTCGAAATTTTGTTTCTCCAGCAAAGCATGAATCCGGGCCATTTCCTGTTCCATAGCTACTCTTGAGCCGGAGTGAATAGAAGACGATTGCTCTCCTCTGGCTGATTCTGTCAGCATATAAACATGATCCTCAATGAAGCTGAAAATTTGTTCCGCTCGGCCTGATAAGGTTGCGGCTGAAATTCCATATTTTTTAGCAATAGCGGATTGTGTTCCGGCGTAATCGAAATTTTGGCAAAGCAAATATTCCAGCGCCGCAGGGAAAGTTCCCAGCTTTTGTGCGATAGGCAGGCATTCGTGGGCGTATGCATTCCAAATTCTTATGAATCTTGCAATATGCTCTTCTTCGTAAAGCCCGGATGTGTTTTGCAGAAAATGATTTGCAATTTGTTGATGCAGCTCGTTGGGCCATTGGAGATGCTGGTTAATAACATCGCTTAAGGATGGGGCATGTGACGAAGTAATAGGCGTCACCTTGTTTGCTTCATCCTTATTCAAACAGCATTTTTTGTACTTCAGTCCGCTGCCGCAGTGGCAAACGTCGTTTCTTCCTAATTTCCTCATGGGACCTCCCAGGTTATTGATTCTGGTCTTATTATCGCCTAAATCATTGAATTAGGAAAGGAGTTGGCTTGTATTGGGATAATTTATGCCAATTCTTTTCAAGGTCATGCCCCATTGGAAATAACGCATCCTAATCAACAACGCCACCCCGTTGCATCCTGGGCGGTTTTGCGATCATGGCAGAGAAATTTTAATACCTTGATATACAGTGATGCTCAAATTAAGCATCCCGGCTTCATGCGGATTATTAAAGACATGCTTCGATCAGAAACGTATACGCTTGCTGACATGTTCAACAGCTTTTATAAAGGCTTCAAGCTGGCGTATTGCCAACGTTTCATTGAGCAATTGGATCATTATCATTTTATGGAGAGCCTGGAAGAAATTCATTTGCCTGTTGTCTTTATACATGGAGTCTACGATTATCAGGTTCACGGAAGTCTGGTGAAGCAATTTTATGAGAAATTGCGTGCTCCATCCAAAAAAATGATATGGGCCTCCAAATCCGGACATGCTTTTCACCCGGACGATACCGCACTTAATGAACAATATCTTATACAGCAATTGTCCTATATGGAAGAACCCTCTTAATCTATCGACGTATAGAAAATAGTATAGTAAAATAGTCCCTATTGAAGAAAATGGAGGGGATAGGATGAAGAGGGCAAAATATAAAATAGTAATGATGATTCTAGCGCTGGCGCTTATGATTCCAGGCGTTGCTGCTTATGCGGACAACGGTCCGGCATTTAGCGATGTGGGCAGCACCTTCTGGGCAAAGGACGAAATTGATAGCCTGGTTCAGCTAGGCGTTGTTAAAGGCTTTGATGATAATACGTTTAAGCCTGCCGCACCCGTTACGCGCGAGCAATTTGCCCAATTACTCACGCTGGCTTTTTATTTGGATATTCCGACGGACAATGAACAGTCGTTTCGCGATGTAGCGACAACACGCTGGTCTTTTCCTGCGATAGAGGCGGCCAAGGATTTCCTGACGGGTTATTATCCGCCAAGCGGGAAGGCGTTTTTTGATCCCACAGCCAAAGCGACCCGCGAGGATGTTGCTGTTGCTTTGGTCAAAACGATGAATTACCAGCCGGATGATCTGAAAAATCCTAATATTTTGGACTCTTATTATGATGGCGATGACGTTTCTCCCAATTTGCAAACCTATATGGGTATTGCAATTGAAAAGAAGCTGCTGACCGGTTATCAGGATGGACGGCTGAAGCCGGGCGCTCCCGTTACCCGCGCTGAAGCGGCAGCTTTGATCTATCGAGTTCTCAAAGGCGCCTCCGGCGACAGCCAAGCCTCATTGGAGCTAAATGTCGATGTGCCTGAGAAAACCTCGACGCCTACCGTTTATGTAACGGGCGATGTGACGAAAGGCGCAAGCGTCTCGATCAACAACAAGCAGGTCGAGGTTGTTCAAGGACAATTTCGTTGGGCGGTTGTGCTGGAGCAGGAAGGAACCTATACGTTGACGATTGTCGCCCGCATGCCAGGAGGCAAAACGGAGACTGTAACTAAAAAGGTTGTTTTTGAAAAAGGCGGGCCTACGTTGGAGGTAAAAGGCGTTCCGGAGCAAACGGACAACAAAACGTTAAAGGTTTCCTGGACTGCAAAGGACCCTAACGGCAGCAATCTAACTGTATACCTCAATGGTGAGAAGCAGTGGAGCGCTTCCTCCTCGGCTACAATCGAGCTTGAGGAAGGAGTAAACACCATTATTGTTCGAGCGGAAAATGAGTCCGGAAAAACCGCTGAAGTGAAAAAACAAGTTTTAGTTTCGACAGGTGGTCCGGCCTTAACCGTTGATCTTCCCGAAACAACTGATAAAGAATCTGTAACCGTCAGATGGACAGTCAAGGACAAAAACGACGCCTCTCCGGTTGTTTATGTCAATGACGAAAAGCAGTCCTCCTATGGCAATTCGGTTGCGGTTAAATTAAAGGAAGGCTCCAATTCCATTATCGTCAAAGCAACGAATAAGTTTGGCAAAACAACAACCGTGACAAAAACCATTATTTTTAATGCGGGCAACTCCGCTTTGACTGTAGGCGATTTGCCTGAAACGACTGAAAAAGAGTCGGTTACGGTTTCCTGGTCAGTCAAGGATACGAATGATTCAGCACCGGCTGTATACGTCAACGACGAACAGCAAGGCAGCTACTATACGAGCAAATCCATTACTCTTGTGCCTGGAGTTAATACAATCAAGGTAAAAAGCGTTAATAAGCTGGGAAAAGCGACGGAGGTTGTCAAAACGATTACGTTTAATCCGCCAGCTCCCGCCTTTGTGTTGACCCATGCGCCAGAGACTACATCCTCCCCCAAAATTACGGTCAGCTGGACATTGACAGATGTTAATGATTCCAGTGCAAAATTGTATATGAATGATGCACAATTATCGTCTTATTATAGTTCTATCAGCGTTGACCTGAAGGAAGGCGACAATGTCTTCAAGTTTGTCGCTACGAACAAATACGGAAAATCGACCGAGGTTTTGTATAAGGTAACCTACACGGCTGTTCAGCCAGAACAGCAATCCTGAAGGGCTAACGGCCACAGGTCGTCACAAATACTCTATTGATCTTTGAAGAGTCCGGTTTCGTTTACCCGAAACCGGCCTTTTCTTTTTGCCGTTTTACATTTAAGGGAAGGAACAGAAATTATTGTGTCGAACAGTAAAGCAGTGATAGAAAAGAATCCATTTGACGCGTTCATAGGGCGAGTTCTGGGGTTGTGCAGCGTTTCAGGGCTGCCATCGAATCCAATCTCTTTAAGGAGGTACTGGCATGCAGCTTGAGACAAAACGATTAGTCATCAGGGAATTTACAGCGGTGGATGCAAAGGCAGTTCATCAATATGCTTCAGACGAAAGGGTTACCCGGTATATGATTTGGGGGCCAAATTCAGAGGAGGAAACCTTTGATTTTGTTCAGCGTACCGTCGATATGCAGAGGCAGCATCCTCGCCTTGGTTATGAGCTTGCGGTTGAGTTAAAGGAAAACGGAAAGTTGATCGGAGGCTGCGCCATTCATCAGTCAAATCATCAGCAAGGCGAAATAGGGTATTGCTATAGCCCGCGCTATTGGCAGCAGGGTTATGCATCGGAAGCGGCGTCTGCTTTGCTGGCATTTGGTTTTGACGATCTGGGTCTTTACCGCATCTTTGCTACCTGCCGCCCCGAAAATATAGGGTCTGCCAAGGTAATGCAGCATATCGGCATGTCCTATGAAGGACATCTGCGCGGTCATATCTGGCATAAAGGCGGTTTTCTGGATTCCTATCTATATTCTATTCTGGAACCTGAATATCGGGCGATTCGATACAAAGCATAACGAGCGTCACAAATGGTACTGCAATTGCAACTCAAAGAAGATTAGGGGCGAAGGGGATATGTTGTTTTGGATAGTTGGAGGCATATTGTTTATGCTGAGCGGAATTCACTTGTATTGGATGGCGGGAGGGGAAGCTGGAGCAAATGCGGTCATCCCAAGCAATGGCTCGGAACCATTGTTTCGGCCGGGAAAGGCAGGGACGGGAATGGTGGCGGCCGCATTGGCATTGGCAGGTTGGTTTGTGCTGGAGCTTGGCGGCGCGGTCGAACGTTATGTATTTCCGGAATGGTTGTTTTCGTTCGGAGGTTGGGTATTGGGCGGTATTTTCTTGCTGCGGGCTATAGGAGACTTGAAGTGGGTAGGTTTTTTCAAGAAACAGAGGCGGACGTTGTTTGCCACCTGGGATACCATGTTTTATTCACCATTATGTCTATTTCTAGGGACCGGAGCCATAGCAGCGCAAATCATGTGAAGGCTGGTGCTTGAGCATGGCGATGTTGAAGCAATTACCCAACCTGATGACACTATTCCGAATAACAGGTTCCATCCTTTTGTTGTACCTGGAGCCGCTTACGCCTGCCTTTTATATATTTTACCTGCTCTGCGGCGCAAGTGATATGCTGGATGGTTTTATCGCTAGACGCTTCCGTGTCATAAGCCGTTTCGGAGCGGCGCTGGACAGCGTGGCGGATACGGTTTTTGTACTTGCCTTGGCCTTTGTTTTGTTGCCAATGGTCATCCTGCCGTTATTTATATGGTTGTGGCTGGCAGGTATAGCCGTGATTAAGCTAACCTCATTGATTACAGGTTTTTTCAAATATCGCTCGCTTGCTTTTCTCCATACCTACGCCAATAAAATAGCCGGAATCACGCTCTTTTTGTTTCCTCTGGCTTATGGTATCTGGAGAGAGCATGCAGCAGCATCTGCTGGAATTTTGTGTGCCATTGCGAGCATCGCCGCTTTGGAGGAGCTGATCATTAATATGACGTCTTCAAAGCTTGATCCTGATATAAAAAGCTGGTTTTAAGGAATGCCCTGATAGGGGATAGCGAAGGCGAAGCTATCACAGCCTTGATATAAAAACATGATAAAGGCCCCGCCGAAATGGCAGGGCCCTTATCAGATTGAAGAGTATTTATTGATAGGTCCCGGTATATTTCGGCGAAACCAGCTTGACGCCAGTTGCGTTTTTGAACTCTTGAACGCGGGCGTTTTTGGCAAGCTCGATATCCTTAAGTCCCAGCTTGTCCAGCGTGGCAAGCGCTTCTTTGTATACCGTTTCAAATTCGGCTTCGTTTTTGGCAAAAAGCATTTTTGGAACGATTTGCGCCCAATATACAGTAATTTTAGATTCAGCGTTGGCTTCCTTGGAGCCTGGCGCGTAAGCGTCGAACAGGTTGCCGGAATCCAAAACATCGTTGCTGAACATATATTTTGCGGAGCCGTAGAACAGCTTGTCCTGATATTCCGTCTGCTCATTCATTTCGGCTTCCTTCACGTTTTTCAGCCATACCTCGTTAACCAGCCACCAGATGGAGTCGAAGCCCCATTTTTTGGAGGCGGCATTCCAGTCAGTGTTGATTGCTTCTTCAATTTCAGCATTCAGCTTGAATTTGCCGTCAGCGGTAACGGTAAAGGTTTCGCCTTCCTTGCCAAAGCTATTGACGGTTTGACCATGCTCGCTGTACAGATACTCAAGGAAACTGATCGCGCGGTCCTGCAGCTTGGACTTTTTGTTAATAAACGTTAATGTCCAGCCTTTGTTAAGCGATCTGCCGTATTGAGGCAATGTGCCTTCGCTGGAGTGAATGGCATCAACCGTTACATATTTTGCATCTTTATCAGCCAGGTAAAGCTGGCCTACAGGGTCTTTATAGTCGGCATAGCTGCCAATCTTCATGAAGATAGCGCCTTGCGTCATTTTTTCGGCAATCTGGTTGCGGTCGCTTGTGAAGTTTTCCAGCGACAGCAGGCCTTCCGAATACAGGCGGTTGACGAATTTCAGCACATGCTTGTATTCGCTTGTACGGCGAACATCTACATAGGAGCCGTCCTCGGCTTCGCTGACAGCGCCAAAGGAGCCGCTAAGCACGCCCAGAGAGTCGTTGATGTATTTGTCCTTGTCGTCGAGATAAATAGGCAGAACGTCCAGCCCGTTATATTTTACGCCTGCTTCCTTCACCTTTTTCAACGCCTGAATTAAGGAATCCTCCTGCTGCAGATCCTCCATCGTAATGCCTAGATCATCCATGATATCCTTGCGGACCATGATTTGACCATTGGAGCGTTCGTTATAGAACGTTTTTACACCGGGATATTGCTCAAGCATTTCCGGAGAAACATAATAGTTTGGAATCGCGTAAAAATTGCCGTCGGCTTGTGTATACCAGTCGACCATCGTTTGTGGCAGAATGGTTGTCAGGTACGGATCGTATTGTTCCATTAATTCATTCAGCGGAGCTACCATGCCGCTGCTCATAAGCGTCTGGATCAGCGAAGTGCTGTTCCAGCGGTCCAGCGTAATGACATCGGGCAAATTGCCGGTTGCCATCATGACGTTGAATTCTGAGTTTACATCATTACCGGCTAATACAAAATCAACGCTGATGCCCGTTTCTTCCGTAATAAGCTTGTCCACATAGTTGTTTTGAGCATCCCACTTCTTGGAGTAGCCCGGTACGCCTACATACCAGGACAAGGTGGCCGGAGATGTGTTGGACTTCCAGCCTGGCTCGGACGCGGCTGCCGTCTCTGAGCCTGCTTCGCTGTTTGCGGTAGCTGCGGGACTAGGACTTGCTGCATTATTGCCGTTGCCCGCTTTGGAGCAGCCGGCCAATATGACGGACAGTATAAGCATGATGGACAATAAGGCTGTTGCTGTTTTCTTCATTGTGTTCCCCCCAGGTTAATATATCGTAAGCTTTATGTCATCCAACCTCAAGCGCCGTTATCCTTTGACAGAGCCAATCAGCATGCCCTTGATAAAAAATTTCTGTACAAAAGGATAAATGAGCACGATCGGGAGAGATGCGGCGACCATGGCGGCCAATTGCAGAGTAGTTGTCGTCACTGTATTTTGCGAAGCGGCGACGGTTCCCGACATATTGGCCAGCAGTAAAGCAGCTTCTGTGCTTTGAATCAGCTTCAGAATATAAAGCTGGACCGTTTGCAGATGATCGCCAAACGTATAAATCATGGCGTCATAATAAGCGTTCCAGTGGCCAACGGCTGTAAACAGCGAAACGGCAGCGATAACGGGTTTGGACAGAGGCAGAATAAACCGGAAAAAGATGGTGTATTCTCCCGCGCCGTCTATTTTGGCAGATTCGATCAGCGCATCCGGCAGCTCTGCAAAGTAGGAGCGGAACAAAATAACGTTCCAGAAGCTGAACAACGCCGGAATAATAAAGACCAAAAAGTGATTGTACAGTCCAAGCGAGTTAATCAGGATAAAGAACGGAATCAATCCGCCGCTGAGGTACATGCTGGAAAGCCCCAATATGGAATAGATGCCTCTATATTTCAGGTTTCTGCGAGAAAAGGCGTAAGCAAACATGGACGTAAAAATAATATGGGTAAACGTACCGATAACCGTCCGGGCTAGCGTAATCCCAAATGCCTTGATCAAGGCGCTGTCGCTGAACAAAGCCCCATAGTTGTCCAGGGTGAACTTTCGGGTGAGCAAATATACGCCGCCTCTGGCGTAATCGGAGCCTTCATTAAAGGAGCCGATTACGGAATACCAGAAGGGATAAAGGGTAAACACAATCAGTACGATCATGATCAGCACATTGCATACATTAAACAGCCGTTCGCCAAGCGAGCGATCTTTTACCACGGGATGACCTCCTAGAAAATGCCTTTGCCGGTTATTTTTTTAGCAGAGAAGTTGGCGAGATACAGCAGAATGACCGCAATGACCGTTTTCATCAAGCCGACGGCAGTGGCGTATTCCATCCGGAACTCCCGGAGTCCCACCTTGTAGACGTAAGTATCAATAACCTCGCTGGCGTCAATGTTCAGAGGATTTTGAAGCACAAAGAACTGATCGAAACCGCTGTTCAAAATATTGCTGACCGCAAAAACGAGCAAAATAACAATCGTGCCGGTAATCGATGGAAGCGTAATGTGCCAGATGCGCTGGAACCGGGTGGCCCCGTCCATATAGGCGGCCTCATACATTTCCTGGTCGATCCCCGCGATAGCGGCCAAATACAGGATCGCTCCCCAGCCAAGCTCCTTTACGAGATTGGTCAGCACAATCAGCAGCCAGAAATAATCCTTTTCGCCAAGGAAGTGAATCGGCTCGGAAATGACGCCAAGCTGCATCAGCACGTAGTTGACGACGCCGCTGCTTGGAGACAGGATGTTAATAATCAATCCGCCGAAGATGCTCCAGGAAATAAAATGGGGCAAATACGTCACCGTTTGCGTCAGCTTTTTGAAGCGCTGGGAAGTCAGCTCGTTCAGCATGAGCGCAAACAGGATTGTAATGGGGAAGGTAATAATCAGCCCCAGCAAATTAATGCCCAGCGTATTGCGCAGCATGTTCCAGAAATTGATGTCGGTGACGAACTCGCGGAAGTTGGCAAGGCCAACCCAGTCTGCGGAGAAAATGCCCCCGATGCCCGTTACAATGCTGTAATCCTTAAAAGCGATTAATACGCCGTAAAGCGGAATAAATGTAAACACAAGAATAAAGATAACGCCGGGAAGGATCATGGACTGAAGCGAAAGCTGATCTCTATTGCGGGATGGCTTGCTTTTGCCTGTCGTTTTCCCGGCCGGAAGCGCTGCGTCTGAATCTGTCATCTGGCAACCTCTTTTCTCTTAAGCTAGTCTTGTTCAATTGTAAGCGGTTCAAGAAAACGATAACAGGATTGCAGTTTATGAAAAGGTATCATTATTCATCCTGCTCCTCATGCGTGTCTGTGCTTCTGCCCGTGTCTGTCTCTCTGCCGCATATTTACGGACATCCATGACCTTTAGAGCTGATTTTTTGACGGGAAGCCTATTTTAACGGACATTACTGGCCGTCACAGCTTGAATTTGCGCCTACAACGTAACTTTTGAGCGTCTAAAGGACACATGTGACTACGCTTGACCCATAACGCTTCCTTAAATTTACAGTAAAAAGCGATAGCTGCTCAAGACGTTTTGGAACACTTGGAG
>NZ_LYPA01000025.1 GCF_001675045.1 Paenibacillus oryzae
CATCATAACGGAGAGAACCTTCGTTGGGTAGCTATGTTTTCAACATCCAGTTTTTTGGAAGCATTGTGGGTCAAGCATAGATGCTTATATCTCTTGAACACATAGAACAAACCAGATTCGCCGATTCCAGCTCAGAAGCTTGGCGGTTATTCAGCCAGCTCATATACCTCTTGATGCGCTTTTATGCTAAACACAAGACCAATCGACAGCATATTGATAATCAGCGAGGAGCCCCCATAGCTGACAAATGGAAGCGTAATACCAGTTATGGGCATCAGCCCTATCATCATGCCGACATTCTGAAAAATCTGGAACACAAACATGGAAACGATGCCGATTATAATATACGATGCCTTTCGATCATAACACTTGAAGGCAATCATGATCATTCGATAGATAAGAAGGAAATAAAGCATCAGCAAGATGGCCGCTCCCTGAAAGCCAAACTCCTCGCCAACCACCACAAAAATAGAATCGGAGTAAGCATAGGGGATAAAACCGGCATTTTTCAACTTTCCTTGCAGATAACCTTGACCGCTTAAGCCGCCCGATCCGATTGCCATTTCCGCGTTTTCAGCTTGATGCCTTGCGTCCTTTGAGGCTTGTTCCGGATTCACGAAAGTATTAATGCGTTCGTACCAATGTATTTTATTCTGCTCTTTGAGGAAATCCTTGATTTCTTCATTAAAAGCATTGAAAAGACTCATAAACAGAACCACACAGCCCGCAACAATGGCAAGGCCAATAGCAGCATGCACATACTTTACATTTCCGATCCACAGCATCCCCACAACAATAACGATATAAATAATCGCATTGCCTAAATCGGGTTGGATCATAACGAGCAAAAACGGCAGAAAGGAAAAGGCGAATATCGGCAGCAAATCATTGGAGAAATTCAGTCTGTCGCCTTGCCTGCGCCCTATTAAATAAGCCAGTCCGATAATCAAAATAAGTTTAACAATTTCCGCTGGCTGAACGGAAATAGCCCCATTCATAAGCTTAAACCAGCCTTTGGCTCCGTTAAGTTCAGCCCCTACAAAATACACCAAAATCAACAGCGTAATGCCAATACCGTAGAGCACAAGCCAGCTTTTGAGCACAATCCGGTAATCAAAAAATACGGATGCAATCGCTATAAAAAAACCAAGACCGTAATAAGCGAGTTGTTTGATTTCAAGGTTGTTGAAACCGGCGGTATAGAGAGTGGCGCTGTGAACAGCGACAACGCTAACTCCCATCAGGCATAATAAGATGGCTATGATGCCCAAATCCAGCTTTTTCAGTTTATTAAGCACCAGGCAATCATCCTATTCCAAGAAACTTGCGGAACCGCTTGAACGCACCTGCTTTTTCATCCAGCACCATCAGCGGCACCATGTCGCCCAAAATGCGCCTTGCAATATTCCGGTAAGCAATCGCAGCGCGCGATGCGGGATTCATAACGGTAGGTTCGCCGCTATTCGATGCGGAAATGACCTTTTCATCATCGGGTACAATACCTAACAAATCAATAGCAAGCACCTGGCAAATTTCATCAATATCAAGCATTTCGCCATTTTTCATCATCGTGGAGCGGATTCGGTTGATAACAAGCTTGGAGGGAATTTTTTGGCCTTCCAGCAATCCGATAACGCGGTCGGCGTCGCGAACCGCTGCATTTTCCGGCGTGGTTACAACAATCGCCCGATCGGCGCCTGCTATAGCGTTGCGGAATCCGTGCTCGATTCCGGCAGGGCAATCGATAATGACATAATCATGCTCCTGCTTGAGCTCCAGAACGATGGTGCGAATCTGCTCCGGCTTCACGGAATCTTTATCTTTTGTCTGCGCGGCAGGCAGCATATACAGTTCATCGAACCGCTTGTCCTTTACAAGCGCTTGATTCAGACGGCAGCGGCCTTCTGCCACATCAACCAAATCATAAATTATCCGGTTTTCCAATCCCATAACGACGTCGAGGTTGCGAAGGCCGATGTCCGTATCCACCAGGCAAACCTTTTTTCCGAGCAGCGCCAGCGCCGTGCCGATATTAGCGGAGGTGGTTGTTTTTCCTACGCCGCCTTTGCCCGATGTAACTACAATCGCTTCTCCCATGCCCTACACTCCCTTAAACAAAATAGGCTCCTGCCTCATCCGCACCAATTGTGACAGCTTGTCAACCTGCATCTGGCCCTGGTCCAAATAAGCAAACTCCATCGCCGATTCATTGCTTAGCCACTCCTTGGGCGGCCGGCTTACTACATCAGCAATGCGAAGCTGAGTAGGTCTCATTAGCGACGCGGCGATGATAGCGTCCTTCCATCCGTCCGTTCCCGCATGGGCCATACCTCTAAGCGCGCCTAGCACATATATATCTCCGCTGCACAAAATCGTGCCTCCGGGATTGACATCGCCAATCAGCAACAGGTTGCCTTCATGCTCCAATGTTTGTCCGGACCGCACGATGGCTGTGATCGTATTGATGTTCCCGCCAAAGCCGCTGCCCTCGCGAGCTTCGGGCTGGTCGCTTGTAACGGAAGCTACGATCAAATTGCCTTGCGATCGAATAATATCAGTCAATTGTTCCCTCTGCTCTTCTGTAATTAGCCTTGTCCCTAGCTTGACATGAACATGCACAAGCGGACCGCTAAGCAGCTGTTGATGCGTTTTTTCAAGCTTATGGTGCAATTCCGCCAATAAATCCTCAAACGGGCAACTATCGTCGAGAAGGAACAGAAGACCTTCCTTGACGCCTTTAATCATAATATGCTGTTTTCCGGTCACGATTGTCCCTCCCCAACCTATTCAATTCTTGCTTGCCTTGCCAAATTCCTGCCGAGGTCCGCCAATTTATTCCTCATCGCCCTCCGCGATGAGGCTTCTGGACTCAAACATGCGCCTCAGCGGCACATATAAGGCAAGGGCAAAAGCAAGCTGAAGAAACAGGCTGGGCAAAATATGGTTCGTTAACGCCCAAGCATAGGACGCTTCTGTGATCCGAAAAACCTTATAAATAAAGAAGAGGCCAGTGTCATACAGCAGGCACGCAAAGCCGATAATCGTCAGCGCCATCATGATGGTTGCGCGTTTTTTCTCCATCAGAATGCCGGCAAAGTAGCCGCACAAACCCATCAAAAAAAAGTGAGCGCCTATCAAATGGCCGTAATAGACGACATCCTGCAGCAGGCCAAAGCCCGCGCCCAGAAGCAGCGCTTGATGCCGATTGGCATACAAGGCGGAATACATAACAAAAACAAAAACAAAATGCGGAATGATACGACCGCCAAAGCCTTCCGGAATAAGCCATGGCACAAGCGATCCTTCTAACACAAACAGGAGCAGCATCAGAAAAATGATCCGATTAGTGCTCATTCCTCCACGTCTCCCGGCTCGGAATCATCGATTTCGGGAACCGAAACAACAAACACTTCGGTCAAATGATCAAAGCTTGCGGATGGCTTGACCGTTGCGGTATAAGTAAGCGCGAACTCTCCGACCTGCTTGCTTTCAATCGTGCCGACACGCAAACCGCGCGGATAAATATTGCCGCTCCCGGAAGTAATGACGGTATCCCCGATTTCAAGCTTGTCGTTTTCAGGGATGCGGGTCATGCTGAGTCTTCCGGTTTCTTTGTTATAAGTGCTAAGTATGCCAAACGATTCATTCTCGCGGCCTTCGATGGTTGCTGCAATGGAATTGGAATTAGGCGACGTTTCATTCAGCTCCGTAATCGGCGTAACGGAAGCGGTAAACGGAGTAACGGAATTGACGATGCCTATCAAGCCATCTATGTTTACGACCGCCATATTTTTTTTGACGCCGTTTTTACTGCCCAAATTAATGATCATTGCACGGTTATTGGCATCATTGCTGACAGAAACAACCTGCGCAATCAGATAGCTGTAATTATTCATTTGCTTCTGCTGTTCAGTAAAATGAAGCTCCTTCTGCAGGCGCTCGTTTTCGTTTTTTATGAAATTATAAGTGACCTTGTCGCGCGCATAAGCCGCTGCCGTCATTCTGAGCTGTTCATTTTCCTCGTACACTCTTCGTAAATCCCCAATATCTTCAAAGAAGCCCGCTATCCAGCCAGCGGGCTTGTAAAACCACATCTGCACATAGCCGGTCGTATCTCTGAGCACCTTCTCCGGCCACGTAAGCTCCTTGCGGTCGCTCAAGGAAAAGCCGATGATCGCAATAAAAACGATAAATGCGACCATCAGCATAAGAACCCGTTTATTTCTAAAAAAACTTAACAGCCCGATCACCTACCCCGACTGGAATTGCTTTTTCCCGCTCCTTAACCTTTTATCTCTTCGAAGCTCTTTTTTTGAACAGATGAATATTATCCAGCGAACGCCCGGTGCCAATAGCTACACAATCCAGCGGATTGTCGGCAACGATAACCGGCATTCCGGTTTCCCGCTGCAGCAGCTTGTCCAGATTGCGCAGCAGCGCTCCTCCGCCTGTCAGAACGATGCCGCGGTCCATAATATCCGCCGACAGCTCTGGCGGGCATTTCTCCAGCGTCACCTTGACCGCTTCGACGATGGCGTTAATAGTATCCAGCAAAGCATCGGTAACTTCGTCCGAAGTAATCGGAAGCGTCTTCGGCAGGCCTGAAACCAGGTCGCGCCCGCGAATTTCCAGCGTTTCCGGCTGGTCAAGCTGCAGAGCGGAACCAATCTCCATCTTTAGCTGCTCGGAGGTTCTTTCACCAATCATCAGATTGTATTGGCGTTTGATGTATTGAATGATCGCCTCATCCATCTCATCGCCAGCTACGCGAATGGAGCGGCTGGTCACGATGCCGCCAAGCGAAATAACAGCTACCTCCGTGGTGCCGCCGCCAATATCAACTACCATGCTGCCCGTAGGCTCCCAAACCGGCAAATCGGCGCCGATTGCCGCCGCAAAGGGCTCCTCAATCGTATAAGCCTCGCGCGCCCCCGCCTGCTTGGCGGCATCCTCAACGGCTCTCTGTTCCACCGCCGTAATGCCGGAAGGAACACATACCATAACGTTGGGATGCTTTGGGAACAACGATTTTTGCTTCTGTGCATTGCGAATAAAATATTTGATCATTGTAGCCGTTGTTTCAAAATCGGCAATAACGCCGTCCTTCATGGGACGAACTGCGCGGATGTTTCCAGGCGTCCGGCCAATCATCTTTTTGGCTTGCTCGCCTACGGCTTCAATCGTTTTTGTATCGGTACGCAAGGCAACCACAGACGGCTCCCTGACCACAATTCCTTTACCCTTCACATAAACAAGCGTGTTGGCAGTGCCCAAGTCAATTCCTAAATCTTTTGTAAAGCCTCCAAACATAACCTTGCTCCCTTCTAGTGCGAGAACAATCACTTCAACTCGCAACAATCTTTATTATTATATTAC
This sequence comes from Paenibacillus oryzae, assembly GCF_001675045.1. GTDB lineage: Bacteria > Bacillota > Bacilli > Paenibacillales > Paenibacillaceae > Pristimantibacillus > Pristimantibacillus oryzae. Next base: position 5,377 of record NZ_LYPA01000025.1, read on the forward strand.
AGATAACCCTGCTCCTTCAAACTTACATATTTTCCATCCCCGATCACAAGATGATCCAGCACTTCAATGCCGACCAGCAGACCGGCCTCCGCCAGACGCTTGGTCAAGGAAACATCCTCCGGACTAGGCGTAGGGTCTCCGCTTGGATGATTATGCGCGCAGATGAGAGATGCGCTGCTGCATTTGATAGCAGCTCTGAATACCTCTCTGGGGTGAACCAGCGAAGCATTTAACGTGCCGATTGACAACGTTTCGCGCGCAATAATATGATTTTTGGTGTTGAGGAACAGACAGACAAAATGTTCTTTTTTCAAATAACGAAGCTCGTCCATCACATATTCCGCAGCATCGCCTGGGGACCGCACCGTCACTACTTCACAGTTGCCGCTTTTGGCCAGACGTCTGCCAAGCTCGATGCCAGCTCTGAGCTGAATCGCTTTGGCGGGACCGATGCCCCGTATAGAGGTCAGCTCCTCCATGCTCATATCCATGAGATTGCGGAGCGTGCCGCATTGCTTAAGCACCGCGCTCGCCAAATGAAGCGCGGATTGCTTCCGGGTTCCGGTTCTTAACAAAATAGCAAGCAGCTCCGCATGGCTGAGCGATTCCGCTCCAACTTGCATCATACGTTCTCTGGGACGATCTTCACGGGGGACATCACGCAATGCCGTCGACTGCAAATCCATTCAATAACCCGCCTTTGCAAAAGAGTGGTTTCAAATGGCCTGGATGCCGTAGGGCTCCAGCATATCCGCCAGAAGGGACAAAGGAAGTCCTACTACATTAAAATAGCAGCCTTCAATCTCCTCCACCAGCGTAGCTCCCAAGCCTTGAATTCCATACGCTCCGGCTTTGTCGAGCGGCTCCCCGGTTGCCGCATACTTTCTTGCTTTTTCTTCAGTAAAAGGTTTCATTGTGACGATTGTTTTTTTGCTTTCAACATGCATCTGGCCGTTTCCTGACTGGAGCACGGCAATGCCTGTATACACCTCATGACGTTTGCCCTGCAGCTTCATCAGCATGGCTGCCGCATCCTTTTCGTCAAGCGGCTTCCCAAGCACTTCGCCGTCCAGTGCAACAACGGTGTCCGCAGCTATTATAACAGCGTCCAGCGCCAGAAGCTCATCGCCTTCTGCCCCGGATCGTCCCTTCAACAGCTCCAAAGCAGCCTGCGCTTTTGCGGCGCTGAGCTGCCTGACCGTTTCATCTGGCGTCCATGCCGGCAACACGCTTTCGTCAACATCAGGGGACAAAACAGAAACCGGCAAGGAAAGGTCCAGACTTGCGACCAGTTCCCTCCGGCGCGGTGATGATGAAGCCAGCACAAGCCGGCTAATCCCTATAGGGTTTTGCAGCATGAATAAGTTTACACTCCTTTTTTCCACACGCGCCTACATGCGCCTGTAAGCCCAGATCGCAACGATTGCGCCAATGATGCTAAGCAGGCTGATCTGAATCGAAAGCGACAGATCAAAGCTAAGCACATACAAATCAACGGAAGGCGACCATTTTGTCACAAGCGGACGAGTGAGAAAGGAAATGCCCTGAACAGGCTCCAGCCATCTTGCAACCAGCGCGCCGGCCAGCAAACCCAACATAATCAGCAAAAACAGAACCCAGCCGTTTTTCTTCATTGTTCAAGCCCTTTCGCCACGAGATGACACCTGTATCCATTATACGCAGGTTATCTATCCTTTACAATGCGCTCATAGACTCAAACCATTCCTTTTGGGAAACAATCGCCTTCAGCATTCCCTCCTGCAGTTTTCGAAGCGCGGCTTCCCCGGGCTTTTTGTCATATTCGTTCAGCGCGACCGATGCCTGCAGCATGCCTTCCGACATGCCCTCGAAATAGCGGTTTTCGTCTCCGGCCGGCAAACCCTCCTTCATAGTAGCGGCGCTTTGCTGCCAAAGCTCCAGCTTCTCCTTCCAGGCGGCGGCCGCTGCGGAGCCCAGCGGGGAAAGCGAGCTTTGCTCCAATTGCGCTTCCGTCAAGCTGCACCACATGGCCAACAGTTCGTTGGTGCGGGCGAAAAAAAGACCGGCGTCCTCCTCTTTTCCTTTAAACGGCATCTTATCAGGAGCTTCAAGCGTCATTTCTTTTTTGTACAGGAGCAGATCGGGCAGCCGCTTGATCAACCCCTCCGCCATGACGTTTCCGTTCGCAATGCCAGCAAATACGCGTAAGTCCTTTCCGCTGTCGTAGGAAACCGCTGGCAGCTTCTTCCCTCTCAGCTCAGCCAATGCCGCATCCCTGCCTTCCTCCTGCGAAAAAACACCGAATTGCAAAAAGGTGTAGCTTGCAGAAACATCACCTAAACTCACCATAGGCGCACCGGCATTTGCTCCTCCCGCTTCGCCTCCAACAGGCTGGGCTTCTCCTACAGGTGAACCAGCGCCAATAGCAGTGCCATCGTTCGCCGCTGTCCCGTTATTGCCTTCTGTATCCCCCGATGCTTCTGTGTCTTCCGGATCAATAACGGCGTTTGCCGGAACCGCGCCCGGCTCCTTGTTCACTCCTGGAAGCAAATGCGGCCCTATGAAGAGGGCAAGCAGCAAATAGCCAAACAAGGCCCCCGTCAGCAGCGCGCCTGCTACGGAAAAAACAACCTTCAGCCAGGATGGGGACGCTGACGAAGCGCGACGTATCGCAGAACCATAACCGCCCCTTCCTTCGGCTTCTTCATTCGGTATTGCGGCAGCAATATCAACAGGAGGCTCCTCCCTGCCCAAACGCTCCCGATACCCGGAACGGCTTTGCTCCACTAGGGCTATCCGCGGTTCAGGAGTTAACTGCGCCTCTTGTACACTGCTTTGTTGACCGCCGTCTTTTTGAATGGAGGCGTCCCGCACACTCCCCTTGCTTGCCGTGCCTCTAATGAGCTGCTCCAGCGCGCTGACATCATCCTGGTAGGGAGAATTCCATGGATGGGCCTCCTCAATACTATTCGCAGTAGATAACCCATATAAGGGTACAACCTTGCTTCCGGAGGACAGCCCTTCCTTTTGCCCGCTTGATGGCTGCACCGGTCTCCTTTCCCGCTCTTTGGACAACTCTAGCAAACCGGCGGGATTTTGCTCTTGGTCATAAGAAGAGGCTTGTCCGGCGTCTTGCGATCCGGGCGTTAACGGCTTCGCTGGGCGTTGATCTTTATGTTCAAAACGAAATGTAATCCGATTATTGGGTTTCATACCTATCTCTCCTTCCTGTTCTGCTACTATTCTATGAATCGGAAATGAGAGATATGAAAAGAAAATAGTGACAAAGCTGCAACGCCTGCTCTAAGCATGTAGAGGGCAACAAAAAAAGCGGGAGATCATCTCCCGCTTCTCTGCTCCAAATATTTGGCCAGCTCTGCGGCCGTTTTCCATATATCCCCCGCGCCCATCGTAATAACAAGGCTTCCCGGTTTGAGTGATGTTTTCAACGCCTCAAGCACTTCTTCCTTGCTGGGAATATATTCAGCCTTCGCATGGCTATTGCTCCGAATCAGCTCAACCAGTTTAGCCGAGTTGACGCCTTCTATCTGCTTTTCGCCGGCAGGCGAATAAATATCGGTAATGATCACCCGATCGGCTTCGGCAAAAGAGCGGCTGAATTGCTCGAACAGGAAAAAGGTCCGAGTATAACGCTGCGGCTGAAACACCGCAATAATCTCCTTGCCCGTTGCTTTGGCCGCGCTGATTGTTGCTTGAATTTCAGTGGGATGATGCGCATAATCGTCGATTACCAAAATATCGTCGACCTCTCCCATTACCTGAAAACGCCGCTTAGCGCCTCTAAACAGCTTAATGGCTTCCTTTACCGCTCCAAAGGAAAGTCCAGCCTCCAGACAAGTAATGACGCTTGCCATTGCGTTATAGACATTGTGAATGCCGGGAACCGACAACTCGATGTTCCCAAGCAGGCGGCCTTCCTTTAACATATCGAAGGATACGCGCCGATCGCCCAGCTGAATATTTTCGGCTTTGAACATCGCATCGCCCTTAATGCCAAATGTAATCAAGCCTGCAATTTCGCCTTGCCCCAATTCGCCATATATTCTGGGAAGCAGCTCCTGAATATTGTCGTCATCGGTGCAAACAATCGCTTTGCCGCCGTCCTTCACCTGCCGCAGAAACTGAACGTAGGCGTCCTTTAACTTTTCAAAGTCGCCATCATAGTTTTCCAGATGATCCGGCTCGATGTTGGTCACAATCGCAAGAGTGGGATGATAGTGCAGGAAAGAGCCGTCGCTTTCGTCGGCCTCCGCAACGACATATTCTCCCTTGCCCGCTTTTGCGTTTGTGCCTACATTAACGATTTCCCCGCCGATGATATAGGTAGGGTCCGCATCGCAAGCCTCCATTACCAGAGCAATCATAGATGACGTTGTCGTTTTGCCATGTGCGCCGGCAACGGCAACGCCTTTGCCGCCGTTCATAAGCCTTGCCAGCATTTGCGAGCGATGCAGCACCGGAATATTAAGCTCCTCCGCAGCCTTGCGCTCGACATTATCGCTTGTCAGAGCCGTGGAATAAACAACGAGATCCGCACCGCGCACATGCTCCGGCTGATGCCCAATAAAAATATCCGCTCCCTTTGCCGCCAGCTTTTCGGTCAATTCCTGTCTGGCAACATCCGATCCGGTAACCTTGTAGCCCATCTCAAGCATAACGCGGGCGATTGCGCTCATGCCGTAACCGCCGATTCCGATGAAATGAACGTGTTCTGCCGTATTCAAAGACGGTTCACCAACCTTTTTCAGAATCCGAGTTGTACAAAATGCGGGAGCGTACGTCCGCTATCAAATAAAGCGTTCCCGTAACGACGCCGAGATCCCGTTCCCCGGTTAACTGTTGTAATTTATGCAATGCCGTTTTCCAATCCTTCTCAACCAGCATCTGAAAAGGTTTTCCATCGGGACGGCTGGACTGCAGCTTCTCCACAATGCGGACCAAGCCCTCCACATCCATCTTCAACCGGTAATCCGGCTCGGTCAAGATAAGCGTATCCACTATTGGTAGTATATGCTTAAATGTATCTTCATGATTCTTATTCTCTACCATGCCCATCATAACATGGAGACCGTCATAGCTATAGGTGCTCTGCAATGTCTCCGCAAGCTTCTCCGCGCCTTCCGGATTATGCGCTCCGTCCAGCAAAATGCGGGGATTGCGGCTCACCATTTCCATACGCCCCGGCCAAGCGGTGTCATGCAGGCCTTGAGCCAATACGTCGTCCTCGACGATAAGAGCGTTATATTGGCGGAGTACCTCCAGCGCCATAACCGCCACGGCGGCATTGCTCCGTTGATGTGCACCGCTTAACGTTATCGACAAGCGCTCAATGGAACGAAACGGTCCCCGGAAGGAAAAGCTTTGCTCATCTTCTCCCGCTTCCAGCAGCTCCGCATCAAATTGCTCGCCCGCCAAATAAAGGGTGCTGTGTTTTTCCGCTGCCGTCCGTTTAAGCACGTCGATTACCTCGGGCTGGGTCGCAGCGCTGACAACAGGCACTCCCGCTTTGATAATGCCGGCTTTTTCCGCAGCAACGGCTTCCAGCGTATCCCCCAGACGATCCATATGGTCATGCCCGATATTGGTAATAATGGAGACAACGGGCACCACAATATTCGTTACATCGAGCCGTCCGCCAAGCCCGGTTTCCCAAACGACATAATCGGGATAAGTTTCCTTAGCGTAAAAAAGAATAGCCAGCGCTGTAGACACCTCAAACATCGTTGGAGATCCCAACTCGGTAGCCGCTATAGCTTCAACATGCGGCTTCAGCACATTCGCCAGCTTCAGCAGCGTCTCTTCGCTAATATCCTCGCCGTTGTATTGAAAACGGTTGGTAAATTTTGTGATGTATGGCGACGTAAAGGTACCTACATCATAACCGCTTTTATACAGCACCTTTGTTAAATAGGCGCAAGTAGAGCCTTTTCCGTTTGTGCCCGCTACATGAATGAATTTCAGACGGCGATGCGGATTGTCCAGCAGCTCCATCAGCCTCAGGATACGATCCAGGCCCGGCCTGATGCCAAATGGCAGCAGGCCGTTTATCCAATCCACCGCCTCCTGATAGGAGGTCAGCATTGCTTCGGCTCCAGCCTTTTGATGTTCGCTCATTCCTATCCTTCTCTCCCGTCAGCCGCGAAGCTCTGCAATGCGAGCCAGAACCTTGTCGCGCTTCTCTGCATAATCATTCATTTTGGCGCGTTCTTCCTCAATGACCTTGGCCGGCGCCTTGGCAACAAAACCTTCATTCGCCAGCTTTTTCTCCACGCGCTGAACCTCGGCATTCAGGTTGGCAAGCTCCTTCTCCAGACGAGCAACCTCCTGAGCGATATCAATCAATCCCGCAAGCGGCAAATAAAGCTCCGCGCCCGTCAATATGGCGGTCATTGCTTTGTCCGGAGCAGCGATATCCTTGCTGATTTCAAGCAGCGATGTGCCGCAGAACCTTTGGATAAAAACTTCGTTCCGTTTCAAAATGGCCTCTTCGCCATCACTGGCAGCCTTAATCAGCAGCTCGACCTTTTTGCTCATCGGCACGTTTACTTCTGCGCGGATGTTGCGGACGGAACGAATCATATCCATCAGCAGCTCCATTTCTCTAACCGCGTCCGGCGCTTCCAGCGCTGGATCATAAACCGGCCATTCCGCCAGCGTAATGGTGTCGCCGACATGCGGCAGATGCTGCCAGATTTCCTCGCTAATAAAGGGCATGAAGGGGTGAATCAAGCGTTGAGTGTGGTCCAGCACGTAAGACAATACCGATTGGGTGGCGCGTTTGGCGTCTTGATCTGTGCCGTTCAGGCTGAGCTTGGAAAACTCGATGTACCAGTCGCACAGGTCATCCCAAATAAAGTTGTACAGCACGCGTCCGGTTTCGCCAAACTCATAGCTGTCGATCATGCGGGTTACATCCGCCACCGTTTCATTCAAACGATGCAGAATCCAGCGGTCCGCCGTACCCAGCTTCACGTTAATATTAATATCCTCTGCCGTAAAGCCTTCCAGATTCATAAGGGCAAAACGGGAGGCGTTCCAAATTTTGTTGGCAAAATTGCGCGCCTGCTCAACCTTCTCGAAGCGGAAGCGCAAATCCTGTCCCGGCGTGCTGCCTGTCGAAATCATAAAACGCATGGCATCCGCGCCGTATTGCTCGATAACCTCAAGCGGATCAACGCCGTTGCCCAGCGACTTGGACATTTTTTGTCCGTCCTTGTCACGCACGAGCCCATGCATCAGCACGTCCTTAAACGGCATTTCGTCCGTAAATTCCAGTGCGGTAAAGATCATTCTCGACACCCAGAAATAAATAATGTCGTAGCCCGTTACAAGCACGTTTGTCGGGTAATACCGCATAAGGTCTTCGGTTTGCTCCGGCCAGCCCAGCGTTGAAAACGGCCATAGCGCCGAGCTGAACCACGTATCCAGCACGTCGTTGTCCTGGGTCAGATGGTCGCCTTCCGGATTTTCGCGGGAAACGGTAATTTCACCCGTATTTTCGTCATACCAGGCCGGGATGCGATGTCCCCACCACAGCTGTCTGGAAATACACCAGTCGCGTACATTTTCGATCCAATTCAAATAAACCTTCTCAAAACGCTCCGGCACAAAATTAACGCCTTTACCGGATTTTTGCGCCTTAATGGCCGCTTCCGCAAGTGGCTTCATCGCAACGAACCATTGAGTAGACAAATACGGCTCAACAACGGCGCCGCTGCGCTCGCTATGGCCAACCTGATGGAGATGGTCCTCGATAAGAACGCAAACGCCTTGCTCCTGCAAGTCGCTAACCAGCTTTTTGCGGCAATCAAAGCGGTCCAGGCCCTGATAAGGACCGGCTTCCTCGTTCATGACGCCGGATTCGTCCATGACGATAATTTGCGGCAAATTATGGCGCTGTCCCACCTCGAAGTCGTTAGGATCGTGGGCAGGCGTAATTTTGACCGCGCCGGAGCCAAATTCCTTATCTACGTATTCATCGCCGACAATCGGAATCTCCCGGCCCAGAACAGGCAGCACGATCATGGAGCCGATTAAATGTTTATAACGCTCATCCTCGGGATGAACGGCAACGGCTGTATCCCCGAGCATCGTTTCAGGCCGCGTCGTAGCAACCGTGATTGTGCCGGAACCATCCTTCAGCGGATATTGCAAATGGTAAAGGTGGCCGTTAACCTCTTTATGCTCAACCTCGATATCCGACAATGCGGTGCGAGCGGCAGGGTCCCAGTTGATGATTTTTTTGCCGCGATAGATCAAGCCTTTTTCGTACAGCCTTACAAAAACCTCGCGCACCGCCTTGGACAATCCTTCATCCAGCGTAAAGCGCTCGCGTGAATAATCCAGGGACAAGCCCATCTTCGACCATTGATCGCGAATCGTATTGGCGTATTGGTCCTTCCATTCCCATACCTTCTCCAGAAATGCCTCGCGGCCCAAATCATGACGGGAAAGCCCTTGCTCGCGCAGCTTTTTCTCAACCCGCGTTTGAGTCGCGATGCCGGCGTGATCCGTTCCCGGAAGCCATAACGCATCATAACCCTGCATTCGTTTGGTGCGGATCAAAATGTCCTGCAGCGTAAAATCCAGCGCATGGCCGATATGAAGCATCCCGGTAACATTGGGAGGCGGAATTACGATCGTGTAGGGCTCGGCATCGGGACGTTTGCCCGCTTGAAAATAATTGCCCTCCACCCAATATTGATACCATTTCTGCTCAGCCGCCTTGGGATCATAAGTGGTAGGCATCGCAGATGTACCTTTTGCATTTGCCGGCGCTCCTGTCTCAGAATCAGCCGTTTTCAGTTCTTGATCTGCCATGAGTTTCATCCTCCAAACATTATTCTAAAAAACAAAAAGACCCTTCATCCCGATAAAGGACGAAAGGTCATGCTTCCGTGGTACCACCTTTGTTCCGCAAATCTGATTCGTATGCGGCGCTCAAACAGATAACGGCTGCAGCCGGCCTGAACTAAACCCAATGGACATGACACAATGATCATGCAGTCAATATGCACTTGACTCGGGACATCATACAGGCAACTCCGGGGCGACCCATAAACAGCTACATCCTGCGGAACCTCTCAGCGCAACGCTTCCGCTCTCTGAAGGCTTGCTGTCCATTATTCCCCTTCAATGTTATTCTACATATATTGCTATATCATAACGTTGTTTTTGCCTGTAGTCAACTTCCATCATAGATTTCGGCTGAAACCCATATTCGCCGCCGGCCAAAACACTAGTCATGACCCGCAATGGAAAGCGGACTTTTTGAGCGACCTTTCCAATAAAGGCTCAAAAAGTCCGGTTATCAGTGCCAAGAAGATGGGATGAAGCTAGAAATCGAGGATCGGAGCTTAGTGGGAGCTAAGTGAGCAACGGAAGTTTCGGCTGAATCCCATATTCGCCGCTGACCATGCCGCTAGGCATGTTTCGCAATGGGAAGCGGACTTTTTGAGCTACCGCTTTAAGGGATGTAGAGGAGTTGGCCTTCCTCTACTGCCGACTCATGTAGCCGGTTGTGGATCAGAATCTCGCGCGGATTGATGCTATAGCGGGATGCAATCTGCTCCAGCGTTTCCTCGCGCTGAACGATGCACAAGCGAATTCTGCGGAACTCGTTGCCCTCCGAAGGTTTGGCAAGAAATAGCTGCTTCCATTGAATTTCGTCCTCCGGCGCTGGCTTACGGGCGTTTTCCTCCGCTTCCTGCTCGTTGCTTAGCTGCTGCGCCGCTTCCCGTGCGGCTTGCTCACGCTTGCTGGATTGGAGAATCGTCCGAAAGCCAAAGCTTTCCTGATGCTCCCGCTCCGCTCCTTGCGCAGGCTTGCTGGCAAAGGCAATCTGTACCTCCGGCCGCTTTCCGGCTGCTCCTGTTTCCTCGCTGTCCCTGGCCTCCGTCTCCTGGTAATCATTTTGGACGGCAAAAGCATCCCCTTGATGCTCTTCAGTATCCGCAACAGCCTGATAAGTCTCAGGCTCACGAATAGGTCCAGCTGTTTCCGTTTCCGAATTCCATTGCTCCCATTGAGTCCATTGCTCGGTCTGCTGGGGCTGTTCATCACCGTAGGAAAGGGCTTCCTGCTCCGGCAAACGGATGGCCTCACTGCCGTAGTCGGTTTTCTCCCATCTGGCTATCGCTTGCTCGATTTCCTGAGCCGCTTCGCTCTCATCCGGCTGCCGGTAATCATCGCCTTGCCAGCCGTATGGAGCACCTTCGCTATTATTTTCTCCCCAGGCTGAGGCATTTGCAGCGTTTTGCTGCGCTTCCTCCTCGGCATTCGCATTCCAGTGCAACCAGTCGCCCTCTTGCCGGCTTCCCGGTTCAATCGCTATTTCAGCCTCCGGCTGCTCCTGCTCAGCGTCGCTGCTGTTGTATATTGCGGCTTCTTCATCGCGGCTGTCGGTTATGTAGGCCGGCTCATCTGTTTGCGCGCCGATATCCGAAGCTTGCTGCACCTCTGTATACTCCCTCTGATGCACCGCTGTAATGGGCTCCTCCTCCCACTGCTCCTCCTCCAGAGGCTCGACCGATATTCCCCGGAGGGACAGCACTCCGGTAATATTGAGCGTTCTTGCCGAGATCAGATCCACATCGAAGTTGTCGATTTCAATGGAAATATCATCAAGTCTGGATACCCGGTTCATCGGCAAAGAAATTTCCACCGGAATCCAATGCTCCAGAGTCATGGGGCCAACGGCTCCGCCAGTACTGCGGTATACGCCGCTCAGGAGCAGCTGGCCTTTCAAAATCGCCTGGTCTCCCTGGTCCAGCACCTGAATCCGGGGCACTAACTCGATTTCCTCCAACTCGTCTATTGCAGCAACATCATCCGGCAAATGCACACGCTCGTACACATCAAAGCGCAATCCGTCGCTTCCACTCGACATGCCACAGTCCTCCCTTCTCATACTGAATGCTTGGTCTCGCCTACATTCACTACTTATCTATATGGGAGTTGCGCCTATGTCATGACTGTCAATTTGCATGGAGTCCAAGCCTGTTCGTCAACCCCGCAAGCCAGTCCGGCCAAGGCGATGAAACCTCGCAGGCTTGGCCCGTAACAGGATGGGGAAAAACCAGCCTTTCGCCGTGCAGCGCTTGATGGCGCAGCAGCTCCACTGCGCCGCCGTACAAAGCATCGCCAACCAGCGCATGGCCGATATGACTCATGTGAACCCGGATCTGATGCGTTCGGCCCGTCTCCAGCGCAAGTCGGACCAGAGAATAGGCTCCGTGCCGGGCTATGCATTCATAATGAGTTACAGCCGCTTCGCCGCCCGGCGATACCCGCCTCCTTCCAGCCTTGTGCCGATCCTTGCCGATAGGCGCTTCAATGGTTCCGCGCTCCGATTTCACCTTTCCGTGCACAACTGCAATATAATGCCTGCCGATATCCTTGCGCCTCATCGCTTCATCCAGCACAAGCTGCGAAAGAGTATTGGTGCTGTAAAGAACCGGACCCGAGGTATCGGAATCAAGCCGATGAATATGTCTGACGGGCAAAGGATCGCCTTTTAACGCCAGATAGGTAGAAGCAGCTTCATCCAACGTTCCCTTTTGCCCCTTGAAGGACTCATGGACGGGCATCCCGACAGGTTTGTTCATCACGAGACAATAATCATCGCAAAAGAGCGCCTCCGGCAGCCGCTCCAAAATCGTCTCCCCTGACTTCGTCCCTGCTCCGGCCATTGCTGCGCCAGCTTTTGGGGGAGGAAAGGCGTGCAGCCTTATTTGGCCTTCCGGGGACCAGCCGATTCCGCCGATAGAAAATAACCCGTTAATCCACTTTTGCGGGAACGGCGATGCTGACAGCAGCCATTGCCGTACCGCATGAGGATGGCTGCCCGGCTCTGGCGCCTCAGGCCATCCGGCTGCGGGCTTGCGTAGAGTTAATTCCAGCCATTCCCCCCTTCGCAAGACTTCTTCTATAGGTCCGTTTAATTGCATCTCGCAGCAAGCTCCCTTCGCTTTAAGCGGTTGTTCTCACGCTTGGTCCATAAATAAAGCGGCGCTGCGGCGAAATGACCGCTGCGCCGCTTGGCTCGGCAAAACAATATGACCTATTCACACAGGACGGACAAAGCCGTTAAAGCTGTCATAAAAAGCCGCCTTTTGATTCCGGTAATCCGCCTTATCTGGCCAATCGTCTTAACGCCTCGTCATTTGCGGCAATCGTTTCATCCAAATCGGCGTCGCTGTGGACGGCGGATACAAACATGCCTTCGAATTGAGACGGAGCCACGCTGACTCCAAGCTCCAGCATGGAGGCAAAATAGGCATTGAACATATCCAGGCTGGAGGATTTCGCTCCTTCATAATCCGTTACGGCCTGGTCAGTGAAAAACGGGCAAACCATGGAGCCTACCCGGTTGATCACCGACGGAACACCATGTTTGGCGGCATTGGCCAGGAATCCGGACTCCAGCCGCGCTGCGCTATTTTCCAAAGATTCGTACACCGCTGGCGTCAGCAGCTTGAGCGTTGTGTAACCCGCTGCCATCGCAAGGGGATTGCCGGACAACGTGCCTGCCTGATAGATAGGTCCGCTAGGCGCAATCATCTCCATAAACTCGCGCTTGCCGCCATAAGCGCCAACCGGCAGGCCCCCGCCAATGACTTTGCCAAAGCAGGTCAAATCCGGCGTAATTCCATATAACCCTTGGGCGCAGCCATAACCTACGCGGAACCCCGTCATGACCTCGTCAAAAATAAGCAAGCTTCCATATTGCGTCGTTAACGAGCGCAGCCCCTCCAGAAAACCGGGCTTTGGCGGCACTACGCCCATATTGCCGGCTATCGGCTCCACAATGACGCAGGCAATCTCTTCGCCGTATTTCTGGAAGGCAAGACTTGCGGATTCCAGATCATTATAAGGCACCGTAATCGTACCCGAGGCTACACCTGGCGGCACGCCGGGACTGTCCGGCAAGCCAAGAGTTGCAACGCCCGACCCCGCCTTGATGAGCAGACTGTCCGCATGACCGTGATAGGAGCCTTCGAATTTTAATATTTTGGCGCGGCCTGTATAGCCGCGGGCAAGCCTTAACGCGCTCATCGTCGCTTCCGTGCCGGAGTTGACCATTCGCACAATATCAACGGACGCTACTCTTTCGCAAACCAGCTCCGCCATCAGCGTTTCAAGCTCGGTAGGAGCGCCAAAGCTGGTCCCCTTTTCAGCCGTGCGCTTGATTGCTTCGACTACTTCGGGATGGGCGTGGCCCATAATAAGCGGTCCCCAGGAGGCGACGTAATCGATATATTCGTTGCCGTCGATATCATAAACCCGGCTGCCTGCGCCGCGCTCCATATAAACCGGCGTCAAGCCAACTGATTTGAACGCTCGTACAGGGCTGTTGACACCGCCCGGAATAACCTTTTTGGCCCGGGCAAACGCCTCGGCCGACTTTTGCTCCGACTTTCTTCCCGCTCCGCTCATTGCAGGTCCTCCCCTCTAAGCCAACGCGCCGCATCCTTGGCGTGATAGGTAATGATGATATCGGCTCCCGCACGCTTCATGCCTGTCAGCGTTTCCAGCACGATAGCGCGTTCGTTCAGCCATCCGTTAGCCGCAGCGGCTTTAACCATGGAATATTCCGCGCTGACATTGTACGCAACAACGGGCAGATCAAACTGCTCCTTCAGCATGGCGAGCACATCCAGATAAGCAAGCGCCGGCTTCACCATTAGCATATCCGCGCCTTCCGTCACATCGGAATCCGCTTCGCGAAGCGCCTCGCGTTTGTTCGCAGGGTCCATCTGATAGGTTTTTCGATCGCCGAACTGCGGCGTGGAATGCGCAGCCTCCCGGAACGGACCGTAAAACGCAGAGGCATATTTGACGGAATAAGACATAATCGCAACCTCGTGGTAGCCGGCCTCGTCCAGCCCCTCGCGAATAGCTGCCACAAAGCCGTCCATCATATTGGAGGGGGCAATAATATCCGCGCCCGCTTCCGCTTGTGAAATAGCCGTTTTCACCAAAAGCTCCAGCGAGTGGTCGTTGTCGACAACCGCTGTTCCCGTTGCTTCGTCATGATGAACAACGCCGCAATGGCCATGATCGGTAAACTGGCACAAACAAGTATCCGCAACAACGACCATCTCCGGCGCCCATTCCTTGATGGAGCGGATTGCCCGCTGCACGATACCGTCATTAGCAAATGCGGACGAGCCTATGGCGTCTTTGGTTTCGGGAATGCCAAAAACCAATACGGAGGCAAGCCCCGCCGCAACAATATCTTCAATTTCTTCGCGTAAGCGATCCAGCGAATAATGGTAAACGCCCGGCAGCGAAGATATTTCTTCTTTAACATTTTCGCCATGCGTGACAAATACAGGATAAATAAAATCGTTGCTAGTGAGCATGGTTTCGCGTATTAGACTGCGAATGCCCGCCGTCCGCCGCAAACGGCGGTGTCTTGTAATGGGAAAGCTCATCCTTTAATCTCCTCCTTAAAGAGTAGGTATTTTATTATCCTCTGCGATAACGGACAATGGCGTCAAGCAGGCCATCCAGCGTTGACTGCTCCGCCTCAGCAGCTACGGAAAGACCGGCCTGCTCCATGGTTCTGGATGTAATGGGACCTATGCTTGCCAGAGGGATTGCTGCAAGCAGCTCCTTTGGAGCTTCAACGCCCTTGAGACGCAGCAGCTCCAGCAGATTGGCAACCGTAGACGAGCTTGTAAAAGTAATCATATGAATACCGCCCCCGCGCAGCCATTCCAGCGCTATATCCCCTTGTCCTTCAGCCATAACCGTTTCGTAAACATCCAGCTCAACAGGCTCCACGCGGCGTTTCTTCAGCTCTTCCGGCAAAAGCTCCCGGGCCAGATCGCCTCTTGGCAGCAATGCGCGCGTTCCCGGGACAAGCTGCTGCTCCAGCTTCTCCAGCAATGATTCCGCATGGAACTGCGCAGGGAGTTCCTCTGCAATAAGTCCATGCTCAGCCAGCGCCTCCGCCGTCCTTGGCCCTACGGCAACAATCTTAGCGCGGTGGAAGCGGCGAATATCGACTCTCATGCTTCTTAGATGACGGAAAAAATAGTCAACGCCATTTACGCTCGTAAACATTAGCCAATGAAAGCTTTCCGCTTGCTCCAATGCATCCTTAATGCTCTGCAGCATGTCCGGATTTTGCGGCTCCCTGATATCAATGACGGGAAATTCGCAAGGCTCTCCGCCAAGCTCCTCGATTTTTTCGGCTAGCTCGCTGGCCTGGGCCCGTGCTCTCGTAACCATAATCCGCATGCCAAAAAGCGGCTTTCGCTCATACCATGCCAGCTTGTCCCGCTGCAGCACCACTTCGCCTACCACTATAACGGCCGGCGGGTCAAAGCCGGCTTCCTTTACGCGTTCTTCGATATTTTCTAGCGTGCCGGTCAACGTGCGTTGCTCCGGCCGCGTACCCCAGCGAACTAACGCAACCGGCGTTTCCGGCGGCCTGCCATGACGAATGAGCTGCTCCGCGATATAGCCAATTTTGGCTACCCCCATCAGAAAGATCAGCGTGCCGGTAGCATTGGTCACCTTGTCCCAATGAATGGAACGGTCCAGCTTGTCCGGGCTTTCGTGGCCTGTAACAATAGACAGCGACGAAGCCAGCTCTCGGTGCGTCACCGGAATGCCGGCATACGCTGGCACCGAGATGGCGGATGTAATGCCCGGCACGATTTCAAACTCCACGCCATTATCGTACAGCAGCTCAGCCTCTTCACCCACCCGTCCAAAAATGGTAGGATCTCCGCCTTTGAGCCGAGTTACGGTTTTGCCCTGAAGCGCAAGATCAACCAGCAGCTGGTTGATCTGCTCCTGCTTCATGGTATGGCGATCCGGCAGCTTGCCGACATAAACCATCTCCGCACCCGGACGCGCATGCTGAAGCAATCTCGGGCTTGCCAGACGGTCATAGACGACAACATCGGATTTTTTGAGGCATTGCAGGCCGCGCACTGTAATTAAACCGGGGTCTCCCGGTCCTGCGCCAACCAGATAAACAATTCCTTTATTCATGCTCTCCCCCGAATTCCGCCAAAATAGCATCGGCACCCCGTTCAATAAGCTTTTCCGCAATAAGCTTTCCAAGCTGCTCGGGGTTCCGGCCCTGCAAGGTTTCCTTCAGCAGCAGCGAGCCGTCGGGATGCCCCACCATTCCGGTCATCTCCATTAAAGGACCTTCCTCGTCGCGTTTGGCAATGACCGCATACGCGCCCAGAGGTACCTGGCAGCCCCCCTGCAACGTTCCCAAAAAGCTTCTCTCGCACCGTACGGCAAGCTCCGTATCCGTGTCATTCAACAAGGCCAGCAGCTCCTTCACAGCGCTGTCGTTCTCCCGGCACTGAATGCCGAGCGCCCCTTGACCAACGGCCGGCACGCAAATATCGGAGGAGAGGGTTGCCGATATTTTCCCTTCCCAGCCCATCCGGCTCAGGCCGGCTTCCGCAAGCACGATAGCGTCGAAGCCTTCTTCCTTCAGCTTGCGGATTCGGGAATCAATATTACCGCGAATGGATTCCAGCTTCAGGTCGGGACGGAGATGCTTGAGCTGACTTGACCGTCTAAGGCTGCTCGTGCCGACGCGGGCGCCGCTTGGCAATGCCTCAAGACTGTCGCCTTCCTTCATGATCAAGCAGTCGAACGGGCTAACCCGTTTCGGAATTGCGCCGTTTATGAGCCCTTCCGGAAATTTGTAGGGCATATCCTTCATACTATGTACTGCCAGATCAATGTCGCCCTCCAGCAGAGCTCCTTCAATTTCTTTGACAAACAGGCCTTTGCCGCCAACCTTGGACAAGGTCACATCCAATATGCGGTCGCCCTTGGTAATGATTTTCCGAATTTCAAAGGTGTAGGGCAGCCCGTTGGTTTTGCATATAGCCTCCAACTGGTCGATAACCTGTCCGGTTTGCGTTAGCGCCAATGCGCTTTGCCTCGTCCCAACTACAATGGTACGCTCCTGCTTCTCACTCATCACGATTCAGCCTTCCTTCCGTCCTCGTCAGCAGCTCATTCAGCCATTGCTGCGGGTGTATAGCCTTGCTCCAGTCCTCAAGCGCTTCCTCCGCTGCCAGCCGCAATACGCTGCGGCGCAGCTCCCTGTCCGGAATTGCCGTTTTTGCATATTGTCTTAGTTCCCTAAGCCGTCGCAGAGCAGCCCCGACCTCCTCGCCAAATCGGGCTTCAAGCTCCTCTTTGATCAGGCTTGCCAACGCGGGGCTTGCGCCTCCGGCGCTAACGGCAATCGTCAGCTCCTCCCGGCGCAGCACGGAAGGCGTAATAAAATTCCCTTCGTCGCCCTGATCGGCCCGGTTGCACCATATCCCGCGCTTATCCGCTTCATTCATAACGGCAAGATTGACCGCTGCGCTGGATGAAGCGGCAAACGCGAGGTAAGCGCCCTCAAGATCGTCCGGCACAAATTCTCTGCATATGTAGGTCAGCCGCCCCGCCTCTGCCTGCTCCGCGATACCCGGGACCACATAAGGGCTAATTAGCGTCACCTTGTCGGCCCCGCCGTCCATTAACCCGTTCAGCTTGCGTTCCGCCACTCTGCCCCCGCCAATTATAACGATCAATTTGCCCTGAATGCGCAACGAAACCGGATAGGCGGGAGCAGAACTAAAGGATGCCTCATTCAATACGGCTTCCCCCCCCTGCTAATGAAAAGATGATAGCGAATTGGATATCAGATTCAGCAGCAGGACGGCAAATGCGCCCAGATACAGCTTGGCGAGCTGTTGACCCGGCCTCCTGTTCCTTGCCCGTTGAATGACGTAATACACAAACATCATAAGCGCGGCAAAGGAGGAAATAACCTTCCAATCCAGCAAAAGCCTCATTTTCCCCTCTACCAGCAACGACGCGACGGCAATCGCAAGCGACAGGGCCAGCAGCGGCAAACCGATGGCAACAGCACGCTCCATATAACGCTGGATGCTGCCAAGCCCCGGAAATCTCCTTAACCTTTGCGACCATTTTTTCTGCTTCAGCCGGTGATGCAGGAACAGATACATGCCCGCAAATAACGCGCCGATCGTTAGCGCGGCATAAGCGCACAGCACCAGACTGATATGGACGTACAGCAGCTCTCTTGTCGTTCGCCAAATTTCAACATTCAAGCCTTCGCTCTGCTGACTGTACAAATTTAACGCCAGAACGGCAAAGCCGATGACGTTGGCAAAAAACACAATGTAATCTATGGAAAAAAAACGGCTGATCACCAGCGAAATTGTAATGAGCAGCCATGAAAAAAAGAGCCAATACTGAATCGCGGGCAGGTTAGGGTAATCATAATAAGAAATAAGCTTCATGACCAAATAACCCGACTGAAGAACCCATACAAAAACAAGCAGCCCTGCGCCAATCCGCTTTGCTCTCCGGCTTGCATTCATAAAGTCGGAGAAAAAAAACAGAAGGCTCAGGGCGTATAAATATAAAATAGCGTCATAGATCCAATTTGCAGTTCCCATAACCCCTCCACAATACTGCCATGCCATGCGATGGCGGCGGAAACACGCCTGGACCGGAGCCGCTAAGGGCGAGCAAGCGCCGGCGCGGCTACGCGGGTATGGACCGGCTTCGCTTGCGCAGCTGCGGAAGGCCGGGACGCGGACAAGGCGTTCTCTTTTTGCGACAGCTCTTCCTCAAGCGCAAACAGCTTAACGAACATATCCATTGCTTCATCGCCCTTTTTCTCGCCAGCCATCTCTTTAATACGTAAAATCGGATCCTGCAGCATCTGATTTACGATGCTTTTGGTAAGCTTGCGAATGACCTTCAGCTCATGCTCCTCCAAATCAGGAAGCTTGTTGCTCATGGAAGCCATCGTTTCCTCATGAATGTCAGCCGCCTTGGTCTGCAGCGCGCGAATGAGCGGCACCACGCCAAGCGTTTTGTACCATTGGTCAAACAGCCGCTTTTCCTCTTGTATCATAACCTCGATTTTGGCGGCTTCCTGCCTCCGCTGCTCCAGATTGCTCTCCACGATGCCCTCCAGATCGTCGATATCGTACAAAAAAACATTTTCGACGTTTGATATGGCGGGATCAAGATCCCTCGGCACAGCAATGTCGATCATAAACATGGGACGCGACTTGCGGCCAGCCATTGCCTTTTCCACGTGCTGATGATTTAGTACAAACCCGTCCGCTCCCGTAGAGCTGATCACGATATCCACGTCATGCAGCTTATGAAGCGCCTCCTCCATGGAGCAAGGAACCCCGCCAATCTTATCGGCCAGCTGCGCCGCCCGTTCAAACGTGCGGTTAACGACGATGACGCGATCCGCTCCGTTGGCGTACAGATGCTTTGCGGCAAGCTCCCCGGTTTCTCCCGCGCCGATGATCATAACCCGCTTTCCGTTAAAACGGCCAAAAATCTGTTTGCCCAGCTCTACGGCCGCATAGCTGACGGATACGGCGGCTTCGCCAATCATCGTTTCGGAATGCGCGCGCTTCGCCATCGTAATCGCCTGCTTGAACAGCATGTTAAAGACGGTTCCCGTCGTTTTTTTGCTTTGGGCAAGCAGGAAGGCGCTTTTTACCTGACCCAATATCTGTGTTTCCCCGATTACCATGGAATCCAGGCCGCTTGCTACCCTGAACAAATGTTCAATAGCCTTTTCATCCTCGTACATATATAAATGGTTCGTAAACTGCGCTCTTGGCATATTAAACCATTTTTCCATAAAGCTGCGTATATGATGTCCGCAAAGCTGATGTCTGTCTACCACAGCATACAACTCTGTACGGTTGCAGGTTGCCACTATAACACATTCCATAATGCTTGTTGTTTCAATGAGCCCTTGCAGAGCTTCCGGCAGTTCCTTTTCCGCCAAAGCAAATAATTCTCTCACTTCGACAGGAGCTGTCCGATAATTCAATCCCACTGTGATAATGTGCACGCGTGATCACCCGCCTTTCCTGCAGAGTTGTACCAATGTCAATCTCACGAAACATTATATCACAGTTCGACAAACATAATGGTACAATATTTGACCAATGTTTGAAAAATACATCCCCATTATTCCCCGTTCTTGCAAAGAAATAACCATGGAGCGTTGTCCATGGTTATTTTGGGCGTTGCGTATCATTCATCACACACCCGCAGCCTGCCCTTTTGGCTAGAACAGAATGTTACTCTTCGCTGTTTCCGCCAGCCGAATCGGCGCTGTCAGCGTCGTCCGCTGCGCCCTCGGGTCCTTCGGCGTCCGAGATTGCTTCGTTTATGATCGCCCACAGCTGATCTCTGCCAAGTCCCGTTTCCGACGAAAACAAAACGACGTTATCGCCCGGCTCGACCTCCAGCGTTGTTTTGATCATTTTGATATGCTTGTCCCATTTGGATCTCGGAATTTTATCCGCTTTTGTTGCCACGATGCAGGTTGGAATCTGGAAATGCTTCAGCCACTTGTACATGAGCTGGTCGTCCTTGGAGGGCTCGTGCCGGATATCGATGACCAGCAGCTGCAGCTTATGGGGCTCGCGCTCCTGCAGATACGTTTCAATCATCGTTCCAAACTGCTCGCGCTGCGTCTTGGACACTTTAGCATAGCCGTAACCGGGAAAATCAACAAGGTATAATCCATTATTAACTCTATAATAGTTCAATTGCTGGGTTTTTCCCGGCTGGGAGCTGGTCCGCGCCAGGTTTTTGCGCTGGATCAATTTATTGATCAGCGACGACTTTCCGACATTGGAGCGCCCTGCCAGAGCAATCTCCGGCAAGGCGTCCTCAGGATATTGATGCGGCTTGACCGCGCTTATAACAAATTGCACATCTCTGATAATCATGACAGGGGGATACCCGCTTTCTCCGCTGCAAGCTCCGATGCGGGCAATAACGCATGCTGAAGCACTTCGTCCATATGCCCTACCGGCACAAAGGTCAAGTCATCGCGCACGCTGTCGGGAATATCCCGCAAATCGCGTTCGTTGTCCTTTGGCAGCAGTATTTTTTTGATGCCCGCGCGGTGTGCGGCAAGCGACTTTTCCTTCAATCCGCCGATAGGCAATACGCGTCCGCGCAGCGTAATTTCTCCCGTCATCGCCACTTCCTTCGCAACCTGGCGGTTAGTAAGCGCCGAGATAAGCGCCGTGGCGATCGTTATGCCAGCGGATGGACCGTCCTTAGGAATTGCCCCTTCGGGAATATGAATGTGGATATCGTTTTTTTCATGAAAGCCGGGATCAATGTGAAGCTCGGCCGCCTTGGAGCGCGTATAGCTGAACGCCGCCTGGGCGGATTCCTTCATGACATCGCCCAGCTTTCCCGTCAGCGTAAGCTTGCCGCTGCCCGGCATAATCGTTACCTCGATAACTAGCGTATCTCCGCCCACCTCCGTCCAGGCAAGCCCGGTAACGGCGCCAATCTGATTTTCGCTTTCCGCAAGCCCGTACCGGAACTTGGACGGTCCCAGCCATTCCCTGATTTGCGGAATGTCCACCACCTGCCGGATTTGCTGCGGTGCAGCCGCTTCTGCCTTTTCAGCGTTAGCGTCAACGCCGTCGTTGCTTGCGGATTCGCCAGCTTGCGGCATTTCGGAAGCGTCCGGCGATTTTGCCCGGCCGCCTTGCATGGAAACCAGCTGTTTGGCTGCCTTGCGGCAAAGAGCGGCAATCTGCTGCTCCAAATTGCGGACGCCGGATTCCCGCGTATATTCGCGGATCAGAAGCAGCAGCGCATCGTCTTCCACGATGAGCGCGTCTTCCTCCAAACCATGCTCGCGCTTCTGCTTGGGCAGCAAATAACGCACCGCGATTTGCTCCTTCTCCAGCTCCGTATACCCCGGAATGTACAGGACCTCCATCCGGTCCAGCAGCGGGCGCGGAATGTTATGCAGCGCATTGGCCGTAGTAACAAACATGACGTTGGAGAGGTCAAACGGCACCTCGATGTAATGATCGCTGAACGTATTGTTTTGCTCCGGGTCCAGCACCTCCAGCAAAGCTGAGGAAGGGTCGCCGCGGAAATCGGACGCCATTTTATCGATTTCATCCAGCAGGAAGACGGGGTTCAGGCTGCCCGCCGTTTTCATCCCCTGCATAATGCGTCCCGGCATCGCTCCTACATAAGTGCGGCGATGGCCGCGTATTTCCGCCTCATCCCTCACCCCGCCAAGCGAGATGCGGACAAATTTGCGCTCCAGCGACTTGGCTATGGAACGGGCCAGAGAGGTTTTACCTACGCCGGGAGGACCGACCAGGCACAATATAGGGCCCTTCAGCTTTTTGACCAGCTGCTGCACGGCCAAATATTCCAGTACGCGCTCCTTGGGCTTCTCCAGGCCGTAATGATCGCCGTTCAATATGACCTCCGCCTTCAGCAGGCTGAGGTCATCCTCCGTCATTTTGCTCCATGGCAAAGCAAGCAACCAATCGATATAATTGCGAACCACTCCGCCTTCGGCCGAAGACGGCGGCATTTTCTCCAGACGGTCAATTTCCTTGCTGACCTTCTCGTAGACGGCTTCCGGCACACCGGCGCTTTCCAGCTGATTACGCAATTCCTCCGCTTCACCGGCACGGCCTTCCTTCTCGCCCAGCTCCTTTTGAATCGCCTTCATCTGTTCACGCAAATAATATTCCTTCTGCGTTTTTTCCATCTGCTTTTTGACGCGCTGGTTGATTTGCCGCTCCAGCTCCAGCACCTCGCGCTCATTATTAAGCAGATCCAGCAGCCGCTCCAGACGGGCCGCCACGTCGATCGTTTCCAAAATATCCTGCTTATCCCGGATTTTCAGGGACAAATGGCTCGTAATGACATCCGCAAGCCTGCCGGGTTCGTCAATATCGGAAACCGCGGCGTAGGTTTCGGGAGTCACCTTTTTGGAAAGGGAAATATAATGCTCAAATTGTCCAAGAACGGAGCGCATCAGCGCATCCACCTCGGGATCGTCGCTTTCGCCCTCCGGCAGCTCCTTGACCATAACCTCATAAAACTCTGCATTGTCCAAATAGCTCTGTACCTCTGCGCGCACAACTCCCTCAACCAGCACTCTAATGGTGCCATTGGGCAGCTTCAGCATCTGCCGGACCTTAGCAATCGTTCCCACCTTATAAATATCCTCTTCAGTAGGGTCCTCTATATTCACCTCAGACTGCGAGCAAAGCAAAATCATATGGTCGTCTACCATCGCGCGGTCTAGCGCGCGCACCGACTTTTCCCTGCCCACATCCAGATGCAATACCATGCTTGGATACACGAGCAGTCCTCTAAGCGGCAGCAGGGGCAGCCGGCGCCCCCTTGATTTTCCAGGCCCCATACCAGCACCTCCATTTCATAACGTCTACCCCATTCTATCACTCAGCGGAATCAGCCTGCAAATAGGGGACGGAAGTTGGCATAAACAAATCGTTCTGCAAAGGCGTTTCCGTTGCTTCCAGATCGGTTTCGGACTGCGGAAAAACATGCCGGAATACCTCTTCGACCCGATCAACAGCTATAACTTGCAGACCCTCCAGTCCTTCAAAAATAGCCTGCCAATTTTCACGCGGTATAATGACCCGCTCCGCGCCCGCCTGAAACGCCGCTTCGACCTTAGCGAGCACGCCGCCAACCGGCTTTACATTGCCGTGTATCCCTACTTCCCCCGTCATGGCAAGCTTGTTGTCGATTGGCAAGCCCCGTATGGCGGAGGCTATAGCGACTGCCATGGCAATACCTGCCGAAGGGCCGTCAATTGGCGTACCGCCGGGAAAATTGATATGCAGGTCAAAATGCTGGGGCTGCAAGCCAAAGCGGCGCAGCACCGTCAGCACATTTTCGACAGAGCCTTTGGCCATGCTTTTGCGCCGCAGCGTTCGCGACCCGCCGCCTAACTCCTCCTCATCAACAACGCCTGTTATCGTAAACTGGCCTTTGCCGGAAACGGCAGGAATTGCACTGACTTCGATTTCAAGCAGCGTTCCCATATTGGGCCCGTATACCGCCAAGCCGTTGACAAAGCCAACCTGGGGTTCAACCGGCACTTTTCGATCGGGGCGCGGCGGAATCTGACTGCTGTTAACCACCCATTCAATATCTCCAGCACTAATGAGCTCGCGTTTCTCCGATAACGCAACACCCGCGGCCAATTGAATAACATTTACAGCCTCGCGTCCGTTCGTTGCATATTTTTTGACGACCTCAATTGCCGCCGGGCAAGGCGGAAAGCCTATTTTTTTGACGGCGTTTTTGGCCACTTCGGCAATCTCTTCCGCTAATAAGGGACGGAAAAAAACCTCCATGCAACGGGAACGAATAGCAGGCGGAATTTCTTGCGGAGAACGTGTTGTTGCTCCAACCAGCCGGAAATCGGCAGGCAGCCCGTTTTGAAAAATATCATGAATGTACAGCGGAATATTGGTATCCTCCGAGTTGTAATAGGCGCTTTCCAGAAAAACCTTGCGGTCCTCCAGCACCTTCAACAGCTTATTCATTTGCACAGGATGCAATTCGCCGATTTCGTCAATGAACAAAATACCGCCATGCGCCTTCGTAACGGCCCCTTGCTTGGGCTGGGGAATGCCTGCCACGCCCATGGCGCCCGCCCCTTGATAAATGGGATCATGGACGGAGCCGATCAGAGGGTCGGCAATGCCCCTTTCGTCAAAACGCGCGGTGGTAGCATCAATTTCCGTAAACTTGGCCTCCGGCAGAAACGGAGATGACGGATTTTTTTTGGCTTCCTCCAGCACTACGCGCGCCGCAGCTGTTTTCCCGACGCCGGGAGGCCCATAAATGATGACGTGTTGCGGGTTAGCGCTGCAAAGAGCCGCTTTAAGAGCGCGCAGCCCGTCGCGCTGCCCGATAATATCGCCCATCGTTTGAGGCCTTGTTTTCTCCGCCAGCGGCTTAGTCAATGATATCGACCGCAGCTTTCTCAGCTTATCCATTTCTTTACGGGATTCCTTATCCACTACTGAACGGTTAGCTTTCTGGTTGCGCAGCAAATTCCAAAAATACAACCCGATTACGACCGCAAAAAAAACTTGAATCACCATTAAAACAATACTTAAATTCATTGATATCCGCTCCTCTCTTACGCCCTCTCATGCCGCAGGCATCCGTATTAAAACAGTATTACCCCAGGAGAGTGGGAATAATCGCCTGTTTTTTTCAAAATCAAAAATTGGCTTGTACATCTGTCACACCCTTGGAAATAAATAGGCTCAGGTCGTCGGACAAACTACCGTTTCCATAGCCAAGCCTGCGAATATATTGTAAGTATCAACAGGGAAGGAGGTGCGATATGGATCAAAACGATTGCCAACCAGATGCTGCCGCATATGTGTACCCTGGCGCTGCCGGAAAAAGCGGGACGGCGGGCGCCAACGGAGCAAACGGGGCGAATGGAGTGAATGGAGCGAATGGAGCTAACGGAGACAACGTCTCGCCGGATTGGGGAAACGCCGATGCCTTTGCCCTTCACGTCAATGCCGATAACTGGTCAGACGGGCTGACGCATCTGCTTGAACAGGTTTTTAATGCCTTATCGGAAAGGAAGAGCAAGCAGGGCCAAAAAAAGAAATGAATCTCGTCAATCGCAGGACAAGCCATAAACTATATTTCTTGAGGAGTGATTGAACCATGAGCAAAAAAATTAAAATTAAAACGAAAGTAAAATTTGAACAGGATAATGATCAGGTATTAAGCGGCCTCGGCGGGTTGGTCGTTGCCGGTAACGGCGGCTGGGGCGGCATTGGAGGAAGCGCATTAGGCGGTTTTGCTATCGGCGCACCCGTAACCGGAGGAGCCGGAGGCGCGGGCGGCAACTCCACGGGCGGCAACGGAGGAAGCGGAGGCACTGCGGTTGCCGTTTCTACAGCAGTAGCGGTTGGCGCCACAGCAACAGCCAACTCGACAGGCAATCTGGCAACAGGCGGCGCTGGCGGCGCTGGCGGTGCTGGCGGCACAGCGGGCGCTGGCGGCGCTGGCGGCACAGCCACTCATGGCAGCAACACTGGCGGCACCGCAACTGCAGGCGCTGGTGGCGCTGGCGGTGCTGGCAGCAATGCCGGAACCGCTGCCGGCGGCGCGGGAACAGCGTAATATAGCTCATCATTTCAGGGAGGGCATCCATGGAAGAGACAAATAAGCTAGCTTCCTCTCCCTCCATCTCCGAAACCAGCCATGCATCGGAGGAGTTCGCGGCAGCAAAGGCGGACTCCACCGCTTATGGCGGGCAAGGCGGTATGGGCGGGCAAGCATTGAACATTACGTATGTAGACAATTTTGCATTATTGATGGTGCTTTATCCACTGTTGCAGCTTTTAAATGAACGAAATGACGAAAACAGCAAGGTATCCTTTTCAGCTATCGAACAGCTTTTCCAATCGGTTATGGAAGAGCAGCAAGAGCACCGAAAGGCGCTGTTAAAAGCAATCAAATCCCTTCAAAGCGGAAGTGCCTCGGATAAAAAGGGGTAAGTATTCCTAATAAAAAATCCGCATAAGCGCTGGATACAACGCTTGTGCGGATTTTTTGACATGCAACGGTTATAACTATGCGTGTGCGTGTTTGTTTCGGCCTGGAATTTCTCCCGTTTCTTCAAAAACCTTAACGATCACGTCAATTTCCTTTTTCAGCTCGTTTAACAGCTCCGCTTCGGGAACTTTGCGCACCAGTTCTCCGTAACGGAACAACATGCCTTCGCCTCGAGCACCCGCTATCCCGATATCCGCTTCCCGCGCTTCGCCCGGACCGTTAACGGCGCAGCCAAGCACGGATACTTTAATCGGCACCTTGATTTTGGAAATGTATTCCTCCACCTCGTTTGCGATCGAAAACAAATCGATATCCAAGCGTCCGCATGTCGGGCATGATACCAGCGTTGCGGCATTTGTAATGAGGCCAAATGTTTTTAGCAGCTCACGAGCCACCTTGATTTCTTCAACAGGGTCGGCGCTAAGGCTGATCCGAACCGTATTGCCAATGCCCATCGCCAGCAGCGCGCCAATCCCGGCAGAGCTTTTAATCGTACCGGAATGAAGCGTTCCCGCTTCCGTTATGCCAAGATGAAGCGGATATTTAATTTTTTCCGCAGCCATGCGGTAAGCCGCTATTGCCATTGGCACATCGGAGGCTTTAAGCGACACAATTATGTCATGGAAGTCCAGCTCTTCCAAAATACCGATATGGAACAATGCGCTTTCCACCATCGCTTCTGGCGTAGGATATCCGTATTTTTCTAACAGATGGTTTTCCAGAGAGCCGGCGTTAACGCCGATTCGAATAGGAATGCCCTTTTCCTTACACGCATTGACAACTGCTTCCACCCGTTCGCGCCGGCCGATATTGCCGGGGTTGATGCGGACCTTGTCAATACCGTTTTCAATAGCGAGCAGCGCAAGTCTGTAATCAAAATGAATATCCGCAATTAGCGGAATATGAATGCGTTTTTTTATTTCCTTAATAGCGGCTGCGGCTTCTTTGTTGTTTACGGTAACCCTTACCGCCTGGCAGCCCGCTTCCTCAAGACGAAGAATTTCAGCAACCGTAGCTTCAACATCAGCCGTTTTGGTTGTACACATGCTTTGCATTATGACTTCATTGCTGCCGCCGATGGTTAAATCTC
Organism: Paenibacillus oryzae; assembly: GCF_001675045.1. GTDB lineage: Bacteria > Bacillota > Bacilli > Paenibacillales > Paenibacillaceae > Pristimantibacillus > Pristimantibacillus oryzae. The sequence continues at coordinate 32,930 of NZ_LYPA01000025.1, forward strand.
CGACTTTTACTGCTACCGTATCCTGGCGTAAATACATAGGCAATCTCTCCCATAAGAGTAGCTCTGTTTTTATCCCGAAACGTCAAATTCCACCCCATGAAATGGGCTTTCAACAGCCTTTATCACAGGGTGGACTTTAAGCTTCAGACGTGACCATAACCTCCGCCGAGCGCTTTGCCGCTTCTATCTAAGGGGCAAAGACTCGGCTGGAAGGGGATGCGTCATCAGGCGCTTTCTTCTTTCTTTTTACCTTTTTTGGCTGTCAGCTCAGGCATAATTCTGTCCTGAACGGACTTTTCGGTAATGAGGCATGTGTTGACATCATCGCGCGAAGGAACCTCGTACATCACGTCCAGCATAATGCCTTCAATGATTGCCCGCAGGCCGCGAGCGCCCGTGTTGCGCTTGATCGCCTCTTTGGCAATGGCATCAAGTGCGGCCGGCTCAAAGTCCAGCTTCACATTGTCCATCTCCAGCAGCTTCTGGTATTGCTTAACAAGCGCGTTTTTTGGTTCGGACAAAATGCGAACCAATGCCGGCTCATCAAGCGGCTCCAGAGTCGAAATAACTGGCAGACGTCCGACGAACTCCGGAATCAGACCAAATTTCAGCAAATCCTCTGGAAGAACCATGGACAGGTATTCGCCTGCTTTCAGATCCTTTTGAGTATCTCCTGTGGAATTAAAGCCAATGACCTTTTTGCCGATCCGGCGTTTGATCAATTGCTCCAGTCCGTCAAATGCGCCGCCGCAAATGAACAGGATATTTGTTGTGTCGATTTGGATAAACTCCTGATGCGGATGCTTGCGGCCGCCTTGAGGCGGAACGGATGCAACCGTACCCTCCAAAATTTTCAGCAAAGCCTGCTGCACGCCTTCGCCCGAAACATCGCGCGTTATGGATGGATTCTCCGATTTGCGCGCCACTTTATCAATTTCGTCGATATAAATGATGCCCCGCTCTGCCTTCTCCACATCGTAGTCGGCTGCCTGAATCAGCTTAAGCAGAATGTTTTCAACATCCTCGCCTACATAGCCGGCTTCCGTGAGAGAGGTTGCATCGGCGATAGCAAAAGGAACATTCAAGATTTTGGCCATTGTTTGCGCCAACAGCGTTTTACCGGAGCCCGTTGGTCCCAAGAGAAGAATATTACTCTTCTGAAGCTCTACATCTTCGATTTTACTGCCGGAATTGATACGTTTGTAGTGGTTGTAAACCGCTACAGACAACGATTTTTTGGCGGCTTCCTGACCGATGACATAGGAGTCCAGAATGGTGCGGATATCTTTTGGCTTAGGGATATCCTTTAAATCGAGCTCTTCCTCATTGCCCAGTTCTTCTTCCACGATTTCTGTACAAAGCTCGATACATTCATCGCATATATAGACGCCGGGACCGGCGACAAGCTTGCGAACCTGATCCTGCGATTTGCCGCAGAACGAACATTTCAATTGGCCCTTCTCATCATTGAATTTAAACATGCACTCACCCCTTCATTTCGCTTACAGCGCGGTTGGCGCCGTGATGACCTTGTCGATCAAGCCGTAATTCAGCGCTTCTTCGGCGCTCATAAAGTAATCGCGATCGGTATCCCTATCGATTTTTTCATAAGGCTGTCCGGTGCGCTCGACGTAAATTTCATTCAGCTTTTGCTTGGTTTTCAAAATCCAATCGGCATGGATTTTGATATCGGTCGCTTGACCGCGAACCCCGCCCAGCGGCTGATGAATCATAACCTCTGCATTAGGCAGCGCAAAGCGTTTGCCCTTGGCTCCGGCAGTTAGCAGCAGGGAGCCCATGCTTGCCGCCATCCCCATGCATATGGTGGATACCTCAGGCTTGATGTATTGCATCGTATCGAATATCGCCATACCGGCTGTAACCGAGCCGCCTGGCGAATTAATGTAAAGATGAATATCCTTTTCAGGATCGTCGGCCGCCAGAAACAGCAGCTGTGCAATTACGGAATTCGCAACATCATCATCAATCGCGCTTCCAAGAAAAATAATGCGATCCTTCAGCAAGCGGGAGTAGATGTCATAGGACCGCTCTCCGCGATTTGTCTGTTCGACTACGATAGGTACCAGATTCATGCGACCAACCTCTTTTCATTGTGGAATTGTCTTTACTTCCTTATTGTAACATGTAGCAGAACCTGTGTCATTTTTCCGAATACTACAGTATACGGCACATCGCGCCTGATATGTACTTCCAAGTCTGTGCCTGAGGCACAAAATCAATATGTAAGTTGGAAATAAGGCACGTGCTATAACGTGCCTTATCCCGGGTAATGCTTATTATAGGCCTTCGGCGCGCCGCAATGCGGTATGAAGCCGAAGAGCTACTAGCTGTATGTCGCTTTTGCTTAAGCAGTTTTGCTGTTTTCAAGCAGGAAATTAATCGTTTTGCGAAGCAAAACATCTTCCTTCAAGTTGGCGATATTGCCGTTTTTCTCAAAGATTTCCTTCAGCTCTTCAACAGGACGGCTGTATTGCTTGGACAGCTTTTCCAGTTCCTCGTTCAGGTCTTCTTCAGAGGCTTCAAAGCCTTCAGCCTTGGCGATAGCTTCCAGCACCAGGTTGTTGCGAACGCGTTTTTCAGCGTCGGAACGCATTTGGCCGCGAAGCACATCCTCGGATTGGCCGGAGAACTGGTAATACAGATCCAGATTCATGCCTTGCGAGCGAAGACGGTTTTCAAAGTCCTTCAGCAAGAAGTCGGTTTCGGTAACGATCATCGATTCCGGAATTTCAACCTCTGCAGCTGCAGTCGCCTTGTCAACAACGGCAACCTCGCGAGCTTGCTCGGCATCCTTTTCCTTGCGCTCTTTCAATTTTGCAGCAAGGTCTTGCTTGTATTCTTCCAGCGTGTCGAATTCGCTAACGTCTTTGGCGAATTCGTCATCCAAAGCAGGCAGGGATTTGCGCTTCAGCTCGTGAAGCTTAACTTTGAATACGGCTTGTTTGCCAGCCAGGTGCTCGGCATGGTACGTTTCAGGGAAGGTCACTTCAACATCCTTGAAGTCGCCAAGCTCCATGCCCACAACCTGCTCTTCAAAGCCAGGGATAAAGGAGCCCGACCCCAGCTCAAGCGAATAACGCTCGCTGTAGCCGCCGTCGAATTGCTCGCCGTCAACATAACCATCAAAATCGATGACGGAAATATCGCCGTTTTGCGCAGGGCCTTCCTCAACCACTGTCAATTCAGCGTGACGGGTTTGCAGGCGCTCCAGCTCGGCAGCGATTTCCTCTTCCGTTACTTCTGTTTGAACAGCTTCGATTTCCAGACCTTTGTATTCGCCAAGCGTTACTTCCGGCTTAACGATAACTTTGGCAACAAATTTGAATGCTTCGCCTTTGGCAAATTGAGTAACGTCGATTTCCGGACGGTCAACCGGCTCAAGGTTATGCTCCTTAACCGCTTCTGTGTAAGCTTCAGGAAGCAAAATGTCGATAGCATCCTGATACAGGCTTTCTACGCCGAAACGGGATTCAAAAATACCCCGTGGAACTTTGCCTTTGCGGAAGCCCGGTACGTTTACTTTGCTTACAACTTTCTTAAAGGCTTGATCCAAAGCGACAACCACTTTTTCAGCTTCAACCTCAACGTCGATCGAGACGAGGTTCTTGTCTATTTTTTCCCATGTTGCTTTCATTTTATGCCTTCCTCTCCAAAATGCGCATGCATTCATGTTTTTCACGTTACATAAACCATTCTATTATAAACAAGATAGACAATCTTTTCAAGGCTGATGTTCATCCTCGCCGGCTTGCAGAAGCATTGCGATGCTCCTGAGCGTTCGGCAAGCCTGCTCATACCGGAATCTAAGATTGTCTGTAATGCCGTATGCTTCCCTGACGTCATCGTCGTTTGCCGAGCCATAAACCGTCAAGAGCAAGGTCAAGTGGAGCGCGGCGGCATAACAATCCACTATCTCCTCGTCTTCTCTCAGCATCCAGCGGTAAGCCGATGTTCCGTACAGGTATTGCAGACTCTCCTTCCACAGCTCCCTTGCAAAATGAGGCAGCGTGGGATCGTCGGCTTCCACGACCATTTCGGTCCGCTCCAAAATACGGCCAACAGGATCAGGAAAATGCTCCAGCGACAGAGGCGTGCTGCCAATGTCCAGGCTGACCTCCTCGCCCATCCTGTACAGCGTCACCGCCCCTTCGCTTCCCCGCTTGCGAAGCGCCTGCAGCGCCTTGAACTGCAGAATGGGATGCAGGTTCTCGCTTTTGAGCCAGTCAAGTATGTAAGCATCGATAGAGCTGTCCTGGATATACACGGCGCGCTCCAACGCCAATAGCTGCTGATCCAGCATAGGATGATGCTGCATAATATAAAGCACTTGCTTGATGTATTCCTCGTCCTGGGCTGGCGGCTGCAGAAGTTGCGTCCTCATTTCCTCCTCGTCCAGCTCGTCCGGGCTTGCTTCCCCGCGTGCTCCGGTTTCATCCGGAAAAGCCATCTCCAGCCATCGCAGAAGATTTTCCCACTCTTCGTAATGGCGTTTCTCCTGTCCTTGGCACTGAAGCAGAAAGGAAAGAAGCTCCTTGGCCTCCTTGTACTGCTCAGCCTCCAGCATGCGCGTCAGCCCGATCTGGTATTGATCCAGCATATTGGGAAACAAATAAACGTTATCCTTGTTGTCTTCGCCATTGTTTTTTGGTTCTCTCGGGTCCTGGGGAGTCGTAATGTTGTCACCGCCTTAGGTACTTCAAGTATGTAGTGGACGCAATCTTGCGATAGATTATACCATGACAGGGCATAATAAAAAAAGTTATCTCTTTAAATACGGCTCAAACCTGAAATCAGCTGAAAAAACAAATAGCTATTGGCAATAAAATGAACCGCTAAATGCAGCCGCTCAGCCCCGAGATGTCTACATCAAAGATTCTCTCATAAATAATCCAAAATTTTGCTTGCCAAACCCCCTACACGCATGTTATATTATTTTTCAGTGTCCCAGTAGCTCAGTCGGATAGAGCACTCGCCTTCTAAGCGAGTTGTCGGGGGTTCGAATCCCTCCTGGGACGCCATTACGTTATATAAGAATGAACGAAATAAATAGAGAAATCCCCGCGAAGCTGGATCTTTCAAGGCTTTGCGGGGATTTTTTGTGATTTGAAGCTTCTTGATTGGAGCCCTGTTTCCGCCTAAACAAATAGCCGATGAATTGACTGCATGCCGCCAGCAGGATTAAAATGGATGGTAATTGAGCAGCTATGATGACGGTTTACTCTCGGCTGTGCAGAACCGCCGTCCGGATAATAGATGAAGGTTCGCGTAATCAACGCCACAAGCAAAAGGAGCACGGTATGAGCCGCAAAAAGGAATTCAAGATGCAAAAGGTCGACATTACGCATCTGGAGCAATACAACCAATTGCTACGATATGTTTTTCAGGTTACCAACAATGACCTCCACAAAATTGGCTGGGAGGAACGTGAAATCATTCACGCCAAATCGCCCATCCTGGAGCAAGCTGATGTGCTCGGCTGGTTTTATGGGGACAAGCTGGTGTCGCAGGTAGCTGTCTATCCACTGCAGGTTCGAATTTTTAATGTTACCTATGATATGGGCGGCCTAACCGCCGTGGGAACCTTTCCGGAATATTCCAGTCAAGGCTTGATGCACAAGCTGCTCTATCAGGCGCTTGCAAATATGCGGGAGAAAAAGCAGTCGATTTCCTATCTATACCCTTATTCCATTCCCTACTACCGCAGAAAAGGCTTTGAAATTATTTCGGACAAAATCGTTTTTGAGGTTAAGGACCACCAGCTGCCCAAAAACAAAAAGGTGCCGGGCGACGTTGAGAGGGTGTCGATAGAAAGCGACGATGTCAAGGCAGCGTATGAACGCTTTTCCCTTCAGACACATGGCGCTTTATTACGAGGCGATCTGGCCTGGAACGAATATTGGCGCTGGGACTCGGACGATTTGACGGCCGCCGTTTATTATAATGAAGATAGAGAGCCTGACGGCTATGTCCTCTATTGGATACAGGATGAGGTATTCCATATCAAGGACATGATTTTTGTTAATGAAGAAGCCCGCAGCGGATTATGGAATTTCATTAGCGCGCATTTTTCTATGATTTCAAAGGTTGTAGGCAACATTCATACCGACGAGCCGCTGGCATTCTTATTGGAGGATGCAGATATTAAAGAAACAATTTCTCCTTATTATATGGCCCGTATTGTCGATTTGGAGCAATTTATCGCGCAATATCCCTTTAAACCGGATACGGGCGAGCGCAAGTGGACCTTCCGAATGGAAGATCCGCTTCTATCCTGGAATCAAGGTACCTTTACGCTAAACATTGATCCTGATGGCAGAGGTCAGGTTACGCCTGCCACCGAAGAGACCGACTCCAGCATCAGCATTCAAACCATGACTACAATGCTGCTGGGATACAAAAGGCCCGATTATTTGCACAAAATCGGAAGAATCGCTTGCGGACCGGAAATCGTGGATATGCTGGAGGATGCCATTGAACAGCAAACACCTTATTTCTCGGATTATTTTTGATAATGGAAGGAAAACCATGAATGATGAGAAAATAGGCGTCATTTTAGGGCAGATCGGTACGCCGGAGCAGCCTACCGCATCCGCGGTCAGAGCATATCTCCGGCCGTTTCTGTCCGATCGGCGCGTGATCGACTATCCGCCATGGCTCTGGCAGCCGCTGCTGCATGGCATTATTCTTCGGGTCAGACCCAAAAAGTCGGCCGCCCTGTATAAGGAAATTTGGACGGAGGAAGGTTCTCCGCTTATGGTTTATTCCTTGCGGCAGCAGCAGCGGCTGCAGAAACGATTGGGTGCTCGATATCAAGTTGAGCTGGGACTCGCTTATACCCGGCTTGATCCCGCCAATGGCATCAAGTCTCTGGAGCAGGCCGGCATTTCCAAAATCGTGCTGCTGCCCCTCTTCCCCCAATATTCATCAACCACAACGGCCAGCTTCTATGAAGCTGCCATGCGTGCTGCCTTGGGGGAAGGCAATGGCCGGGCCGGAAGCGTCGCGGCTAAGCGATATATTCCGGAATTAAGATTAGCGGGGGCTTTTTATAACGATCCTGCATATATGGAAGCTCTTCGGCACAATCTGACTGCGCAGATTCAGCGTCTTCCCCATAAGCCCGACCACTATGTGCTCAGCTTCCATGGCGTTCCGGAGCGATACATCAAAACCGGCGACCCCTACGAGAAGCAATGCCGGGAATCTGCGGAGGAGCTGGCAAAGGCAATGGGATGGGCTGCTAACGAGTGGCAAATCAGCTTCCAGTCGCGTTTTGGGAAAGAGCCGTGGATCGGGCCATCCACGGCAGAGGTGCTGGGCGAGCTGTCGGCACAAGGCGTCAAGCGCCCTTTTGTATGCGCGCCGGGTTTCGTTACGGATTGCTTGGAGACGTTGCATGAGCTCGGCATTGAAGGCCGCGAGCAGTTTGCTGAAGGGGGCGGTGATCCTTTAGAATATGCCTTTGCTTCCTGCCTGAACGATGACTCGGCCTGGCTCGATTTTTTGGCTGAGTACAGCAAACGGCATTCAGCCGGTTGGATGGAACCAAACCGATTGTGATAGAGACTAAATAATATACAAAAAGGCGTCAAGCAGGGAATGCAGCTTCCCTCCTTTAACGCCTTTTTCTTTTACATGGCATGGGTGAGCATGAGGTCGACCAACCTCCGCAATGCGGTTAATTACTCCGTTCTGAGCGCAATAACCGGATCTTTTTTTGTCGCCGCTTTGGCTGGAATCAATCCCGCAATCAGCGTCAGGAACATGCTGCCGAGCACCAGCGCCGCGGAATGTGCCGCCGTTAACTGGGCTAATCCCTGGATACCCAGCGCGTTTGCAATGAGTACGTTAATAGCGGACGCCAGCGCATAAGAGATGACGATGCCAATAGCGCCAGCCACAAATCCAACAATCAGAGTCTCTGCGTTGAATACGCGCGAAATGTCTTTTTTCCTTGCCCCGATGCTTCGCAATATGCCAATTTCCTTTGTCCGCTCCAGCACCGATACATACGTAATGATGCCGATCATAATAGTGGAAACAACAAGCGAAATCGCCGCAAAGCCGATCAATACATAGGAAACAGTGTCGAGAACCGTCTGGATGACGGAGCCAATCATTTCGGACATGTCGCTGTAAACAACCTGATCGGCTTCCTCCCTTGTATCGTTGTAATCATCCAGGTATTGCTTGATTTTATCCTTGGCCGCAAAGTCTTTCGGAAAAATATTGATGCTCGACGGAGTTGTGTCCGCGCCAAGGCTTTTTAACCTAAGCTCCTTCGCTTCATCGTTGGCAAACGGCGCGTTCAGGATCACATCGCGGTCGGAATCCATTTGAGCCCGCGCAATATCGGACTGTTGCGCTTGCTCAACGACATATTCCGTTAAAGCGGGCGTATACGCCAAACCTTCGGATAAGTAGCCGCTCGTTGTTGCTCCGTCTTCTTTAATCCGCAGAATGCCTGTAATCGTCAGCTCAATGCCTTCATCGCTTCCGAATAAGACCTCATAAGAATCTGCGGCGGACGGAATAAACAGTCCGTTTTCCGTTTCCGTATAAAAGCTGTTGTTGGGAACTGCCTTCATCATCGTTTTTCCGATAAAATCGCTCAGCTTCCATTCCGCATGATCCGAAAAAATGCCAAGCTTTTCATAAAATGCCTTGTCCAGCCGGTTGTATTCGTCAACCACAAGAGCGACTTCATTTGCTGCGCTGGGGTATCGGCTGCCTTCTCCAATCAAGTCATACATGGACAAAATAAACTCGTCATTATCCGGCAGCTCCTGCCAATAAGCCGGCGTCCCGCCAAAACCCGAAGGCCTGTCCATTGCCATTCCTGAAGATGTTTCAAATTTAACTACGTCATCCTCCGCTTTCGCCAGCAGGTTCATCTCCACCCCGTTACTATAGGAGACGGCATTTACAGCGCCCGGAAGAGCGTCCTGGATATCGGCAATATACCGGAAATAATCCTCCGTCAACACATTGACATGCTGCTCGACATTGGCGGCGCTATCGTAGCGGTACATCACGTCTCCTTCGGGAAATTCCTCCCCCGAGCTGCCGCTATTCGCAAAGGGAGAGCCGTCGGGCGGCTGCGGAGTCTGAATTTGCTGCACGCCTTGCGATATAGTCAGAGGAAAACCCGCTAGCGTCTCGGATTGCATATCGGAGATGTAGTTGGACAAGCCATTGGACAGCGCCAACACAAGCGCAACGCCGATAATGCCGATGCTGCCCGCAAAGGAGGTTATGAGCGTGCGGCCTTTTTTTGTCAGCAGATTTTTGAAGGAAAGGGACATTGCCGTCAGCAGCGACATGGAGGTTTTTCCGGGACTAAGCTTGCCGCTCCCTTGAGTGGCGGCTGCTTTGCCAGGTTTGTCATTGAGCATGAGCGGATTGCTGTCCGACTGCACCTCCCCGTCGCGCAAATGAATGATTCTGCTGCTGTAGTTTTCGGCCAAATCGCCATTGTGGGTGACCATGATCACCAGCTTTGTTTTTGAAATCTCCCTAAGAATATCCATTACCTGCAGGCTGGTCTGGCTATCCAGCGCGCCTGTCGGCTCATCAGCCAAAATAATATCGGGATTGTTTACTAGCGCTCTCGCAATAGCAACACGCTGCATTTGTCCGCCGGACAGCTGGTTTGGCCTTTTCTTAAGCTTGTCCCCCAGTCCCACGGATTCCAGAGCCTGCTTGGCTCTCTCCTTGCGTTCGGCTACCGAAACACCCGACAGCGTTAAAGCGATCTCTACATTTTGCAAAATCGTTTGATGCGATATCAGGTTGTAGTTTTGAAAAACAAAACCGATGGAAGCATTCCTGTAAGCGTCCCAGTCCTTATCCTTAAAATGCTTGGTGGAGCTTCCTCCCAGAGAAAGATCCCCTTCGTCGTAACGGTCAAGCCCGCCGATAATATTAAGCAGCGTTGTTTTGCCGCAGCCGGACGGCCCCAGAATGGAAACAAACTCGCTTTCCCTGAATTCCAGCGAAACTCCCTTTAATGCCTGCACAACTTCGCCGCTGTTATAGGATTTTTTGATATCGGTTAATCTGAGTTTGGACATGCTGTCAATTCCTCCCCAACCTTTTTGAACTACGCCCATCATAGCAAGCAATAGTAAACTGGAGAGGGGACAAAAGGTAAACGGAAGGTTAATAAAGGCTTACATTTAAAGTTTAAACCGGTAGCCCGCGCCCCATACGGTTTGAATATGCTTGGGGTATTGGGGATCGCTTTCGATTTTTTCGCGCAGCCGATTAATATGCACCGCTACCGTTTTCAAATCGCCAATGGCGTCCATCTCCCAAATTCGCTCATACAATTGCTCCTTGCTGAACACGATATCGGGATTGGAAACAAGAAACAGCAGCAGCTCATATTCTTTATTTTTGAACTCCACTTCCTTCTGATGAACGTATACCCGGTGGGTTAGCTGGTTGATCCGGACCGGGCCGGCGTGCACCTCGCGCGTCCGATTAGCGCCGCCATTGGTTAACCGTTCGTATTGCGCCAGGTTTGCTTTTACTCTCGCAATCAGCTCCGTGGGCGAAAACGGCTTGGCAATGTAATCATCCGCGCCTACGCCAAGCCCTCTTACTTTATCCACGATCTCGCTTTTGGCTGTCACCATGAGGATTGGAATATCGTATTTTTCACGAATCGCCTTGCATAGCTCGTACCCGCTCATCCCCGGCAGCATCAGATCCAGAAGAATCATATCGTAGCTTCCCGTTAACGCCAGGCGCAGGCCTTCATTACCATCCGCTGCAATCGTTGCTTCAAACCCTTCGATTTCCAAAAAATCGCGTTCAATTTCGGCAATCGCCATATCGTCTTCAATAATCAGTATGTTTTTCATGTTTCGCTCCTTCTTCGCCGGCATGCTTGGGTAACGTGATGATAATAGATAGTCCCTCCGATGGAGCAAGCTCCGCCTTGATCTCCCCGCCAAGGCGCTGAATGATTTTGGCGGAAATGGCCAAACCAAGACCGCTTCCGAGATCAGGCGTTTTTCTTGAAGCATCGCTGCGGTAGAACACGTCAAACAGCTTTTCCAGCTCCCCTGGAGATACGCCCGGACCGTTGTCGCTTAACCTCAGCTTGATCATATCCTCTTCTTGCACAGCGGCCACCACCATTTTTCCCTGCTCCTTATTTCTGTATTTGAGGCTGTTTTCCAAAATATTTTGAATGACATTGCGAAACTGGACTACGTCCATAATCACTTCGCCTTGCGGAATCGGGTCAACGACCAGTATAGTCAATCCTTTTAGCTCATACTCAGCAGTAAACGCAGCCATTGTTTGCCGGAGCTCCTGGTCAAAATCCACAGCCTCCAGATGAAGCGGGAACTCCCCGATATCCAGCTTTGAAAATAAAAAGAGCTGGTTAATCAGATGCTCCAGGCTAGCTGTTTTGTGTTTGATAATATCAAAGTATTTGCGCTGCATCTGAGGCGTCGCAGCAACCCCTTTTTCAATTCCCTCCAGGTAAGCCTTAATCGAGGTCAGCGGAGTTCGCAGGTCATGGGATATGCCTGCAATCAGCTCCCTCCGGTTGTTTTCATCCCTTTGGCGTTCATTGACCATATGATACAGATGCTGCGCCATCTCGTTAAAGTCCGCGCACACGGATGCAAACTCATCCTGCTTTTCGTAATGAATCCGGTAGGTCAAGTTGCCGTCCCTTAGCTGATGAACGCCGTGGGACAAAATATGGATGGGATTCATAATGCCGCGAAAAACAAACCTGGTTAAGATCCGGTTTGTCCCGATTACCACAAAAACGAGAAGCACGATGGAGAACAAGCCGATATACAGCTGCTGCCTCGACTTGCTGGAACCATCGACTGTAAAATGAGTATCCGTTAACACAACCCCGTACGGCCCCGCCTTAATCCGGTATACCGAAAAAGTGTCCGTCACCAGCATAAACTGCTCCTCCTGCGTCAAATCCACCCCGGACAGGCGATTGTGGTCCTGCGTTGCCGGATAAAGCAAATGTTGTCCCTCGTAAAGAGACAAGGTCAAGCCGCGATCCTCATATTCCTTATTAAAGGCATCAATGTCCGCTTCTATGCCTTCCCTGTTTTTACCGGAACCCCACGAAGCAGCCAATGTCTTGACTTTCTCCATCCGCTTAAACATGATGTCGCCTTGCTTAAAAGGCGGCGCCTCCCGAATGCCCGCCATGCCCGCATAAATCAATATGAAGCAAATTCCCGCCGCTATCATCAGCACAATCGGCAGCACAAGCATTAGAAAATTGGATATATACAATCGCCGTTTCACGCTCATAGCCAGTTCACGCCCTCAAAGGTAGATAGCTATAAGTATAGAGCAAACGGAAGAAAAAGCTAATGCCACGCTTCGGGCAAAACAAAAAAACCGCCGCTTTTGCAGGCGACAGTTTCAATGTTAATGGTTTGTTAAAGCAATTGCGCAGCATTCACCATGTTTACTCCATTCGACCTGACCGGGGACAAGGTGCATACTGACAATGCGTATCCGTCAGCTACATGATATGAACGCAGATACCAGAGGCGCGCCGATTCTGCTTCCGCAATAGCAGAGCCGCATTTCCCGGCCCCGATTCCGTCAGCCTCTTCGATTACGCTGAAGGAGTCAAGCGGAATGGAAAGTCCCTTTCCCAATGCCTTGATATAGCTTTCCTTGCCGGTCCAGATGTCATAGAAAAAACGGTTTCGCCGCTCCGCACTCACCCTGCACAAGGCTTCGTATTCAGCGGGAGCGAACATAGAGCGGGCAAGCTCCATGTCCGCTATCCCCACCTTCTCAATATCGATTCCGACAAGCTCGGAATGGTATGCCGCCACCGTCCAGATGCCGGAATGGGAGACATTGAATTGAACCTCGCCCCCAACCAGCTCCGGCTTATTGTCCGCATTTCTCTTGAATAGAATCGCGCTGTCAGGCAAACCATAACGCTCTTTTAGCACATAACGAACAAGCATATCTCCAGCCAACGACCGCCACTGGTCCTCCCAGCGGCGGAAACGGCTTATTCGCTGTGCTCGTTCCAGGGAGACAAGCTCAGACCAAGCCGCAATCCGTTCCTGTTCCCCCGACCCGTCAAATGGATTCATACTGACCGCATAGATGGCGGGAGCTTCCATCATCCCTGACGTAAGCTAAGCGGAGTCAAATCACTCCAAACCTCTTTAACGAAAGCCAAGCATTCATCCTTGGAACCATTTTTACCGGCGTTTCGCCAGCCTGCCGGAATAGTGAGATGCTGAGGCCAAAGCGCGTATTGCTCTTCGTTATTTACAACGACCTGATAGCTTGCCTCCGACACTTGATTTTCCATATAACCTTCCTCCCTTTAATCGCTTATTAGATGTAAACCTTTAGAGTCCGACGCCCATCTGGCGGTCGGCCATCTGCTGGAGCTGATCCTTGTTCCGGATAATAACAGCGTCTGGCACAGCATCGGGAAGTATCGTCTCCATATAACGCAGTTGACGGTATTTCATGCCCATTACCGCCCAGATGAACAATATGATTCCTATCGTTGCAATAAGGAGGCTAATGCCCTTATCACCCGCTCCTCCGAACAAGCCGGATGACAGGGTTCCGGCAGGCAGCGACGCTGACAATGGCCCAAATACCGACGCAACCAGCGGTCCTGCAAGCAGGAAGCTAAGCGGCCGCATGCTGAAAGCCATAACCTGGTTTGTCGCCAAAACGCGTCCCTGCAGCTCCAGCCCGACCTTTGTTTGAATCAAGGCCAGCCAATGCGTATTAATAAACGCCAGCGCCAGACCAAAGCCAAACAAGCCGATTATCGCTGTTACGAGGGAAGGATAAATGCCAACCACCGCAACCGATATCCCTGTAAGCATTACAAAACCGACCATACCGTCCGCTCTGCGGTCAAAGCCGCCCCAAATGGCCATCAGAATAGAACCGACCAAAAGACCTGCGCCTTCAAAGGCAATAACGAGACCAACCTTGTCGGCCGTCATAAACTGGAGCAGGAACGGTGTGGTGAGTACGTTGTACAAGCTCATAAAGAAGTTGACGACGATGAAAAACACAACCATCGCAACGAGGCTTTTCCGTTGAATGATATATTTCCATCCCCCGATAATTTCTTTGCTCATCGGTTCTTCGCGTTTTTTGAACATCAAATTCGGGAACCGGATCAGCGACAAAATAATCATGGATGAGCTTAGCAAAATTAAATCAAGAAGAACGATCGTCTCCAGACCGATCAGCACAACCAAAGCGCCTCCCAGCGCCGGCGCCATAATTCCGTTCAAGGACATGACGAGCTGTCCCAGGCCGTTGGCATGTCCCAAATACCGTTTTGGCACAAGCTGAGCCGTCGCAGCCTGATAAGCCGGCATTGTAAATGCGCCTGCAATTGACCCTATGCCTGCGGCGACATAAATGGCCCATAACGCCAAGGCATCCAGATAAAGCATCGTGGCAATGAAGATGACCGAGCATAGCGCTAACGTTTGTCCCGCCAGCATAACCTTGCGCCTGTCATAGCGGTCAACCACCGCGCCTGCTACAGGCAGCAAAAGCAAGGTTGGCAAAATGGCATACAACGAAATGGTCGCATAATCCGATATCGAGCCGGTGCGATCATATACCCAGATGCCTAAAGCAAAACCGGTTAGCGAGGTCCCGATCGTAGCGATAATTAAACATAAGGTTACGATAAGAAAAGATTTGACGCTTGGCTGAACCTCTCTTTTTTCAGGTTCAATTGCGGTCTCTTGAGCGGATGCGATCAGCGCCCTGGCCTCAGCGCCGGCGCTCGCTCTGCGAATCGCTTCGTCGTCCTTCTCATCACCCCATTTTGAAATTTGGAGCGCCACTATTTTGGTTACATGATCCGCTTGATGCTTGTGGAAATAATGGCCGGCGTCATCCACGATGTGCAAGTCGACTTGCCCGCTGAAGTCCTTCCACTCCATGTAACGCTCCTCGTAAAATTCCGTCATCCTATCCGCGCTGCCGACGATACAGGTTATCGGCGCTTTGAGCTTGGGCCTTTGCTCCTGAGCATATAGCGCCGTATAATAATCCTCCGCCTCCCGCGCATCATGCCGCAGGTTGCGAAGCACAAACTTTTGCTCCTCGGGCGAAATTTCATCGTCAAAGCCGCCAAAGGCGCGAATCATGTCCCGCACAAACTTGTCAGACGTCCATTTCTCGCGTGGGAAGAGGCGATGCCACCATTCCGTCAGCTTAAACGGCAGCCTGGCGCCCGGGAAAGTACCCGCCATGAACACCCCGTTTACTACAACATCCTGCTGCTCCAGAAGCAATGCAGTGCGAAGAACCATTGCTCCGCCCAAGCAATGGCCGTAGAGATAAACATCCCCTTTGGCCTTGCTCTTGATTTCCGCCGCCACCCGGGAAGCCGTCTCCTCCAGCGATGCAAGCGGCTGCTGGGGACGGCTGTAGTCATGCCCCGGAATTTCTACCGCAAACAGGGCGTAATTGGGCGGCAACGCTTTGGCCATGGGCTGGAACGTTATGGCGCTGCCGCCGCCGTAAGGGACGCAAACCAGCGTGCTTACTTTGCCGCCAATCGTCGACGCCTTCTTGAATTCGATCAGAAGGTCCTCGCTCCTGGTCGCGCCGGAAGTCAGATGCTCCGCCAGCTCGCGAATCGTAGGATTTTGGAAAAGGTCCATGACGCTAAAGGAATTGCCCATTTTGCGTACAACCTTGATTGCCTTGAAGGAATCGCCGCCGAGATCAAAAAACTCGTCATCAATGCCAACCTGCTCAAGTCCCAGCACCTCTCGCCAGACAGCGGCGATCTCCAGCTCCTCCTTGGTCTGAGGTTCGGCAAAATCAGAATTGGCCGCTGTGTTGGATGCACTGGGGGGCGGAAGCAGCTGCCGGTCCAGCTTCCCGTTGGCATTAAGCGGCAGCCTTTCCATAATGACAAATGCAGACGGCACCATATAATCCGGCAAAATGGTTTTGATATGCTTGCGAATGCCGCTTACATCGGGCCCCTGCGCTGAAGATTGCAGCGTCGCATCAGCGCCCTCTTGGCCAGCTGACGTCTGGCGCTGCTCAGGCACCAGATAGGCAACAAGCCGCTTGTCGCCCGGCTCATCCTCGCGAATGATAACCACCGCGTCGCGCAAACCGCCCATCTGAAGTAAAACATGCTCGATTTCGCCGGTTTCAACCCGATACCCGCGAATTTTGACCTGCTGATCCATCCTCCCGAAAAATTGGATGTTTCCATCATGCAAATGCCGCACCAAATCCCCTGTACGGTACATTCTGCCTCCGGTAACATCGGTGAAAGGGTCAGGCAGGAAACGCTCAGCCGTTAGATCCGGCCTGCCGTAATAACCTCGCGATACCGCATTGCCGCCAATAAACAGCTCACCGATAGCGCCTGGAAGAACAGGCTGGAAGTAGGAATTAAGCACATAAACGGGAGCATTCGGAATCGGCTGCCCCAGCGGCACCGCCAATTGCCGGTCCTTCTGCGCGCCCTCCGTCGGAAGCTCGTAGGCAAGCACGGATACCGTTGTTTCCGTCGGACCGTAATGGTTCTGGATGCGGCAGTCCGGACGAAGCCGTCGAATATCCGCAATCGTATCCCAATGGGAGGCCTCCCCCGCCAATATCAAGCATTCCCGCGGCACAACAGCGGCAGGGTCTGATACGCCAAGCAGCGCCTCCATATGGCTGGGCACGATTTTCATAACATCAATGGGATTTTCCTGACAATAGGCAGCAAATGCATCGGGATCGGCCGCGCGCTCATAAGGAATGACATGAACGCAACCGCCCGTGGCGAAAGCGCCCCATATCATTGGCGTCCCCAGATCGGCGGCAAGCGTGCTGACGATGGCAAACGAAAGGCCTTCCTTCAGCTCCAAGCGCTTCAATATGCCGTCCAAATAGTTGGCATAGCTCCTGTGCTCCACAGCCACGCCCTTTGGTTTTCCCGTCGAGCCGGATGTAAACAGCACATACATAAGATCGTCCGGCTTCGCTAGAGCAGCCGGATTCCCGCTATCCTCCCGGGCTATGGTCTCCCAATCCCGATCGAGACAAAAAATGCGGATGGCCTCGGCGCCGGCTTCATCAGCGAATGCATCGCATAACGCCTCCTCCGTGACGATGACGGACACCTCCGCCTCCCGGGCGATCATTTGCAGTCGCACTGCCGGCAGCTTGGGATCAAGCGGCACATATGCGCCTCCAGCCTTCAAAATGCCGAGCAGACCAACAATAATATCCACTGTTCGTTCCATGTAAAGACCAACCGTCCGATTGGGAGCAACCCCAATCCCGCGCAGGTAATGAGCCAGCCGGTTGGCTCTTTCATTTAGTTCCCCGTAGGTAAGCCGCTTGCCTTCGCTTATAACGGCGGCTGCCGACGGCGTAAGCGCCGCTTGCTTCTCTGCAAGCTGATGCGGCAAATAAGGTTCGCCTGCGCTTTCCTTCCTGGCGTTCCAGTCAACAAGCAGCTTCGTCAACACATTATCCGACACGGCTGCGATTTCATACAGCGGCAGACCGGGATTGTCCATCGCCCGCTCCACTATCATGTGAAAATGTTCGGCAAGCTGGCTTATTGTAGATTCCCTGAATAAATCGGAGCGATAGGTTAAGGTGATCTCCATACCCAGCTTTTGATTCTCGAAAACCGCCATCGTCAAATCCAATGTTCCGCCGCGCGTCCTGTTGCCTGCAAAGGGAGTGACCTGAAGCCCCGGCAGGTCTGTCATGGATTGGCCGTGCCGCTCCAGCAGAAACATCGTATCGAAATAAAGGGCGTGGCCCACTATCCGCTCGGGATTTAGTTCCTCGACTATCCGGTCGAATGGCACATCCTGATAGTCGTTAGTCTCCAGCACCGTATCCCGAACGCCAGCGAGAAAGCTGCTGAAGGTTTCATTCCTGTCTATTGAGGAGCGTAGCGCTACCGTATTGGCAAAAAAGCCCGTCAGCTGCTGAATTTCCTGTTTGCCTCGATTCGCCATAGGCGTCCCGACCACGATTTCCTCCTTGCCGTTGTAGCTGGCAAGGAGCACCTTGTATGCCGCCAGCAGAAAAACAAACGTCGTGCAGCCCTGCTGCTTGCAGGCTTCGCGAATTCGCTCGGTAAAAGCAGAATCAACCACCATGCTGAATAATCCCGCTTTTTCCTTTTGGACGGTGGGTCTTGGGTAATCTGTCGGCAGATCCAGCATAGGCGGTGTATGACTAAGCTTATTGGTCCAGTAGCGCAGCTGCCTGTCGCACTCCTCCCCCGCCATCCAATTACGCTGCCAAACTGCAAAATCGGGATATTGGATAGGAAGCTCAGGAAGCTTGACCGGCTCTCCCAGCAAAAAGCTTTCGTAAAAGGCCGCAAGCTCCTGATCAAAAATATCGGCCGAGCCGCCGTCATAGATTAAATGATGCGTCATCCAGACCAAAACATGATTTTGAGGACCCAGCTCGTAAAGAGCAGCCCTTACAAGCGGGCCGTTCAGAAAATCGAAGGGCTTGGAGCCTTCCTTCTCCATATGCTGGTATACTTTTTCTTCATCGCTCATTTTAATCACTTGAAGCTGGATTTCCAGCTCCGGGCGAATAACCTGAACAAAATCATCGTTTTCATAAGCAATGACGGCTCTCATTACTTCATGGCGCTTCACAATTGCATTGAGAGACCGCTCAAGGGCAGGGATGTCCAGCTCGCCGATGAGCTTATAACCGTTGGCAAAGTTGTAACGCTCCGTGCCCGGCATATATTCTTCAAAAAACATGGTCCGCTGCTGCGCATAGGAAAGCGGGAATTTGTTTTCCCCCTCCTGCCTTGGCTGCTTGGGTATAGCGGCGGAAGCTGCTGCTGCCTTTGCCTTTTGCTGCTTCGCTTTTAGCGCCAGCAGCGCGCGCCGTTCAGGAGACAGTTGATCTATCGTTTTGCTCATAAATAAAGGCCTCCTACAAAAGGAGAATGTTTTTCAAGCTTACGCTCCGCCAATCGCTTCGCCAGCAGCGCCCGTTTGCTTGCTGATAGAGAATGGCTAATGGCATCCAGCCGTTCATGCCGTCCTGCGGCCGCTGGCACTGCATGGCTTTGTTGCGGCGCTTGGCGCATAGCCGCCTCATAATCGGCAATCATTTTATCGCAATCGACAGCATACTCAGACCTGCCAACAACGCTTTCCACAGCCTCGCAAGCAACCGCCATCGTATCATGCTCTGACAGCTCCTTCGCCAGCTGGCGGCAGCGCTCCTTCACTGCGCTCGTCCCGATGCCTCGTATAGCATTGGCTATCATCGAAGGCTCCCATTGCAGGGGCGCCAGATAGTCGCCAATTCCCAGGCGCTTTATCCGCATGCCGTTATCCGGCCGATCCGTATCGGCTGCAAGCGCCAGCTGCGGAGCGGCAGCCGTCATAGCTCCCGTAATCGTTCCGATTCCGCCATGGTGGATAACGCCGCTAACTAGCGGATATACGCTTGCAAGCGGCAAAATTTTGTGCCAGGCAATATAATCGGGCAGCTCGCTTGGCATCATTTCTTCGTGCCTGCACACCACGATTGTCCGGCGCTTAAGCACCTTGACTCCTTCAATAGCCGCTTTATAAAAGTTAGGCTTGAGCATTTTGCCGGTGCCGCCTGTAATTAACAACGGCGGTTCTCCTGCTGCTATAAAATCAAGCAGCTCGCTTGGCAGCGGCTCGTATTCGTTCGTATCGGCCAGCGGAAAGCCGACGGTTTCCACCTTCAGCGCCCAATCCGGGGCTTCAATAGCGGAATCAAAGCTTTCGGGCCAGAAGCCGATATTTTTTTTGACCGCGCCCATCCATGACGTCC
This sequence comes from Paenibacillus oryzae, assembly GCF_001675045.1. Lineage (GTDB taxonomy): Bacteria > Bacillota > Bacilli > Paenibacillales > Paenibacillaceae > Pristimantibacillus > Pristimantibacillus oryzae. The sequence goes on from NZ_LYPA01000025.1 coordinate 52,790, forward strand.
AGCTGGTGATCGGCACTAGTCTGAGATCGCTGCGGAACGGATTAATAAGCGATATCGCAAAATCAAGTCCAAGATCCTCCCAAATTTGCACCTGGGTCACATAGCTTGGCGCCAAAACGCCGGTGACAATGGGAATTTTCAACACTTCGGATACCATCATGGCTACAAAGCCGTCCCGCTCCCGGCAAATCAGCACAGAATCCTTTTCCTTGCACAAATCCGATAAAATGTCATATTCCTTCTGAAATTTTTCCTTGGAGTAGTATTTTCGCTGGTGGGCTTCATTGAGGTCGGGTTTCTTGAGGGGGTCTTCGATCATATAAAGGTCTTTCATCACTTCCATATAGTCCTCGGGCCTGTCAATGGCATAAAAGGCGACGCCCGCCTTTTGGGCAAGGCGCTCAAATGCGCCGTGTGTAACCAGAGTAGCCTTATGGCCCCGCCGGACAAGCGCAGATGCCAGCCGCAGAAAAGGCAGCACATCTCCATTCGTCATATGCGTATTAAGTACAAAATTCGCCATAGCCTTCACCTCCCGACGTCCGCTGAAACTATTTCAGCAGCGCCTCGATTTCTTCCTCCGTCAAATGCTCCATCTCGCTCAGCAGCTCTTCCAGCTCGGAATCATCCGTTTCCTCCAGCAGCCTGGCCTCAATTGTTGACGCCAAATTACGAATGGTGGTGCCTAAAGTAAGCATATCCTTCAGCGATATTTTGACGCCAAAAGCATGCTCGCAACGGACAAGAATTTGAGTCGCGATAAGGGAATGGCCTCCCAAATCGATAAAATCGTCGTCCAGTCCTATTTGATCGAAGTTGAAGAAGCCGGACCAGATTCCGGCAATTTCTTTCTGGATAAACGTTTCCGGCGGCGCATAGGCTTGTCCGATCATAAGCCGCGACAAGGTAGGACTAGGCAGCTGCTTTCGGTCTGTTTTGCCGCTGGAGGTCAGCGGAAAAGCTTCCATCTCCACGAAATAGGACGGAATCATATATTCGGGCAGGCGCTCCTGCAGGTAGGTTCTCAATTTGCTGACAGATGTAGAATGGGAGACTTCCGGAATATAATAAACAGCGATGCGCTGATCGCCCGGCTGATCCTCCCGCACAATCGTAACGGCCTGGTTTACGCCGTCATGCTGCTCCAGCACTGTGCTGATTTCCCCCAGCTCGATACGAAAGCCCCGCACCTTGACCTGGTCATCGTTGCGTCCAAGACATTCAAGATTTCCGTCCGGCAGCCAGCGGCCCAAATCGCCGGTATGATACATCCGCGCTCCCGCCTCGCCGCTAAACGGGTCCGGCACAAACCGTTCCGCGGTCAAATCCGCTCTGCCGTAATATCCCCTCGCAAGCCCGATGCCGCTAATGAACAGCTCCCCGATATCGCCTGGCGCAACGGGCTCGTAGTGTTCATTCAACACGTACATGGCGTTTCCGGGGATAGCCTTGCCGATCGGTATAACCGACCTCGATGTATCGCGGTCGCTGGTCCAGTTCGTAATAAACACCGCCGCTTCGGTTGGTCCGTACAAATTATGGAGCTGCGCGTTCATCAACATGCAGAACCGTTCGTTAAGAGCGGCGGACAAAGGTTCGCCGCATAAAAATACATGACGCAGCCCAGGGACATCTCCGGCCCCCTCCTCGCTAAGGAAGGTTTGCAGCATCGTAGGAACAAACTGGACGTGAGTGATCCCTTCGTTTCGGATCTCCTCCCATAAATACGCGTTGTCCAGATGCCCTTTAGGCTTGGCTACAACAAGGCATGCGCCGCACATATGCGGCCAGAAAAATTCCCAGACGGAAACATCGAAGCTATAAGGCGATTTCTGCAGAAGTTTATCATGTTCCCTCATTTCAAAGGTTTGTTGCATCCAATGGACCCGGTTGTAAATGGCAGCATGCGTATTCATTGCGCCCTTAGGCTTTCCCGTTGATCCTGATGTGTAAAACATGTAAGCCAGATGGCTTTCATTCAAAGCAATGCTAAGATTTCCATCCTCCTCTTCATCCTGATTTTCCAAAAGCTGCGGCTTGTCCAGTACCAATACCTCTCCGTCGAGGTCGCGGAACCGCTCGCTGAATTGGCGCTGCGCAATAACTCGACGCACCTTGCTGTCTTCCATCATGTAGGCCAAACGATCCATAGGATAATCGGGATCCAGCGGCACATAGGCGCCGCCTGCTTTTAACACGCCATAAAGGGCAACAACCATTTCAATCGACCGTTCCATACAAATTCCGACCAGTACATCCGGGCCAACCCCGACGCGCCTCAGGCGGTGCGCCAGCCGGTTAGCTCGGGCATTCAATTCCCCATAGCTTATGGACTCCCCTTGAAACTTGACTGCTTCATGCTCGGGCGTGCGTTCCGCTTGCCGCTCGAACAACTGGTGAATCAAGCCTGTAGCTTGCATTCAATCACTCCTTTTTTTGTATTCATCTCCAAGTGATTTCCAAAGCTGTTCACAAAATATGCTACTTTATTCCAGTAAAGAGTGCTAGTGCCTGAGTGACTGAATTGTCGCTAAAATGACCTTTACGAAAATTGTAAAAAACAGTTATAAGCTTTGTTTTACCTTGTCGAATTGGTGCGGGGGGCGTACATTTCTAAGTAGCAGGTTATGCGCGCGCAACCAGCATACGAATAGTTGGCAAGGAGGAGCCGCTTGATCCCGATCTGGCATGTCATACGGCTTTGGCAAGGAAACATGGGATCGCTCTTTTGGGGCCGTCTCCACAATTGTTGCTTCCGATAGTTCCCAGCAGCCATGTGGAAGACTCTCTCCGAAACGATGCTGGAGACAGTGCAAGCATAGAACAGGGTTTTGAGGCGATGGCGGCGCTGACGCTGGCACGCGTCTGGAGCTATTGCGAGCTCTCCGTTTTCCTCTCCAAATCAGAGGCGGCGAAATGGGCAATAAAGCAGCTTTCCGGCAAATCCGAAAGAGAAGTTTTGAAGGCGGCGCTGGCCGTTTTTGAAGAAGAAAGCGAGACGTTTGCAGTTGAGCAAGAGGAGTTCCGCGCTTTTGCCAGCAGCATGCTACACCGAATCGAAGGAAAAAAAGCTGCGGAAGCGGCGAAAGCAGCAACACCGCTCCATGCGTAAACAGCAAAAAACCTTCTGCTCCACAGGAGTTCAGAAGGTTTTACTCTTGCTTTATACATTCAAATCGATAGGTTTTGCAGCCGCTCCTTAGCCTATAAAGGCGCGCAGCTGCTCAACCTTCTCATCGGTCAACTCTCCGCTGTTATCGAATACCAGAATGGATGAAGCCGGAATATCCCAATTAATCGTCGGAACAAAATCTACCCGCTTCTCAAAATCGCCCCAGTTTTCCAGCTTCCACTGATCCCGCTCCGTCTGGCGGCCCACAATACGGGCCTTTTGCATACCCATGTCCTGCAGGGTGACCACAACGACTTTGACATCGACCCGCTCCTTGTCCAGTCCCGCCGCCGCCAGCACCTCTTCGATCCATGCTTTATTTCTCAATTCCGCCGTAAACGGGGAAATCATAAACACGTTTTGGCCAGCAGCCAAATTTTCAATACAAACGTCCTTGGCTGTATCATATTCCAGATCGCGAAGGTTTTCTTTGTAGAACTGGGAGTCCCGATCGTTTTTGTCCAGCCCCTTCATTTCCAGAATCGCCTCTACGAAACGTCCGCCTATTGTGTCGCGGTCAAGGAAAGCCGCAGGAATATCTACGGAAAGCTTTCTGGCAACCGTTGTTTTTCCTGTTCCCGCCACACCTACAAAAAACACCAGCTTTTGCATCATTGCGCCCCACCTTTATGTTGGGGGCTTGACGCCCCCTAGTAAGAATTACTAGTTTCTATCCTACCATATCCGGGGCGTTCAGGGAATCTGAAAGGGCTCCTAAAATAGTCCCATCGTTGCAATATGCCGCTTCGTTTCATCCGTCCCGCATTGATACAGATGCCGGTAAATGTCCAGCAAAATGTCGTCGCTGCCCCGGTTGATCTCGTTGTCGCCTGCCGTTCCATACGGTGATTTGGCAAAATGAAACGTTTCGGCTTCATCCATGCTGGACAATTCCTCAAACAGCTCCTCCAGCTTTGCCACATCCTCCTGACTGCCCCGAATCACAAGCTCGTAAGCGGCTTCCTCCGGGCTTTGCAAAATTTGCCCCGCCTGTACGGAAATATAATAGGTCCTTTTGTTCGTATCAGACGACTGACTATCATGCTCAATATCCATTCCGCTTGCTCCTTCCCTTGCCAGCTATACTGGATTTATCCCCATAGCTTCCCCCTGTGGACAGACATTTTATTCCTTTTTTCAGCATATAACAATTATTATTGCATCTGGAGTCCAGCAGAAGAGAGGAATGAGGGAAATGTGCGGAATTACCGGCTGGATCGATTGGAACAGCGACTTGACCAAGGAAAGCGTCCATCTGGAGAGGATGACCGATACGCTGGCCCCGCGCGGTCCTGATGCCGCAGGCTCATGGATTTCTGCGCATTGCGCATTGGGCCATCGCCGATTATCGGTTATCGATCCCGAAAACGGCGCCCAGCCAATGATCCGGTTTACCGGCGACGATCAATATGTCGTTGTTTATAATGGGGAGCTGTATAACGCGCCGGAGCTGCGCAAGGCATTGGAGAGCAGAGGAAGATCCTTTACAACAAGCTGCGATACGGAAGTGCTGCTGGTTTCTTTTATGGAATGGGGCCGTGCCTGCGTGGAGCGGTTTAACGGCATTTTTGCATTTGCGATATGGGACGTCGCTTCGCAGGAGCTGTTTCTGGCCCGCGACCGGCTTGGCGTCAAGCCTCTCTTCTTCAGCAGGGGAGAAGGCTTATTTATTTTTGGCTCCGAGCCCAAAAGCTTGCTTGCGCATCCCGCTGTCAAAGCCGAGGTCGGCGCGGAAGGGCTGGCGGAAATTTTTGTTATGGGTCCGGCGCGCACGCCTGGCGTCGGCGTATATAAAGAGATTAGCGAAGTACGGCCAGGACAATGCATGGTCATAAATCGAGCCGGCGTCAAAACCATTACGTATTGGCGGCTGAGAAGCGAAACGCACGAGCACAACATTGACGAAACCGCCAGACGGGTCGGTGAGCTGCTGAAGGATACGGTGGAGCGGCAGCTTGTTTCCGACGTACCGATCGGGACATTGCTTTCCGGCGGGCTTGATTCCAGCGCGCTTACTGCGCTCGCCGTGCACTATTATACGGAGAGAGGGCAAGGCGCTCTCCCGACGTTTTCGGTCGATTACCGCGACAACGACAAGCATTTTCAGGCGCATGACTTCCAGCCCAATAGCGATGCTCCCTGGATTGAACGAATGGTGTCCCATTTGTCCACCATTCATCATCCCGTGCAGTTCGACACTCCGGAGCTGATCGCCGCACTGCGGGACGCCACGCTTGCCCGCGATTTGCCCGGCATGGCGGATGTGGATGCATCGCTGCTGCTGTTTTGCCATGAAATCAAAAAAAGCGCAACCGTTGCGATTTCCGGAGAAGCCGCAGACGAAATTTTTGGCGGTTATCCATGGTTTCATCGGGAGGAGGCGCTAAATGCGGATACCTTCCCCTGGTCCCTTGCCACGCCAATGCGGGCAGGCTTGCTTGCGCCGGAGGTTGCAGAATGGATTAAGCCTGCGGAGTATATAGGTGACCGTTACGCGGAAGCCGTCGCGGAAGTGCCGGAGCTGGCCGGAGAAACTCTCCAGCAAAGCAAGATGCGGCGCATGTCCTACCTTAACATCACCCGCTTTATGCCAACGCTGCTGGACCGCAAGGACCGGATGAGCATGGCTGCGGGGCTGGAGGTCCGCGTTCCCTTCTGCGACCACCGCCTGGTGGAATATGTCTGGAACATTCCCTGGGAGATCAAAGCGGCCGGCGACCGGGAGAAGGGCATTCTGCGCAAAGCGCTTGAAGGCGTATTGCCGCAAGATGTGCTGACCCGCAAAAAGAGCCCTTATCCCAAAACGCATAATCCGGCGTATCTCGCCGCTGTCAAAGGCTTGATACTTGAGGTGTTAGACGACAGCAGCTCGCCGCTTCTGCCGCTGATCGATGCAAAAAAAGTAAGAGAGCTGGCCGAATCGTCATCGGCAAGCTCCCATATCCCCTGGTTCGGCCAGCTTATGTCCGGCCCCCAATTATTCGCTTATTTGTATCAGGTCCATTTATGGTTAAAGCAATACAAGGTTTCTATTGGATAATCGTTTATCGTTAAATCGTTAGAAACAGGTAAGACGGAAGCTGCTAAGACTGTATAGTTCTGAAAGGCGGTTATCAGCCCGTTACAGGGAAGCAAGCAGCTTGCGAAGCGCTTCTCCCCGATGGCTGATGCCGCCTTTTTCCTCGCGGCTCAGCTCAGCCATGCCCCGGCCAAGTTCCGGCAGCCAAAACAACGGATCATATCCAAAGCCGCCTTCGCCATGCGGCTTGTCCGTAATGACGCCGTCCACCGTGCCTTCCGCCTCCACGAATTCCCCCGTGGCGGGATCGTACAGCGCAAGCGCGCAAACAAATTGCGCCGGGCTGAGTGCCTTGGAGCCATCCTGCGGCAAGCGCCAAACCTCTCCTGCCTCATCGTTCCCTGTTGACTCTCCTTGCGGAATCTGAAGGTCTGCGCCAATCGCAGCCAGCTCCTTAAGCAGCTTGGCGTTATTGCTGGCATCCGTCGCTCCCTCGCCGCTATAACGGGCGGAATATACGCCGGGCGCGCCGTCCAGCGCGGCTACCCGAAGACCGGAATCATCCGCTAATGCCGGAACGCCCAATGCGTCTCCGGCCGCTTTGGCTTTTATTCGGGCGTTGGCTGCAAAGGTATCGCCGTCCTCCGGAATGTCGGGAATATGAGGATAATCGTTCAGGCTGACAATTTGTTTTCCTATTTTGGCGAAGGCATGGGCAAACTCCTTGACCTTGCCGTTATTTTTGGTGGCAACAACAATTAAGTCGCCGCCGAATCCTTGTCCATTAATCCCCATACCATTACCCTCCGATCCGCTCGGCCGCAGCTCCCAGCGTTTGCCGCTGAAGCTCGATCAGCCTGGAAATGCCGCCTTCCGCCAAAGCTAGCAATTGATTGAGCTCATCACGGCTAAAGGGAGCTTCTTCTCCTGTCCCCTGCACTTCGACAAATTTGCCTTGACCCGTCATAACCACGTTCATGTCAACCTTTGCTTTTGAATCCTCCTCGTAATTGAGGTCAAGCAATGTTTTGCCCCCGATAACTCCAACGCTGACCGATGCCAGAAAATCCGTAATAGGGTATTTGGCAAACGTAATATTCTGGGACAATTTATGTATGGCAAAAGCCAGTGCCACAAATGCGCCTGTAATCGACGTTGTGCGTGTGCCGCCGTCCGCCTGAATCACATCGCAATCCAGCGTAATGGTTCTTTCGCCCAACGCCTGCAAATCCACAACGGAACGAAGCGCCCGGCCAATGAGCCTTTGTATTTCCATCGTTCTTCCGCTCAGCTTGCCTCTCGCCGCTTCACGCTGATTGCGGGAATGAGTGGCGCGGGGCAGCATGGAGTATTCCGCCGTAATCCAGCCTTTTCCCTGTCCCTTCATAAAGGGAGGAACTCTTTCTTCTACGCTAGCCGTGCAAATAACCTTTGTATCTCCAAATTGGATCAGGACCGAGCCTTCCGCATGTTTATTGATGCCTGGTTCAATAACAGCATGACGCAATTCGTCAGCCTGCCGTTTGTCTGTTCTCATATTCATATGCCTCCTGAAATGGTTCTCTCGTCCGCAAGTCCTGTCTATTTTATCAGAAGCGCCAACGAAATGCATCCGTCCGTAACACAACACAGCATGGAATAGGGTTGCTTCCTTCATCAGATCCAAAAAACAAACCTCCCTTAGCCGCGTCATGCCGACGGACAGGAAGGCTTGTTTGTTGGTTGTTGGTTGTTTGTTGTTGGTTGTTTGTTGTTGGTTGTTTGTTGTTTGTTGGCTGTTGGCTGTTGGCTGTTGGCTGTTGGCTGTTGGCTGTTGGCTGTTGGCTTGTTTATTATTCTGTTTATTCGTTTGCTTGTACAGACTGATGTTTCTGAACACAGGCTCGTTGTTCCTTTTATGCCATAGTCCTATCAGAGCTGCATTACACGCTTGGGGCCTTTCACCATCATTTTACGATTTCAGGGCGTTGACATGATGCGGCCGTCCGACAGGCTCGCTGTACGATTTTTGCTGATCGTCAACCAGATTGCTTTCTCCATTTATCCGGATTTGAACGGTTGCCGCATTGCTGTTTTCAGTTAGCGAAAGAACAACCGCTTGCAGCATTTCCGCCGGGAGTACGGAGCCCTTGCCAAAGCTTTCATCCTCCAGGTCCAGCACCGCTACGCCGTCCTTCACCTCCAGCCCTGCAACCTCCACATCGGGCCAAATAACGCTTGTCAGCTCTTTTTTGTTGAGTGGCCCTGCAATCAGCTCCTCCATTGCAGCCAGTAGCGCAGAATCGCTGCGCTCAACCAAACGCGTGACCGGTACGTAGTATTGCTCGTCATGCAGCGTTTGAGCCGAGAAGTAAAGCGTAACGGGAGAGGATTTGACGATGTCTACCCCGTCTGCCGCTTCAATGTTAATACCGATGGAGCGGGTTAATACATCATCGATCGGATAGGCTGCTTGCGGCATTTCTGCCAAACGTTCGCCTTCGACGGACAATTCAACGCCTTTAATGCCGGTCATGGCTGTTAATGTCCATGTAATAGCTTCAACGATGGAGCGTTCGTCGCCAGCATAATAATCGTTAAATGCACTGGAGAAATCCACTTTCGCGACCTGGCGCTCCTCGTCGTAATCGTAGCCCAGCACAACCGTGCCTTGCGGGATGAGCGGACGGAAATCCTCCGGCAGACTTGACGCATACATGCCGTTTTCCACCATCAGCTCCAGCGCCCTTCTCGGGTAGGTTTCATTCTCCGCAAGCGTTACGGGAACGGAAACCGGCGCTACATAGCCGTTGCGATCAGCCAAATAAACCGTTACGCTGGAATCCTGTGCAGCCGCTGCGGCATTATCGGGCAAGGCCTGTCCGCTTGGAGCCGCTTCTTCTCCGCCTCCGTTCTGAATGCCTCCCCCCGTCTCGACCTGAGGCGGATCAATTTGCTTGCTGGCCTGTTTGGAGAACAATCCGCATCCCGCCGTAACAACGGGCAGCGCCACCAGGGCAACCATCGCGGTATAACGAATCCATTTTTTCTGAATCATGTACATAATTCCTCCCCAATGAATATTTGCCTGTCGGCTTTGTACAACTCCTGATTTGTAGTAATATGTATACGAGCCCTTCCTTGTTTTAGACCTGTTTTATCCAAAAATCGCTAGGGGGTACAGTATGAGCAATCCCGGAATTTACAGCTTGAACAGCGCGCACGTGGCGCAGGCAACCGATGAATGGCTGTCCAAAAGAGGCGTTGCCAAAAGGGATATCGCCGAACTGGTTCTTTTTTTGCAAAAGGATTATTTTCCCGGACTTACAATTGAAGATTGCATCGTACATGTCGATGCCGTGTTATCGAAGCGCGAGGTGCAAAATGCCGTTTTGACGGGGATACAGCTTGACCTATTGGCCGAGGAAGGCAAGCTTATTCCGCCGCTTCAGGATATGATCAAGCACGATGAAGGCCTCTATGGCTGCGATGAAATTTTGGCCTTGTCGATCGTTAACGTATACGGCAGCATCGGGTTTACCAATTTTGGCTATGTGGACAAGGTTAAGCCAGGTATTCTGGTGCGGCTAAACAGCAAAACGGACGGCGAAATCCATACGTTCCTGGATGATATTGTTGGCGCAATCGCCGCTTCCGCAGCCAGCCGTATCGCTCACCGCAAGCAGGCTGAAAGGGAAGGCGTAACAACACCGCCCCTAGACTAATGGTTTAGCGGATGTTCAAAAAGTCCGCTTTCCATTGCGGGGCATGACTGGCGTCATGGCCAGCGGCGAATATGGGATTCAGCCGAAATCTCCGGTCCTCTCGTAGCTTTGACTACGCTCCGGTCCTCGATTTCTAGCTTCTTCCCATCTTCTTGGCACTGAAAACCAGACTTTTTGAACTTGATTTTATTGGAGGTTCAAAAAGTCCGCTTTCCATTGCGGGCATGACTGAAGGCGTGGTTACAATGGTCAGCAATTACGATGAGGTGCCCACCGCAGCACATATTGGCTTATGGCTTCAATCCGCGCATTGGAATGCTGGGGAGACGAAGACTTTCTTCCCATTATGCGCTTTACGTACAATGGTTAAGCTGCTCCTTTCAATGTATTTGGAAGTGTGTTTTGAAGTGGTATCTTTAGAAGCAGGTTCATTCTTACGGACATTTCTGACCTTTAAGAGCTTATTTTTGTGGAATGTCTCTCTGTAAAGGTCATTGGCGTCCGTAAGACTCAAATAAGCCGCCCGTATATGCCACTTTGGAGCGTTAAAGGACACGGATGTCCGTTCCTTAAGGAAAATACGGCCATTTTAGACTGTAACGGTCATCCGTGACTGTCAGATGATTGGGTATCTTCAAACCTTAGTTTCCGTACTTGACCATCACGCTTGCTAATAATCATATGCTGAGAGTTAGGCTGACCTCGAATGCTATTGAAAAAGCGTTCCCGTTATTCGCCGAGGCCCTTGAGGGCTATGGCGGACAGGAACGCTTTTTTGGTCTTTAGCAGCTAGCTGTTCATTGATGAATACTATGCAACTAGTCAGAAGATCAGAGTAACCGACGGCAGCTCCAGCCAATTGCAATCCTGCACCAGTTGCGGTCACAGCTCCAACCAACTGCGACCGCACGCGTTCAACCAGTTGCATCCGCGAGCTAGTTGCTCTGGCGGCTTCAGGCAGTTGTGCCGGCGGCTTCTGCCGCTAACGTGCGCTGCTCCTGGAGAAGCGGCTTATTGGGCAGATAATGAAGCGATTTGATAAACCGGATCGTTCTGGTTTTGGCGCGCATCACGATGGAATGCGTCTCGGCCCGCTGGCCGGGCAAATAACGAACGCCGCCCAAAAACTCCCCCGGAGTTACCCCTGTAGCGGCAAAAATAACATCCTCCGTGCCAACCATATCATCCATGTTCAATATCCGGTATGGATTGTCAATTCCCATGCCGATGCAGCGCTCATATTCAAGCGCGTCGGCAGGCATCAGGCGTCCCTGCAGCTCGCCGCCCAGACATTTTAGCGCGGCTGCCGCCAGCACGCCTTCTGGCGCGCCGCCCGAGCCCACATACAGGTCGATCCCGGTTTCCGGGAATGCCGGCGCCATAGCTCCGGCCACATCGCCGTCCGACAAAAACTTGATTCGCACGCCAACCTTGCGCAATATTTTGATGATGGCTTCGTGACGGGTGCGGTCCAATATCATGACGGTAAGATCCGCCACTTTTTTGTTCAGTCCCGCAGCAGCCTTCGCAAGCGTCTCTTCCATAGGGTCGGCAATGCTGAGCTTTCCGCATAACGCCGGACCGTAAGCCAGCTTCTCCATATACATATCCGGCGCATGCAGCAGCTGGCCTTTCCCGGCTACTGCGATAACGGATAACGCGTTGTTAAGCCCTTTGGCCACAATTTCGGTGCCCTCCAGCGGATCAACGGCCACGTCGACTTCGGGGCCATTCATGCTGCCAACCTCTTCCCCGATATACAGCATGGGCGCTTCATCCATTTCTCCTTCGCCGATAACGACTGTTCCTCTAATAGAAACAGAATCAAACATGGCCCGCATGGCGGAGGTGGCCGCCCCATCCGCCTCGTTTTTATCCCCTCTTCCCATCCATGGCGCGGAAGCCAATGCGGCAAGCTCCGTTACTCGAACAATCTCTAATGCCAATTCTCTCTCCATGACTCACGCTTCCTCTCTATTCTTCTTTTAATACATCACATTCTTAAATTATGATTCCTTTTTCGTTATTTAATATGTATCATATTTTTATATATGACGCAATATATAATTTCAAACCAGTCAAATTATTGGGTTCCAATAAAAAAAGCTTCCGCCTCCTCTTCAGCGTGAGGGCGAAAGCTTCGACATGGATGTGTTGTTCATGCACCGATAATGGTTAACTTAATCAATAAAGGCTAACCTTGACCGGTGCCGCTTAACATGATCAATACAGGGTTAAACTTATTCGGATGTGACGGTTTTATAATAATAGACGCCCATGCGTTGACGCGAGGCAATATCGCCTCTCAGCTCCAGGTGAACCAGATGCGCAAGCGTTTCTCCCATTGCAAACCGCAGGTTATGGGGATTATCCCGCAGCCGGATTCCGAATAAGCCTTCGCACACTTCAAAAGCGGTTGCTTCCTTCTCCAAAAGCATACTTTTGATGCCTTCCAGCCGCCGGGCATGATGGCTTTGCAGTTCCTCAATCCGTTCCTTGAAGCCTGCAAAGGGGTTCATATGCCCCGGCAGCGCATAATCAACATCAAACTCCGCAAGTCGATCCAGGCTGCCCAGAAAATGCTTCAGAGGATCAGCCTCTTCTCCAGGAACGAGACTGATATTGGGCGTAATGCGCGGCAAAACCTGATCTCCGCATATCATCCAGCGGCGACGCGGCTCATACAAGCAGACAGCGCCAAAGGCATGTCCCGGCGCATCAAGCAATTTCCAGCTGCCCCCGTTCATTGCCAGCGTTTCGCCAGCTTTCATATACGATACACGGGGCTGGGGGGACACCATGGCGATAAACCCCTCCAGATTGGAGCCGATAGCCTCCCTCAGCTCTACAGGCATGCCGTGCCGGCTGAACAAGGCGTTTATTGCCGCTGGATATTCGCTGTCCGCATTCCACAAGCGCAGCGCGTAACGGTGGCTTCGCTCTGTCATGTTGACCACGGCGCCGCTTTGCTGCTGAACATAGCCGGCCAGCCCGTAATGATCGGGATGCTGGTGGGTCAAAATAATGCGGGAGATGTCGCTCCAGCCAATCCTCAGCTCCGCCATCGCGATTTCCCAAGCCTTCAGAGCTTCTCCGGTGTGCAGGCCGGGGTCGATAACCGTATACCCATTGCTATCGGGAATGATGTAGCTGTTAACCCATTTTAATGAAAAAGGAAGCGGAACCTTAAGCTGATGCCAGCCTCCTTGCAGCGGAATTAGAGGAGAACTATCTCCATTTGCTACTTGAGCTGCTTTTTTATCACTCAAAGCGGCGGCCTCCTTCTACATTTGCCCATCAAAATCATTCTTGGCGAGTTTTGCTCATCATATGGATCGCCGTCGTAGCCGCCGTACAACGCCTCCAGCCTCAGGCCGTTTTCGGCCAGCCTCTTTTCAAACCATTGAAGAGGATACAGTCTTACCCGCTCCAGATATTGACGCGGCTTGCCGGGCTCCGTCGGGTCGTTAAGCGTAATTTCCTTCTGCACCCAGCCGTCCTTTATGGAGCGCTCCTCTATAATAACGATACCCGTTTCCTCGTCACTTCGCTCCGTACGCGGCTCCAGCGTTTGCTCCACGTAAGCCGGATTTAAAAAATCAATCAGGAAGGTGCCGCCTTCCTTAAGCACTCGCCTGATCTGCTTTACGACCTGAATATTATCTTCCTCCAGCGTAAAATAACCGAAGGAGGTAAACAAATTGACGGTTGCATCGAAGGATGCATCGGCAAAAGGAAGCTTGCGCATGTCCCCGTGACGCCACTGCACCTTGCCAGAATGGTCATGCTGACGCGCCACATCCAGCAGCGTATCCGACAGGTCAACCCCAGTCACCTCAAACCCCGCATCCGACAGCGCCATCGAATGCCTTCCCATGCCGCATCCGATATCCAAAACAGCGGCGTTTGGAGGCAAGTGGAGCCACTGTGCCATTTTACGCACTTCCTTAGCCGCGATTTCCCAATTCCGGTGTCTGTACACCACCATATAATCTCTGCCGAAGCTTTGTTCATACCATGGCTTCATTCTACAATCCCCTCGCTATGTTGCAATAAGGCCTTTGCAGGCATTGTCATTGTCTATATTAGCATAATCTGCCGGGAATGGCGCAAACTATGGAAACATTAGCACTTTTTGAACACGCCCTTATAGCATCTCGCAACCGGAGGGAGAGAGCCCATGATCGAACGTATAAAGCTGCTATTTGCCGAAGCCGTGGATGTCAAGACGGCCCTTCTTTCCAATGGCGAAGCATCCATCGAAATTGCCTATTTGTCCAGCCTTTGCAAGGAGGATAAAATTAACAACTGCATTATGGTCCCCTTCACCAAGGCGGAAATTCCTTTTTCCAGACATCTGGAGACAAATCCCGAATATGAGCAGGTCGAAGACCCCGCCAAATGGCAGGATATGCTGTTGAGAGGTTATGTGCTGATACAGTCGCACTCCATTATTTACTCTTTTTTGGCCTCAGACGTCATTAGCAGCGACGGCTCGTTAACGCAGGTAGAAAGCGCCATTCAAGGGCCTCAGCTGGCGCTAAGCGAAGATTTGAACAAGTCTCTTAATTTGATTCGCAGCATGTATCCTTCACCAGAGCTGTGCGTTGAGCAATATACGGTTGGCTACGAATCGCGAACGCCGCTATATATTCTTTTTGACCAAAGGCATGTGGACTCCATGGTGCTGGACAATGTACGCAGCAAATTGACCAGCATCAATGCAGATATCGTTCATGCCGCCGGCGAATTGGAAAAGCTTCTGGTGGGCAAGCGTCTGCATCTTTTTCCTACTGTGCTTATAACGGAGCGGCCGGACCGCATATCCAGATCCATCGGCAAGGGAAAGGTTGTTGTGCTGATCAAAGGCAGCATGTTTGCGCTCATTTTGCCTGCTACTTTTTTTGAATTCATGCATGCGATCGAAGATAATTACGAGGCTTTTTGGATGACGCGGTTTTTGATTTTTCTGCGGTTTGCTTCCATTGTGCTGACCATAACGCTGCCGGCGCTTTACATTGCGGTAGTTTCGTATAACCCTGAGCTGTTCCGGGTGCAGCTGGCCTTTTCCATCGCAGCCAGCCGCTCGGCGGTGCCTTATCCCTCATTTATTGAAGTGTTTATTATGCTGTTTATGATTGAAACACTGATTGAAGCCAGCATTCGGCTGCCCCGCTATATCGGCTCGACCGCAACGACAGTTGGCGGTCTTATATTGGGCCAAGCTGCGCAGCAGGCGGGACTTGTCAGCAGCATTATGATCATTGTAACGTCGGTTGTCGCTATATCCAATTTTGTCATTCCCATTAACTCGATGTCCTTCGCCATACGTTTTTTGAAGTATCCCCTTATCGGCGCCGCTATCTTTTTTGGCTTGTCCGGCATTGCGGTCGGCGTGTTCCTGTATATAGTCTATTTATGCAATTTGAGAAGCTTTGGAAAACCCTATTTCCGCCTGCACGGAAAATTAAATCCTGCTGAAGGCGATATTGGAGGTGCTGATATAAAATGAATCGCTATTTTTTCTATTTATTTCTGTTTGTGGCGCTGATGAACATTATGATTTTTGTGCCCCATATTCTGAACGACAACCGTTTTGACGGGAGCGTAGCCGCTATTTTGATTAGCCCGATTTTTGGGTCCATCATGATTTATATGTTCACAAATGCGTTGTCCCGCTTTCCCGGACAAGGGCTTCCGGAAATATTTTCGCAATATTTCCCGCGCTGGTTTACAACGGCTTATATGATTTTTTACGCCATGATGTATTGGTTTTCCAGCACTGTCGTTGCAATGGCTTTTGCCGTGCTGATCAATCGCTTCTTCAATCCGGACGCCAACGTTCTCATTATTATGTCCATCATCGTATTGGCATCCGGCTACGCCGCAACCCGCTCAACCTTGACCGTTATGCTGCTCATTGAAATTATTATTATTTTAAATGTGCCGATTATTTTGTTCATTATTTTCAAAATGGTAACAAGCCCGCAATTGAATCTGGACTCCATCCATGTGGTAGCCAACTATGTTTGGCATTGGCCTAGTCTGGCCTCGCTTGCCGCGGCAACCTTCATCTTCACCGGTTACATTAATTTATCCTTGTTTAACAGGCTGTTCCCCCCCAATTTCCGGTTTAAGTTTCTGTGGATGTACCCCATTCTCGGACTGATTATTTTGCTGGTCACCTTTTTTGTTCCGATCGGCTTCCATGGTTCTCAGGGCACAGCTCAATATATTTATCTGTGGACCATTACCGCCGATTCTTTAATGATGCAATACGGGTTTATCGAGCGGGTGATGTTCCTGTTTTTAATTGTATTTCTGAATCTAAGCCTTGTTTACACAACTGCAGCCTGGCATCAGGCAATGGAATTTCTCAAAGGATGTATGCCGTCCATGAAGCCGGAAACCGACAGCCCCAAGGCGCCGATATCTAATTACGTCATCCTTGGCATATTTACAATGGCCAGCATCTTGTACATGGTTATGGTCAATGAAAATATGAATTTGGCCATTACAACCGCATGGCTGATTATTCGGATGTTTACAGAGGTTGCGACCGTAGCAACAGTCTTTATATTGAGTCGCCGGAGGTTGATGCCGAGATGAGGCCTATAGCTCCCATTATCTTGAAGCTTGCCTTGGCGTTGCTGCTGCTTGTTCCGGTTGGAGGCTGCGGCTTCAAGGATATAGACAAACGTTTTTTTGTTGTGGGGACAGGCATTGATTTATCTGGAAATGAGGAGAAGCCTTACCGCTTAACCATCCAGCTTGCGATTCCTTCGCCCAAAATTGAACCCGGAACCTCCAAATTCCAATACGAAACTATTGATGCTATCAGCATTGCGGAGGGACTGCGCATGCTTAAGGCTTATGTGGACAAGGAGCTTGATTTCGGTCATTGCCGCATTTTTATTATCGGGGAGTCGCTTGCCCGGAAAAATATTACGTCCGTGCTGGATTGGATGGTACGAAGACGCGATATTCAATTGGTTGCCAACATGGCGATCGGCAAACCCGACGCGGCCAGCGTACTCAAAATCAAGCCAATTTCAGAGCAATATCCGGGTAATGCGCTGCTGCTGTCGTTTGGGGCGGACGGCACGGAATCCAGCTACAATTATGCGGAATCGTTATCCGGCTTTTCGAGGCGCCTTACAGAGAAAGGGCTTGATCCTGCCCTTGCGATTGTAAAGGGAGACAAAAACAAAGGCTACATTATTAACGAAATCGCTTTAATGGACAAGCAAAAAATAAAATTGGTGTTGTCGCCCGACGAAGCCCAAATGTTCAACCAATTGGCAAGCCGCTTCACCAAGTCATCCATGCATGGCATTTACAGGCATGATGGCATAGTTGTCGCTATCAACCAGCTTCATTCCCGGTTCCGAATTGAGAACCAGGATGCGCAACATTTGATAAAAGTGAATATACGGATGAAAACGGTGATTGAGGAGTCCTCCTCTTCCTTAATGGAAAAGGATTTAAAGCCGGTTGAGGCTAAGCTGGAGAAATCGTATGAAGCGGAGGCGACGAAGCTGCTGGCCAAAATTCAAAAAGCGAACGTTGACCCGCTTGGATTCGGCCTGCGCTATCTGGCTATGAACCCCGGGGAAGGCAGCTGGGATAACTGGCAGCGGATTTATCCCGATGCCAGCTTTAAGGTTAACGTCAGACTGATTATAGAAGGCACCGGTCTGATTTGGTAATAGAACTCGCTTTTAAAATATGTCTTAAGCCTTAACCAGCCTTTTCGTGCAGCGAAGCTCCTGTATGGAACCTGCTCCGATACCAAACATAGCTGCACGAAGCTCAAATTCAATGCGCCGGAATTGTTCCAGCAAAAGTGCCTCCGACAATTCACCGCTTCCCGCTGCAGCGCGGGGCAGCAAGGCTCGGCCATAGCCTGCCAGATCAGCTCCCAGCGCCAGCGCCTTGGCTGCTTCAACTCCGTTATGCAGCCCCCCGCTGGCAATAAGCGGCATATCGGGCAAGGCGGAATGGATTTCCGCCACGCATTCGGCCGTT
Organism: Paenibacillus oryzae; assembly: GCF_001675045.1. Lineage (GTDB taxonomy): Bacteria > Bacillota > Bacilli > Paenibacillales > Paenibacillaceae > Pristimantibacillus > Pristimantibacillus oryzae. Next base: position 70,713 of record NZ_LYPA01000025.1, read on the forward strand.
GGATTCCCCCAATCGGCAAAAGCCTCCGCTGCGGCCCGCTGAACGGGGTCCGATGTCCGGAATTTCTCCACCTGGCTCCATGAAGTGCCGCCGGCTCCAGCGGCATCAATAAAGGCTACGCCGGCATCACGAAGCCGGACGGCCGTTTCGGCGTCAATGCCCCAGCCAACCTCCTTGACGCCTACAGGTACGGAAAGCCCCCTGCATACCTCTTCAATCTTTTGCAGCAGCCCGTAAAAATCAGTATCGCCTTCCGGCTGAAAAATTTCCTGAAGGCTATTCAGATGCAGCACCAATGCATCGGCATGGACAAGCGCCACCGCCTTAAGACATGCCTCCAAACCATAGCCATAGTTAAACTGCACCGCACCCAAATTGGCTATAACGGGTACAGTCGGCGCCTGCTTTCGAATATCAAAGGTTGCAGCAAGCTCCTCCTGCTCGATGACCGCGCGCATGGAGCCAACGCCAATCGCCCAGCCTTGACGCTCAGCAACAGCCGCAAGACGCCGGTTGATAGCTCCCGCCTCGTCCGTACCTCCCGTCATGGAGCTGACGAGCAGCGGCGCGGACAATCTTTTGCCAAACCACTCCGTTTCAAGCGAGATGTCCTGGAATGATAATTCAGGCAAAGCATTATGCTTGAAGCGGTAGCGCTGAAACCCATTCCCTGCGCCGCCAGTTCCTTCTACCTCCTCCTGCAGGCATATGGCAATGTGTTCGCCCTTTCGTTTGGCGGTGGCGTCGGCCAAAGGCGCAGCGCTGCTGCTCTCAATGCCGCTAATCCCTTGGCTTTCCGCCTTATCTGTTTCTTTATATTGCTCCAAGAAGGCCAACCTCCTGTATCGGTCACCGTTTTTATTTTCTGATGATGTAAGCATATCACACCTGGAGAGGTTTATGGAATTTTGATCGTTTCAATCAGATATATGATATTTACAATCATTTTAATTGAATTTTTCGTTAATTTTTTATACACTGATATTAGATAAATCATAGACGATACCATCATCGGGAGGAATTTTTATGGATATCCGAATTTTTGAAAGTGCGGAGAAGCTGGATTTGCATGCGGCGGAGTGGTTTAGCGAGCTGATTAATCAAAAGCCGGGAGCCGTGCTGGGATTGGCAACGGGCTCCACGCCTATCGGTATATACGCCAAGCTGGTAGAGCAGCACCGGAGCGGCAAAGTAAGCTTTGCGGAGGTAACCACATACAACCTTGACGAATATGTCGGCTTGACGCCGGATAACGATCAAAGCTACGCTTATTATATGAATCAGCATTTGTTCTCACATGTCGACATTCCCCCTGGAAATGTACATCTTCCTGACGGAATGGCGCTCGATCCCGCCGCGGAATGCGCTCGTTATGACGCCTTGCTGGCGGAGCATGCTGCAGATGTGCAGCTTTTGGGGCTGGGCCACAACGGCCACATCGGCTTTAATGAGCCGGATGAGCAGTTGTCCAGCGGCACGCACGTTGTTGCTTTGAAGGAAGAAACGCGACAAGCCAATGCCCGATTTTTTTCTTCACTGGATGAGGTGCCCAAGGCCGCTTATACAATGGGTGTTGGCTCCATCCTGAAGGCCAAGCAAATTTTGCTGGTTGTTCGCGGCTCTGATAAAGCCGGCATTGTTAAGGAAGCGCTGACGGGTCCGGTAACAACGCAGGTGCCCGCTTCGCTGCTTCAGCTTCACCCTAATGTTATCGTGTTGCTTGACCAAGAAGCAGGAAGGTTGCTGAGCTAAATGAACTCGAACCAAAAAAATCTACTGATCACCAATGTTCAAATTGTAACGGAGCAGGCTGTTGTAACCGGACATGTAAAAATAAGCGGCGGCATCATTGAATCCATTATTGCCGACAATGACCATCGAGATGAGGCTCGTGCAGCCGGGGATACCGGCATGGCCGATCAGGGCGGCTACGAGGGTGAAATCATCGACGGCAAGGGAGGCTGGCTGCTGCCCGGCTTTATCGACATGCACGTTCACGGCGGCTTCGGCGGAGACTTCATGTATGCAAACGCAGAAAGCTTCGACCGCATAACGGGCTTTCATGCTTCGCAAGGCACAACGGGGATGCTCGCCACTACAATGACCGCCTCCCGCAAAGATATTGAAAAAGTGCTGGAGGCCGTCTCCGCCTATCAAAAAAACGGCATGCTTCATGCCGAGCTGCTTGGCGTTCATCTTGAAGGTCCCTTTATTAGCGAAAAGTGGCCTGGCGCACAAAATCCGGACTACATCGCGGACCCGCAGCTGGAATGGCTGCAGCAATGGGCCAAGGCTTACCCCGGCTTGGTCAAAATGGTTACAATGGCGCCTGAGAAGCCCGGCGCACGGGAAAGCATCGCCTGGCTGAAGAGCCAGGGTATTATTGCCGCTGCCGGACATACCGACGCCGTGTACGCCGAAATGATAGCTGCCGCAGATTGCGGCTTGTCGCACGCCGTACATACGTACAACGCCATGCGCGGCCTGCACCATCGCGAGCCGGGAACGCTAGGCGCGGTTTTGACGACAGACAGCATCTATGCCGAAATCATTGCCGACGGCGAGCATGTGCACCCGGCTGCCATCTCCCTTCTTTTGTGCAGCAAACCAAAGGACAAGGTCATCCTCGTTACCGATGCCATTGAAGCCGCAGGAATGCCGGACGGAGAATACGAATTAGGCGGCTTGCCTGTTGTATTGAGGGGCGGCACAGCGAGGTTAAAGGATAGCGGAGCGCTGGCGGGCAGCAGCCTTAGCATGATCGCAGCCTTGCGCTATATGGTAAATGTAATGAAATTACCCGTAACAGAGGCTAGCAGGATGGCAAGCGGCAATCCGGCGCGCGAGCTTGGCCTTGCGGATATGACTGGAAGCATTGCTGTTGGCAAACGGGCCGATCTGGTTTTGACCGACCTTGACTTCAATGTTCAACAAACGATATTGAGAGGCACCTCTATTTTTAATGCAGGCTAGCATATAGCTTCAACGGTTTCTATTCCAAGCAATGCTGCTCCACCTCAAAAAGCAAACAACAAGAAAGGGTATGCCGTATCACCCTCATTCTTGTTGTTTGCTTTTTATTAACACATATAAGTTCGCCCCATACATCATGCCTATATTGCCCACAGCCTTTTTCATATGTTTATTCGTTGGCTTGTAGTAGGATTAAATCAGTGGATTCGTATGATAACGTAAAGAAAGGGAGTTTTTTATGCTTTTTGCTATCTTCATTTTTTTGCTGGCGGGATTGGCGGAAATCGGCGGCGGCTATCTGGTATGGCTTTGGCTGCGCGAAGCCAAATCCTATTGGTATGGCGTTACGGGCAGTGTTATTCTGGTGCTGTACGGAATCATTCCAACACTGCAAAACTTCCCTTCCTTCGGCAGAGTTTACGCCGCCTATGGCGGCGTTTTTGTGGTGCTGGCTGTTATTTGGGGCTGACTTATAGACAAAAAAACGCCCGACTTCTACGATTGGCTTGGAGCAGCCATCTGTATCGTCGGCGTTTCAGTCATGCTGTGGGCGCCTCGCAGCTAAGCGCATCGTAAAGAATACATTCAAAAAGCCGCCAGTAACGAAACGTTTCCCAATCTCAAAACAATGTTTGATGATTAAAAACGAATCGAACCCGGCAGCTTTCTTATCTGTAACTATGCATAGCTACTATACATGCGCAGCCCGGCAGTACATACAGCCCCTGCCTGCCTTCAAACCTGCTATTCTGTTACATGGATTTCTAGTCCGTCACATGGACTTCTACGCCTAACCTTGCCAGTTCTCCGGCCAGCTGGCCATCTGGCGGCTGATCTGTAATGACGGCATGCAGCTCCGACAGCTCAGCTATTGTAAAAAGGGAGGTTTTATTGCTTTTTGTATGATCGAATACGGCAAAGGATTGCTGTGAACGCTTAAGCATAGCCTTGGAGCTTTGGGCCTCCTGCTCGGAGTAGCTGGAAATGCCGCTGGCTGCGGAAATACCGTCAACGCCTATAAACATTTTTCCGATATGAATTCGAGCCATCATTTCTTCTCCCAAAGGGCCGCAAAGCTCAAAGCTGTTATGCCGCATAATGCCTCCGGTCACGACAACCTGTATTGCGCTCCCCGCCAGCTCCATTGCGATGTTAACGGCATTCGTGACGACCGTAAGCCCTTTTCGGGACTTCAGCAGCTTTGCCAGCAAAAAGTTGGTGGAGCCGCCGGACAAGCCGATGATGTCCCCTTCCTGAATAAGGGATGCCGCAAGCCGGGCGATTTTTTCCTTCTCCAGGATGGATAAGCCCTCCTTCTCTGAAAAAGGCAGCTCCCGCAATGTCCCCATTCCATCATACATAGCCCCGCCAATCGTGCGAATAACGGGATATTCAGCCTCCATTTGCTCCAGGTCACGTCTTGCCGTTGCTTCAGAGCAGTTGAATCGCTCCACCATTTCTGCAATCGTTATTCTTCCCTGCTGCTTCAGCACCTGCAGGATGGCTTCGCGCCGGCGCTGGCCCTTGGAGCCGCCGCTTTCACCAATTGTCACCGTTCCACCCACGCTTTCGCTCCTAGCCGTTGCTGTACAATATCCCACTCCGGCAGCGCTTCCCAGTCTCCGCGCATTTGCACGACAAGAGAACCGCAAACGCTGGCGAGAGTCACCGCTTCAACGGGCGTCATTCCCTTCATTAAGCCGGCAAGGAAACCTGCGCAAAAGCCGTCTCCAGCCCCCACTGTATCCACAACCTTGTCCGCGGGATAAAAGGGAACCTCCGTTTCCGACTTGCCGTCAAGCACAACGGTCGCATCTCCCTTGCCCTTGATGACCGTTACCGCCTTCAGCGCATTCAGCCGCTCCTTGATCTCGCTGTAATCCTCCGTTTCATAAAGCTGGACCAGTTCGTCCCAGCCCGGCAGGAAATAATCTGCAGCTTCCGCAAGCGGCAGCAGTGTTTGCCGTGCTTCCTCGATGCTCCACAGCTTCAGGCGAAGATTAGGGTCAAAGCTGACCAGAACGCCAGCTTCCTTGGCAATGTCAACCGCACGCCGCACCGTACGGCGGCAGTCCTCGCTAAGCGCCGTTGTAATGCCCGTCACATGAAGAATTTTTGCTCCTCTTATGTAATCCTCATCCAGATCCTCCGGCTTCATCCGGCTGGCTGCCGAATGCTTGCGAAAATAATGAACCGCCAGCTTCCCCGCCACATGCTCGCGAAACATCATGCCGGTTGGCGCCTCGTCGCTCATTTTGGCCCGCGAGGTATCTACGCCTTCCCCGCGTAGCGCTTTCAAAATGATTTTGCCAAAGGGGTCATTGCCCAACGCACCGAACCAGCCAACGGAGGACCCAAGCCGTGCAAGGCCGATCGCGACGTTGCTTTCCGCGCCGCCGAAGCCCTGCTCCAGACTTGCTGCCCGCTCGATTGCTTTATGCTCAGGAGGCATAAACAAAGCCATAGACTCGCCAAACGTTATTATTTGAGGTGAAATTTCCCGCACAAAAATATCCCCCTAAACTTGATTTGTTGGCCATGAGGCCGCAATGGCGGCCATTATTTCATAATCGGGTATTTCATAAAATATATCATTGCTACATACAGCACCAAAATCAGCAGGCTGAACATTTTTGCTTTGCTGATATTGGCTGCCGCGCTTTGGCCTTTCTCAATGGCATGCATAACGCCTTTCAGCGGTTTGGAGATTATGCCCCCGAATGCTGCAATGCCAAGGAACAGCACCATGACGATAACCATCCAGAGGACAGAGTAGTCTGCCTTGGACATCATGTATCCGCCCGTCAGAATTTGCACAACCAGACAATATTGCGCAATGCGGTTGCCGGCAATCAATCCGTCGGCCAAACCGCCTTGACCTGCTCCTGCAAGTTTCGAGGCACGTCCCAAAATAACGGGGAGTACCACATAAAAGCCCATTCCAATCGCTCCCAATAAATGAAGCAGCCACATTGCACTTGACATTTCAATTCCTCCTATTTCTACTGAGACTACACCAATCAGTTTATCAGAAACTCAGCTTTTTTCAAATGCTGCGAGCATATTCAATAGCTTTACCCTTTGTGACGATGTTCACTTCCACTGTGGCATCCTTCACTTCCCCTGCCGGCAGCCTATACCTGGAAGCAAGCCTATCCTTTCAACCCCAGCTTCGCCATGACCCCCCGAATTGCAAAATAAGTCACCTCCGCCGGCAAAGCTTCTTTGACCGGCTTCAATTTCCCGCTTTCCTCGCTCTGCACAGCCTCCACGATAAGAGCCTCCAGCTCCGCAGGAATGATGCGTTCCCACGCCACCTCAAGCCCTTCCTCCGCGCAGCGTATAATATGTCCCTCCACTGTCACGGCGCTGAGCCCTCTCAGCTTTGCAATTTCAGCAGGAGCATACCCGTCATGGAACAGCTCCAATGAAACAACATAGCTTGGGGTTTCGTCATCCTTAGCGCTAACTGACGACGCTCCGCCGCCCTTTGGAACGGCTAGCCCTGCTGTGCCGCGCGAACCCGTCATGACCGCCTGGGACGCTGCTGATTCAAGCTCAGCACTTGCTTTTGCATCCGTCTCTGCATTTGCGGCAGCGACGCCGAATTCCGCAAGAATAGGGGCAATTCCGCTCCAATACTTTTGCGCCTTGGCGGAGCCAATGCCTTTTACACCAAGCAGCTCCTCGATTGAGGAAGGACGAACCATCGCTATTTCCCTCAAGGTTGCATCAAAAAAGACCATAAACGGCGGAACGCCTTCCCTTGACGCCGTTTCCTTGCGCCATGCCTTAAGCGCCTCGAACATCGGCGATGAGCCGCCTGCTGCCTCTCCCCCGCTTTTTCGGACAGAAGCTCTGACGCGCTGCATAATTTCCTGCTTGCCCTCCAGCACGGGCAAAGCGTTTGCCGTCAAGGACACCACGGGATATTGTCCCTCGCTAAGCCGCAAATACCCTTCCGCAACAAGCCAATACAGCCAGTCGGCAATTTCCTTTTCGGGCAGATGGCGCATAAGACCATATGTCGTCAGCCTGTCCAGTCCAAATTCCAGCAGCCGCTTGTCGCGCGAGCCCTTCAGCACCTTTGCCGCCATCGTAACGCCAAAGCGGCCTTTCATTCGGCCGACGCAGGATAACGCCATTTTGGCGTCCTCCGTACGGTTCACCGGTTCACTTTTGTCCTGACAGCAGCTGCATTTGCCGCAAGGCTCAACGTCGCTTTCGCCAAAATAATCAACGATAAACTGCTGCAGACAGCGCTGAGTGCGGCTATAATTCATCATCATATGCAGCTTGGACATCTGAACGGACTTGCGATCCTCATCGCCGCTGCCCTGCTCGATCAGAAAACGCTGCACCTGCATGTCGGCAGGCTCAAACAATAATACGCATTGGCTTTCCTCGCCATCGCGGCCTGCCCGTCCAGCCTCTTGATAGTAGGATTCAAGATCGCCCGGCATTTGCCAATGCAGCACATAACGCACGTTTGGTTTGTCTATGCCCATGCCAAAAGCGTTGGTCGCCACCATGATGCGGATATCGTCAAAACGGAACCGCTCCTGTGTCTCCGCCCGCTCCGCGTCCGACAACCCGCCGTGGTATTTGCCTGCCTCCAGCCCTGCCTTCTGAAGCTGGGAGCATACCTCCTCGGCCTCCTTGCGCGTTGCCGTATAGATAATGCCGGATTGCTCCTTGCGATCACTTAAAAATTGCGTCAAAAACCTCTTTTTATCTACGCCCGTCACAACGGAAAGCGACAAATTCGGGCGCGCAAAGCCCGTTACAAAACGGCGCGGGCTCCGAAGGCCCAGCACCTGCTCGATGTCATCAGCCACATCAGAGGTCGCGGTCGCCGTAAAAGCGGCAACCAGCGGCCGCTGCTCAAGCCGATTGATCCAGCCCGCAAGCTGACGGTAGCTGGGACGGAAATCATGACCCCATTGCGATACGCAATGCGCCTCGTCGATTGCGATTAACGGAATTTGCATACTCTCCGACAGCGTCTGGAACATAGGGGCATCCAGCCGCTCAGGAGCCGCATAAAGCAGCTTGTAGTCGCCGTTCCGCGCACTCCGGAGCACCTCGCGGTACTCCGCCGCCGATAACGAGCTGTTTAGAAATGCCGCAGGAACGCCCACACGAGTCAGGCTGTCCACCTGATCCTTCATCAGGGAGATAAGCGGCGATATGACCAGCGTTGTGCCTGGAAGCAGCATAGCGGGCAGCTGGTAGCAAATCGACTTTCCGCCGCCGGTTGGCAATATGGCGAGCGTGTCGCTGCCATTCAGTATACCTTCGATAATATTCTCCTGACCTTTGCGGAAGGAGTCATATCCATATATTTTTTTCAGCAGCTGTTTTGCATTCTGCATCAAAGTCTCAATCCCTCCCTAAAAGTGCAGCATCTAAATAGAAAAAACCCTGGCAGCAGCTTGCGTCAGGGTCCTTCCCATATCGTTCGTTTGAATGTTTTTTTCCATTATAACATGCCTGGCTCCAGCTAGACCAGCTTTGGATTAGCCGTTTTGTACGACTTGAATGACATTTCGCACGGAATCCGCTGATTTGTCCAGCGCCGCTTTTTCGTCAGCAGTCAGCTCAAGCTCAATGACCTTTTCTATGCCATCCCCGCCAATAATCGCCGGAACGCCCATAAACAAATCGCTGTAGCCGTATTCGCCTTCCAGATACGCGATAACGGGAATAATTCGTTTTTTATCCTTTAAAACCGCCTCGGTCATCTGTACAAGAGATGCAGCAGGCGCATAATATGCGCTGCCATTTCCAAGCAGATTAACGATTTCCCCGCCGCCGACGCGCGCGCGTTGAACAATGGCTTCTATGCGGTCCGCCGAAATCAGCTTTTCGATGGGAATGCCAGCCACATTGGAATAGCGAACAAGAGGCACCATATCGTCGCCATGCCCGCCAAGCACAAAGCCTCGCACATCCTCTACCGACACATTCAGCTCCTGGGCGATGAAGGTGCAATAACGAGCCGTATCCAATACGCCGGATTGTCCGATTACCCGGTTTTTGGGGAAGCCCAATGCTTCGAAAGCAACGTAAGTCATGGCGTCAACCGGATTGCTGAGCAGAATGACATAAGCGTCAGGCGACGTTTCCTTCACCTGCTGGCATACCGATTTGACAATACCTGCGTTTGTGTTGACCAAATCGTCCCGGCTCATGCCCGGCTTGCGCGCTACTCCCGCCGTAATAATAACGACATCGGAGCCGCGAGTTTCCTCATAATTGGAAGTACCGATGATATTGGCGTCTACGCCAAGCACCGGAGTGGCCTCCAGCATATCCAGCGCCTTGCCCTTCGTTGGGTTTTCCAGTGGAGCAATGTCCACCAGAATTACATCTCCCAGCTCTTTTTGAGCCAGCATCAGCGCTGTGGTTGCGCCAGTAAAGCCAGCCCCTACAACCGTAATTTTTTTGCGTTTAATCGCCATAGTGCGCTACCCCCAATTCTTTTTTATGTATTTGTCCCGACAAAAGCGGAGATGGCCCCTCGCAGGCAGCTTTTTGCGTAAGCTGTCTGACAAGGGGCCTATGTTTCCTACATATTTTTGATGATTTCGTCAGCGAAGGCCGAGCATTTTACTTCTGTAGCGCCTTCCATCAGACGTGCAAAGTCATATGTTACCGTTTTGTTGTTAATGGATGTTTCCATGCCTTTGTAGATCAGGTCAGCCGCTTCCTGCCAGCCCAGATGCTCAAGCAGCATAACGCCGGACAGAATAACGGAGCCTGGGTTTACAACGTCCTTATCGGCATATTTTGGAGCCGTGCCGTGAGTCGCCTCAAAAATAGCATGTCCAGTCAGGTAGTTGATGTTAGCGCCTGGTGCAATACCGATGCCGCCAACTTGTGCAGCCAGGGCGTCGGACAGGTAGTCGCCGTTCAGGTTCAGCGTAGCGATTACGTCAAAGTCGGTAGGGCGCGTCAAAACTTGCTGAAGCGCAATATCTGCAATGGCGTCCTTCACGATAACTTTGCCGGCTGCTTCCGCATCGGCTTGAGCCTTGTTGGCCGCGTCAACGCCTTCAGCGTCTTTAATGCGGTCGTATTGGCCCCAAGTGAAGGTTTGCTCTGCAAATTCTTGCTCGGCAACTTCATAACCCCAGTTTTTAAATGCGCCTTCCGTAAACTTCATGATGTTGCCCTTGTGAACCAGCGTAACCGATTTTCTGCCATGCTTGATGGCATATTCGATCGCAGCGCGCACAAGACGTTTCGATCCTTCGGACGAAACAGGCTTGATGCCGATGCCGGATGTTTCAGGGAAGCGGATTTTGTTGACTCCCAGTTCCGTTTTGAGGAACTCGATGACTTTTTTCACTTCTGCGGAGCCTTCTTGATACTCGATGCCCGCATAGATATCCTCCGTATTTTCACGGAAAATAACCATGTCTACCAGTTCAGGACGTTTTACCGGGGAAGGCACGCCGTCAAAATAGCGCACTGGACGCAAGCAAGTATACAGATCAAGCTCCTGGCGAAGCGCAACGTTCAAGGAACGAATGCCGCCGCCGATTGGTGTTGTAAGAGGTCCTTTGATGGCAACGATGTATTCGCGGATCGCAGTCAGCGTATCGGCAGGCAGCCACTCGCCGTATTCATTAAATGCTTTTTCGCCTGCAAACACTTCATACCAAGCGATTTTTTTCTCGCCGTTGTAAGCTTTTTCTACAGCAGCGTCAAGCACGCGCTTGGATGCGCGCCAGATGTCGCGTCCCGTTCCGTCTCCCTCGATAAAAGGAATGATAGGCTGGTTTGGCACCTGCAGCGCGCCGTTATCGATTGTGATTTGCTCGCCTTCAGTCGGAAGCGCGAATTTTTCGAATTGGGCCATTATAAAATCCTCCTAAAATAGTATGGAATATAGTTAGCATACACTTAATGTTTGGCGTAAAGCAAAGTTTTACTCCAAATTTATGTTTAAAACGGACACAACCCGGCAATGCTTACGCTTTCACGGCGCCGCATTCCCTTTGTGATGAAAATCATAGGCGAAACAGGGCAATAAAAGGAGAACAAGCACCCGCTCGCCCTCATGCAGTCTATAATCTATGTTGTTTTGGACTATCTTTGGTCAATCGGAACATATTTACCGCCAACGGGACCAACATAATCGGCACGCGGACGAATTAAGCGATTGTCCTGGTATTGCTCCAAAATATGAGCGCTCCAGCCGGAAACGCGGCTGATTGCAAAAATCGGAGTAAACAGGTCGCGCGGAATTTGCAGCGCCGTATAAACGGATGCGGAGTAAAAATCGACATTAGGCTTAAGCCCTTTTTGGCCGGTAACCAGCTCTTCGATTTTAACCGACATTTCGTAAAGCTCCATATTGCCAGTCAGCTTGCCCAGCTCACGCGACATTTTTTGCAAATGCTTGGCGCGCGGATCCCCGTTTTTGTAAACACGGTGTCCGAAGCCCATAATTTTTTGTTTGTTCGCCAGCGCGTTGCCGATATAGCTCTCGACATTCGCCGGTGCGCCGATTTCTTCCAGCATTACCATAACGGCTTCATTGGCTCCTCCATGCAGAGGTCCCTTCAGCGCGCCAATGGCGGAAGTTACGCCGGAGTAAATATCCGACAAGGTGGCTACTGTTACCCTTGCCGCAAATGTAGAAGCGTTAAGCTCATGATCGGCATGCAGCACAAGCGCCTGATCCAGCGCTTTGACCGCAACCTCGTCAGGATCGTTGCCAGTCAGCATATAGAGGAAATTATGCGCGATGGATACGCCTTGTTTAGGAGCCACCGGCTCTTTTCCCTCGCGAATTCTGGAGAATGCCGCAATAATGGTTGGCAAAGCAGCTTGCAATTTAATCGCTTTCAGTTGATTGGCTTCAGCAGACATGTCGTTTGCTGTCTCGTCATACAACGCCAGGCTGGAAACGGCAGTGCGCAGCGCAGCCATGGAATTGGTGTTCTTGGGATAGAGCTTGATGCCTTCGAGTACAGCGCTCGGAATGACCGAATATTGATCCAATTGCTTTTGCAGTCCGTCAAGCTCGGAACGATTGGGCAGCTTGCCGTACCATAACAGATACGCGACCTCTTCGAATGAAGCGTTTTCTGCCAGATCATCGATGTCGATTCCGCGGTATGTGAGCACTCCGTCAATGATCGAGCTGATGGAAGACGCCGCTGCGACTATTCCTTCAAGACCTTTCGTTGCTGTCATCGTTCTCTCTCCTTTTTCCTTCAATTATTCAACTACGCTCGCCTCTTGCATGTTATTTATCATAAATGATTTTCACAATGAAGCCAACATGAAGGGGCATAAAAATGCTTTATCGGTATCATTGATAATTTGAATCGGTTGCGCTTTCAATTGTTCTTTATTGGTTTGTTTCCCTTTTTCGACAACACAGTTTTCCCGTATGCCATACCAATTATACGTCAACTTTTTTCAGGAAATATGGTAAAATGAGCGCTATACTCTTTTTCGACTGGTTTGAACATGATATAGGCATCGAAGCAGAAGGTGAGGCTCACTATGACAGGACAGCGCATCGGCATCATTGACATAGGCTCCAACTCCATACGGCTTGTTGTATATGAAAGAACCGTGAGCGGAGCGCATCGGGTAGTAGACGGCAGCAAACGCTCCGCGCGGCTCAGCGGAAAGATGGACGCACAGGGTTGCCTGCCGGACGAACATATCGGCGACCTGATCGATACGCTGCATCATTTTTCCCTTATTTGCAGCCATCACGGGGTAGGCCATATTCGCGCGGTTGCGACGGCGGCTATCCGCAATGCAACCAATTCGGCGGCCATTCTGGAAAGCATCAAGTCCGAAACAGGTCTTCATATCGAGCTTCTTTCCGGGGTTCAGGAGGCTTCTTACGGCTTTTTGGGCATGATTAATTCGCTTCGCATTGATGAAGGCTATCTGATCGACATCGGCGGCGGCAGCACCGAAATAACCCTTTTTCGTAACCGGGATATTGTCCATTCCGTCTCATTTCCATTTGGCTGCGTAAGCCTCAATCACCGCTTTGATTCCAAAAACGGACTGAGCGAGGATCAGCTCAAGCAGCTTGAAGAGCTGGTTGCCGACGCAATCAAGGATCATCCGTGGATCGTCCAGCATCCCGGCCTTCCGCTGGTAGGCGTAGGCGGAACCGCACGCGCTTTAGGCAAGCTGCATCAAGGCGCGGTGGATTATCCTTTTAACAGCACCCATAACTATATGATTCAGGGCGAACAGGTGGACGAGCTGTTCCATTCCACTCGTAACCTGCCGCTTGAGCGCCGCCGCAAGCTTCCTGGCTTGTCCAAGGACCGCGCTGACGTTATTGTTCCCGGCATTGCGGTCATTCGCACCATTTTCCGCATGGCCAAAACAACTCATTACCGCATTTGCGGCGCGGGGCTCCGCGACGGCTTGTTCCACTCCACCCGGTTTCCCAACAAGCCGAAGCTGGATGATCCTTTGACCTACAGCCTGAAAAATATTAGCTCGCTGCATACGGAAGCGCCCCGTCAGCATGTGCTCCAAGTCAATCGGCTTGCGACCGAGCTTTTGGATGCCTTGCAAACCCATGAACGGCAAAACGATGAAGCCGCCATCTTGCTTGACGCGGCTTCCCAGCTATATCGCATCGGGGCGGCGATTGATTATTATGACTATGCCACCCACTCGTTTTACCTTATTCTGCACAGCCATCTGAATGGGTTGACGCACCGTGAAATCATTATGATTGCGGCCATTGCCTCATACCGAAGCAAAGGCAAATCCAAAAACCAGCTGGCTCCTTACCGCGTGCTGCTAAGCGAGGACGACCTGGAGCTGGTTGCCCGCTTTGGCGTGCTGCTGCAGCTCGCCGCAGCTCTTGACCGCAGCGAAACACAAAGCATCGGCCGCATTCAGGTACGGATGGCCGGACGGCAGCTGTTATTATCGCCCGTGCTGCCCCGGGGCCATCTGTCGGTGGAACGCCGCGAGGTGGAGGAGCTGGCGCAGGAATTCAAGAAGCTATGGGGACTTGAGCCTGTGCTTCAATAGCTGAATCTCATCGCTTTCTGATCAAGCGGAGGGCTCATTAGTTGAGTACTCGACTCTCACACCACTGTACGTACCATTGGGAATACGGCGCTTTAATGGCTTGAGTATAATTTGTCGAGGACGCTCGTATTGTACAGGGGAGTCATAGTGCCCTGCCGGTGCGAGCCTTTCGTTTGTTACAGAGTGATTCAGCACGGGGCTTCCTCTACTCACCAGTAGCCCAGCCCGGAACTACCCGCGGTTACTAGACCTGCCATTCCGGATCCCTAGCTTCCACAGGTTCTGTACTTTCTTTCAAGGTTTCTTCCATTATTTCCAGATGTACATCCGCATTCATTTACGTAGCCGTTCGTTCCAGTTTTGTAGAATTCGCTTCATATCCGCAACATAGAAAAAGCCGATTCCTTCTCGAATATTAACCTTTACGTTCTCCATGACCTGCATTTTCAATTGGAATTTTAGCTTTTATCTAAATACATCCGATTGAATTCCAGTGGTCGCAAGGCTGCTCGTCTGCTTTTCGCGAGTAAGACGATGTTCGGCTTGCCATCTCTTGATAAAATTCAATTAGATAGATGTACACTAAAAGCAGTAACAGCGGTCCACCCTCAGATAAACCTTCCTCCGTTGCCCGTCGTACGCGTTCTACATGAATCTCCTTTTCAAATGCTGCTTAATCAGGCCGATAACACGTTTGTTCTGGACTAGCTTATGCCAGCAAGTTTAAAAGAAGCTGACCTGTAGCTGGCTTTCATCGCCTAGTTAGCCCGTGCCGGGCGTACATACTAACAACCGCGGGGAGTTTCCATACGGCCGTTTTATTGAAACAATCACCAAATTGTAATATTGATCTAAAATACCCATTGAAAGCGATTTAATATTAACTTACCATAGAATTAATGGCATTAATAAGTAAAAATAATGCAAAATTAACTAAAATGACTAGATGAGGAGGGCAGAGGAAGTAACATCATGAACGGGATAGTTTTTGAAACAAATTATTCCAAATAAATGTCTGAATCATAACTTATGCAGTTCGCGAGATTAACTGGTAATGGTGAGAATCTATGCTTGAATAAACTGGCCACCAAGACATAGAAAGCGTC
>NZ_LYPA01000026.1 GCF_001675045.1 Paenibacillus oryzae
TCAAGGAGATTAAACAGGGCAGTTTCACTCGTTGTTCAGTTTTCAAAGAACAAGCTTTTGTTTCGTTTTGTTCCGTGTGTCTCGCATGTCTCAGCGGCGACTTTTATAATATATCACGGCCCACATATATATTGCAAGCTTTTTTTCATATTTTCTTTTATTTTGTCGAAATTCGCCTGGCCCGCTTATAGTTTCAAAAAATTACTTCATTAATATATCAAAATGTGTACTCAACAATAAACACCCATTTTCATCGAGGCCTATTTGTAGACGGCTTATAAAACAAGCCTTCTCGCCTTGCTTATCTGCGATTTTCCTGGCAATAGAACAAAAAGGCAGTTTCACTTTTCACTCACTTTACCGTAGTTTTACCTCGGTAAATTAAGATATTTAGCACAAGGTAATATTACATCTTATAAAAATTAGGTACTTATACCCGTTAATCATACTTTAGTCCTGTATTTTTCCTAATGAATTTGCTATAATTCCAATAGATGTAAAGCGAGGTGATAATCTCTGTCCGGTTATATGATGTTTACAGAGCTGCAGACTCCTTTGAAGATTTTTGGCATTCGATTGTTTAAAGACGAAGACGGCAAGTACTGGTACAAGTACAAGAACAACAAAAGAAAACGATTATTTTGATTGCCATCCATTCAACATACACGCTGATCTGCAAGAGAACATTTCAAGCTGTTCTGATGGGATTAGTTGCTCAGTAACGGCCTGCAACTAAAAAAGCCCGCTGTATCAGCGAGCTGTTTAAAAGTCTATTTTTATGCTTAGTATTTTTTAGCCGCATTATATTTGCCGGCTTCTTTGATCATCTCTATTTTTTGACTGCCAGCCTTCAAGCCTGCATCCACTGTCGTGTCTATGATGACCCACTTACCGTTTAAATATACTTCATTCCATGCATGATAGACATCCACATAATCTGATTCGCCCATTACAAGCTTGGTTGGAATACCGAGGCTGCGTAGCATTCCTGCAGTCAACGAGGCGTACCCGTAGCAAATATCTTTTCTGGTCGTAAAAGTGCGGTCAATGCTGGGAAGATAGTCTGCCGGCACATTGGCCGCCAATTTTTTATCGTAAGCAACGTTTGCAATGACATAATCATAAACCGCTTTAACCTTTTCTTCGTCGGTTGTTTTTCCTTTTATCAATTTAGCGGCTTGCACAATTGCTTTGCTGCTGCTTGTCCAGCTGATATTTTGAATGGAATTAAGATAAATCGTTTTGTCATCCTTTAAGTTCAATGTTACCGCACTTTGCAGGACGCCTTTATATTTGTTGCCCGATACATGCTCCAGAACAGTAACCTTGTATTCGCCATTTCCCAATTGCAGGGGGAAGGTTTCCTTGGCTTGTCCAGCGATCAGGTTGTAGGTATAGCTTTCCTTGCCCTTGGCAATCATCAGCTTGGTTGAAACAGCAGGTTTTACTTTATAGGAAACAGAAATTGCGCCTTGACCAAGAAGATCCGTGCCAAGCCATTCATTGCTCGCAGCGGCCTTGGCAGAGGAGACTTGTACAGAGGTAAACAGGAGGAATACGGCAATTGCCATCATGATGAATTTACGCATTAAGAAAATCCCCTTTCGGCGGCCAGGCTACCATCCCTAGAGAAGGCCCTATAGCTTTGCGTCCCTACCTTTCGATAGGTTTGCTATTATCGTGTTAGGTTTTCTTTTGTTCAATATTGGCCTATTTTTGTTCAAAAAAGGACCAGAAAAAACAAAAAAAGCATGTCCATTCGGTAGCTGGCTGCCATCAACAGGAAGGCCCTATAGCTTTGCGTCCCTATCTTTCGATAGGTTTGCCATTATCGCGTCTCGCTTTTCTAGTTCTATTCTACCATAAATATGTCACAATTCAATAGATTCATAGAAAAATATACACCCCATCGGTATGGATGTGCCGTATGATGTCGTGCCAGCGAACATCGGCGTCGATGGAGAGAACAATCAAGCCGCCTCTTTGGGCTTATAAGGCCAAGCAGCTGAAGAGCATAAGGAAGCTTGTATACGAACTCTCTCGTAGAAAACGGGCTCGTACTAATGAATAAAAAAAACCCGCCTCCTGGAGACGGGTCCTCGTACCTTTTGATTGCTGCGGGTTGGCAAATAGCCAATTCTGCTATTACTGCTATTACTGCGTTTAACTCATTTTACCAGCCAAAGCTTTGCCGGCGGCCATCTCCGCTTCAAAAGCCTTGCGATACTCCTCAATGATATCCGTGCTATATCCGTTTGAGCTCAAATTTGAGGATATGCCTGACAAAAGAGATTCAAACTGGCTTGTGCAGTTATCCACTTCCGCGCTAATTTCAGCCTTGATTTGCGCTTTGACCGTTGCATCGGTTGCTGCAAGATACTTTTCCGCCATACCGATAAGCTTAGTCTTGCAGCCGTCTCTCAAGCTTTCGAGCGAGCTCTGCGCGTTGGCTGTAATTTGCTCATAGGTAGGTTTGACAGGAACAACCCCTCCGCCATTTCCACCGCCACCGCCGCCGCCAGCTCCGGGTTGCGATCCGGCTCCTGCATTTTCGCCAGCTGCTCCTTCATTTCCGGTTGTACCGCCGCTAGTTCCGTTCGGTTTGCCAGGGTCCTTTTCTTCATTAAATTGCGCCCGGTAAGCCGCAGATTCTCCGTTTACCGTGCGGCTCACGGGGTCCCAATTCATTTCCGTGCCAATTGCTTCGGCAAGGAATCGAACCGGCACATAGATAGCGCCGTCGTAAATGAACATAGCTTGACCTTCCGGCAATGCTTTGGCTTTTCCATTAAACAGCAACGTTGCCTTAATGGTGCGTACCGGCAGCGTTACGCTTTTGAAGGGCTTCGCTTTGCCAGAGCTATTGTCCATAAGCTGCTTTTGAAGCTCCGCCAGCTCTTTTTCATTCGGCTCATCTACGGTTACCTGCAGTTTTTTGCCGTCCCAGCCTACTGTCTGCTGAAGCGCATAAGATATGTAACGAATCGGAAGATATACCCTGCCTTGATAGATAAAAGAATGCTGATTCTCCGGCAGCTTCAGCTCCTGCCCGTCAAATACAAGTCCTACTGCTTGAGTTTTGACCTTAACCACGGTCGGCTTCGAGGCATCGGCAGCCCACACGCCGGCTGGAAGCAAGGCCAGCAAAATCACCATTGCAAAAGTAAGGGCAGCTGCCCGTTTTAATGAACGCACGAATCAATCTCCTTCCTTTCTTTACCCTATTAAACTTATTGTATAGCATAATGTGCCAAACTCCAACCTAACCACTCATAAAAACGGCTTGCCTCCATACTCAAAAAGGGCGGATTGAAGGCTTTCGGCAGCTTTCTTTAATTTTTACCGCAATCCTTTAATTTGTTAGCTGTCGGCAAGGAGTTTATTCCGGTATTTTTAAGATAAGCCTATTTAAAAGGTTATTTAAGTTTAAGGCAGCACTATTAGTTTTGAGGGGGTTCCCGATTCATGGAGCAATTCAGATTGCCGAAAGTGACTATTCCGAGCCTGGAAATGCCAAATGCGGTTCAAGAGGTACTGCGCGAGGCGGAGCAAAAGCTGGCTCATCGACCAAAATTACTTCAGCTGTTCAAAAACTGTTTTCCCAATACGCTTGAAACAACAACAAAGCTGATGCCCGACGGCACTACTTTTGTCATCACCGGAGATATTCCAGCTATGTGGCTGCGCGATTCCGTCGAGCAGGTCATTCATTATGTTCCGCTGGCGGCGAAAGACGAGGAGCTTCAGCGCATTATTGCCGGCTTGATCAAACGCCATATGGAAATGATTCTTATCGATCCTTATGCGAACGCATTCAATGAAAGCGCCAACGATTGGCATTGGAATACAACCGACGAAACGGACATGTCCCCGTGGGTTTGGGAGCGCAAGTTCGAGCTGGACTCCATCTGCTTCAGCATTCGCCTTGCTTATATGTATTGGAAGGAAACCGGCAACGCGGATATTTTTGATGCGGGCTTCAAGCAAGCTATGCTGGCTATTCTGGACCTGTGGCGCACGGAGCAACGCCATTTTGAAAAATCGCCTTACCGTTTTACCCGCAACAACGGTATCCCAACCGATTCACTGCGCAACAACGGCCTTGGCATGCCTGTCAACTATACTGGCATGATCTGGTCCGGCTTCCGTTCCAGCGACGATGCCTGCGACTTCCATTACAACGTGCCTGCCAATATGTTTGCCGTTGTATCCCTTCGTCAAATGGGCGAAATTGCGGAATGGGTTTTCCGCGACATGAAGCTTGTTGAGGAGCTCGCAGCGCTTGAGGCCGACGTGAACCACGGCATCGAGCTTTACGGCATGTATAATCATCCTGAATTCGGAAAAATTTATGCGTATGAAACCGACGGCTACGGCAACTACTGTCTGATGGACGATGCAGGCACGCCTGGCTTGATGTCGATCAGCTATCTGGGGTACGCCGCGGCAGATGATCCTATCTATCTCAACACAAGACGTTTTGCGCTGAGCAAGCATAATCCTTTCTATTACGAAGGCACTGCAGCCAGCGGTATCGGAAGCCCGCATACGCCTCCGGGCTATATCTGGCACATGGCTTTGTCCATGCAAGGCCTGACGGCTACCGACAAGGAAGAGAAGCTCAAAATGATCAACTGGCTGGAAGCCACCGATGCCGATACCGGCTTTATGCACGAAGGCTTCCACTCTGACGATCCAACCCAATTTACGCGCAAATGGTTTGCATGGTCCAACAGCTTGTTCTCCCAGCTCGTTTATCAAGCAATGAAGGATAACCTGCTATGAGCAAATCCATATTGATTTTTGCCGATACTCAGTTTCCCGCACCCTCCAGGGCTTCCCTGGAGGGCGTTCAACAACTAGCGGATTCCGCAGCTCTGGTTCAAGCCGGGCAGCTGGCCGAAAAGCTCGATGCGCTAAATGAAGGCGTATTCGTCAACCTGCATGCTCCCTACTTTCCAAAAGCGGCCTGGGGCAGCATCATCTCGTTTCTTAAACGCGGGGGCGGTTTAATCAGCGTCGGTGGAGCTCCATTCCGCATTCCTGTTGAGCGGACCGATTCCGGCTGGAAAGCCGGCAATGAACAAACGGCCTATCATCAGGAGCTCCATATTCATGAAGTGCTGCCTGTGGATTCCGCACCAGTTGCAAGCTTGTCCGCAAATGCAGACCTCCCGCTGCTTCAAGGCGCGGAAGCGTTGCTCGATATTGAATCAACATGGAATATGGTGCCGCATGTGTCCAAAAGCAGCGAGCTTCCTCATCAAATGGGCTCTGCCGGACCGATGGACGCTCATTTATACCCGCTGCTGAGAGGCGTATCGCAGGACGGCCGTTTCGTCGCAGCGCCCGTTGTCCTTTGGGAAAACACCAAAGGCAAATTTCAGGGCGGACGCTGGCTATTCGTTAACCAGACAATCGGCGAACGCTTCTGGCAAAATGGCGGCGCGAAGCAGCTACTGGCTTGGGCGCAATATTGCGCTGCATCCGTTACCGAGTTTTGGCTCAAGCCAAACTATGCGTCCTACGAGCCGGGCGAGCGGGCCACCCTTACGCTCCAGCATCAATGGCTGGGGCAAGACGGCGGACAAGCCGGTAACAGGGGCGCTTCAGCCACTGGAGCGGCGGTATCGCATCCGGCTTCAGATGCGGTGTATGCAGCTCCGACCAACGATTCGGTTGGCGACAGCCAGGCAGCTCCAAGCGTATTGACAGCTTCGGTTCAGGCCTCTTCGGCCGCCGCAGCCTCTGCGTCAGGACAACTGTGGAGCGTGAGCTTGACCGTGGACTTTGTAAAGTCGGATGCCCTGTCGGCGTTGAATAATGTCCCTGGTCAGGGAGAAGCCGCCGGGCAGCCGGAAGCTGTGCGTCTCTGGGAGCATCAAGAGAAGGTAACCTCTTCCTCACGCTTGTCCTTTAAGCACATCACGCTTCCTTTTGACATCCAAGCCGGCTATTATGAAGTCGTTTGCCGCGCAGAAGCTGCAGCTGGCGAGGTGCGAGTGCTTCGTCAAGGCTTCTGGGGGATGGACCGCGCTTTCTTGGAGCAAGGCGAACCCGTAACTTGCGATCGGGATTACTTTCAAAAGGACGGACGCCCTCTGCCCGTCGTGGGCATGACCTACATGACCTCCGACGTTGCGCGGAAGTTCCTGTTCCTGCCTAACGCGTCGGTATGGAGCCGCGATATGGCGCAGATGAGCAACGCCGGAATCAACTGGATTCGGACCGGCATCTGGACCGCCTACCGCAACATCATGCAAACCGACGGTCATGCCTCGGAGGATGCCCTGAGGGCGATTGACGCCTTCCTGCTGACAGCCAAAAGCTACAACCTGCAGGTGACGTTTACGTTTTTCTCCTTTACACCGGAAACCTGGGAAGGGGTTAACCCGTATCTGGACCCTCGCAGCGTAGAGGCTCAGAAACGGTTTATCGGCGCCATCGTGTCCCGTCATCGGGATACGTCCAATGTGGATTGGGATTTGATCAACGAACCTTCGATGTTTGATCCGGTCCGCATTTTCTCCGATGGCCCGCGCACCTGCGGCGACGTATATGAGCGCGAAGCATATTCGGCATGGCTGCGCCAGCGCCATGGCACGATTGAGGCTTTGCAGGAGAGATGGAATATGACGCCGGTGCAGCTGCCAAGCTTTGAAGCAGCCGCGCCTCCTGAAGCGGAAAAGATCAATTTTGACGTACAGGATATGCATCAGGGCAAAAAGGGGCTGCAATGGCTCGACTACGTCCTGTTCTCGATGGATATGCACAACCGTTGGGCAAGCGAGCTGTACGCCGCCATCAAGGAAGAATGCCCGAACCATATGGTGACGGTCGGCCAGGACGAAGCGCTCGGCGCGCAGCGCCCGTCGCCTTTCTTCTACGGCGAAGCCGTCGATTATACGACGGTGCACTCCTGGTGGCTGAACGATCAGCTGCTGTGGGACGGCATTTTTGCGAAAACGGCGGATAAGCCAAACCTGGTGCAGGAAACGGGAATTATGTACGTGGAAACGCCTGATGGCCGGGCGAAACGCACGGAGCAGGAGCTTCACAATATTTTGGAGCGCAAATATGCCTATGCCTTCGCTGCTGGAGGAGCAGGCGCAGTTCAATGGATCTGGAACACCAACTTCTATATGGACAACGCCAACGAGTCCCATATCGGGGCGCTGCGCGCGGACGGAACGGAAAAGCCGGAGGCGAATGTGTCCTATCGTTTTGGTGCATTTATGGCGGACATCCGCGACCTGTTCCGGAATCGGAAGCTGGAGGACATCGCGGTAGTGTTCCCGTATTCCAACGACTTCTCCAATCGGAAGCTGGCGTTTGAAGCTACAACCGCAGCAACCCGGACGCTCGCCTACGAGCTCAAGCGCAACTTCAGGGGAGTGGGAGAATATCAGCTGGAGGAGCTGGAGCAAAATCCGGCCAAGTTGATTTTATTGCCAAGCCCCCATAACATAGAAGCAGAAGCCTTGAACAAGCTGCTTGATCTGGTCAGCCGTTCAGGCGCAACGCTGCTTCTGACCGGACCTGCGGGTCTGAATGCTTATTGGCATCCGCAAAACACGCTGAACGGCCTGCTTGGCGAACGCCTTCCCGGCAATGTCCGGCGCGAGGAACAGCTGAAGCTGAACGGAGAGGTTTATGCCGCCTCCTTCGGCATGCGCAAAATTGCGCAGCTGGCCAAAGAAGTCCCAGCCTGTGGCCAAAATGGACCAAACGAGGTTGTAACGGCGGCGCACGGCGTCGGCAAGCTGATCTGGTGTCCGCTGCCGCTGGAGCTGAACGACCGCGGCGAGGCGCTTTCCGCGCTGTATCGCTATGCGATAGAGCAATCGGGCTGCGAGGAAGAGCTGCAATGGCTGGAGGGCGGTTCCCTGCCGGGCGTTTATGGACGCAAGCTAAGCTTTGATGATGGCGCATTGTTTGTGTTCGTATCGGAGTTTGGGCAGGATGCCGATATTTCAGTCAACGACAACGCAACGGGAAAAACGTACTCCTTCAAGCTTGAAGAGGAACGCTCCGTCCTGTTCGCGGTCAACAGCAATGGTGATCTTTTGTCCGTGTACAGACCGCTTGAGGTGCATATTCAGACAACCTGAGGCAAGCTTCAAAACCGCATGGCCACTCAAGCAGGACTGACAGCTAGAAACAGACGTTGACAGCAGGCCAAGGTTACACATGCACAGCAAAAGCTAACCTTCAAGGTAGCAGACATCCACAGCAAGAGCGTACGTTTCCAGCAAGAACTACTAGTACAAAATGCGAGGTGCGACATGACAGCAAAGAGAACGGCTCATTTGATTTCCCACACCCACTGGGACCGGGAATGGTATCTGCCTTACGAAAAACATCATGTATTGCTTATCGAACTTATGGATACCCTGCTCGACACCATGGAGCGCGACCCTGAATTCCGCAGCTTCCATCTTGACGGTCAAACCATCATCATCGACGACTACCTGCAAGTCCGTCCCGAGAAACGCGAGCTGCTTACCAAATACATTAAGGAAGGCCGCATCCAGATTGGACCTTGGTACATTCTGCAGGATGCTTTCCTGACCAGCAGTGAAGCCAACGTGCGCAATATGCAAATCGGTCATGCCGACGCCCGTCCTTACGGACAGCTGGCGCGTATCGGCTATTTCCCTGACACCTTCGGGAATATGGGACAGGCTCCGCAGATTCTGAAGCAAGCGGGCATCGACAATGCGGTATTTGGACGCGGCGTCAAGCCTACCGGCTTTAACAATACCGTTAGCGATGGCGATTATGAGTCCGCCTTCTCCGAGCTGATCTGGGAAGGACCGGATGGCTCACGCGTGCTTGGCGTGTTGTTCGCCAACTGGTATTGCAACGGAATGGAGGTTCCCGTCGATCCGGCGGAAGCCAAGGTTTATTGGGACAAAAAGCTGGAAGAGGCCGAAAAATATGCCGCTACCGGACAGCTGCTCTTCATGAACGGCTGCGACCACCAGCCTGTACAAACTGATCTCAGCCAGGCGCTGGCAGAGGCGCGCAAGCTGTATCCCGACACCGAGTTCCTGCATTCCAGCTTCGAGGAATATTTGACTGCGCTCCGCAATGCGCTGCCGGACGAGCTGTCGGTTGTTAAGGGCGAGCTGCGCAGCCAGCGCACGGACGGCTGGTCCACGCTGGTGAACACGGCTTCGGCGCGTGTTTATCTGAAGCAGATGAACCAGGCGGGACAAACGCTGCTGGAGAAAGTAGCGGAGCCGCTTGCTGCTCTGGCTTACTGGTCCGGCGCGGATTATCCGCATCACCTGTTCACCTATGCATGGAAAACGCTGATGCAGAATCACCCGCATGACAGCATTTGCGGCTGCAGCGTAGACGAGGTTCACCGCGAAATGGTTACTCGCTTCGACAAGAGCCGCCATGTCACGGAAACGATTGTAGATGACGCATCCCACTACCTGGCGGGCAAAACAAATACCTCCGCTTTTGCCGCTTATGGCGAAAATGCTCTGCCTTTTGTTGTGTTCAACAGCACGGGCTGGGAGAGAAGCGGCGTTGTGGAAGTGGAAATCGACATCGCGCGCATTTACTACCGCGACGGCGAGCCGCTTAACGTTATGAACCAAAAAATGAAGACGCTGGACATCTCCGGACGCGTTCTGGTGGATGCGGGCGGCAAAGCTTTGCCTTGCACAGTAACCGATCTTGGCCTGCAATTCGGCTACGACCTGCCGAAGGACAAATTCCGTCAGCCTTACATGTGCCGCAGAGTGAAGCTTTCCTTCCACGCCGACAACGTTCCGGCGCTGGGCTGGGCAGCTTATGCTTACGTGCTGGCACAAGGGAACCAAGCAGCGACGGCGGCAGCAAGCGGAGATGCATCGGCTTCCGCTATCAGCCCGGACGCCATTGCTGGCGACGGCTTCCTGGAAAATCAATGGCTGCGCGTCGATATTGCGGTGGATGGCTCTTACTCTCTGAAAGACAAAACGACAGGCCGCGTCTACACCGACCTCGGCGTATATGAAAATACAGGCGACATTGGCAACGAATATATGTACAAGCAGCCTAACGGCGAGGTTGCCCTGCTGACAAAAGGCCTTCAAGCAACCATTGAAGTGCTTCAGCAAGGCGGCGACAACGCATCCATCTCTATCGTGCATCAATGGGAAATCCCTGCAAGCGCTGAAGAAGGCTTCGAGGATGAGAAGCAGGAGGCTGTTTATTTCCCTGAGCGGACATCACAGCGCTCCAAACAAACGGTTCCTTTTACAATCCGTACCGTGCTGAGCATCTCCCGTTCGTCGAAAGCGCTGGATGTGGAAACCAGCTTCAATAACCAGGCCAAAGATCATCGCCTGCGGGCTCTGTTCCCAACCGATATTGCTGCTGCAACGCACAATGCGGACGCCATCTTCGAGGTGGCTGTACGCTCCAACGAGCCTGCAGCGGAATGGACGAACCCTAGCAACTGTCAGCATCAGCAAGCTTTTGCCGATGTTAGCGGTGAAGGCGCTGGTTTGACGGTTGCGAACCAAGGCCTGCATGAATACGAGGTGCTGCGCGATGGACGCAATACGATCGCCGTTACACTGCTGCGCGCTGTGGCTGAGCTTGGCGACTGGGGCGTTTTCCCGACGCCTGAGGCGCAATGCCTGGGCGAATCTACGGTTCGCTTGAGCCTGATTCCTCATGGCGGCAACGGCGCTGAGAACGATGCTTACGCATCGGCCTATCAATACCAAGCAGGCTGGGTGGCTTGCCAGACAGACCTGCACGAGGGCACATTGCCTGCAATCGGCTCCGGCTTGAGCTGGAACGGAACGGGCGTTGCATTCTCTTCCATGAAGGTTAGCGAGCAAACGGGCGACATCATGCTGCGCTGGTTCAACATGCAGCAGAAGCCATCGGAGCTGCAAGTACGGATTTCCGGCCAGCCTGGAGCTGCCGCCTCCCTGTACAAAAGCGACATTCTGGAGCAAGTGGGCGCCGAGCAGCCTAAGCAAGAGGCTGGAAAAGATGCTGCCGCTCAGGCAGCTGCTTGGACAACGGCCGTTGGCCCTTGCGAAATTTTGACGCTTGGACTGGTTCCGGCTTCTGCTAGCCAGAAGTAATAGTGGCTTGGCTGGGGTATAAACCTGCCGGACGCAACCGGCATCTACTGACCAGCCAACTAACCAAGAGCCAGAGCCAAGGGCCAGTGCCAGCAGACTAGAAGCAACCGGCTAGTGCCATTCGGCCAGTAGCATCAAAACAAAAACAACCGGCTAGTGTCGTTCGGCCAGTAACAACCGACCAGGGGAGCTCTTACGGACATTCGTGACTGTTAGACATCGTTTTTTCTAGAAATCCGATGTCTGGCGGACATTTTTGACCGTTAGAGCTCTTTTTTTCTCGATTTGCATTGGTTTTTTGAGAGTGGCGGACAAAAATGTCCGTTACCTTTGGTCATTTGGGCTATTTGCCTATTTGGCGGTCAAAAATGTCCGTTAGCCGGTATGAAGCATCGACAGATTACTGCGGACGGGCAATCAACGAGAGCGACAACGACAAGATATTTGTTACTTCAAAACACATTTGTTACTCCAAAATACTATGCCCAACATAACAACGCTACGTGCGCGGTAAAGCTATGCCTGGCAACTCAACTTACCTACGCTCTCTGCACTATACCAGTAACTCTACTCACTTGCGCTCTGCTCCACTATTCCAGGTAACTCAACCCATCTACGCTCTGCCCCACCATTCCAAGTAACTCAACTCGCCTACATTCTGCTCCACCATTCCAAGTAACTCAACTTACTTACGTTCTGCTCCACCATTCCAAGTAACTCAGCTTACCTACGTTCTGCTCCACTATTCCAAGTAACTCAACTTACCTACGCTCTCTGCACTATACCAGTAACTCTACTCACTTGCGCTCTGCTCCACTATTCCAAGTAACTCAACTTACCTACGCTCTGCTTCACTAGTCCAGGCAACTCAACTAACATACGTTCTGCTCCACCATTCCAAGTAACTCAGCTTACCTACGCTCTGCTCCGCAATTTCTAGCAACTCAACTCACCTACGTTCCACTCAACCCCAACTACGTAGTGCAGGCTAACGGCAAAGCTCCTGCAAGTTAAGCTTCAGCTCAGCCCAGCTCCTGCAAGCTAATCTAAAGCCCCGCAGCAAGCGTGGGTTTAAGCACTCCACCTGTACGCGGCAGCATCCCGAAAAAAAGCGTTCAATCTCCGCCAATAGGCGGAAATTGAACGCTTTTTTATTGCAGACCTGTCACAGCTCATGTTGTAGTATTCAGACGCGCACTAGCGGCTTTTTACAGCATCGTCCGGTACTCCGTCGGGGAGACGCCGCTGTATTTTTTGAACTGCTTGTAGAAGTAGTTGGAGTCCCAGAAGCCAACCTTGTTGGCGATGCTTTGCGTTTTGAGATTGGATTCCGCCAGCAGCTCCTTCGCTTTGCCGATCCGGTAGCGGTTGACATAGTCGGAAAAGGTTTGCGAGGTTTCCTTGTGGAACAGCTGCCCCAAATAAACGGGATGGGTGTGGTAAAGCTGGCCCAGCAGCTTGAGCGACAGCTCCTCGCTGTAATGGGTATGAATGTGCTGCAGAATTTGCTTGATGATGGGACTGACGCTGCTGCGGTCGTTTAAGGCCTCCGCAACGTTGCGGGCGATCAGCTTGACGCAATCCGCAAGCCGCTTGGGCGTGGCCGCCTGGAAAATCCGCTCGTTAATATCCCGGTAATCCTCGCCATCGCCGGTTAACGACGTCTGTGCGTCGCGCAGCATGCGAATCATGGAATGGCAGCGTTCCAGAGCCGCGTTGCGCAGCTGAGACGGCGTAACGCCCTCTATACGCAGGCAAGCTTCCATATCCTGATCAATCATCTCCAGCAGGGCTTCCAGATCATTGGCAGCCAGCAGCCGCGTATATTCCGAATCGGGGCTAAAGGCTATGCGAGCCGCAGGCACATCCGCAGGCTTTTCATCATACCCCCACACAATTCGCTCGGGGTCAAGCAGCGTAAGCGAGAGCGCCTCCTGCGCATGCTGATAGCTGTCGGGAATTTGGACAATGCCGGATTGTACGCTGCCAATCAGCACTAGCGGGCGGATGCCATGGACATCCTCCAGCCTCTGTGCCTGCCGCTCCAGCGTCTCCCGCAGCCGCAGCAGCATTTCCTTCCCGGTTGACGGCAGTCCGCAGACCGCAATCAGGTCGTCATCCAGATTAATCAGGCAGATGGAGGGCACTCCCTCCAGGTTGAGCCCGTCCTCCATCTCGCGCCGCACAAGCGCCGCTCTCTCCGAGCCGTGAATTTCCTCATCCTCGCAGGAGGGATGTACGGTTTTGATCAGCACAACGGCCGCATGAGGCGCGGGCATTTTCATATGCAGCAGGTCGGCTCGGCTGGTCCATTCATCCAATGTCATACGCCGGGTCAGCCAGCGGAACCACAAATTGTCCTTCAAATGCTGAATTTCATCATCCAGAAGCCGGTCGGATTGATCTCTCAGCAGCTGCTCTGCCGTATTCACGAGCGTTTGCTGGAGCTCTTCTCTGTTAATCGGCTTGAGCAGATAGTTCTCAATGCCAATACGAATGGCTTCCTTTACATATATAAATTCATTGTATCCACTGAGTACAATACAGCGAAGCCGGGGGTTCTTCTCCTTCAGCCTGCGCATCAGCTCCAGGCCGTCCATCTCCGGCATGGAAATGTCCGTGAGCAAAATGTCCACGCGCAGGTTTTCCTCGGCGATCAGCTCCAGCGCTTCTTCACCGTTCTCCGCTTCCCCAACAATGTTCAAATCAAGAGCGTTCCAGTTCAATATGGCATGAAGCCCCTCCAGAATAAGCGGCTCATCGTCCACAATAAAAACATTAAACAAGGCCGTTCCCTCCCTTTTGATAAGGAATCCGCAGCTTGACGACAGTACCTTCATTCCAGACACTGTCCACGCTTACGCCGTAGTCCGGCCCGTAGAGCAGCCTGATGCGGTCGTGCACATTCATCAGCCCTATCGACGATCCTGAAAGCCTGACCATGCTGCTGAGCGCTTGCTGCAGCTCCTGCAGCCGTTCCGGCTTAATCCCTTTGCCATTGTCCTCTATGCAAATCACTATCGTCGCCCCGTCATCCTCAATGCGCGAGGCCAAAGTGATTGCCGTCACTTTTTTGCCGGTGCGCACGCCGTGTACAATCACATTTTCCACCAGCGGCTGCAGGAGGAGCTTTAGCAGCGAGCAGGACCTTGTCGCCGGCTCCAGCTCTATACTGTAGGTAATCCGGTCCTTTAGCCGAATGCGGTACAGCTCCAGAAACCGGCGGCAGTTCTCGCATTCCTCCTCCAGCGTCACCATCGTTTCCTGCTTGATTGTGTAACGCAGGAGCGACCCTAGCAGGTACGTCATATCCCCGACATTTTCGGCGCCCTCCGCAATCGCCTTCATGCGAATCGCCTCCAGTGCATTGTAGAGGAAATGAGGGTTGATCTGAGCCTGAAACGCCACCAGCTCGGCATGCTTCTGCTTGATTTCGGAGACGTAAACCTGCTTGATATAGCTGTCCAGCTCCTGGCACATAAGATTAAAGCTGTTCGAAATTTCATCCAGCTCGTCGTTTTTGCGAATCGGAATTCGTACGCTCAAGTCTCCTTTGCGCGCATGGCGCATGGCGCGGATAATGGAATGCGTCCGCGCGGAATAGCGATAGACCGTAAAATAAGCAAACAACACCGTTACCACAATACAAATGGCCGTAATGGAAATAACCCGGCTTTTGAAGCCCCGATTGCTCTGATCCATTTCTTTT
Source organism: Paenibacillus oryzae (assembly GCF_001675045.1). Classification (GTDB taxonomy): domain Bacteria; phylum Bacillota; class Bacilli; order Paenibacillales; family Paenibacillaceae; genus Pristimantibacillus; species Pristimantibacillus oryzae. Next base: position 14,812 of record NZ_LYPA01000026.1, read on the forward strand.
TCCTGGAGGAGCGCCGCCACATACAGTCCCGATTTGTCTGTTTTTTCAATAGTTGTATACGTTTTCAAGCTGTTGTTATTGGTCCCCTGATTTCTGAGCAGCTCTCCCATCTGAGGATAAACCCTGCCTGTATTTTCCCCCGTGGAATCATACAGGATCGTCCCGTCCTGGAATAGAACAAGCTGGCTGCCCTTATGATCGCCGACCTTGGAGCGCAATACGCTTCGCAGGGAATCCGCCTTATACGTGATCAGAAGCGCTCCAACATTGCGCAGCGTAGCAGGATCGTTGATCTCCAGCGCAAATGTGTAGTTGCCTTCCCCCGTTATGCCCAGCAGCTTGTCCAGCTCGGGACTTCGTGAGCTCGCCCTCTTCTGCGAGCGCATCTCGTTGATGACCTCCCTTATTCCGTCCTGGCTGTCAGGCAACGCGGTAAAATGGGTCAGCGAGGTTTGGTACACATAGAGAAAGGACTGGCTGGAGCTGTACAACGCTATATTGGATATATCGGCATCCCGGTCCAATTGATTTTCAAAAAAGGTGATCATATCGCGATCGTTTGAGGTGCTCCCCGAAAAATAGGATTCCAGCCTATGCCGCACATAATCCGGAAGATCGTTGTTCAGGAAAAACAACACATCCTCCTGCAGCGCCTTGTCCCGGTAAACCTGAAGCATCACATCCTGCGACATGTCCATCTTCTGGTCCAAATAACCTGATATCGTATCGACGGTCAGCACTTGGGCGGCTAATTCCTTTTGCAGCAGGGAATCCGTGTAATATTGATAGATCAAAACGGCAAGTGTGAGAAAAGCCACAACCGCCACCGATGAATAAATAAAGACGATTCTACCGAAAATCTTCTTGTGAAAGGTAAAAAAAGGACGTTCCTTCAAGAGAGTCATGATGATTGGTCTCCTATAGCCGGCCGCTTGGCGCAGCCTTTGCTTTTGTCGCCTGCTTTATTGCCTGTGTTACCTACCCTCATGCTACCATGACGAGGGTCCCGAGAAAAGAACAGCCTTTTCTACAACTTTAATTTATACTGCAAACCTTAGTTTTATCAACTTTAACCATGTATCCTGTTTCAGGTAAGGTTATATATAGACGCAGCGAATCTGAAACGCAATGATCGGCCGCAACCACGAACAACAGAACTGGAGGGGTACCAATGAAAGCGCTGTACCAATTTGCAAAAAATGTAAGCCGCAATAAAGCATTTTTGCTGATGGTGCTGCCGGGAGCCTTATGGCTTCTTATTTTTGCCTACTTGCCTATGCCGGGTGCGATTATCGCATTTAAGGAATACCGGTTTGGCAAAGGCGGATTTCTGGCCAGCATACTTGAGTCCAAATGGGTGGGCTTCAAAAACTTTGAATTCCTGTTTACTGCACAGGACGCTTTTATTATCACGCGCAACACCGTGCTTTATAATCTTGTTTTTATCGTGCTTGGCTTGATTTGCTCGGTCTCCATGGCTATTATCCTGCACGAGCTGACTAACAAAAAGCTGTCCAAGCTGTATCAGACCGGCATGTTTATGCCTTACTTCCTTTCCTGGGTTATCGTTGGCTTCTTCGCCTACAGCTTCCTCAGCATCGACAAAGGCGTATTGAACCAGGTTGTCCAATATTTCGGCATGGAGCCGATCTCCTGGTATAGCGAGCCAAAGTATTGGCCATATATTCTCGTCTTCCTCAACCTGTGGAAGGGCATCGGGTACTCCAGCGTTATCTATCTGGCGTCCATCGCCGGTATCGACAAATCCTATTATGAAGCCGCTATGATTGACGGCGCCAACAAGTGGCAGCAGGTTACCCGTATTACGTTGCCTCTGCTCCAGCCTATGATGATCATTTTGACCATTCTGGCGATTGGCGGCATTTTCCGTGCGGACTTCGGATTGTTCTATCAAATTCCGCGTGAATCGGGCATTCTGTTCCCGGTTACCAACGTTATCGATACCTACGTATACCGTGCGCTCAAGGTTGTCGGCGACTTCGGCATCAGTACAGCGACCGGCTTGTATCAATCTGTAGTCGGCCTCATACTGGTTCTTACGGCTAACGGCATCGTCAAAAAAATCAACAGAGATCAGGCATTGTTCTAGGAGGAGATGGAAGATGAAAATAGCCAAAACACGCCGTCTCAACAATGGCCAGAACTTATCCCGGCCATGGAATTTCATTCTTAACCTGGTAGCTGGCGGCTTCGCATTTCTATGCGTATTCCCGTTTATATTCGTAGTTATTCTATCTCTGACCGATGAGCAGTCGCTGCTCCTTAACGGTTATCGCATATGGCCTGAGAAGTGGAGCCTGTACGCCTATGAATATATTCTTCAAACCGGCGATCAACTGCTTCGCTCTTACGGCGTCACGATTCTGATCACGGTGGTAGGCGTTCTGATTACGGTCTCCATGACCACGCTTTACGCCTATGCGCTTTCGCGGCGCAATTTCAAATACCGCGGTTTCTTTTCCTTCATTATCTTTTTTACGATGCTGTTCAGCGGCGGTCTTGTACCGTCCTACATCGTCGTCACGCAGATGCTGGGCTTGAAGGATTCCGTATGGGCGCTTATTCTGCCTATGGCGATGAACGCCTTCTACGTCCTCGTTCTGCGGACCTTCTTTTCGACCAGCGTACCGGACCCTATCATTGAGTCGGGCAAAATTGATGGCGCAGGCGAGTTCCGGTCGTTATTTTCGCTCGTGCTGCCGATTTCCCTTCCGGGCCTGGCTACCATCGCGCTGTTCAGCACGCTTGGCTACTGGAATGACTGGTTCAATGCTTTGCTGTACATTGATTCCAATCAATGGGTGCCGCTTCAGCCGATGCTGATGCGCATCGAAAACAACATGCAATTCCTGATTCAGAACTCCGCTTTGCTTAACAGCGGTCAAGGCAAGGATTTGCTCAGCTCTCTGCCTCAGGACACCTCCCGTATGGCGATGGTCGTTCTGGCGACTGGCCCGATTGTTCTGGCTTATCCGTTCTTCCAGCGTTATTTTGTACAGGGCCTGACCATTGGCGCAATTAAGGAGTAGTAACTGACGATTATAGGAAAGAAGGAGCCTCGCGCTCCTTCGGACTTGTAATATACATTATCTGCTAGGGGGATATGACACATGGTAAGGAAAAAAGGCTTAAGCTTGCTTGCGCTGGTTCTCGTCCTGTCTTTAGTATTGGCGGCCTGCGGCGGCAAGAATAATGAAAGCGGTAGCGAAGGCAGCAACTCCGGCACTAACGGCGGCAGCGAAGCTCCGGTAGAACTGGTATGGTATACGATTGGCACGCCTCCAAGAGACCTGCAAAAGGTTAACGATGAAATCAACAAAATTACGGCTGAAAAAATCAACGCTACCGTAAAAATCAAAATGCTGGATTGGGGCGAATATTCCCAAAAGATGCAAATCGCCATCGCTTCCGGCGAAAACTTTGATATCGCTTTTACAAGCTCCTGGGCTAACGATTACTTCGGCAATGCCAAGAAAAATGCATTCCTGGCCATCGACGATCTGTTGAAATCCCATGGACAAGGCATTGTAGCCGCTCTTCACCCTGACTTCCTTGAAGGAACAAAAGTGAACGGCCACAACTACGGCATCCCTGCCAACAAAGAGCTTCCGCAGCAACGCGTATTCCGTTTCAACAAAACCTTTGTTGACAAATACAACCTGGACATTTCGGGTGTAAAAACGCTGCAAGACCTTGAACCTATTTTGAAAACGTTTAAAGAAAACGAACCAACTATCGCTCCAATCCCGGCAAAAATTGCTGAGTTCTTCCACGTCGATATGCCTATCAACGATATTCCAATTATCGGCATGCCGCTGGATACAACTGATTACAAGCTGATCAACGTATGGGAAACCGACGAAGCAAAAGCTTACCTGGAAACGATGCACCGTTACTACCAAGCAGGTTACCTGCCTAAGGACGTAGCTACGCAAAAAGACGCTGGCGACTATTTCAAAACGGGCCAATGGCTGGTTGACGTAGCCGATTCCCAGCCTCTTGCAGACAACCTGTGGAGCGCTGACGCTGGTTATGAAGTTGTGAGCGTGCCTATGCAGGATCCAATTTCCTTCAACTGGTCTGTAGCTGGTTCCATGCAAGCGATCTCCATCAACTCCGAGCATCCGGAAAAAGCGATGGAATTCCTGAACCTGCTGTACACTGACGCTGATCTGATGAACCTGCTTGACTTCGGTATTCAAGATGTTCACTACACCAAAACTGGCGACAACACAAAAGACATCATTCCTGACAGCGGCTACGGCTTCCCTGCTTTCACAGCGGGCAACCTGATGCTGACTTACCTGAACAGCAACGATGCGCCTGACAAATGGGAGCAATTCCAGAAGTTCAACGATTCCGCAACAGCAGCTCCTCTGCTTGGCTTCCAAGTAGATACAAGCAAAATCACAAGCGAGCTGGCAAGCTTGAAAAATACGAAGGACGCCGTTTATGACGCGCTGTTCTCCGGTACGGTAGATCCTGCCGTTCAATTGCCTAAAGCTATCGAGAAGTTCAAAGAAAACGGCCTGGACAAAGTTATGGCTGAAATCCAGTCCCAAATCGACGCTTGGGTTGCAAGCAAATAATTAAACCTTAACTGTACTGTACCTTGTTGACAAGATAGAAGCCTCCGGCTCCGCAATGATGCGGACCGGAGGCTTCTTTTTGTTCAGGGAGATGTCGGCTTGCCCTATAAAATGGATAATGGCGTACTAATTTGACACTCTAAAAAATTCAAATTATAATGGTCTCAGCAACTATAATCATGACCAGTATTAAGGGGGGAGAACCTTGGAGTTAGAAAAATATATTGGTGTTAATGTGCAGCGCGCAGCACTTAAACTAAATAATTATTATCAAAAGGTAGTAAATCCGTTTGACATCACAGTGGATCAGTGGGAAATATTAATCGTATTATGGGAAAAAGAAGGGATCACCCAAAAAGAACTTGCCGAGAGACTGCACAAAGACCAAACGAATGTTGCACGAATGCTGTTTAAGCTGGAAAAGAAGGGATTTATTTATCGTGTGGTCCATGAAACGGACAGACGGTCTTTGCGTGTTTATTTAACTCCTAAAGGACGAGATATTAAAGATGAAATTCTTGCTCCTTCTATTGAAGCATATAACATAACCATCGAGGGGTTATCCGAAGAGGAAGTTGAAATGTTTAGAAGGATTCTTACCAAAATGTATAACAACGTAAAAGATCAATAATTAAAAGAGGAGTATCTCTTTACATTTACAGACCACATAGTTGCTACGACAACTATAGTCGAGACTATTAAAATTACATTAAGGAGTGTTGAAGGATGGCAATAAATCAAAAAGAAGTCGGGGTTTTTGATTCAAAGTATAGAGCATTGACAATAGGCATTATTCTTGCAGTAACAATTGTTGCGTTCGAAGGTTTGGCGCTGGTGACGATTGCTCCGACCCTGGCCCAGAAATTAGACGGGCTTCATTTGTTTGGCTGGATATTCAGCGCCTTTCTTTTGGCACAAATCCTCGGAACGATGATTATAGGTCAGCGGATTAACAAAAACGGCGTTTTTGCATCGTTTAGCTTATCCATTCTTTTTTTTGTGATCGGTATCGTGATTGCCGCTACATCTATGAATATGATTATGCTAATAATAGGAAGAGTTTTTCAGGGATTTGGTGCAGGGGCTATCATTACATGTGTATATTTCAGCATTACTTTAGGTTATCCCGATAAGCTTAGAACGAAAATACTTGCTTTGTTTTCCGGTGCATATATTTTGCCTGCATTAATTGGCCCATACATTGCCGGACTGATAGCGGAGTATCTGTCCTGGAGATTTGTTTTTTGGCTGGTGCTGCCTTTAATTGGTTTGGCTGTTGTGCTGACGCTTCCCGCTTTTCGCAAATTTACAGTGAAGGAGAATGTCCATTCAAAGAACAGCAGAAAAGAAGGCTATGCGGTACTGCTTGCTATTGGAACAGGCATGCTTTTGGGTGGGCTAGGCTTTATAACGGATTGGAAAGGAATTGTACTATCGTTAGCAGGATTGCTTATCATGATCCAGCCTTTGCGAAAGCTGCTGCCTGAAGGCACCTTACGTGCCAGAAGAGGTTTGCCTGCTACGATTGCTTCTAGGGGATTTTTTGCCGCTTGTTATTATGGGACTGAGAGCTATGTTGTCTTGGCTTTGACAGATGTAATAAAGCTTCCTGCAGATAGGGCGGGATTAGTTGTAGCTGCGGGTGCACTAAGCTGGTCAACGGCAGCCTGGCTACAATCAAAGCTGGATGCTAAAGACCATGGAAAGGGCCGACAGAAACGGGTAACAGCGGGCATTGGATTAATGATCATTGGAGTTACTGCGGTCATGCTGGCAGTTGGCTTACCTGATGGCGGGATCGTATTTGCATTGATTTCACAGCTTTTCACTGGATTTGGCATCGGTTTGGCACATCCTACGACTGGAGCGATTGCACTTCAACATTCCAAAGCAGGGGAAGAAGGAGAGATATCCGCCAGTCTTCAGTTTACGGATGCATTTAGTCCTGGTTTAAGCATTGGAATCGGCGGAGCTCTCATTGCCGTTAGTCAGTCGCTGAATTTGGGGTTGTTGACGGGGATTATATTGGCTCTGTCTCTACAATTGCTTTTTGTTCTCCTGAGCTTTTCGATTTCCTTTCGCATCAAACAGGCGAAGGCCTCTGAAGTGAACTGATTCAGAATCGAGCGGCGGCATCAACTAGCGCCCCGGACAAAAAGAAGCCTCCGGCTCCGCAGTTCATGCGGCCTGGAGGCTTCTTTTTGCCTAGGGAAATATCTTAATGGACAGGATTGCTCATTTAATGCTTCTAGTAAAAAGAGTGGCTATTGTGTATAGTTAGAAGAAATTTGTGGTATGCGTGACTGGCGGAACGTGGGTAACCACGAGGAAGCGTATATGGAAAACGCCGTACGCCTGGGCAAAGTATTTGATCTTTTGAAGGAGAGATAGTATTGGAGGTCCGCCCGCTTCAGGTTGATGATCAATTCCGTGTTCTAGAAATAATGGAGGAGCATTCTTTTCAGTTCCCGCCGTTCATTCGCGCACTGTATCCCGCCCGCTGGCAATCATACCTTGAAGCAAAGGATGAAAGTCAATGCGGCTTTTATGTTATGGTTGATGATAGTGAAGGCGTGATAGGGCATGCTGGATATGTGCTGCAAGAAGACGCCAACCAATACGAGATTGTCGGCGTAGCCACCAAAATGAGCAGGCTGCGGAGTGGCGTAAGCAGCAAACTAATCGCTGCCATATGCGAAAAAATCGAACAGCTCGGACATAACACTGTTGTTCTGTATACACTTCAGCATGAACAAAACCAAGCAGCAGTCGCCTTTTATGAGAGGCTGGGTTTCATAACGCTTAATCTTGAGATGAACTATTACTCGACTGGCTATCATCGGCTTACTTTAATGAAGCCTCTGCATCGGGAAGCGTTCTAAACCGATATCCTACTCCATTTCCAATGAAGAAAAGGACCTCAACTTCCCGCTATATTGCAGGGAATTGAGGTCCTTTCTTCTTGCAATGCAGGAGTTGCGCCGCTTGAATGCCCCGGCGCTATTCCTGCATTCGCAGTCTACATCTGTGGCTTACATCGCATTAGCGATAGCTGCCAGCGCATTGGCGCGCGCCTTCTCTTTGGAGCTTGCGTATTCCGAGCTCCAATCCGGCAGCGACTCTTCCGAAATGCCTTCCTTTTTGTACTGCTGCTTCGCCTTGGCAATTAGAGCGCTAAAGTCGCTGTCGCACTTGGCTTCGGCCGCAACTACATCATCCATTAAAGAACCCTGGATTTTTTCCAGTCCGCCTTCGGGGTCCGCCTTCAGCTCAGCCGCGATCTTGTTGACCAGACTGCTGCTTGTTGCGGAGCAGGACGTTCTGAGCTTCTCCATCTCCTTGGTGATGGCGGCATCAATGCCTTGCTTGATCTCATCCTTCTCATTCGGAGGCGTTGTAGCAGCCGGATTCTGCGAGGAGGAGCCCCCGCTTGCTGGCGTCTCCGACTCTTTTGAAGGCTTTACCGCCGGGCTGGTTCCGCCGCCGCTATCCGCGCCGCTTGGCGTCGCTGCTGTTGCCCCCGGCGACACCGCTCCACCGTCATTAGCTGTGCCATTGGAGGCGGAATTCCCTTGACCCGGAGCAGACAAACTGCCTTGTCCGTTCTGACCCTCTGCAGAACCTTCGCCATTATTGGCGCCATTTGCATTGCCGGGATCGTTGGAGCCCTCAGATTCGGAGCCACCCGGCTCGCCAGCCTCTCCGCCAAGCTCGCCGGACGTATTTCCAGGTTGTCCGGTTTGTCCGGTTTCCTCGGTTTGCCCTCCATCGCCCGGCTCCGCTTTGTCGCCTTCCTCACCGGATGTTTCCGCTATTTGATTCTTCAGCTTTTGAGCCTCGTCCATCTTCGAGCTAAGGCTGCTTGCTCCGTACACAACCAGAGCAAGCAAAAGCACAGCTCCCGCTCCAAATAACAGCATTTTTTTATTTTTAGTCATTTCGTCTCCTTCGCCTGTAAACCCTCCAGCCAGTGAAGAACGGCGATTCTCCTTAATCTGGTTTTTAATGCCTTATCTCTTAAACGCCTTTTCTCAACCAATTGTTTCAGTTGACATCCCGATATTTCCACTACATGCTTCCGGTTTCCCGCCAATTCCTCCATCCTGCCCTCATCCTGCTTACCATCCAGCATATGGCGATAGCTGTTGCAGAGCCTGCTCCATCAATGATAACATCCCTAACCTGGGCCCCTCTGCCGGGTACAAAATATTGATGAATCTCATCCGATATAGCAATCAGCACGCAAATCATCAGAGACATGCCAGCTCGCCGCCAGCCCCTCAGAGAGCTTAAACGGAGCGCATTAAACACCAGGATGCCCAGCAAGCCGTAGATAAAAAAGTGGGCATTTTTGCGGAATAAATGATGTGCTCGCTCAAAATGAATCCCCGCTTCGGGATACCACCCCGACACATGGGCGACAAGCCACCTTGTCAGGCTGCGGCTCCAGGCTCCCGACTCCGTCGCCGGTTGGGAGGACAAATAAAAAATTAATCCAAATGCCAAAGCAACCAATGCCCAATAAATCCATTTTTTCATGCGCTTAGCTCTTGCTCAGACAGCATTGCTTATACTTTATCCCGCTCCCGCATGGGCAGGGATCGTTTCTGCCAGCCTTTTCTTCGCGCTTGAAGGGGATGACATTGTTTGCCACACTCGTACGCAAATCTACGGGGCCAACTCCTTGAGCTGTACCGGATGATCTAGAAGGTTGAAGCAACGTGCCGGGAGCAGACTGCCCGAATTTTTCCGATAGCTCCTTTGGCGTAAAGCCGTTATTTTGCCATATTCGCGTGTTATTGGCCATCTCGGCAACTAGATGAATGAACTCATTCATCTCATCCTCGCTTTTGAAAGTCAAGTTCCGGCGTTCAAATTCATCCAAAACAATGTCAAAGGAAAAAGCAAATTGACAAATCCCTTGAATATATTCACATAAAATATCTGCCTTGTACTCATCGCCGCCATAAAAGGTTTGGGCCAAATAGGCTGACAGAGCTGTATATTGATCGCTTATTTCATAATAATAGCTGTCCTTATACTTCAGCAGGCTTTTCTTGTCGGGGAGGTACCAGGGCTTGTCCTGCCGCATCTCCAGCTCATATTCAAATTTGCCTTCATCCAGAATCGTATCTTCTACAAAATAATCCCCATGCACCTGCACAAAATGTTGGGCCAGCATCTTTTTTGAGGACTTTGCTATTTCTGTAACATCATCCAGACTACATTGGATTTCATTTTGCCGATTGTACGCATTTAATACACGCTTCTTATGTACAAGCCCATACAAGTGTGTCAAAGCAATGATATAGTCCGTTAACAGCGACATAATGCACCTTCTTTATTTGATAATTTTATAAAACATCTTCGCCCACCGCTTGAAGAACATACTTTAAAAATATATGAATTGAGAAGTCAGGATTGGGATATATGTGAGTTCCTCCAATAATTTCGCAGTCCGTCTCAACTTTTTTATTACGAATATCCTCTGCTCTTCTTATAGCCGCTTTTACATCCTGCAAACTAATTTGTTCAACTATGCGGCGTATATTTTGCTCTTTTTTAATATTGTCTTCCTTATCCAGATGATAGATACGCCTTACAATATCCAGGTACCCATCATTTGATGCAGCCGGACGATTGCAGTTTTCCTTATGAAGTACTAACCATAAATCAAAATTCACATTACTGTATGCATGGAATGTTCTTCTCCGATTTTTTCCTTTTGCACGTTTATCCTCTCGCTGCATCTTCTCACATTGCAAAATGTTTTTCTCAAAGAGCTCCTTATTAAAATCATAGTCGAAAAGCGAGGCCCGGTCGTACTGTTCATATTGTCTTTCCAATCGCCCGGGCTGATCTATAATGGCATTAATCGAAACAACACGTTGAGGAAATATTGTCAGCAATTTTGCTACATGCTCCAAATAAATCTTTTCCTGACTACCTTCGCAGGTACAAATATAGTTTCGACGCACAAGGCTCATCTATTCTCCCCCCTCATTTGACACATCTTCGAGAAGTCCTGAGAAATCAATAAATGGAAGAGCCCCGTAGTTCCCCTTAAAGTAGTTAATTAAGTAGTTATGATCATTTCGAACAGATTCTGATCCAAAATCAGCAAGGGAATAAACTGCACTGCCGTATGACTCACGGTCCTTCTCAACGAATCGAATCTGATCCCTTCGAAATATCTGATTATTCAAATAGATAGGATTATGTGTTGTGAATATTAGCTGTGCTCCTTGCTTATTTATATTTGGATTGTTGTAGAGGGAAAGTATGCCTTTGACGAGCTCTGGGTGTATAGCTGAATCAAATTCGTCAAGTACAAAAACACCACCTGATGTAAAATGCTGCTCAAATGGGATAGCAAAGTCGAGCAATTTCATGGTTCCCCTTGATTCCATCAGCTCAGCAGGAATAGCTACATCCCGACCATTAATTTGATATAGAGAGTACAGTTCCATGTCGGTTGTTTCTTCATCATCTTGCGGGTTTGATTCAAACAAAATATGCTGGGGGCCAAAGTCTGCCCTTTTAATAAATGTTTCTAATGTTTTATTCCACAACATTGTATTTTGATCCGGCATATCCTTCATGTGAAATGAAAATTTTGATTTCTTTAAAGAAAAATCGCTGACTACTGTCAATTTATTACGGAAAAAGTCAATTACGGCCTCTGCAATTTCAGTTTTAATGAGATTCTTAAAAGTTCGCGCCAAAAAAAGATCCATTTTATCGTGATTAAAGTTAACAAGCTCCTCTAGTTTCTTCAGAAGGTCTTTCTGAAGTCCTAACAGTTCCAAGGCTCTCTGATCCTCAGCAATTACAATTTTATCTTTTGTCCGTTCAAACAGCGATATTAACTCACCCTTTTTATTAATGACGGAAAGCTGCTCCGAATAAATTCTTCTACTACTCCTCTTCAGTGGCTCACACTCTACTTCAATGCTATACCTAATATGAAAGCCTTGATTAATAAATTCAATTTGAAACAACATAGGTCGCCTGCTATTTCCGTGCGCAAATGGGTATAATTCCAAATAATTCAACCCTTCTCCATCCGCATCTAGCGAGCCAGCCAATACCATTTCCCTCATAATCTCCAATGACATTATAATGCTTGACTTTCCGCTCGCATTAGGACCATATATAACTGCCGAAGGCAATAGGCGCTGACCTCGCGCATGAAGTAAATTTGTGCCCAATGTTCGCTGAGAACTTGCCCTCATACTAATTCCAGCCTCTTTTTCAAATGAACGAAAGTTCGAGAAAGTATAGTCAATTAACATTTTTTAACCCCCTGTTTTCAAACTCACTTCTTTATTATATACAATTTAGGGATTTTAGAAACTTGAATTGAGCTTTTTCCTCAAACAGTCAAGCGCACCTCTTTTAGAAACAAAAAAACCAGTCATCAGAGGACTGGTTCTTTTTGATCCGGCTAAAGAATAGTATAGCGTATTTCTCGATACACAGCCTCGCCCGAGCCAGTTAAGCCCGGCGTACCTCCAAGGCCATCAAAGGCATCGGCAGACCACATATGCTGGTCAACGCGAATAACGAGACTTTGTCCAGCTATCGTGGCTGACATCGTATGCCAGCTTGTCCAATCAAACGAAGCGGCTGCCAGAGAAGCTGTCATAACAACCTCCGTTAAGCCATTCCGGCATTGCGTAACCGTAATCGACTCCGACTCGCGGCTTAACACAATGTCAGTCCAGTTCCGCTCATCTATATACGAAACAAGCAAACCAGATTCTCCTCCCCGCTTCACAAGAACATCCGATTCAATCCGATAACCCCGGTCAGCCTCCGCCGCCTGGAATGCATCCAGCTTCCACTTGCTGCTTTCGCCTTGAATAGTGCGGCAGTGAAGCTCCCCTTCACTCACCTTGCATAAACCGTTGCCGCCCACTCTCTCCAGCAGCTCTGCAAACGGTCCTGCATTTACAGCCGTCAGCGCCACATGACGAGTCACCTCGAAACCCGCAAAGGATGCCGACGTGTAGCGCGTATGCAGACCTACGCCGCCATCAGCCAGCGGGAAGTCGGCTTGAATGACAGCAACATCATTCAGCTTGATGATAAAGCACCTGCCCGTTTTCTCCACACGCAGCAAATGGAACACCGAAAAATTAAACGTCTCCGGCAGCACATGGTGAATCGCCTCATACTGAACGCCTTTGCACATCGCTTGGGCCCGCAGCACTCTTCTCCCCACATCAAACAAAACGGACACGTAGTTATTTTCATCCACATAAGCAGCATAAATGCCGTACAGGCCTCCCGTATGATCCTTCTGCCACTTCGCGCTGACCTCCAGCACGTAATGACTATAGGCTTCACGGGTTACAGCGCCCGCTACAACTGAGCGATTTCCTTGAAGCGCCTCCCTGTTTGCTGTGGACCACTCTCCTGCTACAGATAGCCAGTCTGCACCTAAGCCTTTATCCGCGCCTTCAAACAGATCACGCAACGCCGGCTTTGCTGGCGCTGGCTGCTCGCTGTACGTTGGCCCGGCGATATATAGCTGATCCCCGCTCCAGAGTAGTGGGTCGGCTCGCATCGTGCGCTGCTCCTTGCCCATATCCAGCAGATCTTCAGCATTTCGACCATGATAAAATACCCAGCTGTCTACATTGTTCGGGCCGCGAATAACCGAGTTGTGTCCAACACCCTCTGCCCCTTCATTTTTACGAAGCAGCGGCTTATATTCGTCATCGGACGGATACTTATTCCACTCCAAATCCAGCAGCGATTCTCCATTTCCCCCATCCGCCATACAATAGCCCAGAAAATAATTCGGCCGGACATAGGCGTTGCCGCTGTACATCATGTAATGCTTCAAGCCCCGCTTCAAATAGAAGGCTCCTTCAATTGTATGCCAGTCCCGGCCGTCGCCAAAGCGGTTTTCTTCATAGATCTCCTCATCAATCGTAGGCACAACGACAATTCTGGGATCACCCGCCGGCGTCACCATATCAGCCAGTTTATCCACCAGTATGACCGTGCCTGCGCGGTCGCGATCTACACCGGAATATTCATTGTTGGAATAAAACAGATAATATTCGCCATGCTCATCCTTTACCACATGAGCGTCAAGCGAAAAGGTATCATAAAATGTCCTCACATAGCTAAACGGCCCCTCTGGCGTTGAAGAAACCGCAACCATAAGACGCTCCTCATGCACATCATCCGTATCCTCGGGCATAGAGGAAACGTACAAATAGAATTGTCCGTTTTCATAAACAGCGGCCGGCGCCCAATAGTTTTTGCGCCCTGGCAGCTGAAAGCCATAGCCAAGATGCTCCCAGCTCAGCAAATCCGACGAGCGCAGCACGACTACCCCCGCTTCCCCCGTCGCATAGGTATAGTAGCAGCCATTGTATTTCAGCACGTACGGATCGGGATGCACCAGTGTTAACGGTTCGCTCTGTCCTGCTCCTGCTTTAATAGGGAGCGGATTGCGGTATGAATCGGTTTGATGCAGCGGCCATCCGTCTGCTTGTGTTCTTTTTTCCATAACAGGTTGCCTCCTCTGGCAGATTCATTAACTCTTGACTGCTCCGGCTGTCAGCCCGGACTTCAGGGCGTTCTGGCCAAACATATAGACGATAATGGATGGAATGGTCATCAGAATAAGCGCCGCATACAGCTGTGCGACCATTTCTGGCGTCTGGCTGGTTGTCCCCGTAAAAAACTGTGTAGCCAGCGTGACCGTATACATTTTCTCATCACGAATGAGCAAAAGCGGAATAATGTAATCGTTCCAGGAGTAAATAAAGGTCAGCACCGCAATATTGATAATGGCTGGAACACCCAATGGAATCATAATCGTTCTATACATGCGGAGCGACGAAGCGCCGTCAATCATGCCCGCCTCCAATATTGCGTTTGGAATGGAATCAAAATAATTTTTTAGAATGAGCAGCATAAACGGCGCATTAAAGGCTACCAGCGGCAGGATAACACCCGGGTAGCTGTTCGTAATGCCCAGCGTCTTCGCTGTGAAGAACAGCGGCGACATAACTGCGGTAGCCGGTATCGCCAAGCAAGCCACAAGCGAGTAGAACAGGACATTCTTGAGCTTGAACTGCATTTTGGAGAACGCATACGCAGCCAGAGTGGCGAGTAAACCAACAATAAGTGTTGTGCATACAGCGATGAAGAAGCTATTGAATACAACAAGGAAATAGTTAACCTTGGGATGCCGGATGACAGCCAGATAATTGCCGAAGCCATTGATCTCAAGCGATTTAATGACCGATTGGACGAGCGGGTACAGCCAAATGAGCGCAAACACGGCCAATACGGCCTGAATGACCCACTTATCTATTTTTCGCAAATTAATAAACAAATGACTCACCTCTTCCTGTTATAAATCACGCTGCTGGCGGTTTGTAAACTGGATTTGCAGTACGGCAAGCACAAGCGCAATAATAAGAATGGTCACACCCGCCGCCGCAGACATGCCTCCATTAAACTCCTCAATCGCCTTCTTGTAGACATAGGTAGTCAGAAATTCTGTCGAACGCCCAGGACCGCCGCCGGTTAGAAGGGACACGATATCAAACGTTTTGAGCGAGCCAACGATGCCGAGAATTACGAGCGTAGAGGTTGTTCCCCCAACAAGCGGAACCGTAATTTTGAACAACGTGCGCCAGAAGCCGGAGCCGTCGATTTTGGCAGATTCATAGATTTCATCCGGAATGGCAAGCAAAGCTGAATAATAAAGAGTCATGCTAAAGCCCATCCACTCGAAAATATTGACAATAATAATCGACATAAGCGCGTATTTGGGATCTCCCAGCCAGGATACAGCCAAGAAATCAAGCCCGATAGCGCGAAGCCCCTCGTTCAAGCTGCCGAAATTGGTATCCATAATAATCCGGAAAATGGCTGCGATAATAATCGGGGCCATGATCGTAGGTATGAAATAAATGGAGCGAAAAATGGAATTGCCCTTCAGCTTGGCGCGCAGCAGCACCGCGAGCAATAAGCCGAGCGCAGCTTGTACGCCAACCGTAAACACGAAAAAGATCAGGTTGTTGCGTAAAGCGATATGGTAAGACTTATCGTCAAACAGCTTGATATAGTTATCCAAGCCGATAAATTTCATGTCCGTGTCAATGCCGTTCCATGAATGAAAGCTGGTGTATACGGTAAATCCAATGCAGTAGTACAAAAATAAACCCGACAATACAAGTATCGGCAGTACATAAAGATACGCTCTCCAGCCGGAAAGCACTGAACGATTGCCAGTCATGATGCATCACTCCTCCATTTGCCAACTATCTCTCTTGTAATAACAAAGAGCATGAATACTAACGCGCATATTCATGCTCTTTGTTTGATTTGGATGACTTATTTGCGATCGATGCCGTCGGACACTTTTTGAATGTCTTTAAGTGCGGTTTCAATGTCTTTGCCAGCCGCCACATCCTGCATCGCTATGCCGATGGCGTTTGTCAGCTCTGGATAGTCCAGCAGACGTTTGCCGATGGCGTTCGCAATGGCGTCATTTACCACCTTGATGCCCTCGCGCTCGGCATCGAATTTAAACTGGTCCAGCGTTTGAATTTCGACGCCCACCTTGGCAGGGGAGCCTTGAATGAAGTCCGCCATAATTTGCTGGCCTTCTCCCTGCGTCATAAACTCAAGCAGCTTCCACGCCGCTTCTTTATGCTTGGAGTTTTTGTTAATCGAAAGCGCCGTATCTACGCTTGCTACCGCTCTGGATGCATTTGGCCCGATTTGCGGAAGCAGGAATATGCCAGTTTCATCATTTTCGATAGCTGTGCCTTCCTTCTCCCCGCCCGGCAGGCTGTAGCCTGCATGCCAGGAGCCCGTCAGGAACATGGCCGCTTTGCCGGAATAGAAATATTGGTCGCGCGCATCGGGGTAAGTGGATAAGCCAAGCGCGCCGTCCTGCATCACCTTGTCGGTGAACAGCTTGCTCCAGGCCGTCATCGTATCCACAAAGGCTTGATCGGTCCAAGCCAGCTTGCCTTGCTCTGCCTCATACACCTTGCCTGGGGCAAATTGATTGCTTAACGATACAAACATATCCACATCATGCCAGATATCCTTTGCTCCAAATGCTACCGGTACAATGCCGTCTCCTTTTTCACGAATAACAGCATTTACGTTCAGCCACTCTTCATAGGTAGTTGGCAATTTTGTAATGCCAACCTTGTCAAAAATCGTTTTGTTATAAAGCACAAACTCCTGACCTGTCAGGTTCAGCGGCAAAGCCACCATTGTGCCATCTGTTGCTTTAACTTGATCAATCGACGCTTTTACAAAGTTGTCCTGCCAGCCAGCTCCCCAGTTTTGATCCGCAAGCGCCTCAATCGGCTCCAGCGTATTCGCATATTGGTTCAGCATTCCGCCAACCTGCATGCCCAGCAGGTCGGGCCCTTCATTGGCGGCCATCGCAACCTGAAGCTTCTTTTGGTAATCGGTTTGCTCGCCGCGCCAGTAATCCACCTTGATATCCGGGTTAGCCTTCTCAAAAGCAGCAATCGCCTTCTCTGCCTGTACATCTGTCGGAACCCATGACCAGAAGGTTACCGTTTCTTGCTTGTCAGCTCCCCCGCCTCCGTTAGTTCCTGTATCGGGCGATTCGTTTTTATTGCCGCAAGCTGCAGTAGTCATCAGCAAGACTGCCGATAATGAAAGTGCCAGTGTAAACTTCAGTGAGCTCTTTTTCATCTTTTTTTATCCCCCTTAGATGTGTGCTTCTCTTCTTGCCTCTTAATCATAAAAAAGAAGAGCCCGCTGGCGGACTCCATTATTTTTACTTTTACTCTATCTTTTTTACTTTTTGGGGCTAGACTAACTCTTCTGCTGCTTTTCGTACTCCAGCGGTGTTGCTCCGGTTATTTTTTTGAATACGGTAAAAAAGTAATTATAGTGATTAAAGCCCGCCTGCTTCACCACTTCCTTCAAATCATTCTCTCCTGAGCGGATCAGCAGCTTCGCATGCTCCACGCGCAAATGATTGACGTAATCGGTAAAGCCTTGCCCGCACTCTTCCTTGAACATACGGCTTAAATAGGAGGCATTCACGCCAATAACCTCCGCCGCGTCCTGCAGGGTGATTGGTTCGGTAAAATGCTTCCGAATCCATTCCAGCGTCCGCCCGACGTTATCGGAGTAAAGCGTATGACGCGCAGAAGGATGCAGGGCTTGCATCAGCTTGCGGTAAACCTCGACAATCCATTCCCTCATCTCCAGCAGCGTATCGAATTTGCCGATGATCTGATATGGATTTTGATCCATTCCGAATAACTCCCCGTCAGCAATGCCTGCCTCCTTGGACTTGCGGTTAACGAGGTGAATAAGCTCAACTGCCACCATTTGCGCCGTTTTATGCGGCGCCCTCGCCTTGCCCATTCGATCAAACAGCTCTTCAATTTGCCCGATAAGCTCGGCCTCATTAAGCGTTGCAAGATGCGACAACAGCAGCCTCTCCAGCTTTATGTCTACAGAGAAGCTGACAGAGGAAGGCTCTTTTCGTTGAATGCCAGGCCAGATAATAACATCTCCGCCTTCATAAAACCGCTCCTGAAGCGCCTTGTCCGCTTCCAGGAGGCGGCTCGGCAGCTGGTCCGCCTTGCCAATCTCGCTAACGCTGCAGCTTATCGTTAAATTCAACTGACGCTTAATACTCGTTCTGATTCGAGACAGCGCCTCCGATATTATGGTGTGCCAGATAAATCGGCTATTCGTCTCAAAGGAAAACAGAAACACAAACTTCCCGTTCTCCAGAGGTGTCATAAAGGCCCCCTCGGTATCCGACAGAATATTATCAACAATATCCATAAAGGAGCCTTTCATAAAAGTAAGCTCTTTGACGTCAAAGCGGTCTGACAGCATGCTGCGGCTATCCCATTCCGCCACAACAACCGTCAGCATCCGAGGATTCAGCCGAATATCGAGCTTGTCCGCTCTCAGCAGCATTGCCTCCTCGGACTCGTAGCTATTCTCTACAAGCTCCCTTATGAAATCCCTGAGCAGCGTTGTATGGCTCTGCTGCATCTGCTTCTGCATATGCAGCGTCTGCTCCTGCGCCTCCTGCTCCTTGGCAAGCAGCTCCCTGGCGGCTGTCAGAGCTGCCTGCAGCACCCCAACATCAAGCTCATGCTTTAGAATATAGTCCACGGCGCCCTTACGCATACTATTTTTGACAAAATGAATGTCGCTAAAGCTGCTGACTGCGATAACCTGCGCTTGAGGAAAATGCTCCTCCAAATAATCAATAAGCGCCAGCCCGTCCATGCCGGGCATACTCATATCCGTAATGACGATTTCGGGTCTGAACTTGTGAAGAAGCCTGATTGCCGCTTGCCCTCCGTTCGCTTCGCCGCATAGAAAAAAGCCGTGTGCTTCCCAGGCGAGCATATTTTTAAGCTTGCTGAGCATAGGCAAATCATCGTCGACAAGCAGCACGTTAAGCATCCCCCTCTTCTCCCTCCCCTTCAATCGGAATCCGCAGCGTTACAGTCGTGAACAAGCCAGGCACGCTTTCGATCTGAAGGCCGTACCCCGCTCCATAATGCAGCTTGATTCTCTCCTGCACATTGCTTAGTCCGATTCCGCTGAACCTCGACTGGCTTTTCTCGGCTTCATGGTCAAATATCGTTTCAAGCCGCTCCGGCTCCATTCCCACGCCATCATCTGAAACCTGAAATACGATATGCCCGCCGTCGCCATACCCTTTAATAACAAGCTGGCCTCTTCCCTTCAACGGCTCCAGTCCATGAATCAAGGCGTTCTCCAGAATAGGCTGCAGCAAAAATTTCAACATGCGGGCATCCAAAATAGCTTCCTCAATATCGAAGACCGCATTGAATTTATCATAATAGCGAAATTGCTGAATGTTGAGGTAATGCTCCAGATATTGCTGCTCCTCCCGCACTGTAATAAATTCCCCGCCCTTGCCCATGCTGCTATGAAGAAGCGTGACCAGCGAGGTCACCAGCTGCTTGATATTATCCGCCTTTTGAACATCGGCAAGCCATTTGATCTGGTTTAACGTATTAAACAAAAAATGCGGATTGATCTGGGCTTGCAGCGCCTTGAATTCCAGTACCCGCTTCTGCTCCTCCGTCCCCTTGATATCGTCAAGAAGAACGCGCAAATTGGTTACCATCGCATTAAAGCCGCGGCTCAGCTCCTCCACCTCGTCACCGGAGGTTATCGCAATTGGATCAGACAAATTGCCTGCGCTTACCTTTTTCATAGCGTGCCGCAAGCGTCCAATATTTCGGGTAATGTGGTTTGAAATAATCGTAGCCACAATCAATGCCGCAATTAACGTAAATACCGGAATAAGCATCATATTATTAGCGACTTTTCGGCTTTCGGCCAGCAGCTCGCTTTTGGGAATAAGGCCAACCGTTGTCCAATTCAAATAATCCGACGTATGATAGACAACAAGATGCTCTTCGCCGTTAATGCTCATACTGAGCTTTCCCGAATTCCCGTTGAGCTGAGGAAGTACGCTTGCATAGTCTGTTTCGGAAATCGACTTATTAATATTTTCCGCGCGGGGCGAATAAACAAAGCTGCCTTTATCGTCCAAAAGAAAAAGCTGGCTTTTATTAGGCAGCGGCGTATTCAATATCCGTTCAACGACCTCGTAGTTAAAATCAATCGTTACATAACCAACTGCCTCATGCCCGTTCATGATGGCACGCGAGATAGAAACGACATTTTGATTCAAATATGCGGACACCTTATTCAGCTTCGTATTGGCATGGGTCGTAATAAATATTTTGTTGCCCCGCTGCTCCAGCAGCTGTCTAAACCAGCTAGATTGCATAAATTCATCGGCTGGAACCGTTGCGCCCTGTGAATAGCTGCGCCCGTCCATGCCAGCCACCAGAATGCTGGAGATATAATATTTGTAGCCGTATAGGCTGGAGATGAAATTATCAAGCTTGCGGTCTTTTTCGAGCCGCTCAATTAATGTTTCCGTAGCATCGGGCAAAAGAACATCAATAACATTAGGTCTGTTAAGCGAAATGATCGTGCTTATATAGTCAATGTCCTTCAAGGTGAGCTCCAGGCTTTTGTTCGCATCCAGAATGGTCCGCGACATAAAGCTCTCCGCCGATTCTCGCTGGCTGCTGTAATATTTGTTGTACCAAAGCACACTCACAATTGACAAGGAAACAATGATAACAACGGAGAAGCTTGCAAATAGCTTGGTGCGTATGCCGATTCTCATCCTGGTGCTCCTACTCCATCCTGCTGGCGTTTGCCATTTATCATACTCTTGAAATGAGGGCAGGACAAGCATCACCGCTGAACTGCCATGGTTCGTCTGTATAATGGCATCATATTCGTTCCAGATGTATATACTAAGTGTATACAATATAGCTGGGGGTATGATAGAATGAATCACCAACGCCAAAAGCAAGGAGGGTTTTCCATGTCAACTACCGTACAGAAATGGGGAAACAGCCTTGGTATTCGAATTCCAAGCCATATTGCTGAAAAAATCGAGATTTGCCAAGGAACTGAAGTTGACCTAATCGTAGGTGATGATTTTACACTCACGGTTATACCCAGAAGGAAAAAGCCAACTTTGGATGAATTACTTTCGCAATGCAAACCGGAAAATCGCCACGACGAAATCGACTTTGGTCGAGAAGGAAAGGAATTATTTTAAATGAGTGCAGATCGGGGGGATCTAGTCTGGATCAATTTTAATCCTCAAGCTGGTCACGAACAAGCGGGAAGAAGATCCGCTATTGTGTTGTCGCCAGCAGCATTCAATCAAACGACTGGTTTTGTTTCGGTTTGTCCTATCACGCATACGGTCAGAGGATGGGGATTTGAAGTATTGTTGCCGGATGGATTAGTTTTTGACGGGGTTATTCTAACGGATCAGATTAAAAATCTGGATTGGCGAGCCCGGCGTATAGATATTGTCGGCAGAGCACCAGATGAAGTAGTTCATAAATGTCTTGATAAAATACACACGTTTTTATAAGTCGGCACCTTTTTGCAGGCGCCGGCTTATTTTGTGATTAACGAGCTTACTTCATATGAACACTTGATTTAAATTCCATACTGCTTATCAAAATAGTTCTGATATTCGCCGCTTATAATACGCTCCCACCAGCTCTTGTTATTGAGGTACCATTCAACTGTTTGGCTGATTCCTGTTTCAAAGGTATACTTTGGGTTCCAACCCAGCTTTGTAAGCTTGGAGGGGTCAATCGCATACCGTTTATCATGGCCCGGGCGATCCTTCACAAACTCAATCAAGTCTTCCGACTGATTCAACGCATTAATAATCGTTTTCACAACTTCAAGATTCGTTCGCTCATTATGCCCGCCAATATTGTAAACCTCGCCGATTGCGCCTTCATGCATAACCAAATCAATCGCTGAACAATGATCCCAGACATGCAGCCAATCCCGAATGTTTCCACCATCGCCGTAAACGGGAACATTCTGACCGTTAAGCACCCTCGATATCGTTAGCGGAATAAGCTTCTCTGGAAAATGATACGGGCCATAGTTATTGGAACAACGCGTAATATTAACCGGAAGCCCAAAGGTTTCATGATACGCCCTAACCAATAGATCGGACGAGGCCTTGCTTGCGCTATAAGGACTATTAGGCTGTATAGGCGTTTCTTCAGTAAAAAAAGTATCGGGATCAAAATCCAGCTCGCCATACACTTCATCCGTGGAAACATGCACAAACTTGTTAATGCCGTAAGCTTTGGCCGCATCAAGCAATACCTGTGTTCCCAGTACATTGGTTTTTACAAAAATCCCCGGGTCTGTAATTGAACGATCAACATGACTCTCCGCTGCAAAATGAACGACATAATGAAATTGCCCCTGTTGAAACAAGTCCATCATCTTATCCCTGTCCGCAATGTCAGCCTTCACAAAACGATAATTCTCTCTTCCCTCAATGCCGGAATGTTTGGTAAGATCGCCGGCATACGTCAACAGATCCAGATTGGTTATATCATAGTGGGGATATTTATCCACCATATACTGAACAAAATTACCGCCTATAAATCCGGCGCCTCCAGTAACAAGCACTTTTTTTCTTGTCATTTCCGTTCCTCCGACTTTAGTTGATCTAGGAATCGTTTTACTGCATCCTGCCATGGCGGCAATGGCTCAAGGCCATATTCAATTAATTTTTGCTTCGACATACGAGAGTTTTTGGGTCTGACTGCCCGAGTCGGGTATTCATCAGTCGTAATGCCATTAACCTTTATATCTTTATGGGCAGCTGCAAAAATTTCACGAGCAAAATCCGCCCAGCTGCAAAACCCGTCATTCGATGCATGGTAGATGCCATATTTGTCGGTGCGCACAAGGTCTAGCAGCAATCGAGCAAGATCAGCTGTATAGGTGGGAGAGCCCCACTGATCGCCCACAACATTTAATTCTCCACGTGTTTCAGCCAATCGCAGCATCGTTTTTACAAAATTATTGCCATTCATACCAAAAACCCATGAAATCCGCACGATAAAATAATCCGAAAGCAAATCCCTTACCACTTGCTCTCCTTCATATTTTGTTAACCCGTAATAATTGATAGGGCTTGGAGAATCACTTTCTTTAAAGGCCTCTTGTCCTTCTCCATCAAAAACATAGTCCGTGCTGATATATATAAATTTGGCTTGAACCTGCTTGGCCGCTGCTGCCAAATAGGTGGTGCCATCCACATTTACCTTTCGGCAGTTCTCCTTGTCATCCTCGGCTTTATCTACGGCCGTATATGCCGCGCAATGAATAACAGCATCTGGTTTATGTTTATGCACAAAAGCGGACACTGCTGCTTCATCCGTTATATCCAGAATTGACGAGGTTGTTCCTATCATGTTCAAGCCCAATGAATATCCTCTTTGAACAACATCGAAGCCAAGCTGTCCGCCAACACCCGTAACTAAAATATTCATCTTTTATTCTCCGTATATAAAGTTATACTCAGCATTACCTAATAATGGCGCTATTTCATCCTTCTCCGAAAGGATTGGTTCTGTTCCCAGCGGCCACTGGATACCAATCTCCGAATCATTCCAACGAATGCCCCGATCATGCTCTTTAGAATAAACTTCATCCACTTTATATTGAACTTCCGTATTTTCCATCAATGTCATAAAACCATGGGCAAAACCTTTGGGAACCAGCAGTTGTTTTTTGTTTTCCTCAGATAACTCAACACCGACCCATTGCCCAAACGTCGGGCTGCCTTTGCGAATATCAACAGCCACATCATAAATAGCTCCCCTGGTGCAGCGAACCATTTTCGTTTGCGCTTTAGGATTTATTTGATAGTGCAGCCCCCTCAACGTCCCTTTTGCAGCAGAAAAAGAATGGTTATCCTGAACAAAGGTTATGTCTACCCCTTCGGATTCCAACCGGCTCTCGCTATACGTTTCCATAAACCATCCGCGATGATCGCCATGAACCGTTGGTTCAATAATGATTACCCCATCCAATTGAGTCGTTGTCAGCTTCATGCAAAAACGCCCTCCTGTTTAACCACTTCTCTATTTTGCTGAGCCAATCTTAACAAATATTGGCCATATTCGTTTTTCTTTAAGGAATCGGCCAGCTCAAGCAGCTGCTTTTTGCTAATATAGCCTTTACGATATGCAATCTCCTCTAAACATGCTACCTTCAGGCTTTGTCTTTTCTCAATGGTCTCAATATAGGTTGAGGCCTCAAGCAAGGATTCGTGTGTCCCCGTATCCAGCCAGGCAAAACCACGGCCAAGAAGCTCGACATGGAGCTCATCCAATTCCAGATAAGCCTTATTAACATCTGTGATCTCCAGTTCACCACGCGCCGAAGGGGTTATTTGCTTGGCGATATCAACTACACGATTGTCATAGAAATACAAGCCTGTTACCGCATACGTAGATTTTGGCATTTCAGGTTTTTCTTCTATAGAGATGGCTTTGCCGTTTTCATTGAATTCTACTACGCCGAAGCGTTCCGGATCTTTGACATTATAGCCAAAGATAGTTGCGCCTCTTTGACGCAAAGCGGCTTTTGCCAATAGATTCGTAAAGCCGTGTCCATAGAAAATATTATCCCCTAATATTAATGCCACACTATCATCACCAATAAAGTCCTCCCCAATAAGAAAGGCCTGCGCCAATCCATCCGGCGACTCCTGAACAGCATAGCTAATAGTGATGCCAATGTCACTTCCATTGCCTAACAGTTGTTCAAAGCGGGGTGTATCTTGGGGAGTAGAAATAATCAAAATATCCTGAATACCAGCTAACATAAGGACCGACAAAGGATAATAAATCATAGGTTTATCATAAATCGGAAGCAGTTGCTTGGATATCGTCTTGGTTAAAGGATACAGCCTTGTCCCGCTGCCTCCTGCAAGAATTATGCCTTTCATATGTACCCTCCTGGAAAACGTACTTCTACTCCTATTTTAATGTAAGTCTTGGATGAATACTACAGCTACTCTTGGTAGAATCGAGTTTTATTGGTTAACTGCTCAATAATAAGATTGCCCTCGTACGGACCTTAAAAAAAGAGCTGCCTTCGTTAAAAAGCAGCTCCTTTTATGGATAATATTGAATATTGGACACCGGGGTTTTGGTTACTTAATTCCGTAATAGTCCACATACCAGTCAGCAAAGCGCCTCAGGCCTTCGCTAATCGGCGTTTGCGGCTTAAAGCCCACCGCCTCATACAACGCATCCGTGGATGCATAGGTGGCCGGAACATCGCCGGGTTTAATGGGCTCGAACTGTTTGGCAAAACAAATATCCCTGCCAAGAGCTTTGCTAAATGCCGTCTCCAGCGCCCCGATAAAAGCCATCAGCTTCTCCGGGCTGTTGTTGCCGATGTTGTATACCTTATGTGGAGCGTCTGCTCCATCAACTCCCGCCGTACCTGTGCCTGCTGGAGGCTTCTCAATAAGCCGGATTATGCCGTCGACAATATCGTCGATGTAGGTGAAATCCCGATACAAATCATTTTCGAAGTCGCCATTGTTGTAAATGGCGATCGGCCGCCCCCCAAAATAGCTGTCGGCAAAGCCGAAATAAGCCATATCCGGCCTTCCCATCGGACCGTAAACTGTGAAAAACCGCAGCCCCGTCGCCGGTATGCGGTACAGATGGCTGTAGGTGTGCGCCATAAGCTCATTGCTCTTTTTGGTAGCTGCGTACAGGGAAACGGGATGGTCCACCGGATCGCTTTCTTCAAAAGGAACCTTGCGGTTCGCCCCATACACCGAGCTGGATGAAGCATACAGCAGATGCTTCACCGGGAACTCGCGGCATGCCTCCAGAATATGATGAAACCCAACAATATTGCTTTGTATATAAGCATCCGGGTTCTCCAGCGAATAACGGACCCCCGCCTGGGCAGCCAAATGAACAACCACCTCGGGACGGTATTGCCGGAACAAGCCGGTTAACGCTGTTTTGTCCGCAATATCTCCTTGTACAAAAACAAACCGCTCCTGCTGCTTCAGCATCTCCAGTCTTGCTTGCTTCAGCTTAGGGTCGTAATAATCATTCAGGTTATCAATCCCGATAACCATTGCTCCATTCTCCAGAAGCCTTCGGGATACGAAGCTGCCGATAAACCCCGCTGCGCCGGTAACCAGATAAACGCCGTTTCCTTCAGTGATTTGATCACTCAATGATATTGCCTCCCCTACTGCTCTAACCTCATGCATCTGTCCGTTTTATTGAACGGCTGCCTCATTTACATGCCTGGCATGTCTCTCTTGCGGGACAGCTCCTTCACGTCCGATGGAATGATACTCTACGCCTGCATCTCTCATAGCCGCCACACTGTACAGATTGCGCCCGTCATACACTAATGGGGTACGCATCAGCTTACGGTAAACGTCCGGGTGCAAAGCTTTGATTTCTCCCCACTCCGTAAAAATAAAGCAAACATTCGCACCATCGAGCGCCTCCTCGGGCGTTGAAACATACGAAATGGCTCCTTTTGCGCTTGCACCCTCTGGGAAAAGTTTGGCAAAATTAGCCGCACCAACAGGGTCATAGGCGTATATGTCCGCTCCTTGCTGTAACAGCATAGGCACATTTTCCAACGAGGCCGCTTCTCTGAGATCGTCCGTTCCGGGCTTAAAGGTCAGCCCCAGCACAGCCACCTTCAGACCGTTAAAGGTAATCAGCCGTTTGCTGGCTTTTTTGTACAGCATTGTTTTCTGATCCTGATTTACATCAATGGCGGATTTGACAGTCCGGAGCTCATAGCCGTGTTGCTTGGCCAGGTATTCAAGCGCCTTCGTATCCTTCGGGAAACAGGAGCCGCCAAAGCCGATGCCGGCATTCAAGAACTTGCTGCCGATCCGGGGATCATACCCCATGCCTTCGGCTACATCCCCGATATCCGCGCCAACCAGCTCGCACAGATTGGCGATATCATTCATATACGATATTTTCAGAGCAAGAAAGTCGTTGGCGGCGTATTTAATCATTTCCGAGGATCTGCGATTAACCGAAACGATAGGCAGTCCAAATGGCTTATAAATGCTTTTGAGCAGCTCCTCTGCCCACTTGCTTTCCGTCCCGATAATAATGCGCTCCGCGTGCAAAGTATCATGAACAGCCGAGCCTTGCGCCAGGAACTCCGGATTGGAGGCCACTTCCACCTTCACCGGATTGATTAGAAAGTCCCGAATGAACTGCTCCACTTTATCGTTAGTACCTACAGGCACAGTTGATTTGACAACAACCAGACAGTCCTTCTCAATCGTTTCAGCGATTTGCCTAGCCACCGTTGCGATGTAGGACAAATTGGCCGATCCATCCGGCTGCTCCGGTGTGCCGACCCCGATAAAGATCGCATCAGCATCTTTATATGCGGACACATAGTCGGTGGTATAGTCAATTCTCCCGGCGGCATAATTTTTCTGCATCAGCTCTTCCAGCCCGGTCTCATAAATAGGCGAAACGCCCGACTTCATTAACTCTACTTTGCTCTCGTCGATATCGACGCAGGTCACTTGGTGGCCCATCTCTGCAAAACAGACACCCGCGACAAGTCCGACGTAGCCAGTTCCGGCTACTGCTAGTTTGTGCATGGTTTTCTTCCTTCCTTTAAATGGACAACTTTTCTTAGATTACACACTATTTGAGATAATGTTGTTATTCGCCGAGAATTCACTCCTGCTAAAATAACGTCCTTCAAATAAACCACTCTTTATCTACGTACTAAGCTTCTCACAATTTTTATTGAACTAACAATACTCTTCTTATTAATTAGTACATATAACAAAAAAGCAACACAATAAATTATGGATGAAATCCAAGATTGAAAATACCATGAACTTAAAAGAAATACTACAATTACGGCAGACTCCATAAGCATCGGTTTCAGTATTGCAATTTTAAAAACTTTTGAAATAACAAAATCTGAAAGAATAGACCTGAATGCTAATAGAATAATAATTGATAGGATTGAAATGTACAAATCATTTAGCACCTGTGTTGCAAGTATGGTTAGAAAAACACTAATAAGAAGTGTGACGATATTTATTTTCAGCATTTCATTTTCTCTTCTTAATGTTTTAAAAAAAGTATTAGATAAAAGTGCTGTTTTACCTTCGTAGACGAAAATAGGGAAAAGTATAGACATATAATCAATACTTTCAGCATAAAGAGGCAGCCATTTTTTTAAAATTACACTTAATGGGTAATAGAATAAAAGCAAGGAAAATAAAAAGGTTACCAGTAGAATTTTCATAGAGGTATAAATTATTTGAAGTTTCACCGGACCGACTCTTCTTAATATTGGATAAATAACTATCCCTACCGCATTAATAAATACCATAAAAAAATTAGAAATACTCAATGTAAGCGACACTTTACCAAAGACTGAAATATCCCAACTTCTCTCTATACCAAATCTCAAAGTACCGACTACCAATATACTTGAAATATTTGAGAACATTAGTTTTATTCCACTATAAATATTATCTTTTATCTCTCTTACACTTATATAAAAGGATCTCACATTTTGAAAGACTAAGTCTTTACAAATGTAAACTGTGTACCCCCATGCTATCAGTTTAGCCAATAAGTCCGATATAACAAAAAGTTCATATTTTGTTATGCCTAGAACTAAAGTAATAGTAACTAAAATGCTGTAAACGACTCTATCAATAATTATAATCTTAGAGTACTCTCTAATCCTATTAGTTGCTTGTAATAGAAACATTAGCATGGCTCTTGATCCAACAATAATTGTACAAATAGCTATGGAAACAACAATAAATTGTCGATCAACTGCTTCATTATTGATGACTATAAAAAGTATAATTGCGGCTGCAATTGAGGCTTGAAAGATAAACAAGCACCAAAATTGAGAGAAGAAATATCTTTTGTTTAACTTAGAGTATGTTTCACCCCCAAATCTTAAATAAATACCATCATTCCAACCTAATTGAAAGAAACCAATAAAAGAAAAATAAAATAAATATAACTGTAAATATCCATATTCATTAACTCCAATTAATTTTGGTGCTATTATGATTATTAATATTGAAATAAACAAAGATAAAGCGTTGGCCATTATTGATGAAGACAAGTTGTATAGGAATGTTATCACTTTATTATTCATAAAAACCTCTCAATCTATTCAAGCCGAACCGTATAATATAACAACCTTTTTATCTTAATGGATCGATTTTTTAGATTCGTTTTGAATCATAAGTGTGACAATTCCTAACCCTAGAAAAACATATAACATAAATAACTTTGTACCAAAGTTGGGCTCGAGCATTCCGTGAGCTAAAACAGCCCAAAATCCTCTGCGATATCCTATAATAAACACAAAAGATTTTTTGTTTTTAACTATAGCTAATCCCTTTTTTAAATAACTGTTAATTGTAAACAAAAGGAACATAAATAACAAACATGAAAGAATACCTGTATCGGCAAGTGTCTGTAATATGAAATTATGGGCAAGATAATACTCATTTAATGCATTAACATTCAAATAACCATTTCCAAGTATAGGGTGATCTTTAAAGGCAGCAAAATAAAATTCAAATATACGAAATCTATCAATGAGGTTAGACTGGTTTACTAAGTTATCAAATCTCCCAGTTGCCGCCATTTGAGATAAAAATCTTCCGCCAATTACATAAATAATATATGCCCCTATACACACGCTGAAAGCAATGATGGTTTTTTTTGCAATTGAAATCTTACTAAGAAATAATTCTTTAATGATAAGGAATACTGAAAATACAAAAACAATAAATAGTGATGTTCTAGAACCTGTAAAAATAAGGGCAACTCCTGTTAAAACTACTCCTGCTAAATACTGAAGGGTCAGCTTATTAAGAAACTTTGAAAAAAGAATAAAGAATGGAATTAATAGTAATGACGCAAGATAATTGCTTGAACCTATATCTAGGACTATTTTATTCCCAAGCATAAAGTTTCCACCATTAATAAGAATCGTTTCATAAAATATAAAAGATGTTAATACAAAACTTGATACCAAGAAATATGTACCCAAATTTTCAATTTTTTTAGAACTAATGGTTAAATTTGATAAAACTAAAAGTACTAAACCTGCCTCAATATACGTAGTTAGACCAATTAAATATCTACCCAGATTATCAGCATTAACAACTGAGATACTACTTGTAATTACAAAAAATAAATGAATCTTTATTGGATTAGTATATGTGATTTTCCCTAACTTCAAAATATTAATCAACCATAATAAAAATACAAAAATAAAAAAAGCTTCCCCAATATAAAAAGTAAGCGTTGAATCCATGATAGATAAAAATAATGGAGGTAAAAACAGTGTAAATAAGCACATTATAAACAATTTATGAAAGATAATATTGGTTTGTAATACACTTCTCACTTCTTCAACTCCATTTATTGTGAATTAAAATCCAGTTGCTCCATAACGTATATTCATGATTTTAGCTTAATAATTATAGTTTTAATTATCCATAAAAAAAGCGCATGTATCACATGCATACTGTAAATTAAATTAGGGAATTTGTTAATGTTATTTTTCTTGAGAACATATAAATAACTCTTCTTGGAATCTATTAATCTTCGCAGCTGTAAACTACTAGATTTCCCATGAATATGATAAATTTGTTCATAATCATAAATGTAATTATCTTTTCCTAGCTTATGGAGTCTTACACAAAGATCAAGATCTTCAGCATACATAAATATATTTGAATCAAAGCCATTAATGCTGTTAAACATTACTTTATCACAAATAAAAAAGGCTCCTGATACCCAGTCACTTTTAAACAAACCTTTGTTCGTATAGTTTGCAAATCTAATTTTTTTAACAAAATTAAAATTCCAGAAAAGGAAACATAATTTAAAATCATTAAATACCGAAGGAAACTTAAATCCTAATGTTTGTATTGAATTATCGGGATTTAATATTTTACAACTCAGAGCACCAATATTATTTGTTTCCCTATATACGTTAATGAGATTGTTAATATTAATCTTTTTAATATAAGTATCACTATTTATAAATAAGAGAAGGCTTCCCTTAGCATGCTTAGCCGCTAGATTATTTCCTCCACCAAATCCAACATTTTGATCGCTGGGGATTATAAACACCTTCTCTTCATGATTATATAACTCATTTAAATATTTCACACTTTCATCTTTTGAATTATTATCAACTACAAGTATCTCATAATTAAAGTTGTATGGAATACTATCCATAATTGATGAGATGCATTGTCCAGTTAATTCTTTTGTATTATAATTAACAATTATTATTGATAATTCTAATTCTGATTCAGCAGACAAATTTCTACCTCCATTAGCAAGTTGCTTTTACGATTTATTTAATTCATCAACTATTTTTTTGATATCTTCAATTTTTGCATTTTTATCAAAGTAATAGATATTATTTTCAATAAATTTTTTATCAATTAATTTATAATCAATCTTAATTAACTCTTCGATAATGTCATTACTAAATCTATACTTTAAAACTTTTGCTGGATTTCCAACTACAATTGCATAAGGTGGTACACTTTTACTCACTACACTTCCTGCCCCAACTACTGCGCCTTGTCCAATTGTAACCCCTGAAAGGATAATACTGTCTGTCCCAATCCAAACATCATCTTCAATTTTAATTTTACCTTTGCTCGTAGATTCCACACAACTCTGGAATAATACTTTATTTTTAATGGGAAAATTAGAGATTGTATCAAGATGGTGATTTCCGCCCAATATAAATTTTACTCCAGATGCAATTGATACATAACTGCCTATTTCTAATCCTTCATTCTCAGAACCATACGTAAATATATTTAAAGAGCCGTACGTATATTTCCCAACCGAAACTACATTTCGATTGAAAATTCTTCTTGGTATAGTAGAGTTGCTTTTATTTTTGATTCTCCACTTAATTCTAAAGATGAGTAGTTTCAACATCCTAATAAATATCATAAACACTTCACTCCATTTATTGGACCAGACTTAAATAGTACTGTTTAAGATACGAGGTGCAGTCCTCTACATCATAACCTTTTGACTTAATCTCTTTATATGTAATAGGTCGATTTATTGAATCAATATAACTTGATACAATTTTTGCCCATATATTAGGGGGGTGCTTAAGCGGAACAACATCAACTAGATTTGTTAGTACTACTTCTTGTGGAATGCCATCAGAAATAACACATCGCAATCCAGCAGACTGAGCTTCTACCACAGTCATTCCAAGTCCTTCATAACGTGATGGAAATAAAAAAACATCCATCGCTTGATAATATTCACTTACACGCCCAGTACTACCAGTAAAAATAACTCTATTATATACTTGTATATCTCTTGCGTATTGTTCAATCTGTGTCCTTAATGGGCCGTCACCAACCAGCAAAAGTATTGCATTATCAACTTCATCGCAAATTTCTTTGAATACTTCTAACATAAAGAAATGATTTTTCGAAGGATCAAACCTTCCTACATGACCTATTACAAATTTATGATTTAATTCAAGATCGGACCTAATTTTTTCTCTTACGTCTTTATTGAACTCAAATTGTTTTATGTCTATACCATTATTAATAACTTTAAATTTTGTGCGGGCTCCAAACAACCAAATTCCAGCTTCATTAGAGCAAGCTAATAAATTCTTTGTAACATAACGTATTGGATGTTGGTATATTTTTTTAATAATTCCATTTATTCCTTTTCCGGATGATGTGCTATGACTATGGGAAATAATTTTTATATCATATTTTTTTGCAATACTCAAATAAATTAAAGCAGTACTTCTAACATGTCCATGAACAATCAGGTATTGATTTTTTGAGAATAAGTCATTCCATGATTTTACATATTCATGGTGATTCAACCCTTTATAAGCAGGTATATTATGAATTTCCCCCCCTAGGCTCTCAATCTCATCATTATATTCACATCTTTCTTTAGTATGTATAACAAAATCAAATTGAATACAAGAACGATCAATTTTACGGTATATATTCATAATCATTGTTTCTGCCCCACCACGATCTAATCTACCAAAAACATGTAGTACTCTAAGTTTCATCCTTCCCCCCTCCTACCATGTGCAGCGTTAAAGAAACAACGTGAGATAATAATATACATTAACACTCTAAGGATTAATATTATTTTAATGTTTCATCAACTTTTTTATCTCATCGATTTCATTTAGATAAGTATTAATTATAATTTGTCTATCAAATTGTTGCTCCATCTTCTCTCTAGCTAACCTACCCATAGCTGCTAGCGAGGATGAATCAAGTTCAATTAACATTTGAATCTTTTTAAATAAATCATCTGCATTTCTTGCCTCAAATAAAAAACCTGTTTTATTATCATCAATAACTTCTCTTGAGCCATGGATATTTGAAGCAACACAAATTCTTCCCATCGCTGCCGACTCTAATAATGCATTAGGCACGCCTTCCCCCCCATGCGATGGGAGAATAGTACAATGACATTTTTCAATCCATTGTTTGATGTTCTTTTGAAAACCAATATATTGAACAATGCCTTTTACATGATAATCATTAATTATTTGCGAATACTGACTTTCTTCAATAAATCCAGCAATATAGAAATTGGCTTTTGGATAGGTTTTCTTGAGATTTAATGCGCAGTTCAGGTATTCTTCAATACCCTTTATCTTCATGACTCTTCCTATGAAAATAAAGTTAATTTCATTTTCTATGGACGGCAAAGGTGTAAGCTGATAATCACTTAAATTAACCCCTGAGCCAGGGATTACTCTATAATTATCTTTAACTATCTTTTGACTAATAAAAAAGTCTTTGTCTCCATTATTCTGGAATAGTACTTTATAAGAGTTTTTTAATGAGAATTTATACATTATTTTAGCGATTTTATTAATAAAATTATCACTTAAAAAGGTTGCACCTGTTCCTGTAATATTGCTAATTTGTTTCTTTCTAGTTATCCTCGATGCTATACCCCCATAAATATTAGGTTTAATAGTATATGATAATATAATATCAGGATTTATTTTTTTTATTAGCACTAAGTATCTTATTAGTTGGTATGCATCCTTTATCGGATTTATTCCCCTGCGATCAACATCTGTATTGTATATCTTGCATCCCATCTCTATAAAGTATTTATTTTCAATAAAGTTTGGCATGGAGATAATTACTTCATTTCCCTCTTCAATTAATCTTTTAATTAACTCTCTTCTAAAATTATATAATGTAATAAAGTGATTTGATAGAATCATTATTTTACTCACAATACATTTCTCCTGCATGGAATTTTCATTTATCTTAACTTATCGCTAAAACCCGTTCCCCCCTCTAGCACCCCTCGTCTTTTAACAACACTAATAAAAGTCATTAAAAAGCATTTTACATCAATTGCAAATCCAAGTTTTTGGACATACTCACCGTCCAACTTAGCCTTAACATCTATCGGCAATTCATCTCTTCCATTTATTTGTGCCCATCCTGTTAATCCTGGCAGTACATCGTTTGCGCCATATTGATCACGCTTTTCAATCAAATCGTGCTGATTCCATAACGCTGGTCTAGGCCCAACAATACTCATTTGACCCAATAAAATATTAACAATTTGCGGAAGCTCATCCAGGCTTGTTTTTCGTAGAAATGCACCTACTTTAGTGATATACTTATCTGAATTTACTAACAAATGAGTTGGTGTGTCCTTAGGTGCATCTATTTTCATAGTGCGAAATTTCAAAATGTAAAAATAAGATTTCCCCTTACCGATTCGCTTTTGTTTAAAAAACACTGGCCCCCGTGATTCTAATTTAATGGCGCTCATAAGAACAATAAGTAATGGCAATAATAAAACTAAACTAATTAAAGACAGAAGAATATCTATAAATCGCTTGAATTTTATATACATGCATATCTCCTCCAAAATGAGGTTTACAAAGTATTGTATTTTAAGTTTAGAGTTTTAATCTTTCGAAACTTCATTATAGCTTTTTCCTTGACTCAACCCATACTTCTTAGCAATTTCAATCAACTCGTCATACTGCTCCGGTGACAAGCGCTCCAATATCAAATCCCTTGCTTCCTTCTTCTCTGCTTGACTCAAACCCCCGCTAGATAATTCCTGAAGCTTTTTCAAATCATCAGCGCTGAGCTCTTTCATAAAAACCGTAGCCAGCTTTGCTTTTTCTGCTACGGTTATTTTCTCTTGCACATCCTTGGCTTTATCTACCGACACTTCAGCTTTATAACCATCGTTATCTTTTCCGCCGTCAGGTTGGGAGGGTGTGGCAGGTTCCCCTTCAGTTTCTTGTCCCTGATCTGGTTTATTGGAGTTTTCACCGCTCTGCTCTGAGCCGTCTGTCTGTGAGCCACTATTATCCGTATCGTCCCCATCACCAGGAGTGCCGTTCGAGTTTTGGCCAGAATCGTCTGGTTGCCCCGTTCCGCCAGGAACCTCCGTTGGCAGCTCTGCCAACAGCTCTTCTTCCAGGCTGCCAGCCAAGGATGCCAGCATTTTATCCATGACATAGTTAGCGGCGAATAAGCCGCCAATGCCTAATACGACAATAATTGAAGCGATCCAGATGAGTACTTTTTTCCACTTTTTTTTGCGCATGATATCGCCTCCTGATGAGTGTATTGCTGAACAAGTTCATCACCTAAGTGATGGCTAAGAAACGTTGGAGTAAAAAGGAACCAAGTTTTCAATGACAGCTCTGACCGACATCTGATCTCCGCCTAATACCTTCTCAAACCGCTTTAACTGCTGCTCCAATTCCTTGGAGCTGATCTGCGCTGGTCTGCCTATAAAAATACGTTCATGCTGCGTAGCTGTTGTTGCTTCTGAATCTGTAAGCAGCTCTTCAAACAGCTTTTCCCCTTCACGCATGCCGCTGAAATTAATTTCGATATCTACATAAGGCTCATATCCGGACAAACGAATAAGGTCGACGGCCAAATCCAGAATTTTGACTGGGCTGCCCATGTCCAGAATGAAGATTTCGCCGCCTTTGGCGAAAGCACCGGCTTGAAGCACCAGCTGAACAGCCTCGGGAATGGTCATAAAATAACGAACCATATCCGGGTGAGTGACGGTGACGGGACCGCCCGCCGCAATCTGCTCCTTGAATCGGGGCACAACGCTGCCGCGGCTCCCCAAAACATTGCCAAATCTCACGGCTACAAATCGGGTATTGCTTGTTGTATTAATGCTCTGCACATACATTTCGGCAATGCGTTTAGTGGCCCCCATTACGCTGGAGGGATTAACGGCTTTATCGCTGGAGATCATGACAAACACTTCTGCTCCGTGCTGATCTGCCGCATCCGCGACATTTTTGGTACCGAATACATTATTTTTGACCGCTTCGGATGGGTTACGCTCCATTAAAGGCACATGCTTATGCGCTGCAGCATGGAATACTGCCTGGGGCTTGTACTTGCTGAATACCTCGTCCATCCGGTAACGGTCCTGAATATCCGCAATGATGGTTTCCAGGTGAACGTAGGGAAATTTTTTGAGCAGCTCCATTTCAATGCTGTAAATACTGTTTTCTCCATGGCCGAGAAGCAGGAGCCGGGAAGGATTGCAGGAAGCAATCTGTCTGCATAACTCCGAGCCGATTGAACCGCCTGCGCCTGTAACCAAAACGGTCTTGTTCGCCACATAACCCATGATGCCATCCAGATCGGTTACGACAGGGTCTCTACCCAGCAAATCCTCAACCTCTACGTTACGCAGAGCACGTACGGCTAACTTGCCTGTTATGAGATCGTTAATGGCGGGGATAATTTTCACTTTGGCGCGTGTTGTTTTGCATAGGTTGATCATATCTGAAATGTCCTTCCGCTTAACGGAAGGCATGGCGATTACAATATCATGAATATTATGAGTTTGTACCAGCTCCGAAATCTGATTGCGATTGCCAAGCACGGAATACCCGCCAACCTGCATATGGCGTTTATTAGGATCGTCATCAACAAATCCGATCAGGCGGCTTCCCTTAAAGCTGTCTGCTGTTGTAATTTCTCTGGCAATTAAAGCTCCGCAGTCACCGGCGCCGATGACCAGAATGTTGTTGCTTTCCCCATTTTTAGAGAACCGATTTATACGAATAATTCTCCAGACCAGCCTGGAGCCCCCCATAAACAGGAGTATCATTTCCAGGGATCTTGTAGCAATGGATAATGGCACTCTTGCGCCATCAATTAACGAAGCTGCTATGTAGGACAGAATCATTCCAGCTAACAAAGCTTTGAATAAAGCTATTAATTCACCGATGCTGGCATATTGCCACATTCGGCGGTACATTCGAAAGTAAGCAAGACTGATACCGCAAATCAATGTTGTTGTAAAAGCATACAGCAGCATCTGCTGTTCGTAGCGAGGAGGAATATGGCCATCGAAGCGGAAGAGATACGCAATCCCTATTGCTACCCAAATAATGACAATATCCACAATCATTATGATTAATATCCTGCTCCTATGACTCATTCCTCGTTCGCCTCCATTGATTTAAAGCAAGACCATCATTCTTTAGCGCCGTAATAATAATAGTAGGATTCTTCGTTAGCTTTTCGTTTGACGTTGTTTAAGACAACACCCAAAATACGGGCATTAACGGTTTGCAGGTTTTGAATTGCTTTTTTGGCAATATCTCGTTTAACCCTGCCTTGATCCACGACCATGATGGCTCCATCGCTTTTGGTAGCAACGATTTGTGCATCAGTGACAGCCAGCAGCGGCGGGGTATCGATCAAAATGATATCGTACATGTCGCGAAGCTGCTGAATCACCGCATTCATCCGGTTGGAACCTAACATTTCGGCGGGATTGGGCGGAATCGTTCCTGACGTTATGACATCCAGGCCGGGAACGCTGCTCGACTGGATGGATTCCTCTAGCGTGCATTGCTGGGATAACACGGATGATAAGCCCCATCGGTTGGATATGGAGAAGTTATGATGGGCGGTAGGCTTCCTCAGGTCGGCGTCGATTAATATAACTTTGCGCTCCGACTGGGCATACGTAATGGCGAGGTTGGTAATCGTTGTTGTTTTGCCCTCGCCCGGACCGGCTGAGGAGACCATAATGACCTGAATTTTTTCATCAATAGCCGAATAATCAATATTGGTTCGCAGAGACCGATACGACTCGGATATAGGGGAACGAGGGTTGGACAGCGTGATAAGCTGGCGTTTATTTTTCGACTGTGACACGTTCAAGTTCCCCTCCTTTGTACGATCGAGCTGCCCTGCTGCTTGGGGAAGCCCCTGCCTCCTCAGGACTCATCTTCGAAATCATAGCCAGAGTTGGCTGTCCCAAATACTCCAATACATCAGCTTCCGTCTTGATGGTGTCGTCCATATACTCCAGCAGGAATACAAAACCGACGGCAAGCATAAGCGATACAACAAAAGCAATGGCAATATTTAAAGGAACATTCGGCGCTACCGGCTCTGGCAATGCATCAACCGGAGCATCGTTCAAAATCGAAACGTTTTCGACCTTGAAAATATGTTGAATTTCCTCGCGGAATACGCTCGAAACAGCATTTACCGTTTCAGCCGCTTTTCTGTAGTCAATGTCCTGTACAACAAGCGTCATGACTTGAGTATTGTTAACCGAGCTGACCCTGATCTTTTTGGATAGCTGCTCTGTTGTATACCCCAATTGCGGATACTGACTTGCCACTTTATCTAGAATGGCCGGCGTTTTGATAATTTCCTTGTATGTATCAATCATGCGAATATTGGTATTAATCTGGTTCAGGTCTAGCTGTCCCGCTGCAGGCTGCGATGATGTCTGGTTAACAATAATTTTGGTAAAAGCCTCATAGACCGGGGATTTAAAAAAGAGGCTGTATACAGCTGCCGCTGCGGAGCACAAAACGACAAAGGCAACAATAAGCCAAAGCCTCTTCCGAATTACGGCAATATATTGCCTCAAATCAAGTTCGTTAGACACAACACTACTCCTCCGTTAGACATAGTTTTCATCATGATGTATAGTTCTCTAGCACCATGCCCTTCTGCATTATACCACTATAGGGGTAGATATTCTGTGAGATTTCGTAAAAAATCTCCCCCCCATCCACATGGGAGGAAGATTTTGTGGTGATTGTAATATATTTGTTTAGAAGTTGAATGCTCTGTAAATGATCACTGCAGCTTGAGCGCGAGTTGCGTTGCTGTTTGGCGAGAACTTGCCTTCGTTGCCAACCACGATGCCGTGGTGAGCCGCAAATGCAACGCCATCTTTCAGCGAGGAGCTGATTTGTCCAGCATCAGAGAAAATCGCCAGCTCAGCATCCTGGTCTTCGATTGCTGCAGCGCCTTTTGCTTTCAATGCGCGTGCAACCATTGTTGCCATCTCAGCGCGAGTAATTTTTGCATGAGGGTCGAAACGGTTAGCCGAACGTCCGTTGATAACGCCCAGGTCAGCCGCCGCAGCAACATAAGGAGCGAACCACTCGCTAGCGCCTACATCGCCAAACGTCGCTTTTGCAGATACGTTATCCATATCCAGAGCGTGAATCAGCATTTTCGCAAATTCAGCGCGAGTTACTTGATCCTGTGGAGCAAATACGCCTTCCGCTTTGCCGTTGATTGCGCCTTTAGCTGCAATGACTTGAATTGCGCGTCCAGCCCAAGCTTCAACTGCTTCTGTATCGCCGAAGGATACCTTGTTTTCCACTACTGCATAAGAGGAGAAGGTATCACGCAGTTCAACAAAAGATCCCTCTGCTTTATTGTATCGACCGCCATAATAATTCAGTTTACCCTCAATAATTTTGGCAAGTGTCAACAAATCAGTATCAACATCATTAGTAACTTCGACAGGCAATTTAACTTTCACAGGATTCGAGAACTGATCTACAACCACATTGTTTGAAGTGAGATTAAATTCAAAAACTTTGGATACAACCTTTGCTTGCTCATTCAATTCTTGGGAAGGAGCTGCTTGGTTTACTTTAAGCTCAACAGCGCCAGTGATATCTCCGCCAACCGGAATTTCCACTCCGAATTTGCCTGCTTGTACGGCGATTCCAGCCAATTTTGCATCTGCGCTTGCAGTCACGATGGAAGCCGGAAGACTGATAAGCATTTCATACTGCGATACCGAACCGAAGCTTAGCGTCAGCGTAACAGCTGGCAGTGCTTCACCCGTCACGCTCTTCAGGCTGTCTGCAATAGCCGCGATGCCTTTAATGATATTCAGCACATTGTTTTCATTAGGAGAAAGTGTTGCCACATTGCCAACCACGGAAGGGATGCTGTTAATGGCAGAAAGCTTAACAGCAGCAGCATGGGCATCCTTGACAGCACGTTCAATCAATTCTGCTTTTTGCGCTTCTGTTGCTTCAGCCAGTCTGGTTTTGAGTGATTCCAGATTTTTCACTGCAACTTCCGCGTCGAGTGGAAGGCTGCTGGACGGGAATCCGCCGATACCGCCAATATTTATTGGATTGTTATTAGTTGGTGCAGGGAATGCAGCTTTGTAAGCTTCGTTAAGAGATACAAATGCTTTTACACCCGTTTGGAAGTTCACTTTATCATTATCCTGAAGGCTGGTGAACACGTCAGCCAAATCTTGGGAAGTAATCCCTACGCTATTTGCGTATGTTTTAAACTTATCATTGGAATTGATTGCATCAGTAGCTGCCGTTTTTAGCTGGGCTTTGATTGCCTTCAAGTCGCTGATGTCGCTGAGAGTCAAATTGCCAACAATTTTAGCCACGCTCAGCTCCATGTTGTGAAGCACAGTTGCGACGTCATCTACAGACAAGCCTGGTTCAAGCTTGTCCAGGAAACCCTCATTGTTTTTCGCAATGTTTTCATAATCATCTTTCCAGGTGCTTCCAATTGGGAGAGTCAAAACGCTTTCGATCAAGTCGTTGATAGTAGCGCTGTCGACATTCGGATTAACGATTTTTGCAACTAGAGGTTGCAGAATAGCTGGATCTTCCGCAATCGCTTGAGCAATCTCTGCTCTGAATGCATTTACATTTGCCAAGCCTTGAGGAGTCAGCTGCGAGTATACCTGTTGAGCACGATTCGCGAAATCAGAGTATGCAGCAGCTTGAACCACATTACTAACACCAAGCTTTTCGGCCAATCCCTTATTGCTGAGTGGGAT
Source organism: Paenibacillus oryzae (assembly GCF_001675045.1). Taxonomy (GTDB): domain Bacteria; phylum Bacillota; class Bacilli; order Paenibacillales; family Paenibacillaceae; genus Pristimantibacillus; species Pristimantibacillus oryzae. The sequence continues at coordinate 56,066 of NZ_LYPA01000026.1, forward strand.
GCCTGCGAATGCGGACATGGCAACGCTAGCCGCGATTGTTGTTACTGCCAGTTTCTTTTTGAACGACATTACCAATCACCTCTATAATTAGAATAGTTGCACTCATCTTAAATGGATGAATGTCTAGTAAAACCAAAGGCACTGCTTTCTTATGTATCGGTTTTGTGAAGCCAGTCTTGAACCTTTACCTGCACATTCCCTTACCTTCTTGAAAATAAGGACATAAGCCTGCGCCATTGTCCTCCCCCTGCTGTGGAAGAAGCCGGCTGCTCGCCCAGCGGCGTATTGTCCAGCAACCGTCTGGCATTGTCCCTCAAATAGCTGCTCCATTGTTCTCCCATTGTTCTCTCAATGAACGAATAGGCTTCGCCCAATCGAAAGCCCCGGCGGGAGATATGATGCGCATCTGACGATACAAATTGGATACTGCCTTGCTTGAGCAATGAAAGCGAAGTCTGTTGAATCCGTTTTCCGAATACGCCGAGCAAGGAATGGGTGGTTACCTGTCCGCATGCTCCGAGCTCTATTAATTTCTCGAACCGTTCCGGATGCTGCACAACCTCCGAGTTTCTCTCAGGATGAGCGATAACCGTTGTTAACCCCATGACACTCAGCTCATGAATCATTTCTTCCATAGACCTCGGAATACGGGAAGACGGCATCTCCAGCAAAACATATCTGCTGCCGGCCAGCGTGAGCAATTCATCTCGGCTCCAGGCATCCAGCAGATCATCATGAACGCGAATTTCCTGACCTGCGGCTACTGTGACAGGCACTCCCGCTTCTATCAGTCTAGCATTAACTGATTCTACGAGCCGTCGCACATCGGAAGCCGGATTCATATAAGCTCCATTGGCGTGATGAGGCGTTGCGATGATGGTTGTAATCCCCTCTGAACAGGCTGCCCGGGCCATATTCAGCGTATCATCAAAATTCTCCGCCCCGTCATCCAATCCGGGTAAAATATGACTGTGGATATCTATCATGCCGACTGTTCACTCCTTCGTCAGCAGTTGTTGATAATCTTCGACATTCTGCTTCATGCTCCGACAGTCAAACGACATTACCCTCAGTATATCCTAGAGTTTCCAAATATACAAAGCCAAAACCCCCTTTTGAAAACGCTTTCTATCAAAAATGAGAGAAAAAGTTCAGATTTTGTTCAGAGAATCCCAGTTTTAGGGACCTATTCTCTCAAAAATGATTCCTTTGACCTACTATGTTTTTATTGGATTTTTTATAGGTTTTCCAGTTTGTTAAAGAAAAAAGGCGCTGCATATGCAACGCCTCTGTTGAAATCCGTTATATTAATGCTCGCCCCGCATATGAGGGAACAGCAGCACGTCGCGGATAGACGGCGCGTTCGTCAATAACATGACGAGACGGTCAACGCCGATGCCAAGCCCGCCAGTTGGCGGCATGCCATATTCCAGCGCGCGGATAAAGTCGTCATCCATTTCATGCGCCTCGTCGTTGCCCTGCTCCTTCTCCTGCAGCTGGGACTGGAACCGCTCGCGCTGGTCGATCGGGTCATTAAGCTCGGTAAATGCATTGGCATGCTCGCGCGCCACAACAAACAGCTCGAAGCGATCCGTGAAGCGCTCGTCCACGCTGCTTTTTTTGGCAAGCGGCGAAATCGCGACGGGATGGCCCGTTACGAATGTCGGCTGAATGAGCGTGTGCTCGCAATGCGTTTCAAAAAAGGCATTGACGATATGGCCAAATGTCATATGGGGCTCTACGGGCACCTTGTGCTGTTTGGCCAGCTCATGCGCCTCTTCATCGCTCATGTTGACGCTGAAATCAACGCCGGTCACTTCCTTGACCAGATCCACCATGCTGATGCGGCGCCAGCCTGGCGTCAAATCCACATCGTACTCCTGATACTTGATCCGGGTCGTGCCAAGCACTTCCTGGGCGATATGAGCAATCAGGTTTTCGGTCAGATTCATAATATCCTCATAATCAGCATACGCCTCATACAATTCAATCATCGTAAATTCCGGATTATGGCGGGTGGAGATGCCTTCATTCCGGTATACGCGTCCGATCTCATATACCTTCTCCAGACCGCCTACGATCAGGCGCTTCAAATGCAGCTCGATGGCGATCCGCATGTACAGCTCCATATCCAGCGCGTTATGATGCGTGACGAATGGACGCGCGGCGGCGCCGCCCGCAATGGAATGCAGGGTTGGCGTTTCAACCTCCAGATAACCCAGCGAATCCAGATAACGGCGCATCGACTGGATAATGCGGGAACGGGTAATAAACGTCTGCTGAACATCCGGGTTAACGATCAGATCGACATAACGCTGGCGGTAGCGCAGCTCGACGTCCTTCAAGCCATGATGCTTGTCCGGCAGCGGCAGGAGCGACTTCGTCAAAACAACGATGTCCAGGGCTTTAACGGAGATTTCGCCCGTTTTGGTACGGAATACAGTGCCGCTCACGCCAACAATATCGCCAATGTCCAGAAGGTCAAAGGCTTCGTATTGCTGCTGGGATATGCTATCCTGGCGCACATAGATTTGAATGCGGCCGCTCAGGTCCTGAATGTGGGCAAAAGCCGCCTTGCCCATGCTGCGCTTCTGCATAATGCGGCCCGCGATGGCAACCTCCGTCGCTTGCTCGTCCAGCTCTTCCTTGCTAAGGCTTTCACTGCTTTTGAGAATATCGTCTGCGCTGTGCGTGCGCTGAAATTTTTGTCCAAAAGGATCAACGCCGAGCCCTCTTAGCTCATCCAGCTTGTTTCTGCGAATTTGCAAAAGCTCGCTAAGCTCCTGCTCGTTGTTTTCATGTTCCACTTTTCGCTCATCTCCTTGGTACTCAGGCAAACGTTCAAAAAGCTTCCAGCAAGGAAGCTTTCCAAATGTTTACGCCTTATTTTTTGATATCGACAATCTTATATGAAATAATGCCCGCCGGAACGTTGACTTCAACAACTGTACCCTGCTTTTTGCCCAAAATGGCTTTTCCGAGAGGGCTTTCATTGGAAATCTTGTTTTGCAGCGGATCGGACTCTGCTGTGCCGACAATCGCATATTCCATTGTATCGCCAAACTCCATATCCTCTACAATAACGGTAGAACCGATGCTCACCGCTTCGGTATCAATTTCATCATTATTAATAATACGAGCATTGCGAAGCATTTTTTCCAGCGTAATAATTCTGCCTTCAATAAAAGCCTGCTCGTTTTTGGCATCCTCATATTCGGAGTTTTCGCTAATATCTCCATAGCCGATGGCGACTTTAATCCGCTCGGCCACCTCGCGCCGCTTGACCGATTTGAGGTTCTCCAGTTCCTCCTCAAGCTTTTTAAGTCCGTCTTGAGTCAGAATGATTTGCTTATCGTTCATCTTTCCGATTCTCCTGTCGCGTGACTAATTTTCATACCGGGTATGAATTCACTGATACTTAATATATTACGCATGATCGCCGTCATACCTTCCTCGGAGTGGTCATATTGGCAATCTTTTGTTAGATTATATTGCACGATTATATTGCATGGTCCCCCGAATGTCAATGTAAGCAGCCGATGTTCGGGCGACTTGCTTCCAGCTAGAGCGCTAATGCGCCTTCAGCCGCTTCTTCCTCAAGGGATGAAATGTATTGGTCCAAAATAGCGACCAGCCGGTCACGGCCGGTTTCTTCCATTATGACATCCTTCACACGCGCCCCTCCGGGCAGCCCTTTGAGGTACCAGGCCAGATGCTTGCGCATCTCCCTTACAGCCACCGCCTCATTCCGGATTGCAATCAGCCGGTCCAGATGGAGAATGGCGACCTTCATCTTTTCGCGAGGCGTTGGTTCGCCAGGCAGCTTGCCGCTCTCCAGATACTGAATGGTACGATACAGCATCCATGGATTGCCGAGTGCGCCTCTGCCGATCATAACTCCGTCAACACCGGTTGTCTCCAGCATTCGCTTGGCATCCTCCGGAGAAAAAACATCGCCGTTGCCGATCACCGGAATGTTCACGGCTCCTTTAACTTCCTTTATAATATCCCAGTTGGCTGTGCCCGTATATTGCTGCTCCCGGGTACGGCCATGCACGCTGACGGCGCTGCCTCCGGCACGCTCCACCGCGCGGGCGTTCTCCACCGCATAGACATGCTCGTCATCCCAGCCGATCCTCATTTTGACCGTTACAGGCTTATCAACAGCGTCCACAACAGCGGACACCATCTCGTAAATCTTGCCGGGGTCCAGCAGCCAGCGGGCGCCGGCATCACACTTGGTTACTTTAGGCACGGGACATCCCATATTAATGTCGATAATATCCGCGTTGGTTTGTTTATCCACGACCTTGGCGGCCTCAACCAGCGATTCCCGGTCGCCTCCGAATATTTGCAGGCTAAGCGGCTTTTCGCGCTCATCCACAAAAAGCATTTCCATCGTACGCTTGTTGCCGTGCAAAATAGCCTTGTCGCTCACCATTTCGGCGCAAACCAGCCCAGTCCCGAATTCCTTGGCAATCAAACGAAAAGCGGGGTTGCAGACGCCGGCCATCGGCGCAAGAACAACCCGGTTTTTCATCTCGATGTCTCCGATTGTCAGCATGCCGCTCCTTACTCCTCCTTTGTTGTCACAAGCTCTTCCGGACTAATGCCTAAGGTTGCCGCAATCTGCTCCAGCAGCCTGGGATCGCTCCTGCGCGTGCCTCTTTCCAGCGAGCCCAATACCGCTACGGAGATACCCATTTTTTGAGCCAAGCCTTGCTGTGTATATCCCTTCAGCTTTCGAAACGCTCTGATGCGCTGCGCAAGCTGGTTGTTGTGTGCTGAATATTTTTCCATAATGCAATGCCTTCCTTTCCTTGCCGAAAAGCCTCTTGCGAAGCCTTGCCTGCCTGTTCTGCCAAAGGATGCGCGCGGTTCAGCACATCGTTCAGAGGAACCAGCACAAAAGCCCGTTCCATCATACGGGGATGCGGCAGCGTCAATTCCTCCAGGTCCATAACAACCTCCTCATATAAGAGGAGATCCAAATCAATGGTGCGGGGACCAAACCGGATTTCTCTGGTTCTGCCCAGCTTCAGCTCCAGCTTCTGCAATTCCCGTAGAAGCTCCAGCGGTTCGAGCGTGGTTCGCACAGCAATGACCATATTAAGAAACGCGGGCTGGTCGTTATAGCCCACAGGGTCGGTTTCGTAGATGCCTGAGAAACGCTCCAGGCTAATACCGGGATGCCCGTCAATAGAGTCCAGCGCGCTGAGGAGCAGCCCCTCCCGATCTCCAATATTGGAGCCTAGCGCAATATAAGCTTCCGACTGGCTTCCGGCCATCTCTTCATCTCTCCATCCAGTCATGATTCCGAACGCATAATTGCTCCGTCCGCTCCGCGTTTGCGGGTCAGCTCTACCGTTACGCCGTCAAAATGAATGTCGAACGGCGGATTCGGCTTCGTTACGCCAACAGTCAATTCATGTATCATAGTATAAGCGTCCAGCACACCGGATGCAATGGCGCCGGCCAGCGCTTCAATCAGCTTTACGGGAGGACCTTCCACGATTTTCTTAACGACCGCATAAAGCTCCGCGTAATTGATCGTCTGCTCCAGGTCGTCATTCCGCGAGGCGGCATCCAGATCAAGCGACAGCTCCAGATCGACAATAAACTTCTGCCCAAGCCGGTTTTCCTCCGCAAAAACGCCGTGATAGCCATAGAAGGACATGCCCTTCATTTTCATTTTATCCATAACAAGGAACGCCCCTTTTTGTTATACGTGTTCGGAAAAAATACATGTTTGATGAACCCGGTTGTTGAACAGCCTCCTTAACGGTAATAAATGGCATCCGCCATCAAGGCGGCACGGCGCATGTCCCGCACATCGTGCACTCTCACAATTTGGCAGCCCTGCGCAATACCAATCGCAACGGTTGCAGCGGTGCCCAGCACTACTTCATCGACGGGAAGATCCAGAGCCTGGCGAATAAATCGTTTGCGTGAGGTGCCCAGCAAAACGGGATAACCCAGCTCCGCAAGCTCATGGAGCCGCCCCATCATTTCCAGATTATCATTGTAGGTTTTGGCAAAACCAATGCCGGGATCGAGCCAGATGGCGTCCGCGTTGATGCCCGCTTCCTCTGCCCGGCCTATACTGCTTTTCAGGTCGGCAATCACATCGGGAACCAGATCATTATAGCTGCTATCGGTCCGATTATGGCTGATGATAACGGGGCATCCGTATTCTGCCGCCACGCTCGCCATATCAGGATCGCCCTTCAGGCCCCAAATATCATTTATGATATGCGCACCAGCCTCCAGCGCCTGACGGGCCGTAGCCGCCTTATACGTGTCAATTGACAGCGGCATTCCGGGAAGCGCCTCCCGCACAGCGGCGATAATAGGCACAACTCGCCTGATTTCCTCCTCCGCATCAACCGCTTCAAAGCCCGGCCGCGTCGATTCCCCGCCAATATCCAGAATGTCGGCGCCTTGCTCCGCCATATCCCTTGCGTGCCGGACAGCCGCGTCCACATCCATATATTTGCCGCCGTCGGAGAAGGAATCCGGCGTGGCGTTCAATATGCCCATAATCAACGTGCGACTCCCTAATTCCAGAGGCACTCCCTCGCTCAGTTGATAGCGCCGCCGGCAAAAGTTAGGTTTATCCCCCATCCTCTTCGCCTCCTTACATCTATTAATGCTTCTTTATAGCAAACAGTTGCGCTGAATATCCTCTCTATAAAGCTTCAGCAGCCGCCGAAAAACGGACCTCGAAACGCTTTCTGGCTCTGGCTCGTTGCTCGGGGCAGAGACCGGACTGGATTCGGCATTTCCTTCTGATTCTATACAACCAGCATACCCGGTACCTCTCCCAAATCCGGCATTTCCCATCCATTGAGCCTGACTAATGCCCACAACCGCCGAGCGGCCGTCCAGATCCGTTAAAAGCTCAACGGGCACAAGCTCCTGCACAGAGTTCGTCAGCCAAATTTCCCTAGCCTCCAGCAGCTCCTCCCAGGCGTAATGGCCCTCCTCTACGGCAAAACCGTCACCCCGCGCCAGCTCAAGCACCCTTTCTCTTGTTACGCCGGGCAGAATGCCTGTATCAATAGAAGGCGTGCAAATAACGCCATCGTTTTTGGAGACAAAAAACAAATTGCTGACGATGCCTTCCGCTAGCCAGCCCTCCCGGCTTAGCATTAAGCCCTCAGTAGCGCCCGAGCGAGCCGGTTCGGCCCTCATGACAGTTAACTGATCAGGTTTGCCATCCGACTCTGTGGAGGATTTAGCTCCCCCTAATCCCAAGAGCTCACGCTTCGCAATAATATTATTCATATAATGAAGAGATTTGAAACGAATGCTACCCTCAGGCGAATTTCGGCGAGTATGAAGCAGCCTCAGCTCCTTGGCCGCAGGGGGCTCCATGGCCAGCCATTCCGCTCCGACAGCCGGCAAAGGCTTCGCCATCAACAGGATAGTCGGTTCTGCGTAATCGCTGGACGGCAGACCCAGCTCTCCTGCTCCCGCGCTGACGGTCAGCCTGATATAGCCGTCGCTCAAGCCGTTAGCCTCCAGAAGGCTGGACACCTGATTCGCCAACTGCTCCTCCGTCATGGTCAAAATAATGCCAAGCTCCCGGCAGCCGCCGCGCAGCCTGTCCATATGACGCTCCAGCAAATAAGGCGCGCCGCCGTATGTTCGGAACGTCTCAAATAGCCCGATACCGTACAAAAAGCCGTGATCGTATGCCGAGATCACAGCCTTTTCCGCTTGTACAAGAGCTCCGTTTAGTCCAACCTTCATGCCGATTTACCGGACCTGGTTTTCAGAAAATTGCGCAGCATCGTCAATCCATGATCAGTAATGATGGATTCCGGATGGAACTGCACGCCCTCTATTGCATATTCCTTATGCCTCAGCCCCATAATTTCGCCTTCCTCTGTCTCGGCAGTAATTTCGAGACAATCCGGCAGCGTCTCCCGGCGAACGATGAGGGAGTGATATCGTGTTGCCGTAAACGGCGATTCCATGCCTTCAAAAACCGATTTTCCATCATGCAAAATCGGAGAGGTTTTGCCGTGCATCAGCCGTTCCGCACGTACAACCTCGCCTCCAAAGGCCTGTCCGATGGACTGATGTCCCAGACATACGCCAAAAATCGGAATTTCTCCCTTGAAGCGTTCAATCAGCGCCAGGCTGATCCCCGCCTCATTAGGCGAGCATGGACCTGGAGAAATAAGAATATGGTCCGGTTTAAGCTCCTCGATGCCGGCCAGATCAATTTCATCATTGCGCTTGACCACGATATCTTCCCCAAGCTCGCCCAAATATTGCACAAGATTATACGTAAACGAATCATAGTTATCGATTACCAGTATCATGGTCCGCCGCCCCCTTTTTTAGCTCCTAGCTCTTTGCGCGCACTGTCTATTCCTTGCATATACCGCCCTGCTTCTTATTTTCTTGCTTCTTATTTCTTGCTCGTGCTACTTGTTTCTCGCTCGTATTTCTTGTGCCTGCATGCCAATTGCCGCTTGTACTTGTTGTGCTTGCTGCTTCTTGCTGTTCTTGTAGCTTCTTGCTGTACTTGTACCTTCTTGCTGTACTTGGTGCTTCTTGCGCTACTTGTACCTTCTTGCTCTACTTGGTGTTTCTTGCTCTACTTGGTGCTTCTTGCGCTTGCTGATTCTTGCTTGCACTTTTTGCTTCTATTTACCAGCTTCTACGACTTGCGTTCCTCCGCCAGCCGTTCGCTGAATTGAATCGCCTTCCACAGCGCCTTTGCTTTGTTCAGCGATTCATAATACTCCCGTTCGGGATCGGAATCAATTACAATGCCCGCTCCCGCTTGAATATGAACATTGCCTTCTTGTATAGCCATCGTTCGAATAATAATATTAAATTCCATATCGCCGTTATAGTCAATCCACCCCATCGAGCCCGTATATGGGCCCCGGCGCACCGGCTCCAGCTCCTCGATGATCTCCATCGTCCGGATTTTGGGAGCGCCCGTAATGGTTCCTCCAGGGAAGGTCGCCGCAATGGCATCATAAGCATCCTTGCCGGAAGCCAGCTTCCCCTCTACCTGCGAAACAAGATGCATGACATGGGAGTAGCGCTCAATCACCATAAGCTCCTTCACCTTAACCGTGCCATATTGCGATATCCGGCCAAGGTCATTTCGCTCCAGATCAACCAGCATAATATGCTCGGCGCGCTCTTTTTCGCTCTCCAGCAGCTCGTTCGCAAACTTAACGTCCTCTTCCTCCGTGCGCCCCCGTCTTCTTGTGCCCGCAATAGGACGCGTAGATAGACGATCACCCACCTTGTCGATCAGGAGCTCCGGCGACGCCGATACCAGCTGAAAGTCAGGACAGCGAAGAAAACCCATGTACGGCGAAGGGTTGAACAACCGAAGCCATTCATACAGCTCCTCCGGACTGCTCTGCGTTCTGCGGCTTAGCCGTTGAGACAAATTGACCTGAAACACATCGCCTTGCCTGATGTAGTCGTGAATGGCTCGAACAGCATCCATATATGCCTCTTTGGCAAAAGGCGAGGTTACGCCCTCCAGCGCCTCCACATCGATGTGCAGCGATTCCCGCTCCATCAGACTACGCCTCGAAGCCTGAAGCTCCACAGCCCTCTGAGCGGCCCGCTCCTCATGGAACCAGGTCAGCCAGTAGTCCGCCATCCCCTCCGCGCGGGACGACGCCTGCTCATAGAGAAGACGCAGCTCGTCCTCTGCAAGGCCAATTTCAACCGGGGAATGCACAACGCAATAAACAGCCGACGTTTCGTGATCAATTACCCAAATCTCATTCATTTTGAGAAAAAGAAAGTCCGGCAAGCCGATATCATCCGCCGCCAGCTCCGGCAGCTTCTCGATGCTGCGAATGACGTCGTACCCCCAATAACCAACAGCGCCGCCCAGCCACTTGGGGCCTTCCGAAAGCTTTGGCCCGCGCCTGTCGCCCATCCAGCGACGCACGATATCAAGCGGCTTGCCCTTCCAATGCTTGTGGACTGGCCGCTGCTCCTCCATCGGCTGAAACGCGATAGACTCCGCTTCCAAGCCCTTGCCGCGAATGACTCCCTCGGGATGCAGCCCCAAATACGTATATCGGCCGTCCTTCCCGCTCTCCAGCACAAAAGCATAAGGCGACGCATCCTGCCAAACTTCTTCCCAGGAGGTCACCGGCCCTGTGCCGCCGGGAATAAACAGCTCTTTTACAAAGGGCAACGTTGTATATTTGCTTTCTGCACGCCATTTGGCCCATTGCTCCCATGCGGTCGCCATACCCGCCAACCTCCGCTCCGATAATTATGTATAGTATGAAGTATAATGCTTCCAAAAATTCAATGTACAACCGGGGGACAACCCCATTGTCCCAACAGAAATGCCCCGTCTCCTAGTGCTTTCAACATCATACCAGCATATTCTGAATTCATCAATAAATAGCAAGGGCTGTTGACGCCCCCGCTTCTTGCAGGAACAGAGAGAGGCAGCTCAAAAAAGTACGAGCCATTGCAGCAACTCTAATTTAACTGGCTGCATAATAGTACATTTAAATTGAATTTGTACGATTCCTCATACAAACCAGCGCAATCCGCCTTGCTACTCCACCATTTTGTACGATTCCTCGTACAAACCAGCGCAATCTACCTCGCTACACCACCATTTTGTACGATTCTTCGTACAAACCAGCGCAATCTGCCTTGTTACTCCACCATTTTGTACGATTCCTCATACAAACCAGCGCAATCTGCCTTGCTACACCACCATTTTGTACGATTTCTCGTACAAACCAGCGCAAGCTACCTCGCTACACCACCATTTTGTACGATTCCTCGTACAAACCAACGCAATCTGCCTTGTTACTCCACCATTTTGTACGATTCCTCATACAAACCAGCGCAAGCTACCTCGCTACACCACCATTTTATACGATTCCTCGTACAAACCAGCGCAATCTGCCTTGCTACACCACCATTTTGTACGATTCCTCGTACAAACCAGCGCAAGCTGCAATATTACCTCTTTATTTGCATGCTTGTTCGTGCGTGAAGTTAGCTTGAACGAACAATCAATACGCAAAAATCGCAAGTCTCCGGCATCCTTTCCCGGGAACTTGCGATCTTTTTCAATAATGCGGGCCGCCGTCTGAGCTTATAGGGCACGACGGGGCTTCATGGATTAATTTTCGAAGTTGAACAGCGGCGTGCTGAGGTAACGTTCGCCGTTGCTTGGCACAACCGCTACGACGCGTTTGCCCGCGCCAAGCTCCTTGGCTACCTTCAGAGCGGCACTGATCGCTGCGCCGGAGGAGATGCCGCACAAAATGCCCTCTTCCTTGGCCGCGCGGCGTGCATATTCGAATGCATCTTCATTTTCGATGGTAATGACGCCGTCATAAATTTCACGGTTCAAAATATCAGGGATAAAGTTGGCGCCGATACCTTGGATTTTATGAGGGCCGGGATTGCCGCCGGACAAAATCGGCGATGCCGCAGGCTCAACCGCATATACCTTAATACCCGGGAAGTTTTGCTTCAGCACTTCACCTGTACCGGAGATCGTGCCGCCTGTGCCGATGCCAGCAACGAAAGCATCCAGCTTGCCGTCCAGGGAATTGATGGCTTCCACAATTTCGGGACCAGTCGTTTCACGGTGAACCTTAACGTTGGCCTGGTTTTTGAACTGCTGCGGGATGAAGTAGGTCGGGTTCTCCTGAGCCAGCTCCTCCGCTTTGCGGACCGCTCCGTTCATGCCCTCCGAGCCCGGTGTCAGCACCAGCTCGGCCCCGTACGCACGAAGCAGATTACGGCGCTCTACGCTCATCGTTTCCGGCATAACCAGAATAGCCTTATAGCCTTTTGCTGCTGCAACCATCGCCAGGCCAATGCCTGTATTGCCGCTCGTAGGCTCCACAATGGTATCGCCGGGCTTCAGCTTGCCTTCTTGCTCGGCTACTTCAATCATGCTAATCGCAATGCGGTCCTTCACGCTTGCGCCAGGGTTTTGGTACTCAAGCTTTACATAAATTTCCGCGCTTCCTTCCGGTACAAGACGGTTCAGACGAACAAGCGGTGTATCTCCAATCAGCTCCGTGATGCTTTGAACAATTTTTGCCATGAGGGAAAGCCTCCTTAATCCGACTAAAATAGTTGGTTTTGACTATCTCCATCTTATCAATGGAGTCCTTTAGTTGTCAATAGCCCTTTTCACATTTTTGGGAAAAAGTCCTGCCTCCCGCCTAAGCTCTGCCTCCGCACCAACGCGGCTTATCATTTGACTATCGAGGCTTCGTGGCTGGCCAGCAGCTTTTCCTCCAGGCTGCTTAACGAGCCGACGCGCTGCAGCGCCAGCTCCCGCCGCACCATCTCTTTGACCCGCTCCGGCGGAATGCCGCCTTTGCTTCTGCGGCCTGCAAGCCGAATAACGGCATAAAGGCCATCCTCCAAAAAAATAGGACCGGCAATGTCGCCCACCTGCAGATTGCGAGCCTCTGCAAGCAAAGCCGCATCATAAAACGGATCGTCTTCGTCGATAAACCCGAGGTCGCCGCCGCTGTCCGCTGTATATTCATCCTGTGAATAAGCAGCCGCAAGCTCCGCAAAGCCATCGCCATCGCCAAGCCAAGTCAGCAAATCCCCTGCCTGGCTGGGGGAAGCAACCACAATCCAGTTCAAATGCAGCTCTCTGCGCGGTTCGCCGTAATCGGGATGCTGCCGCAAATAGTCCTTTATTTCGTCCTCCGTTACTGCCGCCTCCCGAATGGCAATGGCCTCCAGCAGCAGATGGTGGTTAAGCTCTGCCATGGCCTGCTCCTTGCTCATGCCAAGCTGCTCCTGCATCGCCTCGAAATAAGCTTCCTCTCCGCCATAAGCCTCCGCTGCTTGCGCCAAAGCCAGATTCAGCTCGTCCTTTGAAACGTTAACCCCCTGTACGTCCGCCTCCAGCATGACAGCTCTGCGAACAAGCATTTGGCGAAGCACGGCATCTCCATGCAAACTGTACAGCTCCTTCGCCAGCTCGCCCCGCGTAATGGGCACACCGCCTACAGAGGCGACAACCTGTCCGTCCATCCCTTCCGGATCGGGGTGCTCGATCAGCCCATTTTCTCCGCTTGGCGCCGCTTCCGGCTCATCCTTGTCCGATTGCAGCAACGGCAGCATTTTTACAACAACAAGGCCAGTCAGCACAATCAGGCAAATCGCTTGAAAGATAACTACTGTCCTCAACACCCTGTCTTTTCTCATGCTCCTGACATCCTTACTCTAGTCCGCGTTCGGCTGATTGATCTGCGACAGCAGAACCTCCAGCTCGGGGCGGTTGAATACAAAAGCTTCATTGCAGAAATGACATACAATTTCCGCGCTGCCGTCTTCGTCGATCAATGCTTGAAGCTCTTCCGTTCCCAAGCTGATCAACGTTTGCTCCACCCGCTCCCGTCCGCATTGGCATTTGAATGACAGCTCCATCGTGTCATGAATAACGAGGCCCTCTTCGCCCACAACCTGCTTCAGAAGATCCTCCGGCGTTTTTCCTTGCGCCATCAGGGTGGTGACGGGCGGCATAGACCCCACCGCCTGCTCCAGACGGGTAATTTCCGCATCAGTTAAGCCCGGCATGAGCTGAACGATAAAGCCGCCTGCATGAAGCACGGAATTGTCGTTCTCCACCAGAACGCCTACGCCTACCGCTGAAGGCGTCTGCTCTGATACTGCGAAATAATACGTAAAGTCCTCGCCCAGCTCTCCCGAAACAATCGGCACGCTTCCCCGGTAAGGCTCCTTAAGCCCCAAATCCTTCGTTACATGCACATAACCGTTTGTTCCAACGGCTCCTGCCACATCCAGCTTACCGTGTGCATTGCTGCCGTGATGGGCCTGAGGATGATCCACGTAGCCCCGCACTTCGCCCAAAGCGTTGGCATCCACAACAACCTGGCCAATCGGGCCGTCGCCTTTGACCTGTATCGTGAGCTTTTCATGGCCCTTCAGCATAGCTCCCATCATGGCGCCAACCGTCGCCGTTCTTCCCAGCGCAGCCGTAGCGGTTGGAAACATATCATGACGCCGTCTCATTTCCTCGACCAAAACCGTGGTTCGAGCGGCAAACACTCTTATTTTTCCGCCCCAGGCCGTACCTCGAATCAATATATCCTTCAAACCTTCCATCTATTGGCCCTCCTGATTTCTTTCGTAAATCAACCGCAGCCCTTCCAGCGTAAGCAGCGGGTCCACCTCGTTTACCGTTTCGGATTCAGCCGATATCAGCTCGGCCAATCCTCCTGTTGCGACAACATGGGGAGTTACACCGAACTCCGTCCTGATGCGGTTGACAATGCCGTCCACCTGTCCCGCATAGCCAAAAATAATGCCTGCTTGCATCGAGGTGACGGGATTGCGGCCAATTACGCTTTTTGGCTTAACCAGCTCAATGCGCGGCAGCTTGGCTGCGCGCTGATACAAGGCCTCCGTCGAAATGGAGATACCCGGCACAATCGCGCCGCCCAGGTAATCGCCGCGTTCATCAATATAATCGAAGGTGGTTGCCGTGCCGAAATCAACAACAATGAGCGGAGCGCCGTATTTTTCAATAGCGGCCACTGCATTGACGATGCGGTCCGCACCCACCTCCCGAGGATTTTCGTAACGTATGTTCAAGCCGGTTTTCACTCCAGGCCCTACAATGAGCGGAACCTTGCGCACGTATTTCACGCAAAGATGCTCCAGTGTCCGCATGAGCGGAGGAACGACAGAGGAAATAATGACGCCGCTGATCTCCGACATGTGAATGCCCGCATATTGAAACAGCTGATGCATGCTGATGCCATATTCGTCTGCCGTTGCAGACCGGTTGGTGCTGAGCCGCCAATGATGAAGCAGCTCCTTGTCCTTGTATACGCCAAGCACGATATTGGTATTGCCGACATCAATAACCAGAATCATGAATCCTGTCCGCCCTTCTTTTCGTTTAGGTCAAGACTGATGTCCAGGTTCTGGAATGAATACGTAAGCGCGCCGACCGAAATGACGTCTACGCCACAGGAAGCGATGCCGTGAATGCTATCCAGGTTGACGCCGCCCGAGGCCTCCACGATAACATGCGGCGATTGGCTTTTGATCAGAGATACGGCCGCTTTCATGGATTCGCGGCTCATGTTGTCCAGCATAATGATATCCGCTCCGCAAGCCAGCGCTTCTTTCACCTGCTCCAGACTTTCTGTCTCTACTTCGATTTTCATCGTATGCGGAATAAAGCGGCGAGATGCCTCAACAGCAGCCGTGATTCCGCCCGCTCCTTTAATATGGTTATCCTTGATCATGACAGCGTCATATAGCCCGAAGCGATGATTGGAACCGCCGCCTACGCGCACCGCATATTTCTCCAGCATGCGATGGCCCGGCGTTGTTTTGCGGGTATCCGCCAGCCGAACGGGGAGACCCTCCAGCTTCCGCACATAAGCAGCCGTAGTCGTCGCAATGCCGGATAAGCGCTGCATCAGATTAAGCGCCAGCCGTTCGCCGGTTAGCAGGCTATGCGTGCGGCCCTCCACCTCGGCAATAACCGTTCCTTTGGTCACATGATCGCCATCCTTCACCAGCGGACGGAAAACGAGCTCGCTGTCCACGATCTCAAAAACCAGCTCCGCCACCGGCAAGCCGGCAATGATGCCCTCCTGCTTCACATGAATGATGGCTTTGGACTGGGAATGGGAAGGAATGGTTGATTCCGTCGAAATATCTCCGCTGCCAACGTCCTCGTCCAGCCAGCTTTTGATTAGCCCTCTCAGGCTTGCGTCGTAACGATGTGGATTCCACTCATACATCATTAATTCTCTCCTCGGTTATGCCTTGTATGCGGTGCAGCACCGTATGTTTTCTCCATACCAGATCATCCTTGGCAGGGAAGTCCTCGCGGTAATGCGCTCCCCGGCTTTCCTCGCGGCTGAGCGCCGCCTCCGTCGTCAGTAATGCGCAGGTGAGCAAATTAGCAAACTCGTATTCCTCGCGCTCGCTTAGCTGTGTATGGAAAATTGGCAGCTGGCGCTTTAATTCCTCCAGCCCTTTGCGCAGACCGTTTTCATGACGCTTTAATCCGACCCAGCGCACCATAATTTTTTGCAGCTTCAAGCGCCGCTCCACAACAGCTTGAATGGACGGCTCGCTGCGGGGCGTATCAACTTTGATAACGGGATGTACATCCAGTTCAGGCAATGCTTCAATTCGCTTTACAATTCGCCGGCCAAACACAATCGCCTCCGACAGCGAGTTGCTGGCCAGCCGGTTTGCCCCATGCACGCCTGTCGAGGAAACCTCGCCGCATGCAAACAGCCGTTTAATATTGGTTTCCCCGTTCAGATCGGTCTTCACTCCGCCCATCATATAATGCATCGCAGGGGCTACGGGTATCCAATCGCTCGTCAGATCAAGCCCGTATTGCAGGCAGGTTTCGTAAATCGTCGGGAACCGGTGCTTTACTTTGTCCGCAGGCTCGTGGGTAATATCAATGTAGACAAAGGTGGACCGCGTCGCCTCCATCTCGCTGACTATCGCTCTCGCCACGACGTCGCGAGGCGCCAGCTCCAGCTGCTCATGGTAGCGTTCCATAAATCGCTCGCCCTTAATATTGCGCAGCACAGCGCCTTCCCCTCTTACCGCTTCGGAAATGAGGAAACGCGGCGCGCCGGGGTAGCACAGCGCCGTAGGATGGAATTGAATAAACTCGACATCCTGGATATACGCGCCGGCCCTATACGCCATCGCAATGCCGTCTCCGGTCGCCACATCGGGATTTGTTGTATAGCGGTACAGCTGGCCGGCCCCGCCGGAGCAAAGAATCGTTGCCTTGGCCCTGACATAAAGCCGCTCGCCGCTTGACTTCTGCACGATAGCTCCGCAGCAGACATCCTCATGAGTCACCAGATCAATGACAAAATGATCGTCCCACATCTCGATGGCGGGGTTGCTCTGCGCATTTTCCAGCAGCGCGCGCACGATTTCGTACCCCGTAGCGTCGCCGTTGGCGTGAAGAATGCGGCGTTGGCTATGCGCGCCCTCCTGAGTGAGCGCAAGCTCGCCATTTTCCAGATCGAATTGAGTCCCCATCTTGATGAGGCTTCTGACGCCTTTTGTTCCTTCATGCACCAATACGTCCACCGCATCGCTGGAGCACAGCCCCGCCCCTGCAATCAACGTATCCTGGCGATGATAGGCGGGAGAGTCGTCCGAGGAAATAACAGCCGCAATTCCACCTTGCGCGTAACGGGTATTGCTGTCCATCATCGTTTTTTTCGTAATCATCAGAACCGATTGAAAGCGACTTCCTCTTATAGCCGTAAAAAGACCGGCAATGCCGGCCCCGATGACGAGCACATCTTTATCCACAACCGGAAGCTTGTCCAGGTCGGCGTCAATCAAGTACCTTGGTATCATGAGGTCCCCTCCTAATGAAGCATAAAAAACCTGTATCCAAACAAAATGAGTACAAAAAACCTCTCCCGAGGCGTTCCAAACGATTATGAGCAATGTTAATGATGTGGTTCAGCCTTAACATGCCTTAAAATCAGCGCCTGAACTCACTGAGCGAAAGTGTTAAAGACGGAGGACGGTAATCTTTTGTCAAAATGGACATTGACTCCTGCTTTTTGCCCGCCCTAGCGGTCACCGATGACCGCTAGAGCCCCACCAAATGGATGCTGTGGCTTCAGCTAATGGTCACCCGTGTCCTTTACACACTCAAAAGGCGCGTTTTGGGGGTGAATATCAGCTTTTACGGTCATGCATGACCTTTAGACATAGACATTGCATCAAAACAAGGCTTTAACGGTCAAGGATGTCCGTAGCGTACAGCAGGTCCGTAGGCGTTAACAAAATCCGTAGCATAATGTAGATTCATAGCGAACACAAAGGCTGTAACATACAAAAGGTCCATAGCTTACACAAGCTCCTAAGCTTACAGGATATCTGTAGAATGTAGCTAGTTGTAGCTAGCTTCCTGCCCTGGCACTCCACAAAGACGCCGTTTACCAACCGAATTCAGTCGTTGGAAGCTCCATGTCCCGCAGTGTTTGCCACCAATCGAGGTCACGCGCTAATTTCTGTTTTGAGTTTTACTTTTCTCTATTAATCATACCCCAGCATCCAGTAACTGCACAATTCCGTTTTACAAGAAAAGAGTTCCTTCAAAGCTCTGAACGGCAGCATTTCCGGAGCAACTATTTATTTGCGCCCAAAGCACTAACCGTTTCGTTAAGCCAATTCAGAAAGCGCTCCTTCTCCTCAAACTGCGGAAAATGTGCGGAATCCTCGAACAGAACAAACTCCTTTTTCGGGGCCTGCAGCTCGTCAAAATAATGCTCCGCCGCTTTCGCGGACGTCATGTAATCGTATTGCCCCATCACAAAATAAACGGGGAGCTGCAATTGCTTGACGAGAGAGGGCAACGGATATTCGGCCTCCTCCTTAAGCAGCTGATCTTGCGTTTCTTTGATGCCAAAGAGATAACGGAGCACGTCGAGCCCGTTGTATTCCGTGCTTGTCAGGAAACCTGTGTAATAGTCCTTGTTGTCATTAATAAGTCTGGATGCGCCGCCGTATTTGCGAATCAAATTTCTCGGAACGTATACGCCGCCCGTTTCGATAGACTCGCGCATCCCCTCCAGCCTGTCTGCATCCTTGGCATTGCCCTCTGCCTGAGCCTGAAGGATGGCGTAATTCAAGCCATCCAGCTCGCTTTCCACCGTGTCGGAAACTTGACCTATCCCGATATAGGCGTGAAACTTCTCAGGCGCCTTGGCTGCTGCCTTTATTCCAATATAGGTACCGAAGGAATGACCGGCGAGCAGCACCTTGCTTTGCCCCAGCTCTTCAGCAACATAATCGGTCAGAGACAACAAATCGTCTACAAGGACATCCGTTGTCAGGTCGGAATAATCCTCCCCGAAATGATACGACTTTCCAGTTCCTCGCTGATCGTAATGAACGATTGTGTACTCCTTTTCCCATTCCTTCTGATACTTTCTGACATAAGGGATTTCCGAAGCCCCAGGTCCACCATGCACAAAAAGCAGAACAGGATTGTTCCGATCCATTCCGCGAATCATAATCTGATGATCAGCCCCGTTAATCTTCACCTTTTCAAAACGGGTAATGCTGTTTTCGCCAGCGATAGATGGGGTCCAGGTTGGAAAAAACAGAAACAGAAGCAGTAACCCCGCTGCCGACAGCAACGTCCGCTTGATTGCTTTCAGCAGCCCTTTTTTACGAAGCATAATTCTCTCCTTCAGAAACATTCAGGGCATGGCTGCCTCCGAAACCGCCGGATGGTCGCCATGCCCTCTAAAGTCAGTTATTGCCTATCTATTTCAGACTCCATCAAGCAGCTTGCCTCACCCTGCAGTCCTTCCTATTGCACGCTAATGAACATCATTGCTATTTCACTTGCAGCATGCGCTCTAGTGACAAGCGGGCTTGATCCGCAACGTGCGGCGGTACATAAATCTGCGGCTGCATCGTTTCAAGCGCCTTGACAAGCTTCTTGAGGTTATTCACCTTCATGTTGGGACAAACCAAATATTTGGATGCAAAATGGAACGTTTTGTCCGGGCTGTCGAGTCTGAGCTGATAACCCGTTCCATCCTCCGTACCTACGATAAATTCCTTGCAATCGGATTCCTTGCAATATTTAATAATCGCCGTTGTGCTGCCGACAAAATCGCCCAGTTCAACAACCTCGGGACGGCATTCCGGGTGTACGACAAATTGAGCGCCCGGATGTTTGGCCTTCATTTCCTCAACATCCTTGACCGTCAGCATGTCGTGGGTATTGCAGTAGCCTTCCCAAATGATCATTTTTTTGTCCGTATTCTGCTGAACGTAATGGCCCAGATTTTTGTCCGGCACCCAGATGACTTCGTCGCCTTCGACCGAATTCACTACCTTGACGGCGTTGGCCGAGGTGCAGCAAATATCCGTTTCGGCTTTGATTTCAGCGGAGGAGTTAATGTACGTCACCACTGTGGCGTTTGGATGTTGGGCCTTCAGCTTGCGCAAGCCATCCACATTGACCATGTCGGCCATGGGACAACCCGCTCGTTCGTCGGGAATAATGACCGTTTTGTTAGGAGCCAGTATTTTGGCGCTTTCTCCCATAAAATGAACGCCGCAAAACACGATGACATCGGCATCCGTTGCCGCTGCCTTCTGGGCCAGCAGAAAGGAATCGCCCCTGAAATCGGCAACCTCCTGAATTTCGTCCCGCTGATAATAATGGGCAAGAATGATGGCATTGCGTTCCTTCTTCAATTGCATCAGCCGTTCGCGCAGCTCGCGGGTCTGCTCCGCCTTACGCTCCAGTGCCAGTGCTTCCACGATAACTTCACTCCTCTTATAAGGGATGGCCGCATGACAAGTAACAAACATGATCTGCGGCGGCTCATTCCGTTATCTGGCAAGTATGCTTTGTGAATAGAAGCACAAAGCAACTAAGCCAATTGCATTTAGTTTGAACGAATAGGGGGTATTTCATTTGATTAAGACTTAATTTACACTTGCCTGATAGGTCTGTCAATGCATGTGTGATCAATATTACGTCCTCGGGGTAAAAAAACTCTTTTACTCCTGCTCAACCAGCAGCTTCAAGCCTTCAAACATCAAATGCCAGCCCGTACGGGACGCATCGTGGTAATCCTGCGCCGCCTGCAACGCCTCTTCCTGACTCCAGCCCTCTTCCTTAGGAACAAGTATTTGCTGGGTAAACACCATACGGCATCCACCTTCCTCCCCTTCAATAGAAACCGTTAACGTATCTTCGGAATCGCTGAATTGAGGCATGCAGAAGGAAAACACCAGCCTGCCGGGAGCCTCAATCTCCACATACCGGCCGATCGCCCTGTAATCCATCCCGTTCCGATGGTCAACGATTTCCCAATGTCCTCCAACGGTCAAATCGGCGGTTGCGACTTTATTGGACTCGGCTCTGGTCATAAGCCATTTGCCCATTAATTGCGGATTTGTCCAAGCCTCAAACAGCCTCTCAGGGGTTGTCTTGAAGCTGCGGTCCATCATCAATGTAAGATAAGAAGCTTTTTCTTTTTCCATTATTCCTCGGCCCCTTTTCTGTTCCGTTCGTGGTGTTCCATTTGAAGATCTCGGTTGTCTCGCTAAATTCAAGGTTCTCTTTTCCGAACCTTTGTCAGACTACGGGGCTCGAGTATCCCTCTCTCATGACAAAAACGCCAAACCTGCATCGGGTCTGCGCTTTATTTTTTTAATCTCCAAATATTGGGCGAATGAATCAAGAAATGAATTCCAATGCCAAAGAGTTTCCTGTTTTTCTATAAAAATCATATCCAATAACGGTTCCTTCCTGTTGACCTCTACTTCTTGATCTTCGGCTGCTCTCTATCATTACAGCTACTTTTATTATACGGTAATCACCACTTATCGTATCTGTACAGAAACATATATGCTCCAGCCATTTCATACCTGCTGACAATTGTTCATTTATTCGTTCATTGGTTGATGCATTGCTGCTTCTTTTCATCTCTATTAAATATGCTATATTACTATCTTTATCAATTATAATTGCATCACAATCTTTTGGAGGATTAGCTATTTTATAATCTGCCTGCAAGTATTTAGATAACTTTTTCAAAAGAGGCAAGTTTATGTATATCCCTTGTTTTGATGATACTTTTAAACGTACTTTCAACTGATACCGGACATTGTTATCCTCTTCAGTCAGAACTGTCTCATGTTCAAATTCCTCGTAGCATTCAGGGTTTAACTTATTCAGATTCATTTTGATTCACCTTTAATTTATCTCTTTTGCTGGCCCTTTGCTCCAATAAATCTAAATATTCATCTTCAATTTCAGCAATAATTCTATCGAAATTATCAAATGACTCACTATCACTTAATAGATTTATTTCTTTAACAGTATTGTCTTCAAAATTATACACCTTTACGTTACTTGCATTCAGTCCATTGGATCTTTCTTCTAGTTCATTTCTAATCATTATATTTTGAATTTTTTTCACCAAAAAGTCACTGTGAGTAGAAATCACCACTTGTATTCCTTTACTTATAATTAGGTCAATTAACTTGGCGAACTCTGTTTGATTTGAAGGATGTAAATTCATTTCCGGCTCATCAATAATGATAATATTATGCTTTGTTGAATCCAGATTTTCAAAAAAATAGTCCAAACCATATATTGATTTAATAGCAGAAGAAGTAATATCCAGCGGAATAGAGTCAGACTTGTATTTGGTCCTTCCCATTTTAGCTCTAAAATAACTTTTTGATGTGGCATCATCAACATAGAACCTCCCTTTAATGAGGTTGCTTCTAATGAAAGCCGAAATCTCATTGCTCTTGTCATCAATATCGTACTTTTCAATATTATTAATGTAGTTCAAATAATCCGATATCGGTAATGGATATACTTCTGTTAGTTGATTTAAACTTTTAAGCAACTCTACATTCATTTCATTTTTGGATTTATTAACAGAGTTTATGGCGTTACTAATAAAATCCAATACCTCTACTTTATTCTGGTTAAGCTGATTTCTGAATACGTTAATCCCAATACGTTCTGCAGGAATATAAAAGGAATTATTATTTGCACTAATGGCGTTTTCGATCAAACGATTTAACATAAATCGGATAGTAGTGCTCATAGGCGACTTGCCTAAATCTGCAACTTCATTAGTACTGGTCAACAATATAGTCGCTTGCTTTTCGCTAACTTCCAAAATAAGATCCATAGAAGCAGCTTTAATCCCAAAACTTTTGATTGCTTCTAAATTTAAATATTCTGCAATCTCTTCTCTTGAAATAGATAGCTCGACATTTTCGAATCCGATGGAATCTGATTTAAATACTCTCTTTAATAATTCTAGTTTAGTCTTGTTAAAGTTAATCTCCATAACAGTTATAAGCTTATCTATAAAATCGCTTTTATCAAACGTAATGCTGCCATAATTAATGATTCTTTTAAATTCATCATTACTAAAAAATCCACCAGACATCTTATGTATATTAGACAAAATTCCATATAGCGTATAAGACAAATAGGTTTTGCCCTGGTTATTAGCTCCACAAAGAATAGTTAACTTGGAAAAATCAACTGTCGCTTGTTGGATTGGACCTAAATTTCCAATTTTCAATTAAATCCCTCCCTATCTAGTCCTCATACTATCATACCCTACGGATTAATTAAATATTCGCCAGTTTGATTAACCTATGTAAAAACATTTAAACAAACAAAAATAACTGATACGCCCTACCCTAAGAAAAAGCGCCAAACCCGTAACCGGTCTGGCGCTTTACCCATTGCTTATAGGCTATCTGCGGCCTGGATCATATGGCTGGCCTAGCGCGGCTGGCGCGCTGGAGCGTCCTACTGCACCCGCAAGTACGATCAGCGTAAGCACATAAGGCAGCATATAGAATACTTCCGTCGGAATTTGACTGGCCATATCAAACAGCTGCGCAAAATTGCGAAGCGCCTGCGCCATCCCGAAAAACAATGCGGCTCCCGCCAAGCCAAGCGGATTCCATTTGCCGAATATAAGGGCGGCAAGCGCAATAAAGCCTTGCCCCGAAATCGTATTGTGCGCAAAATTGCTTGTTGTGGTGAGCGCAATGGTTGCTCCGCCAAGACCGGCCAACGCACCGCTCAGCATAACGCCGATGTAACGGTATTTGGCCACGCTGATCCCCACCGTGTCAGCCGAGCTCGGATGCTCGCCGACCGCGCGAAGACGCAGCCCGAATGGCGTTTTGAACAATACGAAATAGCTGACCACAACCAGAACGATTGCAATATAGGTTGGCGGATAAGCTCTAAAAAAGCCTTCGCCGATAATTGGAATTTTCGACAGGAAAGGAATTGCCTGCTTGTGGAAAACCTCCACAAGCTGTCCCGTCTGCGCGGACCCTTCATACAGGCTGCGGGTAAAGTAGATGGCGGAGCCTAACGCCAGTATATTGATGACGACGCCAACAACGGTCTGGTCTGATTTAAACGTAACGGTCGCAACCGCGTGCAGCAGCGAGATCAAAACGCCGTAAATCAGTCCGGCAAGCATGCCGATCCAGGGCGACATGCCACCCATGCCATATTGCGTGGCATAGTCAGTCGCTACGGCTGCCGCAAATGCGCCGGATACCATAAGCCCCTCCAGGCCGATATTGACAACGCCGGATCGCTCGGAAAACATGCCGCCGAGTGCGGCAAAGATCAGCGCCGTAGAAAAAACCATGGTAATATTTATTAATTGACCCAATACTTCCATGCTACGCCGCCTCCTTTGACTTGTCGGACCGTTTGAGTTTCAGCGGTTTGAGTATAAATTTGACAATGCCGTGTGCGGCGACAAAGAAAATAACGGAGCCAATTACAATCCGTACAATTTCCGAAGGGACGCCTGCGCCAAAGCTCATGCCATTGGAGCCGTAGCTTAAACCGCCGAACAACACAGCGCCCAGGAGCACGCCAATTGGCGTATTGCCGCCCAGAAGCGCAACGGCGATGCCGTCGAAGCCATAGCCTACCGAAGCGGCAAGAACCGTCTGATTGCCGAATACGCCCAAAATTTCGAATACGCCGCCAAGTCCGGCGAACACGCCGCTGATAAACATGGATTTAACGATTGTGCGGTTTACGTTCATGCCCGCATAGAGCGCAGCATCCGGATTATGGCCAACCGCGCGAAGCTCATACCCCTGCTTCGTGCGCCACAGCAGAATGTAAAATACCAGCACGCAAGCCAAAGCCACAAACGTGCCCCAATGCATACGCGCCTTGTCCATGAGCTGAACCAGCCAATCAATGGACATTAACGCCGATTCATGCACGTTCCGGGATTTCTGCTGTCCTGGCTCAAGCAGAAACTTGGTGACGATATAGTTGGCCAAATAAAGCGCCGTCCAGTTCAGCATAATGGATGAAATAACCTCGTTGACCCCTCGTTTTGCTTTGAGGTAACCAACAAGCCCCGCCCACAAGCCGCCAAACAGAGCGCCTGTCAGAATGGCAAGCGGACCATGCAGATACCAGGGAAGATCCAGCAGCACGCCAATCAGCGTCGCCCCCGTCATCCCCATAATGAATTGACCTTCAACGCCAATATTGAACAGGCCAGTCCGGAATGCAAAAGCTACGGCAAGGCCGGTAAAAATAAGCGGCGTAATGGCGCGAATCGTTTCTCCCATATGGTAGGAACTGCCGAAAACCCGTTTGAACAAGGAGCCATAAGCCAACAGGGGATCATAGCCTCCCGCCAGCATGGCAAGAGCACCGACCAGAAGCCCCAGCAGAATGGAAACCAGAGGTACCAGCAGGGACGACTTGTTAAAAATCTTTTTAATCATTTCCATCTCTGCTATCCCTCCCTTTTTCCGCTGCCGGTCATCAACAGGCCAAGCTTGGCGTCATCGCGCTCATGGGCATCCACTTCGCCGGTCAGCCTGCCTTCAAACATAACGGCAATCCGGTCGCTTAACGCATACAGCTCGTCCAGCTCAAAGGAAATGAGCAGAATTGCTTTCCCTTGATTACGGGCTTCCACCAGCCGTTTATGAACGAATTCAATCGCTCCGATATCCAAACCGCGTGTAGGCTGTACAGCAATGAGCAAATCCGGATTTTTGTGCAGCTCGCGGGCAATAATCGCTTTTTGCTGATTGCCGCCCGACAGCGCTCTGGCATGGGTGGAGATGCCGGAGGAGCGCACGTCAAACTCCGTAACCAGCTCCTGCGCCGTTTTGTCCATCATTTTGAAATCGAGAAAGCCGTGGCGGCCATAACGCTCGTCAAAATACGTACCCAAAATCATATTTTCACTGAGCGAAAAATCGAGCACCAGACCATGCTTGTGACGATCCTCTGGAATATGCCCTACACCGCTTTTGCTGATTTCCCGCGGTGTCAGGTGTGTAATGTCATTGCCATTCAGCGTAACCGTGCCGCCATGCGTCTTGCGCATCCCCGTAATGCCGTAGATCAGCTCGCTTTGGCCGTTGCCGTCTACGCCGGCGATGCCCAGAATCTCACCCGCCCGGATTTGAAAGGTCATGCCGTTTAACACTTTTTTGCCTTGATCTCCGTTCATGGTCAGATCACGCACATCAAGCACAACGTCGCCCGGATTGGACTGCTGCTTCTCAACCTTGAAGGAAACATCGCGTCCCACCATAAGCCCGGCCAGCTTCTCCTCCGTCGCATCAGCCATGTCGTCAACCGTTGCAACCACCTTGCCGCGCCGAATAACCGTTACAGCATCCGCAAGCGCCATAACCTCTTTGAGCTTATGCGTAATGATGATAATGGATTTGCCTTCTGCCGCCAGGCCACGGATGATCTCCAACAGCTCTTCGATTTCCTGAACCGTCAAAACAGCCGTTGGTTCATCAAAAATAACGATGTCCGCGCCTCTGTAAAGCGTCTTCAAAATCTCCACGCGCTGCTGCATGCCAACCGTAATATCTTGAATCCGCACCTGCGGATCTACTTTCAATCCATATTGCTCGGAAATTTCCTTCACCTTGCGGTTCGCGAGCTTGTAATCTATTGTTAATCCTTTTTGAGGCTCTTCTCCAAGCACAATGTTTTCTGCAACTGTAAACGGCTGAACCAGCTTGAAATGCTGATGCACCATCCCGATGCCAAGCTCAATCGCTTTGGAAGCGCCGCTAATAACGGTTTGTTTGCCATTAATCCAGATTTCACCTTCATCTGGCTGATACAGTCCAAACAGAATATTCATAAGCGTAGATTTGCCGGCGCCATTTTCGCCAAGCAAAGCATGAATTTGACCTTTTTTTAACTCGAAATCAATGGAGTCGTTCGCTACAAGACCTGGAAAACGTTTTGTAATTCCTTTTAGCTGCACGACTGTTTCGTTCTGATTCATTCCGCTACCATCTCCCGGAATCGACCTGTTTGACCGACTTATTAGTCCCATACCTAAAAGTGAAACAGGACAAGACCGGTCATATGGCCGGTCTTGCCTTATTGCCGCATACAACGGCGCAACGCTTAAAAGAGGGTATTCAACCTTCTTTAGCCTTGAAGTTTATTACTTATTCGCCAGGAACAACAATTTCGCCGCTAATGATTTTAGCTTTGAACTCGTCAACCTTCTTCAAAACGTCCTCAGGAACGTTTTTCTTCGATGTTTCAGGAAGACCTACAGCATCATCCTTCAGACCCAGCTCTTGAGTGCCGCTAGTCCAATTGCCGTCAATCAGGTCCTTAGAAATTTTATGAACGGCTGCATCTACGCCCTTCATCATGGAAGTCAGAGTTACTTCGTCGCCAAACTCCAGGGATTGGTCCTTGTCAACGCCGATAACCCAAACTTTTTCACCGTTCTTTTTGCGCTCGATTGCTTCGTTGAATACGCCATTGCCAGTACCGCCGGCTGCATGGAACACGATGTCATAGCCGTCGTTGTACAGAGTTGCCGCAGCGCTTTTACCTTGGTCAGGCTTGTCAAAAGTGCCTGTGTATACAACTTTAACATTTGCGTCAGGGTTTGCCGCTTTAACGCCAGCAACAAAACCAGCTTCAAAACGTTTGATAACCGGAATTTCCATGCCGCCTACAAAACCGATTTTTTTGCTTTCGGACATCAGGCCGGCTACAACGCCAACCAGGAAGGAGCCTTCATGCTCGGCAAATGTAACCGAAGCTACGTTTGGAGCGTCAACAACAGCGTCGATAACCGCCAGCTTTGCATCCGGGTTTTCATTGGCAACCTTCAGGATTGCGTCCGTGAACAAGAAGCCGATACCCCAAGTCAGGCTATAGCCTTCGCGAACGAAGTTGTTCAGGTTTGGCTCCATGTCGGCTTCGCCTTTGGATTCCAGGAACTTTGTTTCAGCGCTGGTTTCCTTGGACAGGCGTTGAAGAGCTTCCCAAGCGCTTTGGTTAAAGGATCTGTCGTTTACGCCGCCTACGTCAGTAACCATACCGATTTTAAAATCCTTGCCGCTTTCATCAGATACAACTTCAGGTTCGCTTCCGCCTTGGCTGCCGCCGTTGTTGTTTTTCTTGTCTACTCCGCAAGCGGACAAAACAAGGCTGATGGAAAGCACCAGCATAAGCATTAAGCTTGCTGTCTTCTTCATTTCATAATCTCCCCTTATCTTCTTGGTTTGTATGCTAAAACAGCCATGCTGCTCATACACATGCTTATGAGGTTGTTCGGCTCGCACTTATGTAGTATAAGTAAACCTTCCCGCTATTATTTCATTATAATGACAAAAATCATGCCGTCAATCAAATTGTGTTATATTACGTTACATTTTCACTAACATTGTATTTAATCACCAAATATCACTATAAAAAATAAATATAAAACCCACTCAATTGCCGCTTCAACGCTTTATTATGTTAAATTATATGTCATTTCACATAAAAAGTATCCCGGTATTCTCGTCGGAATACCGGGATACTTTCATCTAGACTTATTGCTTGTTGGGATCATCATTTCCGTCATTGGAAGAAGTCGTTGAATTCGGCGTATCCGAACCGCCGTCTTCACGCGGCTGAATACGAACCTTCACATCTCCGATTTCGTCAATAATTGGTTCAGCCTTGGATTCTACAGAGGATTCACCATCGGTACCGTTGCCGGATTCCCCGCCTTCGCTATCCCCGCTGCCCAAAACTCCTTTTTCGATCAACGATTTGATTTGCTCCATCTCCAGCGTTTCTTCATTCAGAAGCGTCTGGGCGATCAGATGCATCTCCTCGCTCTTTTCCGTCAACAGCTTTTTAGCTCTGTCGTAACAGCTGTTAATGATCGTTTGCATTTCTTGATCGATCTCATAGGCAATGGCATCCGAATAGTTAGGCTCATGGCCCAAATCGCGGCCCAGGAATACTTGGCCTTGAGCATTGCCGAATTGCATAGGTCCAAGTCGGTCGCTCATGCCGTATTCCATAATCATGCTGCGGACAATGCCCGTTGCTTGCTTAAAGTCGCTATAAGCGCCTGTTCCGATTTCGCCGATAAAAATTTCCTCGGCAACGCGGCCTGCGAGCAATCCCGTAACTTTATCAAGCAGCTCTTGCTTGGTTACGAGCATGCGATCTTCCTTCGGCAGCATGATGACATAACCGCCGGCGCGGCCGCGAGGGATAATGGTTACCTTATGCACCAGGTCGGCATGCTCCAGAAAGAAGCCTGCGATGGTATGGCCCGCCTCGTGATACGCCACAATTCTTTTTTCGCGCTCGCTGATGACGCGGCTTTTCTTCTCGGTTCCCACAATAACGCGGTCAATTGCGTCATCGATATCATTCATTGCAATTTCCTTCTTGTTGCGTCGAGCCGCCAGAAGCGCTGCTTCGTTAAGCAGGTTTTCCAGGTCGGCGCCGCTGAAGCCTGTTGTGCGCTTGGCGATAACGTCCAGCTTCACGTCGCCAGTCAGAGGTTTGTTGCGGGCATGCACCTTGAGCACAGCCTCGCGGCCTTTAACGTCAGGACGGTCAACAGTAATCTGACGGTCGAAACGTCCCGGACGGAGCAACGCGGGGTCAAGAATATCCGCGCGGTTTGTCGCAGCAATGATAATAATGCCTTCATTGGCGCCAAAACCGTCCATCTCGACGAGCAATTGGTTAAGCGTCTGCTCGCGCTCGTCATGTCCGCCGCCAAGTCCGGCGCCGCGCTGACGGCCAACAGCGTCAATTTCGTCAATGAAAATAATACAAGGCGAATTTTTCTTCGCGTTTTCGAACAGGTCGCGTACGCGGGATGCGCCAACGCCTACAAACATTTCGACAAAGTCGGAGCCGGATATGCTGAAGAACGGCACGCCTGCTTCGCCTGCAACTGCGCGGGCAAGCAACGTTTTACCAGTACCGGGAGGTCCCACCAGCAATACGCCCTTAGGAATACGGGCGCCAACCAGATTGAATTTGCGGGGGTCCTTGAGGAAGTCGACGACTTCGACAAGCTCCTGCTTCTCTTCATCTGCGCCAGCTACATCTTCAAATGTTACGCGCTTCTTCTCTTCGTTATAAAGCCTTGCCCGGCTTTTGCCGAAGTTCATCACTTTGCCGCCGCCGCCTTGCGCCTGGTTCATCAGGAAGAAGAACAGGACAAGCAGCAGAAGGAAAGGAACGATTGAAGTCAGGAATGTCAGCCAGAAGCTCGGACGGTCCATCGGCTTGGCTTCAAACGTATAGCCGTATTGCTTAGACCATTCCATCAGCTTATCCTCTGCGGATACGGGAGCGCGGGCCGTAAAGGTGTCCTTGTCCACGCCATCTGGCTTATTCTTGTATTTGCCCGTCACAATGTAGGTTTGATCATGATACTTGATTGTCAGTGCCTCAACGTTGCCCGCTTCGATCGCAGCCTGAAGCTGGTCGTATCTTAACGGCTTGGTATTGTCACCTTGACCGCTAATGTATTGAAATATGCCAACGGTAACCAGAAAGATGATCAAATAAAAACCAGTATTACGGATGATCCGATTCATCCCCTACCTCCTCTCGAGCGCTTTAGATATTTTACCATAGCATGACTTTCCATCTCAATAGAGCCTCGGGAGCCCCTGCATGTTACGGTAAGGGAAGTTACTTTTCATATACATGCGGCTTCAGAATGCCGACGTAGGGCAGGTTGCGGTATTGCTCCGCGTAATCCAGACCATAGCCTACAACGAATTCGTCCGGCAGCGTAAAACCTCTGTAATCCGGCTGCAAATCGACCGTGCGGCGCGCGGGCTTGTCGAACAAAGCGACAACCGTCACCGACTTGGCGCCCCGGTGCTCCAGTACATCGATCAGATAGCTAAGCGTAAGGCCGCTGTCGATAATGTCCTCCACGATCAAAATTTCGCGGCCCTCTACCGGCACATCCAGGTCCTTGATGATTTTGACCACGCCAGAGGACTTGGTGGACGCTCCATAGCTGGATACCGCCATAAAGTCGATTTCAAGCGGAACCGTAATATTTTTGACCAGATCGGACATAAAAATAAATGCGCCTTTGAGAACGCAAATAACGAGCGGATTGCGCCCCTCGAAATCCGTGCTCAATTGCGCGCCAAGCTCTTTTACCTTTTGGATGATTTGCTCTTCGCTGTAAAGTACGTCCTTGATATCGTTCTGCAAAATAAAGCTCCTCCTACATCCTCACCTATGTGTATGAAATAACCCTTGCTTCTTATTCGTTGCGCGCCGTAATGTAAAGCAGCTCCCGTCCGTCCTTCACGGCCAGCGCATGGCTGGAGCGGCGAATGCCCGGAATCCAGAGCAGCCTGCCACCGGCGTCGCAGAGCAGCGGATATAACGCCCTGCAAGATGGCGGCACCTTCTCGTCAACGAACATATCTTGCACCTTTTTTGACCCATTTAATCCTAAAACTTGAATTCTGTCGCCCGGCAAACGGCTTCGGATGACGAGTGGCAGCTCCAGCTGGCTGCAGTCGAAGCAGGCCAGATAACCCGCCGTCTGCTCATTTCCCGCTTCCGGCTCCGCCGACCAATGGAAGGTAAAGGTCCATCCGCTTGGTTCAGCCTCCAAAGCCTGAAGACCGGGTGCGATCTTGTAGACATAGCCGCCTGCTCCAAGAGCCGGCACCGCCGCATCGCTCCGTTCACGAAACCAGCGCATGATGCCGTATTCCCGTACGCAGACCAGGTTGGCCCCGATGTCCATTCTCCAGGTTGAGGGGGACTCAGGCAAGGCAGCAAGCCGCATTTTCTCTATGCCTTCAAAGGATAAGTAATCATTTTCCTGCAAAAGATACCTTAATATTAGTTTAATCAATCTCCTTTGTAAAGCGACATGAAGCCTTGTCAGATCGGCGCAGGATACCTCTAAATGCCCCTGTCTTCGGGAAACGATTGATTCCAGCAGCAACTCCGTCTGCTGCTCCATGTAATCACCCTCCGCTCCCGCCACTTCGGCAAGACGCTGGAGTGACGATGACAAGCGCGGATTATATTGTTCCAGATACGGCAAAATGTCCAGCCTGACCTTGTTGCGGAAGTAGTCCCGCTTTGCATTGCTGCTGTCCACCATATAGGGAATGCCGTAATCCTCGCAGTATTGCAGAAGGCCTGACTTGTTCATACGCAGGAGGGGACGAATGAGTTCCATGTTTTTTTCGGCCCGTTTGTCCGTCATTCCCGACAGCCCGCCAAGCCCCGCGCCGCGGATCAGCCGCATCAGCACCGTCTCGGCCTGATCGTCGGCGTGATGCGCCAGCGCGATGATGGAAGCGCCGTTCCGCTCCGCCGTATCGCGAAGAAAGGCGTACCGCTTCTCACGGGCCGCCGCTTGCAGATTAAGCCTATTTTCCTGAAGATACGCGGGCATATCCAGCGTAACGGTCTCGCACGGAAGCTCCAGGCCCTCCGCAAACCGGACTACCGTCTGCAGCTCCCGCTCCGACTCCTCGCCGCGGAACCCGTGATTCACATGGGCCGCGACAAGACGCAGCCGCTGCTCCTTCGACACGGAATGAAGAAGATGCAGCAGCGCCATGGAGTCCGGCCCGCCGGACACGGCGACTACAATGGCATCGCCATAACGCCACAGCTCCTTCTTTTCTGCTACCTTTTGAAAAGCACTCACAATAGCCTGCGAGCCGAAGCCGCTCGCCTCTTTAGCTGCGTTCTGACGGCCGTTTCCATACAGGCTCGCGCCAGAGCTACTGTCAGGACTGTTGTCAGGGCTGCTGTCAGGACTACTGTCAGGACTGCTGTCAGGGCTGCTGCTCTCGATCATGTCTGTGTACTGGATGCGGCGATTGTCGTCGCTGCTCACGCTGCGGCCCCCGCTATCGCTCTTTCCAATGCTATTGCTCTGGCTCTTTCCGGGAGTCTCCCCCGTCTGCATCCCTTAACGCCCCCTCAATGCATGTCTGCCCTATCAACATATTTTCAAAATAAGCATCGTCGCTTTGTAAACACTGGCTCTCAACGCTTTGATCTATCCCCAATTTTGTATGAATTTTCATATAAAAATTAGGCTCCAAAACACAATTCAGATCATTTTGTACGATTATTCATACAAAATAACCCAATCGATGCAGCGAACCCTGATAGTTATACGATATTTCATACAAATCTTGTTTATTTTCTCATATGTAACCTTGTTTTGAGTGGATTTTCGTACAAACCACGTTTGTCGTCGCCTAGCATTCAGTTACAATACTGGCGCGGGTGCTAATACAGCCCTTCTATAGCATATGGCGCAGCATCCAATAGATGGATACGGCAAGCAAAATGCTTGTTGTTGCCGCCAATCCCTTCAGCCAGCCCGGCGTAGCTCCCGCCTTGCGCTTGACGCGCCGATGCATCAGACCGCGCCAGGCCTCCGCTCCTTCGGCGGCGTCTGCAAAGCCGCCTTCCAGCGCCTTTCGCAGCCAGCCCTCCATTGGCCGGAGCGCCGTGCTGCTTGAGATAATCCCCAGCAAATCGGACGCCGTCCGGTTCTGGGGCAAAATCTCTTTTGTCAGAGCTACAAGTCTCCGGGGCTCGTGAAGCTGGACGGTCAGCACCGCGAAAGAAAATATATCATAGCCGGGATCTGCCGAGCGCGGACCGCTGTTCCAGTATCCGCGATCATAGATTTCCGTAAACTGGCGTATACTTCTGCCTATTTCCGAAACGCCGCCGTAGTCAACCAGCTCCACATGTCCGTAATCGGCTACCATGACATTTTCCACCTTCAAGTCGCCAAACACCCAGCCTGCCCTGTGCAGCCTGGCTAATCTGCCCAGCAGGTTCAAGCCTACCAGAGGAAACCACTCCGTGCCCTGCTGCTTTAGATAGTCGGCAAGAGTGTCTCCACGCACATATCGCATTATATAGAAGGGATATTTGCGGCCGTCCGGTCCGTACAAATCATCCACGTCAAAGAGAAACGGCTCCATGCCGCTGCCTTGTTTAGCGATGTTTTTGAGCACGTTGATTTCGGATTGCAGGTCCACGGCATCGGCGCCAACCTTGAGCGCCAGCCATTCCCGATCCCTCTGCACCAGATATACCTTGCCGTTGGCGCCTTCGCCCAGAAGGCGTTCTACCCGGTAACGCCCCTGCTTCCATTTGCCAACCACGACATTG
Organism: Paenibacillus oryzae; assembly: GCF_001675045.1. Classification (GTDB taxonomy): domain Bacteria; phylum Bacillota; class Bacilli; order Paenibacillales; family Paenibacillaceae; genus Pristimantibacillus; species Pristimantibacillus oryzae. The sequence continues at coordinate 90,132 of NZ_LYPA01000026.1, forward strand.
CCCCGCCGCAGCTCCAAATTAAACGACGTAGTCACCCATCATCCCATCACTTTCATATCGCTCCTTGCGTCCAAGGTCGCCTGAACGATAATAATCTATCACCTGCATAATCGCAGGTCCCGTCGGCGTAGTTCCGCCCATCTGAAGCTTGGGAAAAATACTCTGTATGCCTTTCAAGTGGCTGCTCCATCCCAAATCCATCAAGCATTCGTCGCCATGCCGGGAGCCCGGAAAATGAAACACCGAAATCTGGCTGCTCCCCTGCCTTGCCTGCAGGCTCAGCATCAAATCGTGAATGGCCTCCTCCACGGCTGCCATCTTGGGCTTCATGCTGGCGCTGGCATCGATGAGCAGAGCAACCTGAAGGCCTGTTGTTTCGCCCAGCTCGTCAATGACCCGAACAACCTCTCCCCGCTTCTCCGGCGGCAATGAATCAATCGATCCATCGCCAAGCACCTGCTTCAGCTCTTTTTGAACCGCCAGCTGAATGGTCTGCACCACCGTTTTGCGCGTCATCATTTGAACCGTCTGGGAAAGCTGCCTCGTATGGACCATCCGGCTAAGGCCGCCGCCCGCCCTAGCAATCTCCTCGATTTCGGCTGCTCCCAGCTCTCCGACGTCCCCGCCATCCAGCACGCCTACCACATTAACCGTAATGCCCTCTGACCGCGCATGAGCGGCAGCTACAACAGGACTAATCCCCACATTGGAGCAGCCGTCCGTAATCAGCAAAATTTGCTTCATTCCTTATCCCTCCGCATATTCGGCGTTAGAAGCTATAAAGCCTTTTCTACCAGCTTTGCCGAATATGATAGGAGATAAACGGTCTACTTCTATTATCGTCATTATAGCATAGCGATTTTCCCCCTAAAGGAAAACCGCTGCGAGAGAAACTCAACTCCACCCTCGGCCCCTCCAAGATGAGCAACCGCGTTTAGCGTCGTTTATCAGCAGGTTTTATCTTTAATCCGGCTTTTTACTTTCAACGCATAAATTAGTTTAACTCAAACTATACCTTGTTGACATCACATGACTTATGCAGTTCGCGAGATTAACTGGTAATGGTGAGAATCTATGCTTGAATAAACTGGCCACCAAGACATAGAAA
>NZ_LYPA01000027.1 GCF_001675045.1 Paenibacillus oryzae
TCAGTTTTCAAAGAACAAGCTTTTGTTTCGTTTTGTTCCGTGTACACCGCATGTCTCAGCGGCGACTTAAATAATATAACACAGGGGTCCAGATGAATGCAACCCCTATTTTCATTTTTTTTATTTTTCATCGCAATATCAACAAATCGGCTTTTAGCTGCACCCATAGTGAAATGGCCAAAACCCGCTGGTGCCGCGATTTCTCACCCTCAGAAGCTTCATCAAAGGCTGTTCAAATGCTTCTTCATGGATGGCTGTTTATTGATATGTTTTTGCCTTTAGCGCATAACGGGAAAGCTCCTTTGGCGAAGCAATTCGCGCATACATCCGAAAAACGATTTTGTACCTGCGTGTGATTGCGCTTTTAATGTCCCCATCCAATCTTGAATCATTCAGGTCGAGCAACATCTCGTCAAGTTCCTTGCGCAATACATAATCAAGCTCCTTGCACTCCTTGTCGTTGAACAAAATCCCGAGCATAACGTAAGCGGCCTCCTTTGAAAGATGAAGACTAGGATATGTCTTAAAGCTCCGCATGGAGAAGGCATTGCCACTTTTCGTTTCCGGCAAATCGCTTTTTCGCTGGCTTACCGGAAGTAAGACGGAAAAAAGGTATGCACCAGGAAGCAAAAAAGCGGTGATAAATGCCCTGTGAGAGTTTTAAGTTACGCCCCTTGGGCGTGCCTGCAGTCTCATGGTCTACAAAAGTGAAAAGCAGCGCCTGCACCAAGGTGTCAGGTCACCGCTTTACTGTTATGCTCAAATATTGGAAATATTATTACAACGAAATGAGCCACACCGTAACTGTACTTTCAATAATTGAGGCTATAAGCAATGAAACGATCAGCGCGATCATCATCGCAACCGTTCTTTCCGCAAAAAAACCAAATTCCGCCCCTATCCCCAGCAGCCTGCTCCGCTGAAACAGAAAACTGCCTGTCCCCCTCCAGGCAAGGCTTCCAAACTTCATCCCATACGCGCAGGCAATAATGATAGCGGGAATTTCAATGATGCCATGAGGCAGCAGCCCTTTTAGCACCATCTCCAGCACGGACGGCATTTCGGGATTTCGCGAAATCACATCCAGCAGGTAACCGATAAGCATCCCGTTAATAATCAGAAACGCAATCGGAATGATGCCAAAAAACACGCCTAGGTACATGACGAAAATACATTTGATGGCATTATTCAAAAAAATAATAATCATCATGGTAATTGCCGGGTTTGCGGTGCTATCTATTGTTTGTACGAGATTTTTCAGCCCTTCCATCTGCGAATCCAGAAAATTCGTAAACGCCGGATTGCTTGAACCGATAAATATTGCCGCCAAAAAGAGAACAAAGGCAACACCAATATAACCGCGCATCTCCTTGAGATGACTGGCGAACTTTCCAAACTTCAGCACTTATGCTTTCCTCCGATCGCTTGAAATGAGTCATATCTCCGGTGTACGAGCATAGATTGTACTACTATTGCAAAAAGCCCCCGCCATCTGTACAAGGCGAGCTTGAAGAGAGGAGAGGCTTTCCCATGAATGTGTTTTATGTTCTGAATGGAAAAAAGCTCAAAAAGTATTTTTTTATCGCCATTGCTCTTATTTTCTCCATTGGAATCATTTACGCCGAACGTGATAATATCACGGTGTTTGCTCCGCAACAGCCCGCTGCCATTTATAGCGTGCCCACCGATAAAAAGGTTGTCGCCTTGACCTTTGACATTAGCTGGGGAGACAAGCGTATTGAACCTATCCTTGAAGTGCTGAAGGAGAAAAAGGTTACACAAGCGACGTTCTTTCTTTCCGCTCCATGGAGTCAATCCCATCCCGAACTTGTGAATAAAATCAAGGAGGCCGGCTTCGAAATCGGAAGCCATGGCCACAAGCACGATTTTTACACAAAAATGACGGATGAGGAAATACGCAAGCAAATCTCTACCGCGCATACCATTTTAAGCGGCATTACAGGCCAAGAGCCCAATCTCATCCGAATGCCTAACGGCGACTTCGACAAAAGAGTGCTGCGCATAGCGGAGGAGTTGAAATATAAAGTCATTCAATGGGATACCGATTCGTTGGACTGGATGAATATCGGAACAGACAAAATCATTAACCGCGTTGTAACGCGTAGCCATCCCGGCGATATCATTTTGCTCCATGCCAGCGATACGGTCCTGCAAACCCATGAGGCTCTCCCCGTTATTATCGACCAGCTGAGGGGCAATGGATACGATTTCGTTAACGTATCCCAGCTTATTTCTCAAAGCGACACCTCCGGCAAAACCGTACAAGTCAAACCGGAACCTCTTCAAGGGGATCTCACCGCATCCGCCTCATAATAAAAGACTGACTAAACGGCTGATTTTGCAGGAATTGCTGCGGAATCGGCCGTTTCCTTTTTGAGCAGACGGTGCATCATCATATTTTGGTAGGCATTGCAGAGGAACAAAGGAACCATCATAAACACAATAGCGGGTATATTGGTTTCCCCTTGCAGAGCCGGCCACGATTCAATAAAGGTCACAACAAACAGCAGAAACATCGTTGGGATAAAAGCGCTCTGATTTGTCTGCTTGACCTTTAACCAGGTAAACAGCAGCGACGCTGCCAGCAGCAGAAGCGGCAAAACCCAAAAAAACCAGCCGTTGGTCCGGTCCTCATACAGGACATAGCCCAAGCCAAATACGGCAAAAAAGGTGGTGTAGCCCTGCAAGGCGTTCCACAAATACTTCCTCCTAAATACGCTCAGGGCAATGTAGTTCAGCGTCAAATAAGCAAAAAAGCACATTTGGCTAAACGCGCCAATCATCAATCCCGAAATACCCATCATCAAAGCATTAAAGCCGGTGGCTTCAAAGCCAAGAAAACCGAATTCCTGATCAGTTAACAGCATAATGGAGCCGCAGACGATACAGACCAAAGCGCCAACCGCCATTGTGCTCCAAAATAGAAAAAACCATTTACGAAGTGTCACTTCTATGTCCCCCCGAACGTTTTGGCTTTATTTTACCATGATCACAGCAAAAAGCTATGCCTCCTTCTGATAAATCATTGCGCGCTGCGCATAATAAGGATGATCGTCGCACCAATACATGAAGTAAGCGCATGGACACGGAAGGGAGCCATATTATGACCAAAAAATGGACTTTATGGCCGTCACTATTGGCATTGCTGTTGATTCTGACAAGCTGCGGCTCCGAATCATCCGGGGCAGCTCAGGGACCCAGCTACAAGGATATGAAATCCATGGTGATTGACATCCTGAAGACGGAGGACGCCCAGAAGGCGCTGCAGGAATCAACACAGCAAATGTCTGGCTATAGCGCGCAATCCTCCAAGCTGTTGTCGGTTTCAGATCAAGAGGAAGTGCGGATTGCGGTCAAGGATGTCATTAGCTCTCCGGATTATGATAAAGTAATCAAAAAGCTGATGACGGATACCCGCTTTGCCGGAGAATTCGCCAAGTCGGTCAATAAGGAAAACAAAACGATTCATAAAGAGCTGATGAAGGACCCTCAGTACCAGGCCGAATTAGTCAAAACAATGAAGACGCCTGAAATGGAAAAGCTCATTCTGGAAGTGCTCAAAAGCGCGCAATACCGCAAAGAAGTGATGTCGCTGATGCAGGAATCGATGCAAAATCCTTTATTCCGCCTGGAAGTGCTGGATCTGATGAAGGCCGCTGTTAAGGAAGAGCTGCAAACCAAACCCGATGAAAAGGTGCAAAAATCGGGCGGTGAGGACCAGCAAAGCCAAGATGATCAGCAAAGTCAGGACGACCAGCAAAGCCAGGATCAACAAAGCTAAAATGGTCAATAACCGTAACAATCGAGCTCAGCCTGGCAGGCTTAAACGCTGTCAGGTATCCACAGATTTTTCTTGATCAATTAAAAGCAGCGAAAACGGCTTAAGCACAAAAGAACCTTCAAACCACTTTTTTGGATTGCTTCCTGTCAAGTAGACCGTAGAAAAACAAAATTCTACATCTGCCATGATGAGAGGCATATCACTGAAAGTGGATCTGAAGGTTCTTTTTGTATGGGACGAAAAAACAACGAGAAAACGGAATTCCTGTCTCTTTTTACTTGGTTAACGGCTCCTGGCAGCGGCGCAATACATTTTCTGCAAGCTCCATATATAGCTGCCCGGTTTCGCTATCCTCTTTGTAGACGGATGGGGAAAAATCAGGCTCGGAAATATGGTTATCCGGCGCTCCCAGCGGGATTTGCGCGAGCAAATTGCAATGCAGCGTTTCCGCCAGCCTGCCGCCTCCGCCTCTGCCGAACACATATTCCTTGTCCCCTGATTTGGAGACGTAATAGGACATGTTTTCGACGACGCCGAGAATTTCATGCTCCGTCTTGATGGCCATAGCCCCTGCTCTTGCCGCAACAAATGCTGCCGTGGCATGGGGAGTCGTTACGATAATTTCTTTGCTATGCGGTATGATCTGATGGACGTCCAGCGCAACATCGCCCGTTCCGGGAGGCAGGTCCAGCAGCATGTAGTCCAGCTCGCCCCAAGCGATTTCCTGGAAGAAGTTGCGGATCATTTTGCCTAACATGGGGCCGCGCCATACAATCGGGCTGTTGTCTTCGACAAAAAAGCCCATAGATATGACTTTAACGCCAAACCGCTCGATCGGGATAATTCGTTCGTTCACGATTTCCGGCGTTTCCTCGATGCCCATCATGTCGGGCACGCTGAAGCCATAAATATCCGCGTCGATAATGCCGACGCGTTTGCCCTTGCGGGCCAGGGCGACCGCCAGGTTAACGGTCACCGTGGACTTGCCTACGCCGCCTTTTCCGCTGGCGACGGCGATAAAGGTTGTCCCGCTGGCGGATGACAGCAGCGGGCTCTCCAGGTCGGCCCCGTGGCCTTGAACGGGGCCGGTCTCTGCGGCGCCTGCGGGCTGCGCCGCGGAAGCCGGCGGCGACTGCGTTGCGCCGCCGGCTGGCGCAGCCTCGTCCCGAAACCGGCAATGCACGGTTTCGACGCCGAGCGGCGCCAGGGCCGCGCGAAGCGCGGCCTCAAGCGCGGGCTGCGCAGCCGCGCCTGCGTCAAGAACCGTCAGCGATACTTGACGGTTCCTGACCATAATGTCGCGGAAGGTGATTCCTTCCGCGCTATATCCTGCAGCCATTACCGATTGAATGGCTTCTACTGCCGCTTCCCGTGTCAACATATTGCCGCGTCCCACCTTTTCCAATTTAAGCTCATAAGCTGCTGGCTCTGATGGAATACCCATCCTCGCCAGAGCTTTTATGCGATTGTTCACGCAGCCTGCATTTTCTTTGCTGCTTTTGCTTCCTTTGTTCAAAAACGGCGATGCGTCCATGTTGTGGATGACTGCGTTTTCACCATCTATTATAGCACACGTTGTCAGCTTTCCCCATTATACAGCTGAAGCCGTTCTTCCGTCCCTCCGCTCAGCTTTTCTCCAGCCAAATAACGAAGGATTCCCTGATAAATCGAGGCCGCTACCTTACGCTGGTAGTTGGCATCCGCCAGTCTCGCCGCTTCGGACGGATTGGACAAAAATCCGACTTCAACCAATGCCGTCGGCATCTTATCCACAGTCTTCATCAGATAGACATCATTTTTCACTGCCGCTACCCGATCCGTATTTTCCAGATTGCGCCGAATCTCCTCCTGAATAAAGGCAGCGAGCTCCCGGTTGCCTGGATGCCGCGAGGCATGATAAAACGTTTGAGCGCCCGACCATTTGTCGGACGGAATGCTGTTCATATGAATGCTGACAAATAACGAGGCGCCACTGGTTTGAATCACATTTGCCCTGCGTTTCAGGTCTTCCGTTTTTCTCTTGCTGTAAGCATGGGCATCGCCAGAGGCCAAATCATAATCGCCCTCCCGGGTCATGACCACCATCGCACCGCCCTGCTGCAAATAATCCTTCAAATACAAGGCAATCGCCAGATTCAAATCTTTTTCGATAATGCCCGATTTGCTGACAGCCCCGCCGTCAGCTCCTCCATGTCCAGCATCAATCGCTATTGTGATGCCCGACAGCGGCATGCTCCAATAAGACCAGGCCTGGCCTGCTGACTGCTGTGACTGTCTCAGCACCAGAACAAGAATAAACACAATCATCATGCCAATAATAATGCGTGTCCAGCCCTTTGGCGTCATCCAAACAACGATGCGCCTTAATGGAGAACGCGCTTCTCTTCGCAGCTTTCCAAACGTTAGACCCGAAGCCGAAACCGGGCCGATGCCCCTATTATTTGATCCGGCCGTTTTTGCCGGCCTTGCCTTTTTTGTCATAACAAAAAACCACCTCGTTTTCCACAATAGGAGTATCCGTCAAAGTGCGTTTTTCAAGGGAAGACATGCCCTCCGCACTTTCTCCTAATTATATGGGACGAGGTGGTTAATTATGTGTTGGCTGCTTGTTTCGTTTATTCAATCCTTATCGCGGAACACGCTTTATTGTACCTGGCAGGATTTCGCCGTAGCCGTACTTAGCCATATTTAGCCGACTGGCTGCTCCGACATGCCTTCGATCAAAATTTTAGCAACCTCAGGACGCGAAAATTCCGGAGGAGGGCATATGCCGTCCCGCAGCAGCGCCCGGACTTTTGTGCCGGACAACGTCAGATGATGCTCCTTATCATGCGGGCATGTTTTGGTTGTAGCCATATTGCCGCAGGACTTACAGAAAAAGCTATGTTCAAAATAAAGCGGAGTAATACCCAAATCTTCAGCAGGGATGCTCTTGAGCAAATCCTGTGCCTCATATGTGCCGTAATAATCGCCAACGCCGGCATGATCGCGTCCTACAATAAAATGCGTACAGCCATAGTTTTTACGAACAAGCGCATGAAAAATCGCTTCCCGCGGACCGGCATACCGCATCGCTGCAGGGAATACGCCCAGAAAGACACGATTGGCAGGGTAGTAGTTCTCCAGCAGCGCCAGATAGCTTTTCATCCGTACATTTGCAGGCACATCATCGGACTTTGTTTCCCCGACCAGCGGGTTCAGGAACAATGCATCAACGATTTCCATGGCTGTTTTTTGAATGTATTCATGCGCCCGGTGAACAGGGTTCCGCGTCTGGAAGCCAACTACGCTCTTCCAGCCCTTTTCCGCAAAGAGACGGCGCGTTTCTGCCGGATCAAAATAAAACTCCTGGAATTTCTCCGGCTGAGGACGATTTAATACGGTAATATCCCCGCCAACATAAGTGGAGGAGCGCTCCAGCAGCTTTTTAACGCCAGGATGCTCCAAATCGTCCGTTTTAAACACATTAACAGCTTCGTGCTTTTGATCCACATTGTAGATGCTTTGTACGTCCAGAATACCGTAAGTCACTCCATCTTCGCCTACCAGCGACGCCCGTCCGCCTGACTTCAACTCAGCCGCCTTTGCAGCGTCAACCGAAAGCGTAATCGGAATGCTCCATACCGTCCCGTTCGACAATCTCATGTTGTTTACAACGGAATGATAGTCCTCTTCGTTTAGAAAACCAGTGAGCGGAGAAAAGGCACCTACGCCAATCAAATCAAGATCCGAAACCGTCCATGCATTAATGACGATTGCAGGTAAACCCTTTGCTACATTAAGCAGCTCTTCACGCTTTGCGCCTTCGGCAATCCGGTTAACCAGTGTGCCGCCATGAGGTAATATTTGACTCATAATGGTTAGAAGCCTCCTGTTATTTGTGCAATCCGCATTCCGTTTTTTCTTGGCCTGACCAACGGCCCGCCCTTGGGTCCTCGCCCGGCATAACCTGTCTGGTGCAATGCTCGCAGCCTATGCTTGGATAATGGTTGTCATGCAGCGGATTATAGACTACATTATTTTCCCGAATATAGTTCCAGACATCATCGTTGCTCCATCCCGCGATGGGATTAAACTTCACCAGACCAAACTTGACGTCATATTCGATTTTTTTGGAATTGGCACGGGTTGGCGCCTGATCACGGCGAATACCGGTAATCCAGGCTTCATATTTGGACAATATTTTAGTCAATGGCTGTACCTTGCGAATGTTGCAGCATTGGTTAGCGTCGCTTTTCCATAGCTCTTCGCCATATTGCGCTGCCTGTTCCTCGGGCGTAATTTCCGGCTTAACCTCTACAAAAGGGATGCCGGGATAACGCTCCGCAAGCTTGTCGCGCGTCTCATAGGTTTCTTTAAAGTGGAAATCAGTATCGAGATAAAAAATATCGGTTTTAGGACTGATCTTTTGCAGCATATCAACAAGCACAACATCCTCCGCGCCGAAGCTGCAAGCAAAGGTAATATTGGGGAATGTCTCTACCGCAAAAGCAATTATTTCTTCGGGAGAAGCTGTTTCCAGTTCAACCGCTTTTTGCGCAATCAATGCTTCCTTCTCAAAAAGATTCATAGTGTGCAACCTCCGTTATAATTCCTAGTGGATTAGTCTGTATTAATCATTATACGCGCTTCACCCCGTCAGATCAACGAAAACTTTTCACCATTTTGAAAACAAGTCGAGAATCACTCTCAATAAAAATGCCCCAAACAATGTTTAGGACATAATAAAAACCCTTGGCCATTGCTGACCAAGGGTTAGACTTCCTTGTAACACAAGGAATATTAACGTTTCGAGAACTGTGGAGCGCGACGAGCGGCTTTCAAGCCGTATTTCTTACGCTCTTTCATACGCGGATCGCGAGTCAAGAAACCTGCGCGTTTCAGGGCAGGACGGAATTCAGGGTCTGCTTTCAGCAGAGCGCGGGAAATACCGTGACGGATAGCGCCGGCTTGACCGGAGATGCCTCCGCCGTTCGCGATTACCAATACATCGTATTTGGACAATGTATCTGTAAGGTTAAGCGGTTGTTTAACGATAAGCTTGAGAGTTTCCAATCCGAAATATTCATTCAGATCGCGTTTGTTAACAATGATTCGTCCTTCACCTGGCACGAGACGTACACGTGCAACAGAGTGTTTACGACGACCGGTTCCATAGTATTGCACTTGAGCCATGAAACGTGTCCTCCTCTTTATTACCCGCGAAGCTCGTAAACTTCAGGGTTTTGTGCTTGATGTGGATGTTCCGCACCTGCGTAGACTTTCAATTTAAGCTTCATTTTGTTACCAAGACGGTTTTTAGGCAGCATGCCGTGAACAGCGAATTCAACTACGCGCTCAGGGTGTTTTTTCAACATTTCATGCGCCGGAGTAACCTTCAAACCACCTGTATACATGGAGTGACGGTAGTAGTTCTTGTCAGCAAGCTTGTTGCCTGTCAGAACGATCTTCTCAGCATTGATTACGACAACGAAATCGCCCGTGTCGATGTGCGGTGTGAATTGCGGTTTGTGCTTGCCGCGGATCAGGCTTGCAGCTTCGCTTGCAAGACGTCCGAGCGTTTTGCCTTCCGCATCAATGACAAACCATTTGCGTTCAACTTCATTTGGCTTGGCCATATAGGTGTTACCCATGGATGATCCTCCTTCAATCTCTTGCATTGATCTTTTTATAACAACGTAAACGTTGGTTCAATTGTCATGTTTGTTATTGCTGTTGCGGCCATTCCTAGTCGGGGCTGTGGGAGAGCCACTAAGAAAGCACAAGTTATATATTACTATAAATTGTGCCCATGTGCAAGGCCTTATTTACTCCTGCTGCTTTGTTTTTATGCTATTTTTATTACTCCATCGCCCTAGCCCTAAGTCCAGTATCCGGTTAAGTCAAGGGACCGTTTCAATCCGTTCCCCTATGTTGGTAAAATGAGGTCATAAGATCCGTACGACCTTGCCAGGCAAGTAAGGGAAGTTAAGTAGCTAAGGAGAGAAGAAAAATGAAATTCAAAACGTTTATCGGGTTGCTGCTTGTCATTATCGGAGTAGCAGGAGTTGTATATGTATACCTGGACAGAGGAAATGACAATGTGCTTGCGAAGCTTGATAACATCGCGGACCGTCTTCTGGAGGAAGTGAACCTGGAAAGAAGCAGCGAGGTCGACAACATTAAAGATATCGTCATTGATTCCGGCAGCACAAATGTTACTGTAGTAAAAGGCGACAGTACTCAGGCCGTTGCAACCTTAAAAGGAAAGGCAACCCCCAACATTGCCAAAAAAATCAATCTTGAGATGCTTCGCTCAGGCGACAAGCTGATCATAGAGATTGACCAAAAAGGCTGGTCTTTTGGCGTAAACTGGATGAGTGAAGGCTTGCGGATTGAATTGCCGGAGACTGTCTGGGACAACGTTACAATTGATGTCGGCAGCGGAAACATTGACATTGCCGAATTTCATGCCGAACAGCTTGTAATCGACAGCGGAAGCGGCAACCTAACTTTAAGTAATCTTGAGCTTGGCAAGCTTAAACTGGATAGCGGGTCCGGTAACGTAAGCATTCACGATTCTCGTACAAAGGAGCTTAAAGCAAAGGCGAGCAGCGGAAACATGAAATTGGGCGATGTAATCGGCGATTCCATTGAATTAAAGCTTGGCAGCGGCAAGCTTGAGGTGGAAAGATATACAGCGGAGTCCTTGACATTCGAGAGCAGCTCCGGCAATGTCAGGTTGATTGACGGACGTGCAAAGGTTGACGGCAAAACATCGTCGGGCAATATTACGCTAGAAGCCGAAAATCTGTTTTATGACACCTCCCTTAAAGCCTCCAGCGGCCGTGTTTTAATTGCGCTGGATGAAAATCCTGAATCCCTTGCTGTAGAATTCAAGGCAGGCTCTGGTATTGCCAAAATTAAAAAGAATGGGTTTACCTACAATAAAGAAAGCAGCGATCATGATTACCTTGATGCCGTTATTGGTGCTGGAAATATCAAGCTTAAGGTTGCAACCGGCTCTGGTAATATTACTCTTGAATAAACAATTAAGTGGCATATCATAGAAAAAAAGCGCCGTTTTGCTCTAAACGGCGCTTTTATTCATCATCCTGCTCATCGCAATCAGCTTCGTCCTCCGGCAAGTCCGGCGGCAGAGGTTCGCCATACTCCCCGTATTCAACCTCGACTAGCATCAGTCCATGCGGCATGGCAGTTGGTCCAGCCAGCGCCCTTGAGCGGCCCTCTAATATAGCTCCCATCTCTTCAGGCTTCCGCTTGCCTTCTCCAATTTGCAGCAAAGTCCCCATAATGACGCGCACCATATTATACAAGAAGCCATTGCCTGTGATCGTCATATGAATGGCCTGTCCCTCTTGCTCAAGCTCCGCTTCATATATCGTGCGTATATGATGGGGCTTGGTTGAACGGATAGACGTATACGACGTAAAATCATGCCGTCCTATAATATAACGAAGCCCTTCTTTCATGTCGTCGATATTTAACGGCGTAGGATGATGGAAACGATAAGCCCTTTGAAAGACATCTGGAAACTTGCCACTATCGATGGAATACCGGTACGTTTTCCGCTTGGCGGAGCGTCTGGCGTGAAAGCCATCCGGTACATCCCAAACCTCCAAAATAACGATATCTCTGGGCAGCCTGGTATTCAGCGCAATCGCCCATCGTTCAGTCGGAATAGACGAATCGGTATGAAAGTTAAACACCTGTCCCATGGCATGAACCCCTGCATCTGTTCGCCCGGAAGCTGTTATAATAATGGATTCGCCCGTTAAATGCTGAATCGCTTTCTCAATTTCAACTTGAACGGTTCTACCATAAGGCTGAGACTGAAAGCCATTAAAATGGGTTCCATCATAGCTGACCTTAGCACAAATATTTCGCATGTTTTCCCCCTGCAACTAATAAAAAAAACCTCTATCGGGGCCTTTTGAAAATGAGCGACCGCGTATAGAGGTTGGTTTTATACGGTAAAAAAAGGTGGCCGCTTAGGTCCACCTTTCTATCAATTATTAACCGCGGTCAACCAGTTCCAGGTAAACCATAGGCGCGGAATCACCGCGACGTGGACCCAGCTTAAGGATGCGCGTGTAACCGCCAGCACGCTCCGAATAACGAGTAGCCAGTTCGGAGAACAGCTTTTGGATAGCGTCTTTTTCACCGTCAACCGTTTCGCGGCGCACGTATGCAGCGACTTGACGACGAGCGTGAAGATCACCTTTTTTCGCTTTTGTGATCAGTTTCTCAGCGATCGAACGAACTTCTTTGGCTTTAGCCTCAGTTGTTTGAATACGCTCGTACAGGAACAGATCCGTTACGAGATCGCGGAACAAGGCTTTACGAGCGCTTGCGTCACGACCCAATTTTTGATATGCCATTATGTTTTCCCCTCCCTTGCTGTGTGGTCTGCTTGGCTGTTAACTACTCTTCCATGCGCAGGCCAAGGCCCAGCTCTTCAAGCTTCTCTTGAACTTCCTCAAGCGACTTGCGTCCCAGGTTGCGGACCTTCATCATGTCCTCTTCGGATTTCGTGATCAGCTCTTGCACGGTATTGATGCCAGCACGCTTCAAGCAGTTGTATGAACGCACAGACAGATCCAGTTCCTCGATAGTCATCTCCAGAACTTTCTCTTTTTTATCTTCTTCTTTTTCAACCATGATTTCGGCATCTTTGGCTTCATCCGTTAATCCAACGAACAAGTCCAGGTGCTCGGTCAATATTTTAGCGCCGAGGCTAACTGCCTCTTCAGGGCGAATACTTCCATCCGTCCATACCTCAAGCGTCAGCTTGTCATAGTTGGTAACTTGACCGACGCGTGTGTTCTCTACGCTGTAATTAACACGAGTGATGGGCGTGTAAATGGAATCGACGGGGATGACGCCAATCGGTTGATCATCGCTCTTGTTCCGGTCCGCTTGCACATAACCGCGCCCGCGATTAGCAAAAATCCTCATATGAAGACGCGCTCCGGAGGCCAAGGTTGCAATGTGAAGATCAGGGCTTAAAATCTCGACATCGCTATCAGCTCGAATATCGCCCGCTGTGATGTTTCCTTCGCCTTCCGCATCAATTTCCAGCACCTTTTCTTCATCGGAGTGGATTTTCAACGACAGGCCTTTCAGGTTCAGAATGATTTCCGTTACGTCTTCAATCACTCCGGGAACCGTCGAAAACTCGTGCAGCACGCCATCGATTTGCACCGATGTTACAGCCGCTCCGGGCAAGGACGACAGCAGAATCCGGCGAAGCGAATTTCCAAGCGTCGTGCCGTATCCGCGTTCCAGCGGCTCGACTACGAAACGTCCGTAGGTTCCCGCATCATTCAGCTCTACGGTTTCGATTTTCGGCTTTTCGATCTCAATCACTAATAGTACCCTCCTTCAAACGTCGCTCCGTTACCTGTACCTACATTATGCCAAATCTCGTAGTATGCCAAACCTTCACAACCATTATTCACAAGTTGCAGATATTTGATACCACCGCAGATCGGGTTATACGCGACGACGCTTCGGCGGACGGCATCCATTATGCGGAACTGGGGTTACATCCTTAATGAGGTTAACTTCCAATCCAGCTGCCTGAAGCGAACGAATTGCTGCTTCACGGCCGGCGCCAGGTCCTTTAACCATAACTTCGACTGTTCTCATGCCATGCTCCATCGCTGCTTTTGCAGCAGATTCAGCAGCCATTTGAGCTGCGAAAGGTGTGCTTTTACGGGATCCCTTGAAACCAAGGTTGCCGGAGCTTGCCCAGGAGATTGCATTACCGTGTGGATCCGTAATTGTAACAATCGTGTTATTGAATGTCGAACGGATGTGAGCCACGCCAGTGTCAATGTTTTTCCGGTCGCGACGTTTCGTGCGAACGACTTTTTTAGGTTTAGCCATTGTCCATTATCCTCCCTTCTTATTTCTTCTTATTTGCTACAGTCCGACGAGGACCTTTACGTGTGCGTGCGTTTGTTTTCGTACGTTGACCACGAACTGGAAGTCCGCGACGGTGACGCAAGCCACGGTAGCAGCCGATCTCAGTTAGACGTTTGATGTTAAGGGAAATTTCGCGACGCAGGTCGCCTTCCACTTTAACCGTTTTGTCGATGGCTTCGCGCAGACGAGCCAGCTCATCTTCTGTCAGGTCGCGAACGCGAGTGTCAGGGTTGACCTCTGTTGCGGCCAGCAGCTTTTGAGAAGTCGTTTTGCCGATACCGAAAATATACGTCAGGGCGATTTCAACGCGCTTATCGCGCGGAATATCTACACCAGCTATACGTGCCATGGGCTATATGTCCCTCCTTTTATCCTTGTTTTTGTTTGTGTTTCGGATTTTCACAAATCACCATAACGTTACCTTTGCGACGAATAACCTTGCACTTTTCGCAAATGGGCTTAACCGAAGGTCTAACCTTCATTGTGAATACCTCCCGAATCTTTCGCAAAGCCGACCGCTAATTTAGCGGACTACTTCCGATAGGTGATGCGCCCTCTCGATAAATCGTAAGGCGATAACTGTATAACCACTTTATCTCCTGTCAAAATGCGAATAAAGTGCATTCTGAGCTTGCCGGAGACATGGGCGAGAATTTGATGACCGTTCTCCAGCTCCACCTTGAACATGGCATTTGGCAACGGCTCAATAACCGTACCTTCGACCTCAATGACGTCTTCCTTAGCCAACCGTCATTCTCCTTTCGCATGCGCAAACTTCTGAATCACATAACGCAACTTGGCGTTGGTCACCCTGCCCGTTTCTTGCAAGCTGCTTGTTACTTCTTGACTAATGGCAGGCTGTAACTGAAGATGAAGAACGTTTTTCCTTTTTGGCGAGTCGAAACGCCGCTTGTCGCCATCCACGATCAGGACGAAGCGTTCGTCGATGATGTCGATAATGACTGCATAGCTGTCTTCATCCTTGCCTCTAAGCACTTTGACGAACTGACCAATCTGGGGACGAGCATCCATCGCTCTAGCCTTCCGTTTGCTGCGGCAGAATGGTCAATATTTCAAAGCCGTCTTCGGTTACGGCTACTGTATGCTCGAAGTGAGCGCACCATGAGCCGTCTTGTGTTACGACTGTCCAATTGTCCTCAAGCGTCCGGACATACCGTTCTCCGATATTAACCATTGGCTCGATAGCAAGCACCATACCCGGCTTTAGCCGCGGCCCTCTGTCCGGGATGCCATAGTTCGGTATTTGCGGCTCTTCGTGAAGATCCGCGCCGATTCCGTGCCCTACGTATTCCCGTACTACTGAAAAGCCTGCTGCTTCGATTACCTTTTGGATGGCGTGCGATATACTATACAGCCGGATATCTGGCTTAACAAGCGCAAGACCCGCATAAAGCGACTCCTCCGTTACGTCCAGCAGCCGCTGCACTTCATCCGATACTTTCCCGACCGCGTAGGTCCAGGCAGAATCGCCATGATAGCCTTCGTACTGGGCGCCGATATCAATACTGATAATATCGCCTTCGTTCAACTTGCGCGACCCGGGGAAACCATGCACCAACTCGTCATTGACCGATGCGCATACGCTGGATGGAAAACCGTTGTAACCTTTAAAGGAAGGAAGAGCACCTTGGCTTCTAATAAACTTCTCGGCAATAGCGTCCAGCTCGCCGGTCGTAATGCCCGGTTTCACTGCATCTGCCATCAACCGATGAGTTTCTGCCACAATACGTCCGGCTTCTCTCATTAATCGCAGTTCCGATTCGGATTTGCAAATAATCATTACAACGTACCTTTCAAGCGGGCGGCAATTTCGGAAGTAACGACATCAATATCCTTCTCGCCGTCTACTTCACGCAACAGTCCTTTACCGCTGTAGTAGTCCAGCAGGGGAGCCGTCTTCGATGAATATTCATCCAGACGCGTGCCAACCTTCTCTTCCGTATCGTCAGAGCGTTGGTACAGCTCTCCTCCATCCTTGTCGCAGATGCCTTCGACTTTAGGAGGGTTGAACAAAACATGGTAAGTCGTTCCGCAAGTTTTGCAGATGCGTCTGCCCGTCAGACGGGCAAGCAGCAAGCTGCGGTCAACCTTCAGATTGACGACATGGTCAATGCCTCGTCCCAGCTCCGCAAGCATTACGTCAAGCGCTTCGGCTTGCTGCAATGTACGGGGAAAACCGTCCAGAAGAAAACCCTTCTTGCAGTCATCCAGCGCCAGACGTTCTTTGACGATGCCGTTTGTAATTTCATCCGGAACAAGCAGGCCTTGATCCACATATTCCTTGGCTTTTACGCCAAGCGGTGTGCCTTCCTTCATAGCAAGACGAAATGCATCGCCGGTAGAGATATGGGGAATGCCGAATTGTTCCACGATCCGTTCAGCTTGTGTACCCTTGCCGGCTCCCGGAGGGCCCATGAATAAAATGTTCATTACCCTGTTCCTCGCTTTAAACACAATAGGTCCGTTCGGGCACCGCGACATCAAGCTGTCTTGGGTGCGGCAGCCCGCTTTCGAACCCATTGTTATTTATTGATAAACCCTTTGTAATGGCGTTTGATCAACTGGCTTTCGATTTGCTTCATCGTGTCAAGCGCAACGCCGACAACGATCAAGAGCGAAGTTCCGCCAAGCTGTACAGATTGCGGCAGACCGGCCAAAGCACCGAAGAATACCGGAAGGATGGAGATTGCCGCCAGGAAGATCGCACCCGTCAGCGTGATACGCGTCATAACGCGAGTCAAGTAAGCGGATGTTGGCTTGCCTGGACGAATGCCGGGAATGTACCCGCCATTTTTCTTCATCTGATCCGCCATTTGTACCGGATTAATCTGTACAAATGTGTAGAAGAAGGTGAAGAAGATAATCAGAATAACATACAGCACCATGCCAAGCGGCTGTGTGTAGTTCATGTTATTGATAATCCAATTCGCCCAAGTTTGCCCTTGCCAGAAGTTCGCAATGGTGACCGGGAACATGATCAGGGATACCGCGAAGATTACGGGAATAACGCCTGCGCCGTTAACCTTCATTGGAATATGCGTCGATTGTCCGCCGTACATTTTCCGTCCAACCACGCGTTTAGCGTATTGAACCGGAATTTTGCGAATACCTTGCTGGATGAAGATGACGCCAACGATAATTGCAATAATTGCAATCAAAATCAGCAGCACCTTGGCAAGATTCAGGAACAATTGATCAGCTGCATCTACGAACTCTTGCTCGTAAATCGTCATGATATGGCCAGGAATACCAGCCACAATCGCAGCAAAGATCAGAATTGAGATGCCGTTGCCGATGCCGCGTTCCGTAATTTGCTCGCCAAGCCACATCAGGAATGATGTACCGGCGGTCAAAATAATGGCAATCACGACATAATCAGCAAATGTTGCGTTTGGAATCATTTCCAGCGAGTACAAACGGTTAAAGCCGATGGCTGTTGCAAAACCTTGCACCAGACCAAGAATAACCGTACCATAGCGGGTAATTTGAGCCAGCTTACGCTTGCCGTTTTCGCCTTCCTTCGCCCACTCCGCAAACTTAGGAATAACGTCCATAGACAACAGCTGCACGATAATGGAAGCTGTGATGTAAGGAGTAATCCCGATTGCAAAGATGGAGAACTGGAACAAAGCGCCGCCGGAGAAGGTGTTCAACAAACCAAACAAATCCGCACCCAAAGCATTATTGTTCTTGAGAATTTCTTTGTCAACGCCCGGTACCGGAATAAATGATCCGATACGATAAATGAATAGAATGAAAAGGGTAAACAAGATCCTTGTTCTCAGATCCGCCACTTTCCAAATGTTGGACAAGGTTTTGAACAATTAGATCACCTCGGTTTTACCGCCGGCAGCCTGGATTTTCTCTACCGCAGATTGAGAGAACTTATTCGCTTTGACAGTGAGTCCTACTTTTAGTTCGCCGTTACCCAACACTTTAATGCCGGCCAAAGGATTTTTGATGATCCCTTGCTCGAGCAGAAGAGCTGGAGTAACTTCAGTACCTGCTTCAAAGCTGTTCAGTGTCTCAATGTTGACGATCGCATATTCGGTACGGAAAGGGTTGTTAAAGCCGCGTTTCGGAACACGACGGTACAACGGGTTTTGTCCACCCTCAAAGCCTGGGCGAACACCGCCGCCGGAGCGTGCGTTTTGACCTTTGTGACCTTTGCCAGCCGTTTTGCCGTTACCGGAACCAATACCGCGACCTTTACGCTTAGGCGCTTCAGTAGAGCCCGGTGCTGGTGCTAACTCGTGCAATTTCATGTGTGCACCTCCTTGTTTATTTCATAAAAAACAACGCTGCTAGCGTTTTATTTAAACTTCCTCGACTTTAACCAAATGATTAACGGCATTAACCATGCCGCGAATCGCAGGGCTGTCGTTTTGAACGACCGATTGACGAATTTTGCGGAGACCAAGCGCTTCAACTGTTGCGCGTTGTTTCTCGTTGCGGCCAATCAAACTGCGAACGAGGGTGATTTGCAATTTTGCCATCTTTTGTCCCTCCTTAGCCCAAGAGCTCTTCGACGGTTTTGCCGCGCAGCTTGGCTACGTCTTCCGCACGTTTCAAACGGGAAAGACCTTCCAGCGTTGCATTCACCATATTCAGTGAATTCGAAGAACCAAGAGATTTCGTTAAAATGTCGCCTACGCCCGCCAGTTCAAGAACCGCGCGAACAGGACCACCAGCGATAACGCCAGTACCCTCTGAAGCAGGCTTCAGAAGAACTTCGCCAGCGCCGAAGTGACCCAAAACAAGGTGAGGAATCGTTGTTCCTACAAGCGGCACGTGGATCAGGTTTTTCTTAGCATCTTCAATGCCTTTGCGAATCGCGTCCGGCACTTCGCCTGCTTTACCAATGCCTGCGCCAACGTATCCTTTGCCGTCGCCGACGACCACAAGTGCGCTGAAGCTGAAGCGGCGTCCGCCTTTAACAACTTTAGCAACACGATTGATATGAACAACTTTTTCAGTTAGTTCTAACGTATTAGGATCTACACGCAAGTGATTTTACCTCCTTATTGAGTGATTAGAAGTTCAGGCCTGCTTCGCGAGCTGCTGTTGCCAGCGCCTGAATTCTGCCATGGTACAAATATCCGCCGCGGTCAAACACGACGTCAGTTACTCCTTTAGCTTTAGCGCGATTAGCGATCAGCTCGCCAACTTTGCTTGCAGCCTCAATGTTGCCGCCGTTTCCGATGGAAGCAGCCAGTTCTTTGTCCTTAGTGGACGCGGAAGCCAGCGTTACGCCTGCCACATCGTCAATCAGCTGAGCATAGATATGCTTGGAGGAACGGAATACAGACAGACGTGGACGTGCTGCCGAACCGTTAATTTTTTTACGAACACGAAGGTGTCTTTTCAGACGGGCCTTGTTTTTGTCGCCTTTTGTAATCATGCCGATTCACTCCTTTCTTTAAACCTTAGGAAGCTATTGCACGAAACGCGGCCGGATTTCTCCGAGCGGCTTCATTGATGTTTAGCTTATTTCTTCTTACCGGCTTTACCTTCCTTGCGGATGATACGCTCGCCTTCGTACTTGATGCCTTTGCCTTTATAAGGCTCTGGCTCGCGAACAGCGCGGATTTGAGCAGCAACAGCGCCAACACGTTCTTTGTCAATGCCGCGAACAGTAATTTTAGTGTTTACTGGCACATCGAATTCCATGTTAGCTTCTGGAGCAATCTCAACCGGGTGAGAGTAACCAACGTTCAGAACTACTTTATCACCGGATTTGCTAGCACGGTAACCAACGCCAACCAATTCCAGGTTTCTAGTAAATCCTTCGGTAACACCTGTCACCATGTTCGCAACGAGGCTGCGCGTAGTACCATGCAAAGAGCGGTGCAATTTATTGTCGGAAGGACGCTCGATCAGAATCTCGGCTTCGCTTATGTTGATCTTCATGTCTTTATGAAGCTCGCGGGAAAGCGTGCCTTTTGGTCCTTTAACAGTAATAACGGAGTCATCCAGGCTAACGTTAACGCCAGCAGGGACAACGATTGGTTTACGACCAATACGGGACATTGTTACACCTCCTGTCTTTCTGACTTATTAATTACCAAACGTAGCAGACAACTTCGCCGCCGGATTTAACTTGACGAGCTTCTTTGTCTGTCATAACGCCTTTGGACGTGGAAATAATCGCGATTCCCAGTCCGCCCAAAACGCGCGGAATTTCAGTTGCTTGCGTGTAAACGCGCAGGCCTGGCTTCGAGATACGTTTCAGACCAGTGATAACGCGCTCTTGGTTAGGGCCGTATTTCAAGAAAATACGGATAATCCCTTGTTTGTTGTCCTCGATATATTCAGCGTCGCGGATAAAGCCCTCGCGCTTCAGGATTTCAGCAATTTGCTTCTTCACTTTCGAAGCTGGCAATTCCACTGTTTCGTGACGAACGACATTCGCGTTGCGAATACGTGTCAGCATATCTGCAATCGGATCAGACATAACCATTTATGTGAACCTCCTTCCCGAACTTAAGCTGATTACCAGCTTGCTTTTTTAACGCCAGGAATCTGGCCCTTGTATGCTAATTCGCGGAAACAAATCCGGCAAATTTTAAACTTTTGCAGAACAGAGTGCGGACGGCCGCAACGCTCACAGCGCGTATATGCGCGCACTTTGAATTTCGGTGTGCGTTGTTGCTTCACTTTCATCGAAGTTTTTGCCACTGGGTATTACACCTCCTAAAAGTGGATTACTTCGCAAACGGCATGCCCAATTGGGTCAGCAGTTCACGAGATTCTTCGTCCGTTTTTGCCGTCGTGACGATGACGATGTCCATACCGCGCACTTTATCAACTTTATCGTATTCGATTTCCGGGAAAATCAGCTGTTCTTTAAGACCAAGCGTGTAGTTTCCACGTCCATCAAATGCTTTGGTCGATACACCGCGGAAGTCACGAACGCGTGGCAACGAGATATTGAACAATTTGTCAAGGAAGTGATACATACGCTCGCCGCGCAGTGTCACTTTAACCCCAATCGGCATATTCTCGCGAAGCTTGAAGCCGGCGATGGATTTCTTAGCACGAGTGACAACCGGTTTTTGACCGGAGATGATACGAAGCTCCTCAACAGCAACATCCAAAATTTTGGAGTTGGAAACTGCTTCGCCAACACCCATGTTGATTACGACTTTCTCAATTTTCGGTACTTGCATAACCGAAGTATAGTTGAACTTCTGCATCAACGCAGGAGTGATTTCGTTAAGAAAACGACCTTTCATTCTTGCTGTCATTGATCATGGACCTCCTTTCTTACCTAAACGATTAGTCAATCTCTACTCCGGAGCGCTTAGCAATCCGGACTTTTTTGCCGTTGTCCAGCACTTTGTATCCAATACGTGTTACTTTACCGCTTTTTGGATCAATATGCATGACGTTGGACACATGGATCGGAGCTTCTTGCTCGATGATACCGCCTTGCGGATTGGCTTGGGAAGGACGGCTATGCTTCTTCACCATATTAACGCCTTCTACAAGAACGCGGTTTTCGCGCGGATAAGCTGCGATGACACGGCCTTTTTTACCTTTATCTTTACCTGTGATGACGATGACATTGTCATCCTTCTTCACATGCAGTTTGTTATTATGGGATTCCAATACTTTTTTAAGCCTTGGCATTTGTTACACCTCCTGCTCGCTAAGCTTTAAGGCATTTATCTGTCCTGCATCAATTAGATTACTTCAGGTGCAAGCGATACGATTTTCATGAAGTCCTTGTCGCGAAGTTCGCGAGCAACTGGTCCAAAGATACGAGTGCCGCGCGGGCTCTTGTCTTCCTTCACGATTACCGCTGCATTTTCGTCAAATGCGATGTAAGAACCGTCTTTACGACGAACCGAACGTTTTGTACGAACGATAACGGCCTTAACAACATCACCCTTTTTGACAACGCCGCCTGGTGTTGCTTGTTTGACGGAACAAACGATCAGATCGCCGATGTGACCAACGCGACGGCCAGTACCGCCCAATACGCGGATACACATCAATTCCCTAGCGCCGGAGTTGTCGGCAACTTTCAAACGTGTAAATGGTTGGATCATTTTAGCGTCCTCCTTTCAGCAAAAAAATGCTTCGCTCACTCATACGCTCATTAGAGAACAACAGCAACTTCTACGACTTCAACCAGTCTGAAGCGCTTGTCTTTGGATAGTGGACGAGTCTCCATGATTTTTACGGTGTCGCCGATTTTGGCTTGGTTGTTTTCATCATGCGCTTTGTACTTTTTAGTGTACTTAATGCGTTTATGGTACAAATCGTGTTTTTTGTAAGTTTCTACAGCCACCACGATTGTTTTATCCATTTTGTCGCTTACGACTTTGCCGATTTGAACTTTGCGGGCATTGCGTTCGCTCATGTTCTTCCTCCTTCCTTCATCCGTGATCGTACTTTATGCAAGGATACCGATTAGCTGCCGATACCGAGTTCTCTTTCACGCAAAACGGTTTTAGCACGAGCTATTTCCTTACGCACGTCACGAATCCGAGTCGGGTTGTCCAGTTGGCCAGTAGCCAATTGGAAACGAAGGTTGAACAGCTCTTCTTTAAAACCAGCAACTTGTTGTTCAATCTCAGCAGAGGTTAGGTTGCGAAATTCACTAGCCTTCATTTGCTTCACCACCCACTTCTTCGCGTTTCACGAACTTTGTCTTGACAGGCAGTTTGTGAGCCGCAAGACGCATGGCTTCGCGCGCTACTTCTTCAGGTACGCCAGCCAGCTCGAACATGATTTTGCCCGGCTTAACAACGGCAACCCATTTTTCAACGTTACCTTTACCGCTACCCATCCGCACTTCAAGAGGCTTTTGAGTGATTGGTTTGTCAGGGAAAATTTTGATCCAAACTTTACCGCCCCGTTTGATGTAACGAGTCATCGCGATACGAGCCGCTTCGATTTGACGGTTCGTAATCCAAGACGGTTCAAGAGCTTGAAGACCGTATTCGCCGAAAGCAACAGTAGTGCCGCCTTTCGCGCGACCTTTCATGTTACCGCGTTGTTGTTTGCGGTGTTTTACACGTTTTGGTACCAACATGATTAGTTGCCTCCTTCCTGGGGAGCTTTCTTCTTCGTCGGAAGGACTTCGCCACGGTAGATCCATACTTTTACGCCGATACGGCCGTAAGTTGTATGAGCCTCAGCAGTGCCATAGTCGATGTCGGCACGCAATGTATGAAGCGGAACCGTTCCTTCGCTATAACCTTCTGAACGTGCGATTTCCGCACCGCCAAGACGTCCGCTAACAGCGGTTTTAATCCCTTTGGCGCCAGCGCGCATAGAACGTTGAATGGCTTGTTTCAGTGCGCGACGGAACGATACACGACGCTCCAATTGTTGTGCGATGCTTTCTGCTACCAAGATAGCGTCCAGATCGGCTTGTTTGATTTCAGAGATATTGATGTGAACCTTTTTGCCTTTAGTGATTTTGCCCAGTTCCGTACGAAGGTTTTCCACTTCGGAACCGCCTTTGCCGATAACCATGCCTGGTTTAGCAGTTTGAATCGTTACGTTTACGCGGTTAGCGGCACGCTCGATTTCAATATGGGAAACAGCTGCATCTTTCAGCTTGTTCTTCAGGTATTCACGGATTTTCACGTCTTCCAGAAGAAGATCGCCGAAGTCTTTGCCAGCGTACCATTTGGATTCCCAATCACGGATAATCCCGACACGAAGGCCGACTGGATTTACCTTTTGACCCACACGTTATCCCTCCTTATTTTTCAGATACCACCAAGGTGATGTGGCTGGTTCTTTTGTTAATCCGGCTTGCGCGACCCATCGCGCGAGGGCGGAAACGTTTCATAGTTGGCCCCTGGTTAGCAAACACCTGAGTAACGACCAGCTTGTTGACGTCCAACTGATAGTTATGCTCGGCATTGGCAATCGCAGAGTTCAGCAGCTTCTCGATAATCGGGGAAGCAGCTTTTGGCGTGTGACGCAGAATCGCGATCGCTTCGCCCACTTGCTTGCCGCGAATCAAGTCCGCTACGAGCTGTGCTTTACGAGGCGCGATGCGTACGAAATTAGCGTGCGCTTTAGCTTCTGGCATGTGAGAACCTCCTCTCGTTCATTGCAAATGATGAAGGGCAAGTCTTAACGTCTGCCCGTTTTTTTGTCATCGCTGGCATGGCCTTTGTAAGTACGCGTAGGCGCGAACTCGCCAAGCTTGTGTCCAACCATGTCCTCAGTCACATAAACCGGCACGTGCTTGCGACCATCATAAACCGCGAAAGTGTGACCGATGAATTGCGGGAAAATCGTCGAACGGCGGGACCATGTTTTAATAACAACCTTTTTGTTGGTTTCGTTCAGATCCTCAACCTTTTTCAACAGATAACCGTCGATAAAAGGACCTTTTTTCAAACTGCGACCCATGTGTGTTCCTCCCTTCACGTAAGCGCTGGCGCGAGACATGCTCACGCGGACTTAATCAAGCTGACTTTATTTCGTGCGGCGACGAATAATGTATTGGCTCGATGCTTTTTTCTTCTTGCGTGTTTTGAAACCGAGAGTCGGTTTGCCCCAAGGGGACAGAGGCGACTTGCGTCCGATAGGAGCGCGGCCTTCACCACCACCGTGTGGGTGATCGTTCGGGTTCATAACTACGCCGCGAACTTCAGGACGTTTGCCAAGCCAACGGGAACGGCCGGCTTTACCAATTTTCACGAGTTCGTGATCTTGGTTGCCAACGGAACCGATTGTAGCACGGCAAGTGTTCAGAATGCGACGAACTTCGCCAGAGCTCAGGCGAACCGAAACATAATTTTCTTCTTTACCCAGCAATTGAGCTTCCGTACCGGCTGCGCGAACCAATTGGCCGCCTTTGCCTGGCTTCAGCTCAATGTTGTGGATAACCGTACCAACAGGGATATTTTTGAGCGGCAATGCGTTGCCGATTTTGATATCCGCTTCAGGTCCGGAAACAACTTGATCGCCGACTTTAAGGCCTTGCGGTGCGATAATGTAAGCTTTAGCGCCGTCCACATAGTGGATAAGAGCGATGTTGGACGTACGGTTAGGATCGTATTCGATCGTTGCCACGTTGCCGACAATACCGTCCTTGGTGCGTTTGAAGTCAATGATACGATATTTGCGTTTATGTCCGCCGCCATGGTGACGAACTGTAATTTTACCTTGGTTGTTGCGGCCTGCTTTTTTGAACAAAGGAGCCAGCAACGATTTCTCCGGTGTGCTTGTCGTAATTTCTTCAAATGTCGAAACGGACATATGACGACGCGCAGGAGAGGTCGGTTTATACTTTTTGATTGGCACTTGGTTTCCCTCCTTTTCTAAACAGACGTTTCAAAGAACTCAAGTTCTTTGCTGTCATCGCTCAGTTGAACGATTGCTTTTTTCCAGTCAGGTCTGTAGCCGCTATGTTTGCCATAGCGTTTTGGCTTGCCTGCAACGCGCATTGTGTTAACGCTAGTTACTTTCACGCCAAAAATTTGTTCTACAGCTTGTTTGATTTCGGTTTTGTTCGAACGAAGATCAACTTCAAACACATAACGTTTAACAGCCATGAAATCGCTCGTACGTTCAGTAATAACCGGGCGCTTGATAATATCGCGAGGGTTTTTCATTACGCAAACACCTCCTGTACTTTCTCAACCGCTTCTTTGGTAATGATAAGCTTGTCATACACAAGCACATCGCGAACATTGATGCCGTCAGCAGCGACGAACTTCACGCCAGGGATGTTGCGTGCGGACAATGCTACATTATCCTCGTAGTTGGCTGTAACAACCAAAGCTTTACGATCAGCTTTCAGGTTGTTCAGAATGCTTTTGAACTCTTTCGTTTTTGGAGCTGCAAATGTCAGTTGATCCAAAACGATGATGTTTTCGGCAATTACTTTAGAAGAAAGAGCCGATTTGATTGCAAGACGGCGAACCTTCTTAGGAAGCTTGAAGCCGTACGAGCGTGGCGTTGGACCAAATACAGTACCGCCGCCAACCCATTGCGGGGAGCGAATGCTGCCTTGACGAGCGCGGCCAGTGCCTTTTTGTTTCCAAGGCTTGCGACCGCCGCCGCGTACTTCGGAGCGACCTTTCGTTTTGTGCGTTCCTTGACGCTCTGCAGCTTGCTGCAGAATGACTGCGCTATGCATAACGTGAGTGTTAGGCTGAATACCGAATACGCTATCCGCCAGTTCCAATTCGCCAACTTGCGAACCGCTCACATTAAATACTGTTACTTTTGGCATTTCGTGTTCCTCCTTTCTTTCTCACCATTTATTTCTTAACGGTTTCTTTCACTTTCACAAAACCGTTTTTAGGTCCAGGCACGGAGCCTTTAACCAGAATCACGTTACGCTCAGCGTCTACGCGAATAACTTCAAGCTTTTGAATCGTAATGGTTTCATGACCCATATGTCCTGGCAGGCGTTTGCCCTTAGGCACGCGGTTAGCCTGGATGGAACCCATGGAACCCGGTCCGCGGTGATAGCGGGAACCGTGGGACATTGGTCCCGTGCTTTGTCCCCAACGTTTGATTACGCCGGCAAAGCCTTTACCTTTGGAAATACCTGTTACGTCAACAAATTCGCCCTCCGCGAACAAGTCAGCTTTAACTTCCTGGCCAACTTCAAACTCACCAAGGTTGATACCGCGAATTTCGCGAACGTAGCGCTTAGGAGTCGCGCCTGCTTTTTTAGCGTGGCCGATCTCTGGTTTAGTCGCTCTTTTTTCTTTCTTATCGGAGTAACCGAGCTGTACTGCCTCGTAGCCGTCAGTCTCCACATCTTTCTTCTGGAGAACCACGCAAGGGCCAGCTTCGATAACCGTTACCGGAATAACGTTGCCTTCAGGCGTAAATACTTGCGTCATTCCAAGCTTTTTCCCTAAGATACCTTTCATGTTGACACCTCGTTTCCTCTCTATGATCGACTTTCACATGTTTACCTGTGTATAACTTTACAGCTTGATTTCGATATCCACACCAGACGGCAAGTCAAGGCGCATCAGCGCGTCAACGGTTTGCGGCGTCGGATTCACAATATCGATCAAGCGCTTGTGTGTGCGCATTTCGAATTGCTCACGGGAATCCTTGTACTTGTGAACCGCACGAAGAATAGTGATGATTTGCTTTTCCGTTGGCAACGGAATCGGCCCGGATACGCCTGCACCCGAACGTTTTGCAGTTTCAACGATTTTCTCTGCGGATTGATCAAGAATTCTGTGATCGTATGCTTTCAAGCGGATACGAATCTTTTGCTTTGCCATATAAGTCCCTCCTTCTATCGCCCAATTTTTTAATCGGACATACTCCGTGAGAATAACCCGCCACAGGTCCCATGGCAAAGGGGCCGGGTGTGTCGGCAACCTCTCACATCAACGCAACGTCAGACCAACAGTCAATATTATATACAATTAGGCGGGCGATTGCAACTAAAAGTTTTTTGATGCAGTTCTTCAGCACTCTCTGGCGGGTTTCTTCTATTATATTGAGTTTGGATTACTCAACATAAAAGCACGCACGCTCACAGCTTAACTCAGCCTGTGACGTGCGCGCTAATCTTTTATCTCAGTATTTATGATTTTATCCAAGCACAACCCGGTCATCCGCCATCTTTTTGCCGCTAATGGCTTCAAACTCTCCCAGCAGCTGTTCTACAGTGAGATGGTCCTTGCGGCTTTCATCGACCTGCAAAATCACTTTACCTTTATCCATCATGATCAGACGATTGCCTAACCTTATAGCTTGCTCCATGTTATGAGTAACCATTAGCGTGGTCAGCTTCAGTTCCCTCACAATGGTTTCCGTTAAACTGGTCACGAGCTCCGCCCTGGCGGGGTCTAATGCCGCCGTATGCTCGTCAAGCAGCAATATTTGCGGCCGGGTGAAGGTTGCCATCAAAAGACTGAGCGCTTGTCTTTCGCCGCCCGAGAGCAAGCCCACTTTGGCGCCAAGGCGATTCTCCAAGCCAATGCCAAGGCGTGACAGCTCTTGACGGAATATACTCCGGATTTTACTGTTAACACCAAAGCCGAGCCCGCGCGTTTTTCCGCGCTTGTAGGCGATGGCCAAATTTTCTTCAATGGTCATTCTTGGAGCGGTGCCGGCCATGGGGTCTTGAAAAACCCGTCCAATCCACCTGCTGCGTTTATGCTCCGGCAATAGACTGACATCATATCCGTCTATCCACACCTTCCCGGCATCTGGCTTCATTACGCCGGAAATAATATTCATCAAGGTGGATTTGCCTGCGCCGTTGCTTCCGATAACCGTTACAAAGTCGCCCGCCTTTAAATGAAGATTTCCATTTAGCAAAGCAATTTTTTCATCAACGGTTCCGGGGTTAAACAGCTTGGACACACTTTCGATTTTTAGCATTAACGGGCACCTCCCGCTTTATCGTTGCCAAGAGAGGCTAACACTTGCTCGGTGCGCTTTTTGCCAACAGACTTTTCTTTTAGTGATCTGCGAATTGTCGGAATAACTAGCGCTCCTACAATAATAACCGCCGTGATGAGCTTCATATCCTGAGAATCAAAGCCAGGCACCCGCAAAGCCAGAGCGTAGATGATGCGGTAAATGATTGCGCCAAGCACTACTGCTATTAGCGCCCGCCAGACGGTACGAGCCCCCAAAATGGCTTCACCAATAATAACGGAGGCCAGACCAATGACGATCATGCCAATCCCCATCAAATTGTTTGCGCTCTTTTGCGAGAAGGCAACCAATGCTCCAGAGCACGCAACCAAGGCATTCGACAAGCCTACTCCCAAAATAATGCTCATATCCGTATTTGCTCCGAAGCTGCGAATCATACGATTATTATCTCCGGTCCCTCTAAGGCTAAGGCCAAAATCCGTTTTGAAAAACAACAGCAGAAGGACAACGACAGAAACAACAAGAATCCCTCCAATCCAAAACTGGGAAGATTCCGTCTGGAAGATGTTAGCTTCGCCCCGAATCGACACATTCGGCTTGCCCAAAATACGAAGATTAATGGAATAGAGAGCAATCATCATAATAATGCCAGAAAGCAGCCCGTTAATTTTCCCTTTTGTATGAAGCAGGCCGGTACACACCCCCGCCAATCCGCCGCATATAAACGCGCCAAGCAGCGATAACCACGGAGGAATTCCCGCTATGGTCATAGTAGCCCCAACAGCCGCCCCCGTTGTAAAGCTCCCATCCACAGTCAAATCGGGAAAATCAAGAATTCGAAAAGTAATATATACGCCCAGTGCCATCAATGCATAGAGCAGCCCCGCCTCAACAGCACCTCGCAACGAATCCAGCAATCATCTCGCCTCCCCACTTCATGACAATGGGGCGACCAGTGTCCGGCTCACCCCATTTATACTCGCTATCCAGCATTAGCTACGCATTATTTGATCAAGTTGTTTTCCGCATCTTTTACATAAGCCTTCATTTCATCCGTTACCGTAATGCCTTGTTCCTCAGCGGCCTTCAAATTCATAATAAAATCCAGCTTTTGCGGCTTTGTAACGTTCATTTCACCTGGATTTTTACCCTTCAAAATTTCAACAGCCATTTGTCCCACTTCATAACCATGATCATAATATTTAAAGCCCACCGTTGCAAAAGCGCCTTTTTCTACCGAATCCCGGTCAGCCGAGAAAAAAGGAATGTCGTTTGCATTGGCTACATCAATAATGCTCTCAACACCTTGAACAACTGTATTGTCCAAAGTAATGTAAATAGCCTCAACCCGGCCAACCAATGATTGTGCCGCCTGCTGAATATCGGAAACATTGGCTACAGCCGCTTTGACGAGCTTAATATTATGGACTGCAAGCGCCTCTTCCGCCACTTTGCTCATATAAACAGCGTTATCCTGCGATTCATCAATAATAAGGCCAACATTTTTAACCTCACCAAGTTCTTTGGCGATAAAATCCATAGTTTGAACAATCGCATCAGGGTTTGTGTCGGAGGCGCCTGTAACATTTCCGCCAGGAGCTTCAAGCTGGGATACAATTCCGGAATCAACCGGATCTGTAACAGCTGCAAACAATACTGGAATATCTTTGACCTCATCTACGAGCACTTGCGTATTTGGTGTAGCGATGCCAAGTGCAAGATCCGGTTTATTGGACGCAATTTTTTCGGCGATTGGTTTAAAGTTGTTTGGATCGCCTTGAGCATTATTGTAATCAATTTTGAGATTTGTGCCTTCAACATAGCCTGCATCCTCAAGTGCTTTTATAAATCCCAATCGGGTAGAGTCTAGCGATGGATGCTCGACAATTTGCGAAATAGCAATATTATATACTTTGTCATCTCCGCCTGCCGCGCCGCCATTAGCTGCTCCCTCGCCCGCAGCTCCTCCTTCATTGGATTTACCGCCGTTGCCGCCTCCACAAGCTGCCATAATAACCATGACAGCTGCCAGTAATATAACCAGCATCGTTTTCTTTTTCATGTCAAAAACCCCTTTCATTATATATGGTTACGTAATGACCTATGATATGCGGGCTTGTCCGAACTGCCGCTTCAGCACTTTACATTCAAGAAGCAGCAGAATAGAGCTCAGCCCACCGCTGACTATACGTTTTATATTAAGGTGATGTCATGTTTGTAGTCAATGTAAAGTTACCGAGAAAACTTGACAATTGTTTATTGCACGCAAAAAAGCCCTCACCGAAGTGAGGGCTTTGCATGTTATGCGACTAATGTCGCAAATCATTATTTTTGGATAGTTGCAACAGCGCCAGCGCCAACTGTACGGCCGCCTTCGCGGATGGAGAAGCGAGTGCCTTCTTCAACAGCGATTGGAGCGATCAGTTCAACTGTAACAGTGATGTTGTCGCCAGGCATAACCATTTCAGTACCTTCAGGCAGGTTGATGATACCTGTTACGTCAGTTGTACGGAAATAGAATTGGGGACGGTAGCCAGTGAAGAAAGGCTTGTGACGGCCACCCTCTTCTTTAGTCAGAACGTAGATTTGAGCAGTGAAGTTTGTGTGTGGCTTAACGGAAGCCGGTTTAGCCAAAACTTGACCACGCTCGATATCTTTACGGTCTACACCACGAAGCAATGCGCCAATGTTGTCGCCCGCTTGAGCGGAGTCCATCAGCTTACGGAACATTTCTACGCCCGTAACAACGGATTTGCGAGTTTCTTCTTGCAAACCGATGATTTCGATTTCGTCGCCAACT
The DNA here is from genome assembly GCF_001675045.1 of Paenibacillus oryzae. Classification (GTDB taxonomy): domain Bacteria; phylum Bacillota; class Bacilli; order Paenibacillales; family Paenibacillaceae; genus Pristimantibacillus; species Pristimantibacillus oryzae. Next base: position 30,897 of record NZ_LYPA01000027.1, read on the forward strand.
TTAACAGTACCACGATCTACACGGCCTGTAGCAACTGTACCGCGGCCAGTGATTGTGAATACGTCCTCGACAGGCATAAGGAAAGGCTTAGCTGTGTCGCGTTCTGGAGTTGGGATGTAGGAGTCAACGTGCTCGAACAACTCAACGATTTTGTCAGCCCAAGCGCCATCTGGGTTAGCCAGAGCTTCACGAGCAGCACCACGAACGATAGGAGTATCGTCGCCTGGGAACTCGTATTCGGACAGAAGGTCGCGAACTTCCATTTCAACCAGCTCAAGAAGCTCTTCGTCTTCAACCATATCGCATTTGTTCAGGAATACAACGATGTAAGGAACGCCTACTTGACGGGACAAAAGGATGTGCTCGCGCGTTTGCGGCATTGGGCCGTCAGAAGCGGATACAACCAGGATAGCTCCGTCCATTTGAGCCGCGCCAGTGATCATGTTTTTAACATAGTCGGCGTGACCTGGGCAGTCAACGTGAGCATAGTGACGGTTAGGAGTCTCATACTCAACGTGGGAAGTGGAGATTGTAATACCGCGCTCGCGCTCTTCTGGAGCTTTGTCGATTTGGTCAAAAGACATAGCGGAACCACCGTATCTTTTGGAAAGTACAGTAGTGATTGCAGCTGTAAGAGTTGTTTTGCCATGGTCAACGTGACCGATTGTACCGATGTTAACATGCGGTTTTGTACGTTCAAATTTTGCCTTAGCCATTGAACTGAGTCCTCCTCAATATATCTTGATTTTTATGTGGGGGCCGACGCCGGTTGTGCATGCACAGCCGGCGGGGCCAAAAGCAATTGGTTATGCTGACATGTTTAGCTGGAGATTACTCTCCGCCTCTGTGCTTCGCAATAATCTCTTCAGCGATCGACTTAGGAACTTCCTCGTAGTGGGAAAGCTCCATGGAGAATACGCCGCGTCCTTGAGTACCGGAACGAAGTGTCGTGGAGTAACCAAACATCTCGGAGAGAGGCACCTTAGCACGGATAATTTGCGCGCCTGCGCGGGAATCCATACCTTCGATGCGACCACGACGGGAGTTCAGCATGCCCATAACGTCGCCCATGTATTCTTCAGGAACAGTTACTTCAACCTTCATGATTGGCTCAAGAAGGACTGGCTTACATTTGTCTTTAGCAGCTTTAAGCGCCAGGGAGCCGGCAATTTTAAACGCCATTTCCGAGGAGTCGACGTCATGGTAGGAACCATCGACAACAGTCGCTTTAATATCAACGAGCGGGAAACCGGCAAGAACGCCGTTTTTCATCGACTCTTCGATACCTGCTTGAATCGGAGCGATGTATTCACGAGGAATAGCGCCGCCGACTACTTTGCTTTCAAATGTAAAACCTGCTCCTGCCTCTTGCGGTTCGAACTCAACCCAACAATGACCAAACTGGCCTTTACCGCCGGATTGACGAACGAATTTACCTTCGACTTTAGCACCCAGACGGAAGGTTTCACGGTATGCAACCTGCGGCTTGCCGACATTGGTTTCAACCTTGAATTCACGGAACATACGGTCAACGAGGATTTCAAGGTGAAGCTCACCCATACCTGCAATGATCGTTTGGTTCGTTTCTTCGTCTGTGTATGCACGGAATGTAGGATCTTCTTCAGCGAGCTTCGAGATAGCAACGCCCAATTTGTCCTGGTCCGCTTTTGTCTTAGGCTCGATAGCGATCTGGATAACTGGCTCTGGGAAGTTCATGGATTCAAGAACAATCGGAGACTTCTCGTCGCACAGCGTGTCGCCCGTAGTTGTGTCTTTAAGACCAACGGCAGCAGCGATATCGCCAGAATACACTTCCGTAATTTCCTGACGGCTGTTCGCGTGCATTTGCAGAATCCGGCCAATCCGCTCACGTTTGTTCTTAGTTGCATTAAGAACATAGGAACCGGATTTCAGGATACCCGAATATACACGGAAGAACGTCAATCTGCCCACGTAAGGGTCAGTCATGATTTTGAAGGCCAATGCAGAGAATGGCTCAGCGTCGGAAGAAGGACGAACCGCTTCCTCGCCATCTTCAAGCGTACCTTTAATGGCAGGTACATCAACTGGTGCAGGCAGGTAGTCAACAACAGCATCCAGAACAAGCTGAACGCCTTTGTTGCGGTACGAGGAGCCTGCTACAACCGGGAAGATTTTAACTTCACAAACACCTTTGCGAAGTGCTGCTTTCAATTCTGCAACGGTGATTTCTTCACCTTCCAGATATTTCATAGTCAGCTCTTCATCCAGCTCGGCAACCTTCTCAACCAATTCATTGCGAAGCTCTTCAACCTGATCCGCGTATTCTGCAGGAATCGGGCCTTGAATCGGGTCTTTGCCTGTGTCGTCTTTGTACGTGTAAGCAACGCGCTCAACGATATCAATTACGCCAAGGAAATCGGCTTCGGCGCCAATTGGCAGCTGAATAGCTACTGCATTGGCTTGCAGACGCTCGCGCATGTCTTTAACAACATTGAGGTAGTCTGCACCGATGATATCCATTTTGTTGACATAAGCGATCCGTGGAACACCGTAGCGGTCAGCTTGACGCCATACTGTTTCGGACTGAGGCTCAACGCCTTCTTTCGCACTGAAAACCCCAACGGCCCCGTCCAATACGCGCAGGGAACGTTCAACTTCAACTGTGAAGTCAACGTGACCTGGGGTGTCGATAATATTAATGCGGTTACCCTTCCATTGAGCGGTTGTAGCGGCAGACGTAATAGTGATGCCGCGCTCTTGTTCCTGTTCCATCCAGTCCATCGTAGCTGCACCTTCGTGCACCTCGCCGATTTTGTGGGTACGGCCCGTAAAGAACAAGATCCGTTCAGTTGTTGTGGTTTTACCAGCGTCAATATGCGCCATAATCCCGATATTACGCGTATTTTCCAAGGAGAACTCTCTTGTCATAAAATCGTCTCCTTTCAATCATTATAATTCTACCAGCGGTAGTGAGCAAACGCTCTGTTTGCATCAGCCATTTTGTGCGTGTCTTCACGCTTTTTAACGGATGCGCCCGTGTTGTTGGATGCGTCAAGAATTTCAGCAGCCAAACGTTCAACCATGGTTTTTTCACCGCGGTTACGGGAGTAGTTTACCAACCAACGAAGTGCAAGTGCCGTACGGCGCTCAGGCTTAACTTCGATTGGCACTTGATAGTTGGAGCCGCCGACACGACGAGCTTTAACCTCAAGTACAGGCATAATGTTTTTCATTGCTGCTTCAAACACTTCCATCGGATCATTTCCCGAACGCTCTTGAATGAGCTTGAAGGCATCATACAGCAGAGTTTGCGCTACGCCTCTTTTTCCATCGACCATAATACGGTTAATCAGACGAGTAACCAGCTTGCTATGGTACACCGGATCCGGCAATACGTCGCGTTTTGTAACAGGACCTTTGCGTGGCATGAGAAAGTCCCCCTTTCTTATAATAGTGGATTACATTGGTGCAATACTTCTGAAGCTCTTTAATCCGGCCCGCTCAGAGCGCGGTCTTATTTCTTAACTTTAGGACGTTTCGTGCCGTATTTGGAACGAGCCTGGTTACGGTTGTTAACTCCCGCAGTATCCAGTGCACCACGAACAATATGGTAACGCACGCCCGGAAGGTCTTTAACACGACCGCCGCGGATCAATACAACGCTGTGCTCTTGCAGGTTATGGCCGATACCTGGGATGTACGCTGTAACCTCAACACGGTTGGACAAACGCACACGCGCATATTTACGAAGCGCGGAGTTCGGTTTTTTCGGAGTCATAGTTCCTACACGAGTGCAGACACCGCGTTTTTGAGGCGCGCTGATATCAGTAGCTTCACGTTTCAGAGCATTAAAGCCTTTTTGCAAGGCTGGCGATTTCGATTTAACGACTTTCGCTTGACGTCCTTTGCGAACGAGCTGGTTAATTGTTGGCATTTTGGTTGCCACCCCCTTCCCCTTATTCATGTCTTTATGTGGTAGACATTTCACCCAATTTTTAAGCCCACAGATCCAGGCGGTTCATAAATAATCAATACGATACCATAAGCCTAGCTGTTAGGCACACTTCGATATATTATCATTTACACTACACGCATGTCAAGCGCTAAAATTTAAAATAACATTCCGGCTTTTATGCCGCTGAGCTTTGGTCGATCCTCTCAGCAATATAGCTTGCTTCAATAAGCTCTGAAAGCCCTAATTTAGTAATCGTTTGGGATAGTCGGATGTAGTCATCCTCATTATCCGCTAATATTAACAATCGATTTTCGCCGTCTAGCAACCAATCGCCAACTTCCTTAATCCCTGCTTCCTTCAAAACCAACGATTTTGCCTCTTCGAGGTCATGAAGGCTGTTCTCTACCTGAATGACCTTTACAAACTTTACATCTGAAAATTCGTCCAGCGCCCATTTATAGTTGTCCACATCTGCGAATTGTAATACGATCCCTTGCTTATCTCTGAATATACCATCATGTTCAACATTACCCTTTTTTAATATCGATTCTGCCTCCAAAATCTGATGCTCGGTAGTGTAACCCGTGTATTCGGAGGGATCCTCTTTCTTTACTTCTGTTTGTTCCATTAAAGTTATTTCCTTAACTTGCACCGATTCGTTGCCCATAAACTTAAAAAATGAATTACCCAATAATAAAAAAACAAACATCAAAGTTATACAAATGGCCCAAGTTAAACGTCCTAACCATTTCTTCATAAACAAACGTTCTCCTTTCATCAAAGCATACCTTGCACACAGATAAACGAATTATTCCCCCTTTGAATTATACATTATTTATGTATTTAGTCCAAATTTATACTAAAAAGAAAAGCATTTAAACGAAAAAGCACGGCAACTGCTCGCACCGTTCCATAAGGAATGGCAGCAAACAATTGCCGTGCTTTTAACAACTAACCTTTATTTATTCAACAACAACAGCTTCCGCTGCTTCTTCTTCAACTTCGCCTTCCAGAATCTCATCTTCCAGACCCGTCAGACGGATATTGCGATAACGATGCATGCCTGTTCCCGCAGGAATCAGCTTGCCGATAATGACGTTTTCCTTCAGGCCAAGCAATTTGTCGACCTTGCCCTTGATCGCTGCATCTGTCAGGACACGAGTTGTCTCCTGGAAGGATGCTGCGGACAAGAAGGAGTCCGTTTCAAGGGATGCTTTGGTAATACCAAGCAATACCGGCTTGGCAACCGCAGGCTCCTTGTCGGCAAAAATCGCTTCGCGGTTGGCAGCTTCGTATTCATGGATATCCACGAATGCGCCCGGCAACAGAGTCGTGTCGCCTGCATCCACGATGCGGATTTTGCGAAGCATCTGCTTGATCATAACCTCAACGTGCTTATCGTTGATTTCAACGCCCTGGTTACGGTAAACGCGCTGAACTTCCTGCAAAATGTAGTTTTGAACGCCACGGATGCCTTTGATGCGCAGCATATCCTTCGGATCGATGGATCCATCGGTCAGCTCGTCGCCGGCTTCAATTTGCTGGCCTTCCGCTACACGGATACGCGATCCATAGGTTACGGAATATACTTTGGATTCCGCTTCGCCTTGAACCTCGATTTCGCGACGGTCTTTGGCTTCGCGGATTTCCTTGATTACGCCGTCCAGCTCAGAGATGATCGCTTGGCCTTTTGGATTACGGGCCTCGAACAACTCCTGGATACGCGGCAAACCTTGCGTAATATCGTCGCCGGCTACGCCGCCGGTATGGAACGTACGCATCGTGAGCTGTGTTCCCGGCTCGCCAATGGATTGAGCGGCAATAATGCCGACCGCTTCACCGATCTCCACGTGCTTGCCTGTTGCCAGGTTGCGTCCGTAGCAAATTTTGCAGACGCCATGACGTGCGCGGCAGCTAAGCACGGAACGAATTTGCAGACGCTCTACGCCAGCGTTAATAATTTCATCCGCTTTGCCTGCATCGATCAGATCATTGCGGTTAACAATGACCTCTCCCGTTTTGGGATGACGAACGGTAGCGAACGCATAACGTCCTTCAATCCGGTCATACAGGTCCTCGATGACCTCTTTGCCGTCCTGAATTTTGCTGACCGTAAAGCCTTTATCGGTTCCGCAATCGTCCTCGCGAACGATAACGTCTTGCGCAACGTCGACGAGACGACGCGTGAGGTAACCGGAGTCGGCTGTACGAAGCGCTGTATCGGCAAGACCTTTACGCGCGCCGTGCGTGGAAATAAAGTATTCCAAAACCGTCAGGCCTTCACGGAAGTTCGATTTGATCGGCAATTCGATGATACGGCCGGACGGGTTCGCCATCAGACCGCGCATGCCGCCGAGCTGCGTAATTTGGGATTTATTACCCCGTGCTTTGGAATCCACCATCAACATGATGTTGTTATAGCGATCCATGGATTTCATGAGCACATCAGTAATTTCATCCTTACACTTGCTCCAGATGCTGATAATGCGGTCATAACGTTCCTCGTTTGTAATCAAACCGCGACGGTATTGATTCATAACCGTAGCGACTTTTTCATCGGAGGCTTTCATAATTTCCGCTTTTTCTTTCGGGATGATTACGTCAGCTACGCCGATCGTAATACCCGCTTTAGTGGAGTAGGTAAAGCCAAGCTGCTTGACGCGGTCCAGAATAACCGCAGTCAGCGTTGTATGGTATTGACGGAAGCATTCAGCAATAATCAAGGCCAGGTAGTCCTTGCCTACTGCGCCCGGAGTCGGAAGCTCTTCGGCAATTTTCACCAAATCGGAGCCTTTTTCATAGACGAAGTATTTATCAGGCGTACCTTGAAGAAGATTAGCCTTGGTCGCTTCGTTAATGAATGGGAAGTCCGTCGGGAAAATCTCGTTGAAAATAACTTTGCCGACTGTTGTAACGAGCAGCGATTTCTGCTGTTGCTCCGTAAAGCTCTTTTTCTTCAGTACTTTGGCAGGAATCAGAATTCTCGCATGCAAGGAAACAATACCGCGTTGATAAGCGGAAATCGCTTCGTTAACCGATGCAAAAACAGCGCCGGAGCCTTTGGATTCTTTGTTATCCATCGTCAGATAGTAACTGCCAAGGACCATATCCTGAGAAGGCGTAACAACAGGCTTGCCGTCTTTAGGGTTCAAGATGTTGCCAGATGCCAGCATGAGCAAACGAGCCTCAGCTTGGGCCTCGGCGGACAGCGGAACGTGAACAGCCATTTGGTCGCCGTCAAAGTCGGCATTGTACGCCGTACATACCAGCGGGTGCAACTTGATCGCGCGGCCTTCAACCAGAATCGGTTCAAATGCCTGAATACCCAGTCTGTGAAGTGTGGGGGCACGGTTCAGAAGCACTGGATGCTCCTTGATAACTTCCTCCAGCACATCCCATACTTCAGGGCTTACGCGTTCAACCTTGCGTTTTGCGCTTTTGATATTATGAGCCAAACCTTTGTTTACTAGCTCTTTCATAACAAAAGGCTTGAACAGCTCCAGCGCCATCTCCTTAGGAAGACCGCATTGGAACATTTTCAGGTTAGGGCCTACAACGATAACGGAACGTCCGGAGTAGTCAACGCGTTTACCCAGCAGGTTCTGACGGAAACGGCCTTGTTTACCCTTCAGCATATGGCTAAGGGATTTCAACGGGCGGTTACCAGGACCTGTAACAGGACGGCCGCGACGACCGTTGTCGATCAAAGCGTCCACCGCTTCCTGCAGCATCCGTTTTTCGTTTTGTACGATGATGTCGGGAGCGCCAAGATCCAGAAGACGCTTCAGACGATTGTTCCGGTTAATCACTCGACGATACAGGTCGTTCAGGTCGGACGTTGCAAAACGGCCGCCGTCCAGCTGTACCATTGGACGAAGCTCCGGCGGAATAACGGGAAGCACATCCAGAATCATCCATTCCGGCTCATTGCCGGAATTGCGGAACGCTTCGATAACCTCAAGGCGTTTGATCGCGCGGTTGCGGCGTTGGCCTTGAGCGGTACGCAGCTCTTCCTTAAGCGACTCCAGCTCGCGTTCCACATCGATGTCCTGAAGCAGTTTTTTAACCGCTTCGGCACCCATGCCGGCATGGAAACCATAACCGTATTTTTCACGGTAGCTGCGGTATTCCTTCTCGGACAGGAGCTGTTTTTTCTCCAGGGGAGTTTCGCCGGGATCGGTTACGACATAGGATGCGAAATAAATGATCTCCTCGAGCGAACGAGGGGACATATCCAGCGCCAGACCCATGCGGCTTGGAATCCCTTTGAAATACCAGATATGGGATACTGGAGCTGCAAGCTCAATATGACCCATTCTTTCGCGGCGAACCTTGGCCCGCGTTACTTCAACGCCGCAGCGATCACAAACGACGCCTTTATAGCGTACGCGCTTATATTTGCCGCAATGGCATTCCCAGTCTTTAGTAGGACCAAAAATCTTTTCGCAGAAGAGACCTTCCTTCTCCGGTTTCAGTGTCCTGTAGTTGATGGTTTCCGGCTTTTTAACTTCTCCGCGGGACCACGAGCGAATTTTATCCGGCGAAGCCAGACCAATTTTCATATACTCGAAGTTGTTAACGTCCAACAAGGAGCAACCCTCCTTCGTCATGTATGGCTGTAACCGGCACAACAGCGGTTTCGCTTCCGAAACCGCCGCTGCGCGGTCTTGTCATTATTCTACGTTTGCTTCTGAGCCTTCCAGGTTGAGGTTCAGCTTGTCGCCTGTACCTTCGTCCTCGTCATCGATTTCTTTCATCTCGATTTCTTCCTCGTTAGCGGACAGGATTTTGACATCCATGCCAAGGCTTTGCAATTCCTTGATCAATACCTTAAACGATTCCGGAACGCCTGGTTCTGGCACATTTTCGCCTTTGACGATGGATTCGTACGTTTTCACGCGGCCAACCACATCATCGGATTTGACAGTCAAAATTTCCTGCAGCGTATAAGCTGCGCCGTAGGCTTCAAGCGCCCAAACCTCCATCTCGCCGAAACGCTGTCCGCCGAACTGGGCTTTACCGCCAAGAGGCTGTTGCGTAACGAGAGAGTATGGACCTGTGGAACGGGCATGAATTTTATCGTCAACCATGTGCGCCAGCTTGATCATGTACATGACGCCAACCGTTACTTCCCGCTCGAAGCTTTCGCCTGTGCGGCCATCGTACAGAACCGTTTTTCCGTTCCGCTGCATGCCGGCTTCTTCCATGGTATCGAAAACATCGTCCTCGCGCGCGCCGTCAAATACCGGCGTAGCCGCGTGGATGCCGAGATGTTTGCAGGCCATGCCGAGGTGAACCTCCAGCGCTTGACCGATGTTCATCCGGGAAGGTACGCCCAGCGGGTTAAGAACAACCTCAACTGGTGTGCCGTCCGGCAGGAACGGCATATCCTCTTCCGGCATAATACGGGCGATAACGCCCTTGTTGCCGTGACGTCCCGCCATTTTGTCGCCTTCGGAGATTTTCCGTTTTTGCGCGATATAAGCGCGTACCAGTTGGTTAACGCCAGGAGGCAGCTCGTCGCCGTTTTCGCGGGTAAACACTTTTACGTCCACCACGATGCCGTCGGTTCCGTGAGGAACGCGCAGCGACGTGTCGCGAACTTCGCGTGCTTTTTCACCGAAGATCGCATGCAGCAGGCGTTCTTCCGCCGTCAGCTCCGTCACGCCTTTAGGCGTAACCTTGCCAACAAGGATATCGCCAGCGCCGATCTCAGCGCCTACGCGGATAATGCCGCGTTCGTCGAGGTTGCGAAGAGCTTCCTCGCCGACGTTCGGAATGTCGCGCGTAATTTCTTCAGGCCCAAGCTTCGTATCACGGGCTTCAGACTCGTATTCCTCAATATGAATGGATGTGTAAACATCCTCTTTAACCAGCTTTTCGCTAAGCAGGATCGCATCCTCGTAGTTGTAGCCTTCCCAAGTCATAAAGGCAACAACAACGTTGCGTCCAAGCGCCAGCTCGCCCATTTCTGTGGACGGGCCGTCGGCGAGAATATCGCCTTTTTTGATAACGTCGCCCTTGCGGACAAGAGGACGCTGATTGATGCAAGTACCTTGGTTGGAACGCATAAACTTATGCAGCTTGTGCTTTACCAGGTCTCCGTTAACCGGCTTGCCGTCAATAAGTTCGACACGGCGCAGCCAAATTTCGTTGGCGCTGGAACGCTCGATAACGCCATCGTATTTGGAAACAACGCAAACGCCGGAGTCTTTTGCAGCTTTATGCTCCATGCCTGTACCGACAAACGGCGCTTTTGGAATCAGAAGCGGCACCGCCTGCCGTTGCATGTTGGAGCCCATGAGCGCGCGGTTGGAGTCATCGTTCTCCAGGAACGGAATCAACGCCGTTGCGACGGATACAACTTGTTTAGGCGATACGTCCATGTAGTCGACGCGTTCAATCGGCATCGTCAGGATGTTGTCAGCCTGTTTATTGTAACGAACGATGGTTTGCTTCTCGACAAACATATTGTCAGGAGTCAACTCAGCGTTTGCTTGCGCGATAACGTAGTTGTCTTCCTCGTCAGCTGTCAAATAAGAGATTTGCTCCGTAACAACGCCCGTCTTAGGATCTACCCAACGATACGGCGCTTCGATAAAGCCATATTCGTTAATGCGGGCAAAAGTCGACAGAGAGTTGATCAGACCGATGTTCGGTCCTTCCGGCGTCTCAATTGGACACATACGGCCGTAGTGAGAGTGATGGACGTCCCGTACTTCAAAGCCTGCGCGTTCGCGCGTCAGACCGCCCGGTCCAAGCGCGGACAAACGGCGTTTGTGCGTCAGCTCTGCAAGCGGGTTCGTCTGGTCCATAAACTGCGACAGCTGGGAAGAGCCAAAAAACTCTTTAATGGACGCGATAACCGGGCGTATGTTGATAAGCGCCTGCGGTGTAATCGCGTTAGCATCCTGAATCGACATGCGTTCGCGCACAACGCGCTCCATACGGGAGAGACCGATACGGAACTGGTTCTGCAGCAGCTCGCCGACAGAGCGCAGACGACGGTTGCCCAAATGGTCGATATCATCCGTGCTTCCCACGCCATGAAGCAAATTCAGGAAATAGTTGATCGACGAAATGATGTCCGCAGGCGTAATGTTCTTAATGGCTTTGTCAATTATGCCGTTGGAAATGATTTTAATAACCTTGCCTTCGTCGTTTGGCGAGAATACGCTGATAGCCTGTAGTGGTATACTATCGGCATCAAGCACTCCAGCCGCAACATGATAAGTACGGAAACCAATGTCCTTCTCCAGCTTATCAAGAATTTCATCCAGCAAACGGCGGTCGATCATTTGACCCGTCTCGGCGATAATTTCACCTGTGGATGGATCAATAAGGTTTTCCGCAAGTCTTTGATTGAACAAGCGGTTTTTGATGTGGAGCTTTTTGTTTATTTTGTAACGGCCTACATTGGCCAGGTCATATCGTTTGGGATCGAAAAAGCGTGCAACAAGCAAGCTTTTTGCGTTGTCCAAGGTAGGAGGCTCGCCCGGACGCAGACGCTCGTAAATTTCAATGAGCGCTTTCTCCGTGGAATCCGTGCTGTCCTTGTCCAGCGTATTGCGGATATACTCGTCATGTCCGAGCAAATCCAGAATTTCAGCGTCTGTACCGAAACCAAGTGCACGCAAAAGCACCGTTACCGGAATTTTCCGGGTCCGGTCAATACGAACGTAGACGATATCCTTGGCATCTGTTTCAAGCTCCAGCCAAGCGCCGCGGTTAGGAATAACCGTAGCGGTGTATGTCTTTTTACCGTTCTTGTCAACCTTCGTGCTGAAATACACACTGGGGGAGCGAACCAATTGGCTGACGATAACGCGTTCTGCGCCGTTGATGATAAACGTGCCTGTCTCGGTCATAAGCGGAAAATCGCCCATGAATACTTCCTGTTCCTTAACTTCGCCCGTTTCCTTATTGAACAGACGCACCTTCACCCGCAATGGGGCTGCATACGTGACATCACGTTCCTTCGACTCATCGACCGAATATTTCGGCTCGCCTAAGCTATAGTCGATAAATTCCAGCGATAGATTGCCCGTAAAGTCCGAAATCGGTGAAATATCCTGGAATAGCTCGATCAAATCGGTTTCCAGAAACTTTTCATACGATTTTTGTTGGATTTCAATCAGGTTCGGGACTTCCAGCACCTCGCTGATCCTTGCGTAGCTTCTCCTCGCCCGCCGACCATACTGAACAAGTTGTCCTGCCAACTTAACCTCACCCCTCAAGTCTGTCTTACAGCATCGATACATCCTGCGTTACCCTTCGGCAGCGGCAGCCGCCTATACAGATAAATAAAGAAAAGCCCTTATCGAATAGTTCGAAAAAAGAGCATGTTTCTAGCAGTTTGCCGTACGCAGCGCAGTGCGCGTTGGTCTCATATCAAGTAATTTTGCCCAAAATGTAAACATTATACGTCAAATGTCACAAATGTATGCATTTCTGCGCTAAAAATTCATACTTGACATTTTAGTTGACTAAAGAGATTTCGAGCAATTTTATGCTGACATTTTATAATATTACCACATCCAAAATGTCAAGTCAATTCATTTCCATTTCAATTGTAAACCTTTTGTTCAACCTCATTAAGCTTTAATTGCCTTAAGAATCCAATAGCCTTTATCTCTCGTTACTTCTTCTACTGAATCATACAACAATTGTAGTTTTTCCAGCGCAGAAGGCGCGCCTTGCTTCTTCTGAATAACAACCCACATAACGCCGCCAGCGTTCAACAGCTCCAGTCCTTCTTCAAAAATACGATGGACTACCGCTTTACCGGCTCTGATGGGAGGATTGGTCAAAATAACGTCGAATGTCTTTCCCTTCACCGCTTCATACAAATCGCTTTGCAGCACCTCGACGTTGGATATACCGTTGGATTTTGCATTTTCTGTCGCCAGCTGAACGGCTCTTTCATTAATATCAATGAGCGTGACTTGCCCTGCAGGCGACAGCTTGGCCGCCATGAGGCCGATAGGTCCATAGCCGCAGCCAACATCCAGAATGTTCCCTTCCGGATTCAGCTCCATATGCTCTATGAGCACGCGGCTTCCGTAATCCACGCCCGTTTTGGAGAACACTCCCGCATCCGTCATAAGCTTGAGCTCCTGCCCGCGGCAAACAAAGGTATGGGCTTGCCGGTTATGAGCAGTTTCGGGCTTTTTGCTGTAATAATGATTGCTCATATGCTGTCCGCACCCCCTTTTCCATTATATGCGTTTCACATAGTAAGAAAGAAACCCCTTGAACCGCAAGTTATGCGATTCAAGGGGTTCCACTGCGGAAGAGAAATTACTTAACTTCTACTACAGCGCCAGCTTCTTCAAGCTTAGCTTTAACTGCATTAGCTTCGTCTTCAGCCACTTTTTCTTTGATTGGTTTAGGAGCGCCGTCAACCAGTTCTTTAGCTTCTTTCAAGCCAAGACCAGTGATTTCGCGAACCACTTTGATAACGTTGATTTTGGAAGCGCCAGCGCTTGTCAAGATAACGTCGAATTCAGTTTGAGCAGCAGCTTCAGCAGCGCCGCCGCCAGCTACTACTGCAACTGGAGCAGCAGCAGTTACGCCGAATTCTTCTTCGATTGCTTTAACAAGATCGTTCAGTTCAAGAACAGTCATACCTTTGATTGCTTCCAAGATTTGCTCTTTAGACATGGTTATACCTCCGGTAATTTGGTTTTATTTTTATTACAATCATTTATTGTGCTGCTAGGCAGCAGGTGTTCCATAAAGTAGAAGCTTAAGCTCCTGCTTCTTGTTTTTCTCCAACTGCTTTAACTGCAAGCGCGAAGTTGCGAACTGGCGCTTGAAGCACGCTGAGGAGCATGGAAAGCAAACCTTCGCGAGAAGGAAGCTCAGCAAGAGCCTTGATTTGTTCCATACTAACAACTTTACCTTCAACAACGCCGCCTTTAAGTTTCAAAGCATCGTTTTTCTTGGCAAAATCGTTCAGGATTTTTGCAGGAGCAACAGCGTCAGTGCCGCTGAATGCAACCGCAGTAGGACCTGTCAGAATTTCGTTAAGCTCCGTCAGCTCCGTACCTTCAGTAGCGCGACGAACGATGGAGTTTTTCAGAACCTGGAAATCAATGCCCGCTTCGCGGAGCTGCTTCCGAAGCTCGGTTACTTGCGCAACGTTCAATCCGCGATAGTCAGCAACTACAGTGCTTGGGCTGGAAGTCAGCTTTGAAGCAACAACAGCAACCGCTTCTTGTTTCTCTTGGATGATCTTTGCGTTAGCCAAATTGTACACCTCCCGTAAATTATACATCCCGTTTATGCGTCGGATCTTCCTCTCCTCGATGCATGAGAAAGGCCCTCGCAGAACTGCGAAGGCCATGATGTCGTTAAGATGACTTTGCAGGCAAGCCTGCTGTATTCATCAACATTTTATCATAACACCTCGGTAGGAAATTAAGCCCGGCATGGGCACCTACTGTCTACGGTATGCGTATTCGATATAAGTGGTCGTTTCCCTTCGACTTAACGGTAGTTAGCAGTCGAAACGCGAGCGCCAGGGCCCATTGTGGAGGAAACGGCGATGTTTTTCAGGTAAACGCCTTTTGCTGCAGCCGGTTTGGCGCGAACAAGGGCATCAATCAGAGCTTTCAGGTTTTCGTCCAGCTTTGCGGAGTCGAACGAAACTTTACCGATTGGAGCGTGGATTTGACCCGCTTTATCCAGACGGTACTCGATTTTACCTGCTTTGATTTCTTGAACGGCTTTTGCAACGTCAAACGTTACAGTACCTGCTTTCGGGTTAGGCATAAGGCCTTTACCGCCCAGGATACGGCCGAGCTTACCAACTTCAGCCATCATGTCCGGCGTTGCTACGCAAACGTCGAATTCGAACCAGCCTTGTTGGATTTTGTTAATCATGTCAGCATCGCCAACATAGTCAGCGCCTGCTGCTTCCGCTTCTTTCACTTTTTCGCCTTTTGCGAAAACGAGAACGCGTTTTGTTTTACCTGTGCCATGCGGAAGGACAACTACGCCGCGAACCGCTTGGTCTTGTTTACGAGGGTCTACACCCAGACGCACTGCAACTTCGACGGACTCGTCGAATTTGGCTGTCGATGCTTTTTTAACAAGCTCGATTGCTTCCAGTGACTCATAGCTTGCTTCGCTGTCAATCAGCTTGGCAGCTTCAACATATTTTTTACCGTGTTTTGCCATTGTAAGTTCCTCCTTATGTGGTAGTAGCGGAGCATCCTCCTTGGGACGATCCTCCCACTTGCAGAGCCGTAAGGCCTGCACCCGATAATGTTGTCAAAACAAAACCGGATTAGTCAACGATTGTAACGCCCATGCTGCGAGCTGTGCCCTCAACCATACGCATTGCCGCTTCCACGGATGCTGCGTTAAGGTCTTGCATTTTTGTCTCGGCGATTTCGCGTACTTTATCACGCTTAACAGTAGCTACTTTCTTTTTGTTCGGTTCACCGGAGCCTTTTTCGATACCAGCTGCTACGCGGAGCAATACTGCTGCCGGCGGCGTTTTGGTTTCAAAAGTGAAGGAACGGTCCTCGAATACCGTGATCACGACTGGAATAATCAGACCTGCTTGATCCGCTGTACGAGCGTTGAATTCTTTACAGAACGCCATGATGTTAACGCCTGCTTGACCCAGTGCCGGACCGATTGGTGGAGCTGGATTCGCTTTACCTGCAGGAACTTGCAGTTTGACCATCTTGATGACCTTTTTTGCCATGATTCACACCTCCTTGCCTTGATATACAGGCGCATTGCGCCTATGTGCGAAGCTCTGCCTTAAACCTTTTCCACCTGAGTGTAATCCAGTTCAAGCGGAGTTTCTCTGCCAAACATGTTGACATGAACCTTCAGCTTTGCCTTGTCCAACAAAATCTCTTCCACCGAACCAACAAAATCGGCAAAAGGACCAACCTTGACGCGAACCGTCTCTTTCAATTCAAACTCGATCTTCGGCTTCGGCTCTTCCATGCCCATGTGCTTCAAAATCTGTTCCACTTCATCAGGCAATAAAGGAGTCGGCTTGGAGCCTGAACCAGTTGAACCTACAAAGCCAGTAACGCCCGGCGTATTGCGGACAACGTACCAGGAATCGTCGGTTTGAACCATTTCCACCAGAACGTAACCAGGGTAGACCTTGCGTTGAACGGTTTTTTTCTTGCCGTCCTTCTCCACCAGCTCGTCTTCCATTGGAACCAGCACACGGAAAATTTTGTCTTCCATGCCCATGGATTCAACTCGGCGCTCCAGATTGGTTTTGACTTTGTTCTCGTAACCGGAGTAAGTGTGCACGACGTACCATCTTTTTTCCATTACAAATCCACCTTTGGACCCTTCTTAGACAATTAGTTGAACCAATTCAGAGATTCCGATGTCAAGAAGCCAGAAGTAAATCGTCACAGCCACAACCGTCATTAAGACGACGATGGAATAGCTCGTCAGCTCCTTACGACTTGGCCAGCGAACCTTCTTCAGTTCCGCCCAGCTGTCGGCAAAAAAACCAAACGTTGTACCAAAGCCTTTTTTCACTTTCGCCAAAAAAGCCACGGTTCCACCTCCAATGGACTATCGCGTCTCGCGATGAGGAGTCTGCTCGTTACAGAACTTGCAAAACTTCTTCAACTCGATGCGGTCGGGGTGATTCCGTTTGTTCTTGGTGGTTGCATAGTTCCTTTGCTTGCAATTTGTACAAGCAAGCGTGATAATTACCCGCACCCAAATACACCTCCCGAACTGCTCAAAAATACGAATCACGAAACTCTATGTTAAAGTTCATTGATTCCAACCATAAATATCGGCCCATAACGAAAAAAAACCTCAAATCAAGGCCTACCTAAACAACTTTATCATACGCAATATCCCATGTCAACGAAAATTCTGTCTTCTTAAGCTCCGGCATTCCCTGAATTATTATCCAGTATAGCCGTTCCGGATAGCCGCTAAACCAATGAACCCTCTTTATTGCCCGAAAACGTCGGACAGCAAAGAGGGCTCGTTGATCGCTCCAAGCTAAATACCGCCGAAATCCCGCACTTCCAAATACTTCTCCAGCTTGCGCTTGACACGCTGCAGCGCGTTGTCGATCGACTTGACATGGCGCTTCAGATCCACCGCGATTTCCTGATAGGAACGTCCATCCAAATAAAGCATCAGAACCTTTCGCTCCAAATCGCTCAAAATCTGGGACATCTTGTCCTCCAGGCCAACAAACTCCTCCTGGTTGATGATGAGCTCCTCAGGATCGGATACGCGGGTGCCGCATATGACGTCAAGCAAGGTCCGGTCGGAATCTTCATCATAGATGGGCTTGTCCAGCGAAACGTAAGAGTTGAGGGGGATATGCTTCTGGCGTGTAGCCGTCTTGATCGCGGTAATGATTTGTCTGGTGATGCAGAGCTCGGCAAAAGCTTTAAAGCTGGCCAGCTTGTCTCCCTTGAAGTCGCGAATAGCCTTATACAGGCCAATCATGCCCTCTTGCACAATATCTTCCCGGTCTGCGCCGATCAGAAAGTAGGAGCGCGCCTTCGCTCTGACAAAGTTTTTGTATTTGTTAATGAGATATTCCAGCGCAAGGCTGTCGCCGTTACGGACCGCTTCAACGATATCTTCGTCTGTGCTGCATTCGTATTGTAGCGTACTCCACTCTTTGAGGTCGATACTCACAAACTATCCCTCCGGCCTGCAAGGCGTACACCGCGCTAGATTCATATTTTTCACCGTTAAACCTTAAAAATTGGTAATTAGAGGATGTTGCTTCCACGCATAAACATAGAGCCAGTATACATGATGAAACCTTACACCGTCAACCAATAGAGCGCCTGAAACGCATCGATTATTTAGAAGAAATGTAACTTTGTGGCAAGTTTTGCAAAAGCGGAATTTGCTGCTACTTGTCGCCTCTGCGCATCCGCTCCAGCTTGCTCCACACATCGAGACTGATGTTTTGGTCAAGCGTATTACGCTTGCCGGGCTTATCGACGCCCTCCCGTATGGAATCCCGGATCACCTTCACATTTTGGGTAATGTCGATATAGAGCTCGCGGGCGGACACGCGGAGCGCCCCTTTTCCAAAAGCAACATGCTGCTCCACCAGATCGGACGTAGCGACGTACACATTGCGCCTACGGGAGATAAGCTCCGTGCACAGGCGCTCGATGCATTCGTCAGCCGTCTCTTTTTCTCTGGTGTAAACAATAATAAGCTTATGCTGCTTGTAGGTCGACCCCAGACCAGAAACCTGGTGCGCGTCAAAAATTACATAGATTTGCATGCCGGTAAAGCCCTGATAATCGGCCAGCATGTCCAGCAAGCGGTCGCGCGCATCCTCCAGGTCCTGTTCCTTCAGCCGCTCAAGCTCGGGCCACGCCCCTATAATATTGTATCCGTCGACCAGAAGGACGTCGTTTTTCCGAGCCATCGCTACAAGCTCCGGCGCTGCCTGACAACCTCATACATAAGCACGCCCGCCGCAACCGAAGCGTTCAAGGAATTAAGACGGCCCAAAAGGGGCAGCTTGACCAGAAAATCGCATTTCTCCTTGATCAGGCGGCCCATGCCCTTGCTTTCATTGCCGATGACGACGGCCAGGGGCATGTCAAAGCGGGACCGGTATACATCCTCCGTCGCGGAGACGTCGGTTCCGGCAACCCACACTCCCGCTTCCTTCAGCTTATCGATGGTTTGCGCCAGATTGGTCACGCGGGCAACCGCTACATGCTCCGCCGCTCCAGCCGATGTTTTCAGTACCGTAGCGGTCAATCCCGCCGAACGGCGTTTTGGAATGATGACGCCATGTACGCCCGTGCACTCCGCTGTTCTCAGAATGGAACCCAGATTATGCGGGTCCTCAATTTCGTCAAGCAGCACCAAAAAAGGCTGCTCTCCCCGCTCCTTTGCAATGGCCAGCAAATCCTCGACCTCCGCATACGGAAACGGCGCAGCCTGCGCAATGACGCCTTGATGGGCAATATCCCCGCCAGCCATCGCTTCAAGCTTGCGCTTGTCAACCGTCATAACAACGATCCCAGCCTTTTTGGCCTCGGCTACAATAGCCCCTGCATTTTTCTGCGAGCCTTCGGCGATCCATATCTTATGAATGCTCCGGCCGGAACGCAGCGCTTCAAGCACGGGATGCTTGCCCGCGATCAGCTCTTCCTGATTCAATTGTTCTGACATTCTATTCACTCCTTAAGAGGTTGTTCAAAAAGCCCGCTTTCCCGCTTCCTATATTTCCGATGCTAAAATCGACACTTTTTGAACTCGTGCATTAATTGCGTTCTCTGATAGCCGCGTTTAACAGCTCGCCGATTCTCTCCAGCTTGCCCTGATAATACAAATAACCAATCAAACATTCCAGCGCGGTCGCTTGCCTGTAGTCGGCAACATCGGCATTTTTGGGCGGAGCGCCGGATTTGGAATTACGCCCCCTCCGAACCACATCCGCCTCTTCCTCGGTCAGCATCGGCTGAAGACGTTCAAGCAATCTCCGCTGCGCCTTGGCCGACACCATGCCGGTTGCCTCGCGGTGCAGGTGATGCGGCTTCTGATTGGGCAGTGAAATCAGATATTGCCTGACAACCAGCTCAAAAACGACATCCCCCATATACGCTAGCACAACCGGATTCATCTGTGAGGCTTCCTTATGGGGAAGATGGAACGCAAGCGGGTTTACATTCTCGCGATCCGTCATTTGCGCCGCCAGCGGATGCCTTGCGGCGTATCCTCAATGACGATATTCAGCTCATTCAGCCTGTCGCGAATTTCATCGGCGCGAGCCCAATTTTTGTTCTTGCGCGCTTCCGTGCGCTCCGCAATCAAGCCCTCAACTTCCTCATCCAGCGAGTCGCCGCCTTGATTCAGCGGAAGAAGCCCCAGCACATTATTCATTCTGTCGATTTCCGCCAGCAGCAGCTTAAAGCCTTCGATGCCCGCTTCGACATGATTCATGTAGTGATTGCTCTCCGTCACCAGCTCGAACAAAGCGGTAATGGCGTCTGGCGTATTGAAATCATCGTTCATTTTGGCCTCGAACTGCTCGCGGATCGCCTTTGTTCTAGTCTGCAGCGCCTGCAAAGCGGCATCTGCGCCCGCTCCTTCTCCCGCCGTCTCCAGCCTGTGGCGCAGGTTGGCATGGCAGTTGGCAATGCGCTCTACGCTGTTTTCAGCCTGCTGGATGGCATCGTCGCTGAAATTATGCGGGCTGCGGTAATGAGTGGACAGCATAAAGTAACGGATAGCCTGCGGCTTGATTGTTTTCACTAGCTCTTTTACACTAATTCCGTTGCCCAGCGATTTCGACATTTTCTGATTATCGATGTTGATATACCCGTTGTGCAGCCAATAGTTGGACAGCGGCTTGCCGGTCAGCGATTCCGATTGCGCAATTTCGCATTCATGATGCGGGAATTGCAGATCATGCCCTCCGCCGTGAATATCCATCGTGTCGCCCAGGTAACGGCGAGCCATCGCCGAGCATTCGATATGCCAGCCGGGACGGCCGGGTCCCCATGGGCTTTCCCAATTGATTTCGCCTGGCTTTGCGCCTTTCCACAGGACAAAATCAGCCTGATTTTCCTTGCGGTCGCCCACCTCGATACGAATACCGAATTGCAGCTCGTCGAGATTTTGATGTGAAAGCTTGCCGTATTCCGGGAAGGAGGAGGTCCGGAAGTACACATCCCCTTCGCTTTCATAAGCCTGCCCTTTTTCCACAAGCTCCCCGATAAAATTGACGATATCCTCAATATGCTCCGTCACCCGCGGATTGAGGCTGGCCTTATGAACGCCCAACGCCTCGATGTCCGCATTAAACGCCGCAATAAATTGCTCCGCCACCTCAGGCACAGTTGTGCCAAGCTCCTCCGCCTTGCGAATCAGCTTATCATCTACATCCGTAAAATTGGTCACGTACGTAACCTCGTAGCCCATATCCTCCAAATAACGGCGTACCACATCAAAAAAGATAACCGGACGCGCATTACCGATATGGATATAATCATAAACCGTAGGGCCGCATACATACATTTTGACCTTGCCGGGCTCTTGAGACTCAAAAGGCACTTTGGCGCGGCTAAGCGTGTTGTAGATGGATATACTCATATTTATTATTCTCCTTTATGACCAGGGCCGCGCAGGTCTTCCACCTGCGTCCTCAGCCCGTCGATTTCCTTCTGCATCGCGCGGAACATTTCAATAACGGGATCCGGAAGCCGGGTGTGGTCCAGCCTGTCTCCGACGCGTTCTCCATTGCGCCTCACGACGCGGCCGGGATTGCCGACCACGGTGCAGTTGTCGGGCACCTCGCGCAGCACAACGGAGTTGGAGCCTATATTGCAATTGTCTCCCACACGGAAAGAGCCTAAAACCTTGGCCCCTGAACCAACCACCACATTATTGCCGATGGTGGGATGGCGTTTGCCCTTTTCCTTGCCCGTGCCGCCAAGCGTAACGCCTTGATAAATGACGACATCGTCTCCGATTTCACAGGTTTCCCCGATAACGACGCCCATGCCATGGTCGATAAACAGCCGGTTCCCGATAACGGCGCCAGGGTGAATTTCGATTCCGGTCATGAAACGGCTGAATTGGGACACAAAGCGGGCCAGCGAAAACCACTTCCTTTTGTAAAAAGCGTGCGCGACCCGTTGCGCCCAGATCGCATGCAGCCCGGAATAAGTAAACACAACCTCAAACGTGCTTCTGGCGGCCGGATCATTGTCAAATACGGCTTTAATATCCGATCGAAGCTTTGACAGCACAAGCTCTCCCCCTTTTTGCCTTCGGCGGCCGTTGTCTCTATCTAGGGCCGTGACCGCATGTATGGCGGCTTCTTCAAGCATCAAAAAAGCCCCCGCAGCACACAGGTGCTGCAGAGGCGTTTACAATCGCGGTTCCACTCTGCTTGAACACATGTCCGGCTAACGCCGAAACGGTTCATCTCATGTCCGTAACGCAGACCTGCGTTGCTGCCTACCCCGCGCTTGCAGCGCAGCATGGCGCCTTTAACAAGCAGCGGCTCGGAGCAAAGCTCCCAGGTGCATATTTCCGTCCAAGCGGATTAGACAACTTTCAGCCCCATGCATTCATCGCTGCTCCGCGAGCGCATTACGCTCCCGCTTCCGATTCCATGACGGTTGTCCTCTCTGGAAATCCAATACCAGAACGTACTTCTCCTGTTCATAGCCGATACATCTATTTTATTAATAGACTATAGTATACCGAAAAGCGAAAAAAGTGCAAGGGCTTCTTGGGCCGGATGAATAAATGATGGCGGTCAAGTGATGGCGGTTCACCAGACGACAGAACGGCCTGGGTTTCTCCGCCCTGAGCTAACCAACAACAATCTGACGACCTGACAATCTGCTGGTCATCGACAACAATCCGTCAGTCTAAGATACTGGCAGCCATCAACAACAATCTGTCGTTCTGACGATCTAGCGGTCATTAATGACCGTCAAAAGTGCAAATAGGCAACATCGGCGAAAATAACGGACATCGCCGTCCACTAGAACTCAAAAACCAGCAATTATTGGCCAAAAATGAGCTGTTACGGACGCAAATGTCCTTTAAAAGCTGTATTCCTAGCAAAAAGCAGTTCTAACGGTCACCAATGTCCACAATGGATCGTGCCGTTCTCGAACGGCATGTAAGGACGTCAGACTGATTCAACAACAGAAACCACAGCGCTCTATACTAATTGAACGCCGGGGGCAAGGTCTGCACCTTACAGCGCTACTATGCTTTATCACGCAATTCAGACCTCCTTGCCTTCCCTGCAACACCATGCTTCATCATGCATTACAGGTCCCGCCGCCTTTCCTGCATCGCTATTCTTCATCATGCATCAAAGGTCCCGCCACCTCACCTGCACCGGCATGCTTCATCATGCATTACAGGTCCCTCGCCTTTTCTGCATCGCTATTCTTCATCATGCATCACAGGTCCCGCCGCCTTTCCTGCACCGCTACATCACCCAATACAGGCATGCGCCTTCCCTACACACTTTGACCAAGCCTGCTCCGCAGACGGGAAAGCACCTTGTCGCGGCCAAGCAAAGCTACCGATTGATTCAGATCAGGGCCATGCGTTTGGCCTGTCAAAGCAGCGCGGATCGGCATAAAGAGCGCTTTGCCCTTGCAGCCCGTTTCCTTCTGAACCGCCTTGACGGCATCCTTGATGGCATCCGCGGTAAAATCAGCGCTGCCTTCCAGCTGACTCAGAAAAGCCCCCAGCACGACAGGAACCGTCTCCTCCGCCAAAACGGCAGCCGCTTCCTCTTCATCCTGCACGTCCTGACGGAAAAACAGGTCAGTCACCGCCACGATGTCAGATGCGCTCCGAAGCTTATCCTGATGAAGCGCAACAAGCGCCGTCACCCACTCGCGGGTAGCTCCGTCTACCGTTTCGCCGATACGGCCCGCTTTTTGCAAATGCGGCAGGCACAAATCAACGATTACGCTTGTTTCGGTTTTTTTGATGTATTCATTGTTCATCCAAGCCAGCTTTTGCGCGTCGAACAGGGCTGGGCTTTTGCTCAACCGATTGGCATTAAACGCGGCAACAAGCTCCTCGCGGTTGAATATCTCCTGCTCGCCCTCCGGCGACCAGCCCAGCAGCGCAATAAAATTGAACAACGCTTCCGGCAAATAGCCCAATTTGTCGTATTGCTCGATAAACTGGATGATGGATTCGTCGCGCTTGCTCAGCTTTTTGCGGCTTTCGCTAACGATCAGCGTCATATGGCCGAATATGGGCGGCTCCCAGCCCAGCGCTTCATAGATCATGAGCTGGCGCGGCGTGTTGGAAATATGGTCCTCGCCCCGAAGCACATGGCTGATTTTCATCAAATGATCATCCAGCGCTACGGCAAAGTTATACGTAGGGATGCCGTCCTTCTTCACAATAACAAAATCGCCCATCTCCGACGTATCAAAAGAAATTTCGCCTTTGACCATGTCGTTGAACGTGTAGGTGCGGTTTTGAGGCACGCGGAAACGAATGCTGGCTACGCGGCCTTCTTCCTGAAACGCCTTCTCCTGCTCCGGCGTCAAATCGCGATGCCTGCCGGAGTAGCGGGGCGTTTCGCCGCGTGCTTGCTGCTCCTCGCGTTCCTGCTCCAGCTCCTGCTCCGTGCAATAGCAGCGGTAAGCCAAACCTTGATCCAGCAGCTGCTGCCAATATTCCTTGTAAATATCCAGGCGTTCCGTTTGCCGGTAGGGGCCATAGCCGCCGCCAATATCCACGCTTTCATCCCAATCAATGCCCAGCCATTTCAAATAGGTCAGCTGACTTTCCTCGCCGCCGGCCACATTGCGCTTCACATCGGTGTCTTCAATGCGGATAATAAACTTGCCGCCCTGGTTTCTTGCAAATAAATAATTGAATAAGGCCGTCCGGGCATTGCCGATATGCAGGTGTCCTGTTGGCGAAGGCGCATAACGCACGCGTACCTCTGATGTCATGAACTATCCCTCTCTTCCCTTGATCAAGCATACAACGGATTGTGCGGCAATCCCTTCGCCGCGTCCTGTAAAACCAAGCTGCTCGGTCGTTGTCGCTTTAACGTTTACCTGCGACAAATCCTCCGCTCCCAGCGCCCGCGCTATAACCTCCGTCATTTGCGGAATATAAGGCAGCATTTTGGGCTTTTGGGCAATAATAGTGGAGTCTATATTGCCAAGCTTATATCCTCTGCTCACGGCAAGCTCCCACACCCGCTCCAGCAGCTTGAGACTATCCGCATCCTTGAAGGCTTCATCCGTATCCGGAAAATGCTTGCCTATATCCCCAAGCCCCAGCGCTCCCAAAATAGCATCGCTAACGGCATGCAGCAGCACATCCGCATCAGAATGGCCAAGCAGCCCCTTCTCATATGGAATGGTCACGCCGCCAATGATGCAGGGACGCCCTTCAACCAATTGATGGACGTCAAAGCCTTGTCCTATCCGAATCATTCCGTTCTCCTCCCGTATCCGACGTCCGGCGCTGCGCAAGCAGAAATTCCGCGTAAGGCAAATCCTCCGGCGTCGTAATCTTTATATTGGTGTATTCCCCTTCCGCAACAACAACCGGAGTCCCTGTGCGTTCTACCACCATTGCATCGTCCGTTCCCAAGAAGCCCTCTTGCTCCGCTTTTTCATGGGCGGACAACAGCAAGCTGCGTCGAAAAGCCTGCGGCGTCTGGATGGCGCGAAGGGCCGAACGATCCGGCGTAGCCACTATGATGTCTGACGCATCGACCTGCTTGATCGTATCCTTCACTGGCACCGCAAGCACGGCAGCGCCCGTCGCCCTGGCAGCATCCGCGCAAGCTGACACAGCCTGCTCCGTCACAAGCGGACGAACGCCGTCGTGAACCATCACCCATTCGCAGGAGAGCGTCCGCAGTCCGCATAATACGGATTGCTGGCGCTCCGCTCCGCCGGCAAGCACCGCTGCAACCTTTGTCAAGCCGTAACACCCGGCCCATTCCAGACAGCGTTCTACATCGGCGCTGCCCACAACAAGCGCAATCTCGCCAATAAGGTCCATGCGCTGGAATACCTCCAGCGTATGGACCAGAATCGGTTTGCCGTCAAGCAGCAAATATTGCTTACTTTCCTCTGTTCCCATCCGCGAACCGCGACCGGCCGCAACGATGACAACACCCCATTTATCAATGGCCATTCATTCTACCTGCCTTAAGCTCAAGGAATTAGTACTATCATACCTTGTTACAGCGCTTTTTCCAACAGCTTTGGCTTGGCAAAAATCATTCGTCCCGCACTTGTCTGCAAAACGCTTGTCACCAGCACCTCCATCGTGGTGCCGATATAATCGCGTCCGCCCTCAACAACAATCATCGTTCCGTCATCCAGATAAGCGACGCCTTGTCCATGCTCCTTGCCGTCCTTGATCACCTGGACTACAATTTCTTCTCCAGGCAGCACGACCGGCTTGACCGCGTTGGCCAAATCGTTAATATTCAGCACCGAGACGCCCTGCAGCTCGCAAACCTTGTTCAGGTTGAAATCGTTGGTAACCACCTTGCCGCGCAGCGCCTTCGCCAGCTTGACCAGCTTGCTGTCAACCTCGCCAATTTCCTCGAAGTCGCCTTCATAGATCAACACCCTGACGTCAAGCTCCTTCTGGATTTTATTGAGAATATCCAGGCCTCTGCGGCCACGGTTGCGCTTGAGCAAATCCGACGAATCCGCAATATGCTGCAGCTCCTCCAGCACAAACTCCGGGATAACCAATGTTCCTTCGATAAATCCGGTTTTACAAATGTCCGCAATTCGTCCGTCGATGATCACGCTGGTATCCAAAATTTTATGCTCCTCGTACCGGGGATTTTCTTCCGGCTGCGGCGCAATGGGCTTTTCCATCAAGGCGGCAAAGCCGGTTGCAATTTCGTCCTGCTTCGCAAGCGCGATGCGAAGTCCTCCGTACCCAAGCCCTAATGCCAGCAATGCCGGCAGCAGACGGCCAATCCCTTGCAAATCGGCAACTGCAGGATGGAGCAGCACAGATAGCAGCAATCCGGCTCCAAGCCCGCAAATGCCGACCATCAGCTGCCTAAGCGGCAATCCCGCCATCAGCTCCACGCCTTTTCCAAAAAGCCTAGACGCAGGCGCCGTCAGAAACGAAGCCGCGATCCCGCCGATCAATGCACCAACTGCAACATTCATGTAATAAGTTCCGGACTGCTCCAGCATGCCGTATGACGGCCCCGACCACGCCGCAGTACTGTCCATCCACCCGTATACCTCTGCGCCGGCCATACCGCCGATCACAAGACCAATCAATTGAATGACTACTCTAACCATTACGGTTCACCTCCATTACAATTATGTTCCAAACTTTGGAACTCTAATCGGTGAGAGAGTGAAAATTTGCAAAAAGGATATAACCTCTGCCGAAATTTTTGGAACTGACACAAACCTTAAAAAGAATCCCGAAGTAAACCTGCGGCTAACGGCATGTGGAAATAACGCCAGAGGAAGATTATAATAAGTAAAAGATAACTTCTTCGCGAAGGCGGGTGATTGAAGTGGAATCTACAAATACTCCTACTCTGGAGCAGTTCCAGCAGCAAGTATCGGAGCTTCTCCTCAGACATCGCAGCTTGCTGGACGTCATGTCCAAGTTCGGACAATCCGGCGCATCCGTAAACCGTGCCGTAACCAAAGCCGTGACGGATTGCGGATGTATTGAGCTGAATGCAAGAAAACAGCACTATTCGGACAAGCCGGATTTAGAAACCGCAAAAGAAACGCTGCAAAGCCATCTGTCGGGCTCCCTATGCGAGCATTGCAACGAGGCATTGAAAACGGAGCTTGGCCGCAATTTGTTCTATATGACGGCTCTATGCAATCTGCTGCAAATCAATTTAAATGAGGTTGTTGCCGAGGAGCACAACAAGTGCTCTACGCTTGGCCTGTTCAACTTGACCTGAGTAAACGAGAATTGGAACCAAAACGGAATTGAAACAAAAAGCGAAACTGAAACCAAAAAAAGACTGCCTGGTCTGCGGAAATCCCGCAGACCAGGCAGTCCAACAGAAAAACCGGCCATCAGGCCGGTTTTTCGTTATTGACCTTCTCTTCCGCTTCCTTCTCTAAAGCACGGCGCTTGCGCGACTTGGGAAGACGGCGGTCAACGTTTTTTTTTAAGCCGTAAAGCGCGTAAAGCAGCAACGGAACAAACAAAATTTTGGACAGCTGATTTTCGAACAGGAGCCCCAGCACAACGGATACCACTACAATGATGGGAACAACCCATACTGCGCTGCGGGGAATGCCCACCTTCTTGAAGTTGGGATATCGGATCGTACTGACCATAAGGAATGAAAGCAGCAGCATGCTGCCAAGCAGCACGGACAATGGAATATCGTCTTTAAACAGAGCAAGCGTAGCCAATACGCCGCCGGCCGCAGGAATCGGCAAACCAATAAAATAACCGGGAGAGCTGGCAACAACATTAAACCTGGCCAGCCTAAGCGCTCCGCAAATCGGAAAAATAGCCGTTGTTGTCCATGCAAGAGCATGATTCAAATCTTGAAAAGCAACGACGTACATAATAAAAGCCGGCGCCACACCAAAGGAAATGACGTCAGATAAGGAATCTAATTCTTTGCCAAACTCGCTTTGCGCGTTTAGCGCTCGCGCCACACGTCCGTCAACCCCGTCCAGCAGCATTGCAACCAGAACCATCATAGCCGCCATTCCAGGATTATCATTAAAAACCAGAATAATGGCAATAACACCCAAAAACAAATTGCCAACCGTGAGAAGGCTCGGTATCGATTTTGCAATCATCTGTTCCACCTCTTCTCTACTATGCCCAAACCGTGCCTTAACCGCACCGCCTAAAGTTTGACACACATTCAATCCATTGTAGGAGATTTAAATTTGCCTGTCAATGAACATCTGCTCTTGAATCCGCTTCAAGCCATCCTTTATCGCCCTTGCCCGAACCTCTCCAATGCCATCTACCTCATCCAGCTCTTCGATCGTCGCCATCAAAATACGCGGAAGATGCTGAAACCGTTCCACGAGATTATTCATAATGACCAGCGGCAAACGCGGTATTTTCCCAAGCAGACGATAACCTCTTGGCGATACCGATTCCTCCGCCACATTATGCCCTTGTGGGTAGCCCAGCAGTCGAACAATCGGCGCACCGTCCAGTTGTTCGTCGGAGCTCAGCTTTTTCAGACCCGCGCGTATTTCCTTAATCTTGTCGTCACTGTTATCCTTGGCATAATCCTTGATCAAATACCAGGCGTCCTCTTCAACGCCTCCTACCAGCTCATCCATCTGCATGCTGATCAGGCGGCCTTCGGTTCCAAGCTCGTTGATGTACCGGTTAATTTCCGTTTTGACCCGAAGCACCATCTCCAGCCGTTGAATAACATGCGCGACCTCTTGTAAGGTAACCAGTTCTTCAAACTCCAGCGCCGACAGGTTTGTCAGCGATTGAGAAAGCACCGCCTTATATTTCTCAAGCGTCTGGATCGCCTGATTGGCTTTTGTAAGGATAACGCCGATATCCTTAAGCGAATACCTCAAATTACCTTGGTATAACGTAATGACATTCCGCCGCTGGGAAATAGATACAACCAGCTTGCCGGTTTGCTTAGCCACGCGCTCTGCCGTTCTATGACGAATGCCGGTTTCAATGGACGGAATCGTACTGTTGGGAATCAGCTGCGTATTGGCGTACAAAATGCGCCGCATGTCCTCGCTCATAATGATGGCGCCGTCCATTTTGGCCAGCTCATATAAATAATTGGAGGAAAAGTCGCAGTTAATGGAAAAACCTCCGTCTACTACCTCCATAACCTCTGGACTGTACCCCACTACAATAAGCGCGCCGGTTTTGGCTCTGAGCACATTTTCCAGCCCTTCCCGAAAGGGGGTCCCTGGCGCTACTAGCTGCAAAAGCTGATTCATGACTTCCTGCTGAGTCTGTTCCTTCATCTGTGCCCCCTATCCAAGCGCTGCTTTAAGTGCTTCCGATACTGTATTAACACCAATTACTTCTATACCTTGGGGCGTTTTCCACCCCTTCAGGCTTTTCTCCGGCATAATTACCCTTTTGAAACCAAGCTTCTCCGCTTCCTTGACGCGTTGCTCCGCACGGGAGACCGCTCTTACCTCGCCTGTCAGGCCAACCTCTCCAAAAATAACGTCATACGGCTTTGTTGGAGCATCGCGAAAGCTGGAAGCCAGACTTACAGCAGCAGCCAAATCCACCGCCGGTTCATCCAGCTTTACTCCGCCCGCTACATTCAAATAGGCGTCTTGTGTTTGGAGAAACATCCCGTTGCGCTTCTCCAGCACCGCAATAATAAGCGCCATCCGATGATGATCGATTCCCGTGGACATTCGCCGGGGGGAAGGAAAATGAGTCGTAGCCACAAGCGCCTGAAGCTCCACAAGCACAGGACGAGTTCCTTCCATGCTGGCGACAACCGTGGAGCCGGATACGCCGAGCGGCCGCTCCGACAGAAACAGCTCCGACGGGTTCGACACCTCGCGCAGCCCGTCCTCCGTCATTTCGAATATGCCAATTTCGTTCGTGGAGCCAAAGCGGTTTTTGACGGCCCGAAGCAGCCGGTACGTATGATGACGCTCTCCCTCAAAATAAAGGACGCAATCCACCATATGCTCCAGCAGACGCGGTCCCGCAATAGCGCCTTCCTTGGTGACGTGTCCAACAAGCACCGTGGCTACGCCCTTGATTTTGGCCGTGCGCATAAAATGAGCGGTGCATTCCCTGACCTGGGAAACAGAGCCAGGCGCCGACTCCACGCGGGGGTCGTACACGGTTTGAATGGAGTCAATAACGAGAAATTGCGGATTGACAGATTCTATCGCATCATTAATATGCTCCATATTGGTTTCACACAGCACAAAGAGGTTTTCCGAAAGCGCTCCCAGCCGATCTGCCCGCAGCTTGGTCTGCCTGACGGATTCCTCGCCTGAAATATACAGCACCCTCAGTCCTTTGCTCGCCAGCGCATGCGAGGTTTGCAGCAGGAGCGTCGACTTGCCGATGCCGGGGTCGCCGCCTACCAAAATAAGAGAGCCTGGCACCACCCCGCCGCCAAGCACACGATTAAGCTCCACCATCCTCGTTTCAATACGAGGCTCCTGCCCGCTCTCTATATGTATGATGGATTGGGCTTTTTCTTTCGTATGGATTCCCGATAAGCCAACTCCCTTGGTCTTAACGACGGTTTCCTTTTCCTCCACCATCGTATTCCAGGCGTTGCAGCCGGGGCATTTTCCCATCCATTTGGGTGATTCAGCGCCACAATCGGTGCACACAAACTTCAATTTTATTTTGGCCATTCCGAACTCCTTCAGAAGGATCTTCTCATGTTTCTCATTAGTTTACCTTGAGTTTACCATCATATGCCCGATGTAGAAAGGCTTAACGCTCACAAATTTCCTTGTCAAATTTCACACAAAACGGGCAATCCCTTGTTATTCATGGGAATGCGGGAATTTATTTAATGCTTCTTCTTATAAAAAATATTTTTTAAATGATACTTTTATCCACTTTTTCCGTTCTTATTATAAGATACCCATATGCAGGAAGCACATTCAAAAAGGAGATGCCTATGAAAAAACCAGCTTCTATTCTGGTTTTCGCCTTATTGTTAACAACAATCCAAGGGCGATCTTGTAAAGGCGCCTCTTGTTCAGAATTGGATTACAGGCGGTGTTGACCCCGGCTCCTATTCCAAGGGAATAACTTATCAATTTCTGGATAAGGAAGGTCAAGCTCTCGAGAAGCTTGAAATCTATTACCGCAACAACGATTTTCCGGCAGAGCTTTTGGCTCCTTATCCGCCCGCGCTGCTCCATGACGCCATTTCGGACAAGTGGTTCCTGTATGAGCCCGAGGATGCCATCGATCAACTTTTTAACATGGCTTTAGAGCAAGGGTTCTGGGTCCAAATCAGCAGCCCGTAGAATTCCATCAAAAACAGATAGAATATTTATTCAGTCATTCCGTAATGCATCATACGTCAATAAAAAAGCAAGCTTCAGGAATGCGGGGTAATGACCGCTTTCCGAAGCTTGCTTTTTGTTGAGCACAGACTTTAATCTGAACAGGAACAGCCTTCCGGCGCTCCATGCTTTCCTTCTTTACTTATTGACCGGCTGGCTGCTCCTGCGCCGGGTCGTGAATCGTTTTGGTAACAATCAGGGCGCCGTCCTTTTCATCAATGACAAAGGTGTCTCCTTTTTGTATCAGGCCCATCAGCAAATCCTCGGACAAACGGTCCTCGATGTGCTTCTGGATGGCTCTGCGCAATGGACGCGCTCCATATTGCGGATCGTAACCCTCTTTAGCCAGGAACGACTTGGCCGCATCCGTCAGCGTAAACTCAACCTGCTGCTCGCGCAGGCGCTTGCGCAGCTCGTCGGACATAAGCGTAACGATTTGAGCGATATGCTCTTCGCCCAGCGAATGGAACACAATCGTTTCGTCGATCCGGTTCAGGAACTCCGGACGGAAGCTCTTTTTCAGCTCGGCCATTACTTTGTCCTTCATCATGCTGAAGTCGCGGCCTGCATCCTGCACCGCCGTAAAGCCAAGCGAGGAATTTTTCTTGATTTGATCGGCGCCAACGTTGGACGTCATAATGATCAGCGTATTGCGGAAATCGACCACGCGGCCTTTGGAATCCGTCAGGCGGCCGTCCTCCAGCACCTGAAGCAAAATGTTGAATACTTCAGGATGCGCTTTTTCGATTTCATCCAGCAATACGACGGAATACGGCTTGCGGCGAACCTTCTCGGTCAGCTGGCCGCCTTCCTCATAACCCACATACCCTGGAGGCGCTCCAACCAATCTGGAGGTGGAGTGCTTCTCCATATATTCGGACATGTCGATGCGGATGACCGCATTTTCGTCGCCAAACATGGACTCAGCCAGCGCTCTTGCCAGCTCCGTCTTGCCGACCCCGGTTGGACCAAGGAAGATAAACGAGCCGATAGGACGTTTCGGGTCCTTGAGACCCGCTCTGGCCCGACGAATCGCGCGCGAAACGGATTTAACGGCTTCCTCCTGGCCAATAACGCGATCATGCAGGATGTCTTCCATCTTCAGCAGGCGTTCCGTTTCCTCTTCCGCCAGCTTGCTGACCGGTATGCCGGTCCAGCTTGCCACAACCTGGGCAATATCCTCCGGCGTCACCTCGGAATCGGTACGGCCTTGCTTTTCTTTCCACTGATTTTTGGTTACGTCAAGCTCCTCGCGGATTTTTTGCTCCGTGTCGCGCAGCGCTGCCGCTTTTTCGAATTCCTGGCTTTGAACAGCCGCGTCCTTCTCCTTGCGGATATCGTCCAGACGGTTCTCAAGCTGCTTCAGGTTTGGCGGTACAGTGTAGGAGTTCAGCCTTACCTTGGAGCTGGCTTCGTCAATCAGGTCGATGGCTTTATCGGGCAAGAACCGGTCCGTAATATAACGATCGGACAGCTTTACAGCTTGCTCGATGGATTCGTCGGTAATTTTGACGCGGTGATGCGCCTCGTAACGATCACGCAGTCCGTGCAGGATCTGGATGGCCTCCTCAACAGAAGGCTGATCAACCGTAATCGGCTGGAAACGGCGCTCAAGCGCGGCGTCCTTTTCAATGTATTTGCGGTATTCATCCAGCGTTGTCGCGCCGATGCATTGCAGCTCGCCGCGGGCAAGCGAAGGCTTGAGAATATTGGAGGCGTCAATTGCGCCCTCCGCGCCGCCTGCTCCGATCAGCGTATGCAGCTCGTCAATGAACAAAATAATATTTCCCGCCTGGCGGATTTCGTCCATAATCTTTTTCAGGCGATCTTCGAATTCGCCCCGGTATTTGGTGCCCGCTACAACAGAGCCCATATCCAGCGTCATAACGCGTTTGTCGCGCAGCGTTTCCGGAATTTCATTGGCGATAATTTTTTGGGCAAGGCCTTCGGCAATTGCCGTTTTTCCAACGCCGGGTTCCCCGATAAGCACCGGGTTATTTTTGGTCCGGCGGCTAAGCACCTGAATAACGCGTTCAATTTCCTTGCCGCGGCCAATAACAGGGTCCAGATTGCCCTCCTTGGCATAGGCGGTCAAGTCGCGAGCCAATCCGTCCAGCGTAGGCGTGCTCACGTTAGCCTGAGCGCCATGATTGCTGGATACCGCTTCGCTGCTTCCAAGCAGCTGCAAAACCTGCTGGCGAGCCTTGTTCAGGCTGATGCCAAGGTTGTTAAGCACACGAGCCGCTACACCTTCGCCTTCGCGAATAAGGCCAAGCAGAATATGCTCTGTGCCAACGTAGGTATGGCCAAGCTTTCTGGCTTCATCCATGGAAAGCTCGATAACTTTTTTGGCGCGAGGCGTATAAGCGATGTTGTTAGGCTGCTCCTGGCCGCGTCCAATCAGCGCCTCCACTTCATCCTGAATTTTTTCAAGTCCCAGTCCCAGACCGGTCAAGGCTTTGGCGGCAATGCCTTCGCCTTCACGAATAAGTCCCAACAGTATATGCTCCGTGCCGATATTGTTATGGCCAAGACGAACCGCTTCCTCCTGAGCCAATGCCAGCACCTTCTGCGCTCGTTCCGTAAATCGTCCAAACATCATTGTTCCGCACCCCCAAGATTCGTTTGACTACCTAATTTCTCCCTGATTAAATCTGCTCTCCGGCAATCCCTTTGCTCGGCGCTCATCTTTTCATTAAACGTCTGTTGAAGGAAGCCGGGCTGCGTCATCACCAGCAGCTCATTCATTACCTGCGGCGTTATATGGGGCAATATACCCAAATCCGCGCCTAATCTAACATCGGACAACCGCTGAGCCGCTTCCTTGGAATCCATAATAAGCGCATGCGACAAAATGCCGTAGGAGCGTCTTACCCGATCCTCAACCCGCACTCGGGATTCCTCCAGCAGCCGCTTGCGCGCCGCTCGTTCATGCTCCACAATTTGCTTGGCTACTCCGTGCAGATTGTCGATAATTTCTTCCTCGGAAAGCCCGAGCGTAATTTGATTGGAGATTTGAAACAGGTTGCCCAATGCTTCGCTGCCCTCTCCGTAAAGCCCCCGAACCGCCAGCCCCACCTGGGTAACGGCGGACAGGATACGGTTAATCTGCTGCGTCAGCACAAGCGCGGGCAAATGCATCATGACCGATGCCCGGATGCCTGTTCCTACATTAGTAGGACATGTCGTCAAATATCCCCGCTTTTCATCAAACGCATAATCCGCGACTTCCTCGAATTTATCATCAATGCCGTTTGCCAGCGCCCAAGCCTCGGCAATTTGAAAGCCGGGATACAGACATTGAATGCGCAAATGGTCTTCTTCGTTAATCATTATGCTTACTGCTTCGTTATCGCTCAGCATGACGGCTCCGCCGCGCGATTCATTGGCAAGCGCCGGACTGATCAGATGCTTCTCTACCAGCACCCTTTTGTCAAGCTCGCTGAGATCGGAAAGCAGGATAGTATCAAATTTGCCTATATCGTTAAGCTGCCCCTCTTCGTTGACAGCCGTCAGCTGCTTCTGAACCTCGATAGCCTGCTGCCCTGTCGCCAGGAGCGGGAACGGCTGATGTCTCAGATTGCGGGCCAGCCGTACCCTGCTGCTGATTACGACATCGCAATCGGGGCCGGTGTCGCGCATCCAATCGCTAAGCGCATCACGCGAAAATCTGTGCTTGCTCACCAGACTCACTCCTTCCTATCTTCACCCTTATTGCTCCGACAGCTTTTTCTCCAGTTCCCGGATACGATCCCGCAAACCGGCTGCATCCTCAAATTCCTCTTGCTGAATATGGCCATGCATTTCCCGGCGCAGCTTCTCGATTTCCCGTTTGCACTGAATCTGTCCGCCTGTCCGTTTTGGAACCTTCCCGCTATGCATTGTGCTGCTGTGTACACGCTTGAGAAGAGGGTCCAGACGTTCATTAAACGCCTCGTAACATGAGCTGCAGCCAAATCGTCCAATCTTGCTGAACTGTGCGTAGGTCATGCCGCACTCCTCGCAGCGAATTGGCGCTAGCGGCGCATTTCCTATTGCTGGCTGACCCGAAATTCCTGCTGCTCCAAAATCCAGCAGTCCGGACAAAAGGCTATGGATGGAGAACCCTCCGGGGGAACCCGGGATACCCTCGCCTTTTTCACGGGCACAGGATTCGCAAATGTGAAATTCCGTCTTTTCGCCGTTAATGATTTTTTGAAAATGTAAACTTGCCGGCCTTTGGCCGCATTCCTGACAAATCAACGTTAGCCCCTCCCTTCCGCCGGTCCTATTTGACCAGCAACGAAATGAGCATGGACGTCAGCAATCTGGCTCTCATCTCATCACGGGCAGGCAGCATAAGCGCTATCGTGTCCCTGTGAATGGCTGCGCGCAGCATATTGGCCTCGCGCTTCGAGACGATTCCCGCTTCCTCCAGCTGATAAATCAGCCCTTCCGCGGCAGCCTGATCGACGCTGTGTCCAATGGTGCCCTCAAAATGCTGCTGAAGACTCTTGAATGCCGGAAGATCCACTCGCTGAATCCGAATGTATCCGCCGCCGCCCCGCTTACTCTCAACCATGTAGCCCTTCTCCAAAGTAAATCTCGTGCTGATTACATAGTTGATTTGCGACGGCACGCAGGAGAACCGATCCGCCAGCTCATTGCGTTGAATCTCAACAGCGCCTTCCTCGCTTCCATCAAGCAACTGCTTCAAATAATGTTCAATGAGGTCGGAAATGTTACGCAAATCACCAGCCTCCCATTGACTTTGACTTTCTTTGACTTTAATTTTATTATACGCAAAACAAAGCCGAGGTCAAGTGCCTTCGTTTAAATTTTCTGACGATTCCGCACTGCCTCCCAAATGCCCGTCAGCACTCTCAAAAAGTGCGATTCCATGCCAAAAAAGCGCACCGCTTTTCCACTTAGGTTGGTGCGCTGCATACAAAAATATACCTCTGGCCTTTATTTTCCTGGATCATCGGCCCGCTTCCTTTAGCTATTGGACGATCGTCCGGTTGTCTTATTTATTTTGGGCAGCCGCACCAAAAACGCCGTTCCTTTCCCAACGCTGCTCTGCACCTTGATCTCGCCGCCATGCAGCTTGATTATTTCCCAAACGATGGATAGCCCAAGCCCCGTGCTGCCCGCACCTCTCTGCCTTGCGCCGTCTCCGCGATAAAACCGGTCAAAAATATAAGGCAGCTGCTCCTCCGGAATGCCGTTCCCATTATCGGAAATATGAACGCTGGTCCAGCCGTTCTCCTCATAAGCCTTGACTTCGATAGAGCGGCCTTCCGCTATATGCTTCACCGCGTTGGACAGCAGATTGGACCAAACCTGCATAAGCAGCACCTCATCCCCGAAGACATTAAGGTCCGCAGGTATCTGCATCCGAACCGCAAGCCCTTTTTCAGTCAGCTGCCAGTCCAGCAATTTGAGGCTTTGCCTGAGCTGGGTTTTTACGGAGAATAGAGTTTTGGCAATAGCCTGCTTGTCATGATCCAGCTTGGACAGCAAAAGAAGCTGTCTGCTGAGAGCCGTCAAATGACGCGCCTCCTGACCGATGATGCCGGCATAATACAGCCGTTGCTCATGATCAAGCTCATCCTGCAGCAGCGTATCCGCAAAGCCCTGTATGGAAGCGAGAGGCGAATGGATTTCATGCGAGACGTTGGCGACAAATTCCTTCCTCGCTTTGTCCGATCGCTCCAGTTGACTGCTCATGATTTGAAAATGGGAAGCAAGCTGCCCTATTTCATCCTTCCGCCTGGTAGGAAGCCGGAGGTTAAAGTCGCCTTGGGCGATTCTTTTGGTCGCCTCTGTCAAAAAAGTAATCGGCTGCACCAGATAGCGGGTGCTAAGCAGAAAATAAGGAATACTGAACAGAATCGACAATACCAGAATCATGGCAAAAAAGACCCGCAGCTCGCCAAATTGCAACGAAACATCCGGCCGTAAAAATAACGCATATCTTTTGTCGCCAGCCTCAAGCGGCAGCCCTACCGAATTTTCCAGGCTATTTCTAAAATACCCCGTTATAAGGAGATGGCTCGGAAAGCCGGCCACCCCATGATACTGCCCGCCCTCCAGCACCTCATCCACAACGGCTTGCGGTAATTCCGGCCTCCGAAAAGCTCCTCCATAAAATGTCCCCGTTCCATCCTCGCCGTATAAATAGAGCTGATAACCCAAATCCGCGGCATTTTGCAAATAGGACTGGAGCAGCTCGGGATTGCGCTGGACAAATTCGCGTATATGCCCTGCGATGCCGGATAGCTTGACGTCATTGTAGGGCTTGAGCTTCCAGTGATAATACATATTGGAGACTACAAACCCCAGCAGACTGCTGAGCGTAATGGTATAAATCGTAATAACGAATACGCGAAAATAAAGCGACCTCATGCCGTGCTTACCTCAAACTTGTAGCCGATGCCCCTTACGGTCTGGATGGCAAAGCTCCAGGCATTTTCAGAAAACCGTTTTCTGAGGCGTTTGATATGTACGTCCACCGTCCGCTCATCGCCTTCATAGCCAAGTCCCCACACAAGGCGGATCAGCTCCACGCGCGAGAAGAGTCGGCCGGGATATTGGGCCAGCTGCGCCAGCAGCTCAAATTCCTTTAGCGGCAAAAAAAACACCTCGTCGCCAGCCTGCACCTCATAGTTTTTCCGGTCGATTATGATGCCCGACAGCTTGATCTGGTCGCTGGAGACAAGGGAGTACCGGCGAAACAAAGCCTTGATTCGAAACAGCAGCTCCGGCAATTCAAACGGCTTTGTGATGTAGTCATCCGTTCCGCTCAGGTACCCTTGCTCCTTGTCGCTAAGCTGATCTCGCGCCGTCAGCATAATAACCGGAATGTCAAAATGCTTGCGCACATATTGGCAAAGACGATATCCGTCAACCTCTGGCATCATAACATCCATAATAGCCAAATCAACAGCATTCCCATCCAGCAAACTCATCGCCTGTCGGCCATTTTCGGCTTCCAGCACCCGAAAGCCCTCTTGGACCATATAATGGCCAAGCAGCGCTCTGTAATTGGCATCATCATCCGTAATCAACACCTGTTTCATGAATAACTCCCCCTCCCTGCATCCTTTTGGGCAACATGTCAATCCGTCATTAACGTCAGCTCTTGCGATCGCTCCGCTTCAGCATATAGATGAGAAACGGCCCGCCAATAATCGTCATAATAATAGAAGCCGGAATTTCAACCGGGGCCAAAAGCGTACGTCCCAGCGTATCGGCAACCAGTATCAGGAGTGCTCCCCCAAGCGCGGAAAAAGGCAGCAAATACCGAAAGTCGGCTCCCAGCAGCAGCCTCCCGATATGCGGCACGAGCAGGCCGACAAACATAATCAAGCCGCCCACCGCAGTTGCAACCGAAGCCAGCAATACCGCAACAGCGGATAAAATCAACCTTGTTCGCAGCACTCTCATGCCCAGGCTTTTCGCCGTTTCGTCCCGAAAGGCCAGCATATTGCACCAGCGGCCAAGTGGCATCGCAAGCAGAAGACCTATACCGCCGAAGATGCCCAAAAGCTGAACGTCGTCCCAGGTTTTCATGGTGAAAATAGATGAAACCGCCTGATTGACGCTTGTCACCGCATAGCTGCCGCGATAGTTAAACGACTGCCCCAAGCCCGTAAAGGTAGCGTTGATGGCTACACCGACCAAAATGAGTCGAAGCGGACTCAGCCCCGATTTCCATGACAACGAATAAACCAAATAACAGGCTAACGCTCCGCCCAGCACCGATAATAGCGGCGACCAGAAATATAAAGCCGGGAACAGAGTCACAACGGTTAACGATACCAGTCCCGCTCCCGACGAAACGCCGATAATTCCCGGCTCCGCAAGCGGATTTTTCATAACGGCCTGCAATAATGCGCCGGATACGGAAAGCGCCGCTCCCGCCAGCATAGAAACGATGATGCGGGGAAAGCGCAAATCCTTGACAATCTGCGCCTGCTCGCTAAAGCCGCTGAAAAGGCTTTGCGCCAGCTCCAGCAGTCCAATCTTCAGGCTTCCAGTCGCAGCGGAATAAAGCGCAGCTGCGATTAACAGCAGCATCGTGCAGCCTAACACGATTATGGGCCTTGCCATCTGTCACAATCCTTTCGCATTACGGATACAGCATTGGCAGCAGCGCATTCATCGCTTCGCCTGCCGCCAAATTACCGGTCGTCCCGAACAGCGCTTCCTCCAGATCGTAGACCCGGCCGTTCTGGACCGCTTTGAAGTGCTTCCATATATCGTTCTTTTTAAATTCCGCGTCAAACATTTTGACGACTTCCTCCGGCATGCCATGAGCTGCCCGCAAAATGACATCAGGGTTCGACTGATGCAAATATTCGGTATTGGAGGCCAAAAATTCAACCGATTCTCCCTGCACAATGTTTACGCCGCCCATCAGTCTCACCAGATCGCCAATGTAGGAATGCTCGGTTGCGACCAAATAACTCCCGGGAACGCCCATCAAAATAAGCACGGTCGGTTTTTCCTTGCCCTCCGTTGCGGCATTGATTTGCTCCAGCTTGGCATCGTATTGCTCCACGATAGCTTCCGCCCGGTTTTTCCGGTCATATTTTTCTCCCAGCTTCAAAATCTCGGCTTTCATTTGTTCGATGCTGGTCAGATTCATAAAGGTAGCTTCAATCCCCGCGTTTTCGAAGGCCGGCTCCAGCTCATATTGCAACGTTGTCACGGACAACACATCGGTTGGCGCCAATGACTTGACGATTTCCATATCCGGACTCATCGGATTGCCTACCTTGGCAACATCGTTGTATCGTTCCGGCAGCGTTTTTACGCTTTTGGGAATTCCAACCAGATCAAGCTCCAGCAAATCCATGATTTGCGTAATCGCAACCGTGGTGGCCACGATGCGATGCTCGCTCCCTGCTTCTCCTCCTGCTTGCTGATTCCCGCTGGCCTGTGAACCTTCGCTTTGCTGCTCTTGGGCTGCTTCCGGGGATACCGCTGGCTTTCCCTCGCGTTCCGTTGCAGAATTGGTCCCGCAGGCTGATAGCAGCAGTACCACAAGAACCAATAGCCATGCCATTCCCGATTTCCAGCTATTAAAAGGCTTCATTGTTTCCTCCTGTACCACATAGGCATAGCTTTTACTCCGCCTGCCGTTTTTTCATCCTTTTAAAGTACAGAATCCCGAAGGCCGCAAGAAGGATTGCCGCAGACAGAATCCACAAAAGGGGGGCATAATCCGATGCGGCTTTCTCCTTGTCCAGTGGGGCTGCCGTCAAGCTTCTCTCTTCTCCATTACCCGATAAAAGGCCGCTTTCAACTACGCTCTCGTTCACCTCTTCTTCTGATGAAGCCTGCCCTTCAGACGGCGTATCCGCACCGCCTGCAAGCGCCGGCCCGTCTTCTCCTCCGTGATCGTTCCCTTCCCCGGATTTCGGGAAATCCGCCTTTGAGCCTTCACTTTGAGACGTCTGCGCCGCTGCTGTTGCTGAAGGTACGGAAGACGCTGCTGTTGCTGAAGGTACGGAAGACGCTGCCGCTGTTTGGCCTGGTTCTGCCGATGCAGAAGCAGGCGGTTCCTTGGAGCCGGATGGCTTCGTTGTAACGGAAGGCTCCTCGTTTTTGACTGGAGGGGACGTTGGAACTGCGGTTGAAACAGCGTTTGGAGCTGCGCTTGCAGTAGCTGTTGCCTCAGCTGCCGTCTTCGCAGGCGCCACGGCAGCATTCGCCCCCTTGATCAGCTTGAAGCTGTCCTCTTGAAATACGATGCGTATCGTATAATCGTGATCGTAATCGATTTCTTCAACAGTTACGTGAATTTTGGATACGATTGGTTTGCTGATATCATCACTGCCAAATTCAACAAGGCGGGTATCCTTGCTTTTGCTGCTGGATACAACACGAGTATCGGCATACCCCCCTCCGGAAGGCACTTTAAACTCCGTTACCCAAGCACTATGATTAATAGTGAGGCGAATGTTGGCTTTGCCTCCGCTCATCGTTACCGTAGCCGGTTTTTCCCAATAATCATTTGCCATGGACACGGAGTCATCCTCCGCTTTTAGTACCAGGTAATCAGCTGTATATGTACCGTCGGCCAATTGACTTGCCGCCTGTGCCTGCGCCGGTTTAATCAGCAGAGTAAATGCAAGCACGAACAGTCCAAACCACTTCAGCGTATGAATTAGCTTCAATGCTTTTCCTTCCTTTCAATCAACAGATTGTATCAGAATCTAGTTAACTCAACGCTATTATTTGATAACGATTATTATTATCAACTACAAGATTAACAATATAAAATCCACTATGTCAATACCTATTTTCCCTGATTATCCCTTTAAGGGGCACACAGCTCACGAACCCCGCAATAAGCTTAACGGGCCTCAAGGCAACTACCGCATCCCCGAAAGCCCGTTTTAGATATTGTTCAAATAGCCCCTTCTCGTACTTCTATGCGTTCTGGGCTTCCACTGTTTCCTGCAGGGGTTGGCGAACAACCTTTACATCATAAAATACAATTTTGTTAGAAATAATGTAGTCCGGCTTTTCCCGGTGGGAATGAGATTCGCGGAAGGCCTCGCTGCGAGTCCAGCCCTGGAAGCTTTCCTTGCTGGCCCAGCGAGTGACAACCGACACCTCATCATACTCCTTCGTATTTTCGGTCAGAAGCACCTCAAGTCCAAGAAATCCTTCCATCCCTTCCACTTTCCCAGCCTTGTTGAAACGCTCGATTAACTTCTCGCCATTGCCCTTTGTGATTTGAGATACATTTGTTACAATTACCATTTTGTTTTCCTCCTCGATTTTGATTGGTATCGGAATAATGACGGGGTAACTTCCATTGCCATTACCGGATCAGCTTCCTTTTTTTAAGCAAAACAAGAAAAACGGGAGCCCCTACGCAAGCCAGCAAAATCCCCGCCGGCAGCTCGAGCGGATCAAACCAGCTTCTGGCCATCGTGTCCGCCAGTACCATCAGCACTCCGCCACCCGCAATGGAAAAGGGCAGCAAATAACGGTAATCCTCGCCAATAGCCAGCCGCAGCGCATGGGGAACCAGCAGACCTACAAAGCCGACAAGCCCGGCGACGCTGACGGCCGTGCCCGCAAGTAGAGCCGCCAACACGATAATGAGGAATCGTTGCCGCTCCACATGCTGCCCCAACGATTGGGCGGATTGGTCCCCCAACATAAGCAAATTGGAGGCTTTGGCCGCAAAAGGCGTCAGCAGCAAACCAATTGCCGCATAGGGCAGCATAAAGGCCAGATGGGGCCAACTTCGGCCGCTTAGCCCGCCCGCCAACCATGGAATAACGCTTTGGATGCGGTCGGTATGAAGCACCATGATGCCGTTCATGACAGCTCCCAGCAACGCATTGACTGCAATTCCCGCCAGCACGATTTTGACCGGAGAGCTGCCTCCGTCCCATGCCAGCAAATAGATAAGCAAAGCGGAGATCAGAGCGCCCCCGAAGGCAAACGCCGGAAGCAGGTAGGAGAATTGCGGGAAAAGCACAAGCGCAATGACGGCTGCCAATCCGCCCCCCGCTGACACGCCGATAATGCCGGGATCTGCCAGCGGATTGCGCATTACGCCTTGAAGCAGCGTACCCGAAGCCGCGAGGCAGGCACCTGCCAGCAGCCCCACCAGCACTCTGGGCAAGCGTAGGTTCCAAATAATCGTGTGATAGGCTTCATCCCCGCTTCCGTTAAGCGCCTTAATGATTTCCGGCAGCGGTATAAAAACCGAGCCGCTGGCTACTCCATAAAGGGATACGATAAGAATGGCCGGTACCGCAAAAATGGCAAGCCACCGTCTTTTGTTATTCCGGGATTTTACGCTCATGGCTCCAGCAGCTCCTGCAGTAACGCAATGGCATCAAGCACTCGCGTTCCGGGATTGGTGCCGAACAAAGCGGCCGGAAGCACATGAATGCGTCCTTCCCGAACGGCGCTTAAGGAATTCCAGGCGGGGCTGCCCTCCATCTCCCGCACGAAACCTTTTTCGACCTCTTCTGAGCTGCCGTGTGTCATGATCAGAATAACATCGGGGTTGGACTGCACAACCCGTTCTGTATTCAGCTGGGCGTATTGGGGGAAGTTTTGCATAGCTTGAAACTCTCCGGCAACATTGACGCCTCCCGCTTTTGTCAATATGTCGCCGCTAAGCGAATTCGGGAGCGCGGCAAGATAGGTTCCAGGAGCACCGTATACAAGCAATACTCTCGTTTCTCCAGCCGGTTTTTTTGCGCTCTTTGCCAAACCGTTCTCTATGTCCCCCATCAGCTCCACAGCCCGCTCCTCCTTGCCCAGCAAACGGCCTATCAGCC
This sequence comes from Paenibacillus oryzae, assembly GCF_001675045.1. GTDB lineage: Bacteria > Bacillota > Bacilli > Paenibacillales > Paenibacillaceae > Pristimantibacillus > Pristimantibacillus oryzae. The sequence goes on from NZ_LYPA01000027.1 coordinate 74,639, forward strand.
CGATTTGGTTCAGGATATCCTCAACGGAATTGGCATGCGTCAGCACAACCTTCGCTCCGATGCTCTCCAACAACGGAACATCCTTGAGATTAAGCGGATCATTGCCAAGCAGAACATCCGGCTTGAGCACCGCGATTTTCTCCAGATCAACCGTATGGGTAGAGCCTACTTTGGCGGCCGATCCCGCTTTTTCGTTCAACAAGGAGTCGTCGGTATCCGGCCTGCCTACAACCTCTCCGCCTAACGCGTAGACAATATCCACCTCTCCGCTGCCAAGCGCAACGATTCGTTCTGGCGTTTTGTCAAAAAAAACGCTGCGGCCGGCGAAGTCGGTTATATCGATGCTTTCAACAAGATCAGCGGCTTCAGCACTTCCAGCTATTCCGGCATTTTCAACATGTTTGACGCCATCGGTTGCCGCCGATGCCCCGCAGCCTGCAGTTATCCCTATTACGCTGACAATTGCTATAAGCAAGCTTACGCCGCGTCCTATAAAAAACTTCACTAGTAAGCCCCCAAGCATGGTGATTGATGTCGCTGCTTTCAAAACGGATGCGTTCATTAAAACGGATGCGTTCATTAATGTCGTTCAAGCCGTTTAATTGATATTGATTATCACTACAGATTCCATTGTACTATTCAAATATGAACGGCGTGTGAATAGCACATTACAATTTTTCATTCTTCAATACGCCATGGACCAAAAATAAAAACCCCGAGCCACCGTCAGGCAGCCCGGAGTTGCAAGGACAAACATCGTGCATTTCGTGCATCAGGCTTTGGTGAAACGGTCCACCAGACGCATGATCAAGGCTAAGGCTTGCGCCCGGGTTGCCGTTGCATGGGGGTCAAAGATATTGCCTTCTTTGCCCTCGATCAGGCCGGCCTTGACGGCTGCCGCCACTTCCTTCTGCGCCCATGCCGGGATTTGGTCGCCGTCGATAAATGTCACGGCATCTGCTTCATCCAGCTTCAAATCTGCCGCTCTTGCGATCATAACGGCAAGCTGCGCTCTGGACAGACTGCCGGCAGAGCGGAATGTTCCGTCCTCGAAGCCGCCGATCAGCCCTGCTGCCACGGCGCGTGTCACATGGGGCTTTGCCCATGCCGGAATGCCGTCTAGGTCATTGAAGGATAAAGGATCGCCTTCTCCTTCCAATTGCAACGCTCGGCTCAGCATAACGGCAAATTCGCCGCGTGTAACTACCTTTTCCGGGCGGAAATTGCCGTCCTGATAGCCGGTTACAATACCCAGCTTCACTGCGCGGTCAATGCTCTCTTTTGCCCAGTGCGAAGCAGTGTCGGAGAACTCCGCGGTTGGTATCGTTGGCGTTCCTGGATTTGCACCCGGGTTTGTTCCCGAATTTGTTTCAGGCGTTGTTTCTTCTTTGCCATCGGTTTTTTTATCGTCCTCGTCTTTGCCGCCAGGCGTTGTTCCGCTATCCGCGCTTCCCGGGTTTTCCAAGCTTGGCGGTCCAACTGTGCCGCCGCCTATAACACCCGAATCGCCTGCATTATACGCCAAAGCTTCATTAAATAAGAAGTCGATATCATAATCATAATGATAATTAATCGAATCCCAATCCACTTTTACCCACGCTCTCAGCTTTTGCGACAAATTAGATAAAGTAAAGGTAACTACCCGTGTATTTTTTGCTGCATCTCTGGAAGTGACGGAACCGCTGGAGCCGCCAATTGTCAGGCCTGTTATTTCGTTGCTTCGCTGTACGGTGAAGGAAACCGCCTTGCTTCCGCCGGAAACCTTTACAAGCGCGGGACTAACAAAATAATCATTTGCCACTGAAGTCTGGGCAGTATCCTTCTTCAATATTTGGAATGGAACATAATAGGTGCCGTCTGCCGGATACACTGGCCCAACCGGCGTGACTGGAGGATTAGTTCCAGGGTCAGTCGTGCCGGGGTTTGTTGTGCCAGGATCGGGATTCCCCCCCGTAATCGGCGGTACAACAGCTGCGTTAAAGGCTTGCACGGCTTGACGCAATGTCGCGAGCGCAAAGTCAGTTGCCTCCTGCGTTCCGTTTGCATTGACAGCCTCTTGGGAAGCCGAGGCTATTGCAGCTCTGTATGCGGTTATCGCTGCGGCAGGGTATTGACCAGGCTCTGTCCCTGCTTGTGCTGAGCGCAGCTTGGTGTTCCCGGCATTGATTTCGGCGGACAATGCCGCATTATCTACACCGTTCCAATTGATCCGGATATCATGAGTGCGCTCATAATTGGCTGCGGGAATGGAAACCTGCAGCTTGGCATCAAGCAAGCCGCTTGGGCTAATGCTTTTCAGCAACACGGTGCGGGAGTTACCAGCCGTATCTTCCGACAATACCTGAGGCGAAACATAAGCGCCGTCTGCTTGTTTGTATTGGAAAGACTTGATTTGCGAGCTGTTCAAAATAGTGATGATAACGAAATCCGAACCTGTGCCATCCCCGCCAAACAAAGCCGGTTTGCCAAAGTAGGAGTCAGAGCTGGAGAATGCGCTATCCGTTGCATGAGCAATGGTATAGTGTCTTGTTTCGTTTTTCGTTGTCAAAAATTCGCCTACGGCTGTGCCAAGATTGGTAGAAGCCTGCTCGATCGACGGAAGCGTCGCTGACAGTTGTTGTCCCGCAGCTTTGGCTTCGACAATCGCTTGCTGCAGTTTCGCAAGAGCATCTCCATCCCCATTTTGATTTCCGTTAATCAACCCTTCCGCCAAGACAACATCCTTATTCAGGTTATCTAGCAGCTTGCCGTTCATGCTTAAATAAACGGATTGGGTAACGGTTGGTTCGGCCTTCGTTGCATAATTCAAATGAATAATTCCGCTAACAGATTGACTCGCGCTCATGCTTGGACTGAGTATCAATTGAAGAGAATATTTGTCTGCTCCTTTATCGATACCTGTCTCCAAGGGGATTTGCCTTAAGCCGACAAACGCAGTTGTTCCGTTGAGAGCCGGGCGGTAATAGCCGAGAGCAGCTGTCTCCAAGTCATCTTTGCCTTTATTCAGCGTAACATTCACATGCGTGTGTTTAGATTCATTCGTGAAAACGGAGACCGCTTCCTCAAACAGATCACGGTGAACAGATTCCTCAGCATCTGCAGCTAGCGAATCCAGCACGATCAGTTTGGCGTCGCTTTCGTAAATGCGATTCCTTTCGATTTCAGCCAATGCATTCAGCAATGCGCTTCTGCTCGCATCAACCTCTGCCTGTGTAGCCTGCGCATTATCATACACGGTTTGACTATTGAGTAATTCAGTATCCAGTGAAATGGCATACCCCACAATATGTCCCGCTTGATAAACACCGTTTGATACGACATAGGAAAGTGTCGGCTTCAGGGTGTTTGCTTGATTAAGTACATTAAGCAAGGCGGATTTATCGATATGAACGAGTTGTTCGTTGAAATAATCGATCATTCCAAGCAACTCGTTATAAGCTTTGTTAATTTGCTCCCCATCAGCTTGCTCATCGGCAAGAAGAGCTTCTGCTTTTTCTATCACGTACAACAAGGAAGATCTTGCCCCAGGCAGGTATGCTCCCTCCCAATTTCCGTCTACGGAGTCTCTATGGAGCAAGCGGGCTTGCTCAACCTTGTCGATTAGCGACTCGCGAGTGGCATCGGTGCCGGCAGGCCCTTCATCAAGCGGGACAAATGGAAGATTGCTGACATCAATGGCTATTTGCGCTCTGTACCAATTGTTGTAACCAAATTCTATCCACGTATCATTTCCCGGATTGTAGATGTAGGTATCCTTTACAACGATATGCATCAATACATCCTGATTCACTCTGACATCTTCAATAGCAAACTCGACGGTTCCATAATAATTTTCAACCTGGGTATCCGGCATTCCCACGCCTCGTTTGGTCATACCAGGCAAAACTTCAATTACAGCAGCTTCATCGTATTGCGACACAGCCTCCGCATTTTCTCCTGCTGGAGTTCCATCCGACTTCAAGCTGCCCCAATAGTGGAACCAATCATAGTTAATGAATTTGACTTGCAGCTTGTACTTGCCGTCTTGGGCAATCAGTTTTCCGATTTTTGAATCCAGGTAACCCTCTGCTACAGAATAGGAGTTTGTTCCATTTTTCAAAATTCTGAAGTCTACCGAATATTCTCCGTCCCGCACCTTGGACGCGGATGCCGTTTCGGCCCCATACACCGGAGCGGCAGATACAAAGAGCATGCACGCAAGCAAAAATGCAAGATAACGTTTCATTGATTTTTTCAACCCTTTTCTCTCCTAGCATTATTTTTTTGTGAAGAAAATCATTTGCTACTTTCCCGCACAAGCGACAGGCAGATCGATATTAACCGACCTGCCTGTCGCTTCTACAGTAAAGGAAAGCTTTTCAGTCTTACATAAGGCAGCTGTTCAAGCCCTAAGCTTTAGAGCCATTTGATTTGAATATCATAGGTTTCGTTGTAAAGCCCGAAGACAGAAACCGCAATTTTAGCTTTTGTATTCACTGAAAAATCGTCAACCGGGAACGTAAAGTTGATTACGCCGCCCGATGTGGAGCCGGAATACGTCGTGTACGTGGAGCCGCCGTCATTGGAAATGCTCAGCGAATTGATGTTGAACAGGAAGGAGGTGTTAAAGCCCAAAGTAACCGTTGTGCCATCATCTGCCACAGAAGCCGGCGTTACCGCATAGTCATTTGCTCTGGAATTGACCTCAGGGTTGTCGGCGCGTACAATCCGGTAGTCCTTGGAGGTTGCTGCAAAGGCAGAACCCGCCATCATCACAAGAGAAAGCACTAAAGTCAGAATCAGAACAGGCAATGTTTTTTTGATCGAAACGTTCATGGAATCATGTCTCCTTCACAATGTTTTGATATTCGTTATCCGTTATCTTTTATCCGTAAACCCGCATTTCCCTCAGATGCTCCTTATCCCGCCTTATCACAGACAGGACTCATCCCTCCTTTGCTATAGCAATGTAACAAGCGACAAACCACAGAATGAAACTAGCTCAAGATAATGATAATCATTATCGACAAAGGTGCAAAAAAAATTTCTGTGGCTAAAGCTGGCTGCACCGGTATACAGGCCATGCTTTACAAAACAGAAAAGTCCGGCACGTGTACGGCGTCCGTGACAATTCCCATTGTACAAGGTGAATATGAACAACGTATGAACAGAAGATTACAAAAAAAATGTTGATTCACCAGCTCTCGGAAAACTCCACTTCAGATTCATTTAAGAAAACGTTTCTATACTGAATGCATACTACAAAAAAGGATGTGCAAGCCTTATGTTTAAACGCTCAACCTCTCTGCTGCTTGCCGTGGCCATGAGCTGGTCATGTCTCGCATTTACGACTTCCGCAAGCGCGGCAAGCAGCGCCGAAACAGCAATCAAGCTATCAGACAGCAGCGTTACGGTTAACGGCTCAACCGCTTCAACCGACTCCACTTCGGCCGTATATACCGGAGCGGACATTATCTACTACAAAGCCGGACAAGGCGCAACTTATGGCGAAGGCTCGGCTGCCGATGAGCATCAAGCTAGCGAAGCGGAAGCTCATACCGTCGTTACCATTACAGAGCCGGGTACATATCGCGTGTCGGGAACGCTGACGGCTGGCCAGCTAGCCATCGATCTTGGCGAAGACGCTGCGGATGATCCCACAGCAGTCGTAACCTTGATTCTGGATGGAGCAGACATTACTTCCACGGTCGCTCCCGCCGTTATCTTTTACAACGTCTACGAGCCCTACAGCTCTAGCCAAGATACAGGAGGCGTAACCGATCTGTCCAAGGCAGGCGCTCAGGTCATCCTTGCTGACGGGTCTGTCAATGAAGTAAACGGTTCGTATGTCGCCCGTATTTACAAAGAAGGCACAACCAAAAAGCTCCATAAATACGATGGCGCATTCTATTCCAAAATGTCGATGAACATCAGCGGAGAGTCCGCAGGAACAGGAAAGCTGTACATTACAGCCGAAAACGAAGGACTGGATTCCGAGCTGCATCTGACTTTAAATGGCGGCAGCATCTATATCGAGGCGCAGGACGATGGCATCAATACGAATGAAGATGGCATCTCCGTCACCACTATCAACGGAGGCTATCTCTACGTCAACGCAGGGTTGGGAGCGGAAGGCGACGGCATTGATTCCAACGGCTACCTGACCATAAATGGCGGCACCGTTATTGCCATGTCCAACGAACGCAGTCCTGACGGCGGTATTGACGCTGATGGCGACATTACGCTTAACGGCGGCACCGTCATTGCGCTCGGCACGCGGAATGACGCGACAAGCTCCACTTCCAAGCAGCCTTTCATGGAGCTTATGTTTGCTTCAACGCAATCAGCCGGCAGCGTTATAACGATTGCTGACGCCAACGGCAAGGAACTTCTCAAACATACCGCGGAAAAAGCATTCCAAAGCTTGACCTTCACGTCGTCCGATCTGGCTCTTAATAAGGACTATTCCGTTTATGTAAACGGAGTCCAGCAACAATACAGCGGAAACTCCTTCGGCATGATGGGCGGGGGCGGGTTCCCTGGAGGAGGCGGAGCTTTCCCTGACGGCGCCAGCTTTGGCGGAGAGCGGCCTGAGCGGCCGGCTGGCTGGCAAGGAACGGCACCTTCAGGCGAAGCGCCCGAACCTCCATCCGGTGAAATGCCGCAAATGCCCGATTGGACAACTGCGCCCCAAGAAGGCGGACAGGCCTCCGGAGGAACTGCGGCAACCGAAGAAGGTTCTACCTCCTTCATTCTGACGGAATCGGTGCATAGCTTCTCTGCCGTTACAGATTCCACAGATGCATCAGGCAAGCAAAAAGTAACGTTCAGCATTAACGAAGGGAAAGGCATTTCCAGTGTTTCATCCGGTAAAAGCGTTGCTGTGAGCAGTATTACAGCCAGCACCGATGTTTCGGAACAGGATGTTCAAATTACGATTACCGATGTGCCTTCGGAAAATTACTCGGAATCCGTTCTGTTGTCGGACGGCATGGAGGCGCTCGCCGCCATCTTGCCGGAAGCTGATGGCACGTATCAGCTAACAGTTGCCGTTGTGTCCGGCAACGAGACCTACACGGGGGCAACCCGTCTGCAATTCACTATCGGAGGTTTGTCATTTACGGATGTGAACCCCGGAGACAGCGCTTATGAGGCAATTCAAGCCCTTTATGCCAAAAGCATTATGGTAGGCACAAGCGCAACAACCTTTTCTCCCGACGCGGGATTGTCTCGCGCCGCCGCAGTAACAACGCTGGGTCGACTGCTCGGTGTGGAAACTGAAGAAACGACTTTATTCAGCGATATAGCGAAAAACAGCTGGTACAGCGGTTATGTAGGCTGGGCTGCGGAAGCGGGCCTTGTACAGGGTGACGGAAATGGCCGCTTCCTGCCGAACAACGTCATCACGGTTGACCAAATGAATCTTATACTCTCGCGGTACAGCGAATTGACAGGCAAATCGTTTGACTCCGCCAATGGCGGAAGCAGCAAGCTGACACGCGGAGAATTCGCTATTATGTTGGCTTCCCTCCTATAAGATGCGGCAACACGCAAGCATAGTCGTTAAGTAAAAAAAGAAAAAGCGCGAATCGGGAACGTTAAAGTTCCTGGTTCGCGCTTTTGTCACGATTATTCAACCCGTTGCTTTAACTCTGCGCTACAGCCAGCCAATGCCCTTTTCTAACCTCCACAAAAGTGGAACGGTCCAAGCCGTAGGGGTCGCTTTTTCCCGCCTCTGCATTTATGATCGGCTTTTTGCGGGATTGAATCTCGGGGTCCGGCACCGGAATGGCCGCAAGCAAAGATTTGGTATAGTCGTGCAGCGGGTTGGCATACAGCTCCTCGCTTTCCGCCAGCTCCACGATTTTCCCTTTGTACATCACCGCAACCCGGTCGCTGATATGCTTGACCATGGAGAGATCATGCGCAATAAAGAGATACGTCAGGCCCAGCCTCTCCTGAAGCTCCTCCAGAAGCTTGACGATTTGCGCTTGTATGGATACGTCCAGCGCCGACAACGGTTCGTCGCAAACGATCAGCTCCGGCTCAACGGCTAACGTACGGGCAATACCGATTCGTTGTCTTTGTCCGCCGGAAAATTCATGAGGATACCGCATGGCATGAGAGGCGTCCAGACCAACCAGATCCAGCAGCTCCTCCACCCTTCTCAAGCGCTCCCGCTTGCCGGAGGCCAAGCCGTGCACGTCCAGCGATTCCCCGATTATATCCGCAATTCGCAGGCGGGGATTAAGAGAAGCGTAAGGGTCTTGAAAAATCATGCCCATATAGCGGCGCATCCTCTTCATTTCCGACCGGTTCAAATGCTGCAGGGGAATCCCCTTGAACAACACCTCTCCGCCCGTCACCTCGTTAAGGCGCAAAATGCTGCGGCCTGTCGTTGATTTGCCGCTGCCGGATTCTCCTACAACGCCAAGCGTTTCGCCCGCCCAAACCTCAAAGCTTATATCATTTACTGCCTTTAGCACTTGTCCCTTGCCCATGTTGAAATGCTGCTTCAGAGAGGAAACCTTCAGAAGGGGCAGCCCTTCCTGCTTGACGGGCACCGCCTTGGGCTTTTTCTTCTCGTCCAGACGCGGCAATGCGCCTAACAGTCTTTTGGTATAGGGGTGAGAGGGATTAGCGAATATTTCGGCTGTTGTTCCCGTCTCCACAATTTCGCCTTCCTTCATGACAACAACACGGTCGCACATGCCGGCTACAACGCCTAGATCATGCGTTATCAAAATGATGGCCGTGCCGAATTTATTCTGGAGCACCTTCATCTGATCCAGAATTTGCGCTTGAATCGTTACATCCAGCGAGGTCGTAGGCTCGTCCGCAATCAACAGGGAGGGGTTGCAGGCAAGCGCGATAGCAATCATGACCCGCTGCCTCATACCGCCCGAAAATTCATGAGGATATTGCGTATACCGGGTTTCACCGTTAGGTATGCCAACAAGCTCCAGCATCGCGATCGCCTCCTTGCGGGCCTCCGCTTTGCCCAGCTTGCGATGCTTGATCAGTCCCTCTTCGATTTGCTTGCCGATTCGCATGGTCGGATTTAAGGAAGACATGGGATCCTGAAAAATCATGCCGATATCCCGGCCTCGAATCCTCTCCATCTCCCGATCCGATTTGTAGGCCAGGTTGTCTCCTTTAAAAAGAATCTGGCCGCCCTTAACCATGGACGGAGGTGATGGAAGCAGGCGCATGATGGAACGCGCCGTTACGCTTTTGCCGCTGCCTGATTCTCCGACAATGCCCAGCGTCTCCCCTTCGCGAACCTGAAAGCTGACTCCCCGAACGGCTTCAACCTCCTTGTCCCTGGCAAAAAAGGATACCGCCAAATCCTTAACCTCTAACAATACACTCATGTTGTCACCCGCATCCGCATTTTTATATATTTAGCCATGCATTAATTGTTATTCAGGATATACTATACATAGTAATCGCTTAAAACACTGCTGAACGCTTCATTTGTATTAACTAATCCTTATTATATATTGTATAATGAGGATTGTGTAAGGAGTGGCGTGTTTTTATTGACATTTTGAAGTTCTTAAAATAAAATCTACTATATCAATCGGAATAATGCAAATTAAAATAAATGATAAAGGGGCGGACTAGCTTGACAGGGCATGTTGCATCAAGAAAAAACGGCATCGCAGACGGAATGGCATCCCTCTATCGCAAAATGCTTCTACATCCGTCCTACCGCTTCCTTCTGTTGGTACTCGGCGCGCCGCTGACCATTCTTCTTTACCTTTTGCATCGTCATCGCCTTACAAAAGGCGGTTATCGCACAATTACTGAAGCCATCAGCAAGGAGCTGCTTCAGTCCGGTCTTCGCGACGAGCTGCTGCAGGAAGCCAGGGAGCAAATATCCCGCAAGCATATCTTTTTCGGCAAAAAAACCGGAAAAGAGGAGCTGGAGAAGGAAGCCTCGGCATTAGCCGATACCCGCTTTAATGCCAGGGCTCGCGAGCAGCTTGCGCGCAAGCTGGAGGAAGCGGATAGTCCTCGATTGTCCTTTGCCGATACATACCATGACTTTATTAGCCATCCCGGTTATTTTGCACTATCTCTTGTCATTGGATTCCCCATGTACCTTTTGATGGCCCTTTACGCTAATCCCTATTTGAAATATATTGCGGAAAGACTGGTTATGACTGTGTTTGTCATCCTTGGGGTTGCCGTTCTTGTTTTTACGATTCTGTATGTGTCTCCGATGAACCCGGCGGCCAATTTGCTTGGAGAAACAGCTACCGCCGAACAAATAGCTGCCTTTAACGCAGTCTATGGGCTGGATCAGCCTTATCTGGTGCAGCTCTGGCAGTCGATAAAAGGAATTATAACCTTTGATCTCGGCAAATCATTTGTTGGCAACGAATTAGTGGCAACGGCCATTTCCAACAAATTTCCGATCACATTGACGCTTTCCGTGGTCGCAACTCTTATTGCGGTTGTTATCGCGCTGCCGATCGGCATTATTTCGGCGACAAGACCCAATTCCTTTTTTGACTATACGTTTATGTTTATCGCTCTGCTGGGATTGTCGATTCCAAACTTCTGGCAAGGCTTGATTTTTATTCTTAACTTCTCGATCAAGCTGCCGTGGTTTCCGGCGACCTACAACCCCAACAACTGGATGTCGGCCGTCATGCCGATTGTTGTGCTTGGAACCGGCTTTACGGCTGCTGTTGCCCGGATGACCCGCTCTTCGACGCTTGAGGTCATTCATGAGGACTATATTACAACCGCCAAAGCCAAAGGCTTGCGTAACGGGCAGGTGCTGTGGAAGCATGCCATCGGCAATGCGCTTATTCCCATCATCACGGTCATTGGACTTATGTTCGGCGGAATGCTGGGCGGCGCTGCCGTGACGGAAAAGGTGTTTAATATTAGCGGTATCGGAAGCTACATTGTCGACCGTCAATTCATTCCCGATATTCCCGCCATTATGGGCGGCGTCGTTTACGTAGCCATCACCATATCCATCGTAAATGTTATTGTGGATTTGCTCTATGCGTTTTTTGATCCGCGGATTCGTTCCAAAATGAAACAATACTGAAGCAGGTGCCGACCGTGAAAAATGTTTCGTTAACCAAGCAAGAAATGAATTTTCGGCTAAAATCCAATCCCGAATACGGGCAAGCCAGCTTTGCCGGACTGATTTCGCTGGCGCTCGCCGTTTTGCTGCTATGGAATGCTTATAGCCCAGCGGACGGGAGCTTCAAGGCTGTTGGACTGGGAGCCGGCATTGCCTTTGGCCTTTTCGGCTTGCTGCAGCTCGCTGTCTGGTATTTGATCCGGACGAACCTTATCCGGCATGCCGCCATAGGAAAAGCAACCCGCGGACTTGGCTTTCTGCTGCTGCCAAGCTTGTTCACCGGCAATGTGTTCGTTGCTTCGACCGCGTTCCATTTAGTGAAAAAAAAGAAATACGCCGCTTATACGCTGGCTGTATATTCCTTTATGACGACCGTGCTTGTATTTGGCGTAACGGCGTTAAATCTGTTTAAGCCTTATGTAGCCAATGGCTTCCTGTCCGGCATGACGCTGCTGCTGATTGCGGGATTCATTCAATTGATAGCACTGCTGCTCATTGCAAAATACGGGGGCGAGGCCGTTATTCCCCGCTGGATGGCAATTGTAGCCATTGCTTTGCTGGCAACGGCGGCAACCGGCAATTTGTTTTCCTTATTCCTTAGCTTGATGCTGTTCGCCAAGCTCCGTAATCGGGGGTTTACTTCGGGCTCGCGCTTTGGCGATGTTTTTGAACGGTTGTCCAGAAGCTCAACCTCCATGCTGGGCCTGCTGTTTGTTACCTTTCTGCTGACTCTGTCGATTACCAGTCTGATTACGTTTGATTACGGGCTGGCAATTGACAACAATTATAGCGCTATTCTTCAATCTCCAACGGCTGAATATCCGCTCGGTACGGACAATTATGGACGGGATCTTTTTTCCCGCATCGTGTTCGGAGCGCGTATCTCTCTGATTGTTGGCTTTTTGACCACGTTAATTCCATTGCTGATCGGCGGATTATTGGGAGCTTTATCCGGTTATTACGGCAAACGCACGGACAACCTAATTATGCGTGCTCTGGATGTTTTGTATGCCGTTCCCGCTATCCTGCTGGCCATTGCCATTATCGCGGCTTTTGGGGCAGGCACCGTCAATCTGATCATCGCGCTTAGCGTCAGCTCCATCCCGACCTATGCGCGAACCATGCGCGCCAACGTGCTTCAGGTTTCGACGCTGGAATACGTTCAGGCTGCACGGGCTTTTGGCTCCAACGACTGGATTATTTTGTTCAAGCACATTCTGCCGAATTCCGTGGCGCCTATGATTGTGCAATCGACGCTGACGATTGGCTCCGCCGTCATTTCCACCAGCAGCTTGAGCTTCCTCGGTCTTGGCGTAGAGCCGCATATTCCGGAATGGGGCAATATTCTGAAGCTGGGAAGCGCCTATCTGGAGACCCATTCGTTTACGGCCATTTATCCCGGGTTAGCCATCATTTTGCTGGTATTGTCCTTTAACTTCCTAGGCGACGGCCTGCGCGATGCGCTTGATCCGAAGCTGGACTAACGTTTTGGACCTCATTCATATTCCGTCGCCATTGCCGCTTCAATGGATAATGGCGAAGCATGAATGTGAGTTAACATAAATCAAACACACAGGAGGAGAAATTCATGCAAAAGAAAATGAGGCTGGTTGCTCTGCTATTTGTAAGCTTGGCCGTTCTGCTAAGCGCCTGCAAGCTAACCACCAAAAACGACGTTAACGAAGCTAGCCCAACTCCAGCGGGCACAGAGGCTGCCGTTGATAATAATCCCGTTGATATTGAGCTGCTCGGGATGAGCTCCAATGAGGCCGATCTGAACATCGTGCGCGACCAGCTGAACAAAAACGGTTTTAACGTTAAACTGAACATTCAACCCGACTATGGCAGCTTTAAAACACAAGAGGATGCCGGAAACTTCGATATTTCCATGTCCGGCTGGACCACGGTTACCGGAAACCCGGACTATGCCGTTCGTTCGCTGTTCAAAACAGGCGGCGATTACAGCAAGCTGTCCGATCCCGAAATCGACGAGCTGATTGAAAAAGCTTCCACTCAAACACCAGACCAATACAAGGAAACCTATAAGACGTTTGAAGAAAAGCTGGTATTCGAAAAAGCATATATCGCGCCCCTTTACAGATCGCTGAAATCCCAAGCATTTAACCAAGAGGTGCTGAACAAGGATTCCGTTCGTTTGTCCAAATCGCGTTCCCTGCCTTGGGAAGCATTAGACTTTAACGACACCTCCAAACGTGAAACCGAGGCGCTGGTTCTGCAATCGACTATGCCGACCTTGACGTCGCTTGATCCGATTAAAGGCAATGACGGCTCCATCAACATTATCAACACCAACTCCAACGTTCGTGTCGTTAACCTGACCGACGATGACAAAGTAACATCGGAAGGTTCGTTGTCCCTGAACCATGCCATTGCAGAAGGAAACTCCGAATATTACTTTATTCTGAGAGACGACATCAACTTTGCGCGCGTTGAAAACAAAGCAGCTGTTGATTCCGGCGAGCGCGTAGGCGCAGACGACGTTATTTTCTCCCTGCTGCGTGCAAAGGACAAAAATTCCGTGCCTGACCACCGTACGTATACGCTCCACGAGCATATCCAAAACGTTGAGCTTGTAACGGATCTTGCATCGCTGGAAGCATTGAACGTATCCGGCAGCTCCGAAACGGTAAAAGCAGCTCTTGAAAACGGCCTGCCATCCAAAATTTCCGAGCTGGTATCGGATAAAAAACAAGCAAGCAATAAAGACGGCAAATACCAGGTTGTTAAATTGACAACAACCAAACCTTTCCCGCAAGTTCTGAACTACCTGGCCCACCAATCGGCCGGCATTGTATCGCAAAAGCAAGTTCAAGCCATCAACACCTATGACGTAGCCAAATTCGACGTCAACAAGGACATTCCTTACGGCGACCAAAACACCGTAACGGAAGGCGCTCAATACAACAATACCTTGTATGCCAGCGGTCCTTACATTTTGGCTTACAAAAACGATTACGAAGCTGTTTTCTTCAAAAACCCGGGCTACATGAAGGGCACTGAAAACGAGCCAAAAATCAAAAGCATCAAGGTTCGCTTCATCAAAGACGCAGACAGCACTTTGGCTGCTCTTCGCAGCGGCGAAATCCACTTGTACTACGGTGTAAGCGAAAATAAATTCGACGTTGTAAAGGGCGACAGCAAGCTATCGCTGCAAACCGTTCCAAGCAACGCTGTTTCGTACCTGCTGTTCAACACCAGCAACCGTCCTGTAGCAAAAAGCGTAGATTTGCGTAAAGCTGTGTTGTACGCCATCAATCAGGATGAAATTTTGGCATTCTACGGCGGCAACAAATTCAAGGCTGTATCCACGCTCAGCCCGCTTGTTGATACCGGCCTGGAGCTGAAAGCCGACGCTGGTAAAGTCAAGGAGTTCCTGAACGCTTATAAAGCAAGCAAATAAACCGCTTTTCGCAATCCGCAAGAGACGGCCTTAGACGGCGTCTCTTGCTTTTGCATTAGACACCTTAATGGAAAGAGGAGATGTCCGCATGACCCATTCATTATCGCAAGCAAAAGCCAAACTGTCCCAATGGGATGCCTTGATGCTGGAATCGGTCAAGGCTTTGGGATGGACTAATGATCAGCTTATCGAAAAGGTACTAACGGGCAATCTTCCGATTGATGAAAGCAAGTTTCATTTTGATTACAGCCTGTTAACGACGTTTGCCAAAGAGAATGAAGAATTGTTCAAAAGCGCTGTGCAGGAAGGCTATCAAATCAAATATAACACGATCCGCGGCATTCACAGCTGGATTCTCGTTGCGTTGAAGCAGGAGGGCGTGTTATCGCTTGAGGCTGGTGAAGAGGCAGTCACCGCCACCCTGACGGATTCGGAAGCGAAGCTGCTGTCCTCCGTTCTTTCATTTGGCTGGGCATTGACTCCTGCCGCCGTCCAAGAAGGACAAGCCGTGTCTGAAGGCAAAACAGTGTATCGAATCAAACCGGCGGCAAGGGGCAGTTTATAAGCTATATAAGTTCAACAAAATTGTGGTGGCAGAGGAGTCTGCCGCATGAAGGTTCTTCCGATCGCAGTGGTGGTTTCCAAGTTTGATGTTAACACCAGGACTGTCGGAAAAATAGTCTTTTAACCCCCAACTTAAAAAAGCAAACTCCTGCAACGCTGATCAAAGCGATTCCGAGAGTTTGCTTTCTTTGCTTTTTTTTCTTTTTAGCTTCTTTATTTTCTTTAGCTATTTTAGCGTTTTCTGGCTCAACCCAATAATCAGTGCTTGACACAATGAGAATGTGTCCGTTACAAATCCTATCCTCACGTAAACAAAAAGCTAAGATTTGTACGATAATTCACTCAAAATACGATTGGATCGACCGGAATACATACAACTTATACGAAATATCGTACAAAAATAAAGGAGCGTTCCCTTTGAACAGGTAATGTTGTACGATTTATCGTACAACACGACACTAAGAGCATTCAGAAGCACAACTTTTATACGTAAAATCATACAAAATGTAACATCCATGAAGATTCAATAGGTAGTTCCAATACGTGAAGCAGTAACTTGCCCTACTCACTATACTCACTCTACTTAGCTGCAATTCGTGCTTTCAAATTGCTAGTGTTTCTGTTGGTCCCCAATACTCCCGCAATAATCAAAAACGCTCCAATGTAGTGATACATGTACAAGGGCTCACCCAGAATCAACGCCCCGCCTGCAATGGATATCAGCGTTGCCAGGTTGCTGAATACACTCACCTTGGATGCCTCCAAATGCGTTAAAGCGTAGCTGGACAGCAAGGTGGAGCCCATTGTGGACAAGATGGCCAGATAACCAAGCGCACCCAGATAACCAGGATTAGAAAGCGGCTCAACATAAGCGGCCATTGTTCCGTTCAACGCATGACGAATGAGAGCTGCCTCATTAAAAACAAGGAAGCCAAGCGCCAATGTTACCCATGTAAGCTCCATTGGCTTGTAGCGGCGGGTCAATGGCCGCGCAAGTACGCCATAGCCTGCAAAACATAAAGTAGACAGAAGCAGCAAGCCAACACCCTGAAAATTATCTAAGGAAAACCCAGCGCCTCTCATAACAAAAATAAAAATAACTCCGCCTATCGACAACAATAAACTCAGCTTCTGTACCATCGTTGTTTTTTCTTTTATAAACAATGAGGCCATTAATAATGTAAACACAGGTGCTGTCGCCTGCAAGATACCGGCTTCTGACGAGTTGGATGTAACCAGTCCAAATGCCTGAAACAAAAAGAATAAAACCGGGGACAATAGCCCCAGGGGAATAATCCGCCAAATATCGCTCCATTTCAAATTCCACTTGAACCATCCTAGTGCAATTGGAATACTTACGACAATCAAAGACAACGTAAACCGATGCGCCAACACATCCATGGGATGAGCCTGCTGAACGGTCAATTTAACGAATAAAAAAGACAACCCGATAATACTCGCATATAGAATAGCTGCCAGATATGCATATTTTTGCGAACGTGATGTGTTCATAGTTGGTTTCCTCCAATTATATATGTTGTCCCAAGCTGCTTCTATAGTGTATATTGCCGCTTATTGCGTTACAATGTGTAAAAAGATAAATTGTACCGGTACACTTTATAAAGGCGGGTTTTTTATGAAAAAATACGAACAAATCGCTGATGCAATCTTGCAGTGGATTAGAGAGCAGCCTAATGGCTCCGATTCTGTTCATCATAAAGTGCAAGGCATCAAACTGCCTGCAGTCCGTACGTTGGCCAAGCAGTTTAATTGCAGCATAAGTACGGTTATCCGGGCTTATTCCCTATTGGAGGATCGGCATCTCGTTTATGCATTGCCTCAGTCCGGCTATTATGTCGTCAGAAATGGAAATGTCGACAGCGAATCTTCCCTGGGCGAAGGTCCGCTTGACTTTGCTTCCGCTGCCCCTGACCCTCGTGTTTTTCCATATGGAGATTTTAAGCACTGCATCGACCAGGCGATGGAGAAAAATCAAGAGGATTTGTTTCTTTACGGAACGGAGAGAGGACTTCCCTCTCTTATTGGGCTGTTGCAAAATCAATTTGCAGATTATCAGGTTTTTGCAAAGCCCGAGCAATTTTTTATAACCTCCGGTGTTCAGCAGGCTTTGGCAATCCTTGCCTTGATGCCTTTCCCTGGCGGGAAGCGTCATGTGCTGCTAGAGCAACCGGGTTATCATAATATGCCCCCGTTGCTCCGGAGCCTAAACGTTCCCATGCTGGGTGTTCCGCGCAGCTTTGAAGGGTTGGATTGGGATGTATTAGAACAACGGTTTCGTGAAGACTCACTCAAATTTTTCTATGTAACGCCGCGATTCCATAACCCGTTAGGAACCTCACTGTCTGCAGCCGACAAAAAAAGACTCCTTGCTTTGGCAGCAAAATATGATGTGTATCTTGTAGAAGACGATTACCTGGCCGATCTGGAGGATAACTCCAGACAAGACCCCCTCTGGTCTTACGACACAGAAGACAGAGTTATTTATTTAAAAAGCTACTCCAAAATTTTGTTCCCTGGCTTACGTATTGGAGCTGCTGTTTTGCCAATTGCATTATCTCAAGCCTTCAGCCTGCACAAACGAATGCTCGATATCGACAGCTCCATTCTTTCCCAAGCTGCTTTGGATATGTATATTCGGAACGGAATGTTTAGTCAGCATCGGAAAACAATTCAATCCAGATACACAGGGCGAATGAACAAGCTTTTTGAAGCAATGAACGCTTACCCGGACTTTGCACCATTCCAGCTTGCGCCTCGTACAGGCGGCGAGCACACCGTTCTTCCGCTGCCGGATTATGTATCGCTGGATATGCTAATAAAGCGTCTAAAAGCCCAAGGCATCGTCGCGGGCACAACTGAACCTTATTTTTTCGAAAAGACGGCTGCTCCCAAAATGCTGCGGCTTAACATCTCCAACATCCATGAGGATCTTATCGAATCTGGAGTGCATATCCTTCACCAGACACTTTCAAGCATCATCAAAGAACGGTGACCTTTACCTCTCATTCCTAGAGGGTTGCACTCACATCCATAAGCCAGATGGATGAATATTCAAATTCACAATAATAGGCCTGTTCCATATGATACATATTCATATACACAATTACAGGCCTGTCTCACAGGATACAGATTACTGTGGCAGGCTTGTAGAACTCTAAGGGGTTGCGAGAGTCCAGGATTTTGCGAAACCTTACTGGAGCCGGACATCCTTGTCCGTTAGCGCATCAAAAAGCATAATAAGTAAATTGTAAAGGACATCACTGTCCGTAAAAGGTAAAAATCAGCGAAATTAGCAAGGTATTTATGCGCTAACGGCCACATCTGACCGTCAAAGTTTCTAAAACCTCGAAATTGCCCCTCTAACACTCACCGATGACCGTTACATAAAAAACTAACCTATTCGCATCCAACAAAGCGTTATCCTGGAAGCTGCTACAATACCTTTAGTTCAATACCCAAGCTATGCCGTCGATCAATACACACTTTCTATCACCGCAAAGCAAATAATTACCGCACAATTGTGTGATTGTGTGGTAGAAATAGGATAGCTACTGTTTTACTTGGATCGAGTAGGAGGCTACCCATTAGTTGAGTAGCCGACCTCTCACACCACCGTACGTACCGTTCGGTATACGGCGGTTCAA
>NZ_LYPA01000028.1 GCF_001675045.1 Paenibacillus oryzae
AGGGGTTTTCAGGATTTTTGAGTACATTTGCATGACACCTATGAAACTTCCATCAATTGGGACGAACTGCATAAGTCATGTGAAGAGTTATCGACATCCTGTATACTAGCAGCAGGAGTATAACGCAAGGTTCTGTCAAGCACATAAGTCAAATGACAAAAGCCAAGTTCGGGAGTTGAACAGATGTCTACATCCGTCATAAAGCAATTTCATCCACTTTTGCAGGCTTGGTTCAGCCAAAGCTTTGGGCAGCCAACCGATGTCCAGCGGCAGTCATGGGAGGCGATTGCCGCCGGGAAGCATACCTTGATTGCGGCTCCAACAGGCTCAGGAAAAACACTGGCTGCCTTACTGCCTTGCGTCCATGCGAGCTTGAGTAAAGCTGAACGCCATGGCAGCTCGCGCCAAGGAGTGGAGACGCTCTATATTACTCCGCTAAAAGCGTTGAATAACGATATTCAGCATCATGTTATTGGGTTTGGCGAGCAGTTGGCGGCTGCGGCGGAAAAGCTGGATTTGCCTTGGCCTGGCTATCGCAGCGCTGTTCGTACTGGAGACACCACCCCCGCACAGCGCAGAGCTATGCTTAAAAATCCGCCTCAGCTATTGATCACAACGCCGGAATCCCTTTTTATTTTGCTGACATCGGATCAGGGCAGGGGCATATTACGGTTTGTAAAGCAGGTAATTATTGATGAAATTCATGACCTGGCTGGAGACAAACGCGGCTCCCATCTCTCGCTTTCACTGGAGCGGCTGGCTGCATTAACGGGAAGACGCATTCAGCGGATTGGCGTATCCGCAACCCAGAAGCCGTTGTCGGCGGTGGCAGCCTTTTTGGGCGGATGGATGGACCCCGAAAGCGCGGAAGCGGCTGGCATAAATAAAGAAATTCATAAAGGAATACTGAACGGCGAGGAAACAGCCCGTTCCCATAGCCTCGGCTTTATTCCCCGACCGGTACATATAGTAGAAAGCGCAATGGACAAAAGGCTGGATGTTATCCTTTGCATGCCGCAGCTGGCAGGGATTCAAACCTCGCGGGAGGCGGTATGGGGCCCCCTGTTAAAAACAATGTTCAGCCTGATGGAGGGACGGCGCTCCGTTCTTGTTTTCGTGAACAGCCGCAGGTTATGTGAAAGACTGGTGCTGCGCATTAATGATTTTGCTGGCATGGATATGGCAAGATCGCATCATGGCAGCATGTCGAAGGAGCTGCGGCTGGAGGCTGAGGCCCGGCTCAAAAGCGGTGATTTACGCTGCCTGGTCGCAACCTCGTCGCTGGAGCTGGGCATTGACGTGGGTCATATCGACCTGGTCATACAGATTGATTCCCCGCTAAGCGCCGCTTCCGGCATTCAGCGGATCGGGCGTGCGGGCCATGCCGTAGGCGACATCTCCACGGGCGTCATTGTAACCCGGTACAGAGGCGCGCTGCCGGAAGCGGCTGTGCTGGGCAAATGCATCGCAGAGAGGGATATTGATCCCATCGTTATTCCCCAGCGGCCTATTGACGTATTGTCCCAGCAGACTATCGCCATTGCAGGCTCCGCCGAGTCGCCGATGAACGTGGCTGACTTGCACCGCCTGGTTGCAGGCAGCGACAGCTACAGGGAGCTTGACCGCGTTATGCTGGAGGAGATGCTGAATGTGCTGGCGGGCTTTTACCCCTTCTCCAGGCCCATTCTGGATTGGAACCGCGAGAGCGGAGAAATTACAAAGCGGGGAAATACGGCCATTGCCGCACTTCGAGGCGCGGGAACGATTCCCCAAAGCTCGCAATATCCGGTCCATCACATAGACAGCCGCACCCACCTTGGAGAGCTGGACGAGGAATTTGTGCTGGAAAGCCGGGTCGGGGATGTTTTTCTTCTCGGCACAAATTCGTGGATGATCAGACAAATAGATAAGGATCGCGTTTATGTATCCGAAAGCGCAAACAGCTTTAGCGAAATTCCGTTTTGGCGCAATGAGGGGCCGGGGCGCTCTTTTCGTCTGGGAAAGCAAATTGGTTTATTTATGGAGACTCTCTCCGGCTTGCTGCGCCTTGATTCCAGCCCCGACAGGGAGCGCGGAGCGCATTGGAGCCAGCTTGCGGAGTTGTCCAAGCTTGTCCCGGACGAGGCTGCGCGGAACGAAACGAATGACTTCCTGCGCGGACAATACGGTATGGACGACGGATCAGCAACTGAATTGATGTCCTATGTCGCATCGCAGCATGCCGTAAGCGAGCTGCCGACGGCCAAAAGGATTGTGGTGGAGCATTACCGCGATATGATGAATCAGACGCATGTAGTGGTGCTGAACCATTTTGGCAGGCGAATTAACCGGACATGGCTGCTGGCGCTGCAGCGGCAGTTTGAGCTGTTGCTTCCCTATACGTTATACGGAAACGCCAAGGATAACGGAATTGAATTCGTGCTGCCGGAATGGGATGTTTCCTGGCTGCGCGTTTTTCGGGAGGTCATGCCCGGCAATGTCGAGCAGCTGCTGATGGACGGGATGACGGGATCACCTCTGCTTGCGATTGCTTTCCGGAGAATTGCGGAAACCGGACTGCTTCTTGCTCGCAGCTTTACCCGCACGCCGATGTGGCAGATGCGCCTGCGCAGCGAAGAGCTGCTACGCGAATCCCTTCCCTATGCCGACAAATTCCCGTTTCTTGCGGAGGCTATGAGGGAGTGTCTGCACGACTACCTGGATATTGACGGACTCAGGGAGGTGCTTGCTTCCATCCAGGACGGAAGCATGACGCTGGTTATTCGTGAAACGGCGTACCCTTCGCCGATGGCAACCCAATTTTTAGCCGATTACGTCAATATGAAGGTCTATGAAGGGGACGGTCTGAACCTGGAGACTCAAGCAAGCTTGCTGGCTATCAGCCGGGAGCTCGCGAGCACATTATTTGGACCGGATGCGGTGAAGGGGGTGTTGACCTGGGGCGCTATTCAAGAGGAAAAACACCGCCTCCAAAACCCTGCTTATGTCCCGGGCAGCGCAGTCGGACTTCTGGAGCTGCTCAAGCAGCGCGGCGAGAGCAGCGTGGAGGAGCTAAGCATCATTGCCGGCCCTCAAACGCCAGAGTGGGTAACGGAGCTTAGCCGCCAGGGAGCAATTGCGTCCATGACTTCAAGCAAGGGCATCCAGCGGTGGTATTGCGCGGAGGAAAGAGATATGTACGAGTCGCTTGCAGAAAAGCCGGAAGCCGCAGCTTTTGTGCTCAACCGTTACGTGGATGGTATCCTATCCTTTTCGCCAGACGCTTTGGCGGAGCGTTTCCCCGTTTTAACACCTGAACAGGCGGAGCAATGGATACAGCATTCAAGCAAGCACGGCCGTATCGTGCCAACGCCGTTTCAAACGGATGGGGACGAGGAAAGCTGGAGCAGCAGCAGAATAGTGGAGCGTCTGGTCAAAAACTCGCTGCGCGAGGCGAGAAGCCAGATTCAGCCCGTAAACCCGTGGCGCTGGTGCGGCATGCTGGCCGAACGTCAGCTTGTTGGACAAGGCGCCGTTGCGGGAAACAGTCAAAGCATAGTGGAGACTTTGCGTAAGCTGCAGGGCTTGTACATGCCCGTATCTCATTGGGAATCGCTTATTTTCCCCGCACGCATTCCTAATTACCGGAAGGAAGAGCTGGACATGTTATGCTCTGCGGGGGAGCTAATCTGGCTTGGCGGTAAGGGGGAGGGACGCAAGGAAGGGAAGGTTGCTTTTTTTCTGAGCGATCAAGCCGGCTTGTATACTCCTATTGTCGAGCGCGCAAGCCGGAGCGAGTCCTCTCACCCCGAGCTGCTGGAGCTGTTGAAAACCGGCGGAGCCGCCTTTCTTACCGGATTAAGCCGCAATTATGGCAAACCGCCTAGCGAAACGTTGAGCGATTTGCTGGAGCTTGTATGGGAGGGCCATGCGTCAAATGACCAGTTTGCTCCGCTTCGGGTTCGTAAAGGGAAAAGCGGCGATTTTGCCCAAGGCGGCTCCGGCTTTGGACGTTGGTATTGGACGGGAAGTCTGGCTGCGCCAGCCCCTGGTCATATGCCTCAGACAACAGAAGTCGGCGCTCCTGGAGCCCAGCGTGCCAAGGAGCTTGCAGAATCCGCCTTAGGCTGGCTGCATCAGCTGCTGGAAGGGTATGGAATCATTACGAAGGAGCTTGTTCATGCCGTTTCGCCCTTTAGCTGGGACGATATGCTGCCGCTTCTTGGGAAGCTGGAGGAGTGGGGGACGGTAGTTCGGGGGCGTTTCATCGAGGGGCAGTCCGGCATGCAGTTTGCGCCCCCAGGCGTTGCCTCGCGGCTGGACGAAACTGAACAAGCCGTCGGGGATTTAACCGTCTTGTCGGCTTTGGACCCCGCCAACCCGTTTGGCCTAATGATGGATTGGCCAGACACTCCCGGCATTGCCTGCGCCAGAAAAACGGGAAGTTATCTAGTCGTTGGCGGCGGGAAATGGCGCTTTTGGATCGAAAACAATGGCAAACGTATCTATAACATGGATGTGAATCATGCTATAGGCAAGGATGATACCCGGCAATTACGCAAGGTATTCAATACCATTCTTCATACGCAGCGCTTGACCAAAATCGTCATCGAAAAGTGGAATAACAAGGCTGTGGCGGAAACCGAAGCAGCAGACATGCTGCAAGCCATTGGCGCTGAAAGGGATGGCAAATCCTTTGTGCTCTGGATGAGCCGTCTGCAAGGCAAAGCTTAATGATTGCACAACCTTCAACCATACCGGTAACAAATCACACCTATAATCATAACGCCGATTCCAGCCCCAAAAGGCACTGTGGAAACGGCGTTTTGTTAATTTATGGGTCAATTGTGAACGATGGAGACACTGTCTTGACAATAATTCATTTAGTGATTAATATTTATAAAAGTTAATAGTTTAGTTCTAAAATAAATTCGGAGGGGCGGTGAATGAAGTGGATTCTGTACCCAGCCGTTTTTTCAGATCTATTGTTTTGCTGCATCGGGGCCTAAAATCGGAAGCGGTAAAGCGATTAGACTCCGAAATAACGGGAGCTCAATTATTTCTGCTGCATGTAATTGCCGACCGCCAAAGATGCAAGCTGACCGATTTGGCGGATTTGCTCAACGTAAAGCCTAGCGCGGTAACGGTTATGATTGACCGCATGGTGAGATGCGGATATGTCCTTCGCATCCGTGATAACCAGGATCGCCGCGTCATTATGGCAGAGCTGACCGATAACGGATATGCGGCATTAACCGAGGCCAGAAACATTCAACAGGAGATTACAGAGCACTATCTGGGCATACTGGAGCCGAAGGAAAGGGAAACGGTGACGAGCTTGCTTGAAAAACTGACGGCTCCGTTCCATAAATCAGAGGAAGAGCCAAGATAGTTAATGGCATAAAATAATGCTGTTTATTGCCTCATCTAGAACGCTTTTTTACAGAAAGAAGGAGAGAAATAATGGAAGATTTATCGCCAAAACGAAAAATGACGATTATGTTCGCTATTATAGCGGCTATGTTTTTTTCCGCAATCAACCAAACGATTGTCAGCACGGCAATGCCGCGCATTATCGCCGTTTTGAACGGCATGGAGCACTATAGCTGGGTCATTACGATTTATATGCTGACCTCGACGCTGTCAACCGTGCTGGTCGGTAAGCTGTCCGATATTTATGGAAGGAAGCCGTTTATTTTAAGCGGTATTGTTATT
This sequence comes from Paenibacillus oryzae, assembly GCF_001675045.1. Taxonomy (GTDB): domain Bacteria; phylum Bacillota; class Bacilli; order Paenibacillales; family Paenibacillaceae; genus Pristimantibacillus; species Pristimantibacillus oryzae. The sequence continues at coordinate 5,695 of NZ_LYPA01000028.1, forward strand.
TTTATGGCAGGGGCCTTTTTGACTGGTCTGTCCAAAACCATTTTTGACATGATTCTATATCGCGGCATTCAAGGCGTTGGCGCAGGCATTATTATGGCAACCGTCTTTTCTGCGGTGGGCGACTTGTTTCCGCCAAGGGAACGTGCCAAATGGACCGGCGTGATGATGGCTGTGTTTGGCTTCTCCAGTGTTATCGGGCCGGCGCTCGGCGGCTGGCTGGTGGACCATTTTGCGTGGAAGTGGCTGTTCTGGATCTTCCTGCCGCTTGGTTTTGTTGCTTTTTTTATGATTTTGTTCCTTTTTCCAAAAACGGAGAAGAAGCCGGCGGAAAGCATCGATTATGCGGGCTCATTGCTGCTTAGCATTGCGATTATTGCGCTGCTGCTCGGCTTTACATGGGCCGGATCAAAATACGACTGGGGTTCATTCCAGATTCTCGGCCTGTTTGCGACAAGCTTGATTTTCACCTTGTTCTTTATCCTTGTTGAACAGAAGGCAAAAAGCCCCGTGCTTCCGCTGTCGCTGTTCCGAAACGATATTATTACGGTATCCAATGTGATCGGCTTCCTGATGAATGCCGGCATGATGGGCGCTTTGATTTATTTGCCGTTTTTTGTGCAGGGCGTGGAGGGCATTTCGCCAACCTATTCCGGCTATGTTACAATGCCGATGTCTATCTCCATGGTCATTATGAGCTCCGTTATTGGCCGTTACATTACCAAGACGGGGAAATACAAGCGTTATGCGCTTGCCGGACTGCCGATTATGGTTGGCGGCATGCTTATTATGGCTTATATGAATAGCGTCTGGCTTGCTGTCGTGGCTATGATTGTGTTTGGGGTGGGACTTGGAATCGGCATGCCGATTTTTTCGCTCACCGTACAAAATGCGGCTCGCCCCGAAGAGCTTGGCGTCGCAACTGCTTCTTCGCAGCTGTTCCGTAACCTTGGCGGCACGATCGGCATTGCAGTGATGGGCACAATCATGCAATCCAGCCTGCTCAAAAATATGAAGGAGGCGGCAGCTTCGGAAAACGGCTTTGACTTCGGGTCGCTGGATCCGGATCTGGCTTCCAAGCTCGCGGAATTCCAGCATCCCGAGATGCTGCTTGACCAGCCCAAGCTCCAGGAGCTTCAAAGCACGCTGCCAAGCGATATCCAGCCCTTGATCGCTAAAATGATCGATACGCTGCGCGAAGCGTTAAGCTCGTCCTTAACAGTTGTGTTCCTATGGGGAACCGCCTTGATTGCGGTCGCTCTTCTGCTTACGTTTTTCCTGCGGGAAATTCCGCTTCGCACCTCCAACCGGATGCCGGATAACGAAGCACAGGCCTCGTAATTTAAACTGCTGGTGACGCAAGCGTAGAGCTGCCTTCACCGAAACAGATCATTAAGAGCTATATCCATAACCCGCAGGAGACCTTCCCTAAATAGGGAGGGTCCCTTTGTCTTTACATTTTCGATGTTGAGTTAACCCTCCGTTTCCGATTATAATAGTCAAGTATCAAGTCTAACGGAAAAGGTGTCATAAATGAGCATATTAAATGTAGAACGTTTAAGCCACGGTTTTGGCGACCGGGCTATCTTTAACGATGTGTCCTTTCGATTACTGAAAGGGGAGCATATCGGACTGATCGGAGCCAACGGCGAAGGAAAGTCCACCTTCATGAATATTATTACCGGCAAGCTTCAGCCCGATGACGGCAAGGTCGAATGGTCCAAGCGCATGCGCGTCGGCTATCTGGATCAGCATGCGGTATTGACGAAGGGCATGACCATTCGCGACGTGCTGAAGGGCGCATTTCAATACCTGCTGGATATGGAGCAGGAAATGAACGATATGTATGGCCGGATGGGCGACGTTTCCCCTGAGGAGCTTGAGCAGCTGCTGGAGGATGTGGGCACCATACAGGACACGCTCACCAATCAGGATTTTTATATGATCGACGCTAAGGTGGATGAGACAGCAAGAGGTCTCGGCCTGACGGATATCGGCCTTGACAAAGATGTCAACGATCTGAGCGGCGGTCAGCGGACCAAGGTTTTGCTTGCCAAGCTGCTGCTGGAGAAACCCGACATTTTGCTGCTTGACGAGCCTACCAACTACCTGGACGAGGTCCATATTGAATGGCTTAAACGATACCTCCAGGCTTATGAAAATGCGTTTATTCTGATTTCCCACGATATCCCGTTCCTGAACAGCGTAATCAACCTGATCTATCATATGGAAAATCAGGAGCTGAACCGCTATGTAGGCGACTACGATCATTTCATTGAGGTTTACGAAATGAAGAAGCAGCAGCTGGAATCCGCCTACAAGCGCCAGCAGCAGGAAATCGCCGACCTAAAGGATTTTGTTGCACGCAACAAAGCAAGCGTCGCTACGCGCAATATGGCGATGTCGAGGCAGAAAAAGCTGGACAAAATGGAAGTCATCGAGCTGGCCAAGGAAAAGCCGAAGCCGCAGTTTAACTTCAAGGAAGGGCGGACCGCGGGCCGCGCCATCTTTGAAGCAAGGCAGCTTGTGATCGGTTATTCGGAGCCGCTGTCGCGCAGTCTGGACCTTCGGATGGAGCGCGGGCAAAAAATCGCTCTGGTTGGCGCCAACGGCATCGGCAAAACGACGCTTTTGCGCAGCATTCTAGGTGAAATAAAGCCGGTTTCCGGCGAGGTGGAGCTTGGCGACAATTTGCAAATCGGCTACTTTGAGCAAGAAGCCAAGGAAGCCAATTACAACACCTGCATCGAGGAAATCTGGAACGAGTTTCCTTCCCTCAATCAATTCGAGGTGCGCGCCGCTTTGGCAAAATGCGGCTTAACGACCAAGCATATTGAAAGTAAAATCACCGTGTTGAGCGGTGGCGAAAAAGCGAAGGTTCGCCTTTGCAAACTGATTAACCGCGAAACGAACCTGCTGGTGCTTGACGAGCCGACGAACCATCTCGACGTCGATGCCAAAGAAGAGCTGAAGCGGGCGCTCAAAGCCTATAAAGGCAGTATATTGCTTATTTCCCACGAGCCTGATTTTTACCGCGATGTCGTTAATGATATCTGGAACTGCGAATCGTGGACAACTAAAGTATTTTAGAGCTTAGCTTGACCAAAAAACCGTAAACTCCTTCTTGCCTCCGCAATGAAGGGGCTTGCGGTTTTTTGGCGTCACGGCCCAGCCGCCATTCCAACGAGGTTAAAAAAGGGCAGGAAGCGTTAGCTTGTCAATTAACCGTCAAAAAGTTTTCATTTTCATCACCTTTGAATGATGCTTGTCCGCAGCACTGGAATATAGGTATAATAGCTAAGGACAAGATTATTTTAGAAAGTGGGAGCAGTATGGGGCGCAAATGGAATAACATTAAGGAAAAAAAAGCATCCAAGGATGCCAATACAAGCAGAGTTTACGCAAAATTCGGCGTTGAAATTTATGTGGCAGCCAAAAAAGGCGAACCCGATCCCGAATCAAACCGCGCATTAAAGGTTGTGCTGGAACGGGCCAAAACCTATAACGTGCCCAAAGCCATTATCGACCGTGCGCTGGACAAGGCAAAGGGCAGTGCGGATGAAAACTATCACGAGCTGCGCTACGAGGGCTTTGGGCCAAATGGCTCCATGGTCATTGTGGACACGCTAACCAATAACGTCAACCGTACCGCGCCTGCCGTGCGCTCCGCCTTTAACAAGCATGGCGGCAGCATGGGCGTTAGCGGCTCGGTTGCTTATATGTTTGACTCAACAGCCGTTTTTGGCGTTACCGGCAAGTCGCTCGACGAAGTAATGGAGCTGATGCTTGAAGCGGATGTAGATGTTCGGGACATTCTGGAGGAGGATGAAGCCGTCATCGTTTATGCGGAGCCTGACCAATTCCATGCCGTGCAGGAGGCTTTCAAAAGCGCCGGCATTACGGAATTTACCGTCGCGGAGCTGACCATGCTGGCGCAAAACGATATCGAGCTGCAGCCCGATGCCCAGCTTCAATTTGAAAAGCTGATTGACGCGCTGGAGGATTTGGAGGATGTGCAGCAGGTTTACCATAATGTTGAGCTATCCGAATAAAAAAATAAATCGGCCCTGAGTCAGGGCCGATTGCTTGTAAAGGGGACGCTGCAGGCTATTGCAGCGTTCTCTTCCTATTATTGGAGTTTAAAGGAGAGCAGCTTCATTGTTTCGTGACAGCAATGCTTCATATTCCCCTTCTTTTCGCTATAAGCTCGTTCTGCTGTTAGCTGTTGTTATCGTTGCAGGCATGAGCCAAGGTCTGCTTCTGCCCTTATTATCCATATTGCTGGAGGATGCCGGGATTCCCGCTGATCAAAACGGTTTGAATTCGGTAGCGATGTATATCGGCGTATTTGGCATGATGTTTTTTGTGGAAAAACCGGTCAGAGCGTGGGGCTATAAAAGAGTCATTATTGCCGGTATCGCTTTGGTTGCATGCTCCGTCTTGTTGTTTCCTTTTACCCAATCGCTGGCCGTATGGTTTGTCCTGAGGCTGCTCGTTGGCGTTGGAGACAGCGCCTTGCATTATGCGACCCAGCTCTGGATTGTAAGCTCCAGCCCGGCGCAGAAACGCGGCAGATACATTTCGCTCTATGGCATGGCATATGGCCTTGGCTTCAGTATTGGCCCGCTGGGCATTAATCTGCTCCAGGCCGGAAGGCATGTTCCGTTTCTCGTTTCCGGGTTTATTTTCCTGAGCGTCATGCTTCTGGCCTTGAAGCTTCCTCATGAAAACCCGGAAATGCCCAAGCGGGGAGAGGCGGGCCGCAAACGATATTGGACGATTTATCGCCTGGCATGGTTTGCGCTGATCCCTGCGATTTTGTTTGGCTTGATGGAATCGTCTATGAACAGTACATTCCCGCTTTACGGATTACGAACGGGGCTGGATCAGCATTGGATTTCGCTGCTGCTGCTTGCCTTTGGCATAGGCAGTCTGATTCTGCAGCTGCCTCTAGGCATACTGAGCGACAAGACAGGGCGGAAACCGGTGCTTATGCTTTGCGGGATTACAGGCGCCGTCTCGTTTTTGGCGATTCCGTTCGCCGGAGACGCCATCGGGGTTCTTATGCTGCTGTTTATTGTCGCCGGCGGAGCGGTAGGTTCCTTTTTTTCGCTGGGGCTAGCTTATGCCGCAGATATTTTGCCCAAGGATATCCTGCCGGCAGCGAATGTGGCAGGTTCCATTCATTTTAGCATCGGCAGTATACTGGGACCTCTGCTTGGAGGATACGGCCTGTCCTACTTATCGGATAACAGCCTTTTTTTGCTGCTTGGATCGGCATTTCTCCTCTTTTCGTTGCTAGGCCTCGCCTTCCGTCCAAAAATCCGTTCCGGCCCGATCGCATAAATGTATTGCATCAAAGTCTTAGGCACCCTATGATGGAAGTGATCAAGAAAAATGTGGGGAGAATAGCAAGATGGTTCCTATTTACGGCTGATACATAATATGGATACAACCGATCAGGAGGCCTGTCATAATGAGTACAATCTTGCTCGCTGAGGATAATAGAATGAACCACAATAAGCAATGATAACGACCAATCACTTTAGCCAGGCAAAAATTCTCATCGCTTGCGGGCAGGATTATAATGACGCGCTGCTTGAGCGCATTTTGTCCCGTGCCGGATATACCCGAATACACTATACGACTCATGATTCAGATTTGGAATGGATGTTAAGTGAAGTTGAACCCGACATCGTGCTTGTACATATGCACAAACGAGAAATGGACTCTCTCCAGGCGCTGGCCTTGATTCGGGAGCATACGGGCGACAATGCCTTTTTGCCAGTGTTAATGCTTATGGAGGAGCCTTCACCGACATTAAGACAGCATGGGCTGCAAGCCGGGGTTAATGATTTTTTGATTAAGCCATACGATCGGATGGAGGTTGTTCTGCGCATTAACAATTTGTTAAAGACCCGATCCTATCATATACAGCTTAAGCTCCAGAACAGCAGTTTGGAGGAGAGGGTTCGCGAGAGAACCGAGGATCTGAAGAAGGCCAAACGGGAAACGTTGAAGCTTCTGGGCAGAATAGGGGAATACCGTGATGATATGACAGGCAGCCATACTCAGCGTGTAGGGAAGCTCGCGAGAAGGCTTGCGGAAAAAATCGGCTTATCCCATGATCATGCCGATATGATTGCAATCGCAGCCCCGCTGCACGACATTGGCAAAATCGGTATTGCCGATACGATATTATTAAAGCCCGGACGCTTTGAAGCTCATGAGTTTGAACAAATGAAGGAGCATACGGTGATTGGCGCAAGAATGCTTGAGGGCAGCTCGTTTACCGTGCTGAAGCTTGCGCAAATTATCGCCAGAAGCCATCATGAGAAATGGGATGGGAGCGGTTATCCGGAAGGTCTTTCGGGAAAACAAATACCAATCGAAGCAAGAATTGTGGCATTGGCTGATTTTTATGACGCCTTAACGCATGAACGCCCTTATAAAAAAGCGTGGAGCACTGAAGAAACGCTTGTGGAAATTCTCAGGCAGCGCGGCAAGCATTTTGACCCGGATGTTGTAGATGCGTTTATTATAATGATGACAGAGGAAACATAATTTATCGAACAACGCGGAGGGATTACCAATGGAAGCAGCAAAATCTGCCCAAGCTTTATTTACGCCGTTCCAAGCCGGAAGCCTGGAGCTGGCAAACCGTATCGTTATGGCGCCGATGACCCGCCAATTTTCGCCGGAAGGCGTTCCGGGTGAAAATGTGGCCCTTTATTACAAGCGCCGTGCGGAAAACGGCGTAGGTTTGATTGTAACGGAAGGTACAGTCATTGAGCATGCTGATGCCTCCAATCAAGGAAATGTGCCTCATATATACGGCGAGGCCGCGCTGAAGGGCTGGGCGCAGGTGGTCAAAGCCGTGCATGAGGCAGGCGGCAAAATTATTCCGCAAATTTGGCATATGGGAGCTAAAGGCCAAGTCAATGACTATTCGGCAGCCGAAATTGCAGAGATTGTTGCTTCCTTTGCCCGCTCAGCGGCGGCAGCCAAAGAAATTGGCTTCGACGGTATAGAAATTCATGGAGCGCATGGTTATTTGATCGACCAGTTTTTCTGGGAAAAAACGAATACCCGCACCGATCAATACGGCGGTGATTATTTGGCGCGAACCACTTTTGCCGTTGAAATCATTAAGGCCTGCCGCCATGCAGTAGGTCCGGACTTCCCGATTGTGTTTCGCTTCTCGCAATGGAAATCCAGTGATTATAACGCAAAGCTGGCCAAAACGCCGGAGGAGCTGGAACAATTTCTGAAGCGGCTTAGCGACGCAGGCGTCGATCTGTTCCATTGCTCCACACGCCGTTTCTGGGAGCCTGAATTTGAAGGCTCTGATCTCAATTTGGCTGGCTGGACAAAAAAGCTATCCGGAAAGCCGGTCATTACCGTTGGTTCGGTTGGATTGGATAGCGACTTTATGTCGATGTTTAAGGAAGGAAAAGGTAGCAGCGTTCAAGCAATCGACGGCCTGGTGCAGCGCTTGGAGAACGGAGAATTCGATCTGGTAGCAATTGGCCGCGCGCTTCTGGGCGATCCGGCATGGGCAAGCAAGGTGCGCGATGGCCGTACCGACGAATTATTGCCTTTTACGCCGGAGCTGCTGGGCACTTTAACCTAATAAATCTCGGCGTCATGCATATTTCAAGATGCGCTAAACCATCCTTTACTTGAATGAACCAAGAAGGGATGATCAACATGAGCGTATTGTATACAGCGTCGGCAACAGTAACAGGAGGCAGGGAAGGACAAGTCCAAACCCCTGACAGTGTACTAGACCTGCAATTGTCTATGCCCAAGGAGCTTGGAGGAAGGGGCGGCAATGGCACCAACCCGGAGCAATTGTTTGCTGCGGGTTATGCCTCCTGCTTTGATAGCGCTCTTCAACTCGTCATCGGCAGGAAAAAGTTGCGTGATGTGACGGCTACAAAGGTAACAGCGCATGTATCTTTGCTGAAGGACGAAGCGGACAATGGCTACAAGCTTGGCGTTAAGCTGCAAGTCACCATCGATGGAGTCGGACAAGAGGAAGCCAGTGAACTGGTTGCTGCGGCCCATGCCGTTTGCCCCTATTCCAAAGCGACAAGGGGCAATATTGACGTAGAAACAAACTAATAAGTATTGAATTGCTGGAGAGAGAGGACCCGGATAGTGAAGTGCATCGTAATCGGAGCCGGTATTATGGGGGCATCAACTGCTTATCATCTTGCCAAAATGGGTGCAGAGGTTACATTGGTTGACCGCAAGGATAAAGGTCAAGCAACGGATGCGGCCGCAGGCATTATATGCCCATGGGTATCGCAAAGGCGGAACAAAGCCTGGTATCGGCTGGCATCGGCGGGGGCGCGCTTTTATCCCCAGCTGATCAATGAGCTGGAAAAAGCCGGTGAAACAGAGACCGGGTATGCCCGTGTAGGCGCATTGCTGCTTCATGATGATGAAGACAAGCTGAACAAGCTGGAGGAAAGAGCGGGAATACGCAAAGCGGACGCTCCCGAAATTGGTCAAATTACGCTTCTCGACTCTTTGGCGACAAAGCGTCATTTTCCGCTGCTGGCAGACGGTTATCCTTCCGTTTTTATTGGGGGAGCCGCCCGCGTTGACGGGCAAGCGCTGAGAAATGCGCTGGTTTCAGCCGCACGGAAACATGGCGCTGCGATTCTAAACGGAGACGCGGCATTGTCCTTCAAGGCCAATCGCGTCAATGGCGTAGTGGTTGAAGAGCGGGAATATGTTGCAGATGCAATCATTGTTTGTGCGGGAATATGGGCTAGAGAGCTTTTGGGGAAGGCTGGCATAAGCTTTCAAGTGGCAAGTCAAAAAGCGCAAATCCTGCACCTTCAGACGCAAGAGGGTCATCCAACAGAACGGTGGCCCGTCGTTATGCCGCCTTCCGACCAATATTTGCTGGCCTTTGACCGTCAAAGATTAGTCATTGGAGCAACGCACGAAAACGAAGGTTTGCTTGCTCGCGAGGCAACTGCAACAGCAGGGGGCTTGCAAGAGGTATTAAACAAAGGGCTGCTGGTAGCCCCGGGACTGGCTGATTCAGAAATTTTGGAAACCAGAGTAGGCTTCCGTCCCTTTACGCCGGGTTTTCTGCCGGTTGCGGGTAAATGTCCGGGCTGGGATGGATTGTTTGCTGCCAATGGCTTAGGCTCCTCTGGGCTGACGGTTGGCCCTTTTCTCGGAGAACAAATGGCGAAGCTAGTATTGGGGAAGCCAGTGGAGATTGATTTTAACGATTATGACCCCGGCATGGCCATCCATTAACCGCATATATAGCAGGCTTAAAATAATTTGCTCGAAAAAAGCAAAATACTGCTTGATATTTACATTTCATCGTATTATCCTAGTTCATAACAGCGATGACTTGCAATGGAAGCAATCAATCCAGCGGATTCCATCGGAATCCGCTTTTTACGTTTATGATCACTTATCATTAATTTATTCATTAATTTATGAGGAAGGGAAGTTTTGCATCATGCAACTGGGCATCATCGCTCCGCCCGAAGAGATCAGCTTTATTCAAGCTCAAAAGCGGAAGCTGCGCTTTTTAGAGTTTTGCGTTAATGAAGGAGACGATGTAAACGCTTTTTGCGATCGGGTCCGAGAGCTTGAGGCCTGGAAGGACCAATACGGTATCCAGGTAGGATCAATTGGACGATGGAAATCTATAAGGATTGACCGGAATGGCAATGTCCTGGAAGAAGAGGTACAGCGCTGCTTCAAGCTGATTGACGCGGCTGCCGAGCTGCAATGTCCCAGCTTTGTTGCGGGCTGCAATTATGTGGATGAGCTATCCTTGTTCGACAATTGCGCGGCGGCTATCGCTTTTTTCAGCAAGCTGATTGCTTATGCAAGTCCCAAAAATGTCAAAATCTCAACGTACAATTGCCGAAAAATCAATTTTGTTCATTCGCCCGATATCTGGCGGATCATTCATGGCCATTTGCCTCAGCTAGGCATCAAATACGATCCGTCGCATGCCGTGTTTTTTGGCGGAGATTATTTGCAGGAAACGCTGGAGTGGGGACATCGGTTTTACCATGTTCATCTTAAGGGCTCGCTGTTAATTAATGGCGTTAAGGTTGATGAGCCGCCGGCGGGGCTGGATCAAACGGACTGGCCTTCATTTTTGGCTACGCTCAGGGCGGCTGGTTATGATGCAGGCCTGAGCATCGAACCGCGAAAGTCGGCGCTGTCGGACCATTTAGCGGATAGGGGCGTTGATTTTTCGGCATCGTATTTCAGAAAACTGCTGCTTGAGTCTCTTGAAGAGGAATAAGCCAGAGGGGAAAAAATGATGACTAAATTAAAATATGCACTGATCGGCGCCGGCGGCAACGCGGAGAAAAAACATATTCACGGATATCTTTCGCTGGAGAATGTTCAAGTAGCATCCATATGCGACATTGATCTGGATAAAGCCTCCAAAATGGCGCAAAAATATAATGTGCCTAGCGCTTACCAAGACTATAAGGACATGTTTGCAGCTGAAAAGCCGGATATCGTCAGCATCGTAACGCCAAATTTTCTGCATGCTGAAATTACTGAATATGCTTTATCGCAAGGCGCGCATGTCCATTGCGAAAAACCGCTTAGCATCAATGCGGAGGAAGCAAGACGAATTCTGCAGGCGAGAGACCGGTACGGCAAGCTGGTTATGATCGGCTTAAATAACCGGTTTACCAATGAAGCTGTTTTTCTTAAAAAATGGATCGACGATGGGCATTTGGGCGACATCTATAGCGCCAAAGCCGGTTGGGTGAGAAGGAGCGGCATCCCTGGCAGAGGCACCTGGTTTACGGACAAAAAGCGCTCCGGCGGCGGTGTCATGATTGATCTTGGCGCCCACTATCTGGATCTGGCTCTTTATTTGATGGATCGTCCCAAGGCATCCTATGTAGCGGGAAAAACCTATCAAAACTTCATACATACGACGGCTAGGAATCGAAATGGCTACAAAGGAATCGAAGGAGGCGTCTTTAATGTCGAGGATGCCGCGATTGGTTACGTGGGTCTGGACAACGGCGCATCGTTGTCGTTTGATTTCAGCTGGGCGTCCAATATCGAGGAGGACCGCTTTTATGTCGAGCTGATGGGTACAAAAGGCGGAGCCAGCCTAGTCAACGGAACGTTGAAGCTTTTTGGGGACAGCTCCGATATTTGCCTGGATATTACGCCAAAGCTGAAGCTTAACCCTCAATTGCAATTATTGAATGAATTCAGGCATTTTGTTGATGCCATTGCTCAAGGCCGTCAAACATTGGTTGCTCCGGCGGATGACGGGTTGTATTTTGCACAAATTGTTGACGCTTTTTACGAAAGCGCGGAAAAAGGATTGCCTGTACAGGTAGTATCTGCTTATCCCGGTGTGCTGGTATAAACAAGTTAACATTATGCTATAGCGGCAATTTCTCTTATCGGGAAATTGCCGTTTTTTTTCGTATGATGCAACCGATCGGCCTCCCCGTTTATCTAATGGATAGAACAAAGAAAGGAGATGCATGGCTTGGATGGAATACAAACGGTTATTAAAGCGCAAAAGGGCTCTCGCGAAGCCTTTTCCGAATTAGTGCGCGCTCATGAATCGTATCTGTACGCAGTCGCCAAAGGACTGATGCGGTCGGAACCGGATATAAGGGATGCGATGCAGGAAAGCATCCTTCTGGCGTACCAGAGTATCGAAAATCTAAGGCAGCCCGCCTACTTCAGGACCTGGCTCATCCGGATATTAATAAACGAATGCCGGCGTATATGCAAGCAAAACAACAGAACCGTGCCTATTGAGCCAAAGGAAATGGATGTTCGAATAAGCAGCGGTATGGAGTCAGATTTGGAGCTGCTTGATTTGCTGGATGGATTGGAAAACGACTTGAAGGAGGTCATTGTTTTGTATTACGTAAATGACATGTCCGTCAAGGAGGTTAGCGAAATTCTTAATCTTTCCCAAAGCAATGTAAAATCCAAGCTGCACCGTGCACGCTTGAAGCTTTCCGTCTTGTTGAAGCAAACCGAACCCAGGGAGGTCTCTGTACAATGAATACGAATGAACTGGATGATCGTTTTGTTCGCGCCTTATCACATGATCAGAATCAAATGCCGCCAGAGTTAAAGGAGGAGGTGGAGGCTTTGCTGCTTCGTTTGCCAGAAAGAAATACAATAAAACCGCGTAAATGGACAACGATGAGGATTGCCGCCGCCAGCCTATTTCTGGTTCTCATGCTTGGAGGCACGGCAGTGCTGAGCTCGCCTGCGCTCGCTGAAGCGGTCAAGCAGAAATGGCAATCCATCTTCGAACAATCCGGTGATCCCGCATTAATACCAGAAATCAAAGAAAACGAAATGGACGTTTTAACTGAAGTAGCGGATGCAGGCTACACATTAAGGATTCACGAAGCAATGTATGACGGCATTCGTCTTTCCTTTAGTTATTCGCTTTCTCATGCTGAAGGCATTCCGTATGATTCATGGGTGGAACCCAAGTTTGTACTTGACGAATCACTTGACCAAAATTACCCCGGTATTGTGATGGCGGATAGTTCTGACGCTCGTGGAGAGCAGAAAACGGGTATCGTCAAATACTTTTTCACCAGACAAGCGCCCGATAAATTTATGTTAAAAGTGGATTTGCGAAGCATTCTGATTCATGATCTCTCCGATCGCGAAGAAACCATTGAAGGGAATTGGAGCTTTGAATTGCCGCTTGCCAAAAGCGGTGAAGTTAGTGACTCTATTGTGAAAATCCCTAACCCCATCCAGCATGACGATGTTATGTTTAAAATTAATCGTATAAAGAGCGCCGAGCGCTCTACGGCTTGGACGTTTCGCTGGGAGTATCCCGAAGAGCTACGTCCCAATGCTTTTGATGATTATGCCCCCCGGTATAATATCAAATATCAAATTAAGGTGGATGGGCAACCATTCGAACATTTTGCATTAAGTGGCGCAGGAAGCACGGGAAGGTTAAAAATAAACGATAAGCCCATCCCGGGCAGATTTTACAATGAACATACGCTGGTCACGGAGGAGTTGCCTCCGGCGTTCAAAAAAATAGAAGTCACCCCTGTATTGCACACCCGCACCAAAGATAAAGAAACCGGTTTATGGAGCGAAAAAGTCGAGACGCTTTCTGTTTTTTCCATTACGGCCGATCGTCTTGAATCTGAACAATAAGGCGCAGAAAGGATGACGTATTTTATTCATCAGTAAATGAACCAAATTCGGTAATTTTTAGCTCATAATCAAAGGTTACTTCGGTTTTGCTGAATAGGTCATCCCAATCGTCTTTAATACTTTTCCAGAGACGGGGATCTTTAAGCGCCAGCGCTTCCCCGAAGCCTGCAACATCAACCTTGTAGACGGACTGAAGCTTATGCATCAGTTCGTCTATTGTTTGTTTTAGTTTGGCTTTAAAAAGCTCCTCAACTTCTTTTATATTTGATTCATCCTTCGTATAATGGCCTTTACTATTCCAAATTTCAATCAGACGGCCTTCCGTTTTGATTGAAACGTGGAAGGCTATTTTCCCGTCGTTCACATGGACTTTGGTTTTGCTTTTCATAGACTTGATTTCGTAGGTAATGGGTTCATTGTCCCGATCATAGGTTTTGATAACGCCGGCGTGACCTTCATTTTTAATCCAGGCCAAGCCTTCGGTATCCTCCTGGTTCAAATTGCCGATCCAATGACCGGTCGAGCCTTTGATGATCCCCACGCCGGAAAACTCTGTTTCTCCCTTGGCGGTTTCGAGATTTTGCAATACCAGGCTTCTTTTGGAATACATCAAACCATCCAGCTTGGACAGCGTTACCGCTTGAATGACCTTGCTTGTTCTTGACCGGTTACGAATCATACCATAAATATGGAAAGCGGGGATTTCGTTAGGCTGCGAAGAAATAAGGGTATTTTGGGCTTTTCCCCGGCTTATGAAAACCAGGGTACTGGGCCTTATATCATTATCCCGCAATACAAAATCCATTAATTGCTCGATGGTTTGCTTTTTTAGTAAATCGCTATTTATAACAATAACCTTTAAGTGATGACCGATAATCGGCCGATCCCTGCGAATTGAAAATTGACGAAAAATTTCGAGAATGGAATCGCCGCTTGCAGAAATATTTATATAATGCTTTGGCGCAATCATTTTTTTCTTTTCATCGCCGCTCGTTGATTTGGTAGGAACAATTTGGATAGTCGCCATTACTTTGTTTTTTTTGGAATAGGTGGCGCCCTTGGCCTCAAACTCTTCTTCGACGGGAGCCGGTTGGCCAACATCCAGAGCCAGGCCTGCATACAGGGCCAGGTCCTCGATTTCCTTGCTGCTCCAGCAGCCCGTTAAAAGAAGGAAGGAGAGGAGAATTAACAGAAGCAAGCTTTTTCTCCATTTAGACATGTTGCTTCAATCCCTTCACGCGAATCCACCACACAAGGCTAAGAAGTACGGTTGTGAGCAAAAACAGCCATACACCCATCATGCCAATTGCGTCGCCCAAAGCAAACAGATCCTGACGGCTTTTGGGTACCATCGTGGACAAAAAGATCAATGGAACCATAATGAATATCATCGTTTGGTAGGACACCTTAAAAAGCTGGGATACGCCAAGAGATGCTTGAAAGAAAAAGCTGCAGAAATTGCAAAACATTTGCATCAGCCAGATGACCATCAATGGAAATTCAAGCCGTTCCACAAAAAATCCCGTAATTTCAAAGCTTCGGATCAAGTCGATTGTTGGCCACGTGCTGGTTATTACGGTGTTGATGGACAAGCCGCCAACAACAAGTACAATGGTGAGGAAATAAAGACCAAAAGGAATTGCAATGCCGCCTAACATCGCTTTTGTCGCTTGTTTGGGATTTTCCATAAAAGCAACGATGATCATGACGACCTCGCAGCCGGTATAAATCAAAATTGACGATTTCAGCCCTTTTAGCAGCGGCATAATTCCGTCCCCCAATGATGGCCTCAGATTGCTGAAATCAAAGATGCGCAGGCTGAATCCATAAGAAACAATCAAAAACAAAATGGTAATTGGAAAAATAATTTGATAGACACGCGCGATTGAATTTATGCCGCCGCTCACAAGATAAGTGCCCGCCCAAATAAAAGGCAGCACGATTGCCCAAATCGGAGTACCCTCCAGCAGAAAAAATAAACCCACTTCTGCCAAGGTGCGAATTTCAAATCCCGCAATGATAATAAAATAAAGGATCAAAAGCAAGCAAAGGATTTTCCCCGGCCACTTGCCAACAATTTTGCCTGCGAATTCAAAGATCGTTTGCCCTTGAAATTTCAGGCAAAGGCGCACCATAAGCAATATGACCGGCATAATGACGAAGCCGCCAATCAATATGGTAATCCAGGAGTCAGGGGAATCCATAGCTTGAGTAACGCTCCGAGGCATTGTCAAAATACCGGCGCCAAGCACAGTATTGGTCAAAAAAATGGTTGCTTGAGAGGCTGTTATTTTATCATCATTTCGTTTGAACAAAGTAGGACCTCCTATAGCGGTTTACGTACTTTTTCGTCTGTTTCTTGTTTTAAACATGGCTGGCCGCTTTTTCATCAGGGTAAAGGGTACGCGAAGGAATATATCCTTCCAGTCCTGCAGCCTATAAGGAGTGAGCGGTGTCAAATACGGCACGCCAAAGCTTTTGAGCTTGGTCAAATGGCTGCACATGAGAAGGAAAAACAAAATCGTTCCGTACATGCCCAAGACGGCGGCAAAAATCATGCCGACAAACCGGAGCAATCGAAGCGTAAACCCGGCGCTGTACGTAGGAATCGAGAAAGAGGAGATGGCCGTAACAGCTACAACAATGACCAGAAACGGGCTTACAATCCCCGCTTGAACA
This sequence comes from Paenibacillus oryzae, assembly GCF_001675045.1. Classification (GTDB taxonomy): domain Bacteria; phylum Bacillota; class Bacilli; order Paenibacillales; family Paenibacillaceae; genus Pristimantibacillus; species Pristimantibacillus oryzae. The sequence continues at coordinate 21,562 of NZ_LYPA01000028.1, forward strand.
GCCGCGTCGCCAATGATCAAACCTCCAACGATACCCATCGCCGGACCAATCGGTTTGGGCAATCGAATGCCGGCCTCCCGCAATATTTCAATAGCAACCTCCAGAATCAGCACTTCAATGAGCGATGGGAATGGAACACCTTGTCTCGTTTCAATAATCGTTATGGCAAGCTCGGTTGGAATGAGACCGGGATGGAATGAAATAAGGGAGATGTACAGAGCCGGCGCCATTAATGCAAGAAATGCCGCCAGGAAACGGAGCATGCGCAGCAGCGTGCTGGGCAGCCAACGCTCATAATAGTCCTCCGGCGATTGAAGGAGCATCGTGAAGGTTGCCGGTACGATTAAAGCAAATGGCGTCCCGTCAAGCAAAATTCCGATTCGTCCCGCCACTATTTCATTGATCACCCTGTCGGGCCGTTCTGTATTCTGCACCTGTTGAAACGGGCTCAAATAATTATCTTCGATCAGCTGCTCTACATAACCGGATTCCGCCAAAAAATCCATGTTCATTTTTTCAATGCGGCTGTCGACCTCGCGCAGCAAATCTTCATTGACGATATCCTTCATATAGGCGATGACAAGGTCCTTTTTCAGACGAGTTCCGACTCGATACGTCTTCATAACTAATTGATCGGTAAAGCCTTGGCGGCGAAGCATGGAGGTGTTTTCACTCAGCACCTCGGTAAAACCAAGCCTCGGGCCGCGCAGCAGTGCTTCGGATACCGGCTCTGTCACTGCCCGGTTCGCGCCGTCCGGCAGCTCGATTAATAGGCCTTTTGGAAAACCTTCAATAATGAGGCCCGTATGCCCAAACAAGACAGACCGGTTAAAGGCTCCGATATCGCCAGCTTCAATCAAGCTTTCAAAAGGAAGGAGCTCGGCGGCTTTAAGCGGCAACCCCATATCCTCTGCCGTAGCTTCAAACATCAAGTACTCAAGTACTTTGACATTAAGAAGGCGGTCATTTTGCATGCCGTCCACATAAACCAATATGGCACGGCGATTCAGCTTCGCCATTGTAAATTCTCTTGTCCGAAAATCACAATTGCCGCCTATTAGCTCTTGAATGATCTCCATGTCTTTTTCAAAGCTGCCTGTAAAGGGGACATTTACTTCGTCGGGTTCTTTTTTTTCATTAGGTCGATTTACATTGGGACTTGGCGTTTTGCCGACAAAATGGTAAAGCTTTGTGTACAAAAAATACAATAGGAGAGGCACTGAAAATGCAATGAAGGCTTGAATAAAAATAATCCAATCGGGGATGTATTTGATAACGGCTGACATAGCTGATCCCCTCCAAAGAAAATGGCCGAAAAGGCGCTTTTTTGAAGTTTCCCAAGGTTTTCTTGTTTTTATGCAGGGATCATCAATTCAGATACGCAGAAAATCTATGCTATGAGGGGAGTTATGAAAAATGGAGTTTGGCTTTTGCAGCTTTTAACGTAAAAAGCCGCATCTCATTTGTTTAATCACGAAACAAATGAGACGCGGCTTATGACACTGGTCTGTCGCTAAACGCCCATTCGGATATTCTTGACAGATTTCAATTCTAAAGAGAAATGCTCATATACTCTCTCGCCGCCTTGGCCCAAGGGGGCCTGAGCCAACAAACCAACCTTGACCGTCTCCTCCACAGGCAAACTGAAGAAACGCATCATATCGAACTTTCTGCCATCCAGGGAATAATGAAAGGCAAAGGAATTGCCCAATCGAGCGATTTGAAGCCAAACCTCTTTTGCGTCAATATTACAGCCATTGGCATCATCCGATACCTCATTCGTTACTACGCTAACGACAGCGTTGGTGTCGAAATCCGTAAGCTCAAAACAGGCCTTGGCCCATACATGCAGGTCTTTCATAACCATCACGGAAGCGGAGTCATAGGTTTCTTTAAACTCGTGGCTGACCTTCACCTTCATGACGAAATCGCCCGTTACCTCCGTATAGAAAAAGGGGGCGTTAGTTAAATTCTCAGGTGTGATACCAACTTCGGCTGTTGGGGTATGATTGCAAAAAAAATCGCTTTTTTTAGTGGCATACATGATGAGCGCATCGTTTCGAAAGGAAATGCTGCTTTCATTCATCCATTTAAAGGCATCAAAATTCGTTTGTCCCACGTTTATTTCCCTCCCAAGTTCCATCAAATGTAAATCTATATACTAACATTATAAGGAAACGAGATGAAAATAATAGTGCAAACACAGGAAAACTAGAAAAATATTTAATGATTCTATATCCGTCATCCAAAGGAGGGAATGGAAGGTCGAACCGTTTGCATGGCCCGTTCCTTGGCTTCATCCAACACATGTGTATAAATTTGCGTAGTCGAAATATCCTCGTGACCAAGCAGCTCCTGCACAGCGCGCAAATCGGCTCCGTTCCGCAATAAATCCGTGGCGAATGAATGTCTTAATTTATGAGCGGACAAAGCTTGCCCTGCAAATTGCGGGTATTCCTTGACGAGCGCCGCAAAGGTCTTTTCAGCGACAGCTTGTACCATTCGTTGGCTGATCCTTCGTCTGAATTGGGAAACAAAAAATGCCGGGTTGTCCCGCAGGCTTCGAGGCTCGATCCGGTCGTTAAGCGCCGATTGCAGCAGCTGATTTATTTCAGGAGGGAGGGGGAGATAACGCCATTTGTCTCCTTTACCCAACACCGCGAGCACAGAACCCTCTCTATCAAAGTCCGAAATGTTCAAGCGAACAATCTCGCTTACCCGAAGCCCCGCATACGCCATTAATGCCATAATGGAAACATCGCGCACCAAATATCTGCCTTGTACGAGATGGAGGCAGGCATCCAGAAACGGCTTTTGCAAAAAAGCCGGCTTTCGGTTTTTTTCCACCTTTGCTTTTTCAATGTCCATAGCAGGATTATAGGCTGCTTCTTTAAATTTAATCATGACTTTATAAAACAGACGGATTGCGGATTGGCTACGATTACGGTAGCGGGGGCCGGCGCCGGTTTCGCGAATCCTCGTCAAATGCTTCATCACATCAAGATCGGTAACCTGATCAATGGGTTTGCCTTCGATGCTAATCAAGAAATGTCTCAAATCATGCAAATAACCTTTTTGCGTTGCTTTGGAATATTCGCGATCCTTCATATAAATCTCAAAAAGCTCCATTTTTGATTGAAATGACTCCCAATCTTCATTGAACTCCATATCATTATCTCCTAAATGATTGTTTTAAACCGAAATTGCATTAAATATAGATTTAATGCAATTTTAGTATAGCAAAATGGCAAGCTTAAGACCAGATAAAGGGGATGCGTAGGGGCCTGAACTCCACTCTCAGCCTAAGAGCGGCCAAGCGTGCAAGAAAAACAACGTTTATTATGAAGAGGATGCTATGATATTGCGAAAGGAAGTATTTTTTTTTATACGGAATAGAGTTGCATCCGCACATTGAGGGGATGAATGAGATGAAGAGTGAGATAAAGAGTGAGATAAAAGTGGGATGATGGATTAAGGGAGAAACGGCGTGTTCAGCCTATGCAACTATTAATTAACTCTATTATTTAATGTAGCTAATTATCTCCACATCACTGGAATTTTAAATAATTAACCCTATTAAATATAAAGACAACCTAATACGCAGCGCTTGTTTGCACCATGCAATGCTTTGCTGTATACCGGCTGTGGCTGTCAGTCGCATATTGGAGCAAGAGTGCCTACTGAAATACGTGAGAAATAGTTTGGAATGTAGAGGAATTATTGACGTGATTCCACTTTTATTGGACTTACACGATCGTTACATAAGCGCTCTTTTCCGGTCAATTATGACCGTTACAGTATGATATAGTTAGGTTATCCTGGAGCAATGGTCACCCGTGTCCATTAGAGCTCAAAAGCGACACATATGGACGGGATTTAAGGGTGTTACGGACGTCAATGTCCATTACAAACTCAATTTCTATCAAAAGCAGCTCCTAAAGGACATTTTTGTCCGCAGGAATGAAGCGCCACATGAAACCCTTTTCCGGCACTCTTGAAAGAATGTCATAATGTTTTATAGCGGGCTGAAAGCTTTTGTTGCCTATTGGAATGCCTTATCTGGATTGAAGCAAGTCGATCGTGGTAAAATTGCTTTATGACTAAAATTTATTCGTAGGTTCATTAACGATAAAAAGGAGACCTTTATGCAGCCCATTCAACCTCAAGAGATTCAAACCCGAATCAATAGTCTGGCTGACCAGGATTTATATGTGCATCTGGAGCTGACGACAGGAGCTTATGCCAGCCATCTGGACAATTCGCGTCACCCCGCATCGGCCTTTATTTCCAATGCAGTTATCCAATACACCAATGGCTCTATATCCGGGGCAGGTCCCTATAGGGTAGGACTAAAAACAACACAAGGCTGGATTTATGCCGAAGGCTTGACGCATGTTGACGAAAATGAGCATGAACGGCTTATTCTTGCCGGGCATGACAACCAGGGTAAACTGGTGGTTGCGCTGCAACTAAGCCGGGAAAGCTTCTGAATGAGAGGAAGAAAACAAAATGGATAATTTAATAACACGTCACCAACGCATTCTAGTTGTTTTTCCCCATCCGGACGATGAATCCTTCACTGCGGCCGGATCAATAGCGATGGCCATTGAAGGCGGCTCTCACGTCACCTATGCTTGTTTGACGCTGGGGGAGATGGGACGGAACATGGGCTTCCCGCCTTTTGCGAATCGAGTGAACTTGCCTACAATCCGCAAAAAAGAGCTGGAGGAATCGGCTGAGGCCATTGGCATACAGGATTTAAGGATGCTTGGTTTTCACGACAAAATGATTGAATTCGAAAATCCTGATGTGCTGGACAAGGTTATCGGCCATTTACTGGAGGAGCTTCAGCCAACGCTCATTTTTACGTTCTACCCAGGTTACAGCGTACATCCCGATCATGACGCAACGGGCGCCGCTGTTATTCGAGCAGTTAAAAAGCTCCCGGCTGAAGAAAGGCCCCTTGTTTATTGCAGCGCTTTTTCCAGCGGTCACGAGCAAGCCATTGGGAAAGCGGACATCATTATTGATGCAAGCGCGTTCCTTCCGCAAAAAATGGCTTCCATTCAGGCGCATCGCACACAATTTCAAGCAGCGGAGCTGGTTGGAAACCAGGAGCTTAACAGCAAAGAAATCAAAAGAAGATTTGGCAGGGAGTCATTTTGGACATATCGTTTTGAATAAAAAGTTCCATAACTTTAATTATGTAAACTGTCAGCATTTGCTGGCAGTTTTTTTCTGTTTTCTGACGCTTGTTACTATTCGCTATATACGCCGCCATTTATACTTTTTCTTGACGTAAGGAAATATAATAGTTATTATAGACATCTAATATCCTTATATGGAAAATAGTTCTGTTGTCAAAAAGGATATCAAAAGGAGAGCAAAAAGATGGATGTATTCAAAAGTCAGTATGAAATGATCCAACGCACAAGAGAATCATTATTTCGTTTTTGCGAAACATTGACCCCCACGGATTATGTTAAAGAAATAGAAACCTTAGGCGGGGTTTCGATTCGCAGTTTGCATGTTCATGTAGCCGATTGTTATCGGGTATGGTTAGGGAATCGTGCCCTCGGTAAATCACTTCCCAAAATAACCCCGAAATCCGTTGGTAATGTTCAGAGCATGCGTGAAATTTTTAAGAACACGGATGAACTGGTTTATGAATTTCTAAATGACTTTAAAATCAAATGGGACCCAACCATTCATGTATCCTGGCAGAGTGACAGTGTAGAGTTAACTGAATTATGGTTATTTTCACATACCATTACCCATGAATTTCATCATAGAGGACAAATTGTAAAAATGGGCAGGCAACTCGGGTATATCCCGCCGAAAATGAACCTCGCTAAACTTTAGTCATTTCATGGAGATACTTGCAGTAAGTTTAAGTCACCTCCTGAGGGGTACAGGTGCGATTGTAGACAATCGCTAGGCTGCCGAGTCTCGGAAACAATGGATTCAAAATGGAAGTAAGAGTATAATATGGTAATGCGGTCATACGTAGATCATATTTTGAGGCGAATTTTTTGTTTGTGTGCTTGAGCGTTCAAGCAGAATTTGATTAAGGAGGAAAGGTCATATCAGGATCAAATAAAAAGAAAACAAACCTGATCATTTCGGCAATGCTGATTTTGACAACAGGGTTAGTGACATGGTTTGTAGTTTCTAAAGGACAGGAAAATTCCAGAACCGTATATATTCCGTTTACGTATTCACAAGCGAAGGAAATCGATCCGGAAGGTCTGACCGCAGCAATAATGAACGCTATCGGCTATCCTGATGCCGTCCCAATTGTAACTGTATTTGACCGTTTTTCTGTCAATGTCTACAGCAAGCCGGCAGAGCCTGAAAAGGATTTGGGCATAGGCCAGGTTGCCTTCCGTTTTACCCTGAACGTTCCGGGCAAAAATGGTGACAGACAACTCGCCTATGAAGCTAATAATTCCATAGACAACGAGCTGGCAATCCTTTACCTAGGAGAAATTGAATATAGCGGACTGCCCAACGAAATTCGCCACCCCAAAAGCGGCTACGTATTGGCCGACTTGTTTTCTTCCATTCGGGATTTCCCGGCAAAAGCCTATCGGGAGTTGACCCAATATGGAGCAGAACATGCGGATGTCTACCAGATCAGTTTTAATGACAGGCTTCGGGCTGCAGAGGAATTATCTTACGATACGAATGGCCTCGTGTTGCTTGAAAATATCGATGGTATTCCGCTATTAATAACAAATATGCAGTGGGGAGCGGTTCGCGATGAATCCCTTGCCGTCGATGATCCCAAGCGTTATTCCAGCATGGGAGGCCAAAATGGAATCAATCTGAACTATTACTTCCGCCAGACAAGCTAAAAAGCAGCCATTGGTTAAGCTGCGCCTTTATCGTTAGTGGCAACAAGCGATAGAAGCGCAGCTCAGCTCCAATAGGCTGCTTTTTTCATTGATACTGCATTTATGAGTTTAAACGGCGCAAACGATAGGCGTTGGCTGCGATTTCGCGAAGGTCGCCAAGAATGCTGTAATTGGCCCAAGCTCCGGCCACGGCTCCAATACCGGGAACCATTTGCAGCATTTTCCGAAAGTCGATCGCATCGCGGTATTCCATCTGGAATGTCTCCCAATCCATCTGTTTGGTATAGTCGCTGTCGGATTGCCATCTTGTTTTCTCATGCTCCCAATAGTTGATGGAATGGAGCAGCTCCGCTCTTTTATCAGGCCCCGAAAACGCCATCTGAAAAACCTTCAGTACAAAAACCCGCTCGGAAAACTGTCTTGTATCATACCCGTACACATGAGCAAGCTCAAACAAATATTTCATTTTGATTGCAATTAAAGCAGGGAAATCCACCATGCTGAGCATAATGCCTCCGGCGCCAGTGCCCGCGCCGGAGGCCACCGCGATTTTTTGATAAAGGGAAAACAGCTCGTTTGCCTCTCTATCGGCGTGCTCCAGGTCCGTAAATACAGATACGGGTCTGCGGGGCGTATATTCTGCGCCAAACAGAGCTGTGCGGACTATGGATTTGATAGTCGTTGTAATGGCGGCATGTATTTTGGGAGGAATGATGCCGTTAATCCGCGCGCCTATGGATTTGGATGCTTTCTCCAGCAAGCCAGGCGCTTTGAACAGTCGTCGCTCCCAGTCGGCAAGTTCCTTGCGTACCCTTTGTTCGTAATACATCATCAATCGCTCCTCTGTTGAACTCCCCCTAATTGTAAAAGCTATCTTCGTCATACGAAACAGACTTGAGCTGGTTGCATTCCCCGACAAAAGTCCAGCAGGCTGAAAAATGTCATGTTTACCGCATCAAATGTCCTGATTGCATAATGTTTGGAGCTGCTTTTTGCTCTAAAGTAAAGTCATTACGACGAATTTAGATGAAGGGAGCCATCTATATGTTATCAATTAGTCAGCTTACTTGCGAATACAAAGTTAATCCTCTTAGTATTGATGCAGGAGCCGCTCCGCGCATTAGCTGGAAGCTGAAATGCGATGCAAGAGCCTGTATGCAAAAGGCTTACCGCATTCAAATCTCCGCAACCGTGAATTTTGACCAGTTATTATGGGACTCCGGCCAAATGAATTCCACCCAATCCGTACTCGTCGAGTTGGATGGTCTTCAGTTGAAAGCCAGGTCACGCTATTATTATCGCGTAAAAGCATGGGACAATGCGGGGAGGGAGAGCCCTTGGACAGAACCTGCCTTTTTCCAAACCGGCCTTCAAAATCCGGGGGACTGGGAGGCTGAGTGGATCGCTGCTCCAGAAAAACGATTGAGGGCTGGCGTCTGCCCGCAGCTGCGCACGTTTTTCCATATTGACAAAGAGATCGCAAACGCAACCATTTATGTTACCGCGCTTGGCTTATATGAGCTGCAGCTCAATGACGAACGAGTGGGGGAGCATTATTTTACGCCGGGATGGACCAGCTACGCCAATCGGCTGCAGTACCAGACCTATGATGTGAAGGATTATTTGCATATGGGCAAAAATACATTGGGCGCATTATTGGGAGACTGAACGATGACAGCATGGGGCGCTGGCATGAGGTGGATTTGATTCCACACAGCAAAACCATCCTGGTACCGCAAGAAAATGAACCTGTAACCAAAATCGAATTTATCAAGCCGGTCCAATTATGGCATACGCCGGATGGCGAGCTGGTGCTGGATATGGGCCAAAATATGGTCGGTTGGCTTCTCTTTGAAGTCAGAGGACAGGCTGGTCAAACCGTAGAGCTAATCCACGCTGAAGTGCTCGACAGTCAAGGCAATTTTTACAGGGAAAATATTAGGGCAGCACAGCAGCTATTCAATATACGTTGAAGGGAGAAGAAAACGAGGTTTTCGAACCCCATTTCACCTTTCAAGGATTTCGGTACGTTCAACTAAAAAATTTTGGCGGCGATGTTTTGCTTGATGATTTCACAGGTGTTGTTATGCACTCCAGCCTGGAGCGGACAGGAAATTTTGAATGCTCGGAGCCGCTCATCAACCAGCTTCATCACAATATATTGTGGGGGCAAAAGGGTAATTTTCTGGATGTGCCTACCGATTGCCCGCAGCGGGATGAGCGAATGGGATGGACCGGCGACGCTCAGGTCTTTGTACGTACGGCATCCCATCTGATGAACACAGCTCCCTTTTTCACAAAATGGCTTAGAGATTTAAAGGCGGACCAAACCCCTGAAGGTGGCGTTCCGTTCTATATTCCAAATCTGAAGGAATCCTACTCTATTGAATCCAACTGGGGCGAAACCCATCATTCCTCCGCCGCTTGGGGCGATGCGGCTGTCATTTGCCCTTGGACGATTTATGAAATGTACGGGGATAAACGGCTGCTGGCCCAGCAGTATGAAAGCATGAAGAAATGGATCGCCTACATCTATGATCAAGGCGACAATCCTTACCTGTGGAATACGGGATTCCACTATGGCGACTGGCTTGCTTTAGATTCGGATAAGGAGGGATGGGACGCTTATTTTGGCGCAACTGACCGCCACTATGTCGCTACCGCGTTTTACGCGTATTCCACATCCCTTGTTCAAAAAGCAGCGGCCACTTTGGGTTATGCCGAAGACGCAGACTATTTCCAAACGCTTTACGACGGCATCGTCCAAGCTTACCGCAATGAATATGTAACTTCAGACGGCAGCCTCTCCGTGCCTACGCAAACCGCCCATGTTTTGGCGCTTCATTTCGGTTTGGTGGAGGGTTCCGTCAAGGAAAGCGCGATTCAGAAGCTGAAGGATTTGCTGGCCGAGGCAGACGACCATTTGAAAACGGGTTTTGTTGGCACGCCTTATTTGAACCCCGTTTTAAGCGCAACTGGAAACAATGAGTTGGCCTATCGGCTGCTTTTTCATACCGATTACCCGTCATGGCTGTATCAAGTGACCAAAGGCGCGACAACAGTATGGGAGCATTGGGATGGCATTAAGGAGGACGGCAGCTTTAAAGATGGAGGGATGGTTTCATTCAATCATTACGCCTATGGCTCCATCGGGGAGTGGCTGTATCGCTTTGTAGTCGGGATCGGGCCGGACGAAGGTAAACCGGGCTTTAAACACATCCATTTCAAGCCAATGCCGGGGCCAGGTATAAGCTATGTCAAAGCAAGCCTGGAGACGATGTACGGTACTGCGGCATGCAACTGGAACTTGACGGATAATGGAACCATGGAGCTTCACATTACGATTCCGCCCAATACAACGGGCGAGGCCATATTGCCTGCCGCCAAGCTTGAGGGATTGCTTGAAAGCGGCGGACTCGCCCTCAAGGCTGAAGGCATAACCGGTATAGAAGCTTGTGAGGATGGCGTTAAGGTGGCGCTAGGCTCCGGCAGCTACATCTTTTCATACGCGCTCTAAAGAATAAAACGTCTCCTGGCCATGCCGCCGGGAGACGTTTATTTATTCAGCTTGCGAAATTGGGAAGGCGAAAGGCCAACTATCTTTTTAAATACAGCGTTAAACGCTGCGCTATTCCGATAGCCGACCAACTCGGCGATATGGCTGACTTTATATGACGAATGCTGCAATAGCTCGCAGCTTCTTTGGATGCGGACCTGTTTTAAGTAAGCGCCAAACGGCTGGCCGAAATGCTTTTGAAACAAACGCTGCAGATGCCTGTTGCTCCACTTAGAGATTATGGACAAATCATGTAAAGTAAGAGGGAGATGGAGATGCTTATCTATATACGCAATGACATGGGAAAAGTCCGATAAGTGATTTTCTGTTTCTTTATGCACACTGTTTGCCAGCCGGTAAACGGCAATAACAAGCTGGCTTAAATAAGCCTGCATCAAACTTGAGTAACCGGGACCCGGTACCAGCTTTTCGCGGTACATTGCCATCAGGAGGCGCTCGATTCCGCCATCGCTGTCGAATACGGAAAAATAAGCCTGCTTCTGAACCGTCATTTTGGTTAGATGCCCGATGATAGCTTCCTCCAAATGCGAGGACAGATGCTTTACCATGTCTTTGTGAAACAGGCAGTTGTAAACAATCAAGCGTTGATTCTTCTCGCCGGGAGAGGATGGCCTGAATACATGGGATGCGCCTAACGGAATCGCAAACAACAATCCCTTGTGCACGGGAAATGAAAAGGGACCTCAAAGTCCTCCGGATAACGAACGATATCAAGAAGGGGCTCATTGGGCAAAAAATAATGGCTTTGAAACAAGGCTGTGGCCTGATTGATCGGAGTCGCCTCCTTTTAAATAGTTGCTTTCATTATAGTGGAACAAAGGGACAAAAGCCACGAAACCGCCAGACTAAAAACAACATTGACAGGACGGCAGACGGTGTCTCATAATCTAAACGGCACCAAAATGAAAAGATAAACGCTTGGAATAATAGGAGAAGGAAAATAATTACGGAAGGATGTTGCTTATGAAGGAATCCAATCAGGAATACATCGTCATATCGGGCGCGAGGGAAAATAATCTCAAAAACGTTTCGTTGCGTATTCCAAAACGAAAAATTACGATTTTTACCGGCGTTTCCGGATCAGGCAAATCTTCCATTGTATTTGATACCATTGCGGCGGAATCCACACGGTTGCTGAACGAAAACTTCAGCATGTTTGTGCGAAGCTTTTTGCCGCGTGTACCTCAGCCCGATACGGATGCCATCGAAAATTTGAGCATGGCGGTTATCGTGGATCAGAAGCGGCTTGGCGGCGGCTCTCATTCCACGATGGGGACGATCACCGATATTTCCCCGATTCTGCGCCTATTATTCTCCCGTGCGGGACAACCTCATATTGGCGAACCTCATTTATTTTCGTTTAATGATCCCCACGGGATGTGTCCGGAATGCAGCGGGTTGGGACGCAGGCTGGGCGTTGATCTAAGCAAAGCGGTGGATTTATCAAAATCGCTAAATGAAGGAGCGATTATGCTCCCGGACTATTCGGTGAACAGCTGGGAATGGAATATGGTTGTTCAGTCAGGCTCCTATGACCTCGACAAAAGGCTGAGCGATTACAGCGAGGAAGAACTGCAACAGCTGCTCTACGGCAAAGCCAAAAAAGTGCAAATGGATTTTGCAGGTAAAGCGATGAATATAACGGTTGAAGGCGTTATTGAAAAGTTTACGAACAAATACATTAAGCAGGACATCAAAGCAAAGTCGGAGCGTACGCAAAAGGCCGTTGCGCCGTTTATTACCGAAGGGCCCTGCAGCAGCTGCAAAGGAGCGCGATTAAGCCAAACAACGCTTGGCTGCCGTATTAACGGATTTAACATCGCGGAGATGTCTTCCATGGAGGTTGGCAGCTTGATCCGGGTTATTCAAGAGATTGAACATCCCGCTGCCGCTCCGGTCATCAAGGCGCTTGCCGAGCGGCTCCAGCATTTGGTGGATATCGGCCTGGACTATTTGACGCTCGACCGCGAGACCAGTACATTGTCGGGAGGAGAGTCGCAGCGGGTAAAGATGGTCAAACATCTGAGCGGCAGTCTGGTGGATGTCACCTATATCTTTGACGAACCTAGCGTAGGCCTGCATCCCCGAGACGTTCACCGTCTGAACGAATTGCTGCTGAAGCTGCGTGACAAAGGAAATACGGTTATTGTGGTGGAGCATGATCCTGACGTTATCAAGGTTGCTGATCATATTGTTGATGTTGGCCCTCACGCCGGAAGCCGAGGCGGTCTTGTCGTCTATGAAGGCACCTATCAGGGGTTATTGGAATCCGGTACGCTGACGGGCAATCATATGAAGCTGCCGCTTCAATTGAAGCCTGAATACAGGAAGCCGACGGGCACGCTCCCCATCCATAACGCGACGCTGCATAACTTGCAGGACGTAAACGTTGACGTGCCGCAAGGCGTGTTAACTGTAGTGACGGGCGTTGCCGGCTCCGGCAAAAGCACACTGATCAACGAAGTATTTCTGAGCCGCCATCCAGACGCGATTGTCATCGACCAATCCGCAATCGGGGTATCGACACGATCCAATCCTGCCACCTACACAGGTATTATGGATGATGTTCGCAAGGCGTTTGCTTCGGCCAACAAAGTAAACCAAGGCTTGTTCAGCTTTAATTCCAAGGGCGCATGCGATAACTGCCAGGGCCTTGGAGTGGTCTATACGGACCTTGCTTTTCTGGATAGCGTCAAGCTGCCATGCGAGGTATGCGGCGGCAAACGTTTTAAGGAAGATGTGCTTGCCTATAAGCTAAACGGGAAGTCTATTGCGGATGTGCTGGCGATGACGGTTGAGCAAGCACTGGACTTTTTCCAGCTTAAAGAAGTCGTCCGCAAGCTTCAAGCGTTAAGCGACGTCGGCTTAAACTACATTACGCTTGGCCAGCCGCTGAGCACGCTTTCGGGAGGAGAGTGCCAGCGTATCAAGCTAGCCAGCGAGCTGCATAAGAAGGGCAGCATTTATGTTATGGACGAGCCTACGACGGGACTGCATATGTCGGATATCGGCTTGCTGATCGGTATTATGAATCGGCTGGTGGATGCAGGCAATACCGTAATCGTCATTGAGCATAATCTCACGGTCATCAGCCAAGCGGACTGGATTATCGACATGGGGCCAGACGGAGGCAGCAGAGGCGGAGAAGTCGTGTTCCAGGGCGTTCCTGAGGATATTATCTCTGCCGAGCAATCTATCACAAAAAGCTATCTGGTTTGAGGCCGTTGCCAAGCTCCTGCCTTGCAGGCACAAAAAGGGAATTAGGTTGTACAGCCAAATGATTTCCCAGCTGCAGGGCTGGCGCGAGGTTATGCTTACATACATTTTGGAGAGGCTGCAAGACTAGAGCATCAATCGCTTTGTCAGTGCTTTATTGTGATTATGCAGATGCTCCCCGCAAGAAGATGCTTACAATTTCTTTGGCCAGCGCCTCATTGGTAGTGTATTTTTGGAGCGCATCCTTTCGGTTGCCTAACATCAGCATCGCGGAAAAGGTATGGGCCAGCAGCATGGGGTCGTTGGACCGAAACATATCGTTGTCCATAGCTGCCTGAAATTGATCCGCCAAAACCTGGTAAATATGATGCTCTGCTAATCTGATTTCCCGTATTTGCTCCTCGTTTAAAAATGGCTCCGCCTCTCTAAGCATCGTTTCGATTTCGGCATGGGGATTGGTTAATCGCGCTTCCGCAACAGAAACCAGCCCCGCCTCCAGATGCTCGGCATCCTCCAGTATACGGGCGATATGCTGGTGTACATTATTCAGAACGGAAGTAACCGCCACTTTAAATAATTCCGGTTTGCTGGAGAAATGATAATAAATGGCCGGTTTGGATACATGACAGGCTTCGGCGATTTGGTGCAGCGAAACCGGCTCATAGCCGTATTCCATAAAACGTTTGGAAGCCGTCTGAATAATCATCTCCTGAATGGGCGGATCGTCCTTTGTATGCCTGGGTCTGCCTGGCGCACGTTGCGTTTGGTTTTTCATCATAACTCTACCTCCATGAATATTTTATGACATCTTGTCTTTTTTATCAAAAACGCCTTGTAAATTTACCTTCCGGTAAATATAATTTAATGGAATCATTCCTATTCGACAAGGATAATATGATGGAGTCAACAAAAATGCGGGCAGGTGGACACAATTTGAGAAAAATCGTTACATTGAAATGGCTTAGCTATGCCACAACGTTATTTATGTTTTTTGCGACATTTGGCGGAGGGATCGTCACTCGGACGGAGTCCGGTTTGGGCTGCGGCACCGAATGGCCGTTATGTCACGGGAAGTTTGTTCCCGCTCATACGCTTGCTTCCCTTATCGAATATACGCATCGGCTGGTCAGTACAACGGCGGGTATTTTGGCCGTAGCTGCGTTTATCGCTTTCCTGGTGTATTTCAAGCATCGAAGGGATCTGCAGATTTTTGCGGGGTTAACGCTGATTTTTGTTATTATTCAAGGCGCGATGGGGGCATTGGCGGTTGTTTTCTCCCAATCTCCGCCTGTGATGGCGCTCCATTTGGGCTTTGCTTTTATCGCGCTGGCCAGCTCATTAATGACGAGTCTCGGAGCGAGGCAGGAGCAGAGGATGGGGGGGCTTGCAAAGTTCAACCAGATGCCAAGGACAAACAAAGCCTTTCGCAATTTTGTATGGTTCTTGACCGTCTATTCGTATCTGGTCGTCTACACTGGCGCTTTTGTCAGCCATACTAATTCGGCCGGCTCATGTACCGGATTGTTTTGCACAGGAGGGGCCTTGCCGGAGCTGGCAAGCGGGATTCGAATCGAAATGATTCACCGTTTAGCCGGAATGCTGCTCCTTGTTCTGATCATTGTCCTTTTTGCGTGGATTTATAAAAGCTTCAAAAGCAACCGGGAATTGGTGCTGCAAGCCAATTATGCAATTGCGCTTATTTTGTTCCAGATCCTTACCGGCGTTGCCATGCTGTTTACGCTTGAGCGCCCGGACGTCTATATGTTTGTTGTGCTTGCTCATATGACCGCGATTGCCGTGTTGTTCGGCATGTTGACCTATATGAGCTACCTCGTCTGGAGGCTGTCAAAATCAGCAGAACTCGGTCAAAACTAATTTGCAGCAACCCAAAAGGAGAATATCCCTGTGGCAAAGACAAAACGAAAAAACATATGGCTGCGCATCTTGTTATGGGGCTTCCTGTTAATCGCACTTATTGTTGGCGGCGCACTTCTGTATCTCGGCTCCCAGACATACAGTCCCTCCACTAAAGCGGAAGCAGCTATGCAAGGCAATAGCGACGTTACCGTAACCAAGGTGAAAAACGGGTACAAATTTGAAGCCTCCGATGGAGCGACCGTTCAGCCCAACGTTATTTTTTATCCCGGAGGTTTGGTTAAGCCGGAAAGCTATTCGCCGTTTGCAAACGAGCTTGCTCAGCTTGGACATCGGGTTTATATTGCGAAAATGCCGCTAAACCTGGCTATATTCGGTCAAAACAAGGCGGATGCCTTTATAAAGGAGCACCCTGATGAAGCTTATGTCATCGGCGGACATTCACTGGGCGGGGCATTTGCCGCCAGATACGCAAATCAGCATAGCGATAAGCTGGTCGGCGTCTATTTCCTTGCTTCCTATGCCGATGACGGAGGGACGTTAGCGGATACGAATCTTTCTGCGCTGCAATTGACGGGTTCCGCGGATGGCGTTCTAAACTGGGAGGAATGGGAGAGGACCAAAGCTAATTTGCCGGCAAATACGGAATATGTCTCCATTGAAGGCGGCAACCACGGACAATTTGGTTCGTATGGACATCAAAAGGGTGATAACGAGCCGCAGATTGGTGAGGCGGAGCAGTTGGAAAACATCATTAACGCTATGCAGCAATGGATGGAGCAATTAAGCAAATAATGGAGCTGCGAGAATGCTTCGTAAAATGAATGTACGAAAGGCCCGAGCCTGTTGAATGCAGCAAGCTTGGGCCTTTAATTTGTCTACAAAATGTCTGGCAATGTCTGCCGCTTGTTCACGAGGCTTTTTGGACATCCCCGTTTTGTATCGTATTCACATTTCGTTTTGCTGTAGTGCTTTTCAGCCAGAAGTACATCCCCATCCCTAGCAAAGTCAACAGCCCGCCCGCCCACTGGAAACGGGAAACGGATTCCCCAAGCAAAACAAAGGCCAAAAGAATGGCGATGACCGGTTCTCCGATAATACCGACCGAAACGGTAGTGGCTCCAACTGATTTAAGCAGGATATTAAAAATGTATTGACCAAGCACCGTCGGGATGATGGCTAGCAACAGGAAATATATCCAATGCGATGCTTCATATTGAATCAGCGGCTGCTTATTGACTACATTGTAGATCAGCAAAACAAAACCGCCAATGGAAAACACAACAACGCTATACAGTTTGGCATCCAGCTTGCGGCTCACCTTTTGCCCTGCAAGCATATAAGCCGAAACCATCAGCGTCCCGACAAGCGACAAACCATCTCCGATCAACGCCTCGCGAGATATGCCGATATCCCCCCATGCTATAATGACCGAGCCCAATAAAGCCGCCAGCATACAAGCGATAGTTAGCGGACCGGCTTTTTCTTTAAACATAAAATAAGACCCGGCCATGACAAAAAGAGGCTGTAGCGTCAGAATCACCATGGAGCTGGCAACCGATGTATGAACCAATGACTCCATCCAGAATAGAAAATGCAAGCCGATAAAGACTCCCGCCAAAATAACAGTAAGCCAATCTCTTTTGCCCATTTCCAGCGAAGTGAGCTTACTCCAAGAGACAAAAGGAAGCATGATAAGGACGGTAATAAACAACCGGTACATTCCCGCCACGGAGGTGGGCGTTTCCGAAAAAAACTTGATTAGGATAGAAGAAATGGAAACAGACAAAATGCTAATAAAAAGCAAAAAATAAGGATGAAGAGATAAACCCGGCTGCTGCTGCTTAAACATGTTTCCTCCTGGATGCCTGACAATTCTAAGCATAGGTTAGATTTGGAATTTCAAAACCAAATATAATATTATCACCGGACTTTTCTTTTTTGTGCAATAATATCTTTATATTCTATCGAAATATCGTCAGAATCGAGGCGTCTTTTTTGAAGAAGGAACTGCATGAAGCCATTCAATATCCCGATCGCTCGTTTCCCTTTATCATGTATACCCATACCCTGCAGGAAACGGTCCCCAAGGGAAGGGGATTTAACGATTTGCATTGGCACGAGGAGCTGCAAATCACTCTCGCGACAAAGGGCAGGATGAATATCCAAGTCAACGGTATTGATCATGTTTTGGAAACGGGCGAAGCCATTATCCTGAACAAAGGCGTGCTGCATATCGTTACGCAGCTTTCTCCCGACGGCCAATATGTCAGCATAAACTTTCCGGAGAAGCTGCTCGCCTTTTATTCCGAAAGCGTCATGGAGCAGCATTATGTGCTTCCATATACCAACTCCAATTTTGTAGCCTATGTTGTAAAGGACGTTTCCCCTTGGCACAAAGGAATCCTTGGCCTGCTTTGGGAGGTGAAAAATATATTTGACGCTCCTAAAACCTGGGGATGGGAATACGAGGTTTCCGTATTGGCCGTTAAGCTATGGCTGCTGTTTATCAGGAACGTCTCCTTATCGACCGAGGAAACCTCCTCGCCATACAATAAGCTGCAGCAAGAGAGGCTTCAGCTAATGCTGAGCTACATTCATCAGCATTACAGCCAGCCCGTTTCACTTAAGGCAATAGCCGATGCGGCGCATGTAAGCGTATCTGAATGTACACGCAGCTTCAAGAAAACAATTCGAATGACGCCCTACGATTATCTGATCACCTACCGGATCAAAAAAAGCTGCGATTTCTTGCTGTCCAGCGACCGCACAATTACAGAAATCGCTGAGCTTGTTGGCTTCAATCATGTTAACCACTTTATTCAGTCATTCAAAAAACAGCATCATCAAACGCCCCGGGCATACAGGAAAATAAGAAACGAACCTGCTACTTAGGAAAAGGCGGAGGTGGAATATGAGGGGCCGCCGCTGGTGAAAAACGGCTTTAATTATTTATTACCTTTTAACGATAATCATTCATATGTTACAGTAGCTGCATAAGAAGCCGAAAGGAGTGGGGACTATGAAAAACTTGATGATGAAGGTATGGGTTGTAAGTTGCGGTCCTCATGTTGTTGCGCGTTAAGCTATTATTAAAGCTTATAAGTTAAGCGCCTCGGGGACCTCGTGTTTGATGTCTCCGGGGCTTTTCTGTGTCATTTTTGATGATGCCGTTCAAAAGCCGCCGGTCCTGCGATCGCGGCTTTTTGTGCTGCCGTTTTTTAAAACTTAACTTTTGATTTGGAGGAAATTTACCTTGAATTTAGTTGAACTAGGCTGGAACTCCAGTTATGAACAGCATTTTACCCCGTATCGGGAGCGTGGATATTCGGTCGGCCGCGTCGTCAGGGAGCATCGTCACTATTTTCAAATTGCCGCTGAAGGCGGGGAGGTGCTTGGCGAGGTATCCGGAAAAATGAGGTTTGATGCGCTGGAGCGGGCCGACTTGCCTGCTGTAGGAGATTGGGTCGCTTTGAAGCATCAAGACGGCAGAGGCATTATTCACGCTGTTTTGCCAAGAAAAAGCAAGTTTTCTAGAAATACAGCGGGGGCAACCTCGGATGAACAAATAGTGGCCGCCAATATCGATACGGCTTTTCTGGTGATGGCGCTGCATCAGGATTACAATCTGCGAAGGCTGGAGCGATATTTGCTATTGGCATGGGATAGCGGAGCAACGCCGGTTATTGTGCTGAGCAAAATCGACCTTTGCGATAATGCGGAAGAGAGGATTGCGGAGGTGGAGGGGATAGCCCCTGGCGTTCCCATCCATGCAATAAGCGCGCTCCACACGCAAGGCTTGCAGGAGCTTCAGCCATACCTGGGCCAAGGGCATACGGCTGCATTAATCGGTTCCTCAGGCGTGGGCAAATCAACGCTTATTAACGCGCTCTCAGGCAGCGAGCTTCAACGCGTCAATGACATTAGATTGTCGGACGGGCGGGGCAAACATACGACCACACACCGCGAATTGATTGTTTTGCCCACAGGCGGCATCATAATTGACACGCCAGGCATGCGTGAAATCCAGCTTAATGCTTCGGATGAAGGGTTAAGCTCGGCTTTCGAGGATATTGAACAGCTTATGGAGCAATGCCGCTACCGTGATTGCAAACATAATGGAGAGCCGGGCTGCGCCATAAAGTCGGCCCTGGCAGCCAGCGAGCTTGATCGCAGCCGCTACGATAACTACCTCAAAATGGAGAGGGAGCTGGCTTATGCGGAACGGCGGGAAAATGAAAAGCTCAGAAGGGTTGATAAGGCATCTAAAAAGCTGCGGAAATAAGAAGTCCATACCCGGGTTTCCTTGTGTTGTGGGGAAATCCGGGGGGACCCGCTTGGCTGGGCTATTCTGTACTTAATGGAAGCGCCGATGGATTAGAAGGACGCAATCCATTTGTTAATTGCATAAAACATACATAATATATGTTATGTAAACTTGATTTTCGAGATCTATTCTTTGTACTCCCGATTCTTTCATATTAATCGGTCGGTAACCTTATTTTTCGACAATGATTTAACTATCCTATGAATTTGAGTTCTCCTCTGTTGGCATGTAAGGCAGTTTATTGAATGTCTTTGCTACCTCGATTTCAAGCTCCACACTCAAGTGCTGGAACAAGCTTTTCATTTAGGATTAGTCCCACCTCCCATAAGGGTTTATAGTACGACCATCGCCGACTTTACCTTAAAGAAGCTAAATGTCTTTACTAATTTGGTCAACTACGCAAGAGTCGAATTTTGACGTTATTTTGAATCTATCGAACTATTACATATAAATACCAATATTGGTATTGTATAGATGATAAAAGGGGTTCAATTTCCAATGGACTCCAAAGGAAAAGGAGGTTTTGGAGGTGTTATGATATGTAGCGTACAAATGAATGGTATCTGTTAAGCTTTTTGCGACCTTTGTTACATCCTCATAAGAAGACCAGTTTGCAGCTTTAAAGCAGGTTCTGGAGAAGCGTTTCTATTCCATAAACGAAACGTTTTCATTAAAAACAAGCATGCGCTCTGTTATAGTTTCCATATATTGCGAGCGTAGGAAGGGGAGTTTATGATTATGAAAAAATGGCCTAGAATCACAGTTATAGCAACTACGCTCATCCTTCTCGGGGTCGCGACTTCTCAAGTATTACAAGCATCAAACCCGACCATTACGAGTGAAAATAAGCTAGTGGCTGTCCCGTACGAAAAAAATGTTAGTAATGTTATGGTTGGGGAAAACGGCGAGGTTCTGTTGGTCGACTCAATTACTGATGAAGAGTATTCGGAAATGATGAGTATACTCTACCCTAACGGCATTGTAGATGCACAGGGGCAAGATATTCCCGGTATAAACGACTTTGACGAATCTCGTGCAAAATTCGTCGCCGAACATATGAAAGCATATTCGTTAGTTGGAGAGGAGAGATCCGAAGTTACACTGACACCGTTTAAGATCTCCATTACGGATGAATCGAACGGCGAGTACAAGAGTTTGTTTTATAGAGCGAGCGTCGGTAAAGATAACTTTGTTTTCCCTTCCGAATGGGGGAACCAGTCATTCGGCTTTATCTCCATCAGTGAAAAAAATATTTATTTAGCCTATACGGATATGGGGATTTGGCGGATAGATCCAGAAAACATGACCGCAAAAAAACTTTCGTCGGATTCATACTCCGGCAAGTCTTTAGCTGAAATCAGCCTCGGGATAGCGAAACCTCATTCAGATTGGTACCTAACTTGGATCGATAGCGTAAACATTAGTCCTGATGGCAAGTATGTTGTTTATCGCACGAATCGAGACAGCATCGAGCTTAATGAGACATCTGTTTGGGGAATTGATCTTAATACCGGGGAAGAACAGCAACTGATTGATCCGTCCCTTAATAACGATATTGTCGGATTCATTACTGACAGCAATGTTGTTGTGGGAGCACTCAGCGACACGCGTATCATTGATGTAAATAACAAGACAGCTATCGCTGTAGATGTACCGAATCTGCCGAATTTACGTATCAGCAGCGTTAAGGATGGAAAAATCGTGATATCAAGTTACGATAATGGCAGTTCTAATTCCACTGCGTTCATTAGTAGTGTCGATGCATCAACAGGAAGGATATCTGAAATTTCCAGAGTTTCCGGATACCTTGATGGCGAACCCCGTTTTTCACCATCAGGAAGCAAAATTGCGATAGGTTATGGTAATGACCCAATGGTTGGCATTGACGATGTAATGATTGTTGACTTATCTACAAATTCACAGAAATTGCTCTCCAACTCGTCGCAAAGCGCTCGCGCAGTTAACGGGAATATTATTCGTTTCCAATGGGTGAATGATGACGAAGTACTCGTCAATGCGAGATATGGAAGTGATTCCACTAGCTTTATGGTTAAATCACAAGGGGAATAATATTTTATATAACGAAAGGTGGTAAAAAAATGAAACGAAAAATAACGGCATTTGCACTTTCTATTACTGCCATTGCGTTCTTATTCACATCAAATGTATTCGCGGCTGATTACAGTATCGTTTTTGGGAATACGCCGCCGTCTATTGTGAATTTCAACTCGCCGCTTTCAACTACTTCAACTTCAGGCTTTGCGGCAGTGAACAGCAAGTGGAATCAGCCGCGTGCAGTTGGAACAAATCCCCATAACGGAGTAGACCTAAAAGCCGCGTTGAATACAAGTGTATATGCACCATATGACGGGTGGGCAACTGGCATTACTGGTGCAGGTTCGTATGATATCGAATTTTTGGTGGATGCAAACAACAATAATAAAAAGGATGATGGAGACTATAAAATTAGGTTTTATCATATGAATAGCAGGGAACCTGACGGAAAGAAGAGTAAAGGGACTCTGATAGGCAAGTCTGGCAATCAAGGAACCAGCGCTGCACACCTTCATTTTGGAGTCTGTTCTACAACGGGTGGGTTGAAATGGCTCCGAAACGAGGTCAATTACAGACATTTATCTTCGACGAACTGGAACTCTGGCAAAGACCTCGACGCTTATTCCGTAGTAGCGTGGAATAACAACACTGCGTCATTTACCTCGTATATCAGGAATGACGGCGCTAAGGAGTACTTTTCTGAAGTCAGAATGTACTATCGCACATCTTCGGGTACGTGGACTGATGGAGGTGCTTTAACCAGATCCGGAGATGTTTACAGTTATAATTTTACTGGCAAAGTCCCATCAGGAACATCCGTACAATGGATGTTTAGAATGATACGAAGTGGTGTTTCTCAGGCGGCATTCAGCCCTGCAAAATTCTATCAACCAAACAACAATCCTAACGCGAGTTCGTATCCTTATGAATATTGGACAAACACGGTCTCATAAGTTAATAATGTTAGCGCGATTACACCCACGTAGTTTATCTGCGTGGGTGTTTGAAGTCCAGATTCATCTGTTGAAGGAGAGAAATCTATAATGAGGAACTCCCATCAAAAGCTCCGTACAATGATGATACATGTGGCAATTACTATGTTAATCTTACTAGTCGGATGCAATAACAGTTCAAACGGAGAAACTAAAACTTTTAATTTTGGCGGACTCAAACTTGAGGTAACAAATGTCTACGAGGTTCGAACCGAGAGTATGAAGGATGATGGAGGTAACCCTTGGGAATACAGTGTTTTTGTCTATTATCCCGGCGCACGTGTTACCGTATTAGCGGCCGATATGAGTGACGTGAATTTTAGTTCCGATGGAAAATCTCATGCGAATTGGGGTGTCCTCTTGGATTCGGATGCACGACAAGAAATCGTTGTCGATATGAAGTCATTTGATCTTACGTCAGATATGCTTGGCATTTATAGCCTTGAATCCAACTTGTATGTATTGAAATTTGAGATGTATAAGAATAAAAAATAGCGAAAACTAAAAAAAGCCGATCAGATGATCGGCCGCCAGCTTAAGTCAAGCTATCTGCTATGTCTTTCAATATCGCTCATGGATCTGGTACGTTTATGCTGGTAACCATAATATTTGTCTAAGTTTTTAATTCTGATGACTGACGCCCATACGCCGCAAACCAGGATGACCAATCCCATAAGAGCATAGGATACATTGTGATATTCAAAATAGAAGCCCGCAAAAATCCCGGCAATGATAAGAAGAATCAGGATTAGCGGCGTCCATTTTCATTAAAGCACTCCCTATGTAACTTCGTTCGCTTAAATATGTAACTACCCGCCTATAATCATTCATTTATCTTTACATGCTTGGGTATCTATGGTAAACTTCCTATCCATTAACTTGAGAGAGGGAAGAGACTGATGATAATAGAACACCGGGATTTTCATGTAAAAGGGGTATCGTATAAGATTCGGCCGGCAGTTAGAGGGGATGCAAAAAAGCTGTCTGAGCTTCGATTGCAAATAGACGGCGAAACGGAAAATATGGACAGGGAGCAAGGGGAAGGCTTCATCGATGAAGCAGGATTTGAACGCATTATTGAAAATGATGCAAATCATCCCAGAAACTTATTTTTAGTCGCAGATTGTGACGGGAGATTAATAGGGTATTCCCGCTGTCAAGGCTATGATCTAAAGCGTTTTTCCCATAAAGTCGTATATGGCTTAGGGGTGCTGATGGATTTTTGGGGATATGCTATCGGTAAAAACCTAATGATAGAAAGCATAGCATGGGCTGATTCTATCGGGATCAAAAAAATAGTGCTTGAAGGCGTGCTCGAAACTAACGAAAAGGCGATTGATATGTATAAAAAACTGGGATTTGAAATCGAAGGCACGATGAAAAAGGATAAGCTGCTTTCCGATGGAAAGTACTACACCAGTTATATCATGTCAAGATTTAATGACTAGGACTTATTTATAGAGAGTAGATTGCCTACATAGTTAACCACATTAAATAAATGATTTAGTTAATATCATAAAACACACATAAACATAATTATGTTAACTGATAAGCTGCATTAACTTGACAGCTGAAAATCAAGGCGATACGCTTTTAAGCAGAAGTGACAAATGTGAGAGTTTCTAATGTAAATGGGGTATGTAATATGACAATTTCATCGGTTGAACAACACCGTAAGGAAAGTCCTAAAATGGTCAACTGCATGATCATTACCGTGTCTGACACAAGAACGCCGGAAACAGACAAAAGCGGTGCTTTAATGACTGAAATGCTGCTTGAGGCCGGCTACAATGTCGGAGCGTATCAGATCGTCAAAGACGATTATGCAGACATTCAGGGAGCTATCCGCAGCGGGCTTGCCAACGAAACGATAGAAGCCATTTTATTAAATGGCGGTACCGGAATAGCGCTGCGGGATACCTCATACGAAGCCGTTCGTGATTTGCTGGACAAGGAAATGCATGGCTTTGGCGAAATTTTTCGTTATTTGAGTTATTCCGAAGATATAGGGACGGCTGCAATTCTGAGCAGAGCCATTGGCGGTGTGAGCGGAGGAAAAGCGGTGTTCTCCATGCCGGGCTCAACTGGAGCGGTACGTCTAGCCATTAGCCGGATCATAGCTCCGGAGCTGCGGCATGTGATGCGCGAGATTTATAAAGATATTAAATAAGGCGTTACGACTGTTGTCTGCCTGTGCCAGTGGATATCTGTTTATTAGGAATACAGATGTCCACTTTTTTAATGAACAAACGGGTACTGTTTAAGCTTTGCATAATGTAGATTAGTGAGCAAGGAGGGATGCTTGTGTTCAAACGACCCATTCAGGATCTGATTTCGTTTACAAATGCTGTTCAAGCAACTGAAGCCTGTCAAACTCGTCAATTTGAAGAGGTTAAAGGGGTATCGATTGATACAAGAACTTTGCAGAAGGGCAATTTGTTTATTCCAATTGTTCGAATTGACGACGGCCACAACTATGTAAAGCGGGCTTTTGAAAATGGGGCTGCTGCTTCATTATGGCAGGAGGATCATGGAGCTCCGCCAGAGGATTTGCCAATTATTATCGTCAAGGATACACTAGCTGCTTTGCAACATATGGCACGGGAGTATCGCAATCAATTAAACTGCAAAGTAGCTGCTGTAACAGGGAGCAACGGGAAAACGACAGTTAAGGATATGGTGACGTCCATCTTAAGCACAACCTGTAAGGTTCAAAAAACGCGTGGCAATTTAAATGGCGAATATGGGCTTCCATTAACCATTTTGGAGCTGGATGAAGATACAGAAATTGCTGTGCTAGAAGCGGGAATGAGCCATGCAGGGGAAATAAAGGCGCTTAGCAACATAGCCAGACCGGATATCGGGATCATAACGATGATTGGTGTTTCCCATTTGTCCAATCTGGGGTCAAGAGAAGCCATTGCGCTAGCCAAATTAGAGCTGCTCCATGGCATGAACCATCATGGCGTCCTCATTATTAATGGCGATGAGCCTTTGCTTACGGATGCGCTTCCAAAACTGAAAATTCCAGAAGCGATAACAGTAAAAACGTTTGGCGCCATGGAGTCCAATCATTATTTTTCACCTCAAATTATCGAAACTTCGGCTGGACTTGCTTTTAAGGTGAGCCATTATGATGATGAGTTTTCTATGCCATTGCTTGGAAGGCACAATGTATGGAACGCTCTGGCTGCCATAGCAGCGACAGATCATTTTGGGATTAGCGGGGAGAACATTAGAAAAGGGCTTGCCAACCTGGAGGTTACGGAAATGAGGATGGAACAGATACCAAGCCTGGAGGGCTTTTTAATTATAAACGACGCCTGGAATGCTAGCCCGGTTTCAATGAAAGCAGCAATCGAAGCCGTGTCAAATCTTGAAGGCTATGACAAAAAGGTTTTGGTTTTAGGCGATATGCTGGAATTGGGAAATGAAGAGTTGGCGTTTCATGAGGAAATAGCTGAGTATATTGATACGTCAAAGATACACTCCGTTTTTACGTTCGGCAGGTTAAGCAAAGTAATTTCAGACAGCGTTAGCGGTACCAGTCTAAAAGGCAAAGCGAAACATTTCACATCCAAGAAAGAGCTTGCTTCTGAATGCAGACGTATTTTAGCTAGCGATGATGTTGTATTGTTGAAGGGCTCGCGCGGAATGAAGCTAGAAGAGGTGTGCGATTTGCTGAAAATATAAAAAACACACTAAGACACAAATAAGCTGTGCTTGACTTGTAGCGTGCGTACTGACTATGAGAGTAGGAGTATGGTAAGTGTCCAAACTTAGGGGTTAACCCAGTATCTTGAAGTGGTCTGTAACTTGTAGTGATCTGTTATTTGATGGGCATTTATTGGATGGACATTCATGACCGTTACAGTATGAAATAGCTGGATTTTGCTTGTTTAACGGTCATTCGTGTCCTTAAGCGCTCCAAATTGGCATAATGGGCTGGATTTAGGAGGCGGGACGGACGTCAGTGTCCGTTACAAGCTGAAATACAGTCAAAAACAGCTCGTAAAGGACATTTTTGTCCGCTGGAAAGAAGCCGGCACAAAAATCTCTATTATAGCGCTCCTGATGGGCGCAGGGAGTTGTATGGCGCTTTTAAGTCAAGTCAGCTTGTTGCAAGAACTGACCCCTCTATGTCCCGCAGCGTTCCGGCGAGCTTGAAAATAAGCATGCAAGGTTGCCTTAACTCCTTTTAGCTCCCGGGACAGCTCCGGCTCCTGTATTGCTGCGGCGTTATGCCAAGCTTCTTCTTAAACACCCGATGCAAATAATTGGCGCTTGAAAAGCCGTTGCGAACGGCTACCTGGTCGATTGTATTGCGGCTTTCGGCAAGCTCTCGGCACACGTGATCAAGCCGGATGCTTTCTATATAATCGCTAAAGGTAGAGCCGATTTGCGATTTCATGATGCGCTGCAGCTGGCGCGGGCTAATATGGATGACCTCGGCAACCGCCTCCAGCGTCAACGGCTCCTGATAGTTATCCTTAATAAATTGCTCCGCGATCCGGCAGCGGTAGCGGTTAATATCGCGTGATGGAAGCTGCATATGCTCCGGTTCCGGAAAATAAGCCCGTGTCGTACGAAGCAATATCTGGATAATGCATTGACGGATGACGGTCAGCAGCCCGGGCTGGTTTTCGTACCAGGCGCGATAGGCGGCAAGGAAACACTCCATTGCCTTGAATCGGTCGTGGGAAGGACGGCGGGGGATAAGCCCAAGCTGGCGCACGCATGCCTCGGCTTCCCGCCACTCCGAAGCTGCTCCCCAGCTCTCGGCAGGCTCGCCGTCATCAATGCGGACAATCCGGATGCGCAAGCACAGCTCGTCCATGCCGTCCTTGTCATCGGCTTCCTGATAGTGCATAACGCCCGGCGCTGTCACATACATCATGCCTTCGCCAACATGGCAAGGCGTATCCTCCAGTATAACCATTCCTGAGCCTCGCGGCACAAAATGAAATTCATATTCCTCGGTATGCTTATGGAAACGGTCAATTTTGCCCGGAGGAAAAGCGGCCAGGTGGAAGCGGAAGACGCATATCCCATACGGCCCCCAGCGAAAATCAGCCTGCACATGCTCCAAGGCATGCTGCTGCTCCTTCATGAGCTGGAAAGGATATCTGTGACCGCCATTCGCGGCAGCTTCGTTGATGGCGGGAGCAAGGTTTTGCCCCTCAGGAGCTTGCATTAGCGTTTCCGTTCCTGTTTGAAGCTTGGCCATTGCCGTTCCTCCTGCAACATTATTTATGAACAGCCGCTTAAAGCTGAATCGTTTTCCCCAAGCGCGCCGATTGCGAAGCGGCTTCCATCAGCCGGGTCAGATCAAGCGCTGCGGCAAGGTTCGCGTCAGCGCGGGTTCCGCTTCGGATGTGATTCACCCATTGCGAAAAAGCGTTTGGCCGGGCTTCGGGCAAAGCGTATTCCTGCCATTGTTTGGCTTGTTCACCGCTTAACAGCGCGCTTTTGTACATCAGCATGCCATCCTTGGCGAAATAGATGGCGCTTCCTTCGGTACCGTGAAGCTCCAGCGTAAAGGGCGACGAGCGGTTGACAAAACCCGCTTCCACAATGCCGATTGCGCCGCTGCCGTATTGCAGCGTAACGACCGCGTTGTCTTCAACCTCCTTGCCGGTATAGTAGCCAAAAGCGGCACTGACGGAAGCCGGCATGCCGAGCAGCTGCCGCACTATCGTCATGGGATGGCAGCCGAGATCCATCATAGCGCCGCCGCCCGCTTCCGACAAAGTGAAAAATCCGTCCGGCAAATAACCGTTTGGCCCGGCCTCTGAAGGCAAGGCTCCGCTATGCGACAGCCGCGCGCGCGCCAGCGTCAGCCCGCCCAGCAGGCCGCTTTCTGCAAGCTCCTCCATCCCCAGCACAAATGGCAGGTTAAGACGCGGCAGCGATACAACCATCGCAACGCCGGCTTCGTCAGACGCCTGTATAATATCCACACAATCCGCTTCCGTCAGCGCAACAACCTTTTCCGTAAAAATAGCTTTGCCCGCTTTTGCGGCCGCCATCAGCACGCCAGGATGGCGCGTTGTCGCTTCGGTCACAATTACGCCGTCAATGGAACGGTCCGCAAGAAGCTGCTCCAGGCTGCTGTAATAGGGGACTCCGCGCAGTGCCGCTTCCCGCTGGCCGCGCTGCGGGTCGTTGTCCCAAACGGCAGCCAGCTCGGTATCGGGATGCTCCATTGCAAGCTTGGCATAATCCGCGGCATGGACATGCCAGAAGCTGAGAACCGCAATACGCAGCCTGGATTGGCCTTTACCTTGACCCGTTAGCTCGTTCGGCATGGGAATAGCCTCCTTAGTCAAAATAGATCGCTTCGCCGGTCCGGGCCGATTCATAAATAGCCTCCAGCAGCTGAGATACGACCAAAGCTTGCTCCGGCGTTACAACCGGCTCGGTATCATTAACAACGGCGTCAATCCACATCCGTAATTCGACATCCTGCATCGACTCGCGCTTGCCATCGTAGAAGTCAACGCCTTTGGGATCAAGCTTAAACTGTTTTTCATACAGCTTGCCGTAAGCTTCCCCGTTAATGCGCAGGCCGTCGGTCATGTCGGCCCCGGCTTCGGTGCCGCTTAACGTGCAACGCGCCTCGCGCGTATCCAGAGTATTGAGCGCCCAGCTTGATTCCAGCAGGATCGTAGCGCCATTTTTCATAATAATCATGCCAAAAGCGGAATCCTCCACCTTAAACTTGTCGGGGTCCCAGGGCCCCCAGGAATTGGCCGCGTTAGCGCGTTTGGACAGCTTATGGTAGGCGGAGCCCAATACAACGCTGGGCTCGTAGTTGTTCATAAGCCAAAGCGTCAAATCCAGCGCATGCGTGCCGATATCAATAAGCGGCCCGCCGCCTTGTTTTTCTTCATCCAGAAAAACGCCCCAGGTTGGCACGCCGCGTCTTCGAACCGCATGCGCCTTGGCAAAATAAATGTCGCCAAGCTCGCCTTCCTCGCACATTTTTTTGAGCAGGAGGCTGTCGGACCGGAAGCGGTTGTTATAGCCGATCGTCAGCTTTTTGCCGGTACGTTTGGCTGCCTCCAGCATCAATGCGGCATCCGACGCTTTTTTGGCCATCGGCTTTTCGCACATGACATGTTTGCCTGCTTCAAGCGCTGCTATTGTGATTTCGGCATGACTGTCGTTAGCTGTACAAACATGCACAACCTCGATGTCTGGCTGTTTCAGCAGCTCCCGATAATCATCGTAAACCTTCGACTCCGGAGCGCCGAACTGCTCGGCTGCCTTTTGCGCCCGATCGATATAGATATCGCAAAAGGCGACAAGCTCAACCTGTTGCATTTTTGCAAGACTTGGCAAATGTTTGCCGTTTGCTATACCGCCACACCCAATTATAGCGATTTTTACACGCCTGCTCATTCTGTTTCCTCCTAAGCATAACATATTCTCGCGCTCATTCTAGCACGAATAAAAGAGGGTAGTTAATGAACGATTACGACAACATGGGGTGCACAATCGCGACAATCTTTTTCCTTACAGATTTTTTGTCATTATTTTGCCACAATCTCTCGAAAATACGGTATGATACTTTCAAGATAAATCATAGGTACGCCGTAAGCAGACAGGGGGGAACGAGAGCTGTCCAGCATGCGCCTTTGGAAGTGGCTGTGGAGCAGCGTAACAAACAGCTTTAAGCTGAAGCTTCTCGGCAGTTTATTTTTTATCATTATCGTAGCCTTCGGCATTGCCAGCCTGTACACGTATCGGAGCAACCAGCTATTGTTCCGGGAAGAGCTGAGCAAGCAAGCGCGCATCATAAATCAGGAAGCGCTTTCAAAGCTTGAATTGAAGGTGCAGGAAATGAAACGCATTTCACAATTACTGGTGTTCAAGGGCGAAATTGAAGAGATGATTACCCGGTACAACCGTTACAAGGACAACGACAAATTTCAGCTTTATCTGGAAATGCAAAAAATAGACGAAATGATCAATCAGCTCAGGTCCGAAGCGCCTTATATAACAGGCCTGTACATGCTCGATCCTGACGGCGAAACCGCCTATTACCGTTACAATACGCCGGCTATCAATGAGCCGAACAAAAGCTCTCTGGATCGCGTCAGGCTCCAGCTTGCGGATACGTCGGGCGAGCTGATCTGGATGCGAATGCCTCTGCCGAGCGAAATCGAACCGGACGGCTTTCGCAATACGATCGTTGCAGCCAGGTGGATGATCAACAGCTTTCAGCAGCGGTACGGCATGCTCGTCATGTCCATTGACGAGTCTTATCTGGCGGAAGGGCTAAGGGAGCTGACTAAAGACGGCACGGGCATGGTTTATTTGTTCAACCATTCCAACGAACTGCTGTATGCCAATGACAAATCCATTAGCGAAACAGAGCTGAAGGATATCCGGGAGGCGCAAAATTCCAGCATTATTGCAGGAAGGCTGTTGTCGCGCAGCGAATCGCTTAATCCGCCGACCGACTCTTTTTTGCTGGTCAGCTCCCGATCTCTAGACAATATCGAAGAACAAAACCGCCGTATCGCGGAAAACATTATTATCGCCGGCTTGCTGATCGCTTTTGTTGCGTGTTTGTTAATCGTGTTGACGCTGGAGCGGTTGCTGCTTCCGCTTGCCGATTTGCTAAAGGGGCTACAGCGGCTGCGCTCCGGAAAATTTGAAACGAGGGTCAAGGTTGGCACCAAGGATGAGCTGGCTTATATCGGCGAAAGCTTCAATGCGATGGCGGAGCATGTCGAAGGGCTGATCAAAAAGGTCTACATGACGCAGCTTAGCGAACGGGATGCGGAGCTTAAGGCGCTTCAGGCGCAGCTTAATCCGCATTTTCTGCACAATTTTTTCAACGAGGTGTACTGGAAGCTGCACTTGCAGGGACAAAAGGATACGGCCTCGCTGATTGCGGCAGTGTCGGAAATATTGAAGCATTCGCTTATGCCGGTCCATATGCCTGCCACCGTGGAGGAGGAGCTGAAGCAAATCCGCAATTACGTCAAAATTCAGGCTGAGCTGTTCGAGACGGATTTTGAATTCACCATTCATGCTGATGATGCGGCGTTAAGGGGCCAAATGATGCGGTCGCTGCTTCAGCCGCTGGTCGAAAATGTGTTTATGCATGCCTTCCGCAACCAGCTTGGCCATAAGGTACTGGAAATCCGCGTCCGGGAAAAGGAGGGGTTTCTGTGCATCGAAATCAGTGATAACGGATGCGGCATGGAGCAGGAGCAGATCAACAAGCTGCTTAAGGGCGAGGAACCCCCAATAGGCCAGAATCGGCGCGAAAGCATTGGCGTCCGCAATGTCGCCAGACGAATACAGCTGCTGCACGGCGAGCCCTGCAGGCTGGAAATCGACAGCAAGCCAGGCTCTGGAACCGTTATGCGTCTTTATTTGCCGCTGACAGGAAATTTGGAAACAGCTGCATTCGGAAGAACCATTTCCACCACGTCGGACTCCTGACAATACACATTAATTGGCGTCTATTTCGAAGGGAGAGAAGCAGGATGAGCTATGGAAATGCAATGGTTGTAGAGGACCAGTATCATTTTCGCAAAGGTCTCGTCAAAATGATTCAGGAGAGCGAGCATAATTGGCAGGTTGTCAGCGAGGCAAGCAACGGGCTTGATGCCTTAAAAATGCTGGAGGTGCATAAGCCGGATCTTGTGCTGACCGATATTCGGATGCCCGCAATGGACGGCATTGAGTTTGTGACTCAAATACGACGGATGCACCCCGATATGATCGTTGTTTTTTTGACCGGCTACAAGCAATTTGATTACGCGCAAGCGGCCATCAAGCTTGGCGTTATGGATTTTCTGGTCAAGCCGTGCACGGAGGAGGATGTACGCGCCATGCTGGACATGGCGACGGAAAGATTCCAGGCCAGCCAGTCCCGGGAAGCAAAGGAGGGAGAGGCTCATCCCTCACGAAAGCTCGACGGGGCGATCGGCAAAGCTATTTCATATGTCGACATGCATTTTGCCGACGATTGCCGAATGACGGAGGTCGCTGGGCATGTACGCCTTAACCCCAGCTATTTCAGCATGCTGTTCAAGAAGGAAACAGGGGAGAGCTTTACGGGCTACGTTACGCGCTACCGGATGGAGAAGGCGCTGAACCTGCTGCGAACAACGGATATGAAGGTGCTTGAAATAGCCCGCGTAACGGGCTTTGGGGAACCGAACTATTTTACAAACGTGTTCCGGCAGCATTACAAGCTTTCTCCCAAGGAATGGCGCAGGCAGCATAGCGAGCTGTAAGGACAGACACGGTAACAGGGACAGGAGGTCGCTTTATGGGCTATACTAACAAGCAGATCATCGGCATTACGGCCATGTGCGCCATCGCAGCGATCATTGCCGGCTGCAGCGTTTTGTTCCGCGAGGACGGGGGCGGCAGTGAACGCAGGGCCGATAACCGGGGCAAGGTATCCGTTGGCGTGCAGGACAGGGGCGGGGTTGCTTCCTCTGAAGGCTCGTACGAGCAAAACCGCTGGACGAGGTGGATTATGGCCAATGCTCCCGTCAACGTTAAATTCGTCCCCGTCCTGCGCAGCGAATCGAAAAAGCTGCTTAACGTTATGCTGGCTTCAGGCTCCGCACCGGATATTATCAACGAAACAAACGCTCCGTTTCGCAACAATTTGTACGAGCAAGGAAGGCTGCTGCCGCTGGACGATCTGCTCCAGTACATGCCGAATTACGCCAGGCTGCTGGAGGAGCATCCGCAGCTGCGCCTGGCGGGCACAAAATCGGATGGCAAGCTGTACGAAATCGGCCGCGTTAATGAGGCGAATCCGCTGCATGTCTTGTTTATTCGCCAGGATTGGCTGGATAAGCTTGGATTAAATACGCCCAAAACGACAGAGGAGCTGCTGGCCGTTGCGAAGGCTTTTGCCCAGCGAGATCCGGACAGCAACGGGAAAGAGGATACGCTGGGTTTAAATATCAGCTACGCCTCCGACGGAGCCGTCAATGAAATGTTCGGCATCCAGCAGGATCATAGCTGGGGCCTCCGGGAAGGCCGCGTCATCCGGCAATGGGACAAGGAGCTGGCGGCTCTTAGATTCAAAAAAGCTCTCTATGACGCTGGAGCAATTGACCGGGATTTCATACGGGACAAGGACGGAAGCAAAGCAAAGCAAGATTTTATTGCGGGCAAGCTTGGCATTTACGTCAATTACAGCATGAACTGGTTTGAATTTACGACAAGGGATCTTGTTTCACTCCATCGCAATGACCCCTCCGCGGTGGTTGTTCCGCTGGAATATCCAGCTTCTCCGTTTGGCCGCTATACGGGAGCCATCGACAACCCTTACCAAATGACGACTGTATTCAATGTGGCGATGAAGGACCCCCTTGCGGCAGCGCAATACATCAATTTTATTCTGGAGCCGGATACGTCAAACCGGCTGTTCAAGGGCGAGGAGGGCGTCCATTGGATCGCTTCCTCTGAAGCCGGAGGTTGTCCCGTCTATACGAACGATTTGAAATGGCGCACGGAAGTGGGATTTGCCGCCGCTTACGGCCTGTTCCTGAGCAGAGGGACGGAAAAATGTCATTTTGTCAAAAACCAGTTTAACCCCAAGGATGACATTCAACGGAAGGGACTGGAGATGTACAAGGAAGCATACAAGCTGTACCTGGACCCTGAAAAGGAATATCCCGGACTGACGCTTGGCGACCATGTGCCGGGACTGCCGATCGAGCTGGACGAAATCCGGATAAAGGCGCTTAAGGAAACAACCGATTTGTATATAAAAGCAATCGTAAGCGGGGAGCAATATAGCGCGGAGCAAGCCGTGGAGGACGCAAAAGCGGCTTGGGCGGCGATCGGCGGAGAGCGCATCGTGTCCTATATGAACGAATGGTATGACGCCAACAAGGAAACAGCCTTTCTTGCCGACGATGTCTGGACAATCGTCGCCAAGCAAACAAAACTTTCTGAGCAGTAGCTAATTTCTGCTCTTGACTTTCCCCTGCACGGGAAACTGTATACTTGCCTTAACAAGTGGATTGGAGGTGATATTTTGTTTAAAATCAGCGAGTTTTCCAGACTGAGCAAGGCCTCCTTAAAAACCTTGCGCTATTATGACCAGATCGGCATTTTAAAGCCGAGAAGGGTGGATCATGACTCCGGTTATCGCTATTATTCCGCGGATCAGCTTTTGGAGCTTAACCGAATTCTCGTGTACAAGGAATTGGGCTTTACCCTGCCGCAGATTAGCCAGCTGCTCCAGGAGGACATCACCCTGGAAAACATTCAAGGGATGTTTAAGCTGAAAAGAAGCGAAATCCAGCAAATTATCGATACCGAGCAAGCGAGGCTGGCCAGAATCGAGCAGCGTATCGGGCTGATCGAAAGGGAGGGGCAGCTCGAAACGGGCCAGGAAATCAGAGTAACCGCGGAGGAAGCCAAGCTGTTTCTTTTCCAGAAGGCTTACGGTCGAGAAGAGGACATTCCTGTTTTGATTCGTGAAGCCGAACCTTTAGTAACAAAGGAAATAAGACAGTTGATTCAGGGGCCCCAGGTTGTGCTGTGGAGGGATGTAGATGGAAAAGAAGACGAGTTTGAATTCGAGGTCGGATATTATTTGACAAGCGAGCCGCGCTCCTATCCGGACCCGTTTCAGCTGCGTACTCTTCCCCCCGAGCCGATGATGGCCGCAATGGCTTTTCATTCCAACTCCAAGTTCGATGGCGCGGCCTGCGTTCATTTAGCCAAATGGATTGAAAACAGCAACTATGAAATCAAGGAAAACGAATACGGCAGGGAGCTGTATCTCCCGTTGTCTCCGGGACAAGAGGCACAATTTATCGAAATTCAAATCCCGATTGGGAATAGAAAGCTAGAAATAGGTAACTGAAGAAGGTGGAGTGGATTGAAAAATAAAGGAATCATCTATGTTCTGGCACTGGCTGTTTTTCTGATCGGTACCATTGAATATATTATTACCGGCGTTATTGAGCTAATTGCCACGGACCTGGAGGTAACAACCTCCAAAGCCGGGCTGCTGGTTACGGTGTTTGCTCTCGCGGCAGCCGTCATCGCCCCGATTTTGATTACTCTTACGATTAATGCAGACCGCAAGAAGCTGCTCCTGACTACGCTCAGCATCTTTATAGCCAGCAACGCTCTCATGCTGCTGAAGCTTTCCTTTGAAGCAATGATCTGGATACGTATTATTCAAGGAGCCAGCGGAGGAATCTCGACCGTTGTTGCAATGGCTGTGGCGACGCGTCTTGTTGAAAAGGAAAAACGGGGCAGCGCCATTGGCATTATTTTGATGGGGCTTAGCAGCTCTCTGGTGCTCGGTGTTCCCATCGGCACCTTTTTTAGTGAAATGTTTGGCTGGAGAGCCTTGTTTATTATAGTTGGCTTATTAAGCATTCTCCCATTGCTCATTATCTTCAAAAAGATTCCGTCGATCAAAGAAGACGATAATATTACGCTTGGGATGCAGCTCTCCATGCTGAAAAGCCCGGCCATTCTGACTGCCTTGGCGATTACGTTGTTTTATGTGGGCGGCTACGCCACATTGTTTACGTACATTACGCCATTCCTGCAGGCATCATCGACTCTTTCCATGACCGAGATTAGCGGTATTTTGTTTCTGGCTGGCATTTGCAGCTTCGTAGGCTCCAAGGCAGGCGGGCAATTGGCCGATGCAAAGGGGTCAACATTCACTATTTATCTGGGGCTCCTGCTGCAGGGAGCAACTCTTATGTTGTTTGCTGTAGCGGGCGTCAATCTTCTGGTGCTTGTTATCGTGCTAATGGTTTTTATGCTGGCGACATGGAGTATTTCTCCGGCCCAGCAGCTTTATCTGGTTACGCTAGCGCCTCGAAATCCAGATATTGCCCTTAGTGTAAATACCTCGTTTATTCAATTCGGGTTTGCTCTGGGCTCCGGTTTAGGCGGGTTTGTCATTAGCCGCACATCTGTTCTATATTTAAACTGGCTAGGCTTTGGCGCTGTATGCCTGGCTTTACTGCTTGCCATTTTGCTATTTACAAAAGCCGGCGGCAAAACAAAAAGCAGCTTGCAAGCCAAACAGCTTCCTTGATGGGGCGAGGATCATCGTTAGCCGGAAATTAACTCTGCAATCGATAGCCAACCTGTTTTAACCAAACAACGGCAGTCCGGGACTTTTTTCAGGTCTTTGGGCTGTCGTTTTTTTGCGGCGGTAATGTAAATATGGCTCTCAACCTAATAATATTATAGTTTTTCAAGTGCCTTCCCGATAGCTGCCCAACCTCTCCAAATCCCCGTAAAGCCTTGATGCTACGCGTTTATTCCACGTTCTCGATACCCGAAAAACATTCAAAACCACCCGATATATTTATAGTTGAATCCCCCTATGGGCTCCCCTAGAATCGTAGTTAAGAAAGCGGATTCATAACGTTGGAGGGGGATAAAGGATGGAGATTGAAACGGCGCAAGTCATGACGATCAGACTAAAAAAAGAGCCGTTATGGAAGCGAATGTGGAAGGAACGATGGCTGTATATTTTAATGCTGCCGGGCGTTGCATTTTTCGCCATTTACAAATATGTGCCCATGTGGGGCGTCTTGATGGCCTTTCAACGATATCAGCCCCATTTGGGCGTTATGGGCAGTGAATGGGTGGGACTGAGGCATTTTGAACGTTTTTTCTCGGAGCCCCAGTTTTGGACGCTGCTTCGCAACACGTTATACATTGCCATCCTGGATACGGGCGTCTTTTTCCCGCTTACTATCATTCTTGCGCTTATGCTGAATGAGCTTCGTTCGGAAATCTACAAACGTACGGTACAGACGCTCGTTTATGTGCCGCATTTTCTGTCCTGGGTTGTTGTCGTTGGCATCAGCTACATTCTTCTAACAACCGAAGGGGGCATTATTAACGAACTGCTCGCTCTGATAGGCATGGAAAAGGTGCAATTTCTGATGAGCGAGTTCTGGTTCCGTCCGCTGATCATTCTCCAGATGATCTGGAAGGATGCAGGATGGGGGACGATTATCTTTTTGGCGGCATTGGCGGGTGTAAATCCAAGCTTGTACGAGGCGGCGCGCATTGACGGGGCTAATCGCTGGCGGCTTCTGTGGCATATTACGCTCCCCAGCATCCGCAGCGTCGTCGTCATCCTGCTTATTTTGAGACTAGGCAATTTTATTGATCTTGGCTTTGAGCAAATCTTCCTGATGCTAAACGCGATGAATCGCGAGGTTGGCGAGGTATTCGACACTTACGTCTATCAGGTCGGGATGCAGCAGGGGCAGTTCAGCTATAGCGCTGCGGTAGGATTGTTCAAGGCAGTAGTTGGATTAATTCTTGTCGTCTCGGCCAATTGGCTGGCGAAGCGGCTCGGAGAGGAAGGGATTTATTGACATGGTGAAGGACACGAGCTTTGGAAGCAGGCTATTCGATGGCATCAATATAACAGCGCTTGCGCTCTTTTCTCTGGTAACGTTTCTGCCTTTTCTATACGTCGTTGTTGTTTCGTTCTCAACCAGCACAACGCTCATTCCAAAAACCTTCTCCTTTGAAGCCTACAAGTATATTTTTTCGGCTGACACCTTTACACGAAGTCTTCGGGTTTCGATCTTAATTACGGTATTCGGAACGTTGTTCCAGCTTATTATGACATCTCTTATGGCATATTCGCTGTCCCACAAAAATTTGCCGGGCAGAAGCGTTGTGTTGCTGATGGTGCTTTTTACAATGCTGTTCAGCGGCGGCATGATTCCGACTTATTTTGTCGTAAAGGCAACGGGGCTGCTGGATTCACTGGCTGCGCTTATTATTCCCGGCGCGATTAGCGCCTTTAACCTGATCATTCTGAAAAACTTTTTTCAGAGCATTCCCGAGGAGCTGAAGGAATCCGCCAAAATCGACGGCAGCCATGAGCTAGGCGTATTATTCCGCATCGTGCTGCCGCTGTCGCTGCCGGCCATGGCCGCGTTTGGCCTGTTCTACGCTGTTGGCATATGGAATCAATATTTCAGCGCTATTTTGTATTTAACCGACGCGGATAAATATCCGGTGCAGGTTATTTTGCGCCAGGTCATTATTTTGACCAACGGCTCTATCGGCGACACGACGGAAATCGAAAACGTGCCTTATTACGGCAACTCGATCAAAATGGCGGTTATCGTAATCGCGACCGTTCCGATTATGCTCGTTTATCCGTTTCTTCAAAAGCATTTTGCCAAAGGCGTTTTGCTGGGTTCGGTTAAAGGATAACGAAGGCTTGCAGCAAAAGAGCAACAAATCAAAGCCGCCGTTTATCTTTTGATAGATTAATCAAACTAGGAAAAGAGGGGTTCATATTGAAGGGATGGTTTAAAGCTTCGCGGCAACATCTGGCACTTCTGATTGCTTCCACGATGGTGATTGTAAGCGCTTGCTCCAGTGGAGGCGGATCAGAAACGGTAAATTCGAACACCGGAAACGAAAAACCAACCGCTACAAACACAACCTCCGGAGGCGATTCCGGGCAAACTGAGCAGGAGCCGCTTGCCATCAAGCTGATGTACAATTTCGACGGGGTTGAATTTCCAAAAGAAGGTAACGATGTCCAGAAGTATATTGAGCAAGCGACAAATACGAAGCTAACGGTCAGCGCTTTGCCGGGCAGCTCCTATGAGGAGAGATTGCCCATCATGATCGCATCCGACGATATGCCCGACGCGTTCCCGATTCCTAGACGGCATCAGAAGCTGCCTTACGTCGTTAACGCAGTCCAAGCCGGTTTGTTTTGGGAAATCGGCCCTTATCTGGAGCAGTTCCCGAACCTGAGCGCCATTAATCCCGTCATTTACGAAAATATTGCTTACGAAGGCAAAACCTACGGATTGCCGCGCGAAAGAGCACTGGCGCGCCGTGCCATTCAGTTCCGTTCCGACTGGCTTGCCAATGTAGGCATGGGAACGCCAAAAACCATCGACGATTTCTACAATATGCTGGTCGCCTTCAAAAATAACGATCCCGATCAAAACGGGCAAGCCGACACTACCGGCATGACGGCGAAGGAGGTTGGCCTCTGGTTTGCGCCTTACTTTGGCGCCCCTAACCAGTGGAAAATCGAGGATGGGAAGTTTATCCGAGACGTGCAAACAGAAGAATTTCTGAACGCTTTGAAATTTGAGAAAAAGCTTTATGACGAAGGTCTGATGAACAAGGATTTTGCGGTCATCGAGCGTCCGGAATGGACCGGCGCAGCCGAAAACGGCAAAGCTGGCGTCCGCATCGATGTTACGGGCTCCACCGTTGGCCTGGATTCGGTTGTGAAGGAAAATCTCGGCGAACAAGCAGCCTTCAGCATGATCAGCATTTTGGAAGGCGAATATGGCAAACGGATCAATATGGAGGGCGGCCACAACGGCTTCTTCCTTTTCCCGAAATCCAGCATCAAAACCGAAGAGCATTTGCTTCGCGTATTGAAATTTTTTGACGACCTGGCGGGCGAAACCATTTCCAACCTGTTTGTATGGGGGCTGGAGGGCGTACATTATGAAATGAAGGACGGTAAGCCAGTTGCTATCCCGGACAACAAGCATGGCGACGACGTTGGCGCTCCATACGGGGCTCCCCTTGGTACATTGGCGCCAGCAATAAACGCCATGCAGGGCGAATTGTCTGAGCTTGGGCAGCTTGAACAAGAGCTGAATGCGGAAAACGCAGAGTTCGGCATTGTTGATCCAACGCTGCCGCTCATTTCGGAAACGTTCCTGGAGCAAGGCGCGCAGCTTGAAACGATCCTGTCGGATGCCAATATCAAATTTGTTATGGGCTCGATTACGGAGGAGCAATGGAGAGGCGAGGTTGAACGCTGGCTAAAAAGCGGCGGCAGCAAAATCGCGCAGGAATATGAGGAAGCTCAATCGAAATTAAATAAGTAAGGCGATAATCGGGGAGTTTGGGCCATATGCCCAAGCTCCTTGCCTGTACGTTCAACAACATCGGCATATGCCATAATCAGACAACGGAGGGAACACAAGATGAACCAAGTCTTGCAAAAAGAAGGCTATTCCTTTTCCACCATGTGGAATTTAAGACGACACAGCAGCGGCAGAGACATGATTCAGGAAATCAAAAGCCTGGGCTTTAGCCAGGTCGAGCTTAATTATAATGTAAACGACGAGCTGTTAGCCAGCATCGTACCGATGATCGAAGGCGGCGAAATTATCATATCGAGCGTGCATAATGTTTTTCCTTTTATTGAAGACAAGGATTACGATACCGATTCGGTTATGCTTGGCTTCGATGACCTCGATAAGCGCCGCCGGGCCGTCGAACTGCTGAAGCGCTCCGCCGACTACGCCTATCGGTTTGGCGCAAAGGCTGTTGTCGTCCATCCCGGCGAGGTGCCGTTTCATTATAACATCGACGCCGCTCTCAAAAAGCTGTGGGTTGAGCAAGGCAAGGATTCTCCGGCCTACCAGCAGCTATGGAGCGAAATGCTGGAGCGACGGAACGAGCTGGCTCCCATCCATGTCGCGCGGATAACGGAATGTCTGGGTGAGGTTTGCGAATATATAGAGCAGGCTGGACTAGGCATCAAAATCGGAATCGAAACACGCTCCCGCTGCAACCAGATTCCAACGCTTCAGGAGGCCGATCAGATCATGACCGGGCTGAAGGGAGCGCCGGTTGGCTTGTGGTTTGATATCGGCCACGGCATGATGATGGAGCGTATGGGATTGTATGATGCCGAATGGGAGGTTCAAGCTTTTGCTCAACAAGGAAAGGTGCTTGGCGTGCATATTCACGAAACAGTTGGCATTGTCGACCATTGGTGTCCATATATCCATAGTCAGGATGACTCCGGCTTCGACGTCTTTTTGCCAGTGATCCAAGCGGCAGAGCTTAAAGTCTACGAGCTGCGCGCGCCATGTAAGAGAGAAGAAATCGAAGACAGCTACAGAATCATGCACGAAAAAATGAAAAAGCTGTCCCGGTAGGCGCCGGGATAGCCGCAACTGAAAGAAGGAATGCAGCATTGGCTACAGATCATTACTTATCCCAGTGGTTTGGCGAATATGAGTGGTTGTTCCGCCTGTTCGTCAGCTGCTTACTTGGCTTTGTTATCGGCTTAAATCGGACTCACAAGCATAAGCCTGCGGGAGTTAAGACTTATATGTTTGTTTCCGCAGCATCCGCACTCATCACCATTGTTTCCATTCAAAGCGTGGCGATGTACGCGGATATTCGCGACCATACGATGATGGACCCTATGCGGCTAACTGCCCAAATCGTTACCGGCCTTGGCTTTATCGGAGCGGGTATTATTTTGAAGGACGGCATTCGTGTAGTGGGATTAACATCGGCGGCGATGATTTTTTTCACCGGCGGGGTTGGCATCGGGATTGGAGCGGGCTTTTATACAGTGGTGGTTTTTGCGATAGCAGCAACTACACTGTTTCTGATACTTGGCGAGTGGATCGAGAAACGGGAGAAAAAAGCCGCCTTGAAAAAGTGCGCTTCGCAAGCCATTGAGGAAGCAGCAGTGTGATTGTATAATGAAGGGGCCGTTTGGAGCAGGCGAAGAATAGTAAGATATCCATATGAGGAGAACAGAATGAATACGAAGTTTGCATTTGACTATTTCCCGGTTCTTCACACGGAGCGTTTTACGCTGCGTGATGCCCAGGAGCTGGATTGCCATGATCTTTTAGCCTTATATTCGGATGAAAGAGTAGCCCAATTTTTGCCGTTGGAGCCTTTTAAATCGGTGGATGATGCCAAGGAAGAGATGGGCTGGTATAAAAGGATTTTTACGGAACAGTCCGGCTTGAGATGGATGATTGAAGATACCGAAAGCGGCAGAGTTATTGGAACCTGCGGATTTCTAAACAGGGAAGCCGTTCATAACCGTGCGGAGATCGGATACGACCTTCATCCTGATTATTGGGGACGAGGCGTTATGACCGAGGTCGCGCGTTCTGTCATCTATTTTGGTTTTGTCGACATGCAGTTGAACAAGATCGAAGCAAAGGCAGATCCGCAGAATGAAGGTTCGATTGCCCTGCTGAAAAAGCTTGGCTTTCAACAAGAGGGGCTGCTGCGCGAGCATGAGTTCGAAAAGGGAAGATATGTTGATCTTGCTGTATTCTCTGTGCTGAACAGTGAGCCGCTTGCAAGGGAGTCTGCTCCTTGGATTCCTTTGGATCAGCTGAATGACGATGATAAAATATGGGCGGGTACAAAGATCAGGCAATACAACGTTGGCCTGCATGTGACAGACAAGCAAAACGATTATTATGATTACCTTGTATCTTATATTTACGGTAATGCCGATCACTTGCAATTAACAAATCTGTCAAAGGGTGAAGCTGGAAATATTTTATGTGTGATCCAAAAGGATTTACCAAACCATTATTCCCTTGCCAGTAAACTAAAAGAAATGGTCGGATTGGATTATACGTATGTGCAATTTGATTAGTTGAAAGCGGCGCTGTCTGCAACGTCAAGTGGAACTAAAATTGCCCTTCAGCAGAGAGGACCGGACGAGAAAGGGTGTCTTGAGGGCGAGTTTTTTTGTCCGCTTTTATCCACTACAAATCGGATCAAAATAAAGCGGCCAAAAATGTTTGAGCTTCCAAGACACTCTTTTCCGGGAGGGACCGATTTTGCTGAATCGTTATTCGTTGCACTTGACTTTTCGGACAACCCCTTTATTCATAAGCTTTGATGACAATAGCTGAATTATGTCCGCCAAAACCAAAGGAGTTGGACATTCCGATACGGAGCGGGGCGTACCTGGCTTCATTCGGCACATAATCCAGATCGCATGCCTCATCATTGGTATCCAGATTAATCGTTGGCGGAATAAGGCCATGCTGCAGCGATTTTACCAGCGCAATAGCTTCTGCGCCGCCGGAAGCGCCGAGCATATGGCCCGTCATTGATTTATTGGCCGTTACTGGAATGCGGTATGCTTCATCCCCGAACACCTTCTTGATGGCAGCCGTCTCGGAACGATCTCCAATAACCGTGCTTGTAGCATGAGCGCTGATTACATCTATATCAGAAGGAGAGAGCCGCGCTTCTTTCAGTGCCAGCTGCATTGCCCTTGCCGCCCCGTTTCCGTCCTCAGGCGTTGCAACCATATGATAGGCATCCGAGCTTGCGCCATATCCGATAACCTCGCCAAGTATGGCTGCACCCCTGGCAAGCGCGTGAGTAAGGGATTCCAATACCAAAATGCCAGCCCCTTCTGCTACGACAAAACCATCACGCTCCGTATCAAAGGGACGGCTTGCTTTTTCCGGCTCATCGTTACGGGTGGAGAGGGCGGTTGCATTGGCAAAGCTGGCTAACGCGATACCCGTTACGGCAGCCTCAGCGCCCCCGGCAATGATCAAA
Organism: Paenibacillus oryzae; assembly: GCF_001675045.1. Taxonomy (GTDB): domain Bacteria; phylum Bacillota; class Bacilli; order Paenibacillales; family Paenibacillaceae; genus Pristimantibacillus; species Pristimantibacillus oryzae. Next base: position 65,812 of record NZ_LYPA01000028.1, read on the forward strand.
TCGGTGCGCCCGGCCTGTATGGAAAAAAACGCCTCTCCGATAGCCGTATTTCCGATTGAGCAGGCCGTAACGGGAGCCAGAGTTGGTCCTAATGCCCCATATTTGATACTAATCATCGCAGCAGCCATATTGGGAATCATCATGGGCACAAGCGTTGGACTAACTCGCTCCGGTCCGCGTGCTGCAAGCTTTTCGCTTTGACTCATTAACGTTTGAATCCCGCCGATCCCCGAACCGACATACACTCCCATACGTTCACGATCTATTTGGTCAAGGTCCAGTCCGGCTTGTCCAAGGGCTTGCTCTGCTGCTGCCAACGCAAAATGACAGAAGCGGTCCATGCGCCGCGCTTCCTTTGCGCCAAACCATTGAACGGGATCAAAATCCTGTACGGCACCGGCAATAGTAACCTTTTGTCCAGTGGTGTCAAAGGCTTCAACCTGCCTTATTCCGGACTCGCCTCGGACCAAACGTGACCAAAATGTTTCGATATCATTGCCAAGAGGCGAAATGACGCCCATCCCTGTAATAACTACCCTCTCCATAAATAAACCTCCTTCATGATTTGAATCCGCGGACTTTAAAGTTATAATGTCATGTAAGATATCCTATTACAAGACATAGTTTATCCTAGTATAAATACTTATACCCTCCAAAAATAAAGGAGATTTACTTATGAACTCTCAGGTTAGATTACAGGCCTTATCGACATTTCTTAAAGCTCAGCGAGCCAAAATACCTCCTGAAACGGTTGGCTTTCCTTCCATCCGGAGGCGTACGCCGGGTTTGCGGCGGGAGGAGGTAGCGCAGCTTGCCGGTGTAAGCACAACCTGGTACACATGGCTGGAGCAGGGGCGAAACATTCAGGTGTCCCATTCAGTGCTGGATTGCGTTGCGCGGGCGCTGCAGTTAAATGGGGATGAACGTAAATATCTATATTCGCTTGCCTTCGAGGGAGGAGACGACAATTATTCAAGTACGCCGGAAACACTGCAGCTTACTCCTTCCTTGCAAAAAATCATCACGGAGCTTAATCATTGTCCTGTCATCGTATCGGATCGGAAATGCAATATCGTCGGCTGGAACAAGGCGGCGGAATATGTGTTTCTCAACTTCAATCTGATCCCTCCAGAGGAACGAAATATGATTCAGCTTTTATTCGGGCGCAGGGAATTCCGCCGTCTGGCCGTTAACTGGGAGCAGTTCTCCAGCGGTTTTTTAGCGATGTTCAGAACTTATTATGGACAATACGTGGAGGATGCATGGTATGATCAGTTCCTGAACCAAATGAAACAGAACCACCCTGAATTTAATGAAATGTGGGAGCAAAGCCAGGTCAGCTATGCTCCTGATGTGTATTTGGAGTTCCGTCATGCAAAAGCAGGAAAAATGGTTTACGAGCTGGTATCATTAAAGGTATACGGAGCCGAGGATTTGCGATGCAGCATCTATACGCCTGCCGCCGATACGCCTACTGAAGCCAAACTGCGGCAGCTAATGGCAGAAGAATAGAAGGATTTTAATAAACCGGGAAAGGATTTTTTACGATGGGCAAGCTACACAGGGATTTTTATAACCGGGACGCGTTAACGGTTGGAAAAGAGCTTTTGGGCAAAGTCCTCGTCCACGAGGCTGATGGCATAACATTAGCGGCAAAAATCGTTGAAACGGAAGCCTATAGCGGATTTGAAGACAAAGCCGCACATTTCTACGGTGGAAAACGTACGCCCCGGGTCGAGGTTATTTATGGCGAACCCGGATTTTCATATGTTTATTTCATTTACGGCATGTATAATTGCTTTAATGTCGTGGCCGGGGGAAAAAACGATCCTCAGGCGGTGTTGATCCGGGCTTTGGAGCCCTTGGAGGGGTTGCAGCAAATGGCGCTTAACCGATTCTCCAAGCCCTATGGAGAGCTTGTCAAAAGAGAAATCATTGGCCTGACGAACGGGCCGGGAAAGCTATGCAAGGCATTTGGAATTGATAAAAGCTTTTATGGCGAAGATTTGTGCGAAAGCCGGCTATACCTGGAGGATGGGGAGCAGGACGCAGCATTTCAAATCGTAACCGCGAAGCGGGTTGGCATTGATTACGCGGAGGAGGCTAAAGATTTTCCATGGCGATTTTATATAAAGGATAACCGGTATGTTTCCGTGAAATAGAGAGGTAAGACAATTATAGTAAGCGCTATCAAGTCAGGTTCGTCATTTCAATATGAAAAGGATGATTCAGATGAATGTTTACAACGATGCTTGCGATGTTTTGAATCCCAGGACTGGCCTGAGGCTGGACGAGATTCCTGCCCATGATCCATTTATCTTTACCGACAAAACAACTCAAACCTATTATTTGTACACGGGCGGAAGTCCCGAGCTGCACGGAATGGAGCGTTACGGAGTGCTTGCCTACAAAAGCAACAATTTAAAGGAGTGGGAGGGCCCGTTTGTTGTGTTCGAGGTACCCGATGACGTTTGGGCAAATCCGCAGCACGGCGCATGGGCGCCAGAGGTTCATTTATACAAAGGCCGCTATCATTTGTTTGTTACTTTGCATAATAACGACAAAGCGCTGCAAGGGGAAGGTCATGGGGGGTTCCCTCTACAGTGGCGCGGAACAGTGATCGCTGTTGCTGATTCACTGCTTGGGCCGTTTGAAATGACTAAAAGGGACACACCTATTGTTAGCGAGCAATTGATGACTTTGGATGGTTCATTATACATTGACGAAGAGGGAAGCCCGTGGATGGTGTACTGCCACGAATGGGTTCAAACAGCCGACGGGACGGTAGAAGCGATCCGTTTAAAGGAGGATCTGAGTGATCGAAGCAGCTCCGCGCCGATCCATTTATTTAATGGTTCCTCAGCTCCTTGGGATAATGGCGACCTCCTGAGCGATGGGGCAACCTCTGCGTATGTAACGGATGGCTGCCAGTTGTATCGCACAAGCAATAATCGGCTTATCATGCTGTGGTCCACCTATAACAAAGGAAGCTACGTCCAGACAATCGCGCGATCCACAACCGGAACATTAGAGGGACCATGGGAGCAACTGGAGCCACTTGTTCATGACGATAGCGGTCACGGCATGTTATTTCAAACATTTGAGGGAGAGTGGCGGCTAATTCTTCATTCGCCCTTTTCTATGCCGCAATCCCGGTCCAAGCTTTATGAAATGACGGATACCGGCGAATCATTTATTGTAAAAACGACAGCGTCCCGATATATGGAAACCTTTTGAAGCTATGGTACGTCTATTCTAATTGAAAGAATGCTGGAATCGGACAGTGTTCCAACTAGATTAGAGCGGGGGCGAAATGATGCTGGAAAAGCCGGGCAAATGGAAAAAAGGACTGTTGGCCGCAGCGCTGGTCGTTCTGGCAGGAACAGGAGCAGCTTGGCTTCTGCTAGGGGGCTTGGATTTACGCACAACTCCAGATGGCGAGGCTAAACCTAGCCAGGGGGTAGATGCTTCCGGGCAACCAAATCCTTCGGCCAAGGCAAATCCGATTAGCCAAACGCCAGACGGCAGATTTGCGTTATTCACCGGCTCCGAGCAAGGCGAAGCATCCATGTTTACGCTCGAACGAAAAGACGGTGTCCGTCAAACCTACAATTGGTCGTTTGCACGAGAATGGGGGCAGTCGTCACCAGAGTTGAAATACAGCGATCTGAACAACGATGGAACGGATGAGGTGATTGTCCATTGGACCGGCATCGCCTCAGACGGCAATCTAATTGAAAATCTTCGTGTGATTGACGCAGTGGAGCTTAAGGAATATACGATGCCGTTAATTGAAGAGCTGCTTGCTGATCGTGTCATTTCGAAAATTACCCCACTGGAGGATAATGCTAGGGTTGAGTTAAAGGTAGACGAGCAGCGTTTCGAGAAGGTACTGGGAGGCCAGCTTATTGAAGGCTGGGGGGATCGCATTAATGTAGGCAGAAAGTTAACCTTCAGCATTCAGGAGAACCCCAAGCGGACGTATGCAACGGTCGAGCTATACGCCGGAGGAGGCAAGCCAGGGATCAAGATTGGCACCTTGGAAATTGACCTTATTGTAAAAGCAACTAATGGAGAGAGCTTGGAGGATTCGTTGCTTTTACATGCAGGACCCATTCAATTCCTTCCCTTGCCGTAGTGAGGAAGGCATCGTAATCGATCTTTATTATGAGTATTTAATGGTATGAGCTGTTCATATTCCGTTCATATTGCCGTCATGATGGGGACATCTTGTTTGGTTACACTATAGCTACGCCGCAGATGCGGCCCCTACAGATATAAGGACGGGAGAAGATGAACGTGGCAGAAACAGTGAAAACAAACAAAAAAGGGACCAAAAGTCGCAAAAGACGGCATTTATGGTTAAAAATAATTGGAGGAATTGTTGGGGTATTCGTGCTTTTTCTTGGCATAACATTTGTCGTTAATGCAATCAGCAACGGTATGGAAAAAAAGAAAATCGAGCAGTATGGCCAATATGTCACTGTCGATAACAAAAAAATGAATGTATCTATTCAAGGCAGCGGCGAGCAAACGATTGTGCTCCTGCCAGGACAAGGAACTCCGTCGCCTGTACTTGACTTCAAATTGTTGATTGATGAATTGACACCGGATTATAAAGTAGTGGCAATCGAGCCTTTTGGCTACGGGTTAAGCGATAAAACCGACAAGGACAGAACAACAGAAAATATCGTCAGCGAAGTGCATGAAGCTGTACAGCAGCTTGGTATTGACCGTTATATTCTGATGGGGCATTCGATAACCGGGCTTTACGGAGTAACCTATGTAAAAAATTATCCGGATGAAGTAATTGCTTTTATCGGCATTGATAGCAGTGTTCCCAACCAACCGGGAATGGATGCCAAGCTGCCTTTAAAATCCATGAAGTTTCTCCAAGATTCAGGTTTAATGAGATTAATTAAAAAAGTGAGCGGTGATCCATATGAGTCGCTTGCTTTTGATGAGCATACCAAAGAACAGATGAATTTGATTTCAAATCGGGTCTCGGTCAATCCAACCTTGATCAACGAATTGAAACATCTTGGTTCCAATTTCAAAAATGCAGAACAGCTCAGTTATCCTCAGGATTTGCCGGTGCTACTTTTTGTTCAATCGAATAATGAGCACAATAAGCAGTGGGTTCCGCTGCATGAGGAGCAGGCTAAATTATCCGCCCAGGGCAAAATGATTCCGATGGAAGGCTCCCATTACCTGCATCATACAAAATTCAAGGAAATTGCGGAAGAATTCAAAGCGTATATGAAGGAAATCCAATAAAGCATTGACAGGAATATATTTCTAACCATAAAAAACTGCAGGATAATCCGCCGCAAGCCAATGATACGGCTTATGAATTCGATACTGGATTGTATGAGCAGTACAAAAAGGCCTTTTCGGACGAAGTAGATCTTCTTAATAAAAAATAACTTATTCGGCTCAACCTATAACAACAATGCACCTTCAGAAGGATACATCCATGTCTAAGATATGGAGATGTCGCTGGAGGTGTTTTTATTATACGGAGCTTGGAGGTAAGGAAAACAATGAAAAAGTTCATCCTTTTCGATCATGACGGCGTGCTGGTGGATACTGAATTCTGGTATTACAAAGCGGGCGAACGGGCGCTGGCTGATATTGGCTTTACGATGGATAAGAATCAATATCTCCGCGACATGACACAGTCATTAGGCACGTGGGCCCAAGCCAGAGCGGCGGGAATAGATGAAGAGCTTATCAATAAGCAGCGAGAGGTCCGCAATGCCTATTATCAGGAATACCTAAGAACAGAAGCCATAGAGATTGAAGGCGTCGCTGAAGCTCTTGCCGAGCTGTCAAAATACGCCCGCATGGCCATCGTGACAACTTCCAAACGTACCGATTTTGAGCTTATTCACGAAAAGCGTCAAATTACATCCTATATGGATTTCGTCCTTGTTCGCGAAGACTACGAGCGCACGAAGCCGCACCCAGAGCCCTATTTAACCGGCCTGAAACGTTTCGGAGCCTCAAAAGAAGAGACACTGGTTGTTGAGGATTCCAACAGAGGGTTGAGCTCAGCCGTGGCCGCAGGCATTGAATGCGCAATTGTTCATAACGACTTCACAAAAACACATGATTTTACAGGAGCCAAATATCGTATAAACCATCTAATTGAGCTAAAAGACATTATTCTGAACCCAGCCGGATAATGAATTTCGTGTATACCGATACCATTGTCAGTTTAATGGCCGCCCATTCATTTGTGACGACTCCATCATAAAGTATGGTACTTGCGTATAAATCGCAGAGACTTTACTAATGTTAGCACACTCGCTAAACAAGGCTACTTGGCTCCATTTGGAGATAGTCGAACGGTCGGAATCGGCGGAATTACACTTGGCGGCGGAATTGGCCCTTTGCAGCGAACAACGGGTCTTATTAGCGATAACCTGCTTGAGCTGGAGATGGTTGATGCAAACGGAAAAGTCATTACAGCCAGCAAAAAAAGAAACAGCGATCTCTTTTGGGCATCCCGGGGAGGGGGCGGCGGAAATTTCGGCATCTACACCAAATATAAATTGAAAGTCCGGCGCGCGCCCGCCAGAGCAACAGTCTTTCGCATAATTTGGCCTTGGCATCAGTTCGAGAGAGTATTAAAGGTATGGCAAAGATGGGCGCCTTCCACAAGCACTAAATTAGGCTGCGAATTGTCCATTGGTCCCAAAAAGGGCGGTAATGTTAATATGCTGGGGTTATTCCTCGGTTCAAAAAAGGAAGCCCTCCGTTTATTGGCTCCGATGCTGAGGGTAGGCACTCCGTCGAAAAAAACCGTTCGTTTGCTCCCGTATCCTAAAGTCGTAAACTTTATGCTTGATCCCGATCCCGTGCTTCCTCAAAGATACAGCAATCAGTTTTCTAGCGGCTACGGGCGACGTCCGTTCAACGACAAGGCCATTAAGGCAATGCGTGAGTTTTTAGAGAGAGCAGAGGGGGGAACGCCAGCCGGATTTTTCTTTTTGAACTGGGGCGGCGCAGTAAGCCGTGTTTCTCCAAAAGCAACAGCTTTTTATTGGCGTAAGGCGAAATTTTATGTGGAGTGGAACAGTTCCTGGCTCAAAAGATCACATGCGGCCAAAAACATCTTACTGGTGCGCCAAACACGCCGAAAACTTCAGCCGTATATTGTAGGCTCCTATATCAACGTTCCGGATCAAGGAATCAAACATTCCGGCCCCGTTTATTACGGAAGCAATTATGCAAGATTGCGGAAAATAAAAGGGAAATACGACCCGCAGAACGTGTTTAACAACCCCCAAAGCATTCCGCCAGGTTAATACTATCTTATAGGCTGAAGCCGAGATCATCCCATGATCCTCGGCTTTTTACATTTGACAGCAATCAGCTTCCGTTTTTTTATGTTATGGGGAGGATTGTGCGGCATACTCTCCGAATAAAACATAAAAGGATTTCTTTCAGCAAGCAATATGTAGCCTAGCTAAGTTAGATTGATGCTGCCCAAAAGCCCTCTTCCCACACAATTGCAAGGAGACGATAAATATAAAAAAGCCAACGTTTAAACAACTACTAAACCTGATTTTAATCATCTCCATTATCACTAATGTCAACTTACTATTAACCAAACGGAACCACGATCAACAATTGATAAAGCAAAATCAGAACCATTTGCGATCCATTTCCATTTATGCGGGGAATTTGGTCGAAAAGGCCGAAACCTTTATTCAGCATTCCGAAAGCGAGCAAAGTGAAGTGGGTAGAGAAATACTTTTTAATTCATGGAGAATTGTTGTAGGTGAGCAAAGAAGTATAAGCCATCATATAGTTAGCATGCAACCGCACTATATGGGGAAGATGGAGACAAAATGGAGTATGCTTCAATACAGCTTATTCCGGGTTGACATGCTTTTGAACGCTCTAACTATGAAGTTTCTTGAGCAAGGCTCATATACTGTAACTACTGAGGACTTCAAACAATTACAAGCAGTAATTACGATCTATAAAAAAATTCATGAAGAAGTCGAGAAGCCTTCCAAACATCCAGAACTTATCATTGATGACCTGACAGAGCCTATTCTCTTGATTGATCCGTATTATTCATCTATTTTAAAAGAACAGGAAGGGCGCTACTGATATTGAGTTATTTATTTATTTATTTTTATTTATTTATTTCATTCACGAGGTGAGCATTAAGTATGGAGATAAGAACCGCATTGCTTAGTGATCTTGAAGGAATTGTCCGCTTATTGGCTGATGATGAGTTAGGAATAAGCCGTGAACGATTTGAAATGCCAATTCCTCAAGCATACATAGATGCTTTCTCTGCAATCGAAAAGCAAACGGGGAATTCAATACTCGTCGCCGTAGACAACGAAGAAGTTGTTGGTTGTCTTCAACTTACATTCATCCCAGGACTTTCTCGTCTAGGAATGACACGTGCTCAAATCGAGGGTGTACGAGTGAATAAACTGCTTCGCAGAAAAGGGATTGGAGAAGCCCTGTTTCTCCATGCCATTAATTCCGCAAGGGCATCTGGCTGCGGTCTGGTACAATTAACAACAGATAAGAAACGCGATGAAGCTCATCGATTCTATGAAAGATTAGGTTTTGTATCTAGTCACGAAGGTATGAAATTAGCGTTAGATGATTTGGAGCAATCCTAACTCTAGAATTGATGGCGTTTCGGATTAGAGATTGTAGCGCTGACCTACGATTCAAAACATATATTGTTTTATGCAAACTGTGGATTTACGCCTTGTTCTGGCGGACCTTGGAGAGAAGTTCCATTTTGTGTTGGTGGCTCGAGGGTTGACCACCATGACCATTCCAATCGTAAGTGAGGAATGGTCATCAATGGCAACATACATATTTTTTAGATTCATAAACAATCACTGACGTTTTTCCAACCACTCTGATTTCAGCATTGCATATTGAAATTCATCTATCCAAAAGCCTTTGGACATGTAATTTTCGAGCAGGTGGCCTTCACGTCTCATCCCTAAACGCTCTAGCACTTGAATCGATTTAGTGTTTCGCACATCGGTAAAAGCAATCATCTTATGTTTTTTAAGAAATCCAAAAACATAGTCAATCAGGGCACAAAGCGCCTCATTCATATATCCTTTTCCTTGATGCTCAGGTGCAAGAGTGAATCCAAGCTCAACAATTTGAGGTTCATCTACCAGTGTATGAATAGCACAATCCCCAATAATTTGATTAGACTCAGTCAGAGCAATTGCATATTGAAACCAAGTACCGGGCTGATCAGGTGAATGCTCTATTTGTTTGCTGACAAAAGCTTCTGCATCTTGAAGCGTAAAATTGTCCCAGGATTGAAAGCGGGAAACTTCAGGATTAGCTCTGTATTGATAGAAGGAATGTACATCCTGTAAACCGAACTTTCGAATAACAAGACGATCGGAAACGCAAAACACTACTTCGCTAGCTTTCTTCACAAGTCAACCTCACTTTTTCTGCTACGATATCGCCCCAGCCCAGTATCTTCATAGGCTTGCGGCACCTGTCCTTTCTAAACTGCTTATCCTTCAAGTTTTAACGTTTGCGCCTGCGACTCTCGCCGCAGAAATAATCCTATGCCTAATGAAGCCAAGCCTATAATCAGTATACAAGCTCCCAGCTCCACACTATAAAAAGTCAACTCACCGTGCCTGAAGGCCATTCCACGAATCATACGATTGAGCCAATTCATCGGCAGAGCCCATGCTGTAACTTGAAAAAATGTTGGAAATGTAAGCGGCGTCAGTTGAATTCCTGTTACTAGAAAGGATGGGTAAAGGATAAAGCTCATTCTGGCGCCAACTTTAGACACGTTTTGAACAGAATAGCCAAGCAGCATCGCGAGCAAACATAATGCTAGACCATATAGCAATAAAGGAACGATAAAGATATGCGGCGCAGCTTCGAATCGCATATGTCCCACTTGTTTTAACATCCCGTAACTAAGCAGGGAAGAGCAGGTGCTTAATATTACATAAGGCAAAACCCGAATCCAAAGCTGGAAGTGGGAAGACTCCGCTGACAAAAGAGTACCCTCTTGCCGAAGGCGAGGAGCGATCGCTCCAGCCGCACCAGTCGTGAGCATCAGTATAATGATATTTACAAATCCAATTACCATTGTACCGACATAGCTTGAGCTTGGATTATATAATATGCGCTGCGCTTGAGATAGCGGGGACACTAAATTTTTTGCCGATTCTATGTCCATGCCGGCTTGAGTAAGATGTGATACAGCAAGAGTCATATTTTCGGTTGTTATTATTTCCTGAATTGCAGGCCGTATACCACTAAGGCTGGAAGGCATCGTATTGTCCATCCATACCCCGATACTTGAAGGTAGCCCCTTGTCTTTATGTTCCTGCAATCCGTCCGGCAAGAAAATGACGGCCACTGCCTTCTCGTTCGCCAGCATCGTATCCGGAGAGAGACGATTGGCAAACACATTCGTGACTTTCATATATTGGGAAGCATTGATTTTATCAATGAGTTGCCTCGAATAGGAAGAGTGATCCTCATCTACAACCATAACCGGTGTTTCACTCAATTGATTCTGGGAGAACATAAGCCCAAAAAATACAGCTGCGATTAGAGGGGCGGCAAAAATAAGGATGATCCACTTACTTTCGACTATGTGCTTCCATTCATCAGCCAGTGATTTCATCAAGCCGCACCTCCGCAGTCATCCCCGGAAGCAGATCTTTACTTGCTGGAATTGAGATTCGAATCAGAAACATGCTTAGATCTGCTTGTCCCTTTTCCCGCGTCATGCGCAGATTGGCGAATTGTGGAGAGGGAGCTATCGAAATAACCACACCTTCCTTTACAAGAAGTTTGTCCAGATAAGGAAAACGAACGTTTACCTTTTGATCTGCTCGAATCTGCTTAATCTGCGATTCCGGAATATATAGATCAACATAATATCCATCAGTGTCAGCATCAGAATTCAATATTCCCTGCTTTTTACTTTCAGCCTGACTCACGGCGTCAGTACCTTTCGCAATCAACAAACCGCCTGCCAAAATAATGATCAAAGTTATGACCATATACAATCTCCATTTAGACTTCATGATGATCTCTCCCAATCTTTATCAAATCTCCTTTGTTACATTCTCCGATGGGCTTGTTCTGCGGCCTCCATGATGATTTCGCCTAGCGTTGGATGCGGATGAATGGTCATGGCCAAATCTTCTACCGTTGCTCCCATCTCAATCGCAAGGGAAAGCTCGGATATAAGAGTAGATGCTTCAGCGCCTACAATCTGTGCGCCTAAGACAAGGCCAGACGCAGCATGAGCAACGATTTTGACAAATCCTTCGGTTTCCTTCAGAGCCAGTGCGCGGCCATTAATAGAGAAAACAGATTTTCCAACGACAACAGGAATTGATTTTTGCTTGCATTCCGTTTCACTCATTCCAACACTCGATACTTCCGGATGTGAAAATACAACCAACGGAATGGCCTTATAATCAATCACAGAGGCTTTACCAGCGATAGCTTCTGCAGCAATCTTCGCTTCATAAGAAGCTTTATGAGCCAAAGCAGGGCCTTTAACAATATCTCCTATGGCATAGATATGCGGGATAGATGTTCTGCACTGCTTGTCAATCTCAATCAAACCTTGTGGAGTAGGGGACAGACCTATATTTTCAAGACCCAAGGTTCCATCTGTATTTGGTTTCCTGCCCACCGTAATTAACGCATATTCAGCTTGAACAACATGGCGTTCATTCTGAAGCATATAGTGGAGATCAACGTGACTCATATATTGGTCTGCTCCTGTAACCTTAGCTTCGGTTAAAATTGTTATCCCGTCCTTTTTCAGTTGGCGAACGACAGGTGCCACCAGCTCTGCTTCAAATCCGGGCAAAATCTGTTCACCGCCCTCAAGCATCGTAACCTTGGTTTCAAATCTAGCGAACATCTGACCCAGTTCCACGCCGATATAACCGCCGCCAACCACAACGAGACTCTCCGGAATGCCGGGCAGCGATAACGCTTCAGTGGATGAGAGAATCCGTCCGCCGAAAGGAAGAGAACTTATTTCAATCGGACGGGAACCGGTTGCCAGTATGAGATGCTTAAAGCCTATGCGACGCTCATTCTGCCCAGCGTAATGAATTTCAGCGGTGTTCGCATCAATCAAGCTTGCTTCTCCTTCGATAACAGTCACACCCGCCGCTTTAAGCAAAAACCGAACCCCTCCAGACTGCTTGTCCACCACGGATTGCTTAAAAAGCTGAGCCTCCTGAAAAGAGGAAGCTCCGTCAGCAGCGCCCCAGTGTCTGCGTAAATAAAGACGCTCCGCTTCAGCAATCAGCGCTTTGGAAGGAATACAGCCAACATGTGTACATGCACCTCCGATCTGTTTGCGCTCGACAATTGCGGTTTTCATGCCCAGGCGTGACGAACGTAGTGCGGCCACATAACCGCCAGGTCCTGATCCAATGACCAGGGTATCTACAACTTCTAATGAATTCATCATTGGTACCTCCAAGTTATAATATTATGATCGTAATATATTATAGTCATCATATTTTAAAGGAGTCAATACTTCATTTATCATCACTCTCCCTTTGCTGAACATGCTGATATACAAATTGACATCAAATAATATGATAACTATAATATTTTATAAAACATTAATAGATGCCGACTTATACAAAGGGGAGGAAGCAGGATGCCTTATCCAAAAGGACACAAGCTCAAAGTTCGGAACCATATTATTACCAGCGCGGCCAAAGCATTTCGAACTCACGGCGTACGAAATATTAGCCTTCCACACATTATGAAAGGTGCAGGGCTTACACATGGAGGCTTTTATTCCCATTTTGAAAATAAAGAAAAGCTTGTAATTGAGACATGTCATTTTGCCATTAGTGACACCATTAATATACTGCAGAGTGCTGTTGATAAAAACAAAGATCAGCTTCCAATTGAAGCTATCATTGATTTTTATTTAAGCCCCCAACATCGAGATCAGACGGAAGTTGGTTGTATCCTGCCTGCATTGTCCGGAGAGATTTCCCAACTTTCGGAGGAAATTCGGCAAGCTTACACGCAGGAGTTACAGCGTTTTATCACGTTTATTACAAATATGGCCGGGATCGATACCTCTGCCGGTTATTCGCTGGTAAGCAATATGGTAGGTACCGTTGCACTGGCGCGTGCAGTAAGTGATGCTAAATTCAGTGATGATTTGTTACAGGCAGGTCGGATACAAGCCAAACAATTGATAGTACAGCCTCTAAGCAACTAATAAAAGGAGGAATCAGCATTGGTTGAAAAACGAATTTGAGAAATTTCAGTAAGGAGGACGCGGGAGCGTCCTTTTTATTTTTTTAAGTAAGTAACCTCGAATTTTATTCCTTGCTTTTAATATATGTATGCGATATATTGCATATAAGGAAATGAAGAAGTGAGGTTAATAACGATGCCAGTGCCTAAAAATTTTGTCTCGCCCGCACGGATGTCCGCAAAAGAAAGAGCCTTCTCCCAAATTCAACGATGGATTATCGATGGTACACTGCAGCCCGGGGAAAAACTTATTGACGCCGAATTGGCTGAGTCGCTTGGCGTAAGCCGCACACCGATTCGGGAAGCATTTCAGCTGCTTGAAGTACAAGGGCTCGTTTCTACCCATCCCGGAAAAGAAACAAAGGTCAAGGAAATTGAGAAGGATGACATCTTCAAGATGTATTCAACGATGGCGGCTCTGCAGGCTTTAGCAGCTGAAGTTACCGCAAAAGTTATTGTTCCAGAGCAAATCGATCAACTGCGAGCGATTAATCTTGAATTTGCAGATGCCATTAATAGCGGTCAAGCTTACCAAGCAATGGAGGCGGATGAACAGTTTCACAACCTGATTGTAGAGCTTTCTGATAATCCATATGTCGCTTCATTCAGTGCATCACTTCAGATTCATATCCGGCGCTTTAAATACGTCTTCTTAAAGCAGTCCATTACTGAGACGCAAGCTTCAGTCAATGAGCATGAATTAATTATTGCAGCGCTCGAAAAAAACGATTCTGATGCCGCTCAGGCAAAGATGAAGCAAAATTTCATCCGTCCAATGCAGGAACTGCACGAATTACTTTAAACAGACAGGAGTGAGAAGAAAATGGAAAACGGAAAAGATCTCCGCATTCGCAGCAAGGTAATTAGCGAGGGTGCCAATCGAGTACCCAACAGAGCAATGCTGCGCGCTGTTGGTTTTCAGGATGATGATTTTAAAAAGCCAATGATTGGAATAGCAAGTACTTGGAGTGAGGTAACACCGTGCAATATGCATATCAATGATTTAGCGATTCAAGCCAAGACGGGAGCACGTAATAACGGCGGTGCTCCACTCATTTTTAATACGATTACCGTTTCAGATGGCATTTCGATGGGGCATGGGGGAATGTTGTTTTCGCTGCCAAGCAGGGAAGCGATAGCTGATTCGATTGAAATTGTGGCTGGAGCGGAGCGTTTTGACGGCGTTGTTGCGATCGGTGGCTGTGACAAAAATACGCCTGCATGTTTGATGGCTATTGGACGAATGAACATTCCTTCCGTTTATGTATATGGAGGAACGATTCAACCTGGTAATCTCGATGGTAAAAAAGTGGATATCGTTTCAGCTTTTGAAGCCGTTGGTCAATACCAAGATGGAAAAATAACAGATGAACAGTTGCATAAGGTAGAATGCAGTGTGTGCCCAGGTCCAGGAGCTTGCGGGGGCATGTATACCGCTAATACGATGGCGGCGGCTGCAGAAGCAATGGGCATGTGTTTGCCTGGTTCTTCTTCGACATCAGCTATATCAGCGGATAAAGCTTTGGAATGTGAAGCAGCCGGTAAACAGGTCATCGCACTTCTTGAACAGGAAATTTATCCAAGAGATATTATGACGAAGAAAGCATTTGAAAATGCGATTACCGTTGTCATGGCTCTAGGCGGGTCAACCAATGCATTCCTCCATCTGCTAGCTATTGCGCACTCAGTAGAAGTAGATTTAACCTTGGATGATTTTGAACGAATTCGTTTGCGTGTTCCCCATTTAGCTGATTTGAAGCCAAGCGGCCAATATGTCATGCAGGATTTGAATGATATTGGTGGTGTTTCAGGGGTAATGAAGCTATTGCTCGCTGAGGGATTACTACATGGTGATTGCCTCACCGTAACGGGTACAACGTTGGCGGAAAATTTAGCTGAAGCTGCTCCACTTCAGAATAACCAAGAGATTATACGTCCTCTAGATAATCCGCTTAAGCCAGATGGACCACTGGTTGTACTACGAGGAAACCTCGCTCCTGAAGGCGCTGTTGCCAAAATGTCAGGCATGAAGATACAGCAGTTTTCCGGTCCAACAAAGGTGTACGATAGCGAAGAAGACGCGACGGAAGCGATTATGAATGATGAAATTCAAGAAGGAGACGTATTGGTCATACGTTATTGTGGTCCCAAGGGTGGTCCAGGTATGCCTGAGATGCTTTCCGTTACAGCCCTCATTGTAGGAAAAGGACTCGGCGGAAAAGTTGCTCTCATAACAGATGGCAGGTTCTCGGGCGGCTCGCATGGATTTGTAGTTGGCCATGTATCACCTGAGGCACAAGTAGGTGGACCGATCTCATTGCTAAAAAATGGAGACATTATCACCATTGACAGCGATATTCAGGAAATAAAGGTTCAAGTGTCAGAAGAAGAGTTGGCTGCTCGAGCGCAAGAGTGGGTACAACCTCCGCTGAAAGTAAGTTCCGGCGTACTCGGCAAATATGCTAAATTAGTTTCCTCTGCTTCAAGAGGCGCAGTAACAGATTTGATGGAATAGACAAATAAGCATTGATGCTGAAAAGCCGTTAATCCGAAAAGATTAGCGGTTTTTTTGTTGCCCAAGATAAAAATGAAATGATGAAATGAACAGTTTCAGGTGGCATTCCGGGAGTGGATGTTGGGGAGAGATATACCGTTTAAGGCAGAGCTCTGTACGGGATTGTAGAGTGATGTTGTAATGTCCGAAGATTCGCTTGATAATCATTATCATTCATGATATATTGTTTACAACTAAACAATAATGAAATCAATTGTTTGAAAAGATCATACTATTAAAAAGATATTTTTATTTACTAGTAAACAAGGAGTGCTCAAAGGATGAATTCAAAGGATCGAACAAAACAGTTGCTTTATGACCAATTTATCCGTTTTTTACATGTATATGAGAACCACAAGGATACAGAAATCGAGCACTTCCTAAGTGTCGCCCAGCGAGAAAGCATCGAGAAAATTCCTCAGCATTTGACCGCGGTTCATATGATAGATTGCATAGGAAAGCATGAGCCTATTAATAGCACGGGTATTGCCGAGTCGATGAATTTGTCCAAAGCAAGCATCACCAAAATTGGAAATAAGCTGCTTGAGGAAGGATTCGTCAAACGTACAAAAATGAACGACAACAAGAAGGAAAGCTATTTCCGATTGTCACCGCAAGGCAAAAAGATCTTTGAACTGCATGAACGTTTGCATGTACAAGAGGCTGAACGCTTTTATCGTACTCTCGACAAATATTCAGAAGCAGAGCTAAAAGTAATCCATCAGTTTCTTCAAGACAGCAGCATTCATTTTGAATCCAGATAAAACGAAGGAGAGTGAAGATTTTGAGTCTGGCGGAACTGATCAGGGCGCGCAGGAGCATTCGTAAATATAACTCTACGCCGGTGGACCAGGAGTTAGTTGTTGAATTACTGCGCAAGGCTAAACGGCTTCAACCATTTGTTGAAGCTGGCTCGTGGCGTGTGGTATATGCCGGAACTTCAGAAGCACGCAAACGATTGGTGGACTGTATGCTGGAACAGTTGTCTCAGAGCAGGCTCGGCAAGCTGATTCCTGGGAAACTTTTGGATATTTTCAAAAAGAGATTTACCGATATTCCTGCCCACGTCATTGTTATGTCGACTATAGGACCAGATCGTCTGACCAATGACCGCAATTATGCGGCTGCCTGCGGGATGATGCAGAGCTTCCAACTGATGGGTTGGGAACATGGGTTAGGAATGTTATGGGATTCAGAGTCCATGATGCTTCATGAAGGTTTTTTCAAAGGAATTGGCCTGCGTGAGAATGAAAGATTTGTTGGCATTCTTCATATAGGATATTACGAGAAAGCGCCAAAAAGCCGGAAAAGAACGCCAGCCGAACAGAAGTGGGCCGTTTTGCGAGAACAGTCTATATAGAAGAGGAGGATGTAAAAATGAAATTGTCAGATCTGGAAGGAGACATAGACGGTCCGAGTGAGTTTTTGAATCGACCGGTTTCGCAGGACCTAATCCTTGAATTGCTCAATCATGCCGTATGGGCGCCCAATGATGAATTGCGAGAGCCGTGGCGATTTATATTTGCTGATAACAAGAATGGCGACATTATGCAGGGATTGCAGGAGCAGGCCCCTGCGTATCTTTTGGTCCTGGTGAAGGAAGAGGCGGATCAACATAAGCGGGAAGAGGACTTTGCAGCTGCCTGCTGCCTAATTCAAAATTTCCGTTTGCTGGCTCATGAGCAGAGTCTAGGTGTACGCTGTACCTTGCATGAATGGATGTACGACCCAAGCCGCACTGAAATGTTCGGTGTGCTGAGCAACGAGCGCATTGCTGCGGTTCTAGAATTGGGATACGGTGCAAATCAGTCGAAAGGGAAAACTGAGTTTCCAGAGACTGATCTTCATTTTGAACTTCTCTAGGGAAAGAGGATTCCTGATGAATGCTTTGACTCAGCCTAACATTTAACGGAAACTAAGCAAAACGCGAGCAATCGGTGAATATTTCCAGTATAATAGGAATGAACAAGCTGGGCTTTTACAACTACATTAGAGCAACTACATTAGAGAATGTAAACGCTTGCTATGATGATTCTGTTATTCCAATACCAAAGGAGATGCCTTATGAATCAACAACAACCACCTAAGCCTCACCAGCCGCTCGTAACCCACATCTTCACTGCGGACCCGTCTGCCCATGTCTACGAGGGCAAAATCTACATCTATCCTTCCCATGACCTCGATCATGACGAGCCGAGCAACGATAACGGCGACCAGTATAAAATGGAAGACTATCATGTCCTCTCGATGGATAACTTCGATTCCCCTGTGGTCGATCACGGCGAAGCGTTGCATCTGAGAGATATTCCGTGGGCGTCCAAGCAGCTCTGGGCACCGGATGCCGCTTATAAGAACAATACCTATTACTTGTTCTTCCCGGCACGGGACCATGACGGCATCTTCCGTCTGGGTGTGGCAACATCAGAGTCTCCAGCAGGCCCGTTCACGCCGCAGCCAAATTATATGGAAGGCAGCTTCAGTATCGATCCGGCCGTACTGGTGGATGACGACAATCGGTCATACATTTATTTCGGCGGACTCTGGGGCGGCCAACTGGAGAAATGGCAGACCGGCAGCTTTGTGCCAGATGCAGAAGGACCGGCTCCTGACCAGCCGGCGCTTGGACCGCAAGTTGCACTGCTTAGCGACGACATGTTGTCCTTCCAGGGCAAGCCTGTCGAGATATCGATTGTCGATGAAGACGGGAATCCAATTCTGGCATGGGATGAGGAACGGAGATATTTTGAAGGCCCATGGATGCATAAATATAACGGCTATTACTACCTGTCCTACTCAACAGGAACCACGCATAAGCTCGTATATGCAATCGGCAAGAACCCGATGGGACCATTCACGTTTAAGGGCGAGATTCTTTCTCCCGTTATTGGCTGGACAACCCACCACTCCATTGTGCAAGTTGAAGACAAGTGGTATCTGTTCTATCACGACAGCTCACTGTCAGAAGGCGTCAACCACAAGCGCTGCGTTAAATATTCCGAACTGAAATACAACGAAGACGGAACGATCCAGAAGATCAATCCTTATCCGGATGCAGAGTAAGTGGAAATAAATTGACAGAACAAGTTAATTGTGATAGCATCGTTTTAACTTAAAACGAAAAGGCTATGATGAGAAATAGTAGCTAATAGGGATCTCACAGAGAGAAGATGGTTGGTGCGAATCTTCATTGAACTAATAGTGAAGCAGTCTCGGAGCTGTGAACCGAACAGAGGAATCTTAGTAGGCTTCAACGGAGTTCCACCGTTATTCAGGAAACAATATCGGAGATATCCCGTATTGATAGAGTGCAGAGAAATCTGAAATTAGGTGGTAACACGGACATTATAGTTCGCCCTAAGTTGACAAGAAATAGGTCAGCTTAGGGCTTTTTTGTTTTAGTTCTTCTCGTATGAATATTTGTAATTTTCCAAAAATAATTAATGATTCAATGTGCGCTATTCATCAGTGAACGTTAGCCGAAAGAAGTTTTTAATCTAGGAGGAGTCTATATGATATTAGAAAAAGTTATAAATAGAATTGTAATACAAAGTGAATATAAGGATTTTGTTGATAAGTATATAGATAGTATACTTACCGAATTTAAAGGGAAGATTCATAGCATTTATATGTGTGGCTCAATTCCAAAAGGAACTGCTATTCCTTTTAAGTCAGATGCAGACTTTACTATTGTATGTGTAAATCCCAAAGATATTGATTACGGAAGATTATCAAATATTAAAGGCAGGCTTTTGGAGGAATATCCAATATTAACTAAGATTGATACGATAATTTGCTCGATTGACGATGTATTAAGTAAACCAAATGAGTGGGGTTTTTGGGTTAAGATCATTTGTGTTTGCGTATATGGTCATGACGTTGGTGAAAAAGTACCACCGATCATTATTTCTCCAGAGTTCATTTTAGACTTAAATAAAGAGACCAAGGAGGAAGTAGATCGTGTACATAGAGTTTTACTTACTAATGCTAGTGATAGCACATTGAAAACTAGATATATTAAAGGTTACTCTAAGAGATTAATTCGTGCATTATACTCATTGGTTTTAGAAGATACAGGTGTATGGCAAGATGACATGATTATGATGAAAAATGCCATAATAAATTATTGTGAGATTGATTCCACTTTAGTTGATTATCTGTATGCTTGTTACTTGGATAGTAATGTACTTGTTGAAGAGTTTCTGGGAATTGCAGATGAAGTGTATTGTTATTTTGAGAACGCCTTAAATGCAATGGCTGCTTCCAGAACTTCTTTCGGCTAACACGATATTGCCGCTCCGGGTCACACGGAGAAGCGAGTGATAATTGTAAGAAGACAGGCAGCTGGTCACAGAAAATGATCAGCTGCCTTTGTCAGATAAACGCATCAAGTTAAGGTTAACGGGATACAGGAACAAAGTGGAAATAGAGCTATATAAAATAGAGCTATATAATGTATGACACTAAACTAAGACAGAGTATTAACAAGGGCTTTTCATGATTTATATACATATGTACAAAATACGAGTTTTGTGTAAATGTATTGATGTGAAAGTAAAAAGTTCCGTTATGACTTCGTTTTCATTGTCCAGTAACATTTTATCTAAATTAGGAAAATCCACTCCTTATCTCTGGAGTGGATTCTTTATAGGTTTATTGAATTTATTCTTTATATGCATACATTTTTTCAAATGTAAAAAAATATGTCTTGTTGCAGGCATAAGCATTAACCCAGCAATGCTTTTCTTTCTCCAATAATCGGCTAACCAACTCGCATTTTGCGTAACTGCATTTTCATCAAACAATCGTTTGATTCTTTTTGGGTCAACCTTTTCTTTTAATTGTCCGGGAGTCATCATTGATATGATTTGTCGTGTTTGCTTTCCGACGGCTGTTCTATATGCCAATAATGCTTCAAAATTTATACTTGAACTTAGCTCAACAATGTCCTCTTCAATCATCTCATTACCAGAATGCGAAAATCTTGTATCCATTTTTTCAAACCAATTTCCACCATAAAGAACTTGTTGATCATCAGCGACCAAAATACTCATGGTCATGTCCTCAATCCGGGAGATGTGCCAAAGGTGCCATGCAATAGAATTTTTTGTATTAGGGAGAGTTACTGGATACTTTCTAAAGGTTATTTCATTCAAATTCTCTACAACTGCATCTTTTAGTGTTTGCTTACCCGCATTTCCAACCTCTGAAGAGTGTAACCAAGCATGTAGTGAAAGAAATAATTGAATCGCTTGAGAATGTTCTTGAGGTTTTGAAATGATTTCATTTAATGCCTTATGGTTTTCGCTCCAAGATCGTTGTTCGTCCATGTCCATTGAAATAAACTCTCCCCTTTTGGTTTCGGTTTGTTTCGTTAGATTTTATCTACTGGGAAATATAACGACAATTCGCCATTATCATCTTTGGGATTATAAAATTCTTGAATCGCTCCAACGATCGCGAAGTTGTTTTCTGGTAAATAAGCGTCAATCATATATTTAAAAATCTCTTGATAAGAATCTTGTGTACATTTAATAACAGCATACTTGAATGCAGGAATGGTCCATTTGGTCCAACCAATCGGGGCTCTAGCTTCGTCAGCAACTTCACATCCAGCTAAATATTTTCCTTCCTCCTTCCATCTTTCAAAATTCTCATCAACATCACTCATAGCCCCCCATATTCCAGCAATGTTACCCTCAGTATCCAACTTAGCAAAATTACTTATCTCTGCAAAGTTACTGTTGGCCTCTTGCCATAATGGTGGTATCCACATTGGGCCTTCAATTGCCGCACCTTGCCCCATTTTACCAATAACTGAGAATTGTCGCTTTTCAATTATTTCAACCACTGTTCTTCCTCCCTTATTTACAAAGTTAAATACTCTCGCACCAAAAATATGGAATTATTTGTTCATACGGAAAAATTTTAAACTAAAGCCCATCTTTTATCAATGAGTTCTCGCAAAAATTTGCAATTGCATGTTATAAAACATAAAAGTTCGTACTTTGACCTGAAAGCAAAAAAGTGCCGCTATGACTGAGATGTCATGCGGCACAAAGTTCGGATTTTTCTGTTGCTGCACATCTGTCCGGCTACTTTTTGAGCTCTCACTTATAATTTTTTATAATTGTAAATATTACCTCGTTCACTGCCATCGTTTCTCTACTCCCTCGTAGAAATGAAGGTTGGTATAAAAGTGTACTTTACCGTTCTCGATCAAAAACTCTTGATAACATCCGCCAGCTGGTTTGTAATCTCGACGATTATTCTTTTATCGTTCGTATACAAAAAAGCTCAAAAAACGGTTGGTATCTCACCCCCAGTTTTTTGAGCTTGAATTATGATTTGCGTATCGTGAATTTTTGTATAATGCCCTTTTTTAACAGGCTTATTTTTGTACCTGATCCATAAAATCCTTCAATTTTTGTGCAATTTCCTTGGATTTTGTATGATGCAGATAATGTGTTCCATCCAGTGCAACCATTTCCCCATGGCTGGAACCTGCAATTTGCTCTTCATGAAGTTCAATCCATCCTTCAACCTCTTGATCATGGGCCACAACAAACAAAAGAAGCGGAAGCTCTGCCGGGAAAGACAACTGCCGGGCATCTCTGAAGTTGGATGCAGAATGCTGTATTTCATTCAGCATAGTAGCGTTGTTCTCGTTTACGTTCGCTAACAGCTTCATCTGTTTAACGGTATGCTCGTCAAAGCTCAACCCTGCATAGGGGTCAGGACCAATGCTCTTGAGCAACCTGTAAAATCCAGACTTTGTGAGAAGATCAAGACTTTCAAACGGCATTAATTCGTCCGTCCCAGGCTGAGTAGGCACACTAGTGTCAATCCCAACAAATGCAGTTACCTCATCGGGGTAATCATTTATATATTGCAACGCATAGATGCCGGAAATAGAATGCCCCATAAGAATATAACGATCAAGGTTAAGCTGTCCAACCGCCTCGTGAATTTCACTTGCTATATTTTTTGACGTTCTTTCTTTATCTGTTTTATCGCTTAAACCGTAGCCAAAAGGTTCAACAGCCACAACGGTATAATTAGGAGACAGCTCCTTAATAAGCATCTCAAAATCAAGCGCCGGCGCCGCTGTTCCGTAGCCTGGCAGAAGAACGATGGTTTCTTCCCCGCTGCCCTGGATTAATACATTCATTTTTTTGCCGTCTACCTCAATCTGCTGGCCATACGCTTCAATTTTCTTCAGATCTGATTTATTGCCGAATACATTTACAAGATAAACGGTCAAAAAGAATAACGCCAGAACAACGATAAATCCTCCAATCAACTTTGCCAATAGAAGACCTATTCTGCGCCCTTTTGATTTCTGCGGTTTTTGTTTGTATCCCAAAGACTCTGTCATGTTCATCTACTCCTGTCTGTCTATGGCGGTATGTGCTCCATCCATTGTGTTCATGGTTATAGTGTAAGCAATTAAAATGTACTCTTCATGACACGAATGTGAATGGAATATGAACAGACAAACAAATGGTTACTTTATAGGCAACGTGACGCTGATGGTGGTTCCGACGCCAGGCTGGCTTTGAACCGCAATATCTCCTCCATGAAGCAATACGATTTGCTTCACGATCGCAAGCCCTATTCCGCTGCCATTGTTTTTTCGTTTATGGGAACGGTCAGCCTTGAAAAAGCGGTCGAAAATATGCTTTTGATCTTCCTGTGCAATCCCGATACCTTGATCGGTAATGCTGACGACGACATTGGAAGCGTCTTGCCCGATGACAATGGAGATTGTTTCGTCAGCTCCCGAAAACTTAATGGCATTAACGATAATATTGCTCCATACCTGATTCAGCAGCTCGTAATCCGCCGTTATTTTGACGGGCGTTAATTGAAGATCAAATCCAATATTTACAGCAGACCATTGCGGCTGAAGCAAAACAATCACTCTGCGTATTTGTTCATCCAGGCTATACGTGCTGGGCTGTAGCAGTTGTGAGTTGGACTCAAGCAAACTTAGCTTTAACAAACCATCATTCATTCCAGTCATTCGTTTGGCTTCCTCAATTATAATATCCAGATATCGCCTTCGCTCATTCTCAGGCAAATCGTCTGCTTTAAGCGCGGCGGCATAACCGGAGATGGAGGTTAGCGGCGACTTGATTTCATGAGAAACATTGCCTACAAAATCTCTTCTCATTTGCTCAAGTTGTCTCAGATCGTTTGTCATTTGCTCGAAGCTTCGCGCCAAGTCGCCAAGCTCGCCCGTTTGCTTTATATTCAGCTTGACATCAAAATCGCCTCTGGCTATACGTTTTGTTGCTTTGGTCAGCTTTTTGATTGGTCTGATCAAATAAACCGAAGCAATCAAAATCATCAGACCTCCAATTAATAAGAAATAGATAATAAACGAATAAATCCACCTCTTTAAAAAGGCTGTTGAAGGCGGCGTCAACGGCTCCACAAACATCGCTTTAACTCCGCTTTTGGTTTGCAGCGGCATTCCCAATAATACGGCGGAAACCCCGTTAGAATTGACTTGAACCAATTCCCCGGCTAACACCCGTTTAAGTCGCTCCGTCGTTACGTTTGCCGGCGTGTGGTCAATTAATGTGCCGTAGGAACGGAATTGACCGGTTTCATCAAAAATTCGGATATAATAGGAATCCAGCTGCTTCATTTCACTTAGATAAGACTCCGCCTCATCCTCAGGCAACGCCTCGTAGACCCGGACAGTATCCCTCCCAAAATTCAACAAAAGAGTCTGCAGATTTTCATTCAGCTTCTCCTCGAACACCCATACCGCCACAAAAAAGGCAAGCACCGTGCCAACGACAACAACCGTAAAAAAAGCAAGCACCATACGGATGTACAGTGATTTAATCATAGCTTGGCCTCAAGCCGGTAGCCTAACCCGCGCACGGTTTCAATCGTAAAATCCTCCGTTGCGGCAAAACGCTCCCGCAGCCGTTTTATATGTACATCTATTGTGCGGTCATCCCCGCTGTAATTAAGTCCCCAGATTTGATCGATTAGCTGCTCGCGCGTATAGACCTGGCCTGGCGTCCCAGCAAGCTTGAACAGCAGCTCGAACTCTTTTAGCGGCAGCGCCATGGCTTCATTTCCTATTGTCACCTTGTAGGTTTGCCTGTCCAGTGTAACATCTCCTAGCTGAATCAACTGCGTTGCGCCGATCCGGTACCGCTTCAGCAATGCTCTCACGCGAGCCTTTAACTCAAGCGGGTCAAACGGTTTCGTCAAATAGTCGTCTGCTCCAAGCTCAAAGCCTTTAACCTTTTCCCAGGTTTCGCCTCTTGCGGTCAGCATAAGCATGGGAAGATCCGGATTGGCCCTGCGGAGCTCCTTGCATAACGCCCAGCCATCCATAACCGGCATCATAATATCAAGCACAACCAGATCAATCGGCGTCGAGCCATACAGGGACAAGGCTTCCTTGCCATTTACAGCCTCCACCGTCTCAAACCCGTCATTGCGCAGAAATAAACAAACCAGCTCACGTATGTTGTCATCGTCGTCAGCCACCAATATTGTTGTCATACGCTTCCTCTTCCTTTCCTTCACATGCGCATATTCATAGCTGCAAAACCAGTATAGCAAAGTAAAGGCGCAACATGCCAGAATAGTCGTACAATAAAAAAAGACAACCGAAACGCTCCTCTTCTATCTCCGTTGCCGGCAAGAGAAGCGTCCACTCCCGTTGTCTTCTTCCAACTTCTTGAATTATTGTTATTGTCCGCCGTTTAAGCTGCGGCTATATGCCACTACATCAGCGTAAGGCAATTTACCGCCAAAAATATCAAGCGCGCTGCCAATCGTTAAGTCCAGCTTGCCTTCCGACAAGGCATTGAATTGCTCCATATCGGCAAGCGATCTGGCCCCCCCGGCATACGTTGTTGGTATGGTGGTCCAAGCAGCCAGATCCCGAACCAGGCTTTGCTGAATGCCGCTTTGTTTGCCCTCTACATCCACGGCATGAATCAGAAATTCACAGCAATACGACTCCAGATAGGCCACATTGGCCGGATTCACCTCAAAATCGCTGAATACTCGCCATTGATCCGTCACAACAAACCATTTGCCGTCCTTTTCCTTACAGCTCAAATCAATGACCAGACGCTCCTTGCCGACTTCGGACAAAATAGCATCCAGGTTCTGCGTATTGAGCTTCCCGCCTTGAAAAATATACGAAGTGACGATGACGGCGCTTGCCCCCATCTCCAGATACTTCGATGCGTTTTCGGCTTTGATGCCGCCGCCAACCTGAAGCCCGCCGGGGTAGGCCTGAAGCGCACGCGAAGCAGCGTCCTCATTACCGGGGCCAAGCATAATGACATGACCGCCAGTTAACTGATCATTGCGAAACATATCGGCATAATAAACAGAATCATGTCCCGACACAAAATTTTCCACCAAGGCGTCATTTAACGTTTCGCCTACAATTTGTTTTACTTTTCCGTCATGCAAATCGATACAAGGTCTAAATTTCAATGCTCTGCCCCGTTTCTTTTTCAATAGTTACTTTCAAACTTCGGTTGCTTGCAAAACATCAGGATTGCTTTGCCCCGGCTTTTTGTCCCGGCTCGTTCTGCTCATGCTCCAGCTTGGGCACAAAAAAGGAAAGCAGCAATACGCCGACGCATAGCCAAGCCACCCATACAAAAATATGATGAAGGCTTGCCTCCAGCACGACAGGATCAATATCATTGGCCTCCCCCGTGTGCAGCAGCAGACCAAACAACGTAATCCCAAGCGTTTGACCCAAGGTTCGGATAAAATTGTTGCTGGCAACCGCAGCGCCTCTAATCTCGGCCCCTACAGATGAAGTAACAGCAATAGTCATGGAGGTCAGTACAAGTCCAAAGGACATGCCCGCGCAAAAGGTAAACAGGATCAACAACGCAATCGGCGTCCCGTTGCTAACGAGCGCAAAACCCGCGCTGCCGATAAGCAGCAGGCAAGCGGCCAGAAGGCTGATCGCCCGCAATCCCAGACGGGCAATCAGATTGCCTGCCAGAATGGAGCCTAACGGCCAGGCGATCGACAACGGAATCATCAAGATGCCGGAATACGTAGCGGAATAACCCTCCACCCCTTGGAACCACAGCGGCAAATAAAAAATAACAGCGACATTGACCAGACATAGCAGAAAGCTGATGCCGTTTGCCATACTGATGACCCGATTGCGAAACAGCTTAAACGGGATCATCGGCTCTGGGGACCTTTTTTCAATCCATGCAAACGCCGAAAGGAAAATGACCGCCATTGCAAAATACGGCAGCACCTCCGCCCAACCAGCCTGCTGTCCCGTCTCGCCGCCCACCAGACTCAAAGCATAGAGCAGCCCGAACATCCCGATGGCAAAGGTAATAATACCGGGGTAGTCGATATATTTCTTTTTTCGCTCCACTTTATCCTTCAAGGACACGGAGAGCAAATATAGCGCAACCGCGCCAAACGGCAAATTCATATAAAATATGGCACGCCATGACACATAATCGACTAGCAGGCCGCCAATTAATGGTCCTGAAATACCGGCAATTCCCCAAATACTGGACATCCATCCCTGGACCTTAGCCCGTTGCTGGAAGGGATACAGATCGCCGATAATAGTATAAGGAATTGTTGTTAAAGCGCCAGCTCCCAGTCCCTGCAGGCCGCGAAACAAAATAAGCTGGCTCATCGATTGCGCTATGCCCGATAACATGGAACCGCTTAAGAAAATGGAAGCTCCAATGATAAACATTGTTTTTCGCCCGTACAAATCCGATAATTTCCCGTAAATCGGCGTAGTAATAACACTGGCAAGCAAATAAATGGAGATGACCCAGCTATACAGCTGAACGCCGGACAGCTCTCCCGTAATTTTGGGCATGGCAGTACCAACGATTGTTCCTTCAATGGCCGCCAGAAAGGTTGCGACAAACAAAGCAACCGTTACTTTTTTTCTGGAGCCCGATTGGCTGCTTGCATTCATAGTTTTGTTCCCTTCGCTTGACTTAAGCAGAGAAACTGATAATTATCGCCTAAACGGCTGACTTTTTGCATTGCGATGAACAAACGGAGAAGCAATGGCGCAGCACAAAACGGTTACGCTGGGGCTCGTCCGCATTCCAGAACGCCGGATCGCGGAATATGCCAATCAACGCGCTTTGGGCGGCGCGGCATGCGGCCCCTTCATCGGCGAGCAGCTTAAGACATACCGTGTACGCTGTAGCTTCAATGCCTTTAAGAATATCTATTTTAGCCTGAAAATTGTTCATCTTCCATAACCGCCTTCCGAGTCCTCCCTTACACTATTCTCCATTGTAAAGGCGAAGCTTAGGCAAAAGGTTACGAAAAGGTTAAAAAGGTTATCAATGGCTCCTATAGGAACATCTTTTCATATCCAGCGTATAACTTAACATTCGGCCTTTTTATGCGCCTTCCGGACATTTACCGACTATTGCCCTGCCGAATGAATACTTGAGGAATAGGACGCGTGTTGAATGGCATACGACTTGCTGTTGGAAATTATTGAACGGGTCGGCTATGCGGCCTTGTTTTTTGTACTTTGCCTGGGCTTGATTGGGCTGCCTATTCCGAACGAAACCGTCGTCATGACCGGCGGCGCATTATCAGCCTCCGGCGTTTTATCGCCGGTTCCTGCTTACATCATGACGTTTCTTGGCATCTGCTCCGCCATGTCCTTCAGCTATAGCATTGGACGTTTTTCAGGCTACAAGCTGAATAGCTGGTTTCGCAGCAAAAAAAATATCGGGCGATTTATTGAACGAGCCGAGGAATTAAGCGGCAAATTCGGCGGGTATGCGATCAGCATCAGCCTTTGCTTGCCGTTTCTCAGACATGTAACCCCTTATGTTGTTGGAGTCAACAACATGAAGTACGGCCGTTTTGCCATGTTCGCGTACCCCTCCGCCCTGGTCTGGACTTCGATTTATTTTTACCTGGGCTCCGTCGTAGGCGATAAAGCGCGGGAGCTTGCGGACCTGATTTACCAATACGGAATGTGGGCAATCGTGCTGCTGGGTCTTGTGGCCGTGATCGTATTGGCCTTCAAATATAACCAGTACCGTAACAAGCATAGGGATCAGCAGGAGCATGGAGATATTGACTCTTCTCTTTAAGCAATGCCGCCCGTCGCACAGCGGATTACCGGACCCTTTGATTTCCTTCTATAGTCGAACAAGCTTGTCCTTTGCGGCTTCTACAAGCTGATCGAACAGCTCGTCGTTTTCCTCCAGCTCCTCCTCCAGCTCCAGCAGCTGCTCCTCGTTACCGGATTCATTCAAGAAAAACAAGCCGTATCCCCATTCTGTCGCTTTTCTGCTGTGCAATGTCATTTCGTATTGATTGACGTGGCCCTCCACGGAAAACTGCACCTTGCCGACATAGCCATCCTCCTTCGTATACGTCATAGAGGCCTCAATAATACTGCATACTGCCATATTGATATCTTCCTTTCCCTTCATCATATCGGGCATATCCCCAATTCCTTGTAGAATAGCATAGCCAAGTGGGCTTCGCAATGTTTTCCAATGTCCGAAGAGACAAGTTTGACAAAGGCAGAGAATAGTTGCAAAACGGCGCCTTTTCCGCTGACGTCTAATCGTCCGCATGCATACGATACATTACGGTAACCGCTTGGACGGCTATCGTCTATTTGTGGGAGGCTGGGCATATGACAGTTGAACTGACGGCGCTGCACTTCGTGTATTTGACTTTTGTAGTAGGCATTATCGGCTTTATGCTGATGCGGCGGGACACGACGTTAATTTGTGTAGCGGGTATTTTGGGAGTGGGCATTCTTGCCACAACGACCGCCCAAGGCTCTGTCAGCGGCATTTTCAACAGCTTTATTTATGCCATTAAGGAATTAATCAGCACGATATTAATTATTTCGATCATCGTTGCGATGAGCCGGATCTTGATTCGCACAGGCATCAACGAAATGATGATTGCTCCTTTTGCAAGGCTGATCCGTACGCCGGCAATGGCCTTCTGGGGAATCGGCTTCATTATGATGGTAGCTTCCCTTTTCTTCTGGCCATCGCCAGCAGTCGCTTTAATTGGAGCCGTCTTGCTCCCTGTAGCGATCCGGGTTGGCCTTCCGGCGTTAGGGGCCGCAATGGCCATGAACCTGTTTGGACACGGAATTGCGCTTTCGGGAGATTATATCATACAAGGCGCTCCCAAGCTGACAGCCGACGCGGCCGGGCTTCAAGTGAACGAGGTTATGGCGGCAAGCATTCCTCTGGTTTTAGTTATGGGAACCGTTACGACAGTGGCGGCCTATTGGATGATGAAACGCGACCAGCGTCTGGGAACATGGAGAAGCGGCTTGATTCAGGACGGAAAAGCGGCTAAGCATAATGATGCTCACCATGAAAATGATCCTTCCGGCGGCGAGGAAATAGAAAATGTGTTGTCCCACACCTCCAAAAAGGTGCTGGCTGCCATCATTCCGTTATTATATGCCTTAAATGTAGCCGCGATGTTTGCGCTTGATCTTCAAGGCGGAGATGCCACCGCTTTAATTGGCGGTACGTCCATTATGATCATGCTTGTGATTACGATGTTGGCCCATCGGGGCAAAGGGCTGGAGAAAACAACGGGATATTTAATCGAAGGTTTTTTGTTCGGCTTTCGGGTATTTGGCCCTGTTATACCTATTGCAGCCTTTTTCTATTTAGGCGATTCCGGCTTTTTCGAATTGTTCGGCTCGCGCCTGCCGGAAAGCTCAAGCGGCATAGTCAACGATTTAGGTATAGCATTGGCTCATGAAGTGCCGGTAAACGGCGCAGTTGGCGCCGTTACGCTCACACTGGTTGGCGCAGTGACCGGGCTTGACGGATCAGGCTTCTCCGGCATTTCACTAGCCGGATCCATCGCCCTGCTCTTCGGTCAGGCTATCGGTTCCGGCGTAGCAACCTTAACCGCGCTGGGCCAGGTTGCCGCAATATGGGTTGGCGGCGGAACGATTATTCCTTGGGCTCTTATTCCCGCAGCCGCTATCTGCGGCGTCAGCCCATTCGAGCTGGCGCGAAGAAACATCAAGCCCGTCCTGCTGGGTCTTGCCGTTACTACCGTCGTTGCTATATTCCTGATTATCTAAACCAGACAATGGTTAAAAGCGGCGGGCAGATTTGCGGCGGTAAACAGCAATAGCCCCCGCGCCGGCAAACAACGCGGCTGCAGCAGCTATAATCCACCAGATAAAACCGCCTTGGCTATCCGGTGAATATGGCGGCTGTGGCGGCGTTGAGCCAGTTCCAAGCTCGGCCAGATCGCCGCTGGCTGAGCTATAGGCAGCCGTACGGCTGCACAGGCTTACTTCCAGCGTTTTGCCGTTGTCACGGGCGTAAACGAGATAGCGACTGCCCTCCTTGAACTCAAAGCCGCAGCTGGCTGAGCTCCAAGCAGAGGTTACCGTTATGGAGGGAGCAACCTTGCCCTTCCAAACCTCATTCACCTTAAACGTATAGGTTACAGGATCGGCTGAGGAAGAAAAAAAGAGAGCTGTTGGTTCTTTCTTTGCTGTTACCGTTCCCTCAAAAACAGCATTATGGTTCTCCAAGGATGTCTTTACATCAGCATTCATTGCGCAGCTGCAAGCATGTGCCCGCTCTGGCGCCGTTGCCAGCAGCCCGATGGCTACCGCAAAAATCAATAGCATGTAAAGGCTTTTGATCCTAAATCTAGACATGGAACGTTCCCCCCCTTCTCTCTGCAAAATAACGGTTCATTAATTCAACGCAAATAATGGAAAAAATGTTGCATAAAAAGGAAACCAGCTAATACTTTGTCAATAGGCTGTTTTATTGGATAACGGTTTTTGGTATACTAAATTTGACGTATGACAAATAAA
>NZ_LYPA01000029.1 GCF_001675045.1 Paenibacillus oryzae
ACATAAGTAGGAGGATGCTAATAATGATGGTTCAAGGAATCCCTTGTCCCATCTGCCTTGGCGAATGCCGAGAGGCTATTATAATTATTGGGAGGTGCTGAAGATGAATGAACCGGGATTGGAAAAAGCGATGGATACGTTGCAATACTTGAGCCAGGACTCGGAGGCTCGCCGGTTGTACGAAGCCAGGCAGAAATATCTTCATGATGAGGCATCAATGCTCGAGGGGGCAAAGCAGGCTGGATTGCAAGCCGGTATGCAAGCCGGTATGCAAGCCGGTAAACAGGCTGGAATTAAAGAGGTGGCCCGGAACATGCTTGCCCTGAATATAGATGTTGCCACAATAGCAAAAGCGACGGGGCTGACAGAGCAGGAAATCGATTCGTTGAAAAAATAAGAGGACGGGAGCTGCCGAGTGCAAGCTCCTTTATTTTTTCACCTGTTCGCCATGTCTGAATGGCGGTTCTCGGGTGTAATTGTTGTCCCTCTATGCTACAATATTGGAATTGCAAGGATGTTCGTTCAGGGAGGCTTTTGATTACTCATGCTTATTATTGGGATTGCCGGTGGAACCGGCTCCGGCAAAACAACGGTAGCCCGTTCCGTTATCGAACGGCTAGGCTCCGACAAGGTTACGTTTATTTCGCAGGATAATTATTATAAAGACAACCTTCATCTGACATTTCAAGAACGTGAAGCTATTAATTATGATCATCCGCTGGCATTTGACAACGATCTGCTGATTCAGCATTTGAACCAGCTTAAGAATGGTCAAACCTCTTACGCTCCGGTGTATGATTTTACGAAGCATGAGCGTTTTTCTGACCGGACGGTTGAGCTTGCGCCAAACAATATCATTATTATCGAAGGCTTGCATGTGTTATCTGACGAAAATCTTCGCGAGCATTTGAATATCAAGGTATTTGTTGATACAGACCCCGATGTGCGCATCCTGCGCCGCGTGCTTCGCGATATCGAGGAGCGTGGGCGGACCATCCGTTCCATTCATACGCAATACCTGACAACCGTTAAACCGATGCATGAGGCTTTTATTGAGCCATCAAAAAAATATGCGGACCTGATTATTCCCGAAGGCGGTCAAAACGAGGTTGGCATAGAGCTGTTATCGGTGCTGACAGCAAAATATTTGACGGGCGAGCAGCAGTGGACGAGTAACGGAAGGTAATTCTACTATAAATCAGCCTATGCTGCACAAGCGCAATTAAAGGAGGTAGACGGCGAAAACCGGCTAATCTCCTTTTTTCGTAGAGTTTAGGCATTAATTTGACGGTAAATTGTCGAACATGCGTCTTGGTATGAATTTTCCAGCTTTTAAATAGCAAACAACTATCATATAATAGAGAATAGTTGATTCACACGGGCTGGTACGAGCCGGCAATCGGGTGTGATAAAGTTTACAGATTGGAAGCGGGGCATGCTCTGTCCGAGGTTTGACAGTGTTTGATCGGTAGCGCTTACATCCTTGCTTCAAATAAAAGTGTCAGGACGGTTAACATGATCAACAAACAAACCAAATCAGATGTTATTTTAATCGGTGCCGGAATCATGAGCGCAACGTTGGGGTCGCTGTTGAAGGAGCTGGCTCCGGACTGGAGTATTACCGTTTATGAAAAGCTTGGAAGCGCAGGGGAAGAAAGCTCCAATGAGTGGAACAATGCGGGCACTGGCC
Organism: Paenibacillus oryzae; assembly: GCF_001675045.1. Lineage (GTDB taxonomy): Bacteria > Bacillota > Bacilli > Paenibacillales > Paenibacillaceae > Pristimantibacillus > Pristimantibacillus oryzae. The sequence goes on from NZ_LYPA01000029.1 coordinate 1,691, forward strand.
ATGCTTCCTTATGCGAGCTTAATTACACCTCGGAAAAACCGGATGGCTCCATCGATATTAGCAAGGCCATCAAGGTAAACGAGGAATACCAGGTGTCCAAGCAGTTTTGGGCTTATTTGGTGAATAGCGGTGTAATTAATAATCCCCAAGATTTTATTAAACCGTTGCCGCATATGAGCTTGATTCAAGGCGAGCAAAATGTGGCTTTTCTGAAAAAGAGATTTGAGGCGCTCACCGCCAATCCGTTGTTTAAGGGCATGGAGTTTTCAGATGATCCGGGGCAATTGGCGGAATGGATTCCGCTTATTATGAAGGATCGGGCCGATGGCGCTCCGCTGGCAGCCACCCGCATTGAGTCGGGGACGGATGTCAATTTTGGTTCCTTGACTCGTATGCTGTTCCAATCTTTGAAGGAAAGAAATGTCGATATTCAATATAAAAGCAGTGTTGACCATATGAAGCGTAATACGGACGGCTCTTGGGACCTGAAAATCCGACATACAGAGAGCGGAGAAGTTCATCGTCATTCCGCTAAATTTGTATTTGTCGGCGGTGGCGGCGGAAGCTTGCATCTCCTGCAAAAATCCGGCATTCCGGAGGGCAAGGGGATCGGCGGTTTCCCGGTAAGCGGCATTTTTATGGTATGCCGGAAGCCGGAAATTGTGGAGCTTCACCAAGCCAAGGTATACGGTAAAGCGCCGGTTGGCGCTCCGCCAATGTCTGTGCCGCATCTGGACACCCGTTATATTGACAACAAAAAACTCTTGTTTTTTGGGCCATTCGCCGGCTTTTCGCCAAAGTTTTTGAAATCCGGCTCTATGCTGGACCTCATTACCTCCGTCAAACCGGATAATCTGGTTACCATGCTTGCGGCAGGGGCCAAAAACATGTCGCTCACCAAATATTTGATTCAGCAGGTGCTGCAATCGAAGGAGCAGCGCATGGAAGCGCTCAGGGAGTTTGTCCCTAATGCCAAAAGCGAGGATTGGGAGCTGGTCGTGGCGGGTCAGCGTGTGCAGGTCATCAAAAACACCCCAAACGCCAAAGGCGTTTTGCAGTTCGGCACGGAGGTTATTAACGCTGCAGACGGCTCTATCGCTGCTCTGCTTGGGGCCTCTCCGGGCGCGTCAACGGCTGTTTCCGTTATGCTTGAAGTCATTGAGAAATGCTTCCCGCAGCAGTTGAAGGCATGGGAGCCCAAAATTAAAGAGATGGTGCCGTCCTATGGCATCGCGCTGGCAAACAAGCCGGAGCTGATAGAAGGCATTCATGCTTCGACAGCGCAAGCCTTGAAGCTGGATAACGAGCTTGTGCTCGTGAAGTAGTATTTTGCTGGTGAAGTAGTACACATAACAAGCCCTGGTTAGTGATTGCAAATCACGCCAGGGCTTGTTTTTTGGTGCATCTTGCTTTTCTTATTCCGGTGAGCGCAGAGTGTCAAACAGAGCCGCTGCTTTCAGGCCGCGGATATTTGATAGCGTTTTTGAGCATTTTGCTCCGAATGGCTTCCGCAACGTCGATGTTTAGGTCGTGGGCCAGCGTTAGCGCGTAAATCAGGACGTCCGCCAGCTCCTCCCGAATTTCTGTTTGCTTTGTTCGGACGGCCTCTTCGCCTGTTTTCCATTGAAACAGCTCCAGAAGCTCGCTGGCTTCCAGCGTTAACGACAATGCCAGGTCCTTGGGATTATGATGCGGTCCCCAGTTTCTTTCATCGCGAAATGCGATTATTTCTTTTATAAGCTGATCCACTGCCGTTCTCCTAACAAAGTAAAGTGATTGGTTATCGCTGTTCATATTTATATTATTATATCAATCTTTCTATAGATAAGGGATCGAACATTTTATCTATACCATAAGTATCACTCGCTGTGACAAAATAGAGGGAAGGCTGCCGTTCCAGCCCTTATAATATAAGGGAGGGGGCTTCAAAATGAACCTGACCATTGCAATTTGCGACGATGATAGAAATGATGCCACAAGGCTTGAGCAAATGCTTGAGGGTATTTTTTCGGATATGAACGATATGGATTTGAAAATAGATATCTATGAAACAGGAGAAGGGCTTCTTCATGCTCTTGAAAAGGTTGCTTATCCTATTTTATTTCTGGATATGGAAATGCCGGGCTGCGACGGTATAGGAGTAGCGGAGATCATCCGAAAACGGGATCGGGATATGCTTATTTTCTTTGTGACCAGCCATAGCCAATATATGCAAAGGAGCTTTGAGGTAAGGCCATTCCGTTATCTGCTGAAGCCGGTTGATAAAGCCGGACTGGAAGCGGCGGCGATTAAAGCGGTGGAGGAATTATTGCAGCGGAACAACTGGCTGGAATTTACCTATAAGCAGACATCTTGGCAAATCAAGAGCGACGATATTATGTACGTTACGGTCGAACGGGGCAAAAAGCTGATTATAGCAGCCAAAGAGGGCATTTGCATGTATTATGGAAAAATCGGAGAGCTGGAGGCCAAGCTGGCGCCTCACGGATTTTGCCGTATTCATACCGGCTATTTGGTTAATTGGCAATATGCTCGAAGTGTCGCTAAAGACAAAGTAGCGTTGATAAGCGGCGTAGTGCTTCCAGTCAGCAGGGCCAGAAGCGGAGAAGCGATTTTGAGCTATCATCGTTATTTGGAGAAGAGGTTATTGAAGTAGATGGGAAACGAAATGAATCCAATGCCGCTTTGGCTGCTGCCTCTTCTGGTCATACTTGTATATTTGCCTCAGGGAATTGCCTTTTGGCTGTTTTTCAGGCATTTTCTGTTTCTTCGCAGAAGGACAGGAGCTTTAATTTCCGCTTTGGCCGTGTTCTACCTGGCTAAATCCATCCTGATGGCCGACCTGTCCCCCCTTTATAGCACAGGTGTACATCTGACCGCATACTTCCTCATAACGATATATTTTTTTGATGGAAGCAAGCTGCAAAAACTGTTTTTTGCGTTATTTTATATGGCCGTAACCTTGTCCATCGAAATGATGGCGCTGTACGCAGGAGGCGGGCTTGTCCGCTTGGGGGTTTGGGGCGGCGATAGAGAGTGGGCGCTGCTGCAGGTATTGCCGTTTCTATTAGTGCTGGGAGGAATAATTGCCGTAGTTGGAGTGCTTCGTTTATTTAAAGCAGGCAGTCCGTTTTCTTTGCCTGACAAGGACTGGGGTATTTTGGGGCTGGTGCCTGCGAGCTCCCTATTTATTATGCTCGCAGGTTTGCCTGGGCAAGGGAAGCTGGGCGATACGCTGCAAATGAAGCTTTCGGGCAGTTTTGTGGCAGCCTGCGCTGCGATTTTAGTCATTAATATAGCCGTTATGCTCCTGTACCAGCGGTTGATAACCAGACTTCAACTGGAGCAGAATAATTTGCTCCTCCAGCTTCAAATCAAGGAGTATGCGCGCAAGCTGGATGAAAATCGCAAAAACGAAAAACTGCAGCACGACCTGAAACATTTGGTTAACGGATTAGAAGCTTTCCTGAAAGGCAGTAAAGGGACGGGCAGCTCAAGAGGCAATGGAAATGCCGGGATTGCCGAGTATACCGGGAATACTGTGAATACTGGGAATATTACGGGGGATGAAACGGCTGCCGCAAGCTACTTGTCGGATTTAATCGCGCGATACACGTCTGGCGGTGATGAACAACCTGAATTTATTTCTACGGGACACCCCGTCATTGATAGCATTTGCAATGAAAAAATAGGAGAAGCCGCGCGCCGTGGCATAGCTGTTGAGGTACATGCGGCAATTCCGTCCGATTTGGGGCTGATGAATAAGGAAATCGAGCTTGCGCTAATTATGGGAAATGCGCTGAACAATGCTGTTGAAGGCGTGCTGCGTCTGAGCCATGATGAGAGAGGAAGCGCCGGGGAGCCTTTGATTCTATTACAGTTGGCGTATCAGGAAGGGCTATTGTACCTGTCACTCAGCAATGCCGCCAGCTTGACGCAACATATTGGGAGGGCCTCCTTCTTCTCAAGCAAACGAGGAGGAGAGCAACCCGGTTTTGGATTGGATAGCATTCGATATGGCGTGGAACGGCTGCAAGGAAGTGTTGCTTTCCGCTACGAAAATGGCAGGTTCAAAATGACGGCCGTATTGCCAATTGCTCCATAATTTCTGCAAGTTGCGCCTTCCGGCTGGGGAAGGCGCTTTTTTTCTGATAGGCTATATAAACACAATGCCGCGGGGGGAGAAATGATGATGGGGTTGGATTTGATAATAAGCGCATTGATTCAATTGGTTTTGTTTTCTGTTATTACATTCGGATATTGGCTTTTGCTTAGGAGGAAGTCACATCGTTCATTTTTCCAATGGCTTGGGTTAAAAAAACCGGTCATTACAGGAAGAAGGCGATTTGTCTTCTGGTTTATCGGAAGTATAATTGCTCTTTGCGTTCCTGGTTTTTTTATGACCGCATTTGTACTGGATGGAAACGTTTTGGCCAGCTCGCAATTTTACGGTGCTGGCTTGTCTGCCGTGTTTCCCGCTTTAGTGTATTCCCTTCTTCAAACGGGCTTGTCGGAGGAAGTGTTTTTTCGCGGTTTTCTGGGCAAGGAGCTGAGCCGCCGATTTGGCTTTGCCCTGGGCAATGTTATCCAAGCCTCGTTGTTTGGTTTGCTTCATGCTGTGATGCTGGCGGGTACTGCAGGTACAGTCAACGCGTTGGCCGTAGCCGTACTGACCGCCTTTGCCGGCTGGTGCATGGGGTTTATAAATGAAAAGCTGAGCGGAGGCTCTATAGTGCCTAGCTGGCTTATGCACGGACTCGTTAATTTGCTCTCCTGCTTCTATATGATGTTTAGCTGAGGGGGGAGTTTATTGCTTCAATCCTGGTAAAAAAATCCGGGTTGTAATACTTTCGCCGTGTTCGGAGGGGGCGCCTCCTGATAAAGTGGGTTTAAGGCTATTGTCATCCTTCCTTCTTGACCCTAACCCATTAGGGTGGCAGCTTTCCTTAACACACAAGCAGGCTATCGCATTTCTTCCTTCTCTTACAAACTTGGTGTTTTAGAGATGCGGCTCTCCTGCTTGTGCCTTACTTTCTGAACCTGAACGACAAGGGGGCGACTTGTTATGTCGAGCATTTATAATGAAATCTATTTGCGCAGAAGCCGGAAAGTGATGATGGAATGGGGCGTTGATTACTTGCCCCGCACCTATCTGGCATCCGCTATGAAAAATATAGAAAGACTTGGCTTTACTTTTTCAAAGTCTCTGATGGCAGTGCTGGGAACGCAGTCGGTTGAAGCTTTTACGGCTTTTTACATGGAGCTTGAGGGCCAGCTTAAAGAAATGGTGGGAGCGAAGCATACCTATAAACCAATGTACCCCGATTTTCCAAAGCAGGTTATGGACATGTCGGATGCCGAGCTGTATTTGGAAGCCATGCTTCATTACTACACGCTGGAGCTTCCATTTGAAGAAGACAGCCCAAAGACCAAAGCTCTCCAAACTGAAGCTTCCCAAAAGGCCGAGTTGTCCCAAAAGCCGCGAGCCAAAACAGCCAAGCTTAACGTGATTGAGCTGGGCGATAAAACGGATTTTTTTAATTCAATAAAAGATGTGATTGGATCTAAAAGCTCGATTTCCCCGACCGACAAAGAGCATCTGGCATTCGTTATTGAAATGGAAGACGATGTGTCGGAGCTGCTGCCGCAAGAGATTCCGCTGAAAGAAAATGTAGGATTTGTAGTGGGACTTTTGATGAAGTTCGGAAAAGCCACGGGGGAAGAGATCGGAAAGTACTTTAAAACGGCAACGGATGTTTTGCGCCTGGCAACGGCATTGTCGGATGGAGACGTGAGCTTGGCGGCAAATACTGTTTACCGAAAATTTAAGCGCAGCGAGCGCAAATTCATGTTGTCCCTGCTGGAGCAATGCGGAACAATTGTAGAGGATATGCTGCGATATCGTAACCGCTGGATTCGTTTGGGAGAAATTCTGCATCCTTCGGAATACAGGAGCCGATACCCGAAAAGCGCAGATGCTTTTGACATCCTTCGCAGCGGCCAAACCGTCGACACCTTCGGCGGACGCGTTGAGCAGGCTTTGCGTTGGCATAATCCCCGACTGGCGGCAGAGCTTTTGGCAGAGCGCCCAGGCGAATTCGCTCGGCGTCTTGACCATCTGCTGCGAGTGCATGAGGAGCCCTACGAGGTCATTATTTTGTTCAGCGATCTGGCTGGAAAAGTATCTACGCCCGTGCTGCTGCAGGTGATGGCTCACTTCGGCGGACGTTTGTCGAAGAACGCTTGGCGGACCTTTTTTCCGAAGGGCAATGTGGCAAAGGCTGTTGCAATCAAAAACGAGCTGCCTTGTCTAGCTGCCGATATATGCGAGTCCGTCGTTTCCTTGTGCCGGGAGGCCTTGCTGGACCGTTTCGCCAAGCTGCCATCGCTCGGTAAAGTATACATCGACGAGCGCTTGAGGGAGCATAATGTGCCATTTGCCATGCGATCTGCAAGCAAGTCGCTGCGTACTCTGTCTCGCGGCAGCCGTTTGGCTATGCCGGAAGGCAACACGATCCGTTTTTTTCTGTGGTGGAAGGAAGGTTTGGCCAACGGGGTGTATACGGACCGGGTAGATATTGATTTGTCTGCGGTAATGTATAACAGCAAATGGGAGTACATGGAGCATATCTCCTATACCAATCTGCGTTCCGCTAAATACAAAGCCGCCCATAGCGGCGATATCGTGACTGCGCCTAAAGGAGCATGTGAATTTATCGATATCGACATTCCTTCCGTGCTGCAGTATGGCGGCCGGTACGTAGTTGCATCTCTTAATTCCTTTACCAGCCATCCCTTCTGCGACTTGCCGGAATGTTATGCGGGATGGATGATGCGGCGGCGCCCTGATTCCGGCGAAATTTTTGAACCGGCAACCGTAGCGGACAAAATTGATTTGGCAGCGGACACCCAAATTTCCATTCCCGTCATTCTGGATCTCCAGAAGCGGCAAGTAATCTGGTGCGACCTGGCGCTCAAGCGCCATCCGGGCTTTTATAATAATGTCGAGGGCAACCAATCCGGGCTGACGGCCATCGGCCGCGCCATGACCTCTATCGTTAAGCCTAGCCTGTACGATCTGTTCCTGCTGCATGCCGAGGCTAGAGGCGAGCTGGTTTCTACGGCGGCGGAAGCCGAAGCAACATTCGGATTGGATGAGGGTATTACTCCATTTCATACAGCCACCATTATGGCGGAGTACATTGCTTAGCAATGTACTCTCTTTTTGAACATAACCAGACAATTCTATGATCATGCTCACAATGATAGAGAGAATATTTAAAATGTTTAGAACATGTTCAGAACTCATTTGTATAATTAGTCCATATGACCTGAGTCTCTATAGGTCTATGGACTGATTACAGGAGGGCTGATCATGAAAAAAGGTAGAAAAAAGATATTGAATATGTGTTTAATTGTCGCTATGCTTCTAACCTTGCTGCCTGGAACAGGCACAATTGAAGCTGCCGGCGGGCTGGTGGTTACGCAGGAGAATGATGTAAACGCGCTCGTCAATAAAATAGTTGGCAGCGGCATTACAGCCAGCAACTTGAAAATAACCGGCGCAGCCGCTGCATTTGGAACCTTCACGGGAGGAAAGGACATTATCGGCTTTGAGGACGGTATTATTCTGAGTACCGGAAAAGCGGTGGATGTTGTTGGGCCTAATAAAAAAAGCGATACGAGCACAACGAATAATACAGCAGGCGATGCTGACTTAACTCAGGCCATTAATGGAAGGACGTTTGATGCGGCTGTTTTGGAATTTGATTTTGTGCCGGCTTCGGATACTCTTTCCTTTCAATACGTATTTTCGTCCGAGGAATACAATGAATATGCCAATTCTCAATATAATGATACCTTTGCATTTTTTGTGAATGGAGTTAATGCGGCAATCGTTCCCGGTTCCGCACCGCCTATTCCTGTATCCATTAATACAGTGAATGGCGGAAATCCTTATGGAACAAACGCTCAAAACAGCGTTTATTTTGTGAACAATGAACTTTCATCACGAGGGACTAACGCAATAAATACGGAAATGGACGGTTTGACCGTCGTTATGTCTGTTTCCATTAAAGTAAATGCTGGCGTAGTCAATCATATTAAATTGGCCATCGCGGATGGTTCTGATGCGACATATGATTCCAATGTCTTCATCAAGGCTGGAAGCTTGAATGACCGTGAAGCCCGGCCAGGCCGAATGGAAATTAATACAAGAGCCAGCTATGATGTGCGGATTGACCGGGCTGTTGGCAGCGACGGAACGGCAACCGTCGGCTGGACGGCAAAGGATGAGGACGGAAAAGTAGCAAGTCCCGGTATCGGCGCCGGCACTCTTACCTTTGCAGATGGCGAAACTTACAAAATCATTACCGTTCCGGCAAATACGGTGACGGTTGAACTGAGCAGCCCAACAGGAGGAGCGACGATTGGTACAGGACATAACTCACAGAAGCTGAGCGATATCCCCGATACCGACAAAATACCTCCCTCCAGTCCAACCATAAATGTAACGGCTTCTACTCCTCCGACCAGCGCGGTGGCGGCAATTACGGCAGAGCCTCTTGCAACGGTAGAGTACAAGCTGGGCAACGGTGATTGGCAGTCTTATACGGGACCTATTACCATTAGCGAAAATACAACCATTTCTGCGAGAGCAATAAATTCAAAAGGCCTGATCAGCGAAGTGAGCAGCTATGTGGTTGATATGATAATCAGCCGCTCGCCGCAAGCTTCCGATCTCGCAGCGAATGCAACGACGGGAACGGTGACCGTTCAGAACGTGCCCCCGGGGGCTACGATTGAGGTTTATGACGAAAATGATGAAATAATAGGTACTGCCGTCAATACAGGAGGAACGGATGGGCCTGTCGAGGTATCGATCCCTGGCGGTCTTGGTGACAAACAGCCTGTTAAGGTTGTTCAGACGGAAGTCGGTAAGCCAGCAAGCCAGCCGGTTAACCTGACGGCTAACTATGACCCGTCGACAGCCCCTTCGGTTGAAAATATTGCGGCAAATGCTACAACGGGCGTTGTTACTTTGAAAAACGTCCCGGTCAGTGTAACTGTCAGCGTATACGGCCAAGTTGGCCATGACTATGTTTTGTTGACATCCGGCACGAATACGGAAGGCCTTGAGCCTTTTCAATTGGCGGTTCCCGGGGGCCTTGCGCCAGGTCAGCTGCTTCAAGTCTCGTTGACTGAACCAAACAAAGCAGAGAGTCCTCTTACTGATGTAACGGCGGTATATGATTCTACTGAACCGCTGCAATCGGAGCAAACCTTCGCAAGCGCAACAACGGGTGCGTTAACGGTAAAAGACGTTCCGGCGGGGGCTGCTGTTTCCGTCTATAACGGAACAGGGGACTTAATTGGAAGAGGCTCCAATACGGGAGAGAGTACGGATATCCTGATTATTCCCGTGGATGGCGGTCTGGAAGAAAATCAGACCATTTATGTGAGCATAACCGAGGTGAAAAAAGCAGAAAGCGACACGATCCCGGTCAAAGCGGCGAAGGAGATATCCCAGACGCTGGATCCGGCCAACATTGTCGCTAATGCAACGGAGAATGAAATCGTTTTGACCCAGATTCCTCTGGGCGCTGCCATTAAAGTGTTGAACAAGCAGTCTGAAATTATTGGTTCTGCCGTTCATAGCGATCCCGCGACTGGTACCGTAAAGGTGATGATTCCAGGTGGTCTTGAGCATCAGCAAGAGGTTTTCATTTCCATTACGGAAGACAGGAAGCTGGAGAGCGGAACGGTATCCGTCATTGCCAGCAAAGAAACAACGGAAACGCCCGCTGAAGGAAGCGTTCTTGCCAATGCTACGACTGATGTAGTGACGGTTCGGCAAGTGCCAGCCGGTGCGACTGTATATGTCTACGATTCCACCGGTAAGCTGATTGGCCAAATAACCAGTAGCGGAAGCATTGCGGGCGAGGTCGAAGTTTCCATTGCCTCGGGCCTACCTGCTGGCGAACAAGTGAAAATAACAATAACGGAAAAAAACAAGCTGGAAAGTCCGGGGATTATTGTACGGGCAGTTAAGGACCCTTCGGCTGCACCTTCGCGTAATGATGTGCTTGCCAATGCAACGAACGATACCGTAATTGTGCGTAATGTAACTCCTGGCGCGATCGTTAACGTATTTGATGCCGATACGGACGAGCTCATTGGAACGGCTAGCAACGAAGGCGTTTTATCGGGAGAGGTTCGCGTAGCGGTTGAGATTGTTTTGAGGAATGGACAAGAGCTTCACGTTACTGTAACCGAGCTCAAAAAAGCAGAGAGTGACCCAGTTAAAGCTACTGCCGTTCGGGAGCCGTCCTATGCTCCGGATGAAGGAACTATTTTGGCGGATGCAACAACAAAAAAGGTGGCCGTGAAGCAAGTGCCAGCCGGTGCAGCAGTCAATGTATATAACGATCAGAATGTCCTGATTGGCACAGCCGTCAATAACGCGGGTTCCACTGCAACGGTAACCGTATCAATTGAAGGCGAGTTGAATGATAAACAAGCTATTAAGGTGACCCTGACCGAGGTGCGGAAACAGGAAAGCCAGCCTTCTTCGGCAACGGCTCTGAAGCAGCCTACTGCCGCTGCAGAAGTATCGGATGTTGTGGCTAACGCGACAACAGATGAAGTAACGGTTCAACGGGTTCCTGCGGGTGCAACTGTACGAGTATACACAGCCGGAGGCGAGCTTATCGGCACAGGGATTAACGATGGGGAGGAAATGGCTTCCGTTATCGTTGCAGCCGATGTTGATCTGCTGGACGGGCAGTCCATACAGGTGACCCTCTCGGAATTCCGCAAACGCGAAAGCGCGGCTGTCACAGCAGTGGCTTTGCTGGAGCCATCTGCCGCTCCTGTTATGGAAGGGGCATCGGCTGATGTAAATACACGAACAATAAAAGTTCCATCGGTTCCGCCTAAGGCAACCGTAACCGCATATGATGAAAAAGGACAAATTATTGGACGTGCTGTTAATGAAAGCGATGCTGCAGGTACTGTGGAATGGATGGTTGACGCAGAGCTGGAGCATGAGCAGCCGCTGAGGCTGACCATTACGGAAAAAGGACGTGCGGAAAGCATAGCGGTTGTCGTGCAAGCATTAAAATCGGATGACGATGCCGTCAATGATGCAGCCAAGCTGCTGAAAATCGGCTTCTCTGAGGGAGATACATGGGAAAGCGTAACAGCGCCGCTGTTCTTGCTTACAGCGGGTCACTATGGAACCAAAATCAGCTGGACCTCCAGTAAACCTTCCGTCATTGAATTGAACGAACCGACGAACCACGAAATCGTTAGCGTTATTCATCGGCAGGCCAGGGATACCAGCGTTGTACTGACAGCTTCCGTTTCCAAAAACGGCAAGCAGGCCATGCGGACCTTCTTGCTGATTGTTAAAGCAAGCGGATCACAAAAAGTAGAAAATACGGATTACATTCGTAACGTAAAGGTGTCTGATGGAAACGATACAGTAGCAACCTTGCCTATTCGCAGAATTGAAGTAACGGATAACAGCGGCGGCAAATCCAATATCGACAAAGTCATCTTTACACAGACTAAAGCGGAGGAATTGACCGGCGCTGCAGGCAGCGGCGCTCAGGAGGTCATTGTTCTCATTGACGAGCTGCCGGGCGATGCCCCTGAAGAAATAGCCGTAGAGGTGCCTGCCGGAGCGGTTGCGGCAATAGCCGATGGAGGATTGAAGCTGAACGTTCAGACGGAATATGCCGTTTTGACACTGGATGCGGCTCAGATTGAGGCTATGAAACAAAACTATCTGGACCTGTTTTTCCGTCTGGTGCCGATTAAGCAGGAGTCCGCTAAGCAGGAAGTGAAAAAAGAGATTCCATCCGCATATGATTCCATGCTGGTATCGGTGCTTGGGAATCCCCTGGAAATTGATACAAATTACAGCGGCTATGCCACGGATTTATTGATTCCATTTAGCAAAAGCGGAATTGATATTGCCAGTGTAAACCTGAGCCGGTTGCGCGTGCATATCATTCATAGCGATGGCGAGAAGGAAATGCAGCAAGGCACAATCGTATTCAACGCTCAAAATGAACCAATCGGGATCAGAATTCAAATTGATAAATTCAGTACGTTTTCAATCGTAGAACTGCAAAACTATCCGTATACACCGGCATCCAACATCGGTAGCTCCACGATTAAAGCAAATCTGGGCTCCGATAATGACGCTGACCCTACAACGGCACTGGATGTCGAAGTAAAACGCTCCATAAGCCAGGACGGCAGCAGATTCGACAGCATTGTCATTGCTCCCGAACAGGTAAAAGATGTTATCGCCGAGGTGCGGGACAAGGGTCAAAACGGCATCAAAATCGTTATTCCCGACAAAAACAATGAGGTTCGCTCTACAGAAGTAACATTAGAAGCAGGCGCGCCATCCTTATTTGCAAACCAGGGCATTGCCATCACGGTTGAAACCAGCCAGGGAACGGTAATGATTCCGGCCAAATCCTTGGCGGACATCAGCGGTGCAGCTACTATTACAATTGATGCAATCGGGGCATCCGCCAACTGGAAACCTTCCGCTGAAACGATTAATAAGGTGGAAGCGGCAATAGGCAGTCTGAAGGCTCCAACTATTGTAGGCGTTCCCGTTCAAATCGGAGGTTCGCTCTCCGGTCGGGCAGTCACTGTATCGCTGCCTGTAAAGGGAATTGAAGCATCGGGCGTAAAGGGGAATATCGGCAGCCAGCTTGCTCTTTACATCGAAAAGGCGGACGGAACAAGCAAGCTGGTAAAAGGCACAGTAGTGAAGCTGACCGATGGTTCGTTAAAGGTAAGCGCAGAAGCTGAAGTGGGAGACAAGATTGCTGTATTGCAATGGAGCAATCAGGATCTGGAGGCTTTCTGGGATTCCATCGCTCCATTCCATGGGAAATACATGAATGGTTTTCCCGATGGCGCCTTCAAGCCTGAACGGGGCATTAGCCGGGCGCAGCTCGCTGCCGCAATGGTTCGCGGACTTGGATTGGAGTCTGAGGTTATCGAGAGCCTGTCAACGGGATTTGATGATGTTGCGCCAGCTCATTGGGCAGCTGGCTATATCAGCGTTGCGGTGGATATGGGATTAATGACGGGTTATCCCGATGGCGAATTTAAGCCGGAACGCATCATTTCACGCGCGGAGATGGCTTTATTTTCTGCTCGTTATGAGAAGCTAAGCTTTACCGAGCACAAGGGCGCTGTTTCGGCTATAAGCGATGTAGGCAGCCATTGGGGAGCCAGCGCAATTGATGCAATTGCGGCATCGGGCATCATGACGGGATATGAGGACGGCACATTTGCTCCGAATCGCGATTTGAAGCGGTCTGAGGCCGTTGTCATTATTAACCGTTTATTGAGGCGCGGACCGTTGTACAAGCTGGAATCGCCTGCATGGTCTGACGTATCGGAAACGCATTGGGCCTACCATGATATCGCAGAAGCGAGCCTGGACCATCATTACGACTTGGTCAACGAAAGAGAAGAGTGGAAATCCAATTAATGGCCTGGCACGGGCGCGGAGCAAGTCGTTAATAACGACAGGCCCCGCGCCTTTTTTCTGTCAGTCAGGGTCGAACAGCTGTCACGGCGTAATAGACGGGTAAATGGCCGGCAAACAGCCAATCCTTGCTGACTGAATAACTTACATCAGTAAAGCCCATTTGCTCAAGCTTCTTTTTTAGCGGGCCAAATGACAGGAACCGGTATCCTCTTGTCGTGGGGGGCGGCAGGCTGCCCTTCTGTTTCCAAACGCTTAGAAGGCGTTGGGCTTGTCCGCGCCATTGGTTGCGGGCGATCCAGTAGTCCGGCAAATAGCCTGGGCCATGAACGATCAGGTACAAGCGGCCTCCGGGCGCCAGCAGCCGGAACATCTCTTGAAGGGCGACGGGGACGTTCAGGTATTGTAAGGAAGTTCTGCATGCAATAAAATCCAGAGCTTGATCCTGAAGCGGAACCCGATGCGCATCGCCTTTTTGGATAATCACCTGACTGTTGTCACGATCTGTTGCAGCCAGCGTGCTGCGGAGAAGCGATAAATAATAGTCATTTTGATCAAGGGCGTAAACAGTCGCCGCCGGATAAAGCCGCAATATAGCGTGAATCGTAGCTCCGGGTCCGCAGCACAAATCAAGTATGTTCTTTCGATTTGCAGCTGCCTCCAGCAATTGGCTATCCAGTTCGTCCGAAGCATATTGCTGACGGTAATATTCGTAGCAGGCGTATCCAAAGCTGCGGTCGATAGACATTTGGGGGGATAAAACTCCAGCGTCCGCTAACAGGCGGACAAGCTCTTGGGCAGGCTCTTCAAGCCCGTAGCGGTGTATTAACCCGGCATCCCGGCAGAAGAAATAAGCTGCGGCTGACAGAAGGGATCTGTCGAGAAGAATTTGGTGGTGGCAATTGGCTTGATTCATAGCGTAACTCGCTTGGGCTGCTCGCGGTGCTGAAGGAAAGGATAGCATTCAACAATGGAACGGCCTTTAAACTGCTTTAGCAGCTTCGCCAGCTTGTGCTCGGCCCTTTGCAGACCATAATATCGCCGGGTGTAATGGTATCCGGAAAGGTGGGCTTGTCTAGGTTGGCCGGGGTCCAGATCATAAGGATGAATATAGAAAACAAACGGTTTGCCGGAGGAAAGCCAGGCTTGAATGCCATACTGATAAATGGAATAGGGATATAGACGGAAAAATCCGCCGCCTCCCCAAGGCAGCTTTGCGCGACCAATGCCAAGGGCAGGCATCGACAACTCCCATAGCTGCATGGAAATAGGAAATAAGGGATGTTCGACAGAGGTGTAAAGTCTGGAGTACATGTCATGGTAGGTGGAGGGCACGATGCTAGAATCGTAATAAAAGCCTTCTTCCTCTAAAATTTGCAACCCCCAGTCGGTAATCGAAAAGCAGGGGGCCCGATAACCCCGGATACGGGCTCCGATGATATCCTCAAGCACTTCCTTGGAGGTTTTTATATCCTGTCTGAATTGACTTGGAGAGAGCATATAGACAAGCTCGTGGGCATAGCCATGCGAAGCAATTTCATGACCCATTTCATAAATGAGACGAATAAGGCGAGGTCTTTTTCTGGCAATCCAGCCTAATGTAAAAAAGGTTCCTGTACACCGATAAAGCGCCAGAAGCTCGAGCAGCCGGTGAACGATGGACTCCAGCCTGAGCTCGTAATCATTCCAGCTGTTCATTGTAATATGCCTGCCGTCCGTAAACCAATCCTCAAGGTCGACTGTAAAGATAATTTCTGGCTTCAAAATATCGCTCCTCTCGAAGGTATTTTAAATCCTGGGAAATTAAACCTTTCATCAGTCCAAAAAGTAAAATGTTTACAATTTTAGTTTAAGGCTTGTAGAGTTTGGTGTCCATCCTTTTTTAGGGTATAATAGCTCCAAAATATAGGAGGGTGGAAATGGCGGATATGAAGCAACAGGATAGCGGTATTGGTTGGAATTGGAGCAATACGTACGGCAAGCTGCCTTCCTTTTTATATACCCGAATGGAGCCTGCGGCCGTCTCGAAACCCGCGCTTGCCGTGTTGAATGCTCCGCTTGCTGCTTCCATGGGACTGGATGCATCAAAGCTTGGCAATGCAGACGGAATTGCGGAGCTGGCAGGCAATGCCGTGCCGGAAGGGGCGGACCCTCTGGCGCAAGCCTACGCGGGCCATCAATTCGGCTATTTCAATCGGCTGGGCGACGGTCGGGCGCTGCTTCTTGGCGAGCATGTAACGCCTGACGGACGGCGGCTTGACATTCAGCTCAAGGGGGCCGGAAGAACGCCATATTCGCGCGGCGGAGACGGCAGGGCAGCGCTGGGGCCGATGCTGCGGGAGTACATCATAAGCGAAGCGATGCACGGGCTTGGCATTCCGACAACCCGCAGCTTGGCCGTAGCAGCGACGGGTCAGGAAATTGTGCGCGAGTCGTATCTTCCCGGGGCTGTACTGACGCGAATCGCCGCCAGCCATATTCGGGTCGGGACGTTTCAATATGCGGCTCAGTGGGGCAAAACGGAGGATGTTGCGGAGCTTGCGGTTTATACGCTGCATAGGCATTATCCCAATGCGGGTACAGACGGGGGCCCTGCGCTATTGCTGCTGAGGGAAACCATAGCTCGTCAGGCGGAGCTGATTGCGGGATGGATGCTGGTTGGATTTGTGCATGGCGTCATGAACACCGACAACATGGCTATTAGCGGCGAAACGATTGATTACGGCCCTTGCGCTTTCCTCGATACGTACAATCCGGATACGGTTTTCAGCTCCATTGACAGCGAAGGGCGATATGCTTATCGCAACCAGCCGTCTATCGCGGCCTGGAACCTGGCAAGGTTTGCCGAGACGCTTATACCGCTGCTGGATAACGATCGGGAGACTGCCATCGAGATCGCCCAAGCGGAAATAGGGCGTTTTGAAGAGCAATATCAGCAGCATTGGCTTCGCGGGATGCGCGCCAAGCTTGGGCTGTTCGGCTCGGAAGCGGGGGATGCTGAACTGGCAGGCAGGCTGCTCGATCTGATGAGCGAGCACAAAGCGGATTATACAGATACCTTTCGATTGCTGACGCTGGGCAAGCCTGAGGAAACGGCGCTTTCCGGTAACCCTGGTTTTGCCCCTTGGCTGGAGGCATGGAGCTCTCGCAAGGAACGGCAGGAGCAGTCGGCGGAAGACAGCTTCGAGCTGATGAAGCAAAACAATCCTGCCGTTATTCCTCGCAACCATCGTGTCGAGGAAGCGCTGGAGGCGGCTGAAGAAAACGGCGACTACAGCGTAATGGAGCGGCTTCTTGCGGTGCTTGCCGAGCCTTTTGCCTACACAGAGGAGCAGGAGGCATACGGTCCGCCGTCGGACGGCGCATGCGGCAGATATGTGACGTATTGCGGCACCTGATCCCTATTGCTCGCGAGAGCTAGATAACCGTAGATAAATTTTGATTGCTTCTGCGTCGGCGGAGTAGACGATCATGTTCCCGAAGGGACCGTCCTGCTCCCCGATTGGAGAGGCGAACTTGCTATAGAGCCGATTGAGATAGGCATTGTCTGACTGAGCTTCAAATCGCAGCTTGTTAACCTGTGGAGCATCTGTCAAAATGATCCGCACAAATTCCCGCAGACCCGTATAAAAAACGCGGCTTTGCCGATAGCCCGGGCTTAAAATGGTGGTGGGAATAAACGCGGTTGTCCCGTTTTCGTCAAATTGCTGTTCCTCATCAACGGTCATATAGTGGCCTGCGCCCACAATTTGCTCCATGTCGTTCAGGACAAGAACAATCCGCGCTTCCTGCATATATTCGATCAGATGTGCTATGGCATCTCCGAGTTTATAGGAGGCATGAAATTGCTTGCGGTGCTGGATAAAATACTGGCAATAAGCTGCATAATCCTCATTGGCTGCGCAAAGCCTGAATGATACGGTCACTCCGTCATGCCTCCATTTCGATGTTCATTTTTGCTCAGCCTGTCGGCATAGGCTTTCCAATCCGCCGCATTGCCATGATACTCCTCGATTTCCCCTTGAGATGTTTCCCAGGTGGCCTTTTTTTCGCCCAATTTGCTGCATAAGCGATGAAGACCCAGCTTTGAAGGCACCCAGAAATGGAAGTGCCGGATTTCCTCGGCTTGCTCCCGTACCTGCTCCATCAGTCCTTGAAGCGCTACTCCCAGCAGGACTCCTCCCCGATGAGCCTCCGACAAATGAATAATTTGAAGCTGTGCGACATGGGTGTCCTCATAGTTCTTTTCTCCTGTGCCGCGAATATAGCCAAAGGCGCCAACTACCTCATCCTGATCGTTGAAGCAGAGAAAGGCGGAGCCAACGAGCAAAGGGCTGGTCAAAAATTGAAAGGCCATGGAAAAAGAGTAGGGAAGCTTCAAATCCGCATAATGGCTAAGCAGGTAAGTGGCGTAAACCTGCCCATAAAACTCTGTTTTGCACTCCTGAACATAATAACCCATACGTCACCCGCCATTTTCCAAAAAAAATAGGCACCCCTGTGTCCTGCCAAACACGGCCAGTGCCTTGCTGCCATAATGCAGCCTTATTTTGCTGGTGCTGTTCTGATTTGCTCGCTTGCCGCCAGCTTTTGCAGAATGCTGATTTTCAGGATTTTGCTTCCGTTTTTGCTTCCTTTGTCAAGGGTCGGTGGTACTGGGAACATGTTGTCGCCTCCCTTCTTTTCTTTTGATCTCATTATATATCAGAATTTGTAGAAAAAAAGTAATCGCGATTACAAAATCTATGATTTTTTTAACAGTATTTGCGAGATTGACAGACAGGGGCGGACAGATAGTCCAGGATGAGATAAAATGGGGTGGAGAAGGGGGATGACGGCATGCAGCCATTCACGCAAAGAGTCATTGAAGTGATAAAAAATATACCAGAGGGATACGTCATGACATACGGCCAAGTGGCAGGCATGGCGGGAAGCCCGCGCGCAGCCAGGCAGGTGGTGCGGATTCTTCATTCCATGAGCGAAAAGCATGGATTGCCATGGCATCGAATTGTCAATGCAAAAGGGGAAATCGCCATCATGGATGACGAATCCCGTTTTAAGCAAATGCTGTTTTTGGAGGGTGAAGGCGTCCCCACAGACCCAAACGGACGTATCGACCTAGACCGCTTTCAATTTCGTAGCGGCTGAATTCCATATTCGATGCTGCTGAAGCCGCTAGGCATTCTGCGTAATGGAAAGCGGACTTTTTGATTACCTCTACAGCATTTCGTCGTCGATGATGCGCCAGTGGTATTGCAGGGCAGCCTCCAGCCCCGCTTTATTGGCGGTACGGAACAAATCTATTATTTTGCGGTGCTCGCCGTTTACTTGCTTTAGCACTCTTGCAAGCTTTTCCTTGTCGTCGCTTGTGTAGGCTTGCTTGATAAAGCTGTTTTTCATAGAGCCCAGCAGCTCGATCAAGGTCGGGTTGTCGCAATTAAGCGTATAAATCTCGTGAAACCGGTATTGATCGCTGTAATAATCCTCGAAGTAGCGCTTGTCGATATCTGCATCGATTTTGTCCACCAATTCCTCCATCCGCATCAGCTCCGAGGGCTTGAGGCGCTCCACCGCAAGCGTTGCGGCCAAGGCGTCAAGAACGCCGATAATCTGCGAATAATCCAGCTTTTTTTTGGAATCAAAGGCTTTTACCGTAAAGCCCCTTCGGGGAATGTAAACAAGCAGGTTGTCGGAAGCGAGCTGAAACAACGCCTCGCGTGTTGGCGTGCGGCTAATGTCCAGACGTTTGCAAATTTCGGCCTCGTTGATTTTTTGATTAGGCTGAAGCGTTCCGTCCTGAATTTTTTCAGCGATGTAATGGTATACATGATCCTTTAAAGATTGATATTTGGGCGCCTGCATAGGCTAATCTCCTTTGCTCCCTTTGTTCAAGCTTCATTTTAGCACTCGACCCTGTTCAGTACAAGAAAATTGGCCATTCTCACCTTGGGGAGAGTCATAACGCAAGGTAATATTACATAGAATAAGATATTTACGTAAGACAAGGTCAAAATTCTAAAAAACTATTGTCGACAAATGATAGTGATGTTATAATTCCTAACATAAATATACATGTATACTGTATACAATATTCAAATTGTTGTTTGCAAGGCAAGATAGACAATTTAAAAAGGGAGAGATGGGAATGAAGAAGGGACTTGTACTGATCGTAACAATGATTGTGATGCTGGCAGCCGCAGCCTGCGGCTCTGGCAATGGGGGCGGCAGCGGCAGCAACAGTTCCCCAAGCCCGTCGGCTACAGGCGAACCAAGTCCAGCAAGCGAAGCAACAGAGGAGCCTGCCAGTCCTTCTTACGAAAAGCTGGTGCTTGGCACAAGCGCGGACTACGCCCCGTTTGAATTCAAGGTCATAAAAGACGGCGTGGACACTATCGTTGGCTTCGATATCGAAATTGCCAAGGAAATTGCCAAGGACCTTGGAGCGGAGCTGGAAATTCAGGACCTGGATTTTGACTCCCTGCTGATGGCCTTGAATACGGATAAAGTGGATTTTGTTCTCGCCGGCATGAACCCGGATGATGAACGCAGGAAAGCAGTCGATTTCTCCAGCATCTATTACAATGCTACCCAAGGCGTGTTGGTCAAAAAGGAAAACGCGGATCAATACAGCACTGTCGATGATTTAAAGGGGAAAAAAATTGGCGTGCAACGCGGATCGACTCAAGAGGGGATAGCTCAAGCGATTGAGGGAGCTAAGCTGACATCGCTGGCGAAAATACCGGAGCTGATCATGGAGCTGACCAGCGGGCGCGTGGATGCATTAATTGTGGAAAGACCGGTTGCGGAGCAATATTTGACCACGCAGGATGGCATCGCCCTTTCCGCAATAGACATTGAACAGCCTATTGAAGAAACGGGTTTTGCGGCGGCGGTGAAAAAGGGCAACCAGGAGCTTCTGGACGCTATTAATGCAACGCTCGACCGTCTCATTGCCGCCGGGGACGTTGACCGTTTTGTCGTTGAAGCCAATGAGCTGGCTGGTGAAGTGGAATAAATAGCGGACGGAGAAACAGCCCATGATGGATTTGGACTTTGCATTTTTGGATAAATATTGGCTGACTTTTCTAAAAGGAGCCTGGCACACGCTGGAGCTGTCGTTTTTCGGCGTGCTGCTGGGCACTGTCCTCGGGGTTGTTTTTGCCCTGATGCGTATATCCAGGCTGTGGCCGCTCAAATTTGCGGCTTCAGTCTACATTGAAATCATACGGGGAACGCCGATGCTGGTTCAAGTCTTTATAATCCATTACGGCCTGACCAGCTTTGGCATTAATCTGACCGCCTTTATGTCGGGAGTAATTGCTCTGACCATTAATAGCGCGGCTTATATGGCGGAGGTTTTCCGCGCGGGCATTGAAGCCATCGACAAGGGCCAGATGGAGGCTGCGCGTTCGCTTGGCATGACGAGAGGAATGGCATTGCGCCATATTGTTCTTCCTCAGGCTTTTCGCAACATGCTTCCGGCGATCGGCAACGAATTTATAATCATTATTAAGGATTCCTCGCTTATATCGGTTGTGGGCATATCGGAGCTGATGTATACGGCCCGAACGGTGCAAGGCTCCACCTACTTGCCGATGGAGCCGCTGCTGGCGGCGGCTGCGCTTTATTTTGTGATGACATTTACACTATCCAGGCTGATGCTTTGGCTTGAAGGGAGGCTGCGGCACTCATGATAAAGGTTCTAAGCCTCTGCAAATCGTATGGCAAAAACGAAATATTGAAGGGCATCACAACAACGGTGTCCAAGGGCGAGGTTGTTGTCGTCATCGGCCCCAGCGGCTCCGGCAAAAGCACCTTCCTGCGCTGCCTGAACCGGCTGGAGGAGCCAACAAAGGGGCAAATTCTGCTGGAAAACGTGGCGATCACCGATAAAGGAGCAAACCTGGATTTGCTGCGTCAGCGAATGGGAATGGTTTTTCAGCATTTTCATCTGTTTCCTCATATGAACGTCATGGACAATATTACGCTTGCTCCCGTCAAATTGAAAAAATACAAGAAGGATGAGGCTCAAAGCATTGCAATGGAGCTGCTGAGAGCCGTTGGTCTGGAGGATAAGCATGACCAGTTTCCGTCGCAGCTTTCGGGCGGTCAAAAGCAGAGAATCGCTATTGCGAGAGCGCTGGCTATGAAGCCGGATGTCATGTTGTTTGACGAGCCGACCTCCTCGCTGGACCCCGAAATGGTTGGCGAGGTGCTGGATGTTATGAAAAAGCTTGCCCAGGACGGAATGACGATGGTTATTGTGACGCATGAGATGGGTTTTGCCAGGGAGGTTGGCGACAAGCTGCTGTTTATGGACGGCGGCCATATCGTGGAGGAGGGCGCTCCAAAGACGGTGTTCCAGAATCCGGCGCATCCTCGCACTCAGGATTTTTTGTCCAAAGTTCTGTAAGAGGCTGCTTATGTTAAGAAGGCCGCAGAAGTAATAGGACAAATTTCCTTTTGCATAATGATGAATATTGTATTTTGTATACAAATATTTCGGGAGGGCGGTGCAGCATGCCGGTTCATTCATCAACCCGTTCTATCGAGCTGGCGGAGCAATACGGTGCCAGAAACTATCATCCCTTGCCGGTTGTGGTGATGGAGGCCAGTGGCGTTTGGGTAACAGACCCGGAGGGGAATCGGTATATGGATATGCTGAGCGCCTACTCGGCGTTAAACCAGGGTCATCGGCATCCTGATATCATTGCGGCGTTGAAGGAGCAGGCGGACAAGGTAACCTTGACCTCGCGCGCCTTTCATAATGAAGCGCTTGGCGTCTTTTACGAAAAGCTGGCGTCCTATACCGGCAAATCCAGGGTGCTGGTGATGAATACCGGCGCGGAAGCAGTAGAATCCGCGATCAAGGCGGTGCGAAGATGGGCCTACCGCGTCAAGGGCATTCCGGATGACCAGGCAGAAATCATTGTTTGCGACGGCAATTTCCATGGACGGACCATTACGATCACCTCATTTTCATCGTCGGAGCTTTATAAGGACGGTTTTGGTCCGTTTACGCCAGGCTTCAAGCTGGTTCCCTACGGAGATTTAAAGGCTCTGAAGGAGGCCATAACGCCAAATACGGCAGCGCTGCTGATTGAGCCGATTCAAGGCGAAGCCGGCATCGTTATTCCGCCTCATGGTTATTTGAGCGAAGCGGCAAGACTTTGCAGAGACAATGATGTGCTGCTGGTTGCAGATGAAATTCAAACGGGCTTTGGACGAACGGGACGCCGGTTTGCATGCGATTGGGAGGGCGTCGTTCCGGACCTTTACATTATGGGCAAGGCGCTTGGCGGAGGCGTTATCCCCATATCGGCCGTTGCGGGGAATGATGAAGTTCTTGGCGTATTTGACCCCGGCTCGCACGGCTCGACGTTTGGCGGCAATCCCCTTGCCTGCGCCGTTGCTTCCGCCGCTCTTGATGTCACTGTAAACGAGAGCCTGGCGGAGCGTTCGGAGGCGATGGGGCGTTATTTTGCAGGGCGTCTTGAAGAGATGCGTAATAAATCCGTGGTGGAAATAAGAGCGCGAGGCCTGTTTATCGGCATGGAAATGGATGGCTCTGCCCGGCCTTATTGCGAAGCTCTGATGCGAATGGGGCTGCTCTGCAAGGAGACGCATGAACATACGATTCGTTTTGCTCCTCCTTTAATAATCGAGAGGCATGAGGTTGATTGGGCTTTGGAACGAATCGCTCAGGTGCTGGGGTAAAAGAGCTATCCAAAGATTGATTTCATAAGGGAGATGAGAGGTATGCGGGAAAAGGGAGTCAGGCTGATTAGCGTGCCCTTCTGGCTGGGAGGCGGCCGAGCGGGAGTGGAGTATGGTCCGGAGGATATGATGAGCGCGGGACTTGGCAGGCAAATCCGCAATTTGGGCATTAGGCTGGACGGGGATTATGAGGTGTGCTGTCCTCGTGAAGGCAAGCTGGACCCCGGTTCGCCCCGAATCAAATATTTGCCGGAAATCAAGGAAATGAGCGGGCTTGTCGGGGAGCAGGTTTACCGTGCGGTAAGCGCCAAAACGTTCCCGATTGTACTGGGCGGCGATCATAGCGTTGCGATAGGCACGCTTGCCGGCTTGACAGGACATTACAACAGACTTGGCGTCATCTGGTTTGATGCGCATGGCGACCTGAACACGGAAGCAACGACGCCAAGCGGCAATATTCACGGCATGGTGCTTGCGGTGGCAATGGGCTTCTCCCGATTCAAGCTGACTGATATTCCCGGGGCGGGGACGCTTATAAACAAAAAAAATGTTGTCATTATCGGAACCCGGGATCTTGACCCCGGCGAAAAGGAATTGATTCGTTCGCAGGGCATTGCCTGCTACTCTATGCACGATATCGACAAACACGGTATTGCCAAGGTGCTGGAGGAGGCGGTTGCAATTGCAAGCGACGGTACCGATGGCGTCCATCTCAGCTTTGATATGGATTGCCTTGACCCGCTGGAGGCTTCTGGAGTGGGCACGCCTGTACCGGGCGGATTGAGCTATCGCGAGGCTCATTTTGCAATGGAGCTGCTGGCTGAGACAGGAAAAATTACGTCCATGGACCTCGTTGAAGTCAACCCTATGCTGGACCATGATAAAAAAACGACTCGTTTGGCTGTGGAGCTGACCGCATCGCTGCTTGGCAAAAAGATCGTATAACGGGAGAGGGGCATACAATATGATCGTGGAAAATGAGGATGTGCTGCACGGGAGCGGACATTTCAGCAATGAGCCGTTTACTGATTTTTCGCTTCCGGAAAATCGGCTGGCCATGGAGTCTGCAATTGCGGCGGTAAAAACGGAGCTTGGCAGAAGCTATCCCTTATGGATCGGCGGCAAGGAAGCATGGAGTGAGGAACGGATTGTCTCCATTAACCCTGCGGCTACATCGGAAATCATCGGCGAAGTGAGCAAGGCAGGCATTACCCAAGCCGAGGAAGCCATGCAATCCGCGCTGGGGGCCTTCCAGCGGTGGAAAAAAACGCCCGTTGCCGACCGGGCCGCCTGCCTGGTTCGCGCGGCTGGGCTGATGCGGGAGCGCAAGCATACCTTTTCGGCTTGGCTAGTTCTGGAGTCGGGAAAAAACTGGGCGGAAGCCGATGCGGATACGGCCGAAGCAATAGACTTTTTGCTTTATTACGCCAAGGAGATGCTGCGTTTGTCGTCTACGAACGAACATCAGCCATTAATAAAGCTGCCCGGCGAAAACAATGTATTAACCTACATCCCTCTGGGCGTAGGGGTTGTCATTCCTCCATGGAACTTTCCTCTTGCGATTTGCGCAGGTATGGCTGCCGCGGCGATTGTGGCAGGCAATACCATTCTTCTGAAGCCTGCTTCCACCACGCCGATTATTGCTTATCAATTCTATTCCTTAATGGTAGAAGCGGGAATGCCCGCCGATGTCATCCAATACGTGCCGGGAAGCGGCGCTGAAATCGGAGATTATCTGACCAGCCATCCCAAAACGCGATTTGTTACCTTTACAGGCTCCAAGGAAATCGGCCTGCGCATTAACAAGCTTGCAGCGGAGACGGCCCCGGGCCAAATCTGGATTAAACGGGTTGTGGCGGAGATGGGCGGCAAAGACGGCATCGTCGTTGACGAAACCGCTAATCTGGATGCCGCGGCTGACGCTATTGTGGCATCGGCGTTTGGTTTTCAGGGACAAAAGTGCTCCGCAGGCTCACGCGCCATTATTGTTGAGGATGTCTATGACAAAATGGTAGAAAAAATAGTTGAACGCACCTCTGTATTGACCATCGGGCTTCCGGAATCCAATGCTCCCATTGGTCCTGTTATTGACCGTGCCTCCTATAAACGCATCCTCTCTTATATTGAAGACGGAAAATCCCAAGGAAGACTTGTTGCGGGCGGCCATGCTGGGCCGGAGGGCGGCTACTATATTGAGCCGACAGTATTTGCGGATGTGGACCCCGCGGCTCCGCTGATGCAGGAGGAAATATTCGGCCCCGTGCTGGCCGTTGCCAAAGCCAAGGACTGGCGCGAGGGCATCGCCATCTATAACGATACGGAATTTGGCTTGACCGGCTCGTTTTTCTCCAGTGACGAGGGGCGTATTGCGGAGGCGCTGCAAGAGATGCATTGTGGCAACCTGTATATAAACCGCAAATGTACGGGAGCGCTGGTGGGGGTGCATCCGTTTGGCGGCTTCAATATGTCGGGCACGGACTCCAAGGCCGGCGGCCATGACTATATGCTGCTGTTTACCCAGGCCAAGCTCACATCCCGCAGGGAGGCTGTGCAATAAGACCGTTTTTGACACCTTCATTCATAGATTCGGCACCACGATTGTCAAAATGCTAGCAAACATCTGCTTTTAAAATTACAGGATGGGAGAGATGTGAACACGGACAAGCCGATGGAAGGAAAGCCGCAGGGATTTGTTGCTATGGATTTGGATGGAGAAAAAGCGTCTGGAAGTTGAAAAACCATTACGGTCAGGAGGAGTACAATGTCGGGATTAAAGAGAAATAAAAAATGGATGGCGTTTATGCTGTCGCTTATGCTTATCATTTCAGCGGTTTTTCCAACGGCGGCATTTGCCCAAAATAGTCCTGACAGCGGAGAAGCGCCGATCATTATTACCGCCGGCGATCCTTTGCCGACTAGCGAAGAGACAATTGTATCTTCTGAAGAAACGGGCGAAATGCCTTCTCCGGGAGATGGGGCTGAGGAAGCGCCGCAGGATGATGCGGGCGTTGAGCCGACACTGGCGGAGGAAGAGACGCTACCAGCGCCAGGGGACGAACTGACGCTGAATGCTGAAGCTGGCACCGAAGCTTACAAATATCTCACGGTGCTGTCCAGCGTTTATGGTACAAGGGTGGCGGGTACGGCCGGAGAGGTTGCGGCGCGCGGCTACATTGTTGAGGAATTTGAAAAACTGGGTTACACCGTTGAGGTGCAGCCGTTTAATTACGGGGGAAGCAGCTCTTCTGCAAACGTCATTGCTACTAAAGCAGGTCAATCTCCGCGAGAAATCGTTGTAGGCGCTCATTATGATGCAACAGGACATGGAAAAGGTACAGACGATAACGCATCAGGAGTATCCGTCATGCTGGAAGCGGCAGCCGCCCTCAATGATGCAGTCACTCCCTATACCATTAAATTTGTCGCTTTTGGCGCAGAAGAGGTGGGGATGCGCGGATCTAAATACTATGTAAACCAATTAACAGAATCTGAAAAAAGAAATATTGCTGGAATGATTAATCTGGACAGCTTGGCTGCAGGCGACTTTATGTACATCTATGGCAGCGCAGGAAAAGGCGGCTTTATACGAGACCTGGGCCTTGATATTGTGAATCGCCTTGGCCTGGATGTCATTACAAATCCCGGTTATCCAGGGTTTCCGGCAGGAACAACGGGCGACTGGAGTGATCATGATCCTTTTGACAAAGCCGGCATTCCATATGCTTATCTAGAAGCGACCAACTGGGATATCGGTGATAATGAAGGAGAGACCCAGACAGCGGCCAACGGCTCATATTGGCATACTGCCAAGGATACGCTGGAAAGTATCAGCACCGATTATCCGGGCCGAATTGAGCAGCACTTATCTACATTTTCTATTTTGTTAAGAAACATACTGCTAGAAGTTATTGAGCCTTTTAATGAACCAACTGGAGAAATTATACTCAGCTATAACAAAGCTTCTATTACAGAAAAAAGGACCATCGATTTTGAGTTTGATTTGCCTTTAAATACAACGCTGGACGATATTGAATGGTCGTACGGCGGAAAACCGCTTTCTGAATGGAAGTCATGGGCATCCAATGGGTATAATGGGGCTCCGTTCATTACCTTTGAAAAGGCGCCGGTACTTTTGGGTAATAAGGTAACCGGAAAAATTACGTTTGATTTGCCTTATGGAACAACCAACCTATCAGGGACGCATCGAAGAAATTATCCCGCTCTAATCGGTACGTACGAGTTGGCTGTTTTGGATAAGACTGCAGGCACTCCTCTTGCATCCGCAGATATCAAGCTGAACGCCTACGACAGCTACTACACCTATGACGAGCTGAAGCCAAAAATTGATGAAATCACGTTGGCGGCGGAGGCCAAGGGCCGTTATGTCGACAATCGGGTGCTCGGCCAGTCGGTGGAGGGGCGCGATATTTACTTCACAATTTTGGCTAAGGACAAGCAGTCCGTAGACAAATATGTCAACGAAACACATCCTGGGATGATGGACGACCCGGCCGGACTTCAAGAAAAAATCCGAAACGGTACATTTGGCGAATACAAGGTTCCGATTTGGGTCAACAACATCCATCCCGATGAAGCGCCGGGTATTGATGCCATCGTCAATTTCTTTGAGGAAATCGCTACAAAAGACAGCGTCACGTACAACTTGAACAAAGATGCGACGAATCCTCTTCAGGCTACGCTGAATATGGACACGCTGCTGGATAACGTTATTTTCCTGTTCAACTACACGGAAAATCCGGACGGCCGGGTTCATAATACGCGCGCAAACATCAACGGCTTTGATCTCAATCGCGACAATTCTTATCAGACCCAGCCGGAAACGCAAATCGTGACCTCAGAAATTGCAAAATGGTCGCCGATTTCGTTCCTGGATTTGCACGGCTTTGTCGGCAGCTTCCTGATTGAGCCTTGTACGCCTCCGCATGACCCTAACCATGAATTTGATCTATTAATTCATAATATGGTAGCTCAGGCTGAAGCAATGGGACAAGCCGGTATCGCCAATACGAAGTACGAAAGCTTCCATATTCCGTACGAGGAGCATCGCAAGCTGAAGGAGAATCCTTCCTACCAGCCAAAGGGGTATACGGATGGATGGGATGATGCTTCCCCGGCCTATACGGCCGTTTATGCAATGCATCATGGCTCCATGGGACACACCATTGAAATTCCGGAATTGAACGAGGAGTCCACAACGGCGTTGTTCTATACCATTGTTGCCGCATCTAAATATGTTACGGATAACAAGGAAGAGCTTTTCCTGAATCAGCTGGAAATCTATAAACGCGGCGTTGAGGGCATTGACGATCGCGGCGTTGACCCTTATCTAATCAATGCCAAAAATGAATCCATCGGCAGACCGCGCGGCACGGAAGAAAACTTTTTCCCGGAATACTATGTCATTCCTACATCCACAGAGCTGCAAAAAAATCCGCTTGAAGCTTACCGCATGGCTGCATACCTGATCCGCAACGGCGTTAAGCTGGAGCAGACGACCGAAAGCGTAGAAGCAGGCGGCGTTACCTATCCCGCCGGAACCTATGTGGTGAACATGCATCAGGCGAAACGCGGCTTCGCCAACCTTGTTCTTTACAAGGGCGTTGATGTGTCGGATTTTTCGGCCATGTATGCCGAAATCGTACAAAACTTCCCCGATCTTCGCGGCTTTAATAGTTACGAGCTTCGAGCGGCGGGGGCATTTGCAGGCAAAACCGGAGCTGTAACATCCGTTTCCGTTCCCGACGCGACGGTTGTCAGCGGAGATGCCGCCTATTATGTCATTCGCAGCAGCAACAACGATGCCGTCAAAGCGGTGAACAAGCTGCTTGATGGGGATAAAGCGGTTGGCATGCTAACTGCGCCGGGCGAAAAATACGGAGCAGGGGATTATCTGGTAGCAGCTGCTGATTTGAGGACGGTAGCAGATGATTTTTATTTGGATATCGAACCGGTTAGCGGAAATGCGCCAGCCTCCTTCCCTCTGAAAAAGCTGAGTCTTAATGCAACGGGAGTACCGGCTTATGTGTTAAAGGAGCTTGGTTTTACGGTAACGTCCATTGCCCAGAACAGCGATGTGCTGATCAACGCGACGGTTAATGCCACGAACCGGACCCTGATTGAAGAGGGCAAGCCGTATATCGGGTTTGGCTATACCGCTATCAATTCCTTCAAAAACTCCAACCTGACAACAGGCCTGGAGGTGGGCCGAACCGGAGGACATGAAGGCGTTTATAAGGTCAAAATGAATCAAACTAGCGTCATCACTGCGCCTTACGAGCAAGAAGAATATTTGTACACGGCGTCAGGCGGCTGGATAGAATCCGTTCCGGCAGGGGCTGTTGTGCTTGCAGATAACGCGGCAGGCGATGAATTCTTCAAAGCAGGCTGGTGGCCCAACAATGAACGAGCAGCTGGCAAAGTGACGGGGATGTCATATCGTCAAGACAAGCTGAATGTAACTCTTTTCTCCAATGATCTGGTCAATAAAGCGCATCCTCAGCATCAATACCGATTGCTTGCCAACTCTATTTATGCAACATTGCAACCGGCTATTGTTCCAGGTGAACCGGAGCCAAGCCCTAGTCCAAGCCCGAGCTCAAGTCCGGAGCCAAGCCCGAGTCCAAGTCCGAGCTCAAGTCCGGGTTCAAGTCCCAGCCCAAGCCCGAGTCCAAGTCCGAGCTCAAGTCCGGGCCCAAGTCCTACGGTTGATCCAGGCACACCAACAGAACCGGGAGTCGTCCCAACCTTCGAGGATATAGGAGGCGTATCCTCCTGGGCGGGAGAAGCCATTGGCAAGCTCGCAGCGCTAGGCATCATTAAGGGCATGTCAGACGAACAGTTTGCGCCGCTTAATCAAGTGACTCGCGCCCAGTTCATTACAATGCTGGTACGCGCTTTGGGTCTGGAGGATTCGGAAGCAAGCGTCACGTTTGGCGACGTCAGCAGAAGCGCATGGCATTATGAATATATAGCCGCAGGCGTTAAAGCGGGCATTGCCCAAGGCACCGGAACGGGCCGTTTCAGTCCCGATAAGCCGATTACACGGGAAGAAATGGCCATTATGACAGTAAATGCGCTCAAGCTTGTAAAAGAAGTGTCGGGCGATGAAAGCTCGTTGGAACGCTTTACCGATCAGGAGAATATCGCAGTATACGCCCGTGCAGCAGCTGCTGTCTTGACGCAGCAAGGCGTCATTAACGGCATGGGCAACGACAGCTTTGCTCCAAAAGGAGCTGCAAACCGAGCCCAAGCCGCGGTTATCATCTACCGTATGCTGGGATTGCTGGAGGACTAATTGCATAAATCGCAATCCTGCTTTTTATGCGAGGCAATAAATTGGATAAAGAAGGAAATCGGTAGGAAATGTCGAAGTAAAAGCCAGGGAGGAGGGATAACCGTATGACAAAAGCCTATCATTTTTCCAGAGTGGGTTATGCGTATATACCCACGACGCGACTGGAGGAATCCATTGCCTGGTATACCAAGCATCTGGAATTCAAGCTGATCAGCAAGTTTCAGGACAGGGGGTCCATGATCGCAGTCCTGCATCATCCCCATAAGCATGCGATTGCGGTGTTGCTCATCGAAACCGCAGATCGTCAGCCGCTTGCCATTGCCCGGAACGGCAAACCTTTTCCCTTTCTGGCGCTGCAATGTTCCGATATTGAAGCCACGCATGCTTATCTTGCTGCTGAAGGCGTGCAGGTTGAGGCGTTAAACAGCCTTGGCGATGGCAAAGCCAAATATTTTTACTTCCTCGACAATGAAGGAAACATGCTGGAAGGGGTATGGTCTACGTGGGACCCTCAGGATGAATACAAGGAGGATTTTCACTCCCGGCTCACCACTTCCTGACAAGCTTGCTCAATCACTGATAGCTGAATAGCTGCATCCCGCTACCTCTATAGGTATTCCGCCGACTGTTGGTCGCTGTCTGCATATACCGAAATAAGCAGCAGTGCGGGCTCGTCGCCAATGTTGCAGACGCGATGCGGGATGCAGGCATTCCAGGAGAAGGAGTCACCCTCTTCAAAATGGGCCGAATCCTCGCCTTGCTCTGCATAAACCCGGCCTTTTATAACCAAATGAATCTCTTGCCCCTCATGACTGTGAGGGGCTTCTCCCGTTGACGCCCCCGGCGGCAGCTCCACGAGCATAGCTCGGGCATTGACTGTCGAGCTAAGATGCTCGACCCGCAGCTTTTCGCTCCCGCTTGTTGTCACCTTTCGCTCGCACTTGCGCACAATCCCCATTCGCTCCTCCTTTTTCAGCAGCAAATAAGCCAGCGGCACGCTCAGAACGGAGGCAATCCCTTCAAGCGTAGAGATGGATGGCGATGTTTTTCCCGTTTCAATCTGGCTCATAAACCCTTGCGACAATCCCGTAGCCTCGCAGATTTGCGCTATAGTAATGCCCTTGCGTTTCCGAATCGACCGAATGTTTGGTCCAATGTTCATAAGAGGTCCTCCATTTCCATAGAATATTTTAAATAGAGAATATATATTTATAATAGCAATATTTTTGTTGACAGGCTAGTGGCGAAAGGTCTATATTACAAATATAAAAATAAAATTGTTATAAGTAATAAATGAGGTGAAAAAATGAAACAGGCATACCAATACGAGGTTTATTTGCCGCCGAAGCTGGAAGCGGGCCGTACCTATCCGACCTTGTTTACATTGCATGGAAAGGGCTCTGACCCAAGCGATATGCACGGACTGACGGAGCCGTTGTCATCCGATTTTATTTTGATCCATATTCGGGGAAACTTTCAGATGGGTGCGGGATTCCAGTTTTATGAATTAAAAAGCCTGGGCAACCCAATTCGGGAGCAGTTTGATGAAGCGATGGAGGGCCTTGAGCGTTTTGTGGAATATGCAACGGAGGTTTATCCCGTGGATTCCGGCAGGCGTTATTTCCTTGGCTTCAGCCAAGGTGCCATTCTTTCCATGAGCCTGGCGCTCAGGATGGGGAGTCAGCTGAAAGGGATTGTGGCGCTGAACGGTTACGTGCCGGACTTTGTCAAAAGCGAATACACTTTGCAATCGGTGCGGGAAACCTCATTTTTTATTTCCCATGGGGAATTTGATTCCATATTTCCGCCATCTATTGGTCATGCAACAGCCGCTTACTTTAAGGAATTAACGTCGAAGCTTACCTTTCGCCTGTATCCGAGCGGTCACGGGGTTATCCCGCAAAATCGTCAAGATGTGCTGAAATGGCTTAGACAGGATGCAAACGGCGGGTTGGCTGTTGAAGCAGCCGATGAGGCGGGTGCTGTAAAAAGCGCAACGTTAAAGGAGAGTGAAAACCAATGATGCCATCGTATTTTTTTGCACATGGAGCGCCATCCATTGTTTTAGAGGAAAATGGATACACCGATTTTTTAAAAGCCTTCAGGGAGCAGCAGCCAACAGCGCCTAAAGCGATTGTGCTGTTTTCCGCCCACTGGGAGCAGAGGACGCAAACGGTCAGTACGGCAGTGGAATATGACACGATTTATGATTTTTCCGGCTTCCAGCCGGAGCTGTACCGGATGACCTATCCCGCTAAAGGCGATACGGCGTTAAGCGGGGAGGTTGCCGCCTTGTTTGAGCAGCATGGCTTCCAATGCGTGACGGATGACCAAAGAGGACTTGATCACGGAGCGTGGGCAGTCCTGAAGCTGCTTTATCCCGATGCCGATATTCCCGTTGTTGCATTGTCGGTAAACCGCTATTTGTCCAATGAGCAGCAATATGAGATCGGCAAAGCGCTTGCCGGTCTGCGAGAGAAGGATGTTCTCATTATTGGAAGCGGGGGCACCGTGCATAATTTGCGGGCGCTTAATTGGCGAGCGGGAGAAGGAGAAAGCGATAGCTGGGCGGCGGCATTCGACAGCTGGCTGCAGGAGAAGCTGGAGGCAT
The DNA here is from genome assembly GCF_001675045.1 of Paenibacillus oryzae. GTDB lineage: Bacteria > Bacillota > Bacilli > Paenibacillales > Paenibacillaceae > Pristimantibacillus > Pristimantibacillus oryzae. Next base: position 34,859 of record NZ_LYPA01000029.1, read on the forward strand.
GGGACTTGCCAGCTTTATTCCGGTATCACGAGCTGGCTCCTCATGCAAGGGAAGCCGTGCCGACCAGCGAGCATTTTATTCCGCTGCTGCTGGCGATGGGGGCGGCTGACAACGGGCGCGGCGCGAGGCTTCTTCACCGCAGCTATCAATTCGGCAATCTCAGCCTGAGCTGCTGGCAATTTGGCGAATAGTCGCATGTCCGTCCTCTCATAGCGCTGTCCGATACACTCGGGCAGCGCTATTTTTGTGCTCACGAGGCATATCAATTTTTAATAGTAGGAATACAGGATTTGTTATAAAATAAAGCATAGCAGATAAATAGATGGATCATAACGGCTTTGGGCCTTTGACGCAATTACATAGAGAGGGAGCCGATTTTACACACAACAAAGAGCGGAAACCTGCAGAGACAAAAACCTTGGTGCATACCAATAGGAAACGGGGTCTGATGATGCTGAAAGAACAAGCGAGGTACTCTCGGCTTGCCAATCTTACAAAGTTGATTAATACCAATCTGGAGCTGCGGGAAGTGTTACAGCATGTGACGACAGCCATATCCGAGGAGATTGTGCAGTGCGATTCCGTGGGCATTTACCTGCCCCAGGCAGATGGAACATTTCGCGGCTATGTCGGCAAGCCGCAGGTGCTCAGCGGCTGGACGCTTGATATGCATGTCATAGATCTGAATATCGACCATCTGGCCCGCGAAGTAGCCGAAACCAAAAAAACGATCTATATTCCCGATACGGCAAAGGACAACCGCCCCGATCCCAGGGCTGTTGAAGGCTTCAAGATCAAATCCCTTCTGGTATTGCCTATTTCCTATAATGAGGAATTGTTTGGTCTTGTTTTCTTGTTCGATTATGGTATCGCGATGAATTTGACAGAGTCCGAAATCCAGACCGTAGAGGCTTATGTCAACATGGCCGCGGTGGCCATCCAGAATGCCAACAACCTGACCTTTAAGGAAAATCTGATTGCCGAAAAGCAGCTGCTGCTGGACGTGACAAGCGATTTGGCTATGTGCTCTACTATGCAGCAAAGCCTGGACCGGTGTTTTTTCTATCTGGGCAAGGTATTGGACAACTACAATATTGGCGTTCATTTATTGGACCCCATCAAAAGCAACATCCGTCCCGCAAAGCTGAGCAAGGACAGCGACTGGAGCGAGGAAGACTGGATCAATATGCATAACAAGTTCCCGATCGATGCAAACAACGATCTTGTCTTTCAAGAGGTCATTCGCACGAAAAAAGCGGTGCTGATTCCTAATATCTATCAGGACCCGCGCCCGAACCACAAGTTTTGCGAAAATTTTGGGATAAATGGTATTTTTATGTTACCATTAGTTGCAATGGGCGAGGTTCTGGGTGTTATTGCTATCGTGAAGCTGGAAGCAGGGGACATGCTCTATCCCGACGTTACCATCCTTTTTGTACAATCTATTGTCGACGCCACTGCTTCAACCTTGTCCAATCTGCTTTATTTGGAGAAGCAGGAAAACATCATAGAGGAACGCACCTCGGAAATTACAGTCAAAAATAACGAGCTTGAGAGAGTCGTGGCGGAGCTGCGGCAGCTAAGCCGGGAAAAGGAGCTGATTTTTAATTCGGCGGGGGAAGGCATTTTCGGGCTGGATCTTGACCGCAATATTACGTTTTGCAATCCAGCAGGCGTCTTGATGCTTGGCTATTCGTCCAGCGAGCAATTGATCGGACGTCCCTCCTGCAAAATTTTTGGCGCGGGCGGAAACTGGGGCTGTCCGGAGGAGGCAGCCGCCTCCCAGTCTGACGAAAGCTGGGAGCATGATTCATCCGCCCGGCAATTTTACCGGTTTGACGGTACTGCTTTTCCGGTGGAATTCGTTATTACGCCTATTCGCGACGGAGACCAGATTTTGGGCGAGGTTGTCACCTTTAAGGATATTACGCAGCGCAAGCAGATGGAAGAAGAAATCAAATATCATGCTTATTATGACAGCCTGACCAATTTGCCCAATCGCGTCATGCTGAGGGACAAGCTCAATCAGGGGTTGGTTCAGGCGCAGGTAAACGGAGATAAGCTGGCTGTGCTTTACCTTGATTTGGACCGCTTCAAGTTTATTAATGATACGCTGGGCCACAGCTTTGGCGACGATCTGCTGCGGGATGTAGCTGGACGGCTGATAGAATTTATTCCCAAAGGCGCGACTGTATCGCGACAGGGCGGCGATGAATTTACGATTCTGTTGCCGGGCATTAAGGAAGAGCAGGAAGTAGTGGAGGCCATCGACTCCATCGTGGAGGCGTTTGTGGAGCCGTTCGAGCTGCTGGACCACGAAATCTACGTCAAAACGAGCATCGGCATCAGCCTGTACCCGGATCATGGCGAAACGGCCGAAATATTGATCAAAAATGCGGATACCGCCATGTACAAGTCCAAGGAGATTTCGGGAAACAGCTATCATTTCTTCAGCGAAGGCATGGATACCCGCACCTTTGAAAGCATCAAGCTCGAAAATTCACTCTATCGGGCAATGGAGCAAGGCGAGCTGGTGCTTTATTATCAGCCGCAAATTAACTATCCCGACAACACGCTGGTTGGCGTGGAGGCGCTGCTTCGCTGGAACCACCCTCATAGGGGAATGATTGCGCCGGATCAATTCATACCTATAGCCGAGGAAACGGCTCTTATTGTGCCAATTGGCGAATGGGCGCTTAGAGAAGCGTGCCGGCAGCTTAAGCAGTGGCAGGATCAGGGATTTCCGCTGTTCAGCATTTCCGTCAATTTGTCAGTCCGGCAGTTCGCTCAGAGCAACCTGTTTGATACGGTCAAAAGCGTGCTGCAGGAGGCCGGCTTGTCCCCTGAATATTTGAGGGTGGAGCTGACGGAAAATCTGATCATCAAAAATACCGAGTTAACCTTAAAAACAATGAAGCAGCTTAAGGATATCGGCATAAAAATTGCGATTGATGATTTTGGGACAGGCTATTCCTCCCTCGGTTATCTCAAAAACTTGCCGATTGACACGTTGAAAATCGACAAGTCATTTTTGCAGGACATTGTGACGGATGAAGACAATGCGGCCATAACCGACACGATTATTACTCTTGCCCACAACTTGAATTTAAGCGTAATCGCCGAAGGTGTGGAGACCGAGGAGCAAGTGGAGTTTCTATCGGCCCGTAATTGCTGCTTGATGCAAGGTTATTATTTCAGCAAGCCGATGACGGCTCAAGGCATAGCCGATAAATATTTTTTTGGGGAACGGAGGCTTGATTTGTGAGAGCAGCCCGCGCAGTTTTAGAGTTTTTGAGTAAAAATGGAACGACTCATTTGTTCGGCATTCCAGCCGGTTCGGTCAATGCGTTTTTTGATGAATTAAATGATATGCCGGAGCTGGACCCGGTTGTAACCAAGCATGAAGGAGCAGCTTCCTATATGGCAGCGGCTTATGCTAAATATTCCGGAAAAATGAGCGTTTGTATCGGATGCAGCGGTCCCGGGGCAACAAACCTGGTAACTGGCGCGGCAAATGCAATGAGGGAGCATTTGCCGGTTTTGTTCCTGACGGGAGCTGTTCCCGTCGGCACGATGGGAGCCAATGCTTCGCAGGAGCTTGATGTAGCGCCTATTTTCCGCCCGGTTACCAAATACAGCGTATTAGTGACAAAAGGCGAGGATGTGCTAGACGAAATTGTAAAAGCATGCGGTATCGCCATATCCGGAGTGCCGGGTCCGGTTCATGTTGCTCTTCCGATTGATGTGCAGCATGCCAATATCGGGGAGCCGGTAATTCCGGCCGCAATAACGCGCGAGGCCATCGTGCCTGACGCCTTAGCTATAAGGAACGCGGCAGCGGAGCTTGCTGGCCGAGGAGCGGGCTTTATACTGATGGGACAAGGAGCCAGAGGTTCCGTCGGGAAGTTGGTGGAGCTTGCCGAACGGCTGAAATGGCCGATCGCGACAACGCCGCAGGCCAAGGGCTATCTTCCTGCCGAGCATCATCTAAATGCGGGCGTTTTTGGTTTTGCCGGACATGAGTCGGCTTCCTCTCTTGTGGCGGATGATAGTCGCAGGATTGTGCTGATTGCAGGCTCCAGCCTGGGCGAAACAGCTACCAATAACTATAATGCTGGATTGACGCAAGGGCGTTTTGTCATTCAACTGGATTTCGACAAAACAGTGTTTGGCCGTAAATATCAGGTGGATTTGCCTGTTCTGGGCGATATGGAGCATATTTTACCCGGAATTCTGGAGGAGCTGGACAGGCTTGGTTTTCCGGCAGGGGCAAGCCTTGCTGAAGGAGACGCCGAATCTGGACATAACGCCGCGCTTCAAGCGGAATATGCCTTCGCTATGACGGCTGCTGCAGCCGATGTTGAAGATCCTGAAACGGAAGCGCAATACAATACGCAAAATGTTTTGTCACTTATTCAACGGCTGCTGCCCCATGATACCCGTTATACAGTGGACATCGGGGAATTTATGTCTTATGTCATTCACCATATGCCAGTTAAAGAAGAGGACACTTTCAATATAAATGTCCACTTTGGAGCGATGGGAATCGGAATTGGCTCGGCAATCGGGTCAAAGCTGGCTGAACCGGACCGTCCTGTCGTTTGCATAACAGGGGATGGTTGTTTTTTTATGCATGGAATGGAAATTTTAACCTCAAGAGAAAAAGGTTTACCGATTTTGTTTATTGTGATAAATAATGCGCGTTTAGGAATGGTTTATCATGGTCATTCTTTGCAATTCAAGCGTGTGCATTCTTCCTTTGAGCAGCAATTTGTCAATATAGCCGCTATGGCGGAGGCGATGGGCATTCCGAATTACAGGGTGAGCTCGCTGGAGGATATAGCACAGGAGGCCATAGATGCATTGCTTGGGTCCGGAGGCCCGGCTGTGCTGGAGGTTGTGCTGGTCGATAACGGGACGCCGCCGATGGGGGACCGCGTCAAATTTTTATCCTCGTTCGGCAAATAGCTCGGAAGGTTGGGCAATGCGAAAAAAGGGACTGCCCGAAATGACTGTTACGGTGAATCATGATTCAGCAAAACCGGTACCTCCCTGAAAAGGGCATCTTGGAAGCTCAAACATTTTTGTCCGCTTTATTTCGATCCTATTTTTTTAGTGGATAAAAGCGGACAAAAAAACTCGCCCTCAAGACACCCTTTCCCGTCCGGTCCTCTCTGCTGAATAATTACGGACAGCCCCTTTATCTATTTCGCTCCTCATAGTGGGGCGTAAGCTACTCGGCGCGAACCGGGTGACGCCATTGCGTCACCCGGTTCCTTCCTTGGGTTTTGGAGACATATAAAGCCTCATCAGCTTTGGCGACGAGCCAATCCGCCTTCTCCTGATCGTTAGAATCACTATTCGGGTGATAGGTGGATACGCCAATGCTGATCGTTACAAACTGGCCTATGGCGGAGCCTTGATGAGGAATAGCTGATTTTTCGATAGCTCTCCTTATTTTTTCGGCCAAAATCATCGCTTGCTGACTATCCGTGGCGGGGAGAATAACGACAAATTCCTCGCCCCCGTAACGGGCGATGGTTGCAGTGGGATAGTTCAACGTTTTGCGTGCGACGGCGGCTACCTTGCGCAAGCAGTCATCTCCCGCCTGGTGGCCGTAAATATCGTTATAGGCTTTGAAATTGTCAATATCGAACAACAAAAGCGACAATCCTTTTTGCTGGGGATGCTGAACGGCTTTTGTCCACTCCTGCTGCAGCGTTTCGTCAAAGAGGCGGCGGTTGGCAATTCCCGTTAGGCCGTCGATTAACGAAAGATGCTTAAGATGCTCCTCCATTTTTTTGCGGGCGGAAATATCGGTTGCTGTTCCGATTACGCCAAGCGTTACCCCGTCCATCATGAGCGGAGACAAGGTTAGCAGCACCGTAAGACGGACGCCATCCTTCCGCACATATGTCCATTCCTGTCCCTCATTTTGGGTTTCCTGCGCCCCGCAGTTGAAAACCTCGGCTCCGATAATTGTTTTCCCTCTTTTTTGCGACAGCAGCTCCGCGAAGTCCTGGAGTTCCTTGCGATCATGGTAGAGCAGCGGGGGTTGACCAATCAGCTCATTCCGGGAATAGCCAAGCATCTTCTCCGCGCCGTTATTGACATTCGTAATGATCCCCGAGCAATCCAGCACAGTAACCGCCGTATGCGTTGCGGATTGGAAGATCGCTTCCTGCACTGCATGCAAGGAACGGTACCGTTTTTCGCTTTGCTCCAGCTCTCTTGCCAACCGGTTGGTGGAATTGAAATAGGAGATTAAAGCTGCTGCAAATATACCTCCAAAACATATAAGCACCAGGTATGTTGCCGTAGTTATCGAAAACCCTCTCAACACAGAAGACCAGAACGATACGTTTGCTACGACAAAAAGCAGGCCGAATATCCATTTGTGCCAGTATACTTTTGTGTATTGCATAATGATGCCGGTGCCAATGCCGGACACGGTGATTGATAGAAAGGCTTGTACCATGGAAGAGTTAAGCCCTTCAAACATCAGGTAGCGGCCAATTGCTATGAACAATGCGGTTATAATAGAGGCCGGCAAGCCGCCGTAAAAGGCGGCGCTTAATACAATAATTTGACGAAAATCAATAACGGTCGTTTCGTTCAGCCGGAAGCTGTACAGGAGGAGCAATAATCCGCATAGACCGTGCGTTATACCAATAAGTATGCGAAAAGGTATTTTGCGATTGTTCGCCCTTAGATAGTTTCGGAAAGCAAGGTTAAAAAGAAAGAGGAAAGCGGTAAATAAAGCAAAGTTAGCGATCATGTATCTGATCATAGGCATCCCTTCTGTCATGGTGATAGGAGGCAAACATGAATACTCTTGTTGCTCTTGTTGCTCTTGTTTCTCTTGTTGTTCGGAGTGTCCTACCTCAGTATAAGACGCTCTCAGGTGGAGGGCATTTGAAGGATCAGGTGATTCATAATGGCGGCAATGGTAGCTCCCTTAAAAGCATCAGGAACCGCTGTGCCATCCGTACGGGAGTAGTTGAAGCGATTTCTGTCCGGGTCTGGAGTATACCCTAGCTGGATGAGCGCTTCTGCCAGAGCAGCGGGAAGACCGTCATCCCCATGCAGCTCTCTCCAGCGGGGAGTGGCGTATATAGAAACATCCCGGTCGCCTTCTCCGGTATGCAATTCAATCCAGTCCTCATGGTCTCTTATAATCCATTGCCCTTTGGAAAACAGCGAAATCCCTTTGCCGTCCAGCGTAGAGATGGCATCCAGATTAACGCCGAAGCATTCATTAATCAGTCCTCGAATGGCTGGCCCATTCCCAGGCCTTCCTCCTTGCTCCCAAATAAGGTGCAACGCATCGGTTCTATTATTTTTGGCCGCTGCGGGCTCCTGATCCTCCATTATCATTCCGGGCAATAGCGGAATTCGACTCAAATCAATATCATATGTCTTTTTTATAATATCGCCGATGGCTTCGGCATTTATTTTACCCTCCAGCTTGTCCAGCAGTTCATTCATCTGTAAAGCCTTTGAACCCGTCACAATACCCCTCCAAACGCATTTCTAGATATCTCAATTATAAAGTTGATAGGGGTAAAAATAACAGTCATTTTTTCAAAAAATTGGGGCGAATATAGCAAATGATTTATTGGCGAATAGATGTAACCTCCTATCATAATCGGACTTTAGAACTAGATTGTTTAGAACATGTTTAGTGCCGCCTGCTATACTTGGGCTTAGCAGAAGATGAATTTACTATAACGTACAGAAAAGGGGAAAAGTGGATGCGGTCATTAGGAATTTTCCGTCGAGGGAAAAAAAGCCTGTCACTGCTGATTATGATCAGTTTGTTGGCAGCGCTTTTTCCGTTCCGGCAATCCCAAATCGCGGAAGGCGCTTCGCAGCCGGCTGACAAGGAGGTATGGGTCGGCCAGGCGAAGCTGGGAAATCAGAGTGTTTCGCCAGACAATATGTTTATTAACTTTGTCAATAACGTGCCTGGTTTTTCGTATGAGCAGGGCGGCGTCGATACCGCTGGACTAGCTATCGGCACAATGCGAATGCGCAAGGGCGGCTGGATTGAACTGACAATCGATATTGGCGCCAATGAACAGCTGAAGCAGCTTGCCGCAAGCGGTCAGGCTGAGGTGGAGATGGGCTGGGCCAATTTATACTGGTCCGAGGAAGGTTTTCCCAAATACAACTATCAGGGAACCGATGCTAGTATGTCTGTAATAACAAATGGAGTAGAACAAGAATTGTTGCATGGAAGAGCTTGGGACGGAGGCATTGGATCTCGTTCGGTCACAGCTGATCTCAAACCTAACTCCATCATAAAAATCAGGGTGGAGGGCATCCGGGATCACATCGCAGAAAAGCCGGTGGGCACTGATAGGATGTATGTCCGCTTTAAAGATACGAAAGCCCCCGTTTTATCAAGCTACAGCTTCACTGGAGACGGATTGCAGCGCTGGAATGAAAACGTCTCGCAGCAGGAGCTATACGTCAAAAAAGACGAAAAAATTGATCTGACCTACCGCTTCAGCGAACCGGTGCGGCCAAGCGAGGTTATCGCTGGAGCCTCCAATCCTGTGACGGACGCGTTTCTGAGACATCCTCTGTTCGTCAATACCGCTGGGACAGGGCTGCCTGCTCAAGAGCAGCAGCAATATCTGGTCAATCAGCAATACACTTCAACCGCGGCCAGCCTGGCCAAATATTATACCAATATTACCTATCGCTACACGGGAATTATTTATCATAACAGCGGCAACCTGCCGGTTGAGCCTGGTCTGACGGCGCCGACAAACAACAATCCCGGCGAATCTCTATACGAGAAGTTTCAGGCAGCAGAATATGTAGATGCTGCGGGCAATGCAGCCAGAATAGACTTTACAACCTTAAGGCCCAACGACAGCAGCGATCCTTATTTGCAAGGCAAAGCCGTTAATGATCCCTTCAACTATGATGAGGGCGGTTTCCGGATTATCGTGGATGCAGTTCGTCCGAAATATACGAAAACCGGAAATGGCATTCAGCCCGAAATTTTGACAGGCGTAACGGTCAATAACAACGATGTTATGTACTTTTTGGTGCAATTTAGCGAGGAGGTTGTGCCTTGGCGCAATCACAATTCCTCCTGGGAGGCCAAGGATACCTATTTATTGTTCAATAACGGCATGAAGGCCTACTATGAGTCAGGCTCCGGTACAGACAAATGGCTGTTCAAAATTGTGCTGGAGGATGATAAGACGCTGGAAACGCCGCTTCTGAAGGTTATAGAGCTTGCTCATAATAGCAAGCCCTCCGATACACTGGTGCTTCAGGACTATGCGGGAAATCTGCTTCTGCAGCCAGCCAATTACAAAGGTATTCATACAGACGGCAATGAGACTTATATGGACTCTACCATTGACTGGGCCAATTTGATGATCGACAATACGCCCCCGACGATTCAATTCTTTTTCGAGGCGGGCGGGGCCAGCAATAATACTTACCAGCGCAATGGCAAAGCAACCATTGCCGCAGACGATTCCGATATTCTTGTGCCGCCTCTAGATCCCGATAATCCGGGGGTTATGCTGCCCAGCCGGGGCATCTATCGTCCGTCCAATATGACAGGAGCTTCTGCGCCGACGGTGGGCCTGGTTTATTACATTTGGAGCCAAAGTGCAGAAAATCCCTTTGACTCCAAGGCGGCTGACAACTATGCGGCAATCAAACGTTATTCCCTTACTGGAAAGCAGCCGCGCGAGGACTTGTACAAATCAGCGGAGGATGCAGAGAAATTTGCATCGCTTAATTTGGCTGTTGCCAATAACAAAACCAATATGATAGCTCCGCCGGATGAAGCGCTGCTGGCCGACAACAGCGGCATCTGGTATCTGCATGCATGGACGGCGGACATGACCTGGGATTCGGCGCGCGAGCTGGCCCAATATGAAAAAATGAAGTCCTATATTACAACAAATCCGGTCCAATATCAGGCGTGGAAGGATGAGCAAGGCGGCTCGGAGGCTGATCAAACGGCTTACGCCAATGCAAAGGCGCTTGCTGCCGTAGGCGATTACGCCAATCTTGATCTGTGGAAGCTAAGCGACTTTATGCAGGAGGATTCCAACTGGACGTACGGGTTAACCCCGTTTCTGCTTGACAATAAAGCGCCAGCGGTGGATTTCACCAATATTGACGGCAATTCAACAGCGGAAGCGGTTGTTTCCGTAAAGATTGCCGATCCTCACAGCGGCCTGCAAAATGCCTATTTTCAATTTGCAAAAGCCGGAGAAGCGACAAGCGAAGCAGCGTGGCAAGCGCTCGCGGTAGATGGGAATGGAGAGGCGTCCATCTCGACGCTCAACCAGATACCTGAGGATGGGAAATATACCCTCCACGTGCGCGCTTCTGACAAGGCTGGCAATATGCTGAACACCTTCCTGGCGGAAACCATTATTGTCGATTCGTCATCTATCGTCAAAGCGGCATTTTTACCAGATAGCAATTCTGCTTACGAGCAGAAGCATGATATTAAGTTTTATTTAAGCGGGCTGGAGCCGGAAAGCGTGGCTTACGCCTGGTCATCCAGTATCAATCGTCCCACATCGGAGTCCGCCTATAAAACCGTTACTGCCAGCGTTTATCGGCAGGCTGGAGAGGAAGGCATTATAATCGTTTCTCCCTCAGGCGGCGGAGAATACGAATATGACTTGTCGTCGCAGGACGCTTACAGCGGCCAGCAGTATGTGCACGTTGTTGTAAATCCCGGTGCGGAAGACCGGATTTATACGTATTCCAAAGTCTATTATTTCGACAACGAGCCTCCTGTGGTCGGATTTAGCCGCAACGGCGTAGCTTATCCGCAGGAAAGCCATGAGGTAACTGTTACGATAGCGGAAGAGGCAGGGCGGGCCGCCGTTGCACTCCGCCAGTACCAGTGGGTGGCTGACGGCGCGCCGGCGCCTGATCCTTTAACGGGTGGATGGCTCGGACTGCCATTGGACGGCAAGGTCATCCTTGACGCCAAGGAATGGCTGAACCCCGGTGAAACCGCCAATTATCGTCTTTACGTTCTGGCAGGCGATGCCGCTGGCAACCAGACCGTAGCCTCCACAGAGCTGTTCAGCATTTCACTGGCTGATTCCTCTACTCCGTCGGGCGGCTCGGCTAACCTGATTTATATGTACGGCGATGAGACAGACGGTTATACAGGCATTATCAATCTTAACTTGGACACGCCGGACAAAAAGGGATATGAATATTCCTTGTCGACCAACGGGGGCCAAAACTGGAGCAAATGGCAGCCTTACACCAACTTTATCTCCACAAAGCTTCCTTCCAGCGTCATCGCGCTGCTTGATATGAAGATCAAGTATCGGGTGAACGGAGGCGAAGGCGGCGACCCTGTAGACCTGCAATTCCAGCAGCTGTCCGAGACGGAGCCGGTCTATGCGCTGGCGACTGCAAACACGGTTAAACCAGTGAGCTCGACAACCGGCGTCAACATAGAAATCAAGGCGCCGCTTGGCATTCGCGTCAAAGCTGCGGAGGATAATCCGCCTTCCGGTCTGGAGCAAATGGGCAGCTCGTTCAAGGTTCGGGAGAATGGGTATTACGCCTTTAATTTGACGGACTTGGCTAACCCGAGCCGTACAGGCAAGCTTTATATTGCAATTGGCAATATAGACGATACGCCGCCAATCGGCAGCATTTATTATATGAGCACGACTCCAACAAACGGAAATGCGGTTGTTAAGCTGGAGTCCAACGAACCGGTTACGGTTTTGAACAACAGCGGACGCAATACGTACACCTTTACGGAAAACGGCAGCTTTACCTTCCAGTTTGCAGATGAAGCCGGAAATATCGCCGAGCAAACCGCAACAGTTAGCCACATCGACAAAACGCCGCCTAATGTGCGCATTGTCAGAAGCTATCAATACGGCATGGGAAGCGATCAGACCTTTGGCACCATTGAAAATAACCAAGGCGAGATCATTGCGGCTAACGGCGTTGTGCTTTCCGTTGAAAAGTCCGACCCGGCTGGAAAAGACTTTAATGTCGTGGGCGGCTCCAGTACGTTGACGATTACAAAAAATGGAGCCTACTCCTTTGCCATCAGCGACACCTATGGGAATACAACCCTGGTCAATGAATCAATAACACATTTAATTGCCAATGGTCCTGAGCCCGCGCACATTGAATACAGCTTTGTTGATGAAGACGGCAATGAGCTGTCCGAGGACCAAATCGTGACGATTGACGGCAAGCGTTATGCCAAAGGCAAGCAGCGGCTGACTATTTCCGGACAAACGGAGTCTCATAATCCTGTCTTTCTGGGAACCAGGCCGTCACGCGACGATGCAGGTCAATATACCAACCGCATTAGTGATGCGGAAGGCCGCTATTCCTTTACCCGAGTGGTGGAAGGCAATGGCTCCGTAACGATTGCGCTGGTCGACCTGATCGGCAATGTCGGAAAGGCCTCCGCTGTTGTGGAGGGGCTGGACAACACTGCGCCGGAGATTAGCTTGAAGAGCAGCTTTGCAGGCATCCTTCAGAACCAGGCCAATTTTGATGCCAAGGTTGATCTTGGCGGCTATACGGTTACTGACAACGTATCCGCACCGGAAAATATCAAGGTGACGGTATCCGGACTTGATTTGTCCAAAACGGGACGTCAAAGCGTTACTTATACCGCCGTCGATCAGGTCGGCAATTCGGCGACTGCCGTACAGGATGTTTATGTGCTGGCGGCTGACGGAATCCGGATTTTCGCCAACGACAGGCTGATCTCTTCTTCGCTCGGCGAAACCGCTATTTTTGATACGAACAAGCTTACGTTTAACATCAGCGGCTTTGACAAAATGAAGGTGGGCGGCGTTGACATGATCAACCAGCGCGGTACCTACGATGTGTTCTACCAGTCCGGGCTGTATCGGGAGGGTCAGATGAAGAGTATTGCAACCAAGCTGACCTATGCAGAGCTGACTTCCAAAAACTTTACCGTCGCTTTCCCGAAAGCCGGCTGGTACACCATCATCGTTCGAAATCAGGAGCGCGAGCGCGAATATGCAACATTTTTTGTCAGCTCGGTGAAATAGGTTTATGCAAGGCTTTAAAAACGGAGGTGCTCATGTGAAGCTGGCAAAAAAGACATTCCTTTCACTTCTTATATTTATCGTATTTATAACGACGCACGGAGGCGCCATTACGTACGCCATCGAGCAGGCGACTGCGCCAAACACAACGGAATTATCCAATGGCTTTATCAAAATTGCGGTCGATAATGCTACCGGACGGTTTGGCATCCGGACAGTAGACGGACAGCCCGTTCGCAAGAACGATAATAACGTAAATATGCTATTTAGAGGTGACAATCCCGAAACGTCGTTTACGACGTTTCGGATTGACGGCACGGACTATATTTTCGGCAATCCCTACAAATTTGCAGTCAATTTTGTATCGGAGATTACTAAGCCGGTTATTGTCAACAATTCCAACGGCACAAAGCAGATTGAAACCGTCTGGTCGATAAAAGGGGTTCGGATCAAGCAGGTTTTGATGCTCTATTCCAATAACGCAGACCTGGTCAACGCAGGCAATGTCAATGTGCGTTACGAGGTTCAGAACAACAGCGGAGCTCAGGTTGAGCTAGGCTCGCGTATTTTGCTCGACACGATGGTGGGCGGAAATGACGGTCCTGAATTTCAAATCGGGACCGCCTACCGCGCTCCGCTGACGGCAGAGCGTAGGCTGGTGCATGATCCCGCTGCCATCGGCGTTCCGGAGGAGGACATTGCCTATTACAAGCTGCCCCCTTATTGGGTCATGAGGGATAAGCTGGATTTGACCAATGCATTGGCAACCAATGTGACGGCCTACGGCTTCAACAATTTTTCAGAGGGCTATACCAATATTGTCGATGAGATGATTGTTGGCCACTGGAACGGCTTGGCTAATACGAAATGGGACTATACCGTAAATCGCAATCTTGATTTTACCCGCGATACCAATGACTATGGCTCGGCGGATTCGGCGGTGGCTTTCTATTGGAACCCGAAAACCCTTGCCAAAGGCGGATCAAAAACATTTGAGACGGTATACGGGCTGGGCGAGATTGTTGCGCCTGACAAAGTGTTTTCCATTCGTTTTCTGGACCCCGTCATGCAGCTTGGCACAACGGAGGACGGAAACGCTTATGCGGATGAAGGCATCTTCGATATCACAGCCGAAATTGAAAATTTGCCATCCTTTAATATGGAGCACAGCAATATTACGTACAGAATGGAGCTGCAAAGCGGGCTCGATTTTGTGGCATTAGATAACACAGGCAAAATTATACGCAACGATGACGGCACAGCTAAGACGGAAGCCGTTCGATATAAGGAGCAGGCTTTACCCAAGCCCGCTACGCTTGAAGAGGCGGCTCAGGGCATTATTCCTAAATACCAGCCGGGCGATACGATAACCGTCAACTTTAAGGTTAAGGCCAAGGGGCGTCCATGGCCGACAACAAAGCAATACATGCTGACCGCCAGCAGCCCCGAAACAAGAGCGAAGCTGAGTAAAGAGCAGCCGCAAGTGGAGCCGAAGAAAGAGTCAGAAGAAGGGGCGGAAGAAGAGGGAGAATTGCCTCCCGTGCATGAAGGCATTCAGGCGGAATTTGCCTCTACTAAAACCAACTTTATATTGCTTCCAGCTATTGGGGAAGCCAAAGCAACCTACGTGTATGGACTTTCCCCCGGGGAAGCTTACCGGACCGACGAAAAATACATTACGCTGAATCTGTCTAACATTGAGGCGTATACAACGAGCGGTGCACAAGGAAATCCGAATTTTGATCTTTATCTGGAGGAAACGGTCACAGGCAAGCGCTACAAGGTGCCGGTTGCCGATTCGGTTATCATTCAACCCACGGATGACGGTTCTACCGGCGATATGATCATTACGTATCGCGGCGGCGACCTGGTGGATGCAAACGGCGATGTGCTGGAGACGGGCCTTGGGCCCGAGCTGCCGCTTGGCGAATACAAGGTAGAAATAGATTACAAGAACGATACTCCGAGTAATGCCCGGGGTGGTGCCGGGAGCGAGGGCGATACCGAGGGTGAAACCGGAGGCGAAAACGAGGGCGAAGACGAGGAAGACGCGGAGCGTGACGCCATGTTTGATATCACGACCTCCCAGACCTTCCTGGTGACGGACAATGAGGACGCTCGTGTTCGCAACGCCAACCTGCTTGTTGTTTACAAGCAGACCGTGAACTTGACGCTGGTGCCTTTGTCGGCAGGCGAGGACGATCTGAAGGATATCAACGATGTTATGTACCATAAGCCGTTTGCGCCAGGCGGCTCGCTGGCAGCGGCAAAAACAGCGATGGTTCCTGCGCTTTCCAAGATGGCTATTGCCAGCCGTCTGGTCGATCCCGACCTGGAAGTGGATTCGCTGTTTGTGAACTCGACTACAAATACAGAAATGCTGAAGGATTTCCCGCTTTACAATTATCGCGCCTTTTCCTCAGAGGAGGAGATGGAGGCATTTTTCGAGGATCGCGAGGATCGGGAAGCGCTTGTTACGATCGAAGGCATGATCAAGCAAATCGGCAAGGGTGAGGATTTGCAGGCTGTCGTGGATACCTCGACAGAGCCCG
The DNA here is from genome assembly GCF_001675045.1 of Paenibacillus oryzae. Lineage (GTDB taxonomy): Bacteria > Bacillota > Bacilli > Paenibacillales > Paenibacillaceae > Pristimantibacillus > Pristimantibacillus oryzae. The sequence goes on from NZ_LYPA01000029.1 coordinate 50,475, forward strand.
CGATTATTAACGGAGCCGTTAATTATCAAGGCAAGGATCTTGTGTTCGTAAGGGGCGGACTTGAAATTTTTGGCTCCAAATACGATACGATTCCGCTTATGGATACCTTGTTCGTCAAAGGCGACGGTACGCTTAGCGTAGCGGGCAGCGGCTTTGTGTTCCATCGAGGCGAGTGGACGCTGGATTTCTACAACGGCTTCCAGAAAAGCATGGAGCGTGCGGAAGAAGACGATGATGACGACGAGGAAGAGGAAGAGGAAGAAGAGGAAGGCGATGAAGACGAAAACGACAATCCGGAGGATGATACGCTCAACGGCTCGCTTTCCTGGGCGCAGGGCAATATCGGATCCCGTCTGAATCCGATGCGTCAGGTGATGGTTGAGGATGTGTACTTTAATCGTCACTCCTTGTTTGCGACATTGCCCCTGTCGCTTGGCGGCTTTACCTTCCAGTTTAATGATTTTATTCTGCGTGAAGGGGGCTTGTCCTTTGGCGGCAGCATTTCCTTCAAGGTTGTTGATGCAGAAATCAAGGACGTTATTTTCAATAATAAAGGCTTTGTTGGAGTAGAAGCCGACCTTAAATTCGAATTAAACAAAGAGATGGGGCTTCTTAAGCCTGATAGCAAAGCCGAGGGTGTAAACGGCGAGCTGAACATTGTCCATTATCAACAGGCGGTGCAAGGAAAAAACAACTATTACGGCCTGAAGTTTGGCGCAGAGCTAAGCAATATGATGGAGGTCGAAGTTGAATTTGCCTTGAAAAAGGTAGATGACGGGCGGATTCTACCCGATGTTATCGCCTTCGGAACGTCACTGCCCAAACCGGGAGTGCTCATTACCGGCGCAACCTATTTGACCAAAATTCGCGGAGCTATCCGGGAGCTGGCAGATACGATCGCAGGCGGCTCCAAGGATGATCCATTCCCGCTGACGCTGGAGGCCGGAGTATCGCTCCGTTTCGGAATTGCGCCAGCATACCATTATGGCGATATCGACCTGACGCTGAAGCGGACGGGCATCAAAATTGTCGGCAAAATGGATTTTTCGACCAGTCCCAATGGCGATAACTTGATGCCGATGATTACCGAAGCGCTTCTGGAGGCGCAATGGGTCAAGCCTTGGTTTGTAAGACTTCAGGCCGAGGTTGATATTATGGGCTGGGATGTCATTATTGGCAAGGCCGGCATATTCGTAGGACAAAATCTGGAGAAAAACAGAATTGATTTTGAAGGCTTTGTCAGCTCCAAAATCCAGGTTCCGAGCGGAGTTCCGATAGTTGGCGGCATGCCGCTGTCCGGTGTCTACTTCGGTCTGAATAACGACAAGGTTTGGGGAAGCGTCAGCATTTTGTTTATTTCGCTGGGCGTAACCTATTATTGGGGCGGAGGAATTGAATTTGGCACATCCGGAGAAGGGTTGCCGGAAGGTCTGATTCATATGGTTGTCGAAGACCCCGAAAAAGGCTCTCAGCTAGTTGTTATTGGACAAGGCATCGAAACGGTAGCAACCTCCTGGCTTACGCCGGAGAACGACAATCAAGAAATTGTATACCGTGAACTGGGCAACGGAGTAACGATGATTGACCAGGGCACGCTTGATATCGGAATCGGCGGCATTACAACAAGCAACGGCGGCCGCGTCCACAATATTCCGGTAAACCGGATTAATGGCAGCGCGTTGATCGAGGTGTCGTATGACGGGCCTGACGCGCCGGAATTGTCCATCAAGGACAGCACGGGCAAGGCATATCCGATTGTTATAGACAACACGAATACCAACCCGCAGGCTAATGCCTTTACCCAATGGATACCTGCGGCGGCAGCCAGCGATGGCGTAGACGCCTACAAGCTGTACATCATGGTGCCGGAGTCAAAAGTGAAATCAGGAACCGCGGCATGGAAGCTGACCTCGGAGACGCCGGTTGAGACTAAGCTGTTGTCGGTGCCGAGTCTGCCGGAGCTGACCAATGTTGAGTTGAGCAAGGATGCGGCAAACAGCAATCAATTTACCGCTTCCTGGAAGGTGAGCAATCCGAGCGAAGGCGATACTATTAATTTGTATTTGACCAAGGACTCCGTCGTTGAGCCGCCAGCCGCTTCCGACGACGTAGCAGCGCCTGGCGATCCGGGCGTACTCATTGCCGGAAATATTCCGGTTGCGGAAAATGGCGAGGGCAGCTATACCATCGACGTAACCCAAGTATCTATGCTGGGAGATGTCGAGGATATTCGTGGCTTATTGCAGCAGGGCAATTATTATTTGCGGGCGGAGCTGAAGTCGGATGCTACCTATGGCACAATGACCTCGACGCAGCGCTTTGAGATCATTGACCCGCTTGCTCCGGTCAAGGTGAGCAATGTCGAGGTGAAGGCAGCCGGCAACGGCATGTTCTCCCTGTCCTTCAAGCCTGCGGACAAAAAAGCAGGGCATGAAGGCTATGAGCACAGTTATTCCATTTTTGCCGAAACCATGCAGGGAGACAAGCTTGCTTCCTATGACAGCTTCGGCGAGCTGCTCTTTACCGAGGAGGAGCTGGCTCCTTATTGGAACGCTGCATCCGGACGCTATGAAGGGATTATGGTTGGAGGCTGGACTTCTGTTTCGGCGAGCGATGAAAGCGCCGGAGAGAAGCATGTAGGTCTGGAGCCAGGCTACAAATATAGCATTTCAGTAACGGCAGCCGTTAAACCGCCGATAGAAGCGGATAAAAACGAAAACTATCATTTTGCGGAATCTGTGGCGAGCTCGCTTACGCTATTGCCTGTTCCGTCCAATCCGAAGCTGCGCCTGGCTTCGTCCGGGTCATTCGGCTCCAAGCTGGAGCTGCTGACCAATCAGACTTCCCAAAGTATCTCGGTTGTATCCGATCAGCCTAATGTAGAGGTTGAGGCCTTTATTGGAGGGGAATCGCTGGGCGTTGCCAAGCTTGCCAATACTGCGGGCGGCAGCGCAGGAACATTAACCTTTGACCAGTTCAAGACAGACGGCACTTATGCAGTCGAACTGATGGCTACTAACACGGTTACAAAGGACAGAAGAATTTCCCTGTTGTATCTGACAGTGGATACCCTTGCACCCGTATTGTATATCTCGCAGCCGGAGACAGGGGTGCGTACAAGCAATGGTTACATTCAGGTATCGGGGCAAACCAGCAATGACGCCAATCTGACGGTTGGAGGCACAGCTGTGCCAATTGACCGCAATGGAGACGGAACGTTCAGCGCTTCTATCCCCGTTGCTTCCAAGGAACCAACGGTTGATCTGGTGTTTGTGGCCCGCGATGATGCGGGGAACGAAAACCGGGCAGTTGTGACCATTACCAACGACAGCTTTGAAGCTCCTGTTGGACTTGTGCCGCGCTCCATAACCCTCGCGCCGGGTGAACAGCGCAAGGTGGAGGCTGTACTGCGTTATCCAAACGGCAAAGCGCCGGATGGCAAGCAGCAGTTCAAATCAGTTGTCGCCAGCGGCGACGAAATGGACAGGCTGAGCTACAGCGTTATTGCCGGCGAAACGATATCGCTGGCTAGCGACGGGACTATGCTTGGCATGGGCATTGGAGCTTCCCTCATTGAGGTGAAGTACAAAATTTCGGACGAGATGTCGCTGACCGCTTATGTGCCTGTTCAGGTGCAAGAGGTTAAGCCAACCTCGCTGCAAAGCATAACTGCCTATACGGCAGCCGTTTCCAATCAATCCAACGTTACCCGAATCGCTGTAACCAGCGCCGGGGAAACAACGGGATATCAGCTTGTATACCGTTCCTTTGCAAGTGGCTCCGAGGCTGCTGTTCCAGCCTTTGGCGATGATTTGACCAACTGGAGCCTGATTCCGGCGGGCGGTGTAGTCAAGGCCGCAGCCGGGGATCGGATCGTTGTTGCCAAACGGAATTCGATGGATAAAAAAGCGGTGTCCGCCTCCAAGGCCATGTCGGCCGTAGTATGGAGCGCAGGCGCAGGCGGCGGTGGCGGCGGCTTTGGCGGCGGAGGATTTGCCGGCGGAGCTGCGGGCGGCGGCGAAGAGGAAGCAATTGACGCTGAGCCGTTTACTTTGATGGTAAATGGAGTGTCCAGCAGTGCCAAATGGATAGGCAGCATATTGACGGCGGATATTTCCGCCAAAAACGCTGATGGAATGAAGGACAATTTGCGTATTGTGTCCAAGGATGCAACTGCAACGGGCTATTCGCTTCGTATTGACAAAGAAACGGTTAGCCGTTTGGCAGCGGACGGAAATTCCATCGTATTTGATCTGGCGAAGGCTAAGCTGACCTTGACTCCGGAGCAATTGAGCAAGGTACAAGGCAATCTGGAGCTGACTATAGCGCCTAATCATGTGGAAGGCGTGAAGCAGGCAGAGAAGGTTGCGCAGTCGGCACAAGCTTCGCTGCTGGGCAAAGGCTCCGGCTTCTCCGTAGCTCTTAATACGGAAACAGACAGCATCAAGCATTTGCAGATTGCAATTCCCGATGGAGTCAGCATCAATGATTTGACGGCTATTGTCGAAATTGGGGAAAACGGGTTCTGGACGCCGCTTCCATGGAGTCTGGAAATGATTGGGGGCAAAGCCTATGCAAGCCTGACACCAGCCAATGGCGGCAGCTTGTATTTCATGAGCGGCGAGGCGTCGTTCCGGGATGTTCCAAACCAATATTGGGGCAAGGCGGGCATTGAAGAGGCTGCGGCAAAACTTCTGGTGCTGGGCAAAGGCCAAGGCCGCTTTGATTACAACGGTCTCGTCAACCGCTCCGAATTCCCGACCATGCTGCTGCGGGCGGCTGGTCTGATGGGACAGACAGCGGAGCAGTCGTATCCTGATGTGCCGGCGGATGCCTGGTATGCGCGCAGCGTGGCGATTGCATCAAGGCTTGGACTGGTGACAGGATTAGGCGATGGAAGATATGCGCCGCAAAAAACATTGTCCCGTCTGGAAGGCATGACCATGATTGGCCGTCTGGTGGAGCAATATGCGCCGGAGTCAGCGCTGACGGACGAGGAAGTTTCCGAAATCATCAGCCGTTACAGCGATGGCGACGCTATTCCTGAATGGGGCAAAAAAGCGGTCGCTATGGCGATCAAGCATGGCATTATTACAGGCGATGCGGGAGCTATTAATCCTTCCGGCTCCTTGACGAGAGCGCAAGCCGCCATTATCGCGGTGCGAGTCCAGAAGTGGCTGTCTCTTGGCAATCAACGTTAATTATTATGCAGCACAGGCAGAGGCAGGCCGTTCTACGGCCTGCCAAAGCCGTTCAATAAACGGGAATACTTGTATCCTTACTTGAGGCGGTGTACAGATGGCTCGGAATAGAAAGCAGGCGCTTCGCGCAGCCTTGATCGCTTTTTTGACAGTTGCGATTGTTGGATCGTGGATGCTGGCGGCAGGCGCAAGCGGAACCAAATGGAGCGATTATGCGGAAACGCAGTGGTATGATAATTTTCAGCTAAACGATACGTATACAATTGATTCCGCAGCCAAGCTGGCCGGCATTGCCAAGCTGGTCAACGAAGGAAGCGTCAACGGCTTTTCGGGAAAAATATTGAAAATCGCGGCGAATATCGACTTGTCCGCGCATGAATGGGTGCCTATCGGAACAGAGGAGCATCCTTTTCGCGGAACGCTTTATACGCCCGTAGGCGAAAGCTATATCATTACGGGGCTTGTTATTGAGGATGCTTCTGCATACGCGGGGCTGGTCGGTAATGCGCAGGACGCAACAATCGGCGGCTTCAGCATTGGAGCGGGCTCTCGCATTACACTGGGCTCGGATTCCGGCACAAGCGCCCTTTATGTCGGCTCTGTTGTCGGCAGGTCGGGCGGCAATGGTACCGTATATGATCTAAACAGCACCGTGTCCATTTCGGTTTACGGCAATGCTCAAAACCTGTATGTCGGCGGTCTGGCCGGCTTTGCGGAAGGAACCGTGTCCAGCTCGGGATACAACGGCGCAATTAATGCCGAGGTTCAGCATGTTGCTGCAGGCGGTCTGGTTGGATACGGCGGTTCGTCCGGCTTGAAAATAAAACGGGTAACCAATACCGCAGCAATTGCAGCGGAAAGCAATGCCTACTCGGGAAGTGCAATTGCCGGCGGCATCATCGGTCAAAGCACCGGGCAATTGCTGATGGAGGAGGATTCAACTCCGATCAGCAATAGCGGCGGAATAACCGTTATTTCGGAAGGAGTCAGTTATGCGGGGGGAATTGTCGGCAAGGCGGATAGCCTGGTTACCTTCTCCGGAGATACTTCCAATTCCGGCGCTATCGCCATTCAATCGCCGTTAGGCGAGCTGTCAGCTGCGGGCGGTCTGGTCGGAGCGATTACCTCCGAGCTGGGCAATCATCCCGTCAATATTCATTTTGCGGGCAGCGGTAATATCGTCAATAACGGCGGAAGCAATGTCTACACAGGCGGCATAGCCGGAAGACTGGAAACCTCGCTGGTCTGGCAGCGCGATTTGCAAGTCGGCGTGGATGTATTTGTATCCGGCGCGTCAAATGTGCATACCGGCGGTTTGATCGGTTTTGCCGGACAGCAGGTGCAATTTCTCGACTCCGCGCATCATACCGGAAGTGTTACGGTTGAGCGCAGCAGCAGCTCGGAGCTGAACGAGGCCTACACCGGCGGATTTATCGGCTTTTCGGATGATCGGATTTTGCTGGACAGCAAGGCTGGTGGGACCTACAGCAGCAGCGGCTCCATTAGCGTAACAGGCGACAAAGGCTTGTATACCGGCGGCATCGCGGGCAATCGCGCTTTTGCCCGGACGAGCGGAAAAGCAAACAATGTAGCCAGCACCGGCAATATCGACGTGTCCGGGTCCAGTCTGCTGTATACTGGGGGATATGTGGGTGTTGTTCCTGCTGATGCAGCGGATTTCGGATTGTATGGACTTGCTTATGCGGGCAAAGTTACTGTAGCGGCCGAAAGCTCCAATAATGATGAAATGGTTGCTACAGGCGGTATCGTCGGACATTATGCAAAGGCTGAGGGCGATGACGCACTGCTTGCCGACTTGTCCTTCAGCGGACAGCTTTATGCATTGGGCGGCGGAGCCTTTACGTATACGGGCGGCATTGCCGGATATGTGGAAAAAGGCGACATTCAGAATGCCTCGGCTGGAGCCAATGCGGAGGAGCATGCGCTTATTGAATCCGACGGCAAGCTTGGCGGCGTGGCGGGTTTCCTGAACGGAAGCGTCGACGTAGCAAAGGTTGCTAATGCGACTCTTGTTGCCCGTACGCCGAATAGCGATATTGGCGGCGTGGCCGCAATTGCGTCCGGAACGCTGGCGGGCGCGCGCGTGGGCGATCCGCTGGGAGAAGACGCGGCTTCAATTCTGATAAAAGTTTACCTGGACAATGACGGCGAGGACAATCTGACAGCGGGCGGCGTTGTCGGACGCAACGAAGGCAGTCTTGTTGTAAAAGACAGCTCTATTGGCGGCGGCTCGCTTCTTGCCGAGGAAGGGCGCAGCGGCTATACGCTGGGCGGCATTGTTGGCGCTGCAACGGCTGAAGCCATTTTGGGCGAGCCGGAGCGGCCGCTGGAGGCCAAAAAGTTGTTCATTAAGGGAGCGGCTTCAAACAGCCTGCTGGGCGGAGCGGTTGGCCGCAACGGAGCTGTTGAGCTTTATTTGACTACTGAGGCTGTCAGCATTGAGGCAGCAGGAGATGAATTGGCTGCGGGCGGCGTCATCGGCTTGAACGAAGCGCGGAACGGTGTGGAAACAACGGCTCTCAAGGCCTTGCGCACAAGCATTGAGGCATCGGGCGCTTCCATCGAGGCGGGCGGCATAGCCGGACGCAATACGGGTCGGCTGGTAAATGCCGCATCAACTGAAGGCGTCATTACGTTAACTGGCGCATCCAATTCCGGCGGCGGCATAGCCGGGCTGAACCACGGCGATATTGAGGACAGCAGCGCGGTGGACCTGACGCTTAACGGAGATGTGGACGGCGCTTCGCTTGGCGGGATAGCAGGCGTATCCAGACCGCTGGCCGCTGACGCTCCACGTCCTTCCATAACCAGCTCGACGGTTGTTTCCACCGAAACTCTGCTGGGTACGATTACACAGCCGAACGTAAGGCTGGGCGGCATTGTTGGCCTGTCTGCGGATACGGACATTGTTGATCCCGTTGTAAAAGCGGACAATTCCGATTACGTGATTCTGACGGTGAAGGCGCCCAACAGTTATGCAGGCGGCATCGTCGGTGAATCGGCGGGCGGCAGCATTAAAGGAGCTGGAAATACGACTTTGCCCAACGTGCAGCAGTTGTTCATTACCACTTCGACTGCGGCAGCCAATGCGCGCGCGGGCGGCATAGCAGGTCACGCCGACAAAACGGCGATTAAAGGCATAACAGGCAAAAGTGTCAACCTGAATCTGGCGGGCAGCGATACTATGGCCGGCGGCGTAGCGGGACATTTTCAGGCGTCGGACAGTGCTGTTATTAGCGGGATTTACATGGATATGGTTAGCGTCAAGGCTGTGGAAACAGCAGCAAATTCCAGACTTGGCGGGGCAATAGGCCTGAACGACAGCCGCGCTTCCGATGCGGGAGCCAATCCGGCTTCTGCTTCCAGCACGCTGCAGCATACACGGATTATTGGAAATCTGTCCAATTCCAATTCGCCGGTTGTAGAAAATCGTGCAAGCAATGCTATAGTCGGCGGGCTGCTGGGCGAAAACCGAAGCCTTGTAGCCAATACAAGCATCATAGACAAAATCGTTGTATCATCTCGAGGCAACGGCAGCATTGTGGGCGGGTATGCCGGCGTCAATCGCGCAGACGGCACACTTTATTATACCTACGCCAATGCCAACCTTTCCGTTCAGGGGCAGGATGTTGCGGTTGGAGGACATACCGGACTGAACGAAGGGCAAATTATGTCCTCTTATGTAGATATTGATGTCAAAAGCCAGGCCTCAGGCACCTCGTCAAAAGCCGTTCCGCTTGGCGGGCTTGTGGGGATAAACAAGGGTCTGATTGACAAATCCTACGCGGTTTCGGCCGTTTCTTCAACCGGCGCATACAGCGTAACGGGCGGACTGGTCGGAGACCAGCTGGCAGGAACGATCCGTTACTCCTATGCGGGCAAGCAAGTAGCCGCTTCCGGGGCCTCCAGCTTTGCCGGGGGCTTCGCGGGCCGAATTGGCGGCGGAGAAATAAAGGAGAGCTATTCCGCGGCAAATGTAACATCAAGCGGAGGCGCTCTTAGCGGTGGTTTTGCGGGACGTTATGACAACAGCAGCAGAGCGCTGCTGTACAAAACGTATTACATCAAGGACGATGCGGTTGCTATTAACAAGGATTTGCCGGATTTTGCCGCCGGTGAATTCAATTGGTTAAATGCGCCGGGCAGACTCAGCACACTGCTTGATGAAACGCTCAGAAATCGCGATGCTTTCCCAGGCTTGTCGGGCTGGGATTTCAATACAATCTGGCGTTACGGCTCCTTGAATGCGAAATATCTGTATCCCGAGCTGATCCGCACAGCCAATAGCGGCGGCGGAGACGGCGGCACGGAAGTGAATGCCAGCGTAAATTGGTATACGCGCAATATTGACGCACTCACCTTCCAGATTACTAGCGAAGCGGAGCTGGCCGGCCTGGCCAGTCTGGTCAACGGAACGGTTCTGGGCGTGGAGCGGCAGGACTTTGCAGGACGAACGATTCGCCTTATGAATCCGGTTCATATTCAATCCGATGACTGGATCTCTATCGGGGCGGGAGAAGCGACTCCGTTTGAAGGCACGTTTAACGGAGGCGGACATCTGATCGACGGCTTGTCTGTCGAGTCTGGTCAGGACATGTCGGGCTTGTTCGGCGTCATTGGCGAGGGAGCGACAATAGAGAAGGTGTATCTGGAGCCTGTTTCCATTACGGGTGACGGCTACGCAGGGTCTCTTGCCGCTATCAACCATGGCGTTATTACAAACGTCAAAGTAGATATACCCGATACCTTTGCCATTAAAGGAAATATTGTCGGCGGATTTATCGGCGCCAATACCGGGACGCTGGAGGCAGTTACGCTGCTGTTCCCGCAAGGGGCATCCGTGGAAGCGGTTGGCCGCGATGCCATCGCAGGCGCTATTGTCGGAGACAACAGCATTGATATCAAGCCAGAGCTGTTCAGCCAGCTTGAGCTGCTCGGAACCGTCAGAAGCTCCGCCCAAGGCGCGGTGCTCGGCGGTTACATCGGACAGCAGGCCGGAGACTTCAGCGGCTTTGATATAACGATTGATCATAGCGTAGCTGCGGAAGGGCAAGATTCGATTGCCGGCGGGATAATCGGACGTCATTTATCAGGAGCAACGGAGAATCTGAACGTTCTGCTTGGGGGCGGCAGCATTAAAGCGCCGGCGGACGGAACGACGGCAGGGGCTGTCACAGGCGTGTCGGCCAGCGGAAACAAGCTGCGCAATATCAGCCTGCAAGGCAACCCGGCTGCTGCTCCAATTATTGGCGGCGGTATTCTAGGCGGAATTGTTGGCCAAAAAACAGGCATGTCAGGCAGCCAATACGATGCGGAAGAGCTTTCGGCTACAGGTCTGCTGCTGACCGCGCCGGAAGAAGCGGCCTCTGCAACAATGGGCGGTTTGTTCGGGAAGCTGGTTAACGGCGCAGCTAACGGGCTGTATGCGGAAGGCGATATTGTTCCTCATGCCTCCCAAGGCATAGTCGGCGGTATTGCCGGTGAAGTGCGCGACAGCTTGTTAAACAATGTGGAGTCGCTTGTCCATATTTCGTATGAAGGCGTCAAAGGTGAAGCGGCGATTGGGGGCATAGCCGGTGTGCTGGCTGCCGCCGATCACGACCAAGCCTTTGATTTAGAGGGAAGTCTCCCTTATTACAGCGGCTTGTACAGGGGCGTAGCCAAAGGCATCACGTTAAAGGCTGCCGGCAGCGGCAGCTCGGCAGACATTGCTATCGGCGGTTTGATTGGCAAGCTTGACGCCTCCGTTTATTTCAGTGAAGCCGATGCCGATTTGTCCACCGCAGGAGCACTTGTGGCAGCAATGGGCGGCCTGGCAGGCGAAAGCAGAGGCATTATTGTGCAATCGGAAAGCTTCGGCGTTCTGAATGCCTTTACTAATACGGAGCAATACACAGGCGGAGCAGTAGGCTATGGCGAAGGCGGCGGCATTTATTACACCTATGTCACCTCCGGCGGCAAAGCCTTGAAAGTGCAGGAGCCTGTTACACGGCTTCCCCAAATGCCGGTTGCTTATGCCGGCGGCTTTATCGGTCTGGGTAACGGAGTAAACATGCAAGGCGTAAGCACCGATATGCCCGTAACAGTGACCAGCGACAGCAAAGAGGATAGCGTTTATGCCGGCGGCTTTGCCGGAGCGTTTGGCGAAAGCAGCGCGGCTGGCACCGGCAGCCTCAAGGATGGATACGCCAAAGGAAAGGTTGAGGTGCAAGCCAAATCGGTTGTTATTGCAGGGGGCTTTGCGGCATCCATTAACCGCTACAATGTGGTGGATGCCTATGCATCAGGCAATGTTTCCATCACCGGCTTTGATACCCGGACAGGCGGTTTTGCGGGAGCGGTTGAGCGTCTGGCTGCGGTAAGCAACGTTTATGCCGGACAACAATCGCTCAAGGCGACGGGCGTTGCATCTGCAACGCGAGCTTATATTGGCGGCTTTGCCGGCTACAATGACGGCGCAATAAGCGGAGTATACGCCAACGCGGCGGATATCGCCCTGAGCGCGGCTGGAGCCAGCGCCTATAGAGGCTCCTTGCTTGGTTATCAATACCGCGAGGGCAGCATCTCGGATTCGCAATATGCTGCTTCTCTAACTCCTACCGGCCATGATTTGGGCTTGTCGAGCCAACTGGAGCAGAAGGATAGACTTGCCGAGCTTGCGCTGGATACATGGCAGCTGCGGATCGATGCAGGCTTCCTTCTGAATAACGGCGAGAGCGAATATCTCGTCCAAACGCCTTATCAACTGTTTGCTACAGCTCTGATCGGCAGCGAGGATACCGCACTGGACTTTTACCGATTGTTCAATCGTGCGGCGACGGAAGCGCCAAATGCCGTCATCAAGCTGGGCGCGGACATCAATCTGACCAATATGCGCTGGAAGCCGTATGTCAATTTCCGCGGCGAGTTTGACGGAGCAAATTATGCAATCAGAGGCTTGAAGGTTGCGGCAAGCTCCGGCGCGCAAGGCTTTATAACAACGAACCACGGCTCTGTTGTCCGGCTTGTGCTGGATAACGCCTCCGTCTCCACAGGCTCTGCCGGCAATGACGCCGCCGGGCTAGTGGCAGGCATTAACAGCGCCTCCGGCATCATTGCCGACGTGCAGGTTAAAGGAGCAAGCTCCGGCGGCAATGCCGGAGGCATCGCCGGAATCAATGATGGAGCCATCGAAAAGGCGAATGTTCATGCCGAGGTCAAAGGAAGTCTTTTGGCGGGAGGCATTGCAGGCCGAAATAATGGCCAATTGCACCTCTCCTCGTCAAGCGGCACGGTTGCCGCTCCGACTGCCGGAGGCATTGCCGGCGAAAATGGCGATAACGGAGAATTAAATCAAGTGTTCTCATACGGACAGATAGCTGCAAGTGACCCTGCCAGCGCGAATGGCGGAGGCCTTGCTGGTTATTCATCCGGCATAATTACACGCAGCTACTTCTCGGGCAGCGTTGAGGCAACAGGCTCCGGCTTTGCTAGAGCAGGCGGCATAGCGGGCCATGCGGCAGGCGGAGCCATCAGCGAAGTGTTTAATGCGGGAGACGTTCAAGCAAGCGACAATGGCATTATTGCTCGCGGTCGAACCTTCTTTGGCGGCATTGCTGGACAGAAGGAAGCTGAGGCATCCATCCAGGGCGGCTTGTATAACAAGCAGATGCTTAAAGCGGATACCGCCTACTACAATGAGGCTGGAGTCCGGGTTGCAGGCAACGCAGATGGTCAAGCCCGCGGTCTTTCGGGACGCGCCTTGACGGGCAATGTGCTGCCTGAGGGGCTGCAAGCGGATTTCTGGCAAAGCAAAGCAGGCTTTTACCCGCAGCTTAAAGCCTTTGGCGGCAGCGCGCGCTCTTTAATCAGCGCGGCGGCATTAACGTTTGATGAACCCGCCAATGTATACAGTACAATTCAGAGCTTTACTCTGTCGTCTTCTTCAGACATCCCGTGGACAGCTGCCGGAGCGTCGCTGCGTACCTTCGGCACAACGATTACAGGTACGGCAACTACAGCTACCGGAAGGATTAGCGCAACTGCAGCCTCGGCCTCAGAGCCGTCCAAAACGATTGTTATTCGCAAGACAGCGCCGATCTATGAGCAAACCGCGCTTCCTGCTGTTTTTGCCCAGGCAGAAGCTACGTTTAAAACGAGCCAGAGAGTGGATTTAACAACCGAGGAGCAAGGCGGGGTTATCTACTATACGTTGAATGGTACGACGCCAGTTCCTGGCGCTTCATCCACCATGCTGTACAGCGGACCGCTAGAGCTGAGGACAACAACAACGGTAACGGCTATCGTCACAGCAGTGGACAAGGAAGCAAGCGCTCCTGTCAAGCGCACATGGAAGCTGGAGCCCGGCATCACGCTTGGCGGAGGGGGCTTTATTCCTGAACCTGAGCCAAAGGCCGAGGTCACCATGACCATTGGCAATCGTGAAATTCCGCTGGACGGCAAGGAGCCCGTCAAGGCGGCAATTAACAGCATCGTCAGTCTGAACGTACCTTCCGATGTGCAGGTCTACTACACAGTTGACGGATCGGAGCCAACAACAGCAAGCCTTCGCTATAACGGCGAAATCTGGGTTACAGGCAATATGACCATCAAGTTTATAACCAGCAAGGACAAGGAGGTCCGCACGGTTAATTACGTGGTTCGTCCTGCCGAATTTGCCATCCGGTCCGATGCGGCACAGGTTCGCTACATGGATGCATCCTCGACCGGAAAGTTCCGTCCGGATGAGGCCATTAGCAGGTATGAGCTTGTGACGGCGCTGTCCAATTTGCTGAGCTTCGAGCAAGCGCCAATTGGCTCGATGTTTGCCGATGTATCGGCAAAATCTTCTGCCACGGTTGCAAAGTTTGCTTCCTCCGGGATTGTACAGGGATATCCTGACGGCGCGTTTAAGGGCGATAAAGGCTTGACGCGCGCAGAGCTGGTTGTCATTCTCTCTCGGGTGCTCAGGCTGGAGGCTGGCACAACAGCTTCCGCAGCGCCTTCATTCACGGACACAAGCAAGCACTGGTCCGCAAGCTATGTTGAAGCGTTTGTTCGCGCGGGATATGTGAAGGGTTATCCCGATGGAACGTTCCGTCCGTCGAAGCTCGTAACAAGGGCGGAAGCGGTTGTGCTTCTGAATAACATTATGGGCACTGCAACAGATGCAAACGAAAATGCCGACATTAAGGATGTATCCCAGCGGCATTGGGCGTATCAACAGATTTTGGCTGCAACCAAGTAGCGGCGGCATGACTAAATGAGGAGGCTTGCAAGCATGAAACGGGGGATAGGCGCCTTGGCGCTGCTGATACTGACACTGGCCGTTTTTCTGTCCGCGAATGCTCCTTCAGAAGCGCAGAAGGAACCGGTTTATGGCGCAAAGGACGTTTACAGTAATGCGGAAAAGGCAGTATTCTACATTCGCAATTTGACCAAGGAGGGCACGCTGCGGTCGGTCGGCACCGGCTTTGTTCTTACGGAAGGCGGGCAGGCCGCCACTGCCTATCATGTGGTCAAAGAGGCAGCCTCCCTTGAAATTACACTATCGGACGGAACGCTGATCAAGGGAGCTTCGGTTGTTGCTTATGACGAGTTTATGGACACGGCGCTGCTGAAGCTTCCCAAGCCTCCCTCCGGGCGCCCGTATTCCGCCATCGCATGGCGGGAGGCGAGCGTTGCGCACGGCGAGCGCGTATTTGCAATAGGGTACCCGCTTAAAGCAACACCGATTATTACGGAGGGCATTGTAAGCTCGCCAAAGGCGGAGATCAACAGCCGCGACCGCATATTAATTTCTGCGGACATTGCAAGCGGCATGTCAGGCGGTCCGGTGCTTGATGAATACGGCGAGGCGATAGGCTTGATATCGGGCTCGCTCAGAACGATGCAGGGCATTCACCTTGTAGTCGGAAATAAGCAGTTCAAAGAGCTGGAAAGCAAGTAAACACAAACTGCTCCCTCAGTTGAAAATGAAATAGATAAGGCTTCCCGGGCGTTAATTCGACAAAATCAGCGCTCTATTTTCAAAAATGCCTTAGAAATGGAAGAAGTCATGAAAACCTCCCTTTTTCGGGAGGTTTTTTGTGTGCGACGGGGCTGATTCATCTTAATATAAGGCTGCTTGCTTAAGCTTCTTCCCTTCCATTTTGTCCAGCATGTTTGTTGCGGTTTGTCAGGTCCGTTACTTCTTGCTCATTTCTCATCCCCATTTATCGTCACGCTTTAGGTTCAACTTCACATTGACTCCGCCTTTCACAAACGATAAAGTTATGATACGAACTAACTTAACTAACAAAATTATGTAAGTTGTTTGATTTGTTGCATTATTGTTGCGTGCGCTGTTGAGCAGGAAGGAGGCGTATATGAAAGGCAGATACCTATCAGATGCAAAACGGGTCAAGGCCGGTTTATTATCGGGTCTTGCGATTATGATTGTATCAGGTCTTGCTGCATGCACCGATTCTGGCGGCGAAGAACCAAAAAAATGGAGATTTGAAGCAGAAAACGGCATGTTGTCAGGCGTAGAGGTTGCTTCCGCTGGCGAAGGCTTCTCCGGCGATGGTTATGTAACGGGATTTGAAGAGGAGCAGGATTCTGTAGAAGTAAAGCTTCAGGGCCCGGATGACGGCTTGTACCGCCTGAACATCGGTTATCGGAATAATAATGAGGATAAGATGGGCTGGCTGGCGCTTAACGGCAAGCCCTTTGGCGATGTAAGGCTTGCCGCCTTTGAAGGCTTTACGGATGCCTTTGCGGGGAAAGTTCTGCTTAATAAAGGCGAAAATACGGTAAAGATCACCAGACATTGGGGCTGGTACGACATTGATTACGTGGAAATTGTGAATTCGGAGCCGCGGCCACAGCATAGAGTGGAGAACAAGCTTGTTAATCCCAATGCGTCCAAGGAGGCGCTTGCCTTGCATGGATACCTGGTGGAGCAATATGGCAGGTTTATTCTGGCCGGGCAGCAAAATCTTCAGGACGCCTTGCTTCTTAATTGGAATTACGGAAAGCTGCCTGCCATCGCGGGATTTGATCTGATTGAATATTCCCCTACCCGCGCAGCAAACGGCTCAACGTCGCGGGAGATTGAAAATATGCTGCAATGGCATGAGCTTGGCGGCATTGCGACGCTCGCCTGGCATTGGAATGCGCCCGTCCATCTCGTTAATTCCGATCAGCAGCCGTGGTGGAAGGGTTTTTACGCCGAAGGAACAACCTTTGATCTGGAGAAGACGCTTGCTCAGCCGGAGTCGGAGGAATATCGTTTGATGATTAGCGACATAGATGCCATCGCGGTGCAATTGAAGCGTTTGCAGGATGCAGGCATTCCGGTTTTGTGGCGTCCGCTGCATGAAGCGGAAGGCGGCTGGTTCTGGTGGGGAGCGAAAGGCCCGGAGCCTGCCAAGGAGCTGTATCGTCTGCTCTATGATAGGCTAACGGCTTATCACGAAATCAATAACCTGATCTGGGTCTGGAATTCGGAGAACCCCGAGTGGTATCCCGGTGACGATGTAGTGGATATCGTCAGCGTGGATTCCTACCCTCAGCCGGGAGACCATCATCCCGTCAGCCGCTCTTACGAAGGGCTGGTCGAGCTGGTTGGGGATCGCAAGCTGGTTGCGTTGACCGAAAACGGCTCCATTCCCGATCCCGGCTTGCTGGAAAAGTATGAAGCCTACTGGAGCTGGTTCTGCACCTGGACGGGTGAGTTTATTGATGACGGCAAGCATAACAGCGAAGATTTTATACGATATGTGCTGAATCATGAACGGGTCATTACGCTGGACGAGGTACCAGACTACCTGAAGCCGGGCGCTATTCCAAATTAGAAACCGCTATAGTATCATATCGTTATACACGACGATGAATTTTTCATGAATGGATGAGACGGATGAGAAATAAGGTCACGATGCAAGAAATTGCCGATATGGTTGGCGTCTCCAAGTTTGCCGTATCCCGTGCGCTCAGCTCCAAGCCAGGAGTCAGCCCGCAAACGAGAGAAATGATTTTAAAAGCGGCGGGGCAGCTCGGCTACTTCAAGCATCACGAGCCGCCCAAGAAAAATATTGAGATGAAGCCGTTTCAAGGGGCTGCAATATCAGGCACCATTGTTGTTTTGTTTCCAAACGTTCGTTATCAAAATATGGAGTCTATTTATTGGGGGCCCGTTCTGGAGGGCATAACAAGCCGTTTGAACCATGAAGAAGCGGATATATTGACGCTGACGGAACCAACCGGCGACCGGATGTTTGAGCTGCTGAATCCTAACGCTATTCAAGGCATTATTACAGTAGGCTGTATCTCGACGCAAATCTTGATGGATATCGGACGTCTGCATATTCCCGTTGTTATGGTGGATCATTACGATCCGGCCTTTCAATGCGATGCCGTTTTTGCGGATAATTTCTCCGGCATGCGCAGCCTGATGGTGAAGCTTATCAGCAAGGGGTATCGGCGGTACCAGTTTGTAGGCAGCATTAAAGACGCGCAAAGCTTCTATGAGCGCTGGATCGCTTACAAAACAACGCTGGAGGAGCATGGCATCGAGCTGAATCAGGACCCCGTCCTGATTGGCCCGGAATCCGACGATATGTACAAAATGATGCCTTTTGTCAATCTGGAAACGCTTCCCGATGTATTTATATGCGCCAACGATTCCAATGCCGCTTATCTGATCGACGAATTAACCAAACGCGGCATATCGGTGCCGGATCAATGCGTAGTTACGGGTTTTGACAATACAATCGATACCCATCCCATTCTGGCGACCGTACATGTCAACAAGGAGCTGCTCGGAATACGCGCCGTTGACCAAATATTATGGAGAATTATGAATCCGGACAGCGCTCATGAGCGCAAGCTCATTTCCGGCGAATTAATTTTGCGCGAGCAATACGCCAAAGCTCTACCCTAGAGCTTATTGCTTTTGCGTGTCCTGCTGGCCGCCTAAAAAGATACGCAAGAGCCGGATTAGAGCGCTAAAGTCGAACAGAGCAAACAAAATCAAACAAACCAAACAAAAGCAAACCACGGGAAAGCCGATAATACGGTATTCTCGGGTTTGCTTTTTTAGGCTGTCATGGGCTGAAAGGTCGCTTTAGGGATAATCTCTAATCGTTGGAGTAAGCCCGCGGACGGCGCAGGGACGTTTTGGTGATAACATTCTTTTAACCCGCATAATATGTGAATACAAAACATTTCGACATTCCGCGGCAGTTGAAATGATGGTGTTTGCAAACAAAAGCTAACAAAAAGAAAAACACAAGTAATCTTTGTTGCGAAAAATTATTGACTGGTTTTGGAAGCGGTGTTATTATGACTTTGCAGATAGTTGAGCGTACAGACCGCCAATTATAGCTCAACAAGCTATACTTACCTTAACAAGGGGGATTTTCAATGAGAAGATTGAAAGTGCTTACATTGGTTTTGTTTGTTATGGTTATGATTGTATCCGCTTGCAGCGGCGGAGGTTCGAGCGAACCGGCGGCCAAACCTTCTGACTCTGCGGCCCCGCCTGCAACTGTTGAGCCGACGCCATCAGAAGAACCGGCAAAAACAATTGATTTGGGCGGCCGCACGATTCGTGTCGCAGCATGGTGGGATGAAAAGCCGAAGGGCGAGACAGCAGGAGAAAAAGCGCGTCTGGAAAAAATGGCTCAGCTAGAGAAGGACTACAATTTTACTTTCGAGTTTATCAATGTTCCGTTTGAGGAATACATGGATAAATTTACGACAACGGTGCTAGCGGGCGAACCGTTTGCAGATGTTCTGATCATGGAATACAAGCGGGCGATTGTTCCCGTCAAGGCGGGGCAGGTGCTGCCGATCAGCGAATTTACAACCGCTGCGAATGATATCAACAATGAGCAGAAGCTCGTTACGAAGCTGCCTGCACTGGGCGGAGGCGAATACTCCTTCAACTCGCCTGGCGTATCCATAGTGGGACTTCACTACAACCGGGATTTATTCAAACGCCTCGGCTTGCCGGATTTGCAGGAGCTGTACAATAAAGGCGAATGGACCTGGGATGCCTTCCTGGACATTGCCAAGCAGGCGACTCGCGATACCGATAACGACGGCAAAATCGATACCTTCGGATACTCCGGCTGGCCTGCGGATATGGCTCGCCACTTCGCAGCCGCTAATGGCATAGCCTTTGTCGATGACTCCACAATGACGGATATGTCGACTGATCCAAAGATGATTGAAACGCTTGAATTAGTGAACCGTGTAAACAACGTTGAAAACGTAACCAAAGTAAAAACAGGAAATAAAATGGATTGGAATGAAACCAATACCTTTAAAGACGGCGATGTGGCCATGGGCATTCAGTATGACTGGAACATCGGCGATTTGACCTTTGAGGTAGGCGTGGTGCCGATTCCGAAGGGGCCATCCGGCGACGGGCAGCACACCTATGCCAATACGGCGCTTAACGGCTGGTTTATTCCTAAAGGCGTGAAGGACCCGCAAATCGTGTATCAAATTTTTGAAGAAATGAGAAATGTGCCTCCGACAGAGGAATACCTTGGCCAGGATTGGCTGGAATCCCGTTATAAAACGGAAGCCGATATCGCAATGGCACTGGAGCATATCAATGGAACCGGGAAAATTTCGGTTGAAGAGGGCATTCCGGATTATCCGTTCTTCGCCATCATGGACGATATTATCGTAAACAATCAATCCGTCACTGCAACCGTGGAGAAATATAAGGCAGAAGCTCAAGCCTCTCTGGATAAAGTAGGCAAGTAATTAAGTTGAAGAGGGAGGTGTACCGTATTGCGGTGCACCTTTCTGTTTTTCTGGCGTTTAGGGAAGGACAGCTATTTGCCTGTCCCTTCTCTATCCGTTTCTTCTTAGCTGCATAGTACGAAGGAGGGCTAGCCTTGATCGCGCATAAAGTAGTGAGAGCTGCTTCATTAGCGTTTATTGTTTTGACAATGGCGGTTGGAGTTCCTGCGGGGCCCGGCAGCTATAGCTTGGCCGAAGGTTCATCGGCTTCCACTAGCGCTTCGGGAAAGGCGGAGGATCTCGGAAAGCTGAACGAGATATTGCCAGGCGGTATAAATTATTCGGGATATCTGGCACAGCACGAAAGCGCCGTTATGCCGGACAGGGAGGTCATTATCGAAGCCGGGCAATATACAAACGGCGAAGAGCTTTCGGCAGTGGAGAGCTTCGAGGGCATGGAAGGCGTTTCATTGCACACCGGCGAGCAAGGAATGGTGGAATGGGAATTTAATGTGCCGGCAAGCGGTTTTTATCATATATCCGTTCAATATTATCCCGTCGAGGGCAAAAGCTCCAGTATCGAGCGTTCTCTGTTAATTGACGGCGAAATTCCGTTTGAGGAAGCGGCTTATCTGCAATTCGATCGCGTGTGGGACAACGAGCTAGAGGGAGTGGAGCGGGACAATCGCGGCAATGACCTGAGACCGAGGCAGAAGGAAACGCCGGTCTGGCGCGAGGTGCTGCTCAAGGACTATGAAGGCTATTATGACGAGCCGTTCCGCTTCCATTTTACCGCTGGCAAGCATACCTTGGCGTTAGTTTCGCAGCGCGAGCCTATGGTGATCCGGCAGCTCAAGCTGTTTCAGCATCAGGAGGCGCCGGCCTACGAGGAAGTGCTTAAAGGGTATCAGGAGCAAGGGTATCAGGAGGCAAAAAACGTTTTGATTACGGTGCAGGGAGAAGCCGCAACGGCTAAATCGTCCCCTACGCTTTATCCGCAAACAGAGCGTTCCAGTCCGGCAGTTTCACCCTATAGCCCGTCCATGATTCGGGTCAATACGATCGGCGGCCTCAATTGGCGTATCCCGGGCCAATGGATTCAATGGGAAATTGATGTACCGGAGTCCGGCCTATACAATATCGCGTTTAAGGCGCAGCAAAATTTTGTAAGAGGTATTTATTCCACACGGAAGCTTAGCATCGACGGCAAAGTTCCGTTTAAGGAAATGGAATTGGTGCCGTTCCGCTTCAAAAGCGATTACCGGCTGGATGTCATGGGAGCAGACGAGCCGTATTTGTTCTACCTGGAAAAGGGCAAGCACACGCTGGAGATGGAGGTTAGCCTGGGCGAATTTGCGCCTCTGATCCGCGATGTGGAAGAAAGCCTGTTTAATCTGAACTCCATGTACCGGAAAATATTGATGATTACCGGCACGCTGCCGGATCAATTTCGCGACTATCGCGTGGAGCAGCAAATTCCAGCCCTGCTGGAAACGTTTAAGACGGAAAGCGACAGGCTGCAAAACGTCAGCAAGGAGCTGTATAGGCTAGCGGGCGGCACCAGCGACGCGGAGGCGCTGCTCAAAACAATGGCGCTGCAGCTGGATGAAATGGTCGAGCGGCCGGACACCATTCCAAGGCGGCTCGGGAGCTACAAGACGAATACCGGCGGCTTGGGCACGTGGCTGCTTCAGACCCGGGAGATGCCGCTGGAGATTGACGAATTTTATATTTATTCGCCGGATCAGAAGCTTCCCAAAACGGGGGCCGGCTTTTTTCAGAACATGAAGCATGAAGTCAGCACCTTCCTGTATTCCTTCTTTATTGATTACAACCAGATCGGCAACGTTTCGGAGGGAGGAAGCGACTCTTCGGTAACGGTATGGATCGGCAGCGGCCGCGACCAGGCGAACACGCTGAAGGCGATGATCGACGAAACCTTTACGCCGCTGACGGGCATCGACGTTAATCTCAAGCTGGTGCAGATGCATACGCTGCTGCCCGCTACGCTGGCAGGCCAAGGCCCGGATGTTGCGATGCAGATCGGCAACGATATTCCCGTCAACTACGCAATGCGCGGCGCGGCGGCGGATATCTCCAAGTTTGATGATTTTGATACCGTGGCGGAGCGGTTCCGCTCAAGCGCATTGGTTCCCTATACGTATGAGGATGGCGTATATGCTTTGCCGGAGACGCAAACGTTCAATATGCTCTTCTACCGCAAGGATGTGCTCCATGAGCTGGGGCTTGAAGCTCCCGATACATGGGAGGATGTTGCCAGCCTGTTTGCGGTATTGAACAAAAACCATATGGAATTTGGCTTGCCGCTTGTCCTGCAGCCGCAATATCCGGGCGAAAATATTCCGCCCAATTCCGTTTACGCTATGCTGCTGCTCCAGAACGGAGGCCAGTTCTACCGGGATGGAGGCAAGGAATCGGATTTGAATTCCAAGGTGGGTATCGAAACGTTCAAGACCTGGACGGAGTTTTATACGGATTATAGGCTGGAGCGGGAATTTGATTTTGCCAACCGCTTCCGGACGGGTCAAATGCCGATTGGCATTGCGGATTATACCGTCTACAACCAGCTAACCGTATTTGCCCCGGAAATTCGCGGCTTATGGGGCTTTGTGCCAGTGCCGGGAACGGTTCAGGCGGACGGCACGATTAGCCGGGAGGTGGCAAGCGGCGGCAGCGCAACGATTATGCTGGAAAGCGCCGACGATAAGGAGGCCGCATGGGAGTTTATGAAGTGGTGGACCAGCGATGAAATTCAGACCACCTTTGGCCGGGAGATGGAAGGGCTGATGGGAGCCGCCGCGCGTTATCCAACGGCTAATATCAATGCGCTGGACAGCTTGCCTTGGCCAGTTAAGGACTACGAGGCGCTGAAGAGCCAGTTCGAGGAAGTGCGCGGCATTCCGGAGGTTCCGGGGGGCTATTTTACAGGACGTCACTTGCTGAACGCTTTCTATAGCGTTGTGGTCAACAGTCAGGACCAATATGTAGCCAGCATTCGAATTCCAGGCGAAAAAGCGGAGCCGAGGGAAACGTTTATAGAGTACGTGCGATACATGCAGGAGGAAATACAGAACAAGCGCAAAGAATTTGGCTTGGATGAGTGAGGGGGATTGCCATGTCTGAAGTCGCCATTAAGGATATAACCCCGGGCAAGGCTGAGATGGGAAAGACAAGACGTCCCCAGTCCTGGTGGAGCCTCAAGAAGGAGGCCATGAAGGCCAACAAGCATGCGTATGTGATGCTTGCTCCGTATATGCTGCTGTTCGGTTTGTTTACGGTGCTGCCGGTTGTCATGTCGGTGCTGATCAGCTTTACGTATTTCAATATGCTGGAATTTCCGCGTTTTATCGGGTGGCAGAACTATTCCCGGCTGTTTCTGGAGGATGATATTTTCCTGATTGCCGTCAAAAACACGCTGCTGTTTGCGGCGATTACGGGACCGCTGAGCTATGTTGCCTGCTTCGTGTTTGCCTGGATCATCAACGACTTGCGGCCCAAGCTGCGCGCGTTTATGACGCTGGTTTTTTACGCGCCGTCGATTTCCGGCAACATCTATTTTATTTGGCAAATGATTTTTTCGGGAGACCGGTACGGCATCGCCAACGGCTTCCTGATTCGCTGGGGCATCCTGCTGGAGCCGATCCAGTGGCTGAAGACCGAAATTTATATTTTGGCCATTATTATTCTGGTTCAGCTCTGGCTTAGCTTGGGCACCGGCTTTCTGGCCTTTATCGCCGGTCTGCAAACCGTAGACAAAACGTTGTATGAGGCGGGAGCGGTAGACGGCATCAAAAACCGCTGGCAGGAGCTTTGGTATATTACGCTGCCTTCCATGAAGCCCCAGCTGATGTTTGGAGCGGTTATTCAACTAACGACCTCCTTTGCGGTTGCCGACGTTTCGATCTATTTGGCCGGCTTCCCTAGCGTCAACTATGCGGCCGAAACGATCGTGACCCATCTGATGGACTTTGGCACCATCCGCTTTGAAATGGGCTTTGCGTCGGCCATTGCAACGGTGCTGTTTACGCTGATGGTTGGCACCAACCTGATTGTGCAGCGAATGCTGCGGAAGGTGGGGGGATAAGGATGAATATCAGCTTTTCCTTGCGCAAAAAAAAGGTGAACCGCTCGTTTTTCGGCAACTTCTCCATGTTTGCGTTTCTGGCGATTGTTGGCGCTTTTATGGCGCTCCCGCTTGTTTACGCAATCAACGCGGCATTTAAGCCGCTGGATGAAATCTTTATTTTTCCGCCAACCCTGTTTGTCCGCAACCCCACTCTGATTAACTTTATAGATCTGGCATCGCTGCTGGGCAATTCATGGGTTCCGTTTACGCGTTATATTTTCAACACGGTGTTTATTACGGGCATGGGCGTTGTCGGCCACGTGCTGCTGGCATCAGCTGCGGCGTTTCCATTGGCGAAATACCACTTTCCGGGCAAAAAAATAATGTTTACGATCGTTGTACTGGCGCTGATGTTTGCACCGCAGGTAACGGCGATTCCGAACTACATGATCATGTCCCGGCTCGGAATGGTGGATACGTATTGGGCGGTTATTGTACCTGCCTTTGCGTTCCCGCTGGGGTTATACCTCATGAAGCAGTTTATGGAGCAAATTCCTGACGCGCTGATTGAAGCGTCAAGAATCGACGGAGCTTCAGACTACCGTATTTTTTGGCAGGTCGTTATGCCCAATGTAAAGCCTGCCTGGATGACGCTGATTATTTTGCTGTTCCAGCTGCTTTGGGGCACGGACGGCAATGGCTTTATTTATAGCGAGGAGCTGAAAACGCTTCACTTTGCCACCAACCAGATTATTCAGGGCGGCATCGCCCGCGCCGGGGTAGGCGCCGCGGTTGCGCTCATTCTGATGAGCGTGCCGATTACGCTATTTGTATTTTCGCAAAGCCGGATTATCGAAACGATGGCGACATCCGGCATGAAGGATTAGGAGGGACGCGACCTTGAAGAAATGGCTGATTTTAATGACGGCAGCAGTCATCGTTGCGGCATCCCTGCCACTTCATGCCGCAGCCGAAGCGCCTTACGAGGCGTACACCTATAACTATTACCGCGATTCCGTGCCATTGCCGGAGCCGTTCCTGCCGGAACGGGCGGTGTCCGGCGAGGATTTGGGCCTGGATGCATTCAAAAGCCCTAATGATTTATTCGTCGACAAAAATGGAGACATTTACATTCTGGACAGCGGCAGCAGCCGCATCGTCGTGACGGACGGAAACTGGAAGCTGAAGCGGGTTGTTGACGGCTTTCAGCAGAACGGAGCGCCATCGAGCTTTGCCAATCCCGGCGGCATCTTCGTCCATGACAACGGCGATATGTATATTGCGGATACGGACAACAGCCGGATTGTTGTTTTGGATGGCAGCGGAGAGCTGAAAAGTATGATCGAAAATCCGCAGTCCGACATCCTGCCCGCCAACTTCAAGTTTGCTCCCGTCAAGCTGACAGTGGATGGAGCGGGGCGCGTCTTTGTGGTGGCGCGAGGCGTCTACGAGGGCTTGATGCAATTTGATGAAACCGGCGTTTTTATGGGGTATGTCGGGACGATCAGCGTCACGCAAACCTTTTCCGACAAGCTGTGGCGGCGTCTTGCAACCAAGGCCCAGCGCCAGACGATGCAATTATTTATTCCTACCGAATTTTCCAGTGTCGATATCGACCATAAAGGGTTTGTGTATGCAACCAGCGTGGACCCTACATCGGATACGACGATCAAGCGGCTGAATCCTTCAGGACAGGATGTATTAAAGCGTTTTGGCTATTTCCCTGTACGGGGCGATGTTCGTTACCGGCAGTTCGGCAATAACGCCGGTCCTTCGCGCTTGACCGATATTAAGGTCATTGGCGGCGGCATGTATACAGCGCTGGATTCCTTCCGGGGCCGCCTGTTTACCTACAACGATGAAGGCGAGCTGCTGTATGCCTTTGGCGGAAAGGGAACGCAGCTGGGCGTCTTTAATACGCCGGTGGCGGTCGAGATGGCCGGCGACAAGCTGCTTGTGCTGGACCGCGGCAAAAACAATGTTGTAGTGTTTAAGCCTACGTTGTTTGGCAGCTCCGTGCACAAGGCAACTACGCTTCGTTACGACGGCAACGATACGGAAGCGGTGGCCATCTGGCGGGACGTGCTGCGCATGAACTCCAATTACGACATCGCTTATCTCGGAATCGGCAAGTCGCTGCTGATGGAGCAGCGGAACAAGGAAGCCATGGAATATTTTGAGCTGGGGATGCAGCGCAAATATTATTCTATTGCCTTCAAGCGATACCGCCGCGAGGTACTGCAGGAGCATTTTGGCGGTATTATGACGGGGGCGCTTACGCTTGTGCTGGCCTTTGTCGCCTATCGCCTGACGAGGAAATGGAGAAGGAGGGCAAGCAAGCATGAAGCTGGAGCATTATAAATATCCGTTCCATGTCATTCTTCATCCGTTCGACGGCTTTTGGGATATGAAATATGAAGGCAAGGGCAAGGTTCGAATCGCTCTGATCATAGTGGCGATGATGGTGCTTAATGTCGTTTTGCAGCGCCAGTTCGCAGGATTTCTGGTCAACTTCAACGATCCCCGTTTATTGAACAGTCTGGATGACATTCAATATACCGTATTGCCCTTTCTTCTGTTTTGCATTGCCAACTGGGCGATTACGACGCTGATGGAGGGAGAAGGCAAGTTTTCCGAAATCGTAATGGCGACGGGATACGCGCTTCTGCCGCTTGTGCTGATCAACCTGCCGCTGACGTATATTAGCCGGTTTATGACGATGGAGGAAACAGCATTTTATTATTTGTTTAACGCGCTGGGGGTTCTCTGGTTTCTTTATTTGTTGTTTGTTGGCGTAATGACGGTGCATCAGTATACCCCGTTCAAAACGATTATGACCTTGTTGTTGACAGTTATCGCCATGGGCGTTGTGGTGTTTCTTGGCACGCTGCTGTTCAGCATGGCCGTTCAAATGTATTACTTTGTGGTGGATATCTACCGTGAGCTTATATTCCGAATGTAAAGGAGGCCATTACCTTGAAGGCATCGACTAAATGGTATATAGGAATGGCCTGCATTCTGGCCGCGGGCATCTTGTCGTTATGGATTTATTTTGCCAATCGCGGCGTTCCGGCCATAGCTATAGGGGCGTATCAGCAGCAGGCATTGGGGCCTGCCCAAGGGGCGGAGCTTGCGTTGAAGGAGGCTTCCGGCGTTCCGGGCATGAAGCTGGCCGCCGAAAACGGCGAGCGTGGGCTTTATTTGAACCCGGAAACGGCGGAGTTCGCCGTATTGGTGAAGGAGAGCGGACAAATCTGGTACAGCAATCCCGCAAACCTTGATGAGGACACCATCGCATCGCCCTTTGAAAAAGAAAATCTGGCATCGCAGCTTTCCATTACATTCCGCGATACGATGGGCAAGCTGGACACCTTCAACAGCTTTACTCAAGGCGTAAGCAAAAACCAATTCCGGCTGGAGAGTCTGGACAATGGGTTCCGCGTTGTTTATACGCTTGGCGATATGTCGATAGGCATTGA
Source organism: Paenibacillus oryzae (assembly GCF_001675045.1). Classification (GTDB taxonomy): domain Bacteria; phylum Bacillota; class Bacilli; order Paenibacillales; family Paenibacillaceae; genus Pristimantibacillus; species Pristimantibacillus oryzae. Next base: position 77,981 of record NZ_LYPA01000029.1, read on the forward strand.
TGCTTTGCCGCGGCTGATTAGCAAGGCACGGATGGATGAGGTCGTGCTTGGCAAGCTGGATGAAGCCGGCGCCAAATATGTCAGCACGAGGTATTATCCTCTTGCCAATAATCCCGATGTGCTGGAGCGGCTGGATACGGCGGTATCCCGCGAGCTGGTGCTGAAGCGGATGCTGGACTATTTCCAGCAGGCCGGTTATGGCGAGGAGGAGCTTGCCTTCGACAATGAGGAAAACGGAATCGGCGGCGGAGCGGCCGGAGACAAGCCGAATTTCACAGTATCGCTGCATGTGCAGCTGGATGAGGACGGATTGCTTGTATCTGTGCCCGCAGGAGACATTCAGGAGGCGGAGGGCTACCGTATCCGAATGCTGAATCTGCTTCCTCAATTCGGGGCGGCGGGCCAAAACGAAACCGGCTATATGCTGGTTCCCGATGGAACGGGCAGCCTGATTTATTTGAACAATGGCAAGACCCGGCAGGAGGTTTACGCGCAGCGGATTTACGGGGAGGACGAAAATGACAACAGTCGCCGCAGAGGCCAGGTTGCCCAAAGCGCGAGGCTTCCGGTATTCGGTCTCAAGTCGGGAGACGCCGCATGGTATGCCGCCGTGGAAAAGGGCGATGCCATCGCAACGGTTCAGGCCGATATCAGCGGCCGCAACAATGCCTACAATAATTTGTTTGCCAGCTTTGCCCTTCGCGGCGAGGATGAGCTTGAGCTATATAAGGGAAGCACGGTGGAGGAAATTCAAATGTTGTCCGAGCGGCGCTATGAAGGCGAAATCTCCGTTCGGTACAGCTTCCTGTCGGGCGATAAGGCGGATTATTCCGGCATGGCGGCCAATTATCGGGAACGGCTGACTCAGCAAGGCGTCTTGACGCCGCTTCAGGCAGATGGCGATTTTCCGCTGTTTGTCAGCATATTGGGAGCGATCGACAAGCGCAAAACGGTGCTTGGCGTCCCTTATAAAGGGTTGGTGCCGATGACAACCTTTAGCGAGGCTGAAGGCATAGCGGAGCGGTTGAACGGGGATGGCATTACCAATATTCAAATGCGCTATCTGGGCTGGTTCAATGAAGGGCTGAACCATACAGCGCCTAACAAGGTTAAGGTTGAGAACAGGCTAGGCGGCTCTTCCGGGCTTAAGGCGCTGTCGGAGCAGCTGGACTCAACAGGCGGCAAGCTTTATCCCGATGTGGCGTTCCAGCATGTGTATCGGGAAAAGGGCAGGTTCGCTCCGGCGGCGGATGCCGCGCGCTACATTACCCGCGAGCAGGCAGTCCGGACCCCTTACAACCGGGCCTTTAATACGATGGATCTGGACTTGGGGACCTATTACCTGCTGTCTCCCGCGAAGCTGCCTTTTTACGCAGAGCAGTTTATAAAAGGCTATAACAGACTGGGGCAGGAGGGTGTTGCCCTTCGCGATCTCGGCGATCTGCTCCATGCGGATTACCGGAACAAACGCGTCGTCTTCCGCGAAACGGCCAAATTCATTGTCCAGGAACAGCTGGCGGCCTTTAGGGAGCAATATGACGATGTGTTGCTTACGGGCGGCAATGGATATGCATTGCCATACGCCAGCGCTATCGTCAATGCTCCAACTACGGACAGCAGCTTTAATATAACGGATGAAGCTGTGCCATTTTACCAAATGGTGCTTCACGGTTATATCGATTATGCCGGAGAGCCTGCCAATCTGGGAGGCGAGCAGGATGACAAAATCCAGCTTCTCAGGGCAATCGAGCTTGGCTCTGCGCTGCACTTTTTCTGGTCGGAGGCCTCCTCCAGCGAGTTGAAGTTTACGCCATACGACGTTATGTATGCAACGGAAGCTTCCGCTTGGCATGACATTGCAACGGCAATGTACAAGGAAGCAAACGAGGCGTTGTCCGGCTTGCGAAGCGTGCCTATGCTGAAGCATACCCGCCATAGCGAGGATGTTGCCCAAATGAAATATGAAAATGGTGTTTCGTTATACGTTAATTATTCCGATCAGCCTGTTACAGTAAATGGCGTACGGATTGAAGCTAAAAACTTTGCGGTGGACGGTGAGGGCCAATGAACGTTAAAAAAATGACTTTAATGCAAAAGCGCGCGCTGGTTGGCCTCTCTTTTGTTCTGCCGTGGCTGCTTGGGTTTATCTTTCTGTTTGCTACGCCGCTGCTGCAGTCGGTCCAGTTCAGCATGAGCAAGCTGAGCGTTGCGCCGGGGGGATATTCCCTGGACTTTATCGGGCTCGAAAACTTCAAGCAGGCGCTTTATGTCGACGCCAACTTTAACCGGATTTTGACGGAGTCGGTTGCCACCATGGTATGGAATGTGCCGATGATTCTATTCTTCAGCTTGTTTTCCGCCGTGATGCTGAATCAGCATTTCAAGGGGCGGACAGCCGCCCGCGCCATCTTCTTCCTGCCGGTTATTCTGGCTTCCGGAGCTATCGCATCGGCTGAAACGGCCGGGCTGATCAGCATGACGGGCAGCTCGGAGGTAGCGAAGGAGCTGGGCCAGATGCAGAGCGGCTTTGATACGATGGGGCTGGTCATGATGCTGGATAGCACTGGTTTCCCGGAATGGTTTATTGATTACATCGTGGACGGTACGGTTCGTATTTATGAAATTATCCGCAGCTCCGGCGTTCAAATCCTCATCTTTTTGGCGGCCCTGCAATCGGTGCCGCCAGCCATGTACGAGGTGGCCAAGATGGAGGGAGCAACTGGCTACGAATCGTTCTGGAAAATTACGTTTCCGATGGTCAGCCCGCTCATTCTGACGAATATCATCTATACCATTATTGATTCGTTCACTAATAGTCCCGTCACGCAGACCATTTACGAAACGGCCTTCAGCTCGCAGGATTTTGGATTAAGCGCCGCGATGTCCTGGCTGTACACGCTTGTTGTCGCCATCGTGCTGGTTGTGATCGGAGTGCTGGTTTCCAGAAAGGTATTCTATTACAACTGACGGCGATGGGAAGGAGGGGAAGCGTATGGATATCGGTAAAAGCATGAAAAGTAACGAGATGTTTGTCTACAAGCTGAACAAAACGCGGAACAAGGCCGTGGATTGGCTCTGGAAGCTGGTGCTGTATATGCTGGTTTCGGGCATATCCTTTGTTATTCTTTATCCGCTGTTCAGACGGGTGTCGATGGCTTTTAAGGACCCGAGCGATATTTATAACCCTACTATTTATATGGTTCCGGTTCATTTTACGCTGGATAATTTGAAGCATGCGATGGAGGTCATGAATTATTTCCCGATTCTGGGCAACACGCTGGTGTTTGTTGCGGCCATGACGCTGCTGCAGGCAGGCTCCTGCGCGCTTGCGGGCTACGGCTTCGCCAGATACGTGTTTCCGGGCAGCAACCTGCTGTTTATGCTGGTTGTCCTGACGATTCTGATTCCTGTCAACACGCTGATGGTGCCAATGTATCTGCATTTCCGCAATTTTGACGTGCTGAATATCTTGTCGCTGTTTACCGGCAAGGATGGCGTAAACCTGCTGAATACCTATTGGCCGTTCGTTATTACTTCGGCTACCGCCAACGGGCTTAAGTCCGGGCTGTACATTTATATTTTCCGGCAGTTTTTTAAAGGGCTGCCCAAGGAAATTGAAGAGGCGGCGCTAATTGACGGAGCGGGCTTCTACAAAACGTTTCTTCGCATTATGATGCCTAATGCCATTCCGGCCATCATGACGGTTATGCTGTTTGCGTTTGTGTGGCAATACAATGACACGTTTTATTCATCGCTGTTTATGAGCGGCGGGGATTTAATCTCGATCAAAATCGCTTCGCTGCCGGCGGATGTCAACCAGTTCCTGCCCGGAATTTTGGGTCTTGGCTCCAATGCGGAGATGCGGGCCGATCCCAATCATGTGGCGATGATTGTAGATACAGGCATTTTGCTGGCTATCGCGCCGCTGATCCTGATGTATCTGTTTGTCCAGCGTTATTTTGTGGAAAGCGTGGAGCGGACGGGGGTTGTCGGCTAACGGCCGGCTATCCCTGATCCCGAAATTTTGTTTTGAAAGGGGATGATATGATGACACAAAGCCTTAATGCGGAAAGAGTGTTTTTCAAAGGAATGACCTATGGTTGGGGGGCAAGCAGGGGCGAATACAGGCAGCCTTATGCTATGGATTCCTTGAATAAGCTGATGGAAACGGGAAGCGAATGGATTGCGCTTTCCTTCTGGACTTACCAGGAGAATGTCTATTCCACGGCGATTTCATTCGATTACAGCTATACGATGACGGATCGGGATATTGCCCATGCTGTTAGAGAAGCCAAGGCGAAGGGGCTTAAGGTATGCCTCAAGCCGGTAGTCAATTCCAAGGACGGCATATGGCGTGCGCATATTGGCTTCCCCGGCGATGAGCAGGCTGTTCCTTATTGGGATGCCTGGTTTCAATCCTACAGCAGCTTTATCAGCCATTATGCAGAACTGGCGGAGGAGCTGGGCTGCGAAATGTTTTGCGTCGGCTGCGAAATGGTGGGGACGGAAGGGCAATCCGGCTATTGGCGCAAGCTGATTCAGCAAGTGCGTACGCTGTACAGCGGCCCTATCATTTATAATGCCAATCACGGGAAGGAGCATGGGGCGGATTGGTTTGATGAGGTGGATTATATCGGCATCAGCGCTTATTACCCGGTTGGCAAACGCCCGGGAGACAGCATGGAGTCCATGCTGGAGGGATGGGAGAGCCAAAAGCCAAAGCTGGCCGCTTTATCGCAAGCATTCGGCAAGCCGATTGTGTTTATGGAAATCGGTTGCCGTAGCGCGTTCGGCTGCTCCACAATGCCATGGGACTTCACGCATGTAGAGCTCCCTTACCATGAAGAGGAGCAGGCCAATTTCTATGAGTCGGCGCTGCGGGCGTTTTGGAACGAGCCGTGGTTTTCGGGATTTTTCTGGTGGGACTGGAGTGTCAAGCTGTATGCTCCCGAGGAGGCGCCTGTTAACCGGGGTTTTGATATCTACGGAAAAAAAGCGGGAGAGGTGCTTCAAAGCTATTACCGTGGAAAAGAAACCTCAATCCAGATTAGCCCAATATGAACGGCAAAAGACATCCCGGGACTATTTGTCCGACGGGGTGTTTTTGCGTTTGTCCAGGCCTGTGCGATCGCGATTGGTACAGTCTCTTTTTAATGTACTTTAGCTTCCCGGGCTCTGAGCCGTTTTCATTTTAAATAACGCTTCAATTCGTCATAAAAGTTTTCACGGGAACCGGCAAGAATAACGACAATCACTTCACCTTCAACATTTTCTTCTAACCTGTAGGCAATTTCATAATTGTTCCCTTGATAAAAGACATCATACCCGTATAATCCTTGCAGATCTCCACTTTTTGGGGAGCCGACACCAGGGTCGTGCCGAATGGCTTCAATGGCCTCTAAGTATCGCATTTTAAGCGGTTTCTCCACGAGTTTCTTAAAATAGCGCACGGCAGGCGGAAGATACGTAACGGGCAGCATCTAATCGTCCATTACATCGCCAAACAGCTCTTGCGTTTGGTCGTCGTTGTCCCGTTGTTGGGCGGCTTTATGGGATTCGTGGATTAAATGCTGCACAGCTTCACGTAGCCCCGTTTGTTTTTCTCGGAACTTGGCTAGCAATTCATCGCCCTGATAACCCTCTTTGATCAAATCTGCCAGAATGAGATCAGCATATTGATCGCTGTTTGTATGCTCTTTAACGGGGCGAATGAGAATATATTGATCCTTCACCGAAAATTCAACTTCATTTTGAATCCCGACTTGTTCAAAAAATTTCTGTGGTATAGTAATTTGACGTTTTCCAGATACGCGTCCGCGTTTCCATTCCATAGCCAACACATCCTTATGGTCCATTACCATAGCTTAGCCCTCCTTATCTTCTTTTATTCATGGAAAACAAGAATCCTTGATTCCTATATTCTTTGATATTATTGTACTCCAAAGAAAAGAAATCGTGAAGGGTACATTTGCGGGCAACCGTCTCACTACATGCTGGCGAGGTGCTTCAAAGCTATTACCGTGGAAAAGGAACCTCAATCCAGATTAGCCCAATATGAATAGCAAAAGACACCCCTGGACTATTTGTCCGACGGGGTGTCTTTTGCGTTTGCCCAGACTCGTGTTACAGTACATGGAATTGCTTTATTCCGTAAAATCTCTTGCCGGGGTGTCACAATAGGGGCAAGCTGCTTCGTAGTAAAGGGTAAAGGAGGGAACACAGTTGACTGACTCGGAAATGCGTCAAGTCCTGGCTGACGTATTGAATGGCGATGTTGAGGCATTCAGCCGCATTGTTCAGGTCTATCAGCGGCCAATCTATCATTATTGCTATCATATGTTGTCCAGTAGAAGCGAGGCTGAGGATTGTGCACAGGAGGTTTTCCTCAAGCTGTTTCGCAGTCTGAGGCACTATGATACGGGGAAGCCCTTGGAAGCCTGGCTATACAAAATCGCCTATCATCAATGCGTGGACAGTCTTCGCAGGCGAAAGCTGACCCGCTACCTCCCCTTTTTCTACCAGAGGGATGATGATAATTGTCATGTGGAACGCGAGATCGAATCGACGTATTTCAATGAAGAAGTGCATAAAGCGATGTCGAGGCTTTCGCCAGAAGAACGAAATCTATTGATTTTGCGGTGTGTCGAGGACAAGAGCTATGACGAGCTCGCATTGATTATGAACAAAAATGCGGCGGCTTTGCGGAAAAGGTACGAACGTGCGGCAGTGAAGTTCCGCGGCTATTATCGTGAAGCGAAAGGAGACGTCAGCCATGACAATGGGAAAAGAGGATCAGGATCTGAGAAGGCTGTTCCAAAGAGAACGCCCACCTGAGATCGATCTGTCCGTGAAGGTCATGAAAAAACTCAAAACCGAACAACAGGATAAGGGGAGATTGTATATGAAGCATAAAGTGAAACTTTTGGTGGCAGCCGGCATGCTGGTTGCTGTATCGTCAGCATTTGGAGCCTCGCATTGGTTATCGTTGAAGGATAGTAAAGGGAATGTGGTCTATGAGGAAAAAGCGATGCATGAGACGCCATCAATGGTGACCCCGGCATCCGACTTGAATTGGATGGGCAGAGTCAATGCCATATGGGACAATGAGCTTAAGGCAGGAGAGGCTGGCATTATCTATGTTGAGGCCGATAACCCGGAACAGAAACTGGAGCTGCGCTTCAATCCCTTTGAGTTGAACGACGCCGCTGCATTTCAGGAAAAATTAGGCCATCCCGAGCTCAATATTCCGGCTTCGCTAGAGGGTGGATACAGCTTTAAGAGAGGGACAATCCACTTTGGTCCAGCGATTGATCTACAAGTGTTGTCACAGGAAGAGAAGCACAACATGGCTCAAGAGCTGAGGGAGCAGGCGGAGCAATCTGGCAAGGATTATGCCATCAAGCCTGTTGAGTTTACCGATGAATTCTGGAATGCCAAGAGCGTTTATGCCAAAGGAGAGGAAGAGGTTTCCTTGCTTGTTCTTAACCTGGGTGATGGAAAAAATACGGCGTCATGGGAAGAGACGATTCAGATGACCAAGACGCAGCTGCAGGAGAACGGCAAGGATGCGATATTAACCCAATATGCCGACAGTGCGCGGATGGAGCTTGTATGGATCGTGGAGGACCCGTACAAACGCGGTAATTACCAATTTAGTCTGGAAAGCAATAGCGATGATATCGACGCGGAGGAGCTGAAGCTCATCTGGAAGGCGCTTCTGCAGTAAACCTATTCCACGCTTCTGCGGTTATGAAATTCCGAATGGTTTAATAAAGACGACGCGGCCCCACTCGCTCCGCGTCGTCTCTTTTTTAAGACGTTTTTGTCTTTAGTATGGAAGCTCAGCTTCTCTACTTATTTGATAACAACGTAATCCAGTTTTACGAGCTTGGCGTACGTAATGATCTGGTCTGTTGTCAGGTTCAGGGAAACGACGGTATGGTGGCCTCCGCCATTTTCAATCCAGGCTTTAACTCCATCCTGGAAATTAGGTTTAACTTGCCACAATACGCGGGCTACCGGCAGATTAGGAGCCGGAACCGTTGGTTCAAAAGCTGTAACCTCGTTAATCAGCAGCTTGTAATGAGTGCCAAAATCGGCCATGGATACAACAACGCCTTCGCCAGCTTTGCCGTCGAATACAAGACGGGCCGGATCTTCGCGATCGCCAATGCCAAGCGGGGAAACAAGAACCTTTGGTTTGTTGCTTGCCAAGCTTGGATCAACCTCAAGCATATGGGATTGCAGAATAGCTTCTTGGCCTTCGGCCAGCTCGTACGTGTAGTCTTCCATAAAGCCGGTGTTCTGATTGTGGCTCATTACTTTCAGCAGGCGGTCCAGAGCGGCTGTTTTCCAGTCGCCTTCACCCGCAAAGCCGTAGCCTTGCGCCATGAGGCGTTGAACGGCAAGACCCGGAAGCTGCTTCATGCCGTGCAGATCCTCGAAGTTCGAAGTAAAGGCGTTGTAGCCGCCTTTATCCAGAAACTTTTTCAATGCGATTTCATAGCTTGCTTGTACCTTTACGCTGGCTTCCCAGGCTTCCTTGCTGTACGTGCCATAATCGAAGTCATACAGCTCCGCGTATTCCGCAAACAAAGCGTCAACTTCCTCTGCCGTAACCGCGTTAACGTATTCAACAAGATCACCGATGCCGAAGTAGTCGACGGTCCAGCCGAATTGAATTTGAGCTTCTACCTTGTCGCCTTCTGTAACGCCAACGTTGCGCATGTTGTCGCCAAAGCGCGCTACCTTGATGTTGAAGCTTTCGTTATAGGCAACCGCAACGTCCATCCAGTCAGCAATTTGCTTTTGAACCTCAGCGCGCTCCCAATACCCGACAACGACCTTGTTTTGCTTTTGCAGGCGGGCATTGATAAAGCCGTATTCACGGTCGCCGTGAGCGGCCTGGTTCAGGTTCATGAAGTCCATGTCGATCGTTGCCCAAGGTATGCTTTCATTATATTGAGTAGCCAGATGCAGCAGCGGCTTTTGCAGAAGCTTGGTGCCGCGAATCCACATTTTGGCCGGGGAGAAGGTGTGCATCCATGTAATAACGCCGGCAACCTCGTCGCGATAGTTGACTTCCTTCATGACGGAAGTAATTTTATCCGCGCTTACTGCCAGGTCTTGAAGCACAAGCGGATACGGCAATACGCCGCTTTTGTTCAAGGCGTCGGTCATAGCCTGCGCATGCGCCTTTACTTCTGCGAGCGCTTCTTCTCCGTACAAATGCTGCGAGCCTACGACAAACCAAAATTCTTTAACGATTGCTGTTGACATGTTTCATCCTCTTTTCTGTGGGTTGTTATAAGTTCAACTAAAGAGTGTTGGCAGGGTTCCAGGCCGCCGCGTGAAAGTTCCCTCCGATCGCAGTTGTTTCCGGATTCCCCTTAATTAATTGGTTTTGATTGTTGGAATCCGGAAACACAAGCGAGCGCTTGAAACGTTCTGAAAGAACGTCGCATCGTAAGCCTATGCTTTTCTCCAGAACCATCCACACTCTGGCCTGCTTTCTGCCGATTTTTTAGTTGAACGGATATAGGGCTTATATAGGGATATTATTTTTGGCCGTAATAAGCGTTTTTTCCGTGCTTGCGCAGGTAGTGTTTATCCAGTATGTTTTGCGGGAGCTCTTCGGCAAAGCTGTTGAGCTGGCGGGAGAACAGGTTCATTTTACAAACCTCTTCCAATACTACGCTGTTAACAACGGCCGATTTGGCGTCCTTGCCCCAGGTGAATGGCGCATGGCCCTTCAGGAGAACGCCGGGAACTGCCATAACGTCAATATTTCGCTGCTTGAAGGTTTCAATGATGACGTTTCCGGTTTCCGCCTCATAGCCGCGGTCGATTTCCTCCTGGTTCAGGAAACGCGTGCAAGGCACGGACCCGTAAAAGGTATCCGCATGAGTTGTTCCCATAACCGGGACATCCAGACCGGCCTGAGCCCAAATGGTTGCCCATGTAGAATGCGTGTGCACAATGCCGCCAATTTCCTCATAATGCTTATAAAGCACCGCATGGGTCGCCGTATCGGAGGAAGGTCTGAGATCGCCTTCTACAACGTTGCCGTCGAAATCAACAACAACCATATCGCTTGGCTTCATTTTGTCATAGCTGACGCCGCTTGGCTTGATAACGAACAAGCTGCTTTCGCGGTCAACCGCGCTGACATTGCCCCATGTATATTTCACAAGACCATGCTTGGGCAATTCCAGATTGGCCTCATATACTTCTTCCTTCAGTTTCTCCAGCATTTTAATTCCTCCAGTTCTCAACCAGATGATCAACAGCCGCTTGCTCAATCGCAAGTCCCTTCACATAACGCTCCATAAAGAGCTCAAACCCTGCAACGTCGGCGCTGTCCGGCTTGATCTCCACGCCTTCGGCATCCTTGAACACGTTGTTCTCCAGATAATCCGCAAGCGTTTCTCCGTTGCTGCGGTTCCTTGCATAAGCGGCCAAAATCGCCATGCCCCAAGCTCCGCCTTCACCCGCTGTCGACATAACGGAAACAGGAACGTTCAGCGCGGCTGCAACCATTTTTTGACCAACCACCGGTGTTTTGAATAACCCGCCATGAGCCAAAATGCTGTCGATCGCAACGTTTTCCTTAGTCGTTAAAATATCCATGCCAAGCTTCAGCGCGGCAAAAGCCGTAAACAGATGGCTCCGCATGAAATTGGCCAGATTAAACCGGCTTTCCGGCGAGCGGACAAACAACGGGCGTCCTTTATCGATGCCGGTAATGTTTTCGCCCGAGAAGTAGCCGTAGCTTAGCAGGCCGCCGCCATCGGCATCTGCCTCCAGCGCTTTGTTGAACAAAACGCTGAATAGCTGTTCGGAATCGGTTTTTTGCCCCATCGCTTCGTAAAACTCCCGGAACAAGCCTACCCAGGCGTTAATGTCGCTGGAGCAGTTGTTGGCGTGAACCATTCCTACAGGACTGCCGTCCGGCGTAGTCACCATATCAATTTCCGGATAAACGGACGTTAAATCCCTCTCTAGTACAATCATGGCAAATACTGAGGTTCCAACGGAGATGTTGCCCGTCCGCTTTTTCACGCTGTTTGTTGCGACCATCCCGGTTCCGGCGTCACCCTCTGGAGGACACAACGGAATGCCCGCCTGCAGGCTGCCTGACGGGTCAAGAATAGCGGCGCCGGCTTCGGTCAACACGCCTGCTTGTTCGCCTGCTCCGTAAACCTTGGGCAAAATATCGGCAAGCTTCCAGGGATATCCCTTCGAGGCCACAAGCTCGTCAAATTGCCCGATCATCGCCGCGTTGTAATTTTGCGCTGCTTCGTCGATCGGGAACATGCCTGAAGCATCGCCGATGCCAAGAGCCTTGTTGCCGGTCAGCAGCCAGTGAATGTAACCCGCCAGCGTTGTAAAGGACTGAATTTGGGGCACATGCTGTTCTTCATTTAAGATGGCCTGATACAAATGGGCGATGCTCCATCGTTCAGGAACGTTGAATTGGAATAAATCAGTCAATGCCTTGGCGGCTTGGCCGGTTGTGGCGTTGCGCCAGGTGCGGAACGGCACCAGCAGCTCGCCCTTGCCGTCAAACGCCATATATCCGTGCATCATTGCGGAAAAGCCGATGGAGCCGATCTTTTGCAGACTAACGCCATATTTTTGTTCCGCTTCCTGCCTCATTTCGCTATAAGCATCTTGCAGACCCTTGATGATGTCCGTCAAGCTGTATGTCCAATACCCGTCTTCCAAAAGGTTTTCCCACTCATAACTGCCCGATGCAATGGTCTCGAAGCGAGAATCAATTAGGACAGCTTTAATACGCGTTGACCCAAACTCAATGCCAAGCGAGGTTGCTCCACTCTCGATGTCTAGCTTGATCTTCTGATCCATGGACACGCTGCTCCCTTCCCTACCAACTATTTTTACCGCATAAAAATGAATGACTGTAAGAAGGCGCTTCCTTTATTTCAGCCCTAGTATATTTTTTGTTCGTACATTTGTCAATAAGGATGAGGAAATGTATTTACAAATTGCAGCGAGGAAAAGTTTGTCCTTGTCTTGTAATATGGAACAGGATGCATAATAATAGGACCATAAACATCTTAAAAGATGTACATACAAATTTCAGGCATCTGCCGATTTGTATAAGGTTTAGCGGAACGGGCGGAATCAGCCCTTGTATGAGATGTATTGGACATTTGCGAAAGAAGTGAACATAGATGAAGCCCAAATACCAGATCATTCTTGAGGATATCAAAAGCGATATTTTGTCGGGAGTATACAGCGTAGGCGTACAAATTCCAACGGAATCCGCCCTGCAGGACAAATACCAGGTTAGCCGCCAAACGGTGCGAAAAGCAATTCTGGAGCTTTCCAACGAAGGCTTTTTAAGAAGCGAAAAAGGCTCCGGCACCTACGTCAGCAATCAATACCGGGCCAAGCCGGGCGGCAGCCCCAACAACCGGACGATCGGCGTTATTACGACGTATCTATCGGATTATATTTTTCCTTCCATTATACGCGGTATCGAAGGGCGGCTGAATGAGGATAATTATTCCTTGCTGCTGGCCAGCACCAATAACGATGTTGCACAGGAAAAAAAAGCGCTGGAAATGATGCTTTCCTATGGCGTAGACGGCTTGATTGTGGAGCCGACAAAAAGCAATTTGTACAATCCCAACATCGCGTATTATCTGTCATTCAAGGAGCAAGAGGTTCCTTTTGCCATGATTAACGCTTATTATGAGGAGCTCGAGGTGCCTTTTTTCTGTCTCGACGATGTTCAGTCCAGCTATCTTGCCACCAGGGAGCTGATCAAAAACGGGCACACCCGCATTGGCATTATTGCTAAAATGGACGATTTGCAGGGTAAATACCGGATGAAGGGCTACATCAAAGCGCTGGGAGAAGCAAAATTAAGCTTTCACCCGGAGCTGGTGCTGGCATTTGATACCGAAACCAAGCAGGAGCTTTCCGTGAGCCTGAAGACATTCCTGAGCGAAAACCGCAATGGATTAACGGCTATTGTATGCTATAACGACGAGGTCGGGCTTGAGGTTGTGAATGTGTGCAGAGGGCTTGAGCTATCCGTTCCAGATGATCTCTCCATCATCGGCCAGGACAACTCGTATATTGCCAAAAACGCTAATATCAAGCTGACCACCTTGACCCATCCCCAGGAGCAGATGGGCCGCGACGCAGCCGACTACGTCATTAAAAAGCTGCAAGGAAAAAAGGATTTGAAGGAAAATACCTATTATCAGCCCGTTCTGATCGAAGGCGAAACCGTCAAAAAAGTCCGTTAGAAATTGGGGATGCTTGGGCCCCGTATTCATGCAACATGCATGACCGGGGCACGCCGTTTTTCCTCTTTCCACTCATCGAATCCTCGTTACCTTAACCCTCCCTCTGTATCTCCAAACGGCTTGTTTCTTCTTCAATTTTGCAGGGATCAATTCGCTCAAACAATAGCTCCAGTTGACCTATGCGGGTGCCGGACGGTACTGAAACAAACTGCCAGGCAGGCTGGCCGAGCGCGAGGAACGATCTTATTTTGTCGCAGGAAAAAGGAACAAATGGCTGGAGCAGATTTGCCAGGTTAGCTATTAGCTGCACACAGCAATACAGCGTAACTCCACATTCCTCGCGATTGTTTTTGATTTGTACCCACGGCTTTTGCTCGTCAAAATATTTGTTGGCTTGGCGAATGTAGACAAAAATCAGCTCAAGCGCTTCCTTGAGACGGCCCTTCTCAAGGAGTGCTCCGGCTTTTTGATACAAGTCCATTGTTGCGTCTACCCAGTCTTCGCCAAGGTTTCCCGCAGGAATATTTCCTTCAAACGATTTGTTGATAAACGCCAAGGTCCGGTTGACAAAGTTGCCAAATGCGCCAAGCAGCTCTCCATTGTGGCTGTTAATAAACTCTCTCCATGAAAAATCGGCATCCCGTTTCTCGGGCCCGTTGGCTATCAGGAAATAACGGATGGAATCAGGCTGGTAACGCTCCAGAATATCGGGGACCCAAACGGCCCAGTTGCGGCTTGTCGAAAACTTTTTCCCCTCCAGCGTCATGTATTCGCATGAAAGGATAACGTCCGGCAAATGCAGATTTCCAGTTCCCATGAGCAAGGCCGGCCAGATGAGCGTGTGGAACGGGATATTGTCTTTGCCATGCACATAATAAGCCGTTAGCTTCTGCCCCTTATCCAGCCAAAATGGCTCCCACCCTTCTCCTGTCTCTGCCGCCCATTGCTTGCTCGCAGATAAATATCCACAGACGGCTTCGATCCAGACGTAAATTTTTTTATCGTGAAAGCCTTCAACGGGGACCTCTACGCCCCAAGGCAAATCTCTGGTTGCAGCACGATCCTGCAGTCCCTCCTCCAAATATCGCCTGGTTAGCTGGATGGCATTTTCCTTCCACCCCTGTTTTTTGTCGGAATATTCAATTAATTTATTCTGAAATTGAGACAACGCCAGGTAAAAATGCTCTGTTGGGGAATCCGTTGGAGGATTACCGCAAATGGCACAGGTTTTCTCCAGCAAATCCGACGGGTCCAGCAATGTAGAGCAGAAGTCGCATTGATCGCCCCGGGCCCGGCTGCCGCAGACGGGACAAATGCCTTCAACGTACCGGTCTGGCAAAGGAATACGATCATTTTCGCAATACGTTTGCTGCACTGTTTTTTTGTACAAATGCCCGTTCTCCAGCAGCTTCAAAAATAGGCTTTGCACCTCATGATGGTGAAAGGGCTGATCAGTGCGTGTGTATAGATCATAAGTAAATCCCAGACGATTGAAGCAATGCAGGAATTCGTGATGATATCGCTCCGCTATTGCTTCCGGCTCCACCCCCTCCTGCCGTGCTTGAACGGCGACGGGCGTGCCATGACAATCGCTGCCCGAAACATATAACACAGCGTCGCCCTTTGCCCGGAAATATCTCGCGACTACATCCCCGGGCAATAAGCTCGCCAGACGCCCCAGATGCAAGGAACCATTGGCATACGGCCATGCGCCGCCTATAAAGACATTAGACATAAAATCCCTCCTCTTTTTTTGGAAAACAAAAAAACCCTCAATCCCAAAGGGACGAGAGTTGCGCTCACGTGGTACCACCCAATTTCAAAAATGCCTTGCGGCATTAGCCTCTTCAGGTACGACGCGGTTTGCGTTTATACCCTAGCACAGTAACGGATGCGGGTTCCGGCGCGGCCTACAACCACATGGGGCTTCGGTGCGCAGCTCTGAGACCATATTCCCTCGGTTATTCTTTACTCCTTTTCAGCTACCGGAGCTCTCTGTAAAAAGACTTCGCCAAGGTACTCTTTCTCTTCGCAGCTTTTCAATATTATCCAAGTTATTAAGGATTTTACTTTGTCATTTCTCTAAAGTCAAGCGAAACATTATTTCTTTTTTAACTGGAAAAATTCGCAATTTTTTCGGTTGTGATAAGACAAGTCGCTGACGCTGGATTGCGTAACGACCGTGTTGTCATCAAAGCGCAGAATAATCGAGCTGGCGTCAACGATATGATTATCCTGGAAGACGCGAACCCGGAAGCCGCGCTGAAGCGCCTCCTCGAAATCGGCGTCGGTTATTAAACGGTATTGAAGGGACATGGGTATCTCCTTTTCGGGGTTATACCAAATTATAACCACCCTATCCAAGGGAATGTCAAATGCCAAGGCGGAAGTGGCAGGTTTATATGGTACAATAAGCCACGTCGAGGAAAATGTTCAAAAGTAAAATGAAAGTTCGAAAAGTTCGCTTTTCAGTACCGAGAAGATGGCAAGAAGCTAGAAATCGAGGAGCGGAGCTTAGTGGAAGCTAAGTGAGTACCGGAGATTTCGGCTGAATGTCATATTCGACGCTGGCCATGCCGCTAGGCATGTTACGTAATGGAAAGTGGGCTTTTTGAACAACCTATTAAAGGAGAGATTGTGTAATGTCTAGTTTGCCTAATTGCCCATCCTGTCAGTCGCAGTATACCTACGAGGATGGAAATTTGTATGTTTGTCCGGAGTGCGCCCACGAATGGAGCGCGCAAGGCGATGAGGAGCCAGGCTCCACGGAGGAAGTAGTGAAGGATGCCAATGGCAATGTGCTGCAGGATGGAGATAGTGTTTCCATTGTAAAGGATCTGAAAGTAAAAGGAAGCTCCTCTGTTCTGAAAATCGGAACGAAGGTTAAAAATATCAGACTGGTGGATGGCGATCATAATATCGACTGCAAAATCGACGGTTTTGGAGCCATGAAATTGAAATCGGAGTTTGTGAAAAAGATTTAGCATTGCCCGTGTTCAACATTTCGTAACAATCAAGTGAAAAAAATCACAATATCCTCCTTGCTTTCGTGGTATGATAAAGACAACAAAAGAACAAGGAGTGAGTGACATGAGAACAGCTGAAACTTATGTAACCCAAAACATGATGCAATTTTGCTACACCTGCGATGACGCCGGTTTTTGCGAAACGGAAGAAGCTTGCAGAACCTGCTGGACCGATAACGGCGTATGGAATGTTGCTGATGAAGCGGGCGCCCAGGAAACCATAAATCTGCTGCATGCTTATTACGAGTAACCCATGATTGTATCTAACAGGAAAGACCCCACCTAAACGGACAATAGTGCAAGAGCCTTCGAAGGGCCGGCATATTGTCCGTTTTTTGTTGCGCGCAAAAAGGATGAAAGTCAACGCTTGTCGAATACATATCCGTACAAGGTTTATACAACATTTGGGTTTACAGGAAACGGGGTCGACAACTTGAACGTATGGAGAAAAATATCACTTGCCATAGGAGTGATTTGTTGCATATTGCTGTTCAGCGCCTGTGCAAATCGTTTGCTTGACGGTGAGGAGAGCAGCTCCAGAAGGGCTATCGAATCGTATAATCAAAAGGGCTTCGATTTAATGGAGGAAGGTCATATTGAAGAGGCCATTGCCCAGTTCGAAAAGGCTATTGATGCGATATATAAAGCAAAGCCTGAGTTTAAAGAGCTTAGCTCTCCCATCAAATCATCGGAGGCATATGATTCTCCCTTTAATAATATTAGCTGGGCTTATCATGATTTAGGAGATTACGACAAAAGTCTGGAGTATATAGAGATTGCCCTTTTGCTGCTGCCTAATACCGATGCGGAATATATTAATAAAGGAAATTCTTTATACGGTCTGTCGCGTTACGACGAGGCGATGGAGCAATACGAAAATGCGCTCAAGTATAATAAAGACAGCATTTATGCGCATTATGGCAAGGGGATGCTTCATTATGACCGGAGCGAATACCGTGAAGCGCTGCAATCCTTTAATGCGTTTTTGAAACAGGATGAAAGCGATTATGACGCGATGGAAATGAAGGTTTATTCCCATATCGCGCTGGGGGAATCCTCCAAGGCGCTGGACTACGCCGAGCATATCATAAGCAAATATTCAGATGACTACCATGTATATCTTCTGAAAGCGATTGTGCTTGGAGAGCAGGGTGATTTCGAGGCTTCCAGCCAATTTCTACAGGAGACGAAAGCCAAATTCCCCGATAATCCGGATGTGCTGGATATGCTGGGTGAATTTTATGCCGATTACGGACAAACCGATGAGGCTGTTTCTATTTTTCGCGATAAGCTGAAGGATAATCCGGGGGACGCCGATGCATATTGGTGGCTAATGAGCGTTTATGAAGGCAGTGGAGAATATGATAAGGCTAAAGCGATCTATGAGGAAGCGATAAACGCCGTTGACAATAAAGCGATGATTCATGAAAGAATGGGCGATACTGCCTACAACTTCAGTTATTACCTGGAAGCTGCCGACTATTACGGGCTTGCAGTTAAGGAGCTGCCGGAGAAGCCGCTCCATTATATGCAGCAGCTGTCTTCGTTGTACAGCGCCAGTCGTAATGCCCGTTGCGCTGAGCTGGGTCAGAAAGCCAGATCCTTGTTTCCGGATCACTCCGACATTGCCTGGTACAGCGGATTATGCAAGGTGGAGCTGGGCGAATATGAGGATGCCATCCAGGATTTGCTCGCAGCAGCGGAAAACGATCCCGAATCGTCGGAAGCCTGGGCGCAGCTTGCATATGCCAACCTTTTATTTGGAGACGAGGACAAAGCCAATGAATACAGCGAACGCAGCCTTGAGCTATACAGCGGCAATTATACGGCGGAAATGGTCAAGGAGTCTCTTAAGGAAAAAGACAAGCCGATCGGCGCGCAGATTAAAGCATTTTTTGAGGATAACTATCTCTATCTGGATGCGGTGGAGGCTTCCAGGGGGCTGCTGTCGGAGCTGGATCAGCCTGACATTTCCCTGAAGGAAATCGCGGAGCGGTTCGAAAAAGCCAAGAAAAAAGGCGATCAGTTTTCCTTTTTTATTTATGGGGATGATTACGATCAATTGGGCTATTATGAGGAAAATGATTTGGAGCTGAGGGAGGAAGGCTCTATGGTGTACATTCGGATACCGACCTTCCATATGAGGACGGATGATGCTTTTATTGACATCATTGACCGGATCGAGGAGCCGGAGAGCAAAAGCCTGGTGCTGGATTTGCGGGGCAACGGGGGAGGCATAGCGCAAAGCGCCAATATTATGCTGGATGCGCTGCTGCCCGATTATGTAACCAGCATGATGATTTACCGCAACGGTCAAACGGAAAATTTTTATTCCGACCCTTCGTATACCGCATTCCAGCATATTTATATTCTGGTTGATGAAAACTCTGCCTCTGCCTCGGAGCTGCTTACGCTTGGCCTTAAATCCTACTTAAGCAACGTTACGATTGTGGGGCGCGACACTTACGGAAAAGGCGTCGGGCAATATGTATTCGATGATCCGGTTCATAAGGTGCTGCTGTACGTGGTTAACTTTTATTGGAACGTCAAGCAGGAGAACATAAACGATACGGGCATCAAACCCGACATTTACGTCAAAGGAAACAGCCTGGAGGCGTTTATGAAGCCGGTCCGGGACAGAATAAAGCCATAAATCAGGAACTATTGAAAAGAGGGCGCCCGAAAGCTTAGACTTTCGGGCGCCCTCTTTATTTGGGATTTAAAATAAAAACGATGACACTCTTATCGCGTTCCATATTCCAATCGACAAAGACGTCCATAATTTTTGTATCCAAAGCCTGTTCGATAGCACGGTTGTCCCGCAAATGCATTTTTTCCAGATGATTAACTGCTTGTCTCAATTGATCCTCGTCTCCGAGACGAATTAATTCTTTGCTGAGATCAATCATGCCGCCTGAGCGGACAACGACAAGGGTCCTTTTATTAATGATGCGGGAATATATATGCTCCGGCTTCTTCTGAATACGCTGGCTCATCCGGAGAATCTCGCGCTCCAGTCCTTCTTTCCCCTCGAACCTATCTTGCCATTGCTCCAAAGCTGCGGATTCTTCCAATTGACGCCCTACCAAAATGCCGGAGTGGTTATGCAGTTCCCAATCATAATAAAATTCCAGGTCGTTCATGCCTGTCAACGGATGCAAATATGCTTTGATCTCGGGAATCAGCGAGGACATGACCATGTCCCTTGTTTGTTCAATCGTGCGGGTTTGCCCTTGATTAAGAAGTATTTTTTCCGTTGGCGTCAAAAAATTGCGCAAATAAACAACAATGACTGGCCGTTCCACGCTTACATAAATGGATTGCGGCCCTTTCCCGAATGCATCCCGAAGCATTTTCCCAAGGTGGCTTGCTATTTCATTCTGGAAATAGTTTTCATTCATATTCAGTACATTCATCCTCTTTCCTGCAACAAAAAAAGCCTAAATAAAAGTTTGCTCAGCAACTTTTATCCAGGCTTATGTCCAGCGCTGTCTCTGGTTCATCTCGGCCAACTCAATCCTTATTGCAATCACTAGGTATCTGTCGATTTGCGGGCCTCCCCCGCATGGAATAGATAAAGGCAAGAGCGTCAAATCTGCTGCCCACATTCATTTTAATAAGTTTGGTCTTATTTGGCAAGGTTAAAGGTTTGGAGGCTTGATATATTCCTGCAGGAATTGCTGCAAAGTCATGCGGGAGGAAGCGTCGCTGCGGGATACTAATCGCTGCTCTATCAAAACATCCATCAACTCCGGGCGTATTCCCGTCAAGGTGACTGTATATTCCCGACGAGCCGCTTGCTCCATAATTGCGGATAAAAGAAGAAGCGCAGCTTCAGTCAAGCAGTCAATAGAGGTTAAATCGACGATAAGCCGCTTAAGCTCCATATTTTGCAGTTCGCAAAGCCAATAATCACGAGCTTTGTGGTCAGGAGGCAGCGCCATATTCCAGGTAAGCGGGAGCAGACCCACTTGGTCAAGCAACGGGATGACGGGAAATGGATTATTTTGCTGACCAAGCTCTGCACTACGGGAGGTGCGTCTCTTATTGTCCTCTCTGCCAAGCTTCGACTGATCGGGACGAACCGCCTCCTTTACGGACTTCACAAATCCTCTATGCTGCTTTTCACTATCCCATAACGGAAGATGCAGAAGAAAATCAGTCCCCACGTCCAGCTCGCTTCTAACCCGAATAAATCCTCCGTGCTCATATATGGTTGTGAACACCTGAGTTAATCCGATACCGGTGCCGTCCACCTTGGACGTATAAAATGGCGTCCCCAGCAAGTCGAGTTTATCCACTGGAATGCCGCACCCGGAATCCGAAATTGAAACGATTACATGATTGCTGGCACGAGTATGCGTTAGGGTAATAACTCCGTCATCCGGAATGGCCTCAAATGCATTTTTCAGGAGGTTGAACAGAGCTTTTTTCAGCGGATTCCTTTTTCCGTATATTCTGGCATCCGTATCCCAAAACTGCTTATGTACAGAAACTTGATAGAACCGTTCCTGGAAAAGATGAAGCACAGAGTCCAGCTCGGAGCAAAGGTCAATGATGTCGAACGGCTCGTTTTCTAAATCCGGCTTGGAGACATGCAATAAATTTTCAATGGTAGAAATGGCATTCTCCAATTCGGTAAAGGCATAATCCAGATATTTGTGCGGAGCTTCCTGCCTGAGCAGCTGGAGAAAGCCTTTTACAACCGTAAGCGGATTTTTGACTTCATGGGCTATGCCTGCGGCAATTTGGCCAACGGATGCCAGCCTGTCCAGCCGATGATCGGATTCCGTAACGCCGCTATCATTTGGCAAGGTCAATCATTGGACCTCCCTTCTTGTCGGGGCACAAAAAAAGCCTGAATAAAAGCAGCGGTTGGCTAGCTTTTATCCAGGCGTATGACCAGCGCTATCTCTGGTTCATCTCTACCCTCGTATGTTGAAGCTTTGGGGCGTTGGACGCCGGTCGGCTGCAATGTTTAGTACAAGACACGGTAATGGCAAAAGCGTCAAATCTCTTGCCCTTTTTTATTGTACTCATACAGGGGGAAGTCATCAACTGATTTGACGTAATTTAATCCCATTTTGTCGGCTGCTTTTTTGCGGCGCGGCTCAGGCCTTGGCCTCGTACAACGAAATGATTTCCAGAATGGTGCGTACGGCCAGTTCCATGTTATCGACGGATATAAACTCGTAGCGGCCATGATAGTTTTCGCCGCCCGTAAAGATGTTGGGAGTCGGCAGTCCTTTGAAGGACAGCTGCGAGCCGTCCGTGCCGCCGCGGATAGGCTGAATCAGCGGCTTGATGCCCAGGTTTTCCATCGCTTCCTGGGCGATGTCGACGATATGTTTTACGGGAGCTATTTTTTCACCCATATTGTAGTAGCGATCCTTCAGCTCCAGCTTGATGCGGTCCGTTCCGTACTTTTCGCCTAGCTCGGCAACAATGGATTGGAAAAATTGTTTGCGGGCCTGGAAGCTTTCTTTGTCGAAATCGCGGATCAAATAGCTGAGCTTGGCGTTTTCCACATCCCCTTGAAACAGGTTTAAGTGGTAGAAGCCTTCATAGCCCTCGGTATGCTCCGGGGCCTCCGCCGCAGGCAGCTTGGCATGAAGCTCCATCGCTATTTTGGAGGCGTTGATCATTTTATTTTTGGCCGTGCCGGGATGAACGTTTTTGCCCTGAATGTCAATATTGGCGGAAGCGGCGTTAAAGCTTTCATACTGAAGCTCGCCTAGCGGCCCTCCGTCCATCGTATACGCGTATTTGGCGCCTAATGCTTCCACATCGAACTTATGCGCTCCCCGTCCGATTTCCTCGTCGGGATTAAAGGCAACGCGAATTTTTCCGTGCTTCAGCTCGGGATGCTGGATCAGATAAGCCATAGCCGTCATAATTTCGGTAATGCCGGCTTTATCGTCTGCGCCAAGCAATGTTGTGCCGTCTGTTGTAAGGAGCGTGTGCCCCTTGTAGCCGGGGAGCGCCGGAAATTCCGCAGGGGAAAGAACGATGCCAAGCTCCTTGTTCAAAATGATGTCTCCGCCGTCATAGCTGTCATGCTGCTGCGGGTTGACGTTTGCACCCGTCATGTCCGTTGCCGTATCCAGATGGGCAAGGAACGCAATAACCGGAACGTCTTTATCCGTATTGGAGGGCAATGTCGCCATCACATAACCGTGCTCGTCTATGGTGACCTCCTGCATGCCGATGCTTTTGAGCTCATCCACCAGCATCAGGGCAAGCTTCATTTGTCCCGGGGTGGAAGGACAGCTTTCAATGCTTTCATTGGACTGCGTATCCACCTTGGCATAGGTTACAAAGCGGTTGATTAATTCCTGTTTGAATGTCACGTACATCCATCTCCTCAAATTTTCCTTTTCAACGCTCTACTTGTAGTATTGTTGGTCCTTTCTATTATAATACAACCTGTGCGGGGCGAGCGAAAGGAAACGCGGCAGCACGGCAAAGCGCAAATGACTTAGCCGCAGTATATGCCATATTTCGGGTGCTTCGCTCTTTCGTAAAATGCTGTAAACCGGATTGTGGGCGGCGTTGCTTTAGTATATGATAGTAGGGGTGCAGCGGGGGTATGAGGCCTGCTGGCACGGACTACAAGGCGCGCAAGGGGACAAGATAATCAATGACGCAAAAAATCGACAATTATACAATGCCTGCGGAATGGACGCCGCATGAGCGTACTTTTATATCCTGGCCGGTACAGGAGTCCATGGTTTATCCGGAATTTTATCAGCAAGTAAGCGAGGGATACGGGGAGCTGATTACGGCGATTGCGGAGTTCGAGCCGGTTACGGTTATCGTTAACCCCGATGACGCAGCGGCTGTGGCGAGCCGTTTCCAAGGCAATGAGCGCGTCGAGCTGCTTCCTATTGAACATAACGATGCATGGCTGCGCGATAACGGACCTACCTTCGTGATGGACGATAGTGGCCGTTTGGCGGGGATCAACTGGAAGTTTAACGCATGGGGCGGCAAATATTCGCCATGGGATCTGGACGACGCCGTAGCTCCCCGAATTTTGAAGGCGATGGGAGTGGAGCAGTTCGACGCGCCTCTGGTTATGGAGGGCGGCTCCATCCATACCGACGGCGAGGGCACGCTGCTGACGACGGAGGAGTGCTTGCTGAACGTCAACCGGAACCCGGAGCTGAGCCGCGAGGACATTGAAGCTCAGGTTAAGCATTTCCTGAATGTTGAAAACATCATTTGGCTGAAACGCGGCTTAAGCGGCGATGAAACCGACGGACATGTAGATAATGTGGCGTGCTTTGCGGCGCCGGGCAAAGTCATCCTTCAGGTTTGCAACGATCCGCAGGACGAGAACTATGCCATTACCCAGGAAAATCTAAGCATATTGCAAGAGGCGACCGATGCCAAAGGAAGAAAGCTGGACATTATTGAAATTGAGCAGCCTCCTTATACGGAATATGATGGCACGCGCTTGACGCTGAGCTATTTGAATTTTTATTTTGTAAACGGGGGCATTATCCTTCCTGTATTCGGCGGCGCGGCCGCGGAGGCCGATGCCAATGCGATTGCCGTATTATCCAAAGCATTTCCCGATCGCGTCATCCGCACCATTGACGGCATGGCCATTATTCGGGAAGGCGGAAACGTACACTGCACCACGCAGCAAATGCCTGAGGGCATCCGAAATGAAGGAGGAAGGAAATCATGAGAAAAGTAACGGTAGCGGCAACGCAAATGAGCTGCTCCTCCAATATCGAGGAAAACATCGCCAAAGCGGACAAGCTTGTACGCCAGGCTGCGGCGCAAGGCGCACAAATTATTTTGCTGCAGGAGCTGTTTGAAACCCCTTATTTCTGCCAGAAGGAAAAAGCGGATTATTACGTGTACGCAACGGAGCTTGAGGAAAACAAGGCGGTTAACCATTTCCGCGCGGTAGCCAAGGAGCTTGGCGTTGTGCTTCCGATCAGCTTTTACGAGAAGAAGAACTATGCCCGCTATAACTCGCTTGCCGTCATTGACGCCGATGGCGAGGTGCTGGGCAAATACCGCAAAAGCCATATTCCCGATGGACCGGGTTATGAAGAAAAGTTTTATTTTAACCCTGGCGATACCGGATTTAAGGTTTGGAAAACGCGTTATGCCAAAATCGGGGTAGGCGTCTGCTGGGATCAATGGTATCCGGAAGCGGCGCGCAGCATGGCGCTGATGGGGGCCGAGCTGCTGTTTTATCCTACGGCGATTGGTTCCGAGCCGCAGGACGGCTCCATCGACTCCAAGGATCATTGGCAGATGTGCATGCGCGGGCATGCCGCCTCCAATCTGATGCCGGTTGTTGCATCCAACCGCATCGGCCTTGAAAGCGACGAGGACTCCAGCATTACCTTCTACGGCTCCTCCTTTATCGCGGGTCCCCAAGGCAACAAAATAGCCGAGGCGGGCCGTGATTCCGAGGAAATTCTGGTTGCCGAATTCGATTTGGACCAGCTGGAGACGCAACGTCTGGAGTGGGGCATTTTCCGCGACCGTCGTCCCGATCTCTACGGAATTATCGCGTCGTACGACGGTGAAATCAAAATTAAATAAGGTGTAGTGTGATCGGTTGAATCGTGACCCACAAGAAGGAAGCTTTGAAAAAAGCGACCTTTTTGCGGGTCATTTTTGTTTTAAGCCCATGACGAGAGTGGAGCGAGGTCAAGGAGATGTTCAGCCTGTAGACCTAGATCGGAGCCATTCTATCAGCGGAGGTCGACTAAACCGATTTACTCTATACTTTTTGTAGGATAATCGTTCCAGCAAATTGAACGGCATGTGAAAGGCAGCGTTTTGATTAAAGACATTGGCATCCGCAGCAATCAGCTCTAACCTGTGCTGGCTAATACAAATAACAATGAAGGATGGATGAATGGATGTTGCCTCGTTTACTGAAATCTGCCATACAGGCGGCCTGGTTGGTATGGGAAAGAGGATTTGATTTTATTTCTCGTTTCCGTGGTTCACATACAGCTCACTTTGGCATTTGCAAAGTGTTGATCAAGAAGCATCAAGGAGAAAGCATCATATGTGCGGACTCCACGATTATAGTTAAAGGCGACCTTGTCGGGGAGCTCCATCTCAATAACAAAATGATTCTGACGCTGATCAAATCCGAAGGCCCGGATCGCGCGGCTCTCATGACGGCCCGGCTTACCCGAAAAGCAGTACAGCAGATCAGCGAAGCATTCACAAGCCGGCTGGAGTTTAGGGAGGTGGAGGCGTTAGTTGGTATTACCCTGCTCCATCGCGGCTTGACGCATGGTCTTGGTTTCGAGCAGCACCCCCTGAAGC
This sequence comes from Paenibacillus oryzae, assembly GCF_001675045.1. Classification (GTDB taxonomy): domain Bacteria; phylum Bacillota; class Bacilli; order Paenibacillales; family Paenibacillaceae; genus Pristimantibacillus; species Pristimantibacillus oryzae. Next base: position 103,602 of record NZ_LYPA01000029.1, read on the forward strand.
CTAATCTGTTTCAACGCTTTACAACGGCATATCTGCGGTTATTGTTATCCGTCATGCACCCTGAAGGCAAAAAACGGATTGGCCGCAAGACGGAGCAGTTAATACCGATGATGCTGATTCACTCCCGTCGTTCGCTGAGTACACGTTTTATGCAATGAAAGGGGCTCCATCGAAAATGATGAGGTCATTCTGTTGATTGGAAGCATGTGCTATACTCACATTATGACTACTAACCATCATGATCCTAAGGATCATCCCTATAAAAGCGAACAATTACATAGCACGACAAAGGTTTGCGTCCAATGCGGGGTTGCAAAGCCGCTGACGGAATTTTTGCGCCGCACGGGCCGGCGCTCCGGCAAATATGGACGGCGCGGCGCATGCCGGAGCTGCCGGCAGAAGGAAGCCCCTGTGCCGGTATCCGTCCAGTCCGGTCAGGCTTCTGCCGAACAATCGTCATCTCACGGAGCGGGAGAAGCTTTCCGGGATGCGGCAATGGAAGGCCAAACAAGGCTGCCAAAAGCGCGGCTAAAAGTGAGCGGTGACCCCATGTCTCAGGCTGATGGGGATACGGCTGGCATTCCGGCAGCGATCGGCCGCGCCGCGAATGACGCAAGCGGCTCTACCGCTCCCGGTATTCATCCTGGTGCGGGTCGCTCGCGCAAGCGCCGCCGCGGCAACAAGCGCGCAAAGGGCGCGCAGCAGAGGCAGGCGGCACGGCCCGCCGCCGAAGCCCCGCCGCCGCATACGCCAAGGCGCGACAAGCATGATCCCGCCGACGCGTCCTTTTTGCGGCCTACGGCCAAAGGCTTTATCCGCATGCGGGGCAAAACGGATAACGGACGCCGCTGGTATCAGGAGGTTGATCCCGAGCTGGCGCAGGTGCTGGTGCGGGAAGGAGCGGCGGTTGTCGTAAACCGCTCCACCATCCGAAGGCTGTTCAGCAGCAGAGAGTTCCGCAAGCTTATTTTGACGCGCGACAATTATACCTGCCACTTTTGCGGCAAATACGGAGATACCATTGATCATAAGCTGCCCAGAGCCAAGGGCGGCCACACAACGCCTGTTAATTGCGTCTGCGCCTGTTATGAATGCAACCAGCTCAAGGCAAATCGCGATCTCGACGAATTTGTAAACGCTATGGACGAATACATGAGATGAAGAAAGAAGGCGGAGAGATGAAGAGGCTGCAGGACAAAATACGGCAAGAAGGCCTCATTTTATCGGACAAGGTGCTGAAAGTGGATTCATTCCTGAACCACCAGGTGGATACAGAGCTTGTGCTGGCTATTGGCGAGGAATTTGCCGCGGCTTTTGCGGGAGATGGCATTACGAAGGTGTTGACCATCGAAGCCAGCGGCATTCAATTTGCCATGGCGACCGCAATTGCGCTTAAGGTGCCGTTTATTTACGCCAAAAAGAAAAAGACATTGACCCAGGGAGCGCATGTTTATGCGGCGGACGTCTATTCGTTCACCAAGGAAGAGGCCTACAGGGTAACGGTGGATCAAAGCTTTTTGACGCCGGAGGACACCGTGTTGATCGTGGATGATTTTCTGGCGACGGGCGCGGCGCTTGTTGGTCTTGCCGATATCGTGGCTCAATCCGGCGCTTCTCTTGCGGGCGTTGGGTGCGTTATCGAAAAAAGCTTTCAGGAAGGCCGTTCTTTGCTGGAGCAGCGGTCTATCAGGATTGTTTCGCTTGCGCGTATTGCCTCTATGTCCCCGGGCAGGATTTCCTTTGCATAAAAAGCAATCCGATTGTATGATAATGGAAGCACATACTATACATACGAGGTGATTTTGCGTGATTGGACGCAGCGGCAATCCTACATTAAAAGAGAATACGTTCCAAAAAGCAGGCCATTTTTCCGGAAATGAAGCTATGACGATTGAGGGAACGGTTAACAAATCGATTATTACGCTGGTCGTTTTGCTGGGTGGAGCCTTTGCGGCATGGTCTATGTATTACAACGGCCAGGCCAACGTGCTGGGCCTTGGCATTGCCGGCGCTATTGTTGGTTTTATTCTTGCGCTCATTATCAGCTTCAAGCCAACGGCTGCGCCGTTCCTGGTGCCGATTTATGCGGCTTGCGAAGGCCTGTTCCTGGGGGCGTTATCCGCTCATTACGAAAGCTTGTACCAGGGCATTACGATGCAGGCTTCCCTGCTTACGATGTGTGTATTTATCGCTTTGCTGGCAGCGTATCGCTTCCGCATCATTCAGGCGACCAAAAACTTCCGATTGGGCGTATTTGCGGCAACAGCGGGCATTGCCCTGGTTTACCTGCTAAGCTTTGTACTTGGCTTTTTCGGCATTCAAATTCCGTACCTGCATGATAACAGCCTGATCGGCATCGGCATTTCGCTTGTTATCGTCGTTGTAGCCGCGCTGAATCTCGTGCTTGACTTTGACTTCATTGAGACGGGAGCCGAGCAAGGCGCTCCTAAATATATGGAGTGGTATGGCGCATTCGGGCTGATGGTCACTCTGGTATGGCTGTACCTCGAAATGCTGCGTTTGCTGTCCAAGCTGGCAAGCCGCGACTAGGCGGACTACGGGCGGCGCTGACTTAACGCGGCGGATGCCCTTGAGTAAGCTTGTAGATGTATCTAATCAATGCGACGTCCCGAGCTGCTTTTTATAGCGGCTCGGGATATTTTTCGTCAAACGGCCTATAGCGTACCGGTCATTTATGGCCGTTAAAGCCTCGAATGGGCGGATTTCCCTCAAGTAACGGAGTCGCCAATGTCCATTAGACGCTCAGAAGTGGCGATTTGGGGGTGAAAATCAACGTTTACGGTCACGGCTGTCCTTTAAAAACTGATTTTCCTTAGAAAGTGGCTTCTAACGGCCATCGATGTCCGCAGAGTTGTAGCTATCGTTGTCTATGGACTTGTAGTTTATAGTGTCCCAGCCTTGTAGTCTATAGGACACTGTCGGGTCACCTAAAGCTAGTTGCGGGAAGCTGGATTATAGCGGAAAGCCGATGCATTGGTAGCGATGAACTAGCCGGAAGCCGAGCCGTTGCGCCAGCTTTTTAGAAGCCGTATTGTCCGATGTGCAGTCCCAATAGGGAATAAAACCGTGATCAATCACCTCTCCCGCAACCAGTGAAGCCAGATAGATGCCAATTCCTTTACCCCGGCTCTGTGGAGCCGTTTCAACTCCGATAGCAAAGCGGTTATTAGCTCTGCAGCTGGTATAGCAAAGGCCGATAACTTCTGCGTCAGACACTGCGACATAACCAAATCCGTTATTTTTAAATGCTTCGACTGATGTCCAAAATGCCTCAATATGTTCTTTTACAAGCGGTGTATGGAAGAGCCACCGGTTTTCCTCAGAATACTGATGAAGCGGCAGCGTGATGTATCCTTTTGTTTCCGGAACAGATGCTTTTCGTCCCGTCTCGAATACCAGCTGTTCAAAGTCATAGAGGTTTCTTGAGGCAAACATACCCTCCAGATCCCATTTATCATGATGCCCAGATATTTCAAAATCGGTAAGGCCGTACCTCCGCATTCGCGGCTCAAGCGTATGGGCTGCAAAATTATCCATACCTTCCGTAAAATCCTCATTGCGACAGTCGCCAATAAGATAAAAGCCATGCATACCCCTATTCCAAACCAGTGCGCTTCCAGGCTGATCGGCGTTGTCGGCAAATATCCAGCCGGGATTGCGGCCTTCAATAACGGACAGAATTTCGGGGTGCTGATGGCCTCCTTGTACCAACGGCCTCACCTTTTGAAATTGAGAGCTTGTTAATTCCTGCATAGTGTCATCCCCTTTAGCTTCAGCATAACCGTATTTTGCGCGGCGAGGGAGGTGGAGCTTCGTTTAAGTGGAAAAATACCAATGAATAAAGACGGCGAATCCACCTCCAGGCTTGCGGAAAATAGGTGAATGGTGTAAAACAGTGTCATACATAGGAGAAGAAAGCGAGGAGCCCATTTTGAAAACCGTAAGAGAGCTTGCCCAGTATTGCATGACCCTTCGCGGGGCCAGCGAGGATTATCCGTTTGGTCCTGAACCGCTGGTCATGAAGGCTGGCGGCAAAATGTTTGCCTTGATAGGGGAAAACGACGGAATTCCCAGCCTATCTTTAAAATGCGAGCCGCTTATGGCGGAGCTGCTGCGTCAGGCGCATCCGGCAGTCAAGCCGGGTTATCACCTCAACAAAAAGCATTGGAATACCGTCACGATTGACGGTTCGGTTCCGGAGACAGAACTGGCTGATATGATCAAAAATTCTTATGAACTTGTGGTTCGGGGGTTGACCAAAGCGGCGAGGGAGTCCTTGTAAGGTCGGCAGTCCCATTGCCACTCCCATTGCAAGGATAGAGCAGCTCATGGCGATTGACGGCTGACGGGAACGTGAGCGGCAGGATTTGCTCCTTGTGTTCGAGGTCTTTTTTTGGCACAATAGTAGGCAAATGGCTTGAAAGAAGGATTTTAGATATGATAGGCAAACCGTCCTTATACGGATTAACTTTAGAGCAATTAACAGCCTGGCTGGAGGAGCGGGGACACCGCAAGTTCTGGGCAGGAAAAGCATGGGAGCAGCTGTACCGGACACGGGTGAGAGCGCTTGGCGAGATGAGCGAGGTGCGCGCCGATTGTTTGGCGACACTGGAGGAGCACTTCACCTTGACGACCATGTCGGAGCATACGCGGCAGGAAGCGCAGGACGGAACCGTCAAGTTTCTTTTCCGGCTTCAAGACGGCAACCTGATCGAAACGGTGCTGATGCGCCAAAAGTTCGGGTTGTCTGTTTGCGTGACCACTCAGGTTGGCTGTAATATCGGCTGCAGCTTCTGCGCCAGCGGTCTGCTTGCCAAAAGCCGCGATTTGTCCAGCGGGGAAATTGTAGAGCAGCTGATGCGAGTCCAGCATTATCTGGATGATGCCGGGCAGGGAGAGCGGGTGAGCCATATTGTCGTGATGGGCATTGGCGAGCCGTTCGACAACTATACCAACGTTTCCGACTTCATCCGTGTGGTCAAGGACCACAAAGGCCTTGCCATCGGCGCGCGCCGCATTACCGTATCCACCAGCGGACTCGCGGGAAAAATCAGGGAATTTGCCGATAGCGATCTAGGCGTAAATCTGGCGGTATCGCTTCATGCGCCCAATAACGAATTGCGGACGCGCATAATGAAAATCAATAAAGCGATTCCGATCGAAAAGCTGATGGAATCCATTGATTATTATTTGGCGGTCACCCGCCGCCGCATGACTATGGAGTATATCCTGCTCAGAGATGTCAACGACGGCGTGGAGCACGCGCTGGAGCTGGCGGAGCTGATGAAGCCGAGACGCCAGCTTGTTAATGTAAACCTGATTCCGTACAATCCGGTTGATGAGCACGGTCAATATCAGCGAAGCAGCCCGGAGTCCATTACCGCTTTTTATGATGCCTTGAAAAAACAAGGCATCAGCGTTAGCGTCAGAATGGAGCACGGGGCAGACATTGATGCCGCCTGCGGGCAGCTTCGCAGCAAGCAGATCAAAGCGGCGCGCTAGCAGCCTTCCACCGTTTGAGCTGCGGCAGGTGCTGGGACAAGAGCGACCTGGCTTTGCTTTCTTCCATGCCTTCCTCGACCATGTAAGGCACGCATTGCCGGATCATGCCCTCCATCGTTTGCTCCGGCTCGCGAAAGGAACCTTCCTCGTAGCAGTAAGAGCAATAGTCTGGCGACGAAGAACCATCTTGCTCTGTCCCATATTGCGCGGTTCCCGTCATGGGCATGCTGCAGCTTTGGCAAAAGTGGGGTTGTGCTGCAGATTCGTTTGCAGTTTCATTTAATTGTGTCATGTTATTAATCTCCCTTCCTGGATATAGCCACAGTATACAAAAAGCAACCTGACAGCCCTCTGTCAGGTTGCTTTAATGTGCGCTCATAAAAAGCTGCATTAAAAGCTGCTTTGAAAGCAATTGCTTTTCGCCAGAACTATTCGCCATTCCCGATCTGACATGCGGCTTGTTTCCAAAGCCAAACCTTTCTACATAACCAAAAATGCTTTTAACCGATCGAGCTGCAGCAGATGGTGACGATAGTGCATGTCGATCAGTAAAAACCATTCCTCGGCGTTAAGCCCGCCAAAGCGGGGGTGGGCCACAGTTCGGCGACTTGGCCTTTGCTTAAGTAAGGGCTCTATATCTCTTATCTGCCTTATCATTTCATGCAGCTCTTCAATAAGCAGCATTTTGTCATGGGGCTGCGCCGGCGTGTATTGAGGAGATGGCGGAACCCGGACAGGATCGGGCGGAAAGCTGCCTTCAGCAAATACCGCTATGCCGGCATCCGTTTTCCCCATTGAATGTACCGGAGAATCATCCGCTTCCGAAAGACACTGCTCGATATTGCCAAGCTGCATCTGTGCCTACGCTTGACCCATAACACTTCCTTAAATTTACAGTAAAAAGCGATAGCTGCTCAAGACGTTTTGGAACACTTGGAGTCC
>NZ_LYPA01000030.1 GCF_001675045.1 Paenibacillus oryzae
CTCCAAGTGTTCCAAAACGTCTTGAGCAGCTATCGCTTTTTACTGTAAATTTAAGGAAGTGTTATGGGTCAAGCGTAGACATCTTTGACCATTAGAAGCTGCTTATTGCAAATGTACTGATTTTAACGGACATTAACGGCCGTACGGGTTCATTTTCAGCTTTATATACGTTACATTTGAGTGCTGGCGGACAAGGGTGACCGTTACAAAAATGAATATCGTCTTTTTGGCATTTTAACGGTCACGGATGACCGTCTGACTATCCAATGAGTGAATAATGCAATGGGACATTGCCACATTATTTGATTTTTCGTGTTTGCACTCAACAGATTATCAGTATCAATAGCTTATCAGTACCAGTGGCCTAAAATAGCTGCAAGAGTCGCGATACTGTTTTTTTCCCTATCGCTGCTATCTCCAAAGCCTGTGTTAACATCCCGGTCTAGTTCTGCGTCACGGCCTGGTTTGGCATCCCGGCTTAGTTCTGCGTCACGCCTTGGATTTACGCTCCAAGCGTTGTTGATAAAAGTCACTAGCTCCCCCGCCATAGCCAGCACGCTGGCAAGCGAAGTGGATTGCAGCATCGCATAAGCTTTGGGGCTGTTCAGATTGACGACGCCGGCGATGCTATAATCGCCTACGGCAGGCAGCTTCATGCCAGTTGCCGCGCCAGGCTGCAGCGGCCCCTCCGCTACCAGATAGTTGCCGACAGACAAAGGCTTGCCCAAACAGGCATCGATCGCAATGACAATCCCTTGCCCCTGCGCCCGTATTGCTGCCGCTTCCTGGCAAGCCTCTTCAACGGCATTGGCATCGCATGGCTGCTCAAGGGTACCTATTACTCTGGGCCAGCCGCTGGCCTTGAGCAGGCTTCCTACCAGCGGGCCAAAAGAATCGCCCGTGGAGCGATCGCTGCCGATGCAGAGAAAGCAGACACGCTTCCGGTCCGGCTCCGCCATCGCCGCTTTTGCAAGAAACAGCTCCAGCCCTCTATCCTTGCTGGCGACTGTTGATTTAATGATGGCGTCTTGACTCATCCCATGTCTCCTTTCGCATGGTTCACCGTTATGTTCTATTGCATTATTGTATCGGATTTGCCCAACTGGTTCAATTTGTGGCGTAAAGGGCTGCCGTGTTACAATAACGTGACAAGAATTTTAAGCGGGAGTGAAAAGTGATGTCGGACCTGCAACAACCAACAATGGAAAACGTGGAGTTTATGATAGACGCCATCAAAACCAAGCTGAAAATGGCTACGGCCGCCGCGATGCAATCTTCCAGCTTTGATTTGGCAAGATATGAGGATATTAAAGAGCTGTATGACATTGTCGAGAGCAAGGATAAATTCAGTATCAGCGAGGTTGAAGCGCTCGTATCCGAGCTGGGAAGACTTCGAAGAAATGATTGACGCTTTGTCGAGGAATAGTTTTGCGTCTTGTCATCTGTTGCGTTAATGTGTCGAATTTCCATGAAATTATAACCATTATTTTTCATAATTAGACATTTCACTTATTTCAGGGAAACATTTCGTCGGAAAATAACGAATTGCAACGCAAGGGACCGGAATTAATCATTCCGGTCCCTTTTCATAGGCACATGGCAGGGCGGGCCCAGCCATTTCGTTACTTGAGGCTAGCCCTCGGACTGTCCCTCTTCAGCTTCACGAGGCTCAATAGCTTCAATGGACAATTTGATAGCAATATCCTTGCGCTCGCCCTTCAGGAAATGAGCCAGACGCTCAAGCTTGTCGGCCAGTTCTGCGCCTGTCAGCGTCGTATTGAGGTGGTAGTCAAAGCTATCAGAAGGAAGTCTGGATGCGTATCCGCCTCTCCAGCCTCTTTCATCAAGGGAGCCGGGGCGCTGCTGCACCGATTCCTGCGCCGGGTAAAATTTGTCTGATTTGTTCACAACTCTTTCGTAAATCCGAAGCTTTTTGAGCAGCATGTAATATTGCGCAGAATGTTTGAAATTCCAGGCCTCGCGAATATCCTTCAGTGTATAATCCATCTTCCAGCGCTTAAGCTTCTCAACCTGCTCGTCTGTTTCCAACTTAAGAAATTCATCAAGCGGCAGCATTTTTTCCGGCATGAACAACCCCTCCGTTTATCGTTATCATAGTGTTGCAAATAATATTATCAAAAAAATAATATTAATCATATAAAAAATACCATAATTTTTCACGAAACACAATCGACCCTGCGAAGCATCTCAAAAGATGCATCGCAGGGTCGATTTTTGCTCCCTCCATTCCCGTCTCTAAGGAAGGGCTTTTGGAGGTCTTTTATACGCGTTGCAGGCCAATGGAGGCCAGGAAGCGGGCAAAGCCAGCCGCTCCTTGCTCGGTTCGCTTGTAGACGCCGGCATCCTTCAGAACCTCAAGGAACTTGTCTCCCGTTCCCTCCTGCACGATCGTGATTGCCTCTTCAAGGCTGTGGTCTGCACCGTAGCGTTCCACCAGCTCCGCTGCCCAGCCAGCATGATTCCGAAGAGGGTTGCCTTCCTCCTGCAGGGCAGAGACGGGACCAGGAGCATCAGCTGTCAAATAAGACGCGATTTGCTCCAGCTCCGATTTCAGCCTTCCCGGCAGAACGGCTAGTCCCATAACTTCAATCAAGCCGATGTTTTCTTTTTTGATATGGTGAAGGTGGCTGTGCGGATGGAAAATACCGTCCGGATGCTCTTCGCTTGTACGGTTGTTACGCAGCACCAGATCCAGCTCGTATTCTCCGTTATCGCGAAGTCTGGCAATCGGCGTCACCGTATTATGCGGCGTTTTGACGCCGTCCTTGCCTTCGCTATAAGCCAGAATGTCGGAAGCGGAATCGCTATATTCTCTCCAGGCATCCAGCACGCGGCATGCTGCTTCGTGCACTTCAGCCTTCACGGAGCCGCGAAGCCTCAGCACGGACATCGGCCAGGCTACGATGCCGTAGGACACGCCGGGACGCGAGGCATCGCTAAATTCCGCTTCTACGGGAGCTGTTTCCATCGGAAACACATGGCGACCCGCCTGGAAGTGGTCATGGCTCAGAATGGAGCCGCCCACAATAGGCAAATCGGCGTTGGAGCCGATAAAATAATGCGGGAACTGCTCGATAAAATCCAGCAGTCTGCCGAAGGAGGCATGAGAAACAACCATCGGCTCATGCGCGCCCTTGAACACGATGCTGTGCTCATTGTAATACACATAAGGCGAGTATTGGAAAAACCAAGGCTCGTTCCGAAGCTGCAGAGGGATGACCCGTAAATTTTGCCTGGCGGGATGATCCGCTCTGCCTGCGTACCCGACATTGTCTTCGCAAAGCAAGCATTTGGGGTAATGAGCCTGCGGCAGCGTTTTGAGCAAGGCGATTTCCTTGGGGTCCTTCTCCGGCTTGGACAGGTTAATCGTCATTTCAAGCTTGCCGTAAGGCGTCGGATGCAGCCAATACTGGTTTTTTCGAATCCGGTCCATGCGAATATAGTTGCTGTTAATGTTTAATGCATAAAACCGGTCCGTTGCAGCTGTAATACCCTTCGACTCGGCCAGCGCCTTAAACTCGGCGGCAACCTGCGATGGACGCGCCATCAAATAGCCCATAATGCGCGCATCAAGCAAATCTCGCGAGGTTGTTGTGTTATCCGGTGTCAGGCCGATGGAGCAGCCGTAATCCAACAGCCCCTCCAGCAGCTCTCTTGCGCTCTCAAGCTCCTCCTGCGGCGCCGCATCTGCCGCCGGCTCTGTAAACCGGAACAGGTCCAGCAGCGCGTTGCGGGTAAAGGAAAGATCGCTCCGCTCCAGCAATTCCTTCTGCAGCCCGAATTGCAGCAGTCTTTCGATCAGCGATAACGCCTCCTGCGGCGTTACCGTATTGACGGCTTCACTTGTTGTCATTTCCGCTTGCTCCTTCCGCCAATCTATTTGTCGCCATAGCCGTCAGGACGGCTTACATGCCAGTTCCAGGCGCTTTGAATGATGTTCTCCAATGCGCTGCGGGTCGGATTCCAGCCAAGCTCCTTGCGAGCTCTGTCTGAAGAAGCTACCAGCACGGCAGGGTCGCCCGCTCGGCGCGGCTCAATAACAGCCGGAATTTCCCGTCCCGTTACATTGCGGGCGATTTCGATCACCTGCTTGACGGAAAAACCGTGTCCGTTGCCCAGGTTGTAAACCGAGCTTTCGGAGCCGCCGCGCAGCTTTTGCACAGCCAGCACGTGAGCGTCCGCCAGATCGCTGACATGGATGTAGTCGCGAATGCATGTTCCATCTTCAGTCGCGTAATCGTCGCCGAATACCGAGATATGCGGACGCTTGCCAAGAGCAGCTTCCAGCACGATTGGAACCAGATGCGTTTCGGGATTGTGATCTTCGCCGATTTTGCCGCTGTCATGAGCGCCAGCCGCATTAAAATAGCGCAGCGAAATGTATTTGATGCCGTGGGCAACATCGAACCATTTCATCATTTTTTCCATAGCCAGCTTGGTTTCGCCGTATGCGTTAGTGGGCAGCGTGCGATCATATTCGTCGATTGGCACATTTTCCGGCTCGCCGTAGGTTGCGGCTGTCGAGGAAAATACGATTTTGTTAACGCCGTATTCATTCATTTTCTCCAGCAGGCACAAGGTTCCGTACACGTTGTTGTGGTAATATTTGCCCGGCAGCTTCATGCTTTCGCCAACCAGCGAGTTTGCAGCGAAGTGAATGACCGCATCGATGCTGTTTTCCTTAAATACCGTATCCAAGAAGTCGGAATCGCGCAGGTCGCCTACATACAGCTTGCCGCCCAGCAGCGCCTCCTTGTGACCTTGCTGTAAATTATCAACGATAACGATTTCCTCGCCTCGCTCTTGCAGAGCCGCCACAGTATGTGAGCCGATATAACCGGCTCCTCCCGTTACCAATACCGCCATTATTCTATCCCCTCTCATTTTGTTTTTGACTTCCAACAAATAAGTGTCAAAAAGTTCGGTTCTCAGTGCCGAGAAGATGGCATGAAGCTAGAAACAGAGGACCGAAGCGTAGTTTAAGCTACGTGAGGACCGGATGTTTCGGCTGAATGCCATATTCGACGCTGGCCATGACGCCAGTCATGACCCGCAATGGGAAGCGGACTTTTTGACTTCATACAATAAGTGTCAAAAAGTTCGGTTTCCAGTGCCGAGAAGATGGCATGAAGCTAGAAACAGAGGACCGGAGCGTAGTTTAAGCTACGTGAGGACCGGATGTTTCGGCTGAATGCCATATTCGAAGCCGGCCATGACGCCAGTCATGACCCGCAATGGGAAGCGGACTTTTTGACTTCCTCTCTAGGAGAGTTTTTCTACTCCGTTTCCTATGCTGCATACATAGAACGACGCCTCAAGACCGGTAGCTTCCTTGTATTCGCGGCCAACCTGCTCCTTGAACTGCTCAACGCTGTCCTCATGGACCAGGGATACCGTACAGCCGCCAAAGCCCGCTCCCGTCATGCGGGAACCAAGCACGCCCGGCACTTTGCGGGCTGCGTCTACCATAGAATCAAGCTCAATTCCCGTTACTTCGTACAGATCGCGCAAGGAATCATGCGATTGGTTCATCAATTCCCCGAATTGCTTCAGATCATTGCCTTTAAGCGCAGTGATGGATTGAAGCACCCGGTCGATTTCTTCGATTACGTGAGTTGCGCGGTTGCGGACAACCTCGTTTTCAATCAGATGTTTGGAGGCATTGAATTGCTCCACGTTCAGCTGGCCAAGCAGCTCCAGCTCGGGATGGGCAGCGCGAAGCGCTTCAACGGCTGCATCGCACTCGGCGCGGCGCTCGTTGTATTTGGAATCAACCAGCCCTCTGCGTTTGTTCGTATTGCCGATAACAAGGGTATAGCCTTGCGGCTGGAATGGCACCAGCTCATATTCAAGCGTATCGCACATGAGCAAAATCGCATGATCCTTTTTGCCGTTGGCAACCGCGAACTGATCCATAATGCCGCTTTTTACGCCATTGAATTCATTTTCGGATATTTGGGACAGCAGCGCGATTTTGACCGTATCAAGCGGCTGATTCTCCAGAGACAGCAGCGCGTAAGCCGTCACAACCTCAATGGAGGCGGAGGAGGAGAGGCCGGAGCCATTTGGAATTTCGCCGTGGTAAAGCAGGTCGTAGCCGCGTTGGAATGTAACGCCTTGATTGTGAAGCTCGTTCACGATTCCTTTTGGATAGTTCATCCAGTCGTCCTTCTCATCGTAAGCAACGGAGTCGATATTCAGCGTGTTGGAGGTCGGGAAATTTGTTGTAGACAGTCCAAGTCCCTTGTCGCCGCGCGGACGAATAATGAGCGTTGTGCCGAAGGTTAATGCGGCAGGAAATACATAACCTCCGTTATAGTCTGTATGTTCACCAATCAGGTTGACGCGGCCTGGCGCGTGGAATACGGAAATGCCCTCTTCTTCACCGCCAAAACGTTCGATAAAAGTTTTTTTAAGCGCTTCGATGTTAGCCATTTGTTATCACGATCCTTTGCTTGGAGTAGCGGCCGCAACCCTCATGGACTGAAGCCGTTGTTGCAATACGTGCCCAAAAGGTCCGCTTTTCAGCACCGTGGAAAGACAGGCCTTCTGAACAACCTTTTATAGTTACAGTATATCGGATGGTCCTGGCAAAACAAAATGGCTTGAAGTGCCAATCATATGGATTTATGTGACTTCACTTATCCTTTACGGGGATGCTATGATGAAAGTAAATACATGTCCCAATAAACCCGGCTCCTCATTCAATATCCTTTTATTTGAATATAGCAAGGAGGCATATGCGTTAATGACAAACGAAGAAGATTTCTACATGGTGGCGTCCAATCCGGTTCTGGAGCATAAGGAAACAGGCTTGCCACATGTGCTGTTCTCGGGGGAAAGCCAGACTACGCCCGGACATCGGCTTGGACCCAAGGTGTACGATTTTTATTTGATGCATCTTGTGTTGTCCGGCAAAGGCGTGTTTACGGTAAACGGCAAAAGCCATGAGCTGTCCGCGGGCCATACCTTTCTCATAACGCCTGAGCAGCTGATTAGCTACGAATCGCATACAGCCGAGCCTTGGAGATACCGGTGGATTGCCTTCAAAGGAAATTCCGCCTCCCAGCTTGCTGCCGATGCCGGCTTTCAAACCGATAGCCAGCTTCTCCACATGGAGGATATCCGCAAAGCCTCGGTGCTTTACCGCCGCATTTTTTCCACCTTCCGCAAGTCAAAGCCCTCGGCGGCGCTTGAGGCCTCGGCCTCCTTGCTGCTGCTGCTGGCCCTGTACGGCGAAGCAAAGGCAAACGACGAAGGAAGAACACTTTTGCGAGAGGGCGAAAGCGAACGGCTCTATAAGCAGATTGTGCATTATATGTCCACACAATACGCTTATCCTGTTTCCATCGAACGAATGTCGGAATCGCTTGGCTACAATCGCGCTTATTTGTCGCGGGTTTTCAAGCGGCATACAGGCTTGTCGCCTATTTCCTTCCTGCTCAAGCTCCGCTTGGATAAAGCCAAGCTGATGCTTCGCGAGCGCCCGGAGCTGACCGTGGAGCAGGTATCGGCCTCCGTAGGGCTTCAGGACGCCCTTTATTTCTCCAAGCAGTTCCGCAAGCAGCACGGCGCTTCCCCAACCGCCTATCGCAAGCAAGTGCTTGGTGATAGCTGAGCCGTTCCGGTGGCACACTAACGCAGTAAGCCACTTTATTGCAAAGGGTGAAACCTTTATGAAAAAGCTTCACACGGGTACGCTGTATTGGCCGGAAACCTTGACAGAGCCGAAGCGTTATCCCTCGCTTGACCGCGAGGAACGGGCGCAGGTTGCGATTGTTGGAGGCGGCATGTCGGGAACCATATGCGGCTACTGGTTTGTCAAGCACGGCTTGGATGTCGTATTGGTGGAGCGGGGAGAAGTAGCGGGCGGAAGCACAAGCGCCAATACGGGATTGTTGCAATTTTCCAACGATATAATGATGACCGAGCTTGCCGTCCAAATCGGAGCCCGAAATGCCGAAACCTTCTACAAAGCATGCCTGGACGCGGTCAAAAGCCTGGGTGCAATCGCGTCCGAGCTGCCGGACAATGCTGACTTCTACCCTAGAAGCAGTCTTTATTACGCATCAACGGAGCAAGATTTGCCCAAGCTGCGCAAGGAATACGACGCTCTTAAAAGGGCCGGCTTTCCGGTGGACTTCTGGACACAAGAGATGATCCAGGCGGCCTTCGGATTCAGCAAGCCCGGCGCGATGGTGACTCATGGAGACGCGGAGGTAAACCCCTTCCGCTTCGTGAATGCTGCAGCCAAGGCGGCTGCGGCCAGCGGTCTGCGCATTTACGAGCATACGGATGTCGTCTCCCACAGAACAGAAAATGACGGAAAACATATCTTGCAGGACTCGTTGGGACACGCCATTCAAGCGGACTTCGTCGTTTATGCAGTAGGCTACGAGCCTGAAGAGCTGCGGCCCAAGCTGCGCAAGGCCGACCTGAACCGCTCCTTTGTTATCGTTACGCCCATTCAGGAGTCGTTCAAAGCATGGCATGGCAACTGGCTGATTTGGGAATCGGCAAGGCCTTACCTTTATTTGCGCACAACGGCCGACGGGAGAATTATTGTTGGCGGTCTGGACGAAAACAAGGAGCAGCCCGTTGCAAACGAAAATCGGCTGAATCGCAAAAGCCGTGAGCTTGCGTCGCTGCTCCGCAGTCTTTTTCCGCAAGCGGACAATTCCATTGCTTACGAGTGGAGCGCAACCTTTGGCGAATCATTGGACGGCCTGCCTTTTATCGGGGAAGATCCTCAAAAAAAGAATCTGTTTTATTGTCTGGGATACGGAGGCAACGGCTCGGTCTACAGCATGCTGGGAGCGAAATTACTTTTGGAGCTGATTCAGAGCGGACCGGAGCGGCGGCATCCTCTCCCTTTTATAGCTGTACGTTAGCAGCTCACCTTCTCCTTACCTGATTCCCGCCTTATCCTCCGACGATGGCCCGCTTCCAGCCAAGCGGGCTGCCGCCCACCCCTCCATCGGTTTCATCCCAAAAAAATATCGCAATTACACAAATGCGTTGCTTTAAAGCATGCAAATTATTTGGTACGGTAATTCGGTAAGCGTTTACAACTAAAGAGGAGGTACGACTATGATCAATCACCGCAAGGGAAGGATTGTTATTGCAAAATGGGCGTTTTGCTTTATATTTGCAGTTGCATCCGTTTCCGTGTCCCAGCCGCCCTGGCAGGGAAATGCTTCATTCTCCGCGCATGCATCCGCTCCATCCCAGCCCGAGGCTTCGACATTTGAATCCCGGGCAGCTATGCTTCTGGACTATTTTGACAGTCACTCTCCCGTAGAAGCGCCGATTCAGAACGGGGTCGACAATCGTTTCGCCAATTATTCCAAATACCATACCTGGATCGCCGAAGCAAGCTTCGAGCTCGGCAATCTCGACAGAGCCAGAGAGATGGCCGAGGAAGCTTTGCTGCGCTCAAACGATATGTTTCATTACTACTCCGCAATGGACAGCTATTTGCGGTACAAGGACGACTATACGCCCGAGATGCGCGAGCTGGCCAAAACGGTCATCGGCGGACATCCCTCAGGCGCTTATGACGGGGGCACGACGGAAAATCATCATCTGATGCATTCGGTCGCCCGTTATTTGGCTGGCCAGGAATGGCCCGATGTGGCCCAGCATGTCGGCGCCAATAAAGGCCGGGACTGGCTGCTCGCCTTTTTTGACCGGGTGCCCCGCGAAGGGATCATGGAGCAGGACTCCTCTACCTACATGCCAACCTACACTAGCGCCCTCCTGTCGCTGATCGACCATGCAACCGACAACGAGATGCGCAATAAAGCCAGGCTCACCTATGACTGGCTGCTGGCGCAATGGGCGCCCGAGTGGCTTGAGCGTTATCATGTAACCTCCAGCTTTCGCATGGTTACGCCGGAATTCGAGCCCAAGCATCCATCGGAGAGCCTGATTCTGGGCTGGCTTTATTTTGGCGGGGAGGACCCTGCTACGTTTATGCGGTTTTTGGACTCCAACAACGAATGGTATCCCGATGGCATTTTTTCCATTTCAGCAGCCATTTCTTCTTACCGCCCTCCCGCGTCTGTTCTGGAAGCGGCGTTTGACCGGACAACGGATTATGTGCACCGGGAAACGTCGGATGTGGGCGGGGACAATGCCAACGGCTTTAAGCGGTACACCTACATCAACAAAAAATATGGCGTTACAAGCACCTACAACGGCTATGGCGGAGGCCCGCTCTACCGGGATCAGGTCTTTGAGGGACAGGTCAAATGGGTTTCGGACCAGCCTAACAGCACTTTTTTTATTAATCAGCCGCTTAAGGACACCTCCAATGCCAACGTTCAAGGCCAGCTGCGGCTGGACGGAGCAACGTCCAATATGCAAACGCTTCAGCACAAGGGCACTCAGGTCTCCGTTATCAAAATGTCGGCATCCGACCCGTATCCCTATATTCGGGGGCTAGTTTCCAAAACGGCGCTGAATGAGGTGCTGGAGCAGGCAGGATGGATTTTTATGGACGCAGGTCCGGTCTATATCGGGGCCAAAATGACGGCAGGCTCCTATACCTTCTTTGAGGATGACGGCAGATATCGCTGGTTCAAAAATACGGAGCCGCGCAACGGCATCATTATCGAAACGGCTCCGGCGGAGGATTTTACCGATCTGCAAGCCTTTGCCAATGCCGTTAAAACGCTGCCGATCGACGACTCCGGCGTTTCGTCGGCTAATCCAAGCTTGACCTTCACCAATCTGGAAGGCAAAGTCATGAACATCGTCTTCGGCGGCGCCCGAAGCGTAGACGGCGTTGCTTACGACTACAACAATTGGCCGCTGATCGACAATCCCTGGATGCAGCAGCAGAGACAAGGCATCCTGACCATTCAAAACGGCAGCGGGGCATGCAGCTATGATTTTGCTGCGTGGACAACGTCCTGCCCTTATAACGGCATAGCTGCGGCAGACCTGGTCGTCAACGATATAGGCTGGTATCCGGCTGAACCTGCGCTGGGGAACGGAGTGGAATTCAGTGCTGAGGTGCAAAATATCGGAACGTTGGCCCTTCCTGCCGGCAGCGGCTCAACCGTAGACATTACAGCAAACGGCGCTTTTGTTGCCTCCTTGCCTTTGCCAGCCCTTCAGCCAGGGGAAAAAGCTACTCTTTACGCTGGCAGCGCGCAAGGGTGGTCACCGGCAGCCGGCGGTACCTATACAATTTCCGCCATCGCCGATCCCGGCTTGCTTATCGCCGAAAGCCAGGAGCGCAACAACAGCCGCTCCCAAAAGCTCAACCTGTGGAGCGAAGCCTTCTCCGACTCTTTTACAACCGGCGCGGCTAGCGGCTGGACGGCTTCCGGCGGAGCATGGACGGCCGGGGGAACGGAAGGAATCTACAAAGCCCCGGCGCTTAGCGGCGTACAGCTTGCCCACTACTCCGGCAGCGGCTGGAGCGATTATTCGGTATCAGCCTCCCTGCGGATAGACGGAGCCGGCAGCGGGCAGGCGCCTTCTATCGGACTGCTCGGGCGATACCAGAATGCCAGCAACATGTATTATTTGCGCTACAACCTCAATGATCAGAAGCTGCAGCTGGTCAAAATTGTTGGCGGGCAAAACACCATTTTGCGAAGCGTTGATCAATCTATAGCAAATGGCGATTGGCACAGATTTTCTCTGCGGTTTCAGGGCTCCACAATCACCGCCTATTTCGACGGACAGCAGGCCTTCTCACTGGTGGACAGCAGCCTTGGGTCTGGCGGGATCGGACTGCGGGCTTACAATGCCGCAGGATCATTTGACGATGTCGTTGTATTAACACCTTAATAGGTCTTAACAAGCAAAGGGGCTGTCGGAAAGTCATGCGGAATGAATAATGATTCAGCAAAACCTGTACCTACCGGAAAAGGGTGTCTTGGAAGCTCAAACCTATTTGTCCGCTTTATCTTGATCCTATTTTTAGTGGATAAAAACAGACAAAAAAACTCGCCCTCAAGTCACCCTTTCCCTTCCGCTCCCTCTGCTGAATCATTATTCACCGCAGCAAACATTCGGGCAGTCCCTTCCTTTTACAGATAGCGGTAGTCAGCTTCCGTTAACAATTCTGGAAGCCCCGCAGCTCCGGAAGACGCCTTCCGCGATGCCAAGGCTGGATAGATCGGGACCTCCGTCCTTATCCAGGAGCGACTTGCTTTCAGAGGTTTCAACAATAACCGCCCAAGCTCCGCCCATAACCTCCCCGGCGCAAAGCTCCGCTTCCTTTTCGTCCAGTCCAAGCCGCATAAACGTTCTTTCATGGCTGTCGCCGCCCCCGCCAGCAATAAACGGCGAAAAAAACGGAAGTCCCGCAGAGGATGAGCCGCCCATGGCATTAAACCCGTAAATCGGCGAAAAGGCTGTGCCGGGCAAGCCCGCTGACATAGTTGTATGATAATCCCCTTCGTTGTGGTCTTCTCCATCCAGCGCCGCCTCCAGCTCCATGATGCCGTCCGCATGTACATCGCATTCCGCCCGCAGCGCCCTTGTATGCAGATAGTCCTTGGCAAGCACCATCATTTCGCCCGGCTTCAGGCCAAATTGCTCCAATTGATTGATGGCGTTGACCACGTCCCGTTCTCTTTGAAAGATGCCAATTTTTCGCGCCATAGTTTAGTCCTCCGATTCAAAGTAGATGCTGTTCGCCTATAGCTTAGGTATACCCTATTGCATGGCCTGTCACTCGTTTTGTCGAGAAGGGGAATACTTTGGCAAATGCTGACGAACGGAGCTCAAAAGGTTGTGTGCTTCATAGGGTTCAAGGTATGATGGAGAATAAGCGGAAATTGGAATAAAGGAGACGGACAATGATTCATCGGTTGCTTCGTTATAACGCGGGATGGGAGTGGCGCGTCCTGCAGCTTTCATCGGAACCGGCAGCTGCCGGACAACCCCTTCCCAGCCGGAAGACGGGACAGCCGTTAAAGGAGCGCCAAGCTGCAGCCGTCTTGCCGGGTAAAGCGCGGGAGGAAGCTTCAGAGTCGGAGGAGCATTTGCTGGAGCTGAAAATGAGCCTGCCTTCATGCAGCGCCTGGGTTGACGATTGCCGAGGCAGGGTGACCAACCATATATCGGTGGAGCATACGGAAGATAGCGGAGCCGTATTATGCGGCACCTTGATGATTCAGATTTCCGAAAACGAGCAGGATTTGCTGCCATTCCACTTCTGGATTTCGCGCACAACGCTCATTACGCTTCATACCGAGCTGCGTCTGCCGCTTCGCCTGCAGAATGAAGCGCATCGGGCACAGCTTGAAGCATGCACCAGCGCCCCCGAAGCCTTTTTCATCATGATCAGCGTTATATTGGAAACCTTTCACACCGGCCTGGACGGGTTTGAACGGCGGCTGGGCGAGCTGGAGTCCAACATGCGCTGGAGCAACCGGACAGGCCTCTTGGACACCATCTTCGAGCGCAGATTCGACCTCCTGCATTGGAGCCACTTGTTTATTCCCATCAGAGAGGTGCATGGAGCGGCAAAAGAAGCGTTTATGGAGCACCTTCTAGAGCGGGATGCCTTTATGCGCATGACCCACAAGCTGGAGCGAATTGAATCGCTGCTGAAGCACTACGCCCTGGAAATTGATACGCTAATATCCATGGACGATGCCATCTCCAGCTTCAGAGGCAACGATATTATGAAAACCTTAACGATCTTTACCGTATTGTTCCTGCCCGCTACGATCGCGGGCGCTCTATGGGGCGTCAATTTTGAATGGCTGCCCTGGAAGGAGCGGGATTGGGGCTTTACGGTTATGATGTCGGGCATCGCCGTTATTACGCTCGGCATTTATATCTGGCTTTGGAGAAAAGGCTGGACGGGCGATCTGCTGAACAAAAGCAGAAATTCGGAAACGGCGCTTCGATCCGGCAGAAAAAAAGCAAGGCTGCAAGACAATAAATGGAGCAGCGCTTCGCGTTTGGGCCACGGCAGAAACAATGCCGGGACCGACAGCAGTACGTGGAGCTTTATACAGGAGTCCTCCAAGCATTCGACCTTTTCGTACGGAACCGGTAAACAAGACGGGGCCGTTACACTATCAAAATCCGAAACGGCGACGGGATTATCCCGCAGCCGAAAAAAATAGGGACTGTCCGAAAAGTTTGTCGGCCCTCACTGCTGAATCATTATTCGTCCGCCTGACTTTTCGGATCAGCCCCTATTTTGTATTTAAATCATCTTGTTTTTACAACATCCCCGGCTTAAGGTTTGGTCAAGTATAAACGCTTTAAGACTTTTCCAGTATAACCGGCACGCCGGTTAAGGCAGACTGGTTGGCAGCCATCGTTACCTGATGCGTTTTCCATGCATCGCTGTAGGTTGAAGCAATCAGCGAGGTGTCTCCTGTTCTGACCGCATGCAGGAAAGCGGCATTTTCAGCATCGTAAGGGTCGTTGGCATTGGCGTATTCTGTTCGCACGCCCGCGGCAATATCCGTCAAGCCGCCATGCCCAAGCTCCAGCACGCCCTTGTCGGTATACAAATGAAGTCCACTGCGGTCACCGGCCGGAATAGCACACGTATTGCTAATAGTTGCAATAACGCCGGATTCCAGCTTCAGCACCACGCTGCCAACGTCCGGCACTGTCACGTTCTCTTCTTTCCCGGCCATGACGCGGCTGCCGTAAGCGGCGTAAACCTCCTTCACCTCGCCGGCGACAAACCTCAGCAGATCGACGATATGCGTCGTTTGCTCCACGAATTGGCCTCCCGAGCCGGCCATCGACCGCCACCAGCTTACGCCCGGCATGCCTCCCATCCAATACCCAAGCGCCATTGCAAGCTGGCGGTCTCCAAGCAGCTCCTTCGCCCTGCGCGTTCCGTCCATGTATCGGAAATGATACCCTACCGACGTAATCAATCCTTTGTCGGACACCGCTTTTACTATAGCGGATGGCGTCTCAAGATCAACGCCAATCGGTTTTTCCACCAGAAAAGGGATGCCTCGTTCAGCTAAAGCCAGCTCCATGCTTCCATGCGCAAATGGCGGGACACATATATATACAGCGTCCAGCTTAACGGCATCCAGCATATCCGTCAGAGAATCAAAACCGAGCGCTCCCTTATATTTAGCCGCAGCGGCCTCCGCTTTTTGCTGGCTTGTAGCTGTAAACGCCGCAATCTCTACACCCTCCAGCCTGGCCAGCTTCTCCGCATGCATCATGCCGAACCAGCCTGTTCCCGCTATTCCTATTTTCAATGTCAAAGTGACAACCGCCTTTCGTTTTGGGATCATTATAAAAGAAAGCGATTACGCTTGTCCATGTCATTTGCCGGGCCCCTCGTATTTGCCGACACTCCGCATCTGTTCCCTGCATATGATACAGCAATAATCGCCGTCCCTTTGGACGCTGCGGACGGAGGGATGCCTGATGAATACAAGCAGACTGCAACAAAGGCAAGAAAAACCGGATTACAGCACAGCCATTTTTCTGGCTGCTGTTTGTGGACAAACCTATGTGCAATATACCAACAAAGAAGAGGATGGTTTGTTTCTTGTGCCTCGATCGTACCGGCTTGTAGGAAGCTTTACGGCCAGCTCCTACGAAAGCCGCCCGGAGCTGTTCGGGTTTGTCATCGAGTCGGACTGCTGCATCGTGCTTGCTTTTCGCGGCACGGGCTCGGCCGTAGACTGGATCTCCGATTTTATCGCCCAGCAAACGCCTTACCGCCCGGTCAAAGGAGCCGGACAAAGCCATAAAGGCTTTACCGACATTTATATGTCCGCCCGCGATCAGGTCATGGACCTTCTATCCGGTTTGTCGCCGGACAAAGCCTTGTTCATTACCGGACATAGCCTGGGCGGCGCGCTCGCAACCCTGGCCGCGCTGGACATCGCCATCAATACGCCCTGGAAATCACCCGTCGTCTATACCTTTGCCGCTCCCCGCGTCGGCGATCCCGCCTTTGTAAAAGCTTACAACTACGCAGTTCCGACCCATTTCCGGTTCCAAAACGAGTTTGATATGGTTCCCCATCTTCCGCCCATTCTATATACTTCTCCGCAAACCAAACGGACGTATTACTATATGCATGTAAAAGGCGAGGTCATGCGCTCCTTCCGAATGGGGACGGTTGCGAGCAATCATATTTTGCCCAGCTATTTCGCCGATCTCATGGAGGAAGAGCCCGCAACAGCGGAAGCAGTATGCGGCGAGCCCCCAGGATGGTGTCCTCTGACAGAAGCCTGAGGTCTCTGTCTGCACTAGAGATCGATTGCAGGTTTATACACGCCTATGACTTTGCAGCTATAATCCCTTTTTTCTCCAAATCCAGCAGGTGGTTACGATACATGGCCCGCTCTACCTTTTTCGCTCCTGCCGAATCCATCATTTCAATAAACGTCCAGTAGGCTTTATCAAAATCCTCATCCGATGACGCCATAATCAAATGAAGGATGGTTTTGTTCCACAGGTCTTTGATTTTAGCGTTAATAACGCCTTCGGGAGACGATACGGAAGGCTCCAGATTGCCCATCCCCAAGGCGTAATCGTCATAAGTGAAACGGGATAGCTTCATGGAGGCATTGTATTCATCGGGACGAGACAATATCATTTCCCTGAGCTCCGCTTTAAAAAACATTGGACTTCCATTCCATAGCAAGGTTGAGGCGCCAAAGCCGTATTTGCTCTGCCACGCTATGTAATCGCTATTCATCAAATCCCGGACTTCCGGTACATACTGCGGCAGTCCGTTTACCATCTCGTACGTTTCGCCTTCCGCGCCATAAAGGAAATCAAGCTGTCCTTCATCCGACAGGGCATATTCCACAAACGAAATAATCCGTTTGGGATTCTCCGCCTGCTTCGTAATAAAAAAGCCCTGTCCGCCTAGAAGCCGCGATGCCGGATAACGCGGCTTCCGTTCGCCGGCTGCCACCCCGTCAAGCACCAGATAGGTCTTCTCCTCGCTAAGCGTACTTGCAATAACGGGGTTGAACCGGGCATACAAACCCGTCATTTGTTGTGAAGCTACGCCATATTCGGCAAGGTACATCCCCGCTTCGTATTGCGCTCCTTTGGCAATAAGAAACTTGGGGTCTAACAACCCTTCCCTGTACAAGCTATTCAAATAGCGAAACGCCTCGATAAACCCTTCATTGCGCATGGGATAAACAAGCTCCTGTCGCTCATCGGAAATACGCTCTTCCGACAAATAAGGCGCAAAGGAATAAATGAGGTAATCTAGCGAGTTGCTTCCGGCAAAGCCGTTTTGGGCAACGTCGAAATAATCAAGCGCAAGCGGGTAGCGGGCTAAATCCTGTTGTTTAATCTCGGCAAGTATGGTTTTCAAATCCTCTACTGTTTCCATCCTGGGCTTGCCAAGCTCCTCGTACACATCTCGCCGAATAAACCAGGGGCGAATCGGTACAAGGGGCTTACCGTCTCTCAGACGGCTTTCGCGCTCATATAAATTAGGCAGATACCACAGCTTTCCGTTGACGCTATGATATTGAACCATTTCCGGGTCCAGCATCTGCCACAGATTAGGCGCGTAGGCATTAATCAATTCGTCGATGGAATAGACCAGCCCTCCGTCAATCAGCTTAGCGGCAGCCGGACTGCTCCAGTCCAGCATAATCGTATCCGGGAGCTCGCCGTTTATGTTCA
The DNA here is from genome assembly GCF_001675045.1 of Paenibacillus oryzae. Classification (GTDB taxonomy): domain Bacteria; phylum Bacillota; class Bacilli; order Paenibacillales; family Paenibacillaceae; genus Pristimantibacillus; species Pristimantibacillus oryzae. Next base: position 17,647 of record NZ_LYPA01000030.1, read on the forward strand.
AATAATCCTCGTCATTGCCCACAGCCAGCTTCCGATTGATTCGCACCCCTGTTTTTTCTTGTATTCGCTTCATCGCATATTGCCCGTTCCAGACGTAATGGTTTGCCCAATTGCCATAAATGGATTGGGTAAATTGAAAGGGAGAGGTATCCTCCTTCCAGGCAGGAATGGCGACCTCCAGGCGCAGCTGGTCCGTTAACTCAGAAATTTTCATAGCGTTTGAAGCATATGGAGACATGCTTCGTTCATCCCGCTCCGTTACCTCATGATCATTTCCCTGCTGGGCAGCATTCAGAGGCAATTTGCTGCAGCCTGAAAAAAGCACAGTAAAAAGCATAAGAACTGTCCCCATCAACAATGCCGAGTACCCTGTTATTCCCTTGCCGCTCATACGCCGCTCCCCTTATCATCGCTGCATCAGTTCTTGATATTCGCCGGGCGTCATCCCGTGCTTTTGCTTAAATAACGCGCAAAAATAAGACTGGTTCGACATCCCGATATGCCCCGCTATTTCGGACACCTTGCGCTTCGTTTGGCGAAGCAGCTCCTCCGCCTTGCGCATACGGACATCCATAATGTATTGATGAACGGTAATGCCGGTCGCTTTTTTAAAAACAACGCCCAAATGATTGGAGGAAAGGAACAGCTCGCTTGAGAGCATGGTTAAGGAAAGCTTGGCCGAGCCGTACGTTTCCTCAATGAGCTTCACAGCTTTTTCCACTATGTAATCATCCTTGCGGTTTTTTTTCCTGTCCAGTCTTTGAATTAACTCGCTAATGTATTTGTGCAGCAAGCGGTTAAGCTCATCCAGACGCTGGATTTCATATAGCGATTTGCCGTCCATTCGTCCGGTGGCCGCCATCCCTTCCTCATGCAGCTGCCCGTTTTCAAGCGATGCCAGCTCGTTAAACAAACTGTTGAACACCATTGTAATATAGGCTTTATCAGCGCCGGAATGTTGTCTTAAAAGCTCAAATAGCCTTTCCACGGCTTTAATGGCTTCCTGCTCCCGAAGATTGAGGATATGCTGCCTGAGATTCTGGCACAATTCCCCCCATTCGGCACGAAATGAAGAGGCCGCTTCTCTCCAGAGCAGGCGCTCCGCCATTAAGCTGTCCGGCATAACAAATCCCCGCCGACCATGAAAAATGCTGTGTTCGGCCGTCTCCAGCAGCTCGCGATACGTTTCGCCAAGCCGCTCAAGGCCAACTGCGGCTTTGCCGCCAATAACCAGTACGACCGCTGGAGCGCCCGCGCCTTCCAGCAAGGAGGCTTCATCCCATCGTTCTCCGTTTTCCAGCACGGGCAGCACTAATGCCCAGCTGGCCGGATTTTTGCCGCTTGGCACAACATAACAGGAGGATGGGAGCAACGACCTCCAGCTCGCCAGACCAATCTGTTCGCCCGGCACAACAATTGAAAGCGAAAAGAGTGACGCGGCGAACAAAGGATCATGCGCCAGCAGCTCCGCCAAAATATCTCCTCCAGCATCTCTTTCCTCCAGCACATCGAGAAGCAGCTTTTCCGCCGCAAGCCTTCCTCCGGCCTGAAGGCGCTGCTCTCTTGCGCGCTGGTACTTTATTTGGCGGCAATCTTCTGCAACACGCAGGACAGTTGCGCGAAGGCCCTCCTCCTCCAGCGGCTTCAGCACATAATCGTTGGCGTTCAGCATAATCGCCTCACGCGTATAATGAAAATCGCTGTAGCCGGTCAACACGATGATGCCGACATCCGGCAGCGTTTCCCTGATCCGCCTGGACATCTCCAAACCATTGGAGCCAGGCATGCGAATATCGGTAATGATGATATCGGGCTGAAGCTGCAGCGCTTTTTCATAACCGTCCACGCCATCAACGGCCGACCCCGCAATAACAATACCAAGCTCGCTCCAGTCCCACAGCTCCACCAGTCCTTCTCTCTCCCAGCGCTCATCCTCTACAATCAGCATTGATAACATATTGCCTTCACTCCTTCGGCAGCGTAATGGTGATCACGGTTCCATTGCCCGGCTTGCTTGAAACCTCAAAAGAAGCCCGCTCCCCGTAGTAGCCCTTCAAGCGTTCCATAATGTTTTTAATGGCATAGCCGCTGCCGCTCGTTTGCTGAATTTCACCAGCCAGCATCGCATCGACACGCTCCTCCTCCATTCCGATTCCATCATCGGCAACCTTCAATATTACGGCGTTCTCCCCGGACTTCAAGGCGGCCGTTACGGTAATAACGCCGTGAACCCGTTTAGGCTCTATGCCATGCGTCAACGCATTTTCCACCAGCGGCTGTAATATGTTTTTTGGAATCCAATACCGCAGCGCATTTTCATCAATCTGAAAGTGAATATCAAACAGGCCTTCAAACCGGAACTTCTGAATATCGGCATACGCCCGCACCATTTCCAGCTCATCCTGCACCAGAATGGACGACTTCCCTTTATTCAGTACCAGGCGATAAAACTTGGCTAGGGAGTTGGACAAATAAACGACCTCTTTGGAATTGGCCTTGCGGCCCACCCATGCGATTGTTGCAAGCGTATTATACAAAAAGTGGGGATTAACTTGCGCCTCAAGAGCGCGAAGCTCTGCCTCCTGCTCCAAAACACGAGTCTTGTAAACGGTTTCAACCAGCTCGTGAATACGGCTTGTCATCAAATTGAAGGTTAACGACATTTGCGCAAATTCATCACGGGATACAACCGGAACCGATACGTTCAAATTGCCTTCACGAACGGCTTTCATGGCACTGAGCAGCACCTTCATTCTTCGCAGCAGAGCTCTTGTAATGAAATAAACGATAATACCGATCAACGACATAGCAATGATTAATACGCCAAAAAAGCGTTGCTGGGACTCCTTCATCCCGGCTATAAAAGGCATAATCGGAAATACGCCGACCATACGCAGCTCCGGGCTTTCCAGCGGCATCACTATAACGATTGAACTTTCATCCAGGTCATCCATCACCCCGTTAAACTCTCCATCCGGCAAATAGGCAAGGCCCATCTCCCGAAGCGACTCCGTCTTGCTCCATTGCTCTTTGCCTTCCTCGGATACGACTCGCCCCTCGGCATCCACAATATAAATATTCCCGGAATAAGGCGCTTCGGGATTGCGGATAGCCTCAAAAAATACGTTCCGCTCTACCTCGATTTCAATCATCCCAACAACATCCGTATAGTTGCTGGAGAAAATTTTCCGGTTGTAGGAAAACACATCCGCCTGGTAGTCGGAGCCTGGCATTTCAATTAACACCTGCTCTTTGTGCAGGCCCTGCCAGATAGATACCTTTCGGGAATCGTTAATAAACGGCGCGTAGCGCAAATTGGCAGACAATCGAGTCAAATGGTAAAAGCCGTCATACATCTCCGGTATCGTGCTGTTCGCCATATAGATGCGGATGGAATGGATATATGTATTTTGGCGCATCAGGTTGGCCAGAATCGGAGAAATGGTATCCCGATATTCCTCCAATTGATAGGGGGCCTGGAGAAATGTATTTTCAAGAAAATTTTGAACCTTTGGATCAAAAGCAATAATTTCCGACAGGTTCTGCACCATGACGGCTTTTTGCAGGATATTGTTTTTCATTTGAAGTACATTTTGATTCATCAAAATTTTGCCTTGCCCGATTGCCGCCCGGGAAGCCTGCTGATAGAGAATAATGCCCATGACTGACATAGAAGCGGTAAGAATGAGCAGAAAGGTCAGCACAAACTTGGAGGTGACGCTCAAATTCAAGTTAATTGGCAAACGCACGCGATAAACACCCCATCTGTTTGCATGTCACACCTTTCCTTATTTTAACATAGCTGAACATCGGCTTGACATCTAAAAATCCCGTTCCGGCCATTGCCGGAACGGGAAAAACGCCTCTGTGCTAATTATTGGCAAAAACCGTTTTTGTCGCTAAATCGACCTCATACTTGATAACATCCTCATAGCCTAGCCCGTTAGCTTTTTGAATCAGCTGAGCTTTGAGCTTATTGTATTCATCCTCATTTTTGGAAAAAATCATTTTCCAGGAATATTCATTGATGACCTTTCCGATCTCGCTTATATTTTGCTGAATAGTGGCCGGCGGAGTTGTAGGCGTTGAACCGGTAAACACAATCTTTTGAACGGCGATCAAGTCATTTTTAACCATATAATCCTTCGCCGTTAATGCGTCCATTGCTTCGCGCCAGCTCTTCGTTACCGGATCTGGATCATGGTTCAATACGGACTCCCACAGGTTGTAATCGTAAGGCTCGCCCGTTTCGGGATTAATAAGCGAGGTACGCAAGGTTGTATTGTTAATTTGGTTAGTGCCGTCCTTAAAGGTGCCGCCGCCATACTCCTCCGGTACCGGCTCCGTATTGGCCGGAAGCGCCTTGTAGCCGTATTCGGTGACAAACGGCTTGCCATTAGCATCAATGTCCCATGCCAGGCCTTGCGGGCCGTAGTTGGATTCCATGATGCCTTGCGGCGTAAACAGCCAATTGATTAGCTCAAGGATACGGCCCGGATCTTTCGCTTTGGAGCCTATTGCCCACACGCGAACGCCGCCATACGGATTCAAGCCGTAGGACATCACCTTTTCTTCCTTAAACGGCACCAGCATAAAGCCCTTGCCCGCCGACGTATTCTCCGGGGTGTTGTACACATTGCTGAGCCAAGGGAAATGCGAGAAGAACACCTGGCCATCCTGAAACTTGTTCGATACATCGGAAAACTTCTGCGTCAGGGAATCCGGGTCCATCAGACCTGCCTGATTTGCGTCAAAATAAAATTTCAGCCCTTTAAAATAATAGCCGTCTTCATCCAAAACGCCTTGCCACTCATCCGAGTTGACCGAGGTAAGAAGCAAGCCGGCCGGGTTAAAGCCGTCTCCATCCTGGTACCCGTACAATTGGCCAATAACTTTGGCAAGCGTCATGTAGTTGCCATCCCAGTCAGACCAAAGGGACAAGCCGTATGTCGGACGTCCGGAATCGCTTTTGGGCTCCAGCTCCTTCATTTGCTTCAAAATATCCAGGTAGTCGTCCAGCGTATTGATTTCCGGGCTGCCTAGACGCTGATACAGATCCCAGCGCAGGTTGGGGCCAAACGTCATGTCCGCCCCTTCGGACGGGCCATCGCCGCTGCCGATATCATGTCCGATGCCGTATACCGCAGTGCCTCCTCCAAACTGCGTCTTGTTGGCTTCGATTGCCTGACTCGCGTTTTTCAAAATATCAGCACCGTATTTATTCAGCAAATCATCCTTGGTCCAGTCCAGCAAAAGACCAGCCTTAATGGCGTCCTGATAATCTTCGCCGTTGCTTCCGAATACAACCAGATCGCCCAAATCGCCGGATGCCATCATTGTGGCAATCTTCTGCTGGCCGCCGGCCAGATTGGACGCAATAATATTCAGCTTGATGTTAAATTTGTCCTTGAGCATCTTTGCAAACCAGCCAGGCTGCTCGCCCGCATAATTGGCCAGCATGGAAAATACGGTGATCGTCAGCTCCTCCCTTGGCGCGTCGCTTGGAGGAGATTCGCCGCCTTCAGTTGCTGGCGCCGCCGTTGGTTTTGCATTGCCGCCTGTGTTGCCGCTGCAAGCCGAAATAACAAGCGCCAAGCAAATCAGCAAGGCAAGCGCAGACCATTTTTTTCTTATAATCATAGTAAATACCCCTTTCTGATTGTTGTTGCGAGTACAATCATTCTGCAAAATAACCAGGTGTCTGGACCGGCGTTGCGTTAAGCCAGCCTGTGCCTGCTTTCACCTCCCGTAACAATTTCACATCAGCCTTTGACTGCTCCAATCATAATGCCCTTTACAAAAAAGCGCTGAAAAAACGGATACACAAGCAAAATCGGCGTGACAACAACCATGGAGACGGTTGTGCGTATCGACGTTGGCGTCGCCATATTAGTCAAATCGATATTGACTGCTCCGCTTGTTTGACGCATAAGCTGGGCAAGCGAGGTTGCTTCGTTCATATAGCGGTACAGAATAAATTGCAGAGAAAACAGCTTTTGATTCGTAACTAAAAACAAGGTGTCCGTAAACGAGTTCCATTGGCCAACTGCGGCAAAAATCGAAATGGTCGCCAAAATCGGCATGCTGAGCGGCAAAATAATTTTGGTAAAGATAACCCAATAGCCAGCTCCGTCGATCTGAGCCGATTCCTGAAGGGCAGCAGGCGTAGACTCAATAAACGTTTTGACCAGAATAATGAAAAACGGCGAAACGATTGCGGGCAAAATATATACCAGAAAGTTGTTGACCAGTCCCAAATTCAGCATGGTCAAATACCAGGGAATAAGCCCGGCGTTGAAGTACATTGTAATGATGAGAAAGCGATACCAAAACTTCCGTCCCCACATTTCGTTTTTCGTAAACAAATAACCAAGAAAAGCAGAGGAAAATACGGTCAATGCCGTTCCGATGACGGTTCTCGAGAGCGAAACGACCGCCGCCAGCCCAAGCCCCGGCAGCTTGAACACATTGGCATAATTCGTCAGATGAATATCAAGCGGATAAAACAGGACAAGCCCTCTGCTGCTCAAATCATTGTTGCTGATCGTATTAATAAACAGATAATAAAATGGAAACACGCAAATTAGCGTAAACAGCACAAACCAGCCGTAATTAAATAGTTGAAAGGCATTTAGCCGTTCTCTCTTCCCCATAAAGCCTCTCCTCTCCACTACTTTACTCTTATCAATACAAGTTCAGCCTCTAAGTTAGATGATGCTTTCTCCTCGGAATAGTCTGGACAAGCTATTAGCTACAAAAAGAAGAACGATGCTGACAATCGACTTCAGCAGGCTGACTGCGGTAGAAAACGAGAAGTTGGAGTTCATCATGCCAATGTTGTACACATACAGGTCCAGCACCTCAATCCGCGCCAGATTGATAGCATTCTGGAACACATAAAACTGCTCGAAGCCGTTATTGATGAAGTTGGCAATCGACAGAAGCAGCAGGACAAAAAAGGTTGGCATAATGCCCGGCACGGTTACATGCCACATAAGCCGGAAACGTCCCGCGCCATCGACGCGCGCCGCCTCGTAGAGCTCCTGGTCAATGCCGGCAATTGCGGCAATATACATGATGGCGCTCCACCCCAATGTTTTCCAGATGCCCCATAGCGTCATGGCTAGCCATGTATTGCTGTCCGAGGCGAGTATATTAAGCGGCCTGTCAATCCAGCCCAGCCCCATCAGCAAATTGTTCAGAAAGCCGTTATCCACCGAAAACAGCATAAATGCGAAGGAATAAACAAGCACCCAGCTAATAAAGTTAGGCAGCGTTGTTAGCGTTTGCACTATTCTTTTGAAAAAAGTGCTTCTTATTTCCGTCAGAAAAATGGCAAACGCCACCGGCAGCACAGAAGACAACAAGCTTAGTCCGCTCATCGCAAAGGTGTTGGTCAAGACGCGAATAATTTCCTGGCGGCGAACGGCGTTTGAGAACATGGATGTAAACCAATAAAACCCCATAAATTCACTATCCTTGAGCGGTATGCCCGGCCGGTAGTCAAAAAAGGAATAGATCCACCCATACAGCGGCAAATACGAAAATACGAAGGCCAGCGCTAAAAACGGAGCCGCCATCAAAAACAGCCTGTACTTGCTTTTCAACCATGATGCCTGACCCAACGGAGCTCTATGGCGGGTCGTTTGTTTTGTTGCAATGTTGTTCATCTTGGTCCCCCTTTGTAACATTGACAACTTCATTATAGAAATATGGCAAGCGGTTCCGAAATACCAAATAACCATTCCGATATCAAAAATCAACGGAATTTGTGACCCGCATACAAAAAAAGGCAGCCCTTCTCATCTCGAAGGGCTGCCTGCTCTTTTCGTTTTTTGCTATGGTATTGGACTTACATCAGTTAAGCACGACTCGCCTCAAGCCGGCAGCATATACAGCAATATTGCGAAAAAATGCACGATAGAGCCGCCAAGCACAAACATATGCCACACCGCATGGTGGTAAGGGAAGCTTCTCCACATATAAAAGACGGTTCCTACCGTATAAATAATGCCGCCTCCCACAAGAAGCCTCAACCCTCCCGGGGCAAGCTGCTCCGTTAACGGTCCCCAGGCGAATACGATTATCCAGCCCATCGCTATGTAAACGATAGTGGAGGTAAACAGAAACCGCGATGCAAAAAAGGATTTGAAAATAACCCCGGCTACCGCACAGCCCCATACGATTCCGAATAGAACCCAGCCTAAGGCTCCCTGCACGATATGAAACAAAATGGGAGTATAGGTTCCCGCAATGAACACATAGATAAAGGAATGGTCCAGCGACTCAAAAACCCGTTTGGCTTTCCCCGGCGGAAAGCTGTGAACCAATGTTGAAGCAACATATAGCAGCAGCATGGCTGTACCGTAGATGGAAAAGCTGACAACATGCCATGCCGTCCCCTTCATCGCTGAAAAAACAACAAGCAGTACAAGCCCAGCAATACTGAGCAGCACCCCAATGCCATGCGTAATGGCGTTGGCGATTTCTTCGCCCTTGGAGTACGTGTGCGTATTAGCCATAACAATCATCTCCCGATTAACGGGCGCATTAGCCTCTCCCGAAGCCGCGTCCTTCCTGCCTTTAAGTTTAAAGCATTATAACCAACCTTTCAACCAGGCCTGGACACGCTCCATCGTTTTGTCAAGATTGCAGCGCGATTCCGTATCCATAAAAGGCTCCGTATGACGGAAATAATCCGCATGGCCGCCGATTGTAGGAATGCCCTCCATATAACCCGGCGCATATTTAAAGGAATTCCAGATTGGCACTACGCCTTTGCTCATAATCCAGCCGCCCCATGTGCCAATAAAGCTGATGGGATCGCTTATTTTGCCCGTGTCGTCGACGGCATGGAAGTAGCTGACTTTGTCTTGCAAACGAGGCTCGATCGGCGTTTTTGGAGAACCGATCTGTACAACGCGAAAATTTTCCAGCCCCTCCTGCTCCAGCAGCCTTGCCGCCTGGTATGCGGCTGCTCCGCCTCCGCTATGCCCAATTAGCAGCACCTGCTCGCTGCCTCCCAGCGTTTGCTTGATTTCCTTTGCCGCCTGGCGCCCGCCGATCCGCTCGCCTTTGGAGCCTCCGGAAATGTCGCTTCTGACCTCAAGCACCTGTTTGACCAAATTGCGATTGTAATCGCCGTAAGGAAATACGACATGTACCTTGCCCTGCCGGCCATCCTGACTTAGCTGATCCTCCAGCATTTTTTTGCATGCAGTAAAACAGCTGCTCGCGGTTTTGACGCCAGCCAGCAAATAAATATTGATATGGCTTGGTTTGACCGTCATGGAGAACCCCTCCCAAAGTCATTCATAATGGTTTCTTTTCATTATGCGGGAAAGTCAATCAATTCATTCTCCGTTCAGGCTGTCAGTTCCCGCCATCCATAATAACAACTCATTGGGGAAGACAAGTTTCCTTTGGGAGACATCCGGGCTTATTCAGGTTATATCCTATTCAGACCGCTCAGCGTTTGCCAATGTTCCGGCCAAGCCAAATTTATTTTTTAGTCTGCTGTACAGAACGGCGCATAAATTTGCCAGAATCGCTACTCCGGCAAGCCCCCAAAACAGGTTGGCAAAAGCTTGTCCAAGCGGCAGGTTATGCTGCAGCTCCAGCGCGCTTGATACAACCGCTATACTAAAGGCTCCGGCAAAAAACTGCATCAGCTGGTACAAGCCGGTTCCCGAGCCGATTTGGCTTTTGGGCAAAATTCTGGATATTTCATTGGAAACGCTGCTGCCGATCATGGCGAATCCAACATTCATTAACATGTATACAGCTATATCGGCAATCCAAAACCGCGTGCCAAGCAGGGCAAATAAAATAACGGAGGTTAAAATCATAAAGGGCGCCAGCCGCAAAATGCCGCCATTGCCGTATTTGTCTATGATGGAGCCAATCGCTCTGGAGAGAAGCATGGACAAAATCGCACCCGGAAAGATGATAAAGCCCGCATGACTTGCGCTTAGTCCAAAATGCTTCAGCAGCATTTGAGGCAGTAAAAACAAGGTGGAAAAGCTGCACAAATAGGACAACACGCCTACAAAAGACAACGCAAGATACGTTTTATTCGCAAGCAGCGACGGCAAAACAAAGGGATGCGCCGTTTTTCGGATACGCCATGCAAAAGCGGCCAATCCCGCTATGCCTATCAGGAGCGGCAACGGGTTAAAGCTGGTAAGGAAAAGCAGCAGGCCCGCCGTTCCCGCACTGAGAGTAATAGCGCCGGGCACATCAAACGGACGTTTCTCAAATTTTTCCTTCGGAATTTGCCGCACCAGGAAGGGGGCGATACATAACAATAAAGCGGTAATGGCAAATAAATACTTCCAGCCCATATATTGCACGACAAACCCGCCCACTACAGGGCCCAAGCCTAATCCTAGCGATACCGACGACATAATGACCGACATCGTTTTCCCCCTGCGGGCCAGCGGCACATAACGGGTTAATAAAACGATAGATAACGAAATAGCCGCTCCTGCTCCCAGCGCCTGCACAATACGCGCGGCAAGAAGCAGCCAAAATTGCGTGCTCAGCATAGCAACAAGGGAAGCAGCGCCCGCAGAGACCAGGCTGATGGCGAATAACCGGCGAAGCGGCACAAAATCCGATAACCGGCTAAACGTGATGGAGGAAATCGCAAATGCAATAGAATAGCCCGTTACGGTAAGAGCTACTGTGGAGGGAGGCAAATTAAAATAATGTCCAAGATCGTTAAGCGCCAGATTAAACATGGCCGTATTCATGATGACAAGAACAACGGAAATGCCTAGCAGCAAAATGATGACGCCTTCCCGCTGAAGAAGGCTTTCAGAATCTAAGGTGTTAAGTTTTCGTTGTTGTCCAGCCATCTTTATTTCATCCTTCTTTCTGTTCAAAGCATATTTCGATAATTATCGAACATTTGAAATATACCACTTTTTCGTTTACTATTCAATTAGTGCCAATTAGTGCCTGATGAACATACCTCCGGGAAGGAGAGATCCCATGGCAGTGCTGCATCATCCCGAACGCGAAGCCATCCAGTTGGCTTCCGTCTTATATGCCTTAAGCGATCCCGTTCGCTTGAAAATTGCGGTAGAAATATACAATCACGGGGAAAAGTCCTGCGGCTGCTTCCATACATCTGTAGCCAAGTCTACCTTGTCGCATCATATGCGTATCCTTCGCGAGGCCGGGATTGTACACACCCGCCCGCAAGGCACCATGCGTTTGATTTCGTTGCGCTCGCAGGATTTGCAGGAGCGTTTCCCCGGCTTGCTGGACTCCATCGTAAAAGCGTATGTGCAGGAGGAAAAATAAGGCGCGTGCCGTTTAATCGGCACGCGCCTTATTATTACTGTTCCGCCGATAGCGCCGGAGCAGTTATCATACACCCATTTTTTTACGCTGATTGTTGACCTTTTTGGTGTTCTGGCTTTTTAATTCCTGAGTACCGGTCGAAAAATGCTGCTGTCCAGGCTTTCCGCCGTTTCCTTGCTTTTTTTGTGCAAGCAATTGCTTGGCCCGTTCCGCTTGAGTCAGCTTTTTTGGCTCGGCAGCCTCGTTTTGTTCTTTTTCGGACATGGAATCACCTTCCTTCATGCATTGAATCTCCTTTATTCTACTACACTTGCATACCGTATAAAAGAGCTTTTCCTCATACAGGCGCGGTTAATCAGCGTTAGCCCGCTTTTCTCCAGAGCACGCCCTATATCCTTGGTCGTAACGATAACTGCCCTGCCTGCAATCCGTTTGACGGCTCTAAGCATGTCCAGCTGGTCCTCGGAAGGCAGCACGGAGCACAGATTATAAGGCATATCGACAATGGCCGCATGCCAAAATCCTTCAAGCCGCCGCAAATCCCCGATGCGAACCAGATCCTCGGCATAGCCAAAATGCCGCAAATTAACGCGCGCGCCCCTAACCGCCAGAGGGTTGAGATCAACCCCTGCGGCGTCTATGCCCATGGACAATGCTTCGATGAGCACCGTCCCCATACCGCAGCACGGATCAAGCAACGATGCACCTGCCGGGGTTTCCCCCATAGCGATATTCACCAAAGCGCGGGCCATTCGGGTCGGCAGCGCCGTGGAATAATTTTGCGGCTTGCTGCTGTGCGCAAGCCAGGCGGCGTCATTATCGCTGCAGGGGCCAAACAGCCATTGCCCCCGCCAGCGTATGAGTCCAAGCGTCACCTCGGGAGAACGCATATCGGCCTTACCTTTTACCGCCCCGCCTGCCATCCGTTCCAGCTTTCTTCGTTCCCCATAGGAGCAAGGCTCGTCTCCCTCCGTATAAAGCACCTTGAAGGTGGCCCCGCGCAGGTCGTATTCCCTGATTTGTTCAGCCAGCTCCTCCATGGACTCTGCTTGGACGGCAACCTCTATTTTGCGCTTGACGAAGGGGCTTCTTCCGGGAGCTATGTCACTTGCTGCCCCATCATTAACTGCCACAACGTGCGGACCGCCCGCTGTTTCACGCCAGCCTCCGAACAACGACTCAAGCTCAAGCGTACATAGCTCCGCCTCGTCCTCATGTCTGGCATACATATAGACGCGTGATACCTTTTCCATCCTGTCTCCGTTCCTTATTTAACTTCGTCGGTTGTAGAGCTTGCGCTTGCCGTATTATCGGCTTCTGCTTCGTTATCCGACACGGAGGCTTTTCCTCCTGCAAAGGATGTTGCTGCAAAGCTGGCTTCAAACGGCTCTGCTGCCGCTTCCAGCCCGGCTGCCCGTTTCTCCAGTGTTTTGATCGTCCGCTGCAATTTGAAAATTTTGAACATACCGAACAACCCAACTGACAAACCTCCAAGCAGTGTCGAAACCAATATGACTAAAATAAGCGGAGTACTCGTTTTGGCAAACAGAAAGTTAACTTCAACGGAGCTTACGTTAATAACCGCAAATATCGCAACAACCAGCGCAAATGCAAAAGCAGCTATTAATGTGCCTTGACTTTTCATGTGTAATCCCTCCAAGTAGTTATAGGCCATATATCCTAAGATTCTCATAAAAAGCTGCTCTCGTCCAGCTAAATCCTGCCACTTGAATGGAGGCATAAAAAAAGAAGACCAGCTTTCGGGGTCTTCTTTTTCAGGCCGTTCGGTATGAGCTTGCAGCGGCTGGCATCTGGTCAAAGCCCGTATACGCATGCAACCGCCCGGCATAAACCAGTTCAAGCCGGCAGGTTTGCTGCAAATCGCCCGGAGTAACAAGCAATGGCGATTTGTCGACCAATTCCATACCGCTTCGCTTAAACAAGGTCGCTACAAATTGTGAACAGAAGTAAGCATATTTGCGCTCCCATTCGATATTGAACACTACGCCAAGCATGCCGATTAAGTTATATTTATACATTTCCTGATTCTGTTCAAAATGCCTGATCTGGGCTTTCAAGTTTGTATACACGTTTTGGTCTACCTTAATGCGGTATAACGCGCACATGGAGTCATCAAAAAACGAACCTCGCACATCTTCTCTTACAAATCCTGCAAAAAAGGGATTACTGGGATTTTTTCTGCCAAAGCTATATACTTCGTTCAAATCGCTATCAAACGCTATGGAGGCATGATTAAGCGGATCTTTAGTAAATCTTCTAATTATTTTCGTTAAAACAGTTCCGGTATCGGTCAATAGAATATAGACCTCTTTATCATTACTCATTTCTGATTACCTCCACATTAAAGAACTTCCTAGTCTTTTCTTTACTTTAATGCAGGAGAAGCAATTGAATAACCTGCTGAGGTTGGGATGATACCCAGACCTTGGTCCAGTTTGCTGCGTTGGCTGTTCATCGGGCTGCTGACGGCTGACCCTTTGATAATTTTGGCGTTAGTCAAAACCATTTTACTGGATTTTTAACATTTACTCAATATCATCAGGCAAAAGTTTTTCACTAATATATTGCAGCTTTTTACATTATTTGCGACATGCGACTTTATACATGCTATAGTAAAAGATAGGGCTGCGGATGCAGTTCCAACACAGACGCTTGGTCGCGTGGACAGGAGGAAACGCCATGTTGTGGTATACCATGCACAAGCCGAAGCTGACAGAAATCTATGAAACCGCCAAATGCCAGATTTCGGCTTTTCCCGCTCCGCTGGACAGCTTTGGACTTCGCTACGCGGAGCTGTTTAATCCCGTTGCCCACGAAGAGGGAAGGGACTATATCTGTACTTTGCTGCCCTTTTGGCTCAGGGAGGAAACCGGCATTACGGAAACGCAATGCGCTGAGCTGTCGCTTGCCAATATTTATGGCATGTTGTACTACTTTATTCAAGACGATTTAATGGATAGTAAAGTTGCAAGCGAAGGGCAAAAGGAGCCGTTTGCGTTGGGACATTTGCTTTATCATAACATGCTTCGTTGTTTTCGGCGTTTATTTCGCTCTGAAAGCATCTTTTGGGACTTCTTCGATAAATATGCGAAGCAGTGGGCGGACAGCGTTATAAACGAAGCTTCCGGTAATTACTTCATGACGGATAGACTACAAACATCCGGGAAAGCGGCCCCGCTCAAAATAACCGTCGTTGGCGCCTGCCTGCTGGGGGGATGCCCGGAGCGCATCTCCAGCCTGGAGCATGCCGTCGACATCACATTGACGACCCTCCAAATGCTGGATGATTGGAGCGATTGGCGAGAGGATCTGCACGACGGAAATTATAACGGCCTCCTTGCTTTGATTGCAGCGGAATATTCTCATTCTCCAGCAGCATCTGGAATGGAGCGGGCTTCAGCGCCCTGGCGGCCGCCGTCCTTGAAGGAGGCTGAAGCCGCCATTTACATTAAAGATTGCATGAGCCGTTTTGCAGAATATGGGGAGCAGCACCACGAATTATTAATTGGCATCAAACAAACGCCCTGCGAGCTGATCGCTTTTCACCTGTATATGAGTGATGGCCTGAAAGCTGTTGCGGAGGAACTCCGGTCCAACAAAAAAAAGGCTTTGGGCGGAGGCATCAATATGCTGTACAGTTTAAATAGCGATTCCGCTCAAACCTAACATATACTACTAAAATATCCATTTATACAGAAAAAGCAGTTTGAATTGTATGGTAAATGTGATACGCTTATCTGGGAATATCATACAATTCTGAAAGGGTGAGGGCAATGTTTATGGTAACGACCCGCCAACAAGAACTTCAGAATCAAATCATTGAAAAAGCATGGGTAGATGAGGACTTTAAGAAAGAACTGATCGCAAATCCAAAAGCCGCTATAGAAAAAGCATTTGATTTGGATATACCGGCGGATATCAATGTCGAAGTTCTAGAGGAAACCAGCAATCATTTTTATCTGGTGCTTCCTCAAAACCCTTCGACTAGAAAAATCATTAGAGTTATCGATGCCCGTTGGTACTAGACCTACTAGACCTATCATTTTTATAAAGCCCCTATACTGCCTTTGCAGAATAGGGGCTTTTCTTTGTGCTGCAGATTTAGATTTCGCCTTGCACGACCTCTATAATTGGTTATTGATTGCTTCCGCGAGGAGTTTCGACCAAGCAAAAAATGACTTTCGGCGGAGACATTAATAGGCTTTTAGACTTAAAAATGATATTCACTTGCCCTGACATATGATCTATCATTTGCCCTTTATAGTAAAAAAGTAGTAGAATTTGTATAGTAAACATGATACACTTAACTGGTAATCTCATACATATCTGAAAGGGTGATGGTCATGGCCAGCCAACAAGAACTTCAAACGCAAATCATTGAAAAAGCATGGGCGGACGAGGATTTTAAGAAAAAACTGATTGCTAATCCAATAGCTGCACTAAAAGAAGCATTTGGTTTAGATATTCCAGCGAATATTAACGTTGAGGTTCTTGAGGAAACCGCAGATAAATATTATCTGGTGCTTCCGCAAAGCCCTTCGGCTAGCAAAAATCAAGTTATGGGCCCTCGCTGGCTTTAAACATTGATAATAAACGAAAAAATAACCTTTCAATCCCACCTAGTGACTAGTGGTTTTGAAGGTTATTTTTTGTACCTGCATGTTTTTTTGCCTTAATTGCTAATGGGAAGTCTTAGACAAACCTCCGTCCCAATTCCCTTTTTGCTGTTTATCACAATATCTCCTTGCATTGCCTCGATTATTCGATAGGTCACCATAAGCCCCAAGCCTGTTCCTTTTGACTTTTTCGAATAATATGGCTCTCCAAGACGTTTGATATCCTGTTCTTCAATTCCTTCTCCATTATCCTTGATGGTAATCATAAGATAGTCTGGCACTTCTGTTCTGGAAGCTTGAATAAGTACATAGCCATCTTCTTTAAGCGCTTCTATACTATTTTTAATAATATTGATTAACGCTTGCTTAAACTTTGACGTATTCCCCTTTACAAACAAATCCTCTTCTACGGAAAGCTGTATGACTCCACCTTGCATCGTTGCAAACGGCATCAAAATGGCTTCAATTTGCTGAAGCTCCTGAGCCAAATTAAGCCTCGTCACTTCGCCAAGATCAGGTTTGGCGAATGTCAGAAAGTCCGTAATAATTTCTGCGGCACGGTCCAACTCATCTATTGCCAGCTTGGTATAATTCTTTGATTTCTCATCCGCAGATTTGTCCCTTAATATTTGAAGAAACCCTCGGGTTACTTGTAACGGATTTCGCACCTCGTGAGCAATAGATGCCGCTAAATGAGAGATCATCTCGATTTTTTCAGAGCGCTGAAGCTCGTTATTAAATACTTCCAACTGCTTCGAATATTCAAGCGCCGTTTCATAGTTTCTCATAATGCGTCGGACCAGCATTATAATGAGTGAAGCTAGAAAAAAGATAATGCCATATTTCCAAAACATCATCGCATACAATTCGTCAGATATAAAATACCATAGCATCTCGACCAATGTAATAAGCGTAAAGCTGCCTAAGCCTATAGCCATGATGTAAGCTTCTTTATATTTCTTTTTGCAATAATAAATTAACGAACCAATCAGAATAATATTTCCAACAACAACCTCGAAGCCTAAAAAGATCATGCTCATTAGAGTATAAATATCTCTAAAGGGCTCCCAGGCTATACTGACAAGCATCAAAAATAAGGATATAAACATCATCATCAACAAATATCTATTAAATCTGGATAATAAGGAATAAGGCCCCTTACCGAATATCTTTTCAAAAAATATGAGAAGGGTAGGAATTAAAATAGCTGATGCAACGTCAAATGCATAATACATAAAGTTTCCAAGCTCAGGATAATACTTATCAAAAAAAGTAGAATAACTCAGAATCATTATACCAATTGAAAGCATCACCAAAAAAAGGGACACCCACCCTGGCAAAAATGTTCGATTCAAAAAGATAACGCTTAAAAGCATAAAGGAAGAAATAATAACCAAGGAAGAACCGATGACTACATCTGTAATATCGCTGCGCATACCCTCTTTAATCATATTGTCATGATTGTCTATTATGATCGGTGATTGCAATCCGATTCTCATGGTCTGGCTTTTTAAATGCATATAAACACTCTGCCCGGCTTCAATGCTTGATAGAGGGACCATAATAATGTTCCGGTCATACACATAATTCCGGTGGACTTCATATACTTTGGCAGATTCAATATAAATAACGACATCCTGGGCTAACATATTTTTCAATTCCATTGCTGGACGCATTTGTGACATTTCGGGTAATTTAAAGCGTATCCATGCAGAGGTTATATTAGGCGGCAAGACAGGATAATCGCCGCTTGCCGATACCTGGAACCAGTCTCCCTGATCTCCCAGCTCCATCATATCCTCTATCCCCCGCTCCAAACCGGGTTCTTCCCACATCATTTGCCATTCCATTATCGTTGTTTCGTTCGTTCCGTTCGCTGCGTAGGTCAGTTGGGCTTCGGGCGTTAATAAGATCACCAGAGCAATGCCTAAAGTCAAAACAGCCATCAGCGTTTTATGAATTATGGTCATCCCTACACCTCTAACCAAACATATGCAACATTTATGGGTTTGCAGCTGACAGCGCTTGACTTTTTTCGACGCAGTTCGGCAAATATTCCCTATTTCTATTTTGGGGGATGCAGGACAGAATATCAACTAGCAAAATCAAACTATTTTTAAAAATTGTTCGCTTAATCGAACATTCATAACAAAAAATCTCTATCAATTCGATCGCTAAAGTCCGTACCTGGTAATGGACTAAAATGTCCGCTATAGACCATAAAACGCAACATTTGTATTTCTAATGGTCAAAAATGTCCATCACATGCTAAAAACTCCCATAATTTTTGGAAAACCATGCCGTAAAGGACACATTTGGCCATTGCACATTAATAAATGGCTAAAACGGTCTGCTTACGGACAAAAGTGTCCATTAAACATAACATGTTCACACGCAAGAAAGTTAGCAAATGTGTGAGTACGCAAAATCCCCAAGAATGCACAAACGCAACATTCCTGGGGATTGCTCAATTAAAACCTATAGACTTGGCTCGCAAATTCTATACAAATCCCGAACCTGGATTAACGAACAAACATGGATTTAATGAACGAGCATGGCTTTATGAAGCGAATATGCATTTAAGGAAGCTGCGTTCCCCCCATTAAATAGCGGTCAACCTCTCTTGCGCATTTCCGTCCTTCTGCAATCGCCCAGGCAACCAGGCTTTGACCGCGCCGCATATCTCCTGCGGCAAAAACACCGGCAACATTCGTTGTATGCGCCCCGTATTCCGCCATGACATTGGAACGGGAATCCCGACAAACATTTAGCTGCTCCAAAAGCCCCTCCTCCGGGCCGGTAAATCCCAAAGCCAAAAGAACAAGCTGGGCTGGACGCACAACACTACTGCCCGGAACCTCTGTTGGCGTTTTGCGCCCCTCCTCATCCGTCTGCCAGAGAAGCTGAACCGTTTCAACACCCTGAACCGCTCCCTGCCCATCGCTTATGATCCTCCGGGTGGAAATCGTAAACTGGCGCGGGTCTCCGCCATACAGCTGGGCGGCTTCTTGCTGACCATAATCCGTTTTGAGCACCTTGGGCCACTGCGGCCAAGGGTTATCTGCGCTTCGGCTCCGTGGAGCCTGCGGCATAATTTCCAGCTGGAGCACGCTTCGACAGCCGTGGCGAATTGCCGTGGCCACACAGTCGGTTCCCGTATCTCCTCCGCCGATAACAATAACATCCTTGTCTTTGGCGGAAATATATGCTCCGTCCTCAAGCCCGGAGTCGAGCAGGCTTTTTGTATTTTGAGTCAAAAAATCCATGGCTTGATAAATCCCGTTTAGCTGTCTTCCTTCAACCTGCAGATCACGCGCTTTCGTTGCTCCTCCGCACAGCACAACAGCATCGTTTTCGGCTTTTAATCGCTCCCCGGGAATATCAGCTCCGACATGGACATTTGTTACGAACCGTATGCCCTCCGCCGCCAGCAATTCCACTCTTCGCTGGACGGTCCCTTTGTCCAGCTTCATATTGGGAATACCGTACATGAGCAAGCCTCCAATCCGGTCGGCGCGTTCATATACCGTTACTTCATGGCCTGCCTTGTTCAATTGGGCGGCGCAGGCAAGACCCGCTGGACCAGAGCCAACAATCGCGATCTTTTTGCCTGTGCGGACAAGCGGAGGCTCCGGCTTGATCCAGCCCTCCTGAAACCCTCTGTCCACCAGCGTCTTTTCAATGGATTTGATTGTAACGGGCATTCCGATAAGGCCAGCCGTACAGGAGCCCTCGCAGGGAGCGGGGCAGACTCTTCCCGTAAACTCCGGGAAATTATTCGTTTTGTGAAGACGCTGCAGCGCCTTCTCCAGACAGCCCCGATAAAGCAAATCGTTAAATTCGGGAATCAGATTATTCAGCGGGCATCCCGCCGACATTCCCGCCAGCATATCTCCATAGTGGCAAAACGGCGTTCCGCAATCCATACATCTTGCGCCTTGCTGCTGAAGCCTGTCTTCCGCCATGGGCATGGAAAATTCATTCCAATGGCTAATCCGCTCAAGCGGAGAAGCTTCCCCCGGCATTTCCCGTTCATAGTCCAAAAAACCTGTCGCTTTTCCCATGGCAATTCCTCCGTTTCGAATCTGAAACCTGCCTGCAGATAGTTGCGATATCGCTCATCGTAACACGCTTCATTCCGGCAACGAAGTGAAGCATATCACGGGCTCACATTATTTCTGCAAAGGCATTTTTTTCCGCAACCTATCCCCATGACGGCACGTCTATGGCAATAAAGCTGCATCTGTATAAATTCAACTAATGATTATAGGCAGGAGTCCGCCGTGGGAATGGTTCTTATGATCGCAGTTGTTTCCAAATTTCCTGATTGTAAGGGGCTAATGGTGAAATTTTGGAAACACAAGCGAGCGCTTCGCTTCTCCAGAACCATTCCCACTCTGTCCTTTTCCTACCGTTTTGTAGTTGAATTTATATGTCAACAAAACAAATGGTCAAATGCAGGGGTCGGCACCATCAAACGATTAAAGGAGGAAAAAGGATGAGAAAAAAGGTGATAATTGCAAGCATGCTTGCGCTTGCTCTTTGCGCCCTTCCCTTTTTGAAGGGAAGTCCTGGTCAGGCCGTGGAGGCGCAAGGCGAAATCAAGGTTTACGTAGCAGGAAAGCTGCTTGAGCTTGAGTCGCCCCCGTTTATTGAAAATTCTGTTACAATAGTGCCTCTCAGAGAAATAGCAGAGGCGTTAGGCGCAAAAGTAACATTTCAGGACGAGGGAAAAGAAGCACGTGCAATCGGGTTGACACGAGGCAATCGAAGCGCCAAGCTAACCATTGGCTCCAAAACGATGACCGCAAATGGAAGAAAGGTCGACCTTCCCGTCGCCCCCCGACTTGTAGACGGAACTGCGCTGGTGCCGGTGCGCGCCATCTCGGAGGCGCTGGGCTCTATAGTGATTTGGGACAGCTCGAAGCATAGCATCCGGATCGATGATCCCAAGGAGCTGCCAAGCCTGGGCACGGCGGAAAATGTAATGAAGCTTCTAAACGAAGCGGAAAAACGGAAATCCAAGATGAATAGCCGTGTTTACCTCGCCATTGAAACAAGCGGTGCGGTGCCTGCGGCAGTCGAAGGAGGAGCCGTATCGGATCAAAGCGCCTCGCCGGGAGCAGAAAGTGAGCTCTCAGGCAGCGATGATTTTTCTACAACCAATGTCCAGGTAGCGGGAGTTGATGAAGCCGATTGGGCCAAAACGGACGGCTCCTTCATTTATCAAATCAGCAGCAATCGCGTCATTATTGCAGATATATCCAATCCCGATGCGCCAAAGCTGGCGGCAAGCCTGGATTATGGAACGAACGACGCCTTTATGCCGCAGGAGCTTTACGTAGACAACGGTCAGCTGATTGTGATTGGTCAGCAAAGTCTGACGCTCTATAGAGCCGAATCGGGCTTGGAGGACAATACATCGTCAGCCGGGATGAGCGAACCTTCCGTTGCGCCTGATGCTGCTGTTGAACCCAGCATGATTTTACCGTATCCTTACCAGACACGCAGCGTCATTAAAAGCTTTGTTTACGATATAGATAAACAAGGCCAGCCGAAACTGACCAGGGAGCTGGTCCAGGAAGGAAGCTACCTTTCTTCCCGCAAAATCGGCAGCGACCTGTATATCGTAACCAACAAAAACAACTACATCTACGGGACATTTGATATGATGACGTCCAAATCCAGCGATAAGATAAAGACGGAAACGACCTTGCAGAACCTGGAGAAGGAGATTACAGTCACCTACAAGGATTCGGCTGTCTCTGACAAACCCTTGGAGCTGACGCTGGACGATATCCGATATTTCCCCGAGCCGCAGGATGCCTCCATGATGATTGTTGGAGCCGTCGATTTGAGCAAGCCGGAGGGAGAATATCAGGTTTCGGCCTATATGGGGTCCGGTGAAACCGTCTACGCCTCCAACCGTAACCTGTACGTAGCGTTGAGCAGATTTGTGCCCGACAAAGGCGGCGATTACAAGCAGGAAACCGTCTTCCACAAATTCAGGCTGGACAACGGCCAAACCGTGTATCTAGGCCAAGGCTCCGTGCCAGGCGCCCTGCTGAACCAGTTCTCCATGGATGAGCACGGCGGGTATCTGCGGGTTGCACTGACGAACGGAAACATGTGGTCTACGGGAAAAGACACCTCTGTCAACAACCTGTACGTGCTTGATGAAGGGCTGCAAATTAGCGGCAAGCTTGAAGGACTGGCTCCCGGGGAACGGATTTATTCCGTCCGTTTTATGGGCGCGCGCGCCTATATGGTCACCTTCCGCAATGTAGACCCGCTATTCGCCATAGATCTTCGCGAACCTACCAAGCCGGCTGTATTGGGCCAATTAAAAATTCCGGGCTACAGCGACTATCTGCACCCCTATGACGAAAACCACCTGATCGGCTTCGGCAAGGATACAGCAACGGTTTCGAACAAGTCTGGCACTGGCGACAATGTGACGGCTTATTACCAGGGGCTCAAGATGGCATTGTTTGACGTAAGCGACGTCAGCCAGCCAAAAGAAAAGTTTAAAGAGCTGATTGGCGATAGAGGAACAAGCTCCGAGCTGCTCTCAAACCACAAAGCCTTGTTGTTCTCCAAAAGTAAGGGGCTGCTTGCTTTCCCGGTTGAACTATATGAAGTGAAAAACAAAAATCTGTCTGGTGAAGAAGCTGCAACTACCTATGGAGAGTTTGTTAATCAAGCCGCATACGTATACGGAATCGATCTTGAAAAAGGCTTTACGCTTCGCGGCACAATCAGCCATTTGGCTAAAGAGGATTTGCTGAAAAGCGGCTATTACGGCTATGACTATTCCAAAGCGGTCAGACGGATTCTTTATGCAGGGAATACCCTGTATACCTTATCGGACGCCATGCTTAAAGCCAATGACCTGAATAGCTTGAGTCTGCGCGGCTCTCTGCGCTATCCCGGTATTCCATCCCAATACGGGTACAGCATTGTTGATGTGATCAGCGTGGAGCCGGAGCCGGCGCAATCACGGCAATAGACCTGAAACAATGCTGGAACATGTCTGAAAACAGCTCTTGGAGAATTCAGACACGCTCTGGCAAAATTGAAACAGCGCGGGTATAAACCCGCGCTGTTTGCGTTTGGCGCAGCACCACTGCCCGGCTGCAAATCTTCCGAAATCTGGTATACTAATAGAAAAACCAAACTGAGCAGAAATGGGTGAAAGCCATGTCCGACCATAACGATCGCGATGATCTGGCGGAACGTCGCCGCAACAAGCTAAAGCTGCTGCAATTCGACAAGGCTGGGAAAGATTTGGTGGAAACAGAGAAGCCCGGCGAAACGTTTCAGGATGTTGGCGGTCTTGAGGATGTCAAAAAGAAAATCCGCATGAACTTTATATTGCCTCTGCAGCAGCCGGAGCTGTTTACCGCATATGGCCGCGAGGCTGGCGGCAGCCTGCTTCTGTTTGGACCGCCCGGCTGCGGCAAAACCTTCCTCGCCCGCGCAATCGCCGGAGAAATCGAAGCCAACTTTCTCCACATAGAGCTCCAAGCTATTTTGTCCATGTATGTAGGCCAGAGCGAAACCAATCTCCATGATGTATTCCAGAAGGCAAGAGAAAACAAACCCTGTGTCGTCTTTATTGACGAGCTTGACGCCATTGGCGGCAGCCGCAATACGATGCGCCAGCATCACGACCGAATGCTGGTCAATCAATTGCTGCTTGAGCTTGACGGGCTGAAGGCTTTTAATGACGGCATCTTTGTTATCGGAGCCACCAATACGCCTTGGTATCTGGATTCCGCACTGCGCCGGCCCGGGCGCTTCAATCACCTCATTTTTGTGCCGCCTCCGGAGGAGGCCGAGCGCCAAAGCATTCTGAATCTGAAACTAAAGGGAAAGCCGATGGAAAAGCTGGATTTGTCCCGAATCGCCAAGGAAACCCGTCACTTCTCAGGCGCCGATCTGGAGCAAATCGTAAAAGACGCGGTGGAGAATGCGCTGGAGCGCAGTATTGAAACCGGCGAGCTGCAGCCCATCACTCAAGAGGACATGAGGAAGTCAAGCAAGGGACGCAAAGCAACCACTCTTGAATGGTTCGCTACAGCCAAAAACTATGCGACCTTTAGCGATGTCAACCAGGATTACCAGCATGTGCTTGACTATATAAAGGCGAATGGACTGAAGTAACGATGGCTAACCATCAAAATGAAGAGCTTCGCTACTCCAGAATATACAAGCTGCTTGAATGGAAGCGGTACAACGAAGCGTTGACGGAAGCAAGGGCTCTAATTAGTGAATCGCCCGATGATCCTAACGCTTATGCGGTGCTTGCGCAGGTTTCCCTCCGCATGGAGCAATACAAGGATGCCGAGCATTGGTCAGGCGAAGCGCTGCGCCGCGATCCTGAATCCCGGATTGGCTGGTTTGTCCGATCGGTAACAAAATACGAAATGAGCGACTGGAAGTCGCTGGACGCCAGTCTCGATGAAGCACAGCGTATTGACCCGGAAGAGCCCTTTTATTGCTTTTTGCGGGCAAATGCCATGAATCGCCGCAGCCAGTTCGCGGGGGCTAAGGAGCAGCTATTAACCGCGTTGGCGTTGGACCCTGACAACCCGTTGTTTATGGCTACACTGAGCTATACGGAAGCGCTTCTGGGCAACACGGAAAGCTCACGGGAATTGGCGAGCAAGGCATTGCGGCTTGAGGTGGAGTCCGACCATGTGTATCTTTACCTGGGGTGGGCAGCCGAGCATCGCAATGATTACGACGAGCATCTGGAAATGCTCAGTAATGCTATCAAGCTTGATCCCTCCAACAAACAAATCCGCGAAGAATATTTGGATGCCTTGCAAAAAAACTACGCCTTGTATCGGCTTTTCCTTGCGCCGGTCAAATGGTTTCAACGCATGAAGCCATGGCAGATTTTGCTTATCTGGATCGGAATTGCCATTGTGTTCAGGCCTTTTATTTTTATCTTTTTAATTCTTTATGTCGCAACGCATTGGATCACTAAGCTGCTTGTGCACATCAAAGTATTTGGATGGCGCAGGCGTATGTAAGCATGTCTAATGAAATCGCTATTGTGATGCATACATTTTTGTGGCAAGATGACACTATCGATGCAATTATGATACCTATAAATGAATAAAGGATGATTGCGAAAATGGCACAGCCCTATGATTTGCCGCTAGAGGAACTACGCGTTTACAAGCCCGAGCTAACAAAACGGCCCGACTTTGACGCCTTTTGGAGCGATACGCTGGACAAGCTGGCCGAGGTTCCTCTCTCCTTCGAGCGCACGGAAATCCCTTATCCCGTAAAAGGAATCAAGGTCTATCGCGTCCTCTATCAGGGCTACAATCATGCCCGTATTGAAGCAATATTGGCCATGCCGGAAAGCTCTCAGCCTCTTCCGGGCATAGCCGCGTACCATGGCTACAACTGGTGTATGGACAACGATATCCACGATACAGTCGATCTGGCTCTTAAAGGCTATGCCGTTCTCCGAATGATGTGTCGAGGCCAGCATGGCCTAAGCGTAGACAATGTCATTTCCTCCAATGGACATGTTTCGGGTTGGATGGCCAAGGGCATTCAGGACAAGGAGGAATATTATTACCGGGCCGTCTATATGGATGCCGTTCGCGCTATCGATGTATTGGCTTCCATGCCGGAAGTGGACGACGCCCGCATCGCCGTCACGGGAGGCAGCCAAGGAGGAGCCATAACGCTGGCTGCGGCAGCGTTATCAAGCGTTCCCAAGCTGGCCGTTGCAGACTATCCTTATCTTTCGCATTTCCAGCGCGCTATCGAAATGACGCCAAACGGTCCTTACGGGGAGCTAAATGAATATTTCAAGCGCCACTCCGGCAGCCCTGAGATTGAAGCAAAAGCGATGGAAACGTTAAGCTACTTCGATTTGATGAACCTGGCGCCGCGCATCACTTGCTTTAGCTGGATCACAATTGGACTTGTGGATACCATTACGCCGCCTTCCACCGTATTTGCAACGTATAACCATATGGTGTGTCACAAGGATATCGCCGTTTACCGGTACCATGGCCATGAGCTTATACCTGGTTCTATCATGCCAAGATTACAGCTTTTTATGGATTATCTTCAAAATTAAACAAAGCGTCAATCCTGCATTAGCGGACAGATAAGCTCACCCATACAAATACAAGGCGTTTGCCCTCCCTCTAAAGGGAAGACAAACGCCTTGTTTGCTTGACAGACGGAAATTCATCACAAGCAATTGAATATGAATTGGGCAGCCCTATTCGGAAGCAGTCTCGTCCTCGGTGGTTACGCCTGCGGCTTGATTCAATTGTTGTTCCTGGTTTTTATATAGATCTTCATAATATTTATTCATCTCTTCGTCGGTCCAGGAATCCTGGGCCAGCAACTCCTCGCCCTTCACCTGAAGCAGCTCCAGCACTTCCGAAACGGTCTTTTTGCCGTCTTGCAGAGCGGTAAATTCCGTTCTCATCATTTCGTTGAACAGTGAGGAGAATTGTGTAGGCAGTTTATCATAATCGCGGTAATTAATAACCTCTTTAGTAGGCTTCAGCTTATAGAAGGCTTCAAAGTTGCGGCCTTCCTCGTCCTTGATATATTTGGTCCGAACAGGAAAACTATTATAATTATAGCTAGCCTTTGAATTAACCCTTGCGTATTCATCGCCAGTTACATAAGAGATAAATTTCCATGCCTCATCCGGGCTGGTGGAGTCCTTGGATATAGCCATGATGCTGCTGTAGTACATATTAGGGCTTTGATCCGGATTTTGCGCGCTGACAGGCACCGTTACAATATCCCAATCACTTATGATTTGATCCTTGTTTGGCGAATATTCCTGGGCTTCCTTGATCTGCTGCATCAGCCAATTGTTTTCAATGGTCATGGCCAGTCGGCCTGCCAGGAATGGATTTTGCATATAATAATCATCCATGCTCACAGAACGCGCCATGCCCCAGGAGTTGCGATCTTCAAAATAAAGCGCCTTGGAGTTTATCGCATCCAGCGAGGTTTCCAAAATGCGCTTCCAGCCGTCGGTGTTAATCGTCAGCTGCTTGTTCTTCGGAATGATATACGTAATGCCCTCGGAAGCGGCGAGCATTTGGCTAACCTCCATCAAATCTCCGCTATATCCCGCCTTCAAGCCGTATACACGCTCCTCCGGCTCGCCATCAATCGGGAATTGCTTGGCCAAATTGATGACATCATTCCATGTCATCTTGTCCGTTGGATAAGGGATACTATATTTGTCAAACAAGCTCTTATTATAAAACATAACCTGGGAATTGAAGCTGGTTGGAATGCCGTAAAGCTGTCCGCCTCCGAGCTCCTTCATATAATCCACCATGCCCGTCAGAAGTCCCTCGGTATCATATTTATCCTTGGTGATCATCGCATCCATATCAAGCAGCTTGCCATCCTGCGACATTTGTTCGTATTGTTGGGGGCTATCCAGAATTAAAACATCCGGCTTTTCATCCTCGATCAGCTTGGCGAACGCTTTATCGTAATCAAACTCCTCGCCTTCCTCGTTATTATTAGAGCCGCGATAAAGGTTTTGGGTAGAAACCACCTCAATATTAACATTGGGATGCAATGCGCTGTACAACATGCCATAGGTCTGATTAAATGCCCGTTCATCGTAATACATGACCTTTAGAACCTTTTCCTTATTGGGATCCTCTGCTCCACCGCTCCCAAAGCTGCAACCTGCAAGCACCGAAGTCAGCAGCACGGCAGGCACTACTTTTTGCAAAGCTTTATTCATATCCTATGCTCTCCCCTTTTTTATGAGTTTACAAACTCTCCAGTATGTACCATATAGCTATACGTTTTAAAAATGGAAAAGGTTGCAGTACAGTCCACAAAAAAAATCCGCCCCCCTGATTGAGAACGGTAAATGCAGTCCTATTTAAACCAGCCTTTTTCCTTAAAGCGAGTAATCGCTTCGATCCGGTTGCTGACGCCCAGCTTATCCAGAATAACGGAAATATAATTGCGAACCGTACCCGTCGTCAAATAAAGCTCGCTGGCAATTTGCTTCGTATTTTTCCCGGTGGCCACCAGGCCCAATACTTCCTTCTCCCGTTCCGTAAGGGGATTGTCACCGCCCGCGCCATAGGCTTCATCCATTAGCTCAGGCGCATATACGCGCCGTCCTGCCATCACGCTGCGAATAGTGCCCGCCAGCTCCTCGCTGGGGCTGTCCTTCAGCATATATGCGCTAACTCCTGCTTTAATAGCCCGTTCAAAATAACCCGATCTTGCAAACGTGGTCAAAATAATGACCTTGCAGTCGCCCTTTAGCTGCTCCGCCGCCTCCAAACCGCTCATGACCGGCATTTCGATATCCATAATGCAAATATCAGGCTTATGTTTCCCAACAAGCTCTAACGCCTCTTCCCCATTAGCAGCGCAGCCCACAACCGTCATATCGGGCTCCAGCTCCAGAAGCGAGGCCAACGCTCCAAGCAGCATTCGCTGATCCTCGGCAATTACGATTGAAATCATCTGCCTCTCCTCCTTCCCGATCCGGCAAGCGCGTGCGGCACCTTGATCGAAACCTTTGTTCCAACTCTGCCGTCGCCGCTAGCTTTGGCGTGAGGATGCCACTCTCCGGCAGGAGATAACTCCAAACTTCCATTAACAAATTCGAGTCTTTCCTTCATGCCAAGCAAACCGTTGCCATACACATAGCTCCGGCCGTTTTCCATACCGGTTCCGTCATCCTTCACAGTTAAAACAAGCTCCTGGGCAATGGATGCGATACTTATTCGGCAATGCCTTGCGCCGCTATGCTTGACCACATTGTTTATCGCTTCCTTCAGACACATGCTCAGCACATTTTCGGCCAAAAGCGTTGTTTTACCCAATGCCGACTCTCCCGTTATTTCGCATGTTATATCCGCCGCCTCCAGCATTTCCGAGACTCGCCGCAGCTCCTCGTCCAGTCGTGCGCCACGCATTTCCGTCACCATTTCGCGGACCTCCTTCAGGGCAGCCCGCGCAGTCTGCTGAACATCGCGAATTTCAGCAAGCGCCTGAACCGGATTTCTATTCATTAGCTTGGCCGCCAAATCGCTTTTCAGGCCGATGAGAGAAAGCTTCTGACCAAGCGTATCGTGCAAATCCCGCGCAATGCGCTGCCTTTCCTCCAGCTTGACCAGCTCGTCGATCCGTTTGTTGGCATCCTTCAGCTGTCCCTCAAGCATTCCCTGCTTTTTCTGATTGTAGGTGTTGAACGGAAGAAGAATGATGACAATCAGGCAGATCAGAATAAACGGAAACTGAGTAAAAAATAACGGGCTGCGCGTCACAAAGCCATAATTGACCGTAGCAAAGGTGCTGGCCAGATGAATGCCGTAAAGAATAAAAAAGCCTTTGCGATTGCTGATTTGGCCTATAAAAAAAGCAAGAAATATCGAAAAATAAACATAGCTGAACAATAAAGTCATCGCAATGGACAAAACAATTTGCAGGCTGGTCCAGAAATAAACCAGCCACCCTTTTGACATAAAGGCAAAGCGATAACAGGCAAAAAACAAAATAATCATAACGATGCCGGATACAACCTCCGGCGTTGAGGATGAGCGAAAAATAAAGTAAAAGGGCAAAATATAAAAAACCAGCCATACATAAGGACTAAGCCCCGTGCTGCGACTGAAAATCTGATGCCATTTGTTCACGGTAGTCCCCCCTGCCTGTCTTTGCCTCTATTGTAGCATAACGTACATCAATCAGCTTCACAGATGCAAAGACACAACAGAAGTCGGCATTAATGCTTTCGCCGCTCTCACACCCCGCTTAACCGAGCTTCCCTTAACCTGCCTTGGGCTTCGTAAAAACGGCGCCCCTTACAAGCTCCTTACTCTTTGCCATACGATGGCGCCTCGCGTCCCGAAAGCTGACAAAGATTTTTCTATCTTCATCCCAAAGCCGAAAGCGCAGGCTTTCCAGACTTTGGCGAATATTAATGGTTGTTGCCTTTTGCAATGGAGGAGTAGACTCGTGCGCATGCTCCAAATAATAGTTGGGCACCTTCGGAGCCAGATGATGAACGTGATGGTAACCAATATTGCCAGTCAGCCATTGCAGTAGCTTCGGCAGCTTGTAATAGGAGCTGCCTTCCACAGCCGCCAGCACATAGCTCCACTCGTCATTGTGCTCAAAATAAGATTCCTCGAACTGATGCTGGACGTAGAACAGCCAAATCCCCATAGCTCCCGCCAAATAGAAAACCGGGAATTGCACCAGCAAAAAGGATTGCCAGCCCAGTGTCAGACACATAAGGGCATAGAAACCTACGATCAGAATGTTCATTAGATACGTATTCAAGCGTTCCTTGCGCTTAGCTCCCTTGCGATTAAAGCGATATTGCACAATAAATACGGCAATTGGGCCAAGTCCAAACATAACCAGCGGATTTCGATAAGCCCGATATATAAATTTGCGGAAAGGCGTCAACGCCTCGTATTCGTTAATGGTCAGAATCCATAAATCCCCAACTCCGCGTTTATCCAGATTGCTGCTTGTTGCATGATGGATGCCGTGTGCATTTTTCCACTGCTGATAAGGCACCAGCGTCAAAACCCCAGTAATGATTCCCATAATGTCGTTAGCCCGTTTGCTTTGGAAAAACGATCCATGGCAGCAATCATGAAAAATGATAAAGGTGCGCACAACAAAGGCCGAAGCCGGTATGGCGAATAAAAGCGTAAGCCAATAGGATACCGAAAGACTTGCATAAGCAGCCGCCCACAGCAGCACAAGCGGCAAAAGAGTATTGCCTATTTGCCTTATGCTGATTGCAATATTCGTTTTTTCATAAGGGGCCACACTTTTTTTCAAATGGGTTTGCTTCAATTCTGACATCGCTATTCCTCCCGATCCTGCCTTATACTTTTATTGTAGGGGCAGGACAAGGCAGGAAACAGTCATAAACGTCAAAGAACCCATATGACAAATGTCATATGGGCTCCTGTCTTACCCCTCTATATGGCCCAGTTGCCCTTGCGGAATACCGGAACAACCGTGCCGTCATGCTGAATGCCGTCGATATCCATATCGGCGGAGCCAATCATGAAGTCGTTATGCGTAATGCTGGCGTTGACCCCATGAGCTTCCAGCTCCTCGGCCGACATTGTTTTACCGCCCTCCACATTAAACGCGTAGCCGCTGCCGATGGCAAAGTGATTAGACGCATTTTCGTCAAAAAGAGTGTTATAGAACAGGATGCCGGACTCCGAGATTGGAGAATAATGCGGCACAAGCGCCACTTCCCCCAGATAATGGCTGCCCTCGTCGATTTCAACGAGCTTCTGAAGAATTTCTTCTCCTTCCTCCGCCTCAGCCTTAATGATTCGGCCATCCTTGAACGTCAGCTTGAAGCGGTCGATAATGTTGCCGCCATAGCTAAGCGGCTTTGTGCTGGACACATAGCCGTTTGTTCCGGTTTTGAGCGGTACGGAAAACACTTCCTCGGTCGGCATGTTGGCCATAAAGTCCAAACCGTCCTGATTGGTGCTGCCTGCCCCGACCCAAATATGCTTTTCATGCAGCTCAACCGTCAAATCTGTGCCAGGCGCGGTATAATGCAAGCTTTTGAAACGCAGCTTGTTCAAAATTTCGGCTTTGCTATGCAGCGTTTCGTTATGCTTCACCCACTCCTGAACGGGATCGGCCGTATGCAGCCGAACCGAATCGAAGATAGCGCTCCACAAACGCTCCACCGCCTCTTCGGCAGGCAGGTTTGGAAATACCTTTTTCGCCCACTCGCTTCCGGCCGCCGCCACAACCGTCCAGCTAACCTTATCGGCTTGAACGGCTTGGCGGAACTCCTTCAGTCCTGCGCCCGCCGCTTTCTGGTAGGCCGAAATTTTGCCGGAGGGGATGCCCTTAAGCAAATCCGGGCTGGAGGACGTAATGGAAATAAAGGCGGCGCCGTTTTCCACAAAGGTATTGCGCTTCAGCGTCTCCCATGCCGGAAATCTGGACAGCGTGCTTTCATCCGCATGTTCATATTTTAGTCTTGAAACCGTTTCGTCCATCCAGTCCACATGAACATTGCTTGCTCCCGCCTCGTATGCCTTGGCTACGATGACGCGCACCAAGTCCGCGATTTCGATGGAGGCCCCGGCGAGAAATACCTCTTGGCCCTTCTGAACATTAACGCCTGTGCGCACGATCAGCTCGGCATATTTTTCAAAATGCTGTTTTGCTTTTACTGTTGCTGTCATATGTACATACATCTCCTTAATTATAGACATGGAATCTTACCAGTATAACACTGTTGCCCGCCTGATTTCATCCGCCACAAGCATCCGCAGCTCCTCAGGTTCAAGCACTTCGATTCCAGCTCCGCAGGACAGGGCAAGCCGCCTGGCATTGTCAAGGCTTTGGAACGTTATTTGCGCTTCCAGCCAGTCTTCCTGCAGCAAAGAAGTAACCTGTCCTATTTCTGTATAACGGTCTCCCTCCAGCAGTTGAAGCGCCTCCTTCGTTACTCTGACCTTGCCGGGGATGCGGGGGAGCCGCTCCTTAAACTGCTTCAGCGAAGACTCCCAATATTCACTCAGTGAAAAGCCCTGCGGGATTATGCAAGCTCCTTTTTCTGCTTCGGCATCCACCAGACGTTCGATACGAAAGGTCCGCAAGACCGCTTCATCATCATGCTTCGGAGCTTCATCTGTCTCAAGCGCTGCAACCAGATACCATACGCCCCGCTTCACCACAAGCCCTAACGGATGAACAACCCTGTCCACAGGTTCGTCATTCCGAAGCGAGGTAAGCCTAAGACGCCGTTCTTCCCAGACAGCCTCCTGTATGATGCTCAACAGTCGTTGTCCCTGTCCCTGCGGCAAGCCCTTTCCGTCATGCCAGCCCGCACCGTCGATATGAAGCTTGCTTCTTGCCGCAGCCGCGCTGGCTCGCGCCGCTTCCGTGGACGCGGCAAGCAGCTTTTGCAGAGCGGACTCCAGCTCGCCCTGCCGGCCTAAATCGTTAATTGGTCCCGCATGGCTCGACAGGAGCAGCGCCGCCAATTCCCCGGCATGCATTCCAGTCAGGCTAGTGCGGTAGCCCTCCGTCAGCCGCCATCCTCCGTTTGGTCCCCGCTCCGAATAAACCGGAATGCCTGCAGAGCTTAAATCCTCCATATCCCGTAAAATCGTCCTCTTGGAAACCTCCAGCCGCTCCGACAATTGCTGCGCCGATAACTTTCCTTCATTTTGCAGAAATAAAACAATGGATAACAATCTGGACGCCGACATAAAACACTCTCCCCCTGCGTCAAACAACATTGCAGCCTTCTCTTAATTATAACAACCAATGATGACAATAGATGTCATCTTATCCCCTTTATACTTGAACAAGAGATGAAAACGGCACATACGCCGTCTTTAGTCCCCTATGATACAAATAGCAAAGGAGCGAAAAACATGACAGCAAGCAAACCTTTACAGGATCGGGTGGCTTTGGTGGCAGGAGCAACCAGAGGCGCCGGGAGAGGCATCGCCATAAGCCTGGGAGCCGCGGGAGCAACCGTATATTGCACAGGCCGAAGCACAACGGAGCAGCGTTCCGACCTGAACCGCGAAGAAACCATTCAACAAACAGCGGAGCTGGTCACCGCGGCAGGAGGAAAAGGCATCGCCGTTGCGGTCGACCACACCATTCCAGAAAACGTAGAGCGCTTGATTTCAATTATCCGCGAAGAGCAAAATGGCCAGCTGGATTTGCTCGTTAACAACATCTGGGGAGGCGAAAAGCTGATTCAATGGGGCAAGCGCTTCTGGGAGCATTCCCTGGAAAACGGTCTTCTCGCACAGGATAGGGCTGTTAAGGCGCATATGATTACATCGTTTTACGCCGCTCCCCTGATGATCGCAAGAGGAAAAGGGCTCATTATCGAGGTAACTGACGGTATCGACTACCGTTACCGGGGCAACCTCTATTACAGCCTGGCCAAAATATCTCCTATTCATCTGGCGGAAAGCATGTCCAGCGATCTGGCCGACAGCGGAGTATCAGCGCTGGCCGTAACGCCAGGGTTTCTGCGCTCGGAGGAAATGCTGGAGCATTTTGGCGTTACGGAGGCTAATTGGCGCGATGCTGTTACGGGCGGGATGCCGGACAGCCAGCATTTTGCGGAATCCGAAACGCCATTTTTTATCGGCAGAGGCATCGCCGCGCTGGCAGCCGACCCGGCATATAACAAGCATAGCGGCACTGTTCTGCCAAGCTGGACCCTTAGCGACATGTACGGCATAGAGGATGTGGATGGGAGGCATCCCCACTGGGGCAACTACTCCAAAACCCTTTAGAGGTAATTCAAAAAGTCCGCCTCACATTGCGGGTCATGCCTGGCGGCATGGCCGGCGGCGAATATGGCATTCAGCCGAAATGTCCGTTGCTCACTTAGCTCCCACTAAGCTGCGCTACTCCATTTCTAGCTTCTTGCCATCTTCTTGGCACTGTGAACCGAACTTTTTGAATTTTGATTTGTAACCGGACATTCAAAAAGTCCGCCTCACATTGCGGGTCATGCCTGGCGGCATGGCCGGCGGCGAATATGGCATTCAGCCGAAATATCCGGTCCTCACTTAGCTCTCACTAAGCTCCGGTCCTCTATTTCTAGCTTCTTGCCATCTTCTTGGCACTGTGAACCGAACTTTTTGAATTTTGATTTGTAGGCTAGCCGTTGACTGGTTCGCCGCCGTTGATGTGGAGCACTTGGCCCGACATGTAGCTGGAATCGTCGCAAGCCAGGTAAACATAGGCCGCAGCCAGCTCATAGGGCTGGCCCGGTCTGCCCATCGGCGTATCGGAGCCAAACCGGGAGACCGCCTGTGCGTCAAAGCTCGCCGGAATAAGGGGCGTCCAGATTGGCCCCGGAGCAACTCCGTTAACGCGAATACCGCCTCCCGCCAAATTGGCTGCAAGCGCGCGGGTGAAGGAAACCACCGCTCCTTTTGTTGCGGAATAATCAATCAAGCCCGGATTGCCCTTGTAAGCCGTAATGGAAGCCGTATTGATAATACTGCTCCCGGGAGTCAGGTGAGGCAATGCGGCAATCGTTGTATAAAACATGCCGAATACATTGGTGCGGAAGGTCGCCTGCAATTGCTGGGGCGTAATATCCGTCAGACTTTTTCGTACATGCTGCTCGGCTGCATTATTGACGAGAATATCCAGCTTGCCGAACCGGTCCACAGCAGCTTTCGCAAGCTGTCCTCCAAAGGCTTCATCACCTATATCTCCCGGTACGAGAAGACAGGCTCCCCCATGGCCCTCGATCAATTTTTTGGTTTCCTCCGCATCCTGATGCTCGTCCTTATAGGCTATGCAGAGCGAGGCTCCTTCCATCGCGAACGCAACGGCGACAGCCCGGCCAATACCGCTGTCCCCTCCAGTAATAATCGCCGTTTTGCCCGCAAGCTTTCCGGCAGCCTTGTAGCTAGGCGATTGGAACGCTGGCCGGGGGTTCATCTCTGACTCGATGCCAGGCTGACGATTTTGGTTTTGCGGCGGCAGCACTTGCTTTTTCTCCGGTGTTTGACTCATTGTTACGTTACGCTCCTTCGCATGTATACTCCGAATGATCCATTTGGTACTATACCCCTCCCGTTCCTCAAACATGCTGCATGGAGATATGTGTCATCCCACCGGCAATAAGCGCGTGCATACGCCCATATAGGGATGGAATACTAAGCTGTGTCTTGCCAAACAAAACTGTAAGGAGTGAATACTATGCGCGAAGGTTTGATTCCTACTGTTCTTGGAGCTGTAGTGTCGGCCGGCGGGGCCTCATTGATGAAAAGCAGGTACAAGCTAGTTGGTACAGGCGTTCTCGGGTTTGGCCTGGCTCATATCATTCTGGGAGCCATCGATCTGGTGGAGCATCGTTAGGTTTGGCGGCAACATGAAAAGGCCGTTCCGGCAGCAATCGCTGTTTCGGAACGGCCTCTAATCATTTATAGTTGTTATGCTTCCAGGCTAACCTGCCAGGTAATGCCGAATTTATCCTTTACTATGCCATAGGATTTGCTCCAGAACGTTTCCTGCAATTCCATTTGGACATTGCCGCCATCCTTCAAGCGGTTGTAATACATCGTCACTTCATCCTGATTGCTTAAGTTGAGCACAAGGCTAATGTTGTCGCCAAACGTCAAAGGCATGTTCGGGAATGTATCGGAAAACATAAGCGTGCCTCCCGCAACATCAAGACGGGCATGCATGACCCCATTTTCCATGCCTTCCGGCAGCGGATGGTCGGGATTCTGCGGCGCTTGTCCAAACGTCATAATCTCCGGCACCTCAACCCCAAACACGCTTGCGTAAAACTCTACAGCTTCCCGGGTATTCCCTTTAAAATTGAGATAAGTGTTGATGGCCACAGCTGCACTCTCCTATTAGGTCAGGTTGCTTGCCTCCTCAGTTTACCATATTCGGCCCCTTTTTATGAGCTAAACGCTAGGCTCGCTCCAATGGCGGCTTTTCCCGATAGACCAAAAATATGCCGAATGACACAAATACCAATGCAATCAGGTTTTTAAGCTCCAGCACCGTCTCTCCCAGCAAAAGCCCCGACAGCAGCGTGCCGAATACAGGAATCAGGAAATTGTATACCGACACCTGGCCTACTTTATTGTACTTCAGCAACACATTCCACAGGCAAAAGGCAATGGATGAGAGCAAGGCCAAATAAATCAGAATGCTCGTCGATGCCGGGGTAAAATGGGTGACGCTTCCGCCCATACCCAGGCCAAGCACAGTCAATACGACACCCCCGAGGAACAAGCTGTAGCCCGTTATAAGCATAACATCCAAACGTTTCGTTAACGCCTTGGCATAGATAGCCGACACCGAAAAAACAAAGGCAGCAATAACAATAAAGCCTTCACCCGTCATGGAAAAGGAAAAAGTCAGCAAGTCCTGATGAAAATTAACGACCACCACGCCGGCGAAACCGAGCAGGCAGCCCAGCAGCTTGTTTCGGCCCAATTTATCGTTTTTGTAAAGATAATGGGCTAAAACAACACTAAAAAAAGTTGTTGTGGAGTTCATAATGGAGCCTTTGACCCCGGTTGTATTGGAAACGCCAATATAAAAAAATAGATATTGCACGGCGGTTTGCACAAAGCCCAAAACAGCGAGGCTCCCTATTTCCTGGCGGGACAGGGAAAATACGCGCTTTCCGGTCAATCTGGCCAGTATAAGCAGCAGCGCTCCGGCCAATACAAAGCGGTAGCCTGCAAACACATATTTGGATGGAATGTCGGCAGCCTCTATTGCAAACCATTCGTATCCCAGCTTAATGGATGGATAAGCGCTTCCCCACAAAGCGCAGCACAAGGTCGCAATTAAAGCAACGATTTTGGCATTGCCAAAATAAAGACGGTTGTTCACAGCAGCAGTTCCTCTCTCTGATGAATAACGGAAATTATAACATAAAAGCGGATAGCGTCATATGACATAATGGGAATCTTTTCTGGGTACGCTAACGTCATTGCAGACTGTGCGACAGGAGGTATCAGTCATGGCGGAAGCCCTTGAAACAGAGGAGCGTCAGCACCTTGCAGAAAGCCTGCGCGACAATATTGAATATATCCGGGAAACGATGGGAAACTGCCAGGACCTGATCATAAAAGAGTTTCAATGTCTGAAAAGGTGGCCCGCCGCGCTTATCTATATCGATGGGCTGATTGACAAGCAATTGCTGCACGGCTCTATTTTCCCCTCGCTCATTTCCGAACAAGAGTTTGACGAAAGAACGGATGGCGATGAATTTATTCATTATCTACTGCATGAGGTGCTCATAGCCGGCGATGTTCACCGTATCGACGCTATGGATCGGCTGTTTACGGATTTGCTGTCGGGCAATGTGCTGCTGCTTCTGGACGGCAGGCCCGAAGCCTGGAAAATAGGAGCCGTTGGCCGCGAGGACCGGAACATTACCGAGCCCCAATCGCAGTCGGTCGTCCGCGGCCCCATGGAGGGCTTTAATGAAAACCTTCGTACCAATATCACCTTGGTGCGCAGACGGATCAAGGACCCCTCTCTGTGGATAGAGTCCCGGGAAATCGGAAGGGTCAGCAAAACCGATATTGCCGTCATGTACATCAAAAACCTGGCCGACCCCGAAATCGTTGCAGAGGTTGGCAGACGGCTGGACAAAATCGATATAGACGCTGTTTTGGAAAGCGGCTATATCGAGGAGTTTATTCAGGATACCCGCCGAACCGTATTCCCCACCGTGTACAATAGCGAGCGCCCTGACACAATCGCCGGAGCTCTGCTGGAAGGCCGCATTGCCATTTTGGTGGACGGAACGCCGTTTGTGCTTGTTGTGCCGGCCTTGTTCGTCCATTTTTTCCAGTCAGCCGAGGATTATTATCAAAGAGCTGATATTAGCACTCTGCTGCGCCTGATTCGCTACCTGTCCTTTTTTATCGCGATGCTGGCGCCCTCCTTCTATATTGCTATATCTACCTTTCATCAGGAGATGCTGCCTACAAGGCTGCTCATCAGCATAGCCGCCCAGCGAGAGGGCGTACCATTTCCGGCTTTTATCGAAGCTTTGCTTATGGAGCTGACCTATGAAATATTGCGCGAGGCCGGCGTTCGCATTCCCAAAACCGTGGGGCAGGCGGTATCCATCGTCGGCACGCTGGTTATTGGACAAGCCGCTGTTGACGCAGGGGTTGTTTCCGCTGCGATGGTCATTATCGTATCAATCACTGCCATATCCAGCTACGTCATCCCCGAAAACGGCTTGTCCATCTCTGTACGCATCATTCGCTTTGGGTTGATGGCGCTGGCCGCAAGCTTTGGTCTTTACGGCGTATTGATCGGCCTCATTATGGTAACGATCCACTTGACCGGGCTGCGTTCGTTCGGCGTCCCTTATATGAGTCCGTTCGGACCGTATATCGGGAACGATCTGAAAGACACCTTGTACCGGACTCCTTGGCCATTCATGCGCACACGGCCAAAGTCCAATGGTATCAGCAACTTGATGCGGCAGGGCATAGACAATACCGGCAAGCCCTCCAGGCGGAAAAGAGGTTGATCATGCGAAAAGCCTGTCTGTTGCTTCCGGCATTGCTAGTGGCAGCATCTCTTCTGCTGTCAGGCTGCTGGGACCGGGAGGAACTGAATGACTTAGGGATTATGATGGGTCTTGGCGTCGACAAGG
This sequence comes from Paenibacillus oryzae, assembly GCF_001675045.1. GTDB lineage: Bacteria > Bacillota > Bacilli > Paenibacillales > Paenibacillaceae > Pristimantibacillus > Pristimantibacillus oryzae. The sequence goes on from NZ_LYPA01000030.1 coordinate 56,788, forward strand.
CGGGTGACCAGATCAAGGTGACGGCACAGGTGGCCATCCCTTCCGCATTGGGCTCCAATACCGGCAAAAACGCTGGTACTCCCGTTACTTTATTTCATGCAACCGGACCAACGCTGTTCGAGGCGATTCAGAAGCTGACGCTCAGCAATCCCCGCAATATTTTTATGTCCCATATCCGGGTTCTCGTTTTCAGCGAAAAATTCGCGAGGGATGTAGGCATTGGCGATATACTGGAGGCGCTTATGCGCGATCCCGGCGTAAGGCCGGATTATTATGTTATGATTGCGCGCAATACCAGCGCCGAAACCATCTTATCTACGCTGACATCTCTGGAAAGAATACCTGCAGAAAAATTATACAGCGCATTGGAGGTTTCATCCAAAACCTGGGCTCCCACAACAACCGTCACCGCTGACCGGCTGCTGGAGGATATGCTTAGCGACGGGATTTCTCCCGTTGTTACCGGGGTTGAGCTGCGAGGCAACAAAAAGGAGGCTGCTTCCGACAAAAACGTGGCGACAAGCGATCCGCCGGCCAAGCTATATTATACCGGACTAGGCGTTTTCAAGAAGGACAAGCTCATTGGCTGGCTGAACGAGGCGGAGTCCAAGGGATATAACTATATTCGCGATAACGTGAAATCGACGGTAGGTCATATTGGCTGCGACGACAATGGGAAGATTGCACTTAAAACCCTTCGCGTCAACACAAAAATAAAGGCTTCCTTCAACAAAAAGTCGGAGCCCGAAATTGATCTCACGATTCAAGCAGTAGGCATAATCGCTTCAGTGGAATGCAAAACGAAAATCGCAGATCCGGATATTATTAAAGAGTTAGAAGAAAAAGCCGAGCAAGCTTTTGTTAAGCTGCTGGAATCTACAGTGAAAACAGTCGTAAAGAAATATAAGGTGGATATTTTTGGATTTGGGCAGGAGATAGATCGTACCAATCACAAATGGTGGCTTGCACATCGGGACAATTGGGATAATGATCTAACCCGCCTCAAAGTAAATTACCATATCAAATACATGATCAAACGAGTAGGGTCGCTGGATGACTCCTTCCAACTCGACATTAAGGAGTGACGCAGCCTGCTTATTTATATCGTGGTGACTGGAATCGCTGCTGCAATTGGTATAAAGGAATTGCCTTCGCTCATTCGCGGGGGCATGAAGGGCGAGGCTGCAACTGTTGTATTTTTTTTGATCGCGGGCTCGGTGATGAGCGTTATTGCCGCAAAGCTAATCAGCGTGCCCAGTCCGTTGGATATGATTATCTGGATTTACACTCCTTTTAATCACTTGCTGGAGATGATTTTTACATAGACAGGGAGGCAGGCATAATGCTGGAGTCAGGTCGAATCAGCAATCGGCAATTAATCGTATTGCTGCTGCTTGCGCAAATCGGGGATATGATTCTAATCTATCCTGCGGTCATTACATTTTTCGCCCATCAGGACGCATGGCTGTCTACGGTGATAGGGATACCTATCGGTTTGTTATCGATCCTGATTATGTTGAAATTTTATCAGCTTCAGCCTGGTAAAACGCTGATAGAGGCTATGACTGGCATTTGGGGCAATTGGATCGGGGGCTTGTTCAACCTCTGGTATTTGTTTTTTTTCTTTGTATTGACATCCATTGCAACCCGGGAGGTAGGGGATTTCCTGACAACGCAGATCATTCCAAGCACGCCGATACGAATTGTACATTTGATGTTCGTTCTTTTGCTGGTTTGGGGCGTTTTGCATGGCCTCGAAAGTATTGCGCGCACCGGAGAAATTTTATTGCCCCTGGTCACTCTGTTTATCGTTTTTCTGGTCATATGTATTTTGCCGCAAGCCGATTTTGATCGTGTCAAGCCCATATTGAGCTCAGGCTGGCTGCCGCTCGCAAAAGGCATGTCAGTAACCATTGCTTATCCATACGGAGAATTGGCGGCGATTATGATGCTGCTACCCTACACTGCCAAATCGCAGCATCGCAAACGCGATATTATAATTACCACCATTATCGGAGGGCTGCTGCTTGGCAGCATTGTTATGATTTCGATTATGGTGCTTGGCGCTTTTTTTACCCAGCATAATATTTATGCATCGTTTACTTTATCTCAGCGAATCAGCATCGGCAACTTTCTGGAGCGGATCGAGGCGATTATGGCGACGGTCTGGATTATCTCCACCTACTTCAAGGCGGTTATTTATTTGTATTGCTTCCTTCTGGGAACAGCCCAGTTTCTCAAGCTGAAAACATTCCGTCCCCTTATCTTGCCGACAGGCATGATGCTGTTTGGCATGGCGATCATCATTGCTCCCAATATTACCTATTATGTATCCTTAATCGTGTATTACTGGATCGATTGGGACATTACCTGCAGCACGATCATCCCCCTGATCGCCATATTAGCTTACAAAATCCGCAACCGGGGAAATAACGGCATGTTAAAGCCGACAGGATGATCGCACTGAAGAAATTGCTTAACGTTCTGGAGCGTCACGTCCTAAAGAAGCCCGTCGTCAAGCAAAGCATTGGAGCTTACAATGGCGCGAATCCTCTTCATGACGGAGGCATCTTTAGGCACATCGCTTATTCGGCTAAGCAGCAGCCAGCGCAGGCATGCAAGCGCCTGAAATGCTGAATATTCTCTTTGCTCAAACGCGCCTAATTCCTGCAGCAGCTTGGCGTATTGATGGCCGTACTGCTCTCCCGAATAGATTGTAATCAAAAAAATCGACCACGCTGCATCATACCTGGGATCGCCCATTTGCCCGTTTGTCCAGTCAATGATCATAAGGCGTGTCTCTTGCTCCAGCAAATTGCCCAAATTGTAGTCGCCGTGAATAAGCGAAGTTTGCTTGTACTGAGCGTGATCCAATGCTTTTTGAAGCGTCAGGTTAATATCGGAATGTTGATCAAGCGCAGGAAAAAAATAAGAAACAAAATCATACGTCGGAATTACTCCCATTGGAAGCTGGTCGGTTTGAAATGCATGCACCTCCACCAACAGCTCGGCCATTTTTTTTAGAGTATCAGAATCGAGCCGCTTTAGAGGTTTGCCGCCGTATTCCATTAACAGGAGCAGGTTTCCCCCTTCATCCCTGCCCCAGCCGTACGGTCTGGATACGCGGACACCCTGTGCGTCAAGTATATTAAGCAGCTTGTATTGCCGCTCGATATCGGGTCTGGATTCCTTGTTCCACAGCTTTGCCACAAAGGCTCCCTCACTGCACTCCACAAGAGCAACCTCCGCTTCAAGACCCGGCTTAAGCGGCAGCAGCTCATGCTTTCCCTTCAATGACGATAAAACGGCGGCGTCGCCTTCCACCCACTCTATACGATTTAATGATATATTGACATGCGACATAGCCCCTGTTTCTCCCTTCAATTCCTCGCGTATAAAGCCGCGCAGTTGGCTTTTTTCTTCATCCGGTATCCATTCGACAAGCCTTGCAGCGGCTATTGGCAGCATCCATTGCCTGATTGAAGCCTCGGAAATGCCCGAGTACCGGGTGTAATAGCGTAAATAGCTATCTTTAAAATGGCTCCGCGTCTTCGCTAAACCTTCCACTAACAATTGCGGAGCGCCTTCGGGCAAGCTTCCCATTTCAAGCAGCAGGACCGTGCGCGCGGCATCCGCCGCAGGATGTCCGATTGCTCCGGTCATCCAGTCGATGATGCAGGCTTCTTCTTTTCCAATAAGCACATTTTCGGGATGAAAATCGCTATGGCATAAGCTATTTCCCCGCGGCAAATCCTTCAAATAACGGATGACGGCCTCTTTTTCCGACTCTGTCAGCCCCTCCGACTCTCCTATACGATGCTGCAAGGCTTCGTGCAAGGAATGGACGAAAGAGAAACGGGCAGCATCTACCGATCGGCTATGCATCTCGGCATGCAGACGCGCCATCCATTCGGCATAAAATTCAATGCTGCCGGGCTCGGCCGACATCCGTGCCAGCATAGTCGAGGATGAATGGAGATAGCCGTACACGATACCCGTTCTGCCTTCGTATTCCTGCAGCTCGTATGGCTTTGCCGTCGCGATGCCGGACTCATATACCAGACTGCTCATCTTATATTCGTAATGAGCGGCGTCTTTTGGGAAACCGGAATGAAACAGCTTGATGATTTTCCCGTCTCCATACATGCGTACCTCTGCCGTGCGTCCTTCAGCAATTTTCGTCATATTCGTCCCGACACCTCGCCCGTTTTCTCCATTGCCGCTTTGGCTTCGTTTACAACAGAGCCATCCTCCAGCCTGATCCACGTGCGGAAAGAAAACGCGTCTTCGCGCAGCTCGATGACGCGGGCCCCACGCTGCAGCGCTCCATACGTATTCCAGCCCGTAACCCGGCCGTACGCCAGCGTGATGCCATGATGAGCAGCCATGTAATCATTGTCGTGGTCATGCCCGGCAAAAACGCCCATGACGTCGCCGCCATCCAGCATGGCGGCGAACATGCCGCTGTTAATGACGGGACAGCAGACCTCTTCGCCTTTTGTGCCCAGAATTTCGCCCTTCAGAGCCGCCTCGCGATATTCAGGCAGAGGAATGTGCAGGAATGCCAATGCCGGAAGCGGGCCTTTGTTCAAGGCTGAAATACGGCTGGACTGTGCGCTGTACCAATTCACCTGATCGGGATGCAGCCAGGCATAACCTCCGACTGAAGGAGATGCATATTCCCCCGAATCAACAAAATAAAGCACAGCCGCTTCCCCCGTCCCTGACGACCTCTGAACGGTCAGCACATAATTGCCCGTGCCGTGAATGTCGGCGGGACCGGCTTTGGAAAGCGACAGCTCCCTCTCCTCCAAAATAGTCTGCAATTCAGCGCGGGTAACGCCTTGCTCGGAATCATGATTGCCGTAAACAACGCCATACGGAATGCCGGCCGCTTCGGCAACGCCAATCACGCTGCGGAATGCTTCGGCTGGTTCCCCTGCGCGTTCGCTGAAAATGAGATCGCCGGTATAAACAATCAGATCCGGCTGCTCCCGCTTCACTATGTCCTTCATCAATGCCAGCGTTCGCTGGTCCTTCTCTTCTCCCGAGCCGTCTATCAGATGCACATCCGTAAATTGTACTATTTTAAAAGTGCCGTCTTCCCTGAACGTCAAGCGTTTCTGCCCCATGCTCCAAACCTCCCGGTTTTCTGTTTATGACCTGAAACGGAATGCATTCTATCCCTTGTTTAAAACATACTCCAGCTGACAATCAAACGGCTCGCGCTCCACATGCTCCTTATTAATCTCCAACGCGTCCACGCAGCCCATCGCCCGATAAAATGCAACGGTTTCTTCAGCGGAATGAGCAGAAATATAAAGCTTGTCCGCCCCCCAGACCTTAGCTTGACGCGCGCATTCGGCAAACAACGCTTTGCCAAGTCCTTTGCCACGATAATCGGCGGATACATGCAGCTGCATCAAATCAGCATATTGGCTCTCACTTCCGAACAACTGGCGAAGCAATGAGGAAAAACCTACAAGCTTCCCGTTATCCTCTGCACAAATCACGCTTCCGCCGCCCAGCAGGCAATGCTTGAAATCCTGCTCTACGATTTCAGCCTTGGTCTCTTCATCCCAATTATCGACAAAAGGCTCCGAAACCAGCTTTCGCTCGCCGTCTATCACTCGCCAAACCCTATTAACCTCTTGATAACGCTGAAACGGAAGCAGCATCTCCGGGTTCAGCTCCCCGATGACAAGTCTTCTAAATTTGATTTCCCTTTCAAGCAAGTTATATCAGCCCTTTTCTGTTAAGCCATCCATTTGTCTCCATTATATCACCTGGTTAGCGCTTTCAATAGATAGTAGATTTCATCCGGTAGAAGCGGTTTGCCGACAACAGCATCAACGGCGTAAAAAACAGACACCACCCTTGCAAAGCCATAATCCCTGCGGCATCATCTCCACCCGCCTGAAACAGATTAAGCATAGGTCCAATAATACAGACTGGGAAAAATAGCCCATGCGCCAGCAGCATCCCCTTGAGAGCCCGATCCCGCTTGGATGCAGCCTTGAAGCTGAAGCCAAGCAAGGCGGTGGACAGCGCCATCAGTCCGTAGCCCATCAGATCAAAACCAAACAACCAATACCCCGATTTAAAAGCCAGCGCCTTCACGATAACAGGATCAGCCGATTCGAATTTAACGGTCGTTAATTGCGTGTAATAGACCAGGTTAGTGAACACGCAATAAACAATCGCGATTGCAACGCCGCCAAAACCTATTGCTTTTTTGTCTGGGTCCGCCAAGGCAGCATATGCGCATGCCGTCAAAACATAGGCCCAGCCGAGAACCAGACATGAAGCGAAATTCAGCGTATCATGATTCAAAAGCAGTCCGATAAAAAATATAATTGTGCAAACCGCAGCTATGGCAGGTGCGTACAAACCCAGGCTTCTATTGTTCATTGTTATTTCCCCTCGCAATCTGTTCGACCAACAGATCAATGAATCGGTCCCGCTCTTCTTTGATTTCAAAATTGAATCCAAAGGTTACAAGCGTACTATTTTTGCGTAAAAAGGCGGCTTGAAGAGTAGTAGTCAATGCAAACATGGCTATTTTCTCCTTTATGAAAGATTCACCTTCCGGCAAATCCATCGTTTTGCAAAATCCTTCAACGGTGCGCATCGTATTGTCAGTTGGTTCCGGTTTTGCAAAGTCGCCCAATACGGAAATACGCGATACGGCCTGATTTTCCATCAAAAAATCAGCTACTTGCTTCATAACGGCGCTTAGACGTTCTTGTGAGCTGAGATTTTTGATAAGTCCGGGTTTAAAGTTTCCCGTTACATGATGGATGATGGTTTGCACACAGCCCTCAATTAACCGATCTTTCGTCTGAAAATGGTAGTTAATCAACCCAACGCCAACGCCTGCTTTTTCCGCAATCATCCTTGTAGTAATTTCATCAACATTGCCTTCGCTTGCATGGATTAGCTCCATTGCTGCATTAAAAATTGCCGTTTTTGCTTCCTCCTGCTTTTTCATAAAGAACCTCCTGAGTATATGTTAAAAAACGGTTTCGACTGAAACTGAACATTGTTCTGAACATTGTTCAATTTTTATTATATATAAACGGATTCGTGCTTTCAACCTTTACCTCGCATCGTTTTTTAGTTATTGGTCACGCAAAAAAGAAGCTTTCCCCAAGTCAATAAAGCCTGACTGCTAGAAGAAGCCTCTTTTTTATTTTGTGTTAACTTAGAAAAACCCATTCTGTATGCTTTTGTGCGGCATCCTATTTGTTTATACAGTCTGGGCGCCCTGTTTTTGCATCAGGGAAATCCAGGTCCGGTAACGCTCAAACGGCGCTCCTTCATCCATCAGAGCCTTGCAGATGTACAAGCCCTCTTCTACGGATTCCACTTTTTCCGCCAGCTGCAGCCGGACAGCAGCGTTCAGCAGCACCTGATTAACAAAAGCAAGATGTCCTTTTCCTTGCAGAACCGCTTCCGTGGCATTCAATTGCTCCTTGGGCGTCCAGGCGATTTCAGGAACGGCTGTCTCCAGGCCGTAGGCATCCGGATTAATAACATACAGCGTGGCTTCGCCTCCGCTTACGTCGTAGGTGCGGGTTGGACGTTCGATAAAGAGGTCTTCGGAGCCCTCCACCCCTTGCACGATCAGCGCTTTGCGATACGATAGATTTTGTGACAGCTTAGCCATCCGTTCAAATACCGTGTTGTGGAATACGCCGAACAGCAGATAAGGGGAATGGCTGTAATCCACCAGCTTCTCCGCCGTATTTATGATGGTGCGCATATCCAGCTCCAGCCTTACGGGGCGCAGCTTGGCAAGCGGCGGACACCATTGCTCGGAGGAAGCATACAACACGCCAGTTTCTTTTGCTGCATGAGCAGCAGACTCCCTGGACATTTCCGCAGCGGCAACGCCCGCCTCCTGAAGCAGCTCCTGAAGCGTAATCCCCCATTTGGGCGGCATGGGAGCCGTGCCATGCAAGGTTACGGGCAAACCGGCTGCTGCTGTTACAAAAGCGGTGGCAAAGGTAGCGTAAAACGATTTTTTCCGTCCATCATAAGGTCCCGTGCAGTCGATGCCTTCCTGAACCGGCACTCTGTAGGCATGCTCACGCAATACCTCAACAAATGCCTGAAGCTCCTCGACGCTTTCCATTTTGATCCGTTCGGCAACAAAAAATGCGCCAAGCTGAGCCGGCGTAACCTTATCGTCAACAATCATTTCGGCGGCCATCCGGGCTTCCTCATAACTGAGATCCCGGGCTCCCCGCTTGCCCCTGCCAACTTCCTTCAACAACTTCGCGAACATGTGAGACGGCCCCCTTTATTTTTGATCCTGAAGCAGCTGATGCACTCTTACGATTGAAGTGGCTACATCCACCATCCGCTTGCGATCGTTCATGGCCTGCTTACGCAGCACTTCGTATGCCTCGGCTTCCGAAATATTTTTTATTTGGCACAGGATTCCCTTGGCCATATCAATCCATTTGCGCTCCTCCAGCCGGCCTTCAAGCTGTTTTTTTTCACTCAGCCATTGCTGCCGCTCCATAAACTGCCGTTCTCCGAAATGGAGGCTCCAATGCAGCTCCTGCTCGCTCATGGATGCTGTCAGCAATCCGTCAACCGGAGCATCCTCCTCGCAATATTGCAGAGAATCAGCGGCAGAAGCGGCGCTGCACCACCAGAACAGCGGCAACGCCTTGGCTCTGGTAAGCCTATGGCCCACAGGCTTGACATCGTTAAGTGGCATATGCAGAATCAAAGCATCGGCACTGCCGATCAACGTCTCCGCTTTGCCGATATCCCTTGCTGCAAGCACGGCGTAGCCGTATTCCTCCAACACATAAACAGGTGTTTTTTTCTTGGGCAACGAAATAGACGGCGATAGGTCCGCCCTTCTTACCGCAGCAACATCCGGTTCAACTATCAGCAAAGAGCGCAATCGGCTCGCCCCCTAATCAGAAATTCATGTTACTATATATAACACATTTCAAATAATTCTGTCATCATTCAAATTAGTTGTTAGATATATTGACATCTTATCTTTATGTGATGTATAGTGACATTAGTCACAACACATTTTCACGAATACAATGGCGTATTCGTTTGAAGCGGCAATGGAGCCTGCTTTCACAGACCCAGGGTAACGTATGTTTACTCCTCTGTGAAGCAGGCTTTTTTTATTCAAATAAAGAGCAGCACCGGAGAGGAGATTTCCGTATGACCACCAAACAAAAGCTAGTCCTGATCGGCAACGGCATGGCCGGAGTAAGAGCCATCGAGCATTTATTAAAGCTTGCCCCCGAGCGGTACGAGATTACGATTTTCGGAAGCGAGCCGCATCCCAACTATAATCGGATCATGTTGTCCTCCGTGCTGGCAGGCGGAGCCAGCCTGCAGGAAATCATCATTAACGACTGGAACTGGTACAGCGAAAACGACATCACGCTTTATACAGGCCACACCATAACCCGCATCGATACGGACCGTAAAGTCGTTACATCCCAGCAGGGCGTATCTGTCCCCTACGACACCCTTCTGATCGCAACCGGCTCCAACCCCTTCATGCTTCCATTGCCAGGCGCAGACAAGGAAGGCGTCATTGCTTTCCGTGACATCAAGGATTGCGAAACGATGATCGAAGCAGCCCGTTCCTATAAAAAAGCAGTGGTCATCGGCGGCGGATTGCTTGGTCTTGAAGCCGCCAGAGGTTTGCTCCATCTTGGCATGAAGGTGCAGGTTGTCCACATCAACGACTATCTGATGGAGCGCCAGCTGGACGAGACGGCTGCCCGGATGCTGCAACGCGAGCTGGAAGCCCAGGGTATGGAATTTATGCTCAAAAAAAGCACAACTGCAATTAAGGGAAAGAAGCGTGCAACCGGTCTCGTCTTCTCCGACGGCAGCGAGGCAGACGGCGATCTTGTTGTTATGGCGGTTGGCATCAAGCCCAATGTAGACCTGGCCCGCGCTTCCGGCATTGAAATTAATCGCGGCATCGTTATCGACGATTTTATGCGTACAAGCGCGCCGGATGTGTATGCGGTCGGAGAATGCGCCGAGCATCGCGGCATCGCTTATGGCCTGGTCGCCCCGCTCTATGAACAAGGCGCCGTGCTTGCCAAACATTTGGCTGGCGTAAATACAGAGGGCTACGGCGGCTCCGTCACCTCTACCAAGCTAAAGGTGTCCGGGGTCGATGTGTTTTCGGGCGGCATTTTTAATGACGGTCCAGGCAATCGTTCGCTGAAGATTCAGGATGAGCTTGGCGGGACCTACAAAAAGCTCGTTATCAAGGACGGCAAGCTGATTGGCGCTGTATTGTTCGGCGATACCTCTGACGGAGCCGAGCTGTTCTCCATGATCAAAAAAGAAGAATCCATCGAGGGACGCGAGAAATCGCTCCTGCTCGGCGTATCCCCCGATCAGCTCGCCGGCGGCTCCGGCTCAGGCAGCGCACGTCTGCTAGCCATGGCTGACGATGAAATTATTTGCGGCTGCAACGGCGTATCCAAAGGCACAATCGCCGACGCCATATTGAACAAAGGCTGCAACACAGTTGGCGCTATCAAAACCTGCACAAAAGCATCCGCATCCTGCGGAGGCTGCAAGCCGCTGGTGGAGGGCTTGCTGCAAATCTACTCCGGCGATTCCATCGGCGAGCCGGTCAAGGAAGGCATTTGCGGCTGCACCACGTTAAGCCGCGATGAAATTGTCGCAAGCATATCCGAAATGCGTCTTATGAGCGTAAACGAAGTGATGAACGTGCTGGAATGGAACAATTCCGAAGGCTGCTCCAAATGCCGCCCCGCGCTCAACTATTACCTGGGCATGCTGTTCCCGGAGGAATACGTGGATGAAAAAGAATCCCGCGTGACCAATGAACGTTTCCACGCAAACATCCAGAAGGATGGCACGTTTACCGTTGTTCCTCGTATCTATGGCGGCATTACATCGCCAACCGAGCTCAAAAAAATCGCCGAGGTTGCGGAGAAATACGAGGTGCCGCTCGTAAAATTCACCGGCGGTCAACGTCTTGACCTGATGGGCATCAAAAAAGAAGACCTGCCCAAAATATGGAGCGACCTGGATATGCCGTCCGGCCATGCCTATGGCAAAACGCTTCGCACGGTCAAAACCTGCGTCGGCAATACGTTCTGCCGCTTCGGCACGCAGGATTCTATGGGCATGGGCGTCAAGCTGGAGAAGGCTTTTGAACGGATGAATGCTCCTGCGAAAGTAAAGCTGGCTGTATCGGGATGTCCGCGAAACTGCGCAGAGGCTTCCATTAAAGACGTTGGCGTTATCGCCATCGACGGGGGCTGGGAAATCCATGTTGGCGGCAACGGCGGCATCAAGGTGCGCGCAACCGAGGTGTTGACTGTAGTCAAAACGGAGGATGAAGTGCTGGAGTGGTCCTCGGCTTATCTTCAGCTTTACCGCGAGCAGGCCGCATGGAACGAGCGGACCGCTCATTGGATGGAGCGCGTAGGTCTTGATTATGTCAAACAAGCGTTGGAGAAAGCAGAGGATCGCCAGGCGCTGGTTGGGCGTCTGCAGAAAACGCTGAGCTTGACTAGCGATCCATGGAAGGAAATCGTGCAGTCCGACGATTTGCGCAAAAACTTCGAGCCGTTAGCCAAGCCCCAGCCTGTAAACAGCTAGCCATTAAAATCAATTGTTTTTTCATCTATCAGTTCTATTACTCTGCGCCGGGCATGCACGCTGTTTATGGCGAGACATGCCCAACAATCAAGGAGGTCTCATTGTATGACTACGACAAAAACAACCAGGCTGCTGGTCGCCCATTTATCCGATATTGATGTTCGCAGCTCCCGCACCGTTCAAGTACAGGGCAATGATATCGCCCTATTTCGTTTAACAGACGGAAGCGTTTATGCCATCGACAACAAATGCCCCCATAAAGGCGGCGTACTCTCGGAAGGCATGGTTTGCGGCTCGCATATTCATTGCCCTCTGCATGATATGAAAATCAACTTGCGCACCGGCAAGGCCGAGGAGCCTGACGACGGCTGCGTCACGACCTACGATGTCGAAATTGATTCCGCAAGCGGCGGCGTCTACCTGAACCTTTAACCACATTCAACTTCAGAAAAGGAGTTAATCATCATGTCATATGTAAAACCGCATGAAGTTGTCCAGGCCATGGTGAACGCAGGAGCGGCAAAGGCCTCTTTGTCTCCGGCTCAAACCGTTTTGCGCGGCATATTGGGCGGGGCCATACTGTCTTTCTCCACAACACTGGCCTTTACTGCTGTACAGCAAACCTCCATCGGGCTGGCAGGCGCACTCATCTTTCCAGCCGGCTTCGTCATTATCGTCCTGCTTGGGCTTGAGCTGGTGACAGGCAGCTTTGCCTTGATTCCGCTGGCCCTTCTGCAGCGAAAAAGCAAGCCGGCCGCCATGCTCTCAGCATTTGGCTGGGCAATTACGGGCCATTTGATCGGCTGTACCCTATACGCGGGGTTATACCTAATCTCCATTACCAAAATGGGACATGATCTCTCCAATCCGCTTGCGTCGATGCTGATCGGCATAAGCGAAAGCAAAACATTAAGCTATAAAGCTCTTGGCATGGATGGCCTTCTGGTTGTTTTTTCCAAAGCGATCCTGTGCAACTGGATGGTTACGCTAGGCGTTGTCATGGCCTTTACGTCCAAATCGACCACAGGAAAAATAATAGCCATGTGGCTGCCGATTGTTATCTTTTTTGCCCAAGGCTTCGAGCATGCTGTCGTTAATATGTTTGTCATCCCGGCAGGCATGCTGTTAGGAGCAAATGTAACACTCGGAGATTGGTGGCTGTGGAATCAGCTTCCCGTACTGGCGGGCAACTTTATCGGAGGCGCTTTGTTTACGGGATTGCTGCTGTATTGGAGTCATCATAAAAAGGCCGCGACTGTGAAAGAGGCGCCGCCCGTAAAGGAGCAGAGCTCCAGAGCCGTTTAAGCCCGACATATTCGCCAACAGGCGTAAGGAGACGAGCCGCATGAACAAATACGGAAAGGTTTTTATTGTAGGAGCCGGGCCGGGAGACCCCGATCTGATTACCGTCAAAGCGTTAAAGGCGCTTCAGCAAGCGGAAATTATTCTGTATGACCGGCTTGCAAACAAGGAACTGCTGTCCTGCGCGCCCCCCGGCGTCGTCAGCATTTATTGCGGCAAGGTTCCCGGCGCACATGCGATGCAGCAGGAGCATATTAATGAGGCGTTAGTTCAATACGCCAAGCAAGGCAAAACGGTGGTTCGTCTAAAAGGCGGAGATCCTTTCGTATTCGGAAGAGGAAGCGAGGAAGCGGCGGCCTTGGCCGAGGAAAATATTCCTTTCGAGATCGTTCCCGGCGTCACCTCCGCCATTGGCGCTGCTGCCGCTTCGGGCATTCCGCTCACTCATCGCGGGAGCGCAGCTTCCTTCGCCTGCATAACGGGCAGCCGCTGCCACAACGCCCGTTCGCCGATTCGCTGGGATTTGCTTGCGCACAGCGTCGATACGCTGGCTATCTACATGGGCGTCAGTCAGCTGCCCTTTATTCGCGAGGAGCTGATGAAGCACGGCAAATCGCCTTCAACGCCGGCTGCACTAATCGAAAATGGCACAACTGCCAGGCAACGCACCATCGTCACGACGTTAGACGACATGCACAACTCTGCAACGATATCCCGTCTGGACAACCCCGCTTTAATTATTATCGGGGAGGTTGTAAACGTGCGGGCGCAGCTTCAGTATGCCGCATGCCGGGCGGCAGCCAGCCTGATCAGCTAAGCGATGATAGCTTTCCCTCAATGATACCTTGCGGGGATTGCGGTTGCGGGGAGACTCATCTATCCGGCTCCTCCTCCTGCCCCGTCTTTTTCAAGCAGCGGTTCGATATGGCTGCGGATCAGCTCCATTCTATCTCTTGCCCGAGGCATAAAAGTGGAAGTGACGGCAACAATCGTATGCTGTTCGGGATTGACATAAATAATATTCCCGCCGTCCCCCATAGCCGCATAACAGGTTTGATCCCCATCGTTAACAACCCACCACAAATAACCGTAGGGCTTGTCCCCCCAGCGGCTGCTTTCCCTTGTGCTGATCTCGATCCATTGGGCGGGCAAAATCGCCTCTCCGTTCCACATGCCGCCATTGCTGTACAATTGGCCGATTTTCGCCAAATCGCGAGCCGTTAAAGCAAGTCCCCATCCTCCCGTATGAATACCTTCGGGATCAACGACCCACCCACTTGGTTGTCTCCCCTTGAGAAAAACAAAATAATCCTCCTTGCTTTTGATCTCCGCGCTGCGAGGCGCCTTGATCTCAAGCGGAGCAAACAAATGCTCACTAGCAAAATCCAAAACGGACTGGCCGGTTGCATTCGCAAGAATCCCGGTCAAAATCTGGCATCCGACCGTCGTATACAGAAATTCGCCCGGATCTCTTTTTCCTCCGAGCAAGTCCAGCGCCGCTTTTGTCCAGTCGCTGCTTGAATACACCTTGGTATACGGCTCGGATTTAAATTTGTAAGGCGCGGTCATGGTCAAAAGATGGCTGATCGTTATACGCTGAATTGTTTTTTCCCCGCGCTTAGGAACGTAATCCGGAAAAAAGTCCAGCGCCCTCTGATGCACATCCCTGATATAGCCCTTGTGAATAGCGATTCCAATCAGAGCGGACACAATGCTTTTTGTGACAGATGCAATATGAATCGTATCGTCGGCGGTATAGCCATCCCCATATTTTTCATAACAGATGACGTCGTTTTTCATCACCACAATTCCCGCGATATTACTGTACTGATTCCCTATAAGCCGGTCCAATTGGACCTTTTTTCCGATGTTCATGATGCCCCTCCTTTATCGTTCAAAAATAACCATAATATGTTATAAAAAATAACACAATATCATTATTGTCCAAACGGGAGGGGATTTTCCCGCTATGATGAAACGAACTGGCTCAAAATGGCCTGTCCCTCGCTTTCAATCTTAATTAGCGCATCCTCTAATGTGCTGGTTCCTTCTATAACTTCCTCTAGCTTGGCGTTTCCAAAGGCATTAAACTGCTCATAAAAGGCATCAGGCAAATCATCGGAGCTGTAATAACGGCCATTGGGCTTTAATTTGTAAAAGGCTTCAATGTCGCGTCCGTACATATCCTTGCTATTTTGGATTCTCGTTAAAAGCGCAGGCGACGAATTTGATTTTATTTTGGCCAGCTCTTCGCCATTAATAAATTTAATGAGCTCCCAGGCGGCGGCGGCATGCTGCGATTTGGCGTTAATGGAAAAAATCTGATTCAAATGAAAGGCCGTTGTTTCATCCGGGTTCAAAGGATCTACCGGCATGGTCACAACCCCCCAATTAATGGGCTTATTGCTGCCGGAGGCTTGCTGCGCTTTCTCGATGTCGCTCGCCAGACTAATAGAGTCATACGTCATGGCAGCTTTGCCCTGCAAAAATAAATTGGACCCCACAATAAAATCCGCTTCCTCACTGAGCTTGTAGCGGGTCTGGATTTCCTGGCTCGTTTCCAGAAACAAGCTATTATTTTTGTAGCCCTGTATAACCTGCTCGAATACGGACCTCCAAAAGTCCGTATTCAATGTTATCTTTTTTTCTTTTGCGTTGTAAAAATGGATGCCGCTCAAGTAGCCGATCCGTTTCGTCACAAAGTTAAACAAGCTGGCATTTTTGCCCTTGTAAAAGCCGTATACCGATTCGTTTCCATTAAAGCTTTGGCTTAGATGCAGCACATCCTGCCATGTCATATAATCGACAGGATAGCCTATTCTGGCCTGATCAAAAATATCCTTGTTGTAATAAAGCGCCGTATTTTGAAAGGTAGGCGCCAAGCCGTACAGATCTCCGTCACCACGCTTTTTGATTAAATCAATAACAGAAGGCAGCATCGACGACAGATCGTAGTTGTCCTCTTGAATCAGGGGGGACAGGTTCACCAGCTCGTTATTTTGCGCCAGCGCTTGCAAATCAATATCCCTAAGCAGAACGACGTCTGGCCCTTTGCTTAACATGTATTCGCTAATGTTGTCCGCCGTGGAGTCTGTCCCGCCGTCAGGGGCATTGGAGTAATAGGTGATTGGCAAAACTTCAATTTCAATGCCGGGGTGTTTGGCTGCAAATAACTCGCCATAATCGCGATGAAACGTATTTTGATCGTAATAAACGACCTTCAGGGTTGCGTTCTCCACAATCTCTCTTTTACCGCTCTGACACGCGCCAAGCAGCAGCGACATGCTGATCGCCAAGCTTAATAGGCGTAAATTCATGCCTTCCTCCCTCTCCTTGCAATAGCTATTACAGAACTTTTCACACGCCGGCCTCCACCGCCGAACTCTTTTGTTCAACTTGTATAGCTCTCTTTTATAAACAACGGCCAAGTTGCTAATGTTGCTGTTTTGTCCAGAACCAATTTGATAAAATAAACTCCGCTTTTTTCAACCATAAATCTCAGGTCCGCTATCGATTCGTTAAAATACGTTTTGGTTGGGTCTCCTTCAATATATATCTCGTTGGGCGGCGACGCATACAGCATATGGCCTTCCCGATCCTCTACGATGATGTTGATCACATAGGTTTTGTTAGGCTTGTGGGAAAGCTTTATCAAAATTTTGGACAAAACGATGCTTGGATAGGCTTCAATAACCAGTGCATTCATAATATGAATAAGCGAAAGCGTCTTTTTTTCGTAGCTCGGCTCTATCTCTTCGCACAGTACAATTTGTCCCGTTATATCGCAATCCATCATTCCAAATTCCCCCTTAGTTGAGCAAAGCCGTTAAGGCGGCGTTACACCGTTAACAATGCTTCCGCGTTGGTGCTGCTTATTATTTTTCCGCCCTCAAAGCGAAAAATGGTGTCGTTTATCCGAGGCATGCCGGCCAGCTCCTCCGGGCTAAATAAGCAGTGATTGGACCAGGTTTTTTTCTTTAGCTCAAAAAACCATTTCGGCGCATCCAGCACGATGGCGTATTGGTCCTTGCGGCCAGAGTCGGACATCACCCGATCGACCAGCTTGAGATGCTGATTGGAATACGCCAAAAACAGGACCCCTCTAATAGCGGGCTTATGCTTCGTTAAGGTCTGGATATGCCGGATCGTTTGCATCTGCAGGCTCCATACCATCCGCTTTTGCCGGACATTGACCAGCCACGCCATAAACGTTACAAACGCCAGTATGATCAATCCGTTATTCAATGGCCTTAACCCCCTTCAATTGTTGATGGTTGGATCGTGCCTGCACAAGGAATAGAATCAAAACAAAGCTTAAAAAAACAAACGAGGATTCAACGGCAGACAAGAAGCTTCCGCCGGGAACAACCGCAGCATTCAATAAAATGACGGCTGCCGCCGTTGTATTTCTGGCAATGGGCCGCCTGTTGAGCCAGCTCAGCTCGCCAAAGCAGGTACAGGATTGGACGCCGCTTTTTTTAATGTGCAGGACCAGAGCAAACAACAAAAGCAGACCAACAGCAAGCACTTCCTTCAACGGCCCCTTGTTATGGAATAAAAACAAACCCGCAATAACCCATTCCAGAGCCAAAAAAAGATAGGCGGCAAGCGGCGCAAGCCTGCGGGGAATGACGTTGTAGGTCATAATTTCATACTTGAATTCGCTTATGTTTTGCATTTTCATATAACAGGCCAGAAAAAAGAAAAACGCAATCAGCACATGAATGATAGATTGGATGACTATCCACTCCTTCGGAGCCCAATAGCGGACAACCTTTACTAGATTCCCAGCTCTTTAAACGTTTTTTCGTCTTGTATCATTCCGCCGGTCACAACCTTGCTCTTGGCGTCAATGACATAAATATACGGCGTATGCTGCACTCGAAAAACACCTGAGAAATCTTCCTCCGTTGCGGTTACAAGGGGAAAAGGAAAATGAAAATGCTCTCCGATTTCCCGGTTTTCCTCCTCCTGGCCGCAGCTTGCCAAAACAAATTGCCCGTCAAATCTCCCGGCTATATCGTTTAGCTTAGGCAACAGGTCGATACACCTCATGCAGGACAACGATATGAAGCAGATGAGAAGGGAGCCTCCGGGATGCGCGCCAAGCTGAAGCCGCTCATAAGGAAAGGACTCCGACGGGGCGAATGGAACCACATCCGTATTTTCAACCACTTTGCTCAGCAAAAAATCAAATTTGGAACTACTCATGCGGGAACCGCTCCTTCGCTCATTTTTTCATCAAACATCAGCTTATACTCCGGCACGCTTCTATACAGCTCCTCGTGGGTGCCGATCCCCCCGATTTTGCCCTTGTCCATAAAAACAATTTTGTCCGCATATTGCCCCATATAGAGCTGGTGAGTGATCAGAATCGTCGTTAATCCTTTTCGTTGGTGAATGATATGATTCAATAGTGAAATCTCGGCCTGGGGGTCCAAAGAAGCCGTTGCTTCATCCAGCACCAAAAACGGCCGATTGGCATACAGAGCCCTCGCAATGGCAATCCTCTGCCACTGTCCTCCGGAAAGCTGCTGCGAGCCCATAAATTCATTCCCCAGCCGGGCATCGTAATCCACCTCGGGAAGCAAATCAAAGCTTGGGCCGCCATATCTGCGCCTCAGCTCGGCTTCTTCCACAGGGCCAAAAGCTACATTTTCCTTCAAGCTGAACGGATATTTGATATAGTCCTGATTAACGGCTGACATATTGTTGTAGATGCTTTCCCGATTAAGTCTGGCGCTGTCGATTCCGTTGTAGAGCAGGCTGTTTTCGCCCACCTCGTGAAGCCCCAGAATAACTTTGCCTAATGTTGATTTGCCTGATCCGTTGCTCCCGGCAATAACAATGATTTCGCCTAAGGAAATATCCAGATTAATAGCCTCCAGCGTAAGCTCCTTTCTGGCGGGATAGCTAAAATTCAAATCCACGAGCGAAATGCTCTCAATGCTGCCGATTTTTGGCTGCTCCTCATTACGGGAAAACTGATAGTGGGCCAAAAAATCCTTCAGCTTGTTTTTGATCAGGCTTGCCTGCTTCAAAACGCCAACGTTTATAACAATGGAGTTCATGCTGGCCTCCAGCGCCGTAACCGCCACCCCGATGGACACATATTCGCCAATTGAAAGCGCTCCCTTAATAAAGCTGGCAATGAGAAAAAATTGAATCAGCACATAACGGATAGGGCCGATGCTGCTCATTAACATTCTTGCTTTAACTTCCTTGAGCTTGAATCTGAGCGTTGTTTGGATAAGCTCATTAGACGATTTCAGCCATTTGTTATATAGAAACGTTTTGGTTTGAAACAGCAAAACCTCTTTTTGATAATCCGGCGTAATTAAAACATCGTATACGCTTCCGCTTTCCCGCTGAAGCTGAATCGTGGATTGGCTGAATTTTTCGGTTAGCTTGCTTCGTTTATTTTCAAAGAAAAAGGTTGGCAGCAGCGTGGCGAGCAAAACAAAAACAACCATTTTGTTAAAATTAAAAATAACGACCGAATACGTGCCCAACAAAAGGAGCTGGTTGCTAATAGATGATAAAGAGGGGATTAATCTCGAAAAGGTTTGAATGGCATTTCGCAAGTACCCGATTTCGTTCCGATAAGCAGGGGTTTCAATAGCGGTTATCGTTTTGGGCCGGACGTAATCGGCAAGCAGGGTATTCAGCCGCTGCGTCGTCTTATTCGACACTAGCTGCTCCACGTACATATTGGTGTGCTGAAGCGCCACCTGCAGCAGCTTAATGAGCAGAATGGCCAGCAAAATAAAGGCGAGATCGGCTATCCCCCTGGCGTCCACAAATTCATCCACAAGACGCTTGGTCAAAATAAGCGAATAACCGGATATAAGCGAAAGACCGATGCCAAGCGCAAGCGAAGAAAGCATATACTTGACCTGACCCGACATCATATATTTTACAATGGCTTTGTAGCTAATCATTGCGCTCACGTCCATCAATCAAGGACAAAAAAGGTCTTAAAGCCGAATAAAAGGTTTCCACGCTTTCGCAGTTATAGCTTGTGACAACCTGCCCCTTTGCATTGATGCCGTAGCTCCACGGATACATTTTGACGCCTATTGCAGTGCCCATCTCCTTACGGGCATAGGGCAAAAAGACAACCTTATGATAAAAGAGCTCATCCAGTGTTGCTATGGTCCGCTCGTCGCCGTCAATCAAGACAACGATATTTAATCCGGGCTTTTCCGATACAACAGTCTCCATTGCGTTCAAGGCGTCGATGCAGGACTTGCAGCTCGTGCTGATAAACGTCAAAATCATATAGTCCTTGATATAGGAGTAAAGCGGCTTTGCGACACCATGCGCCATGACTTGCACATTGGGCAGATGGTTTCCAACCAGCAGCGTATTGCTTATATTTTTGAAAAACCTTCTATGACTAAAGTCAGCGGTGACCGTCATTTGGATTTCCCCCCATCCACATAGTGATGATCCCTATCCGGCAATAGGATAGGGACCATAAACAGCTTTTTATCCGCAGCAGTCAATCCATGTGCTTGCGTACCAGCTGCATTCCGTGTGACCGCCAGGGTATTGACAGCGCTTGTAGGAATGCATGTAGTAGTTCTGCCAGCCTTGGCAACCATCGGAGCAGGAATACGTGTTGTCGCATTCCCCAATAGAGTTGCTTCCTGTAGGACATGCCATAATCTCTACCTCCTTTAAATTTACATTTTAACTACACATTAAATATAAAACCTTCTTTTGCTAGTGTGAATAAAGTCTCTCTAAACTTTTCATAAATTTACGTATTTCATAACCTGGCCATGTCCGTCTTCCCGGAACATAAAGCCCCCTCCCTTTCTCGTTAGCAAAAATTTGGGGTTGCAAGGGTCCTCCTCCAGCTTGCTTCTAATTTTTTTAATAGTCATGTATACGTTTGCATCTTCGGCTTTGTCGTTCCAGATATCCCGAATAAGCTCCTCTTTATAAACGATTTTGTTTTTTTTGATATAGAGATACTCCAGCACCTGCGCTTCTCTTCTGCTCAATTCAATCCTTACGCCGCCCTTGCAAATGATCCGGTTACAATAATCGACAGTAACATCCAAATCGCTTGCGCCGCCAATGTCCTGCAGGGCGCTTCTGTGCAGAAGCGTGATGGGGTCGCAGAGCAGGGTGATGCCAAGCTTTTCGATTTTTCTTTTGTCTTCGCTGCAATAGCTCGACAGCACTACATATATAGGAATACCCGATGCCATCTGGCATACACGTTTCATTTTGTTAAATTCATCCTGGTTAAAGCTTGACCACAACATAAAAATAGAGTTCAGATTGCTTAACAGTTTTTCATACAGCTGCGATTCGTTAAGGATGCATGTGACGGTATAGCCCATTTTCGAAAGTTCATACGAATAATAACTTGATTTGATGTATTCATCAGACCATACGAGAACTTTCAATCATAATCCTCCCCCCAGCTTTGCGAATTTTAGTTGCAGAACACCGCTCATTGGAAACTTTTTGAAATTTGCTTTACAGGTAATATTTTAACATCGTTACTAAAATTGTAAACCGAGTTTTTGTCAAATTGTGATGTAAATTACAAAAAACGAGGCGTTGTCAAAGGCATACCAAGGTAGAAATATGGAAATCTATTGGACTTTAGCTCACTATTCGCCTCATCCTGTCAAACGCCAACCCTCCAGCATTTTAAAGACTGCGCCTGCCGTTTGGCTGTCATTCGTTTGACGGCCATTACTAAAAAGCCCTCAAAAACGTTTAGTACGCTTTTGAGGGCTAGGGCCTAAATCCGGCGATGCGGCAGATAAAAGTCCTCCTGAGGCAACCCGGAATAAAAACCAAGATTATAATAAAGCGTCTCGGCAGGGTTGCCAACGGTAACAAACAAACGCAGGGTATCAAAATGGCCATAAAGCTCGCTTAGGGCTATTTTCAGCAGCTTGGCTGCCATGCCCGCTTCCCTATACGCTGGCGATACGGCAATATCATAGATTAGGGGCAGCTCCTCCCACAAGGAGACCAGACACGCAGCCGCGATCCTGCCCGTCGAGCGATCAAAAACAACAGTAGAAGCCGTCTTTACAATATCAAATGGATTATGCTGAAAATAATACTGAATATCCGACTCCACCTGCCGCATGTTATGCTCGCCCGGCATTCCTATGCTGTCGCTGCCCGAATAGGCATCATAAAACAGTTCAGCCAGCTTTGCGCCATGCTCGGGCTCAGGCGGGATCACATCGAAGCTTTTGTCCCATTCCTGGCTTTCGAATCTCTCCGTTGGCCGGATCATAATCTTTCTTGCCTCCGATGGAAGGAAGCCCAGACGCAGCATGGAGTCTCTTTGATCCGGCAAAACAGCATAGACGCGAACAGGCTTGTTCAAATCGGAGATGTTGAGCAGCAGCTTCTTTAGTCTGCCTGCAACCTCATGCAGGTTGGTAAATGGCGGTTCAAGGAACAAGGCGGACATCGTATTAGGCTCTATGCATACGCCGCCAATTCTTTTTTGCTGATACGTAATCCAGTAGCAGTGGTCGTCATCTCCAAAAATGGGCAGCCGCTTTTCCCAGCTTTGTCTAAAAAATATATTTTCCCTGTACGTATTGAAGTGTATCGAAAACGTTTTGTATTCTGCCCTTACAAGCGCATAATTGTCATCCAATCGGTAAAATGAAGCCATCCGCAATCCCCCCCTTTTATTAGCTGTTATCTCTTCATGCGATAACCCGATTATAGTTAGCGGAGCTGCCGGCGTCATGGTAAAAAACCATTTAACCTGTTTCGTACAATATAAATGCTGCTTACCCTAAAAATCCTCTTTACCATTTTACCATTACAGCAAAAAACGAGGGTGCTCCGAAACCGCATGGGCGGTAGAGCATCCTCGTTCCCATTCTATATAAGTTCAACTAGGGCGTGTTGATCTTATATAGGTAACGCTATTTAGCTGCATTGTCGACGAAGTCATACAAATCCTCCAGATTCCCGGTTTGCAAAAGCACCTTTTCCGTATCCAGAAGAATCAGGGTGGGAGATTCCTTAATATCAAATAGCTTTTTATATGGATATGGCTGCGCTTTGTCATTTAAGCTCACTATCGTAATATTACTGATTTTTAGCGAATTCATGACTTTATCGGAATTGATGACCGTAAGCGCCTCATCCAGCAATGGCTGAAGGTCTGTCTGTTCCCCATCCCAAAATACATAAATGCTATACGCGCCCTCTTCGCTAGAGGCCATGGATGTAATGGCATCCGATTGAGTTGGCGAGCATGCCGCAAGCAAACCCATAAACAATACCATTAAAAGTGAAGTAATCTTTTTCAAGGTAGACACTCCTTTCGAAGCCTTCTACAGCAACAGCTCCAGCCATTGTTCTTTTGTAATCGGCCCAAAATAATACGTCAAGTCCAGCTCGCTGCTGATTGCGTCCAGCGCTGCCGCGTCATAACGCGCGCCCACCAGCTTCTGGGCTACCTCGCTGCTATCCCCGCGTCCGAAGAAATCGCCGTAAATCGCGGCCTCCTTAATGAGACCATCCTCTACGTTCAAGCGAACGTCAAAGGTGCCTGCCCCTTCAATCCGTTTGCGCTGCTGCATGTTGAATTTCGGAGAACGTCCGTAATTCCACTCCCAGCTCCGGTAACGCTCGTCGGCCAGCTTGCGTACGGCTGCCCAGTCTTCTTCCGTAAGCTCGTAGTTTTGAACGCCATTTTCCCCTTCGAAAATGGAATCCAGCAATGAATCCCGGAACTGCTGGATCGTTAGCGGCTCATTAAGAAATTCTGATATATTGGCCACCCGGCTGCGAATTGATTTGGTCGCTTTGGATACGTATTTTTCGGCATTCACTTTAAGCGCCGACACGACGTTTTCGATTTCGGAATCGAACAGCAGCGTGCCGTGGCTGAACATTTTCCCTTTAGTATGGAACTGCGCGTTGCCGGAAATTTTCCGTTCGCCGACCTGCAGGTCGTTGCGGCCCGTTAATTCCGCTTCTACACCCAGCTTTTGCAGCGCCTTGACGACCGGCTCCGTAAATTTGCGAAAGTTATGGAACGAGCTGCCGTCATCCCGCATAATAAAGCTGAAATTCAAATTGCCAAGGTCATGGTACACGGCGCCGCCGCCGGAAAGCCTGCGCACAACATGCAGCTTGTTCGCCTCCACATATTCCGTATTGATTTCTTCCAGCGTATTCTGGTTTTTGCCAATGATAATCGAAGGTTCGTTTATGTAAAAAAGCAGGCAGTTTTCGCCTTCCGGCAGTGTTCTCAAAATATATTCCTCAAGCGCCAGATTCAG
Source organism: Paenibacillus oryzae (assembly GCF_001675045.1). Taxonomy (GTDB): domain Bacteria; phylum Bacillota; class Bacilli; order Paenibacillales; family Paenibacillaceae; genus Pristimantibacillus; species Pristimantibacillus oryzae. The sequence continues at coordinate 81,030 of NZ_LYPA01000030.1, forward strand.
CGTTGGATCTGTAATTCCCTTGTTGTCCGCAAAACGCATCATACTCATCCCTCTCCTACAGGGCGTGTATCTGCAAACCCGCCCCGCCCTAATCCACACATTTTAACATAACGCAAGAAACAGCGTCAAAATTAGCGATTGCGAGAAAAAGGAGGTAAAATAGGAGGATAGTTTTAAAACTGCCGGGAGGGATTCATAATGGAATATCGGAGATTAGGCAATAGCGGGCTTAAGGTTTCGGTGCTGGGGCTTGGAACCAATGCTTTTGGCAAGCGTTCCGATGCAGGAACGTCAAAACGGATTATGGAAGAAGCGCTCGACAACGGCATTACCTTTATTGATACAGCAAATATTTATGCCGGCACCGCTTCGGAAAGCATCATTGGCGAAGCGCTTGAGGGACGGCGGCATGAGGCTGTACTAACAACAAAAGCCGGCTTGCCGCGCGGCCAGGGGCCATACGAGAGCGGTTCCTCCCGCAGACATCTCACCATGGAGCTGGAGGGGAGCCTTAGGCGGCTGCGCACCGATTATGTTGATTTGTATCAAATCCACACCTTTGATCCGGAAACGCCGCTGGAGGAAACACTCCGGGCTTTGGAGGACATGGTAACCTCCGGGAAGGTTCGGTATATCGGGGCGTCCAACTATTACGCATGGGAGCTGATGAAGGCGCTTGGCATCAGCGACAGGCTGGGTTTAAACCGCTTTGTTTCCATGCAGACAAGCTATTCCCTCGCCGACCGGACGCCGGAGCGCGAGATGGTGCCTCTATGCCTGGACCAAGGCGTTGGCATTATTCCCTATTTCCCGCTCGCGGGCGGTATTCTAAGCGGCAAATATAGCAAGGGAACTCAGCCGCCCGCAGGCTCGCGCGGCGACTCCGACCCCGGCTTTCAGCGGTTTCTGGGCGAGGCGCAATTGAAGCTGGCGGAGCAGGTATCCGGAATAGCGAATGAGTTGGGTAAATCGCCAAGCGCTTTGTCTTTGGCCTGGCTCATGACGCGGCCGGCTGTATCCACGGTCATTGCGGGAGCAACCTCGCCGGAGCAGCTTAAGCTTAATATGGACAGTCTTACTATCAAGCTGGAGGCTTCCACCCTTGAGCATCTGGATAAAATAAGCGCGCCTTTTGCCCAGGGAGAGCCGTTTGGCTTTTACCGCTTGAATGATTGATTTATTCCGCCATCCTTAACGTCCTTTTATAACGGCGAGCGGCAAGCATTTGGCTACAACATCCGCCAGCTCCGCGCCTACCACGCTATCAATAATAGCATCCACATCCTTGTAGGCCTGCGGGCATTCATCCAGAATGCTTTCCAGAGAGTCATGGTTGACCAAAATTTCATCCTCCAGCCCAACCTTCATGGAGCGCTGGAATTCCTCAACGCTGACAAGCGCTTTTGTCGCCTTCCGGGAACGAAGCCGTCCCGCTCCGTGGCAGATGGAATAAAAGTTTTTTGCCCCTTCCGCTCTTCCCGCCATAATGTAGGAGGCCGTCCCCATGGAACCGGGAATTAAAGCGGGATGTCCCGTTTCCTTATAAGCCGGGACGTTCAGGAAATGTCCCGGCGGCAGCGCGCGCGTTGTTCCTTTGCGGTGAACAAGCATGGGCTGGCCGCGATGGAATTCTTTTAGCGCATAGTTGTGCATCAAATCGTACAATACCGGAAGCTTAATGTCTTCCCCTAACGCCTCGCGAAAAGCCTCCTGCACCCCAAACGCGATCATATGCCGATTGGCAACAGCAAAATTAAGTGCGGAATACATCAGGTTAAGGTAAGCCTTCCCTTCTTCGCTGGTTATAGGCGCATAGATCAGCGCGGGGTCAGGGTTGCTGATCCCCCATGAATCCATAGCTGCTTTGATGACCTTGTTATGCTCCTTGCCCACCATCGCTCCCCACGCTCTGGAGCCGGAATGGATCATCACGATCAATTGACCGTCGAACATTCCCCATGATTTCGCCAGCTCCTTTTTGTCCTGAGGAATTTCCAGGCGCTGCAGCTCGATAAAATGATTCCCGCCCCCCAGCGACCCCAATTGGCCCTGTGCATATTTCCGGATTATCGGCGGCAGCTTCTCCAGATAAGCATGGTCATAGGGGAAGTTAGCCGCTTCAACATGACTAAGCCATTGCTGGTCAGACCTATATTTCTCCGGCAAGCCGCTTAAGCCGTAGCGGACAACCTCCAATATATCAATATCGCTATAATTCGTATTGGTTATTTCATTCGTCGGGACAAATCTCCCAATGGCATCAACCAGCTTTTTCAGCGTATCCTTATGAGATAACTCGCTGCTATGATACGGCGTCAGATGTACCCGCATCCCGCAGCCGATATCGGACCCGACTATGGAAGGCGACACGAAGCCGTCGCTCATCCGCCATACAGCCGTTGTACCGATGCAAGTCCCAACTCCGATATGGGCATCCGGCGTATAGCTGAAATATTGATTGCGCGGAATACGCAAATTATTATCCGCCATCGTGTAGACGCCAGCCTCAAATGAACCAAACACATCATCGTTGGCAAAAACATGGACCTTTCCATGCTCCAGCTCGCATTCATGATGATTTTTTCCGTGATGCACATAATGGCCTTTAAACTGCAGATTTTTTTGCATCATATTGTCCTTTATTCCACTCTCTGCATTCTCTCTTTCATTCAAAATTTTGCTCATATTCATTTTTCATTCCTCCATCTAAAGTTTTGATCACGTATATTTGAGCTCCGCCGCCCGACTTGTTATTCGCTTTGTTAGCTTTATAGAGCTTCCTCTTTTGGTATCGTATGGCTGATTCCTATAGTAGCCGTACCGCATGCCTGCGAACATGGCAAAAGTATTACTAGCCTCTAAATCCTGCTACAATGTAAAAAAAGGAGGGAGGACAACAATGGCTCAGGAGAGCTTTGATAAGGAAATCCAGTTTCTGCGCATGCTGGCATTGACGGGCTCCGCCTACAACCGGCAGCAATACGCGCAGCGTCTCGGGATATCCATCCACACCTTTGATAAAATGATGAAAAGACTCAAGACTATTGCAGGAACAACCGGTCCACGCAACTCTCGAAGCGCGGAGGGCGGACGGGACATGACGGAAATGGTCCGCTACAGCTATCTGGACTCCTCCGACCCTCTCTTGCTGTTTCTGTTCCGGGCCAAGTCATTAAAGGACTCGGAAAGCGAGCGGCTTTCCATTCTTATTGCAGCCATGGGAGAGAATTCTCTCACTGCGATGGAGCTGCTGGATGCAGCAAGCGAAAGCATGCCGGCCGAGCTGCCTCTGCCCGATGAAAAAACGATCCGCGGCGACCTTAAATATTTGGAGAGCGTTGGCGCAATTATCAAAGAGCCGGGGCCGCGTCCCTACCGCTACAGGCTGTGGAGAGGTTTTGCGGAAGCTCTGGATTATGACGAGCTGCTGGATTTATACGATTTTACCGATATGATGGCAAATACCCAGCTTCCCTCCATTCAGGGCTATCTGCTCCGAGACAATTTGGGAAGGCTGCTCCAAGGAGCTGGAGCGGACGGGGCGCTGCTCTACAAATATCACTATTACTCTCGCATTTTGGATGAAGCGCATCTGTTTAATGTATTCAGGGCTATAGAGAAACGCAGGAGAGTTTCCTTTCTCTACTTTTCTCCCAAACGCGACATCAGTTATACCTCTCAAAATACAAATCCGCTCTATGAAAAAGAAGCCGCCGTCAAACGCCAGACCGTGCTGCCTCTTAAGGTGGTCTACGATCATCAATATGGCAGATGGTATTTGCTGGCCTGGTGCGGCAAACAGGGCATCAAGAAGTTTCGTCTGGAGGGTGTAACGGGACTTCAGGAGGAGGATGCCGTCAGTCCGGCGTTTATGGAGGAAAAGCTTCAATTGCTGGAGCTTCGTATACGGGATAGCTGGCTGCTGGATACGGGGAGAAAGGTTTTGGTGCGGGCAAAATTTTTCAAGCCCGGTCCGGGCATACCGGATTTTGTGAAGGAGCGGGTTCAGCATCAGGGCGGATGGGGCGTCATTACCGAAGAAAGCATTGAGGATTTTATTTATGAAATCGAGGTAAACGGCATATTGGAAATCAAGCCATGGCTGCGCAGCTTCGGCTCCAGCTGTGAGGTGCTTGAGCCCGGACAACTGCGGGATGAGCTGATTCAGGAATGGAAGGAGCTGGCAGATTATTATGAATCCTTTTGAAAAAATATTCAACTATCAGCTTCTGTCGCGGCTTGAGGACCGCGGCGCTTGCCTGATTTCCTCCCATGAACGCGCCTGGCTGAAAAGCATGCTGAATCATCCCGCTGCCAGCGAGGCCTTTTTGCCGGGAACGCTAGCCAAGCTCCAATCCATCCTGCAAGACGAAGCCGAGATGCATTGGGAGTCCCATCTCATCCACAAAGCTGCCAGCCGCGAGGTTATGGTTTACCACCCCCTTATCCGGCAGCTGAGACGCGCTATTCAAGGCGGATATGCCCTGACGATAAGCTTTACGCTAAAAAACGGCGAAACGCGGGTCGAGCATCATGCATTTCCTTACAAGCTGGAATATTCCATGGTCAAGCGGGAGTGGTATTTGCTGTGGCTGAGCCGGAATAAGCGCAAGGTTATGAGTACGCGGCTGAACAAAATAAGCGCAGTCAAGAGGCATGCTGAGCCGCTAAGTCCTGAGCTTGCTGCTGCCCGCGCCTCCGAAGCGGAGGCCGGATTGGCGGCGGCGGCGGTTTACGCTGAAATCGCCGTTATTCCCGCCTATAACGGCGAGCTTTCACGAATCCTCTACGCTTTTTCATGCTTTGAGCGGGATGTCCGTTACGATGCCGAAAAGGATGAATACATCATCAAGCTGAACTATTCGCAAAATGAAACTGAATTTGTGCTCTCCAGACTACGCTTTCTGGGCAAAAGAGTCCGGGTAGTAACCGGAGACCGGCTCATCCAGCGTATGCGCCAGACAGCCGCCTGGGCATTGGCGCGTTATGAAGCAAGCACTACCGAAGCTTCCCCGGACGGATAGAAGCACCACCGGAGCTTTCGGCAGCTGCTAGGAAGCTCTATCTATGCAAACGCAGCTGCTATAGGACCCATCGGTATAGCACCAACCGGGTTGCTGACAAACCGGTAGTGCATTGCGGGGTTACAAAACATAGCTGGAGTGCGACACAGTGCATCTGAAGAGCAGCAGGCCTGTAGACACATCAAGTTTGCTGACACATCTATAGTTTGCAGGCACATCAATAGTTTGCAGGCACATATAGCTTGCTGGCACATCTGGCTTGTAGGCACATCTAGCTTGTTGGCACATCTGGCTTGTAGGCACATCTGGCTTGTAGGCACATCTGGCTTGCTGGCACATCTAGCTTGTAGGCACATCTAGCTTCCTGGCACATCTGGCTTGCTGGCACATCTGGCTTGCTGGCACATCTGGCTTGCTGGCACATCTGGCTTGCTGGCACATCAAATCTACCGGACAAAAATGTCCGGTAGATTGTGTTTTTAACACTTTTGACTATTGTAACGGTCATTCATGTCCGTTCCAGGCATAAATCACGCCAGAATCCGCCTTTTTGAGGCGATGACGGACAAAAATGTCCGGTACAAATAAAGAAAATATCATTTTTCGCTTCTTACGGTCACTCATGTCCGTAACAATTCCTAAATCCCCAAAATCCCCAGCAGCAAGATATTGTGCTGATTACTTGGCACGTATAAGCTACTGGTCGAGTCCATTCCGCCCATCAAATGCTGCCATTCACCTGACACAAATCAGTTACTATCAAGCCCGCAGTACGCATCAGTTAATGCCGCTCCCATTGCGCCTTATGATCGGTTGTCCGCTGGGAACGAAAGGCCGATTTGCCGTCTGACCTCATCCATAATGTCCATGGCGATGACGGAATTTTCCCAGGAGTTGACGCGCGACTCCTGCCGCTTCTCCCGGATCATATCTATAAACTCCCCCACCTCATAATACATGCTGTGCTCCACAGTCGGCCGGCTCAAGTCCCGAACGCTGCCGTCGCGCCGATGCAGCTCAACCTTATACGGCTCGCTGATTTTGTTAATAACAATGCTTCCAGCCTCGCCTAAAATTTCGTTAGGCATTGTGGAATTCGTTATTTTGGAGTAATGCAAAACAGCGTCCATTCCTTCGTATTCCATCAGCACAGACCCTTCCCCGTCCACGCCAGAATCCAGCATAAAGCCCGTAGCTTTGACGGAACGAGGCCGCCCAAACAACACAACCGCAGGATAAATGCAATAAATGCCGATATCCATCAAAGCGCCATTGGACAATTCGGGACGGAAAGCGTTTAACACCTCACCCGCTTTGTAGGCATCATAACGAGAGGAATATTGACAGAAGCTTGCGGCATATCTGCGGATTGGCCCAATTTCATTCAAATGCTCCTTCACAGCCTCGAAGCCGGGCATCAGCGTTGATTTGACAGCCTCCATCAGGGCAACGCCGCTGCTCTTCGCGGCTGCCAGCATGTCCGCCAGTTCCATGGCGTTGGAGGCTATAGGCTTTTCGCACAGCACATGAACCCCGCGCTCCATTGCCGCAATGGCTGTGCGTGCATGCAGACTGTTAGGGTTAGCGATATATACGGCATCCACCTCGCCGCTTTCAGCCATTTCTTCCACACTGCCGAATACGGCACCGACTCCATATTTGCTGCCAAACGCAAGGCCGCGCTCCCGGGAACGGGAACAAACCGCAGTCAATGAAAATTTTTCATGCAATAGCGCCGCGGCCAAAAATCTGTCCGTAATCCAGTTGGTGCCTACCACTCCAAAACGTATCATAGCTAGTATCCTCTCTTTTTTGACAAAATGGAATCTCTTGTATTATAGTGGGGCAGAACACACGATCGGCAAATCAGTAGGAGGAAGAGATTAGTGATCATCCCAATAATTCTGCTCGTCATCGTTATCCTCTCAGCCGTGCTGAGTATTTATTTCAGCCAGTCAAAGCCGCGGAACGGAATCTGGTTTGGCGTATCGCTGCCCAAAAAAGCGCTTAAGGACAAACGTCTGGGGCAGCTGCAAAGCCAATATCGGCGGACCTATTACATCTTTGCAGCATGTATTCTGATCGCCGCCTTGCCGCTGCTTTTGCTTGCAAATTTGCCTTTGTTAACTTATCTTTATTTGCTATTTTGGACCGCTGGAGCTCTCTATGCCCCTGCTATTTTGTTCAGGCGTTATCATTATCTGGCGACCAGGTTAAAGCATGAAAAAGAGTGGTTCGGAGAGTCCAAAAGAGAAATTTCAATAGAGCCGGAAATACAGCGTTTGGCTGCAATGAAGCCGATATCGTCTTATTGGTTTCTGCTCCCGGCCCTTATTTCATGCGCCTTGCTGCTTGTTGCGGCTGTCGGCTCAGAGGGGCCGCTGCGCCTTGCAGGGCTGGCATCCTTGATTATGACCGGGGTCATGTTTCTGCTATACCGGATTTTCAGCAAGGGTAAAAGCCAGCCGGAAGGCGGCTCCGGGCCAAGCTCCGCTCTTCACAACGCAGCGAGACGGTATTGGTCTGTCATGTGGGTGGCGCTGGCTATCTTTGAAGCCATCAATGCCTTTATTGCCTATGCTGTTTTGCGAGATGGACTGTCCGTCGACTTTAGCATTTGGGTTGGCGGCATTTTGATGGTTTCGCTTATTCCGTTAGCTGTCATTATTGCGGTGCATAATAAAATTCGCGGCTTGGAATACCGTTATGCCCATACCGATGGAAAAAGGTATTTCAATGATGATGATGAATATTGGCGCTACGGCATGGTTTACTACAATCCGGATGATCAAGCCTTGCTTGTACCCAAACGGGTTGGTATCGGCTCCACCGTCAATATGGCGTCGCAACGCGGCAAGCTGTTTTTTTACGGGAGTGTGCCCTTAATCGCAGCCATCCTTCTCCCCGTCATGCTTATGCTTGCGCACAACGATGCCGTTTCACCTTCTCTTGTCATAAATGAGAATCGTACCGTTTCCATTGTAAATACAAAGTATTCTTACACCTTTAGTCTGGACGACATGCTCGATGTTACGCTTGAGGAGCAGCTGCCCTCCGGCTTTCGCAGCAACGGCATCGCCACCTCGGTCTATGCCAGAGGAAATTTCTCCTTAAACGAGCTGGGAGACTCCAAGCTGTACGTGTTCAAAAAATCGCCGCCGTTTATTGTCATCAAGCTGCCCGATCTTCATGTTATTTTTAACGAAGAAGAGGCCGCAGCCACCACGGAGCTGTATGAACGGCTGGCCGCCCTAAAAAAGCTTCCTTCTGAATAACACTTGGACTTATTGAGTTGTTTATTTCCAAATCTATTACTCATGCTGTCCCCCCAGCAGCTCGTCCAGCATTTTATCCCGATTGCCCAAAAACTGGCGGGTAACGATATAATGCTCGGTTTCCTCCCATTCTACCCTTCTGATGCCGTGTCTGCCGATTTCATAAATCCAGGCATCGGGGTATCCCATCAGGATGGGCGAATGGGTGGCTATAATAAATTGGGATTGCTGGTCAACTAGATCATGGATGCGCCCCAGCATGGAAAGCTGGCGGGTTGGAGATAACGCCGCCTCCGGTTCGTCCATGATATATAGTCCTTTTCCGCCAAAGCGGTGAAGGAACGCTGAAAAAAAGGATTCGCCATGGGATTGCTGATGAAGCGACTTCCCTCCGTAGGAATGAGATATCGGCGGGCCAAACGATGCTTCGCGGTCCATTTGATCTATATTGGTAGCCAGATTATAGTAGCTTTCGGCACGAAAGAAAAAGCCATCCCTTGGCCGCTGCGGCCCTCTCACAGGACGCAAATAGCGATAAAGCTCCGAATGCGACTCCTCAGTATGGAACGAAAAGTTGATGGTGCCGCCTTCGGCGTTAAACCCCAGTGCTACCGCAATGCCCTCCGTAATGGTTGACTTGCCGCTGCCATTTTCACCTATTAGAAACGTCACCTTGGGATGAAAAGCAAGCTCCCCCAGCTGGCGAACGGCTTCAATTTGAAACGGATAAGCTTCCCAGGACGCAATATCCTCCTTCAGCAGCTCCACCCTCCGCAAAAAAGCTGTGCGCTCATAAATTGACATACATTAATCAACCCATTTTTTCCCTTGAAGCTTCTTCCATACCGTCTTGTTGCTGTATTGCTTCTGCGTGCTGATATCCTCACCAAACCAGGACGGCGCTTCAAAAGCATTTGCTTCCTGAAGCGTGTCAAATTCAACCTCAAGCACGGACAGATGGATCTGATCATAGACGTCGATTTCAACGGTTCTGCCTTCCCAATCCGCAGTTATTCTTGATTTCGTCAGGGGCACAAATCCAAAGGCCTCTACTACCTGCTCGTAAATGTCTTCTGTAATCTCGTATTCGATTTCCTCCCGCTGCAGCCCATTTCCGTTTTTGAAGGTATGCGTATAAGAGACGGCTCCCGTAGCCTCATTTTTTAATTTGCGAACGCGCAGCTCCTGCGTTTCGTCAATGGCCAAATAGGTCTGCCATATGCTCTGTGTGTGCCGAACCTTTATTTTCCCTTCTTGAATCAAGGTCTCCGGCTGTTCTGCAAGCAAAAATTTACGTTCTATTTCCATCGCCATAAAAATTGCGTCCCCCCGCGTCATAGTAGGTTTTACCATTTAAAAGCTGTCAGCATCGACTTTCTCCCAACGCTACCAAAATGTATGGCCGGAAGCAAGTCCCTCCTGCAGCCTGGCGTAAAAAACTAATTTGTCCGCCAGATGAAGATTGGCCTATAATAGAATTATTCAACTCAAGGAGGGCGTTACGGATGAAGGTAGCCATTGCCGGAGGCAGCGGATTTATTGGAGAGGCGATCACTGACGAGCTTCTGAAGCACGGCCATCAGGTTTGTTGGTTGACCCGTGACGCCGCTTCTGCAGCTAACAAAAGAAATGTCGAATATATACAGTGGCTAAACGAAGGCGATCAGCCGGAAAACCGTCTGGAAGGCGTGAACGCCATCATTAATCTGGCCGGAGAATCCCTCAGCAGCGGAAGATGGACCCCCGCCCGCAAAAGCCGGATACTGGAAAGCCGGCTGCATGCAACCGCCGAGATCAAACGCATCATTCGCTCATTGAGCCATAAACCTTCCGTTTTGCTAAACGCAAGCGCAGTTGGTTATTACGGTACGTCGACGCGCCAAACCTTCACGGAGGAGCACCAGGTTCAGCCGTCGGATTTTCTTTCGCAGGTTGTTTCCCAATGGGAGGCCGAAGCCGACGGAGCCGGCATTCGCACCGTTCTGATGAGGTTTGGCGTTGTATTGGGCCAGGGCGAAGGCGCGCTCCCCCGTATGGCGCTGCCTTACAAGCTCGGCTTTGGCGGAACATTAGGCAGCGGCAGACAAATCGTTTCCTGGATTCATATTAGAGATGTTGTCAGAGCTGTGCTGTTTTGTATGGAACAGCCTTCTCTTCAGGGTCCCGTCAACTTCACGTCTCCAAAGCCTTTAACAATGAAAGCATTTGGCCAAACCATTGGTAAAGTGCTGGGCAAACCTCATTATCTCCCCGCTCCTGCTTTTGCAATCAAGCTTCTATTAGGCGAGATGAGCGTTATGGCGCTTGAAGGACAAGCCGTCTTGCCACAGAAGCTGGTTGAAAGCTGCTTTGAATTTCTCTTTTCCTCGCCGGAAGCCTCCTTGAAGGATTGCTTGCTCCCTTAAAAAAGCCTCATGCAGCTTATCTGTTATCGCCGTTTTTTGCTTCCTCTCTGTTCCATGCCTGTATTCTCTTCCTGCGAATGAAAAACTTGGCAGCCGGAGATGATACATAGGGAGCTTAGGGATGGAAAGGAGGCAGCGGCGTGCCAAAAACACATAAACCTCAACCCGGTAACGGAACGCTTCAGCCCGACTTAAAAAACAATCTGGATGAGCTTCAACGCGGAATGGGCAGCAGCTCGGACCTGATATTCAAAGAGCTGACCAACAATTTAGGCTGGACCGGAGCCCTCCTTTTTATAGACGGCCTGGCGGACAGCGTAGCCATTCGTCACGCCATTCAGGATTTCCTGCATATCCAGTCCCGCAATACTTCCGAAATTCACGAAAGCCCTGTTTCCTTTTTAAGCAGCAAAGTGATTACAGCGGGCAATACGAATATATTGAGTCACACTAACGAAATTTACGCCTCGCTACTTTCGGGAGGCATCATTCTTCTGCTGGAAGGCAGCACGGAGTGCCTCTCTATTATCGCTGAAGGCTGGAAAGACCGCAGTGTCAGCGAGCCAACCTCCCAATCCGTCGTTCGCGGGCCTATGGAGGCCTTTACCGAAAACATCCGCACCAATACAACATTAGTCCGCCGCAAGATCAAAGATCCCAGGCTATGGGTGCAGGAGCTAAAAATCGGGGACGTTACACAGACCAACGTGGCCGTCATGCATATTGAAGGCCTTGCTGAGCAACACATCGTTGACGAGGTAATGGAGCGGCTGAACCGGATTGACATCGACGGCATTCTGGAAAGCGGTTATGTCGAAAGCTTCATCCAGGATAAAATCTATACACCCTTCCCGTTAATCTACAATACGGAGCGGCCCGATACGATCGCGGCTGGCCTTCTGGAGGGCAAAGTTGCCATTCTGGTGGACGGAACGCCGTTTGTGCTGCTTGTGCCAGCCTTGTTCGTTCAATTTTTCCAATCTGCCGAGGATTATTACCAGCGGGCAGACATAAGCACGCTGCTTCGAATGCTGCGCTATATCTCCTTCTTTATTGCCATGCTTGCGCCCTCCATCTATATAGCCATTACTACGTTCCATCAGGAAATGCTCCCAACCGGCTTGCTGATCAATTTAGCCGCGCAGCGGGAAGGGGTCCCGTTCCCCGCCTTTGTGGAAGCAGTGCTGATGGAAATTACGTTTGAAATTTTGCGGGAAGCAGGCGTCCGCATGCCCAAAACTGTCGGTCAAGCTGTCTCCATCGTCGGCACCCTCGTTATAGGCCAAGCCGCCGTCGACGCCGGCATCGTTTCCGCCGCCATGGTTATTATCGTATCCATCACGGCAATCTCCAGCTTTGTTATACCGGCGGTTAATTTTTCAATAACAGTGCGCATGCTGCGTTTTCCGCTGATGGGGCTTTCCGCCTCCTTCGGATTGCTGGGCATTCTGCTAGGCATGATGATCATCGTCCTGCACCTTGGAACGATCAAATCATTTGGCGTACATTATTTGCATACCTTCGCTCCGTTTAATTGGCGCGACCAGAAGGATGCCCTATTTCGCGCTCCATGGGTATGGATGAAAACGCGTCCTTCATCAACAGGCAAATTAAACCGCTTCCGGCAGAACCCGCGTCATTGGCCTACCGGCAACAATAAAGGAGGCTCCGGCTCATGACTCTGCGAAAATTGACCGCCTCCATCCTGGTGTTGTGCTGCTGTATGATGCTCACCACCGGCTGCTGGAACCGGAAGGAGCTGAATGAGCTCGCTATTCAGCTCGCAGCATCTATCGACAAGGAGGGCAAGCAATACCGGGTAGCCTCCCAGGTGGTCATACCCAGCGAAGTTTCCGCCAAAACAACAAGCAGCGGCATGTCTCCTGTCACCCTGTTTCAAGCAACTGCGCCTACGATGATTGAAGCCTTCCGCAAAATGACGGAGAGCAGCTCCCGCAAAATCTATTCCGCCCACCTGCGGGTTTTGATTATTGACGAAAATCTGGCGGAGGACGGTATTTCCGAAGTATTGGATTTGTTTTCCCGTAATCCCGAGACCAGAACCGACTTTTATATCATAGTGGCAAGGCATAGCTCCGCCATCAGCATACTGGAAACCTTAACCTCCATGGAGCGCATACCGGCAGAAAATCTCTTTTATGCGCTGGACACCTCCGCCAAAAATTGGTCGCCTACCACAACCGTAACAATTGAGAATTTGATTGAGCAGTTGGTCTCGGAAGGGATTAATCCCGTATTAACCGGCGTTCAGCTTTTTGGCAACAAGGAGCAGGGAAAAAAAATCTCCAACGTCCAGCAAGTCAAGCCAGATGCGAAGGTGCGTTTCACAGGACTTGCCGTTTTCTCCAGCGATAAGCTGGCCGGGTGGCTTGACGAATCCAAGAGCAGGGGCTACAACTACATCCTGGATAACGTAAAAAGCTCTGCCGGCCATGTGGCTTGTCCCTCAGGCGGATTAATCGGACTTGAAACGCTGCGGAATCAGACGGTTGTTAAGGCGGACATTGTTGATGGAGAGCCGTTGATTTCAATCAAGGTCACCAATATTAACACCATTGCCGATACGGAATGCAGGATTAACCTGTCCGATCCCGCAACCATCACGGATCTGGAGCATCAGGCCAGTGAAAAGCTTAAAAATGTCATTGAGCAAACCGTTGTCTACGCACAGAAAAACTTTGATTTCGATATATTCGGCTTTGGGCAAAAGCTTTATCAGAGCCATCCGCGGCAATGGAAAAAAATAAAAGACGAATGGGCGACAACATATTGGCCCAAGCTGAAAATAAAATACGATGTTAAGTGCCAGATCCACAAGATCGGGACTACGCGCGACTCATTTATTAACCACTTGAAAAAGTAGGGGGGCGTTTGCCGTGTTCGGCATTTTAATAACGCTGGGGATCATCCTAATTCCGTTTCTTGCGGAAGGCTTAACTCTTTTCAAAAAGCGATGGTATAAAGAGGCAGCCCTCTATACGCTCTTGCTGTCACTGGGGGGCTGGTTCAGCATCTGTACCTTTAATGTAATCACGCTTCCAAGCCCCTTTCTTCTGCTGAAAGCCGCATTCGCTCCGGCAATCAAGCTTTTTGGAATGGGGGAATGATTAGACATGACTTCAAAGATAGAGCCATATATGTCGGTTCGCCAGCTTAAAGTGCTGGTTATTTTCTTTATCGTGGGAGATATTGCCTGGTTCCTTCCGTCCCTGGCCGCCAGTATCGTACAGCAGGATGCTTGGATTGCCACCATCATCGGCAGCGCTGCGGGCTGGGGACTTGCCGCGTTTATTTTTTGGTTCGGCATGCGTTTTCCGGGAAAAACGCTTGTAGACATTCATCGGGATGTTGCGGGCAAGTGGATAGGCGGATTGCTGTCGCTCTTCTTTATTGTGCATATGCTGTCCGCTGCTTCCGCGGAGGTTAGAGCAATCGGACAGTTCGTCACCACCCAAATTATGATGGAGACCCCTATGCGCGTTATTCTGTTTGTTTTTTCGGCAACGGTCGTTATCGCCCTGTTTGCGGGTTTGGAGGCTCTCTCGCTCACCGCGCAGGTGTTCTTTCTGTTATTTGTCGGCTTGTCCGTGCTGCTGCTGGCCCTGCTTACCGGCGAACTCGAATTTAGTAATCTGCTCCCTGTGCTCAATCATTCGCCCGCCGAATTTGCCAGGTCGGCTCTGATGCTATCTGTCTTTCCCTATGGGGAAATGACGGCTTTTTTGATGATTTTTCCCGCAGTGAAAAAGGAAGAGCGCATGTTCAAGCATTATTTGCATGCCGTTATGTGGGGCGGCCTAATGATTATTATGCTGGTAATGTTGTCTCTGCTGTCGCTGGGAGCTTATTTGACCGAACAGCAGCTTTACCCCACCTATACCATGGCCAAAAAAATCAGCATCGGCGATTTTCTTCAACGGCTGGAGTTTATTCTGGTCATCAGCTACGTTATGTCCACCTTTTTCAAATGCGCCATTCTCATCTACGCAGCCAAACAGGCAATTATCCAGTTGTTCAAGCTGCGGTACGGCCGCGCATTTATTATGCCGGTCGGCTTGCTGATGTTTGGCTTCTCCTATATCATGGCGCCGGATATCGTTTTTCTCAATTCGCTGGCCCCTTTCTGGTCGCTCTGGTCCCTTTCCAATCTCATCGTGCTGGTAGGATTGATTTATCTCCTCCACCTCTTCAAATCCAGGCAAAAAAAGACCGGGGCGACTTGACGCCCCGGTCCATCTGCGCTGCTGATATTACTCCCGCGCTCCGCAATCCAAGCGGAGCATTGCAGCGTTGTTATGGCAGCAACTCCCGCTAAGGTGCAATTTCTGCATCGCAGCTATTGCAGCGATTCCGCCACCGTAAGAGACTCTTCCTCGCTTATGCCGCCAACTACGCTGAATTGCAGGCCTCCGTTTTTCCAATACAGCTCCGTCATGTTAGGCTGCGCGAAAACATATGCCTTTGTCCCCGAAACCTCAGACTCGCTGAAAAACTCCATGGGGATGACGGCTTCCGCCCGGTCAATCATATACGTAAATTCCCGCTCGCCCGACTGGTAGAAATAAACAACCCGCGTTACCGCCGCCTTCTCTCCTTCCTTCATGCCGGTAGCTTCAATTTTGGATAATTGAAAGCCTTCCGGCACAAACGATGGCGCAAGCAGATCATTCCCGAACAAACCTTTTGCTTCCTCCGTTGAACCGGCCTCAACCGTTACGAGCGGAGACAAGCTGGTTCCGCCTGACGCTTCGCCGCCAGGGGTCGTGACATGACTCCCGTCTCCAGGCTCGGTAATGACCCCATGTTCGCTTCCCGGATTCGATATGACCGCCCCGCCGTCGCTGCCTCCCGTGAATAGCTGCGGAGCAGATATAGCTACTGTCATAACCAGTGCTGCCGCCGCTATTCCAGATAGCCATCTGTAACGGGCCACAATCGTCCCGCGCTTGCTTTTCCCATCCTTGCCGCTAACCGGCGAAATATTATCCGCTTGCATGTTTGTCATGACGCCGCCTCCTTTTATACCTGCCCTTTCTCTGATGCTTTGCTTCAATTTATCGTTCATTGCCATATCGCCAAAAATATAGCTGTCGCTCTCCGCCTTGTATTGCTCCCTCAATTGCTGCTCAAGCTCCTTCATGATCTCTCTCCTCCCTGGTTAGCAAAATCCCAAGCTGCTCCCTCGCTCTATGCAATCTGCCGCGAATAGTGCCTTCCGGCAGCGCCAGGCTTTCCGCCATCTCCCGCGTGCTCATGTCCAGATAATAATACAGATACAGCGCCTCCTGAAACGCCATCGGCAGCTTCATAACATGCTGCAGCAATTCGCTGCGCGCCAGCTTGCTCAGCGCCTCCTCCTCGACATGAAAGCTGCGGGACGTCTCCAGTGTTTGCGGGTCGGCAGGCTCCTCGCCCGACATTTTTAAACCCAATCTGTCCCGGCATACATTTATCGTTATTTTCATTAGCCACGTTTTGACCGAGCTGGTTCCGCGAAACTTGGGCCAAGCCCGATAAGCCCGCAAAAAAGCCTCCTGACTCATATCCTCGGCAAGATGCCGATCACCCATATAGAAATAGGCGGAACGAAGCACAGTTGTTCCATATTGCGTCATCATCATTTCAAGCGCATCATCCGGATGCTTCGGAAAGCTTTCCTTAACCATTGGGCCGGCCGGCTCCTTCATCCCTCAACCACCTCCTGCTTATTAGACTCCCCAAGGCAGAATTTCGCTTCATGAAAAACAAAAAAATTTCAACATAAAAATCAATAGGGCGTTTGAAACTTGAATAATGGTATTAACAATGCTACTATTAGATTGTTAGACAATCATCTAAATAAAGAAGGAATGAGGTGAACAACAACGAACGATGCATTTAAAGCCTTATCTGACCCTACCCGACGTAAAATTATTAGCTTGTTACGAGAGAGGGATTTGACAGCAGGAGAAATTGCAGATCAATTTAATATGACAAAGCCAAGTATTTCACATCATCTAAGCACTTTAAAAAATGCTAAACTCGTCTTGGATGAACGTAATGGCCAAAACATCATTTATTCATTGAATACAACTGTCGTGCATGAAGTCATGGGATGGTTTTTGGAAATGTTCTCAGACAAGGTTCAGGAAGAGGGTTTTAAACATGATAAGTAAGCTTAAATTGGGACGACGGGATATATTGTTGTTTTTTGTTGTTTAAAATAACACGTCAAATAGATCCAAAACGATTTAACTACATTAAATTTGAAGATACTTTCGAAATGATTCGCCTTTTAATAACGGTTTTATTGAGTGTTTTGTTCATACTTACTATTTTGTATAACATAGGCTATACGATCACGATGGAACGATGGGGTATTCCTGTGTTAGGAGTTTTTCTCATCTTGATCGGAAACATAACAGGACGCATTCGTTACAATTATTTCATCGGCTTTCGAACACCCTGGACGCTTGCGAACGAGGATGTGTGGAGACGCACCCATCGTTTTGGCGGACCTATCTTTATAGTCTCAGGAATTCTAATGCTTATTTCATTATTTTTCGAAAAACCTGTATGGATTATTTTATTCGCATTTTTAGTGTTGATCATAATCCCGACAATGTATTCTTATGTAATAAGTCGGAAGCTCCGATGAGATCATTTTATATACAAGATCAGAAGTGGCGTTCAAATTTCAAATTTTAAATTATGGAGGTATGTACAATTGAGAACTAATCCAACAATTCCCTTAAAAGCAATCTCGGCAATACTGGCCTTGTCCATCAGTCTTCCGACCATCTCAAGTGCTGCGTCAATGAATAATCAGGTGCTTACTCCAGCTTCAAATATCCAAATTGACTCTGACCGTTCAGAGCAAATCGTGCCCTTACGTGCAGTTGTCGAAATGTTAGGTGGAGAAGTGTTGTGGGACGAAACCAGCTCGACTGTAAGCGTCAAGTATCTCGGACATACATTATCCTTGAAAATAGGGAGCAATAAAGCCGTAAGCGACGGCAAGGCGATCACAATGCCATCGGCGGCGCAGCTCGTTGAAAAACGCACCCACATTACACTTCAAGCTCTTAATGAAGCGCTCGGTATCACAATCGGTTGGGATGAACAATCCCAAGCCATCATCGTTGACAAGATGGATCTCACTAGCAAAGTGACAGCTTTTATTGCCTCCGCTTTGGGCTCTTCGAATATCAGCTCGACACAGTATTTTAGCGCCAATCTTGGGTCAGTTGCTACGGCGGAGCGTATCGACTATTTTTTTAGAAACGCAACAGGTCAACTTGGGAGCTTTAAAGGCATTACCAGCCTCACAACCGATAAAACCATCGTACATGAAAATGTGCGGCTCGCGCTCGCTTTTGAAAAAGGCGAAGTACCGTTCGTCCTTAGATTTAATCATGGTAGCGAGATCGATGACTTTTTGCTTGATCTTTCCGCGGCAACGAAGCTGGAAGGCTACAAATTGCCAAGCTATGCAAATCCGCAGGCCTATACCGAAAAAGAAGTTATGGTTGGTGAAGGTCGCTGGGCTTTGCCTGGCACACTGACGTTGCCGGCAGGAGAGGGTCCTCATCCTGTGGTTGTGCTCGTTCACGGATCAGGAGCGAATGACCGCGACGAGTGGCTTGGCGTGCTGAAGCCATTCAGCGATCTTGCAGCAGGCTTGGCGTCACAAGGAATTGCCGTTTTGCGTTACGAAAAACGCAGCCTTGAATATGCAGCGCAGCTTAGTCTTTTGCCAAATCTAACGATGAAAGAAGAAGCGCTCGACGACGCCCTTACCGCTGTCAAACAAATGAGTAACACGGAAGGCATCGATCCGGAACAGATTTACGTGCTGGGACACAGTCAAGGAGGTTTTATGATGCCGCGCCTTGTGGAAGCAGATGAAGATAAGCAAATTGCCGGAACAGTTCTAATGTCAGCACCAGGCGGTTCCTTTTTTGACCTAATGGAAAAGCAATTTTCTTATCTCGTAGATTTGAACCAGATGCCTCTCCAAGTGTTGGAATATTATAAAGGGCAGTTTGCCATCTTGAAGGACCCTAACTTGTCCACGGCCAACCCTCCCAAAGAATATTCGCTCGGATATTGGTTTATGGATCTGCGCGGATATGAGCCAGCTGAAATGGCGAAGGACCAGTCAGGGAAAATGCTGATCCTGCAGGGAGGGCGCGATTATCAAGTTATGCCGGAACAGCTTGATATCTGGAAGGAAAATTTAAAAGATCGCAATGACGTAACTTATCGGCTGTATCCAAAACTCAATCACTTTTATACCGAAGGCGAAGGTGCCATGAGCACGCCAAATGAATACCTCAAGCCGGGCAACATCCCGATTGAAGTCATCAACGACATCAGCAATTGGGTTAACAACAGCACTGCCAAATAAATCCACCTGGATTTAATAGTATGGACCCTCTATTAAGAGGCTGTCCGAAAAGTCAAGAGGAAGCAATAATTATTGGGCAGAAGGGACCTGTTTTGCCCAATAATTATTCACCGGATCAGACTTTTTGGGCAGCCCCTTTTTAATAATGCCAAGGGATAAAAATCGCCAGCAGCATGACGGCTATACGGGCCGCTGTAGTCAAACTGAAATTTTTGACCGCAAGGACAAAGGTTGTTGCCTTGGCGGGAGCTTTAGAGAACGTCTTAATATTCCGGCGCACTGGAATTAGCGTAAGCAGCAGCGGCAGCGCGATAAGGGGATGAACGCCCATAATGAGCAGAATCGGCACATCCAGAAGCGCGGCATAATAGATGATATGGAACAAAAGCAACGCTTTTTCCTGTCCGATGTACACGGGAAGCGTATAACGCTTGTTAGCCAGATCGTCTTCCATGTCGCATATGTTATTGGCCAGCATAATGCCCGCAATGCCCAGCACGGCTGGCATGGAAACCAATAGCAGAAGAAATGTCTCCAGCAGATTGACGCTTACGCCAAGCATTCCGCCTTCCAACGTGATAGCGGCTAGCTGATTGCCGTCCGTATGAATGTAGGCGGCGACAAAGGTAATGACAAACCCCATAAACAAACCCGAAAACAGCTCGCCAAGGGGCATGCGGGAAATCGGCAGCGGTCCGAAGGAATACAGGATGCCCACTCCAAAGGACAAGGCCCCCAACGCCAGCACCACCAGTCCCGTTTGGGCAACAAGCAGCAAGCCTGCGGCAACAGATGTTAAAAACATCACGACGATCAAAATAAAGACCGCAATCGGATTCATGCCGTATTTGACGATTGCATTATGCTCCTCGTAGCCGTAGCCCTGTTTTTTCTGCGCTTTGACATAATCGTATAAATTGTTGATTGCAGTTGTCGTCATATCGAATAAAAGCAGCGAGGCAAACATAAGCAGCCACAAGCTGATATCGAAGGATTGAAATCGAAACCAG
The DNA here is from genome assembly GCF_001675045.1 of Paenibacillus oryzae. GTDB lineage: Bacteria > Bacillota > Bacilli > Paenibacillales > Paenibacillaceae > Pristimantibacillus > Pristimantibacillus oryzae. The sequence continues at coordinate 101,154 of NZ_LYPA01000030.1, forward strand.
GCATAGACGGAGCCCAGCAAAAAGGGCAGCATGCTGGCGACCTTGGTCTGAATTTCCACCAGACGGAGAAATTTACGTATACTGTTCATGACTATCAGTCCTTTCAATGCCAGTATAACGCCATGCCAAATTCTCCAAAGTGACTTTTATCACAAAACACCGAAAGCAATTGCAATCGGATGAAACTTCCTGATTCAATTTCATACAACAAGGGTAAGTATCCAATATAGGCAACAACACATAAAGCAGGTAAAGGAGAGATGTACCATGTCCAAGCATACGTCAACATCAACATCGGGAATTATTACGGGAGCGCTGGTTGGAGGAGCTGTAGGAGTCATTGCCGCCTTGCTGCTGGCGCCTAAGTCGGGGCAGGAGCTTCGATCCGATCTGGGACAACAGCTGCAAGCTGTAGGAAGACGCGCCAAGGATTTGGCGGATTCCGTATGCAGCACCACTAAAGAAACAGCAAGCCAGGCAGTCAGCAATGCCGGTCAGGCTGCATCCAGCATTGGCCAGCATGCCAAAGCGGCGGCTGAAGCTGTAGGCTCTGAGGTCAAGGATGCCGCTGAAGCATTCAGCACGGGTACCAAGGAGGCCATTCAGGATGCCGCTGAAGGCATCAAAGCAGATATTGCTTCATTGCCTCCGGTTAATGGGAATTCTTCTAACTAAGGTGAATCTTAAAGCTTCTTAGTGAACAGGGGTTGCCCAATATCCGCTCCTTGTAAAGCAAACTCCAGGAACGTCGTTCATACGATATTCCTGGAGTTTACTTTTTTACTGAAAACATCCCTCCTGTCGGGCTGCCATCCCCCGCCGGATTTTGCCGATAAAATCACCAACGCCAAAGCCGGCTATCAGCATAGCCAGCTTCAGCAGCATCCAACTTTGTCTTAATTCTATGTATGGCTTACAGCAGGAAATAATGCTTAACCGCAAACCGGGCTAGCCGGAAGAGGAATCCTCTCCCAGCAAGCCCTTGAGCTGCTCTATCGCTCTGCGTTGGATGCGGGATACGCTCATCTGGGAAATGCCCAGCTCATCCGCGATTTCACGCTGGGAGCGTCCTTTGTCGTAGACCAGCGCCAATACCTTCTGCTCCTGAATTTTCAGCTTGCTGATCGCATCGCGCAAATCAAGCCGGCCGTCCAGGGACAGCAGGTCGTCGTTGTCCGACTGGATCATGTCGCCAATCGTCGCCGCGCTTTCACCCTCTGACGACAGGGGCGTATCCAGTGAAACATATTGATAGGAATCCCTCGAAGCCAACACCTCGATTGTTTCCTCCACCGATAGCTCTAAATATTCGGCGATATCCTCGACCTGAGGCGAACGTCCCAGCTTCACCGTTAATTCGTCGATCGCGCGCTGGACAAGCAAGCCTTTTTCCTTGATTCGGCGAGGCACCTGGATATACCACGATTTATCGCGCAAATAGTTTTTCAGGTGGCCGATGATGCTTTTCATGGCGTAGCCCTCAAACGGAATTTCACGATCGGCGTTATATTGCTTGAACAGCCTCAGCATCGACATTTGGCCAACCTGGTAAAGGTCCTCATACAGATCCGGCCGGCTGCGCGACATCTTCCCCGCCGCCATCCGGACAATCGGCTCGTAATGCCGCAGCAGCTCTGTTGCGCTGTCATTGCAGCCTTCCGTTCGGTACAGCTCCATCATTTCCGCTGCTTGCTGCGGGGTAAGTTTTGAGGAATGAAGGGTCATACCATCTCCTCGTTTCTGCTCCTGCGCTTGATGAGCACAACCTCGGTGCCTTGTCCCGACCGCACATCCACCTCATCCATAAGCGCCTGCATCATAAACAGGCCAAGCCCCCCGATAGCCGCATCACGAAGCGGAGTATCATGCAGCGTAGCGCTCTGAGGGTCCAACGGGACATAAGGAAAGCTTTTGCCATTGTCGCGGACGGTTATTTGAAGCTCACCGCCCTCGCACTGCTGGAAGGCAATTTCAATAATGCCTTCTTCGCTTCCGCCGTATGCATGCAGTATCGCGTTTGTACAAGCCTCCGTTACGGCAACCTTCATGTCCTCAATATCCTCGTACGGAAAACCGGATTTGCTTGCAACGGAATAAAGCGTTGTTCTTACAATATCCAAGTAATCGGCCGAAGCCGGTATGTTTAATAGGATCGGCGGTTGTTTCATTTTGCGGCACGTTCCTTTCCCAAGTCTTATTATTATAAACTATATTAGTTGAACAAAAGAGTATCCGCGGTGTGGGCCGACGTGTGAAAAGTTCTTCCGATCGCAATTGTTCCCAGATTTCCTGAATATACTTTTCAAATGGTGAAATCCGGGAACACAAGCGAACGCTTAAAACGTTCTGAAAGAACGTTGCATCGTAAGCATAAGCTTTTCTCCAGACCCCCTCACACTCTGGCCAAACGCTTCTTTCTCTTTTGTTCAACTGGTATAGTTCTGCCGTAGTTTGCTCCAAATACGTATCGCCGATGCCACGCCGTCCGCAATGGCTGCAACTGTTGCCTGCTCCTTGCGGTTTTCTGGCGGCTGAGGAGCCGCGGGAGTGACTGCGGCACCCGCCTTCTTTACCTTGGCAGCCACGCCAGTTGCGGTTTGCCGGACAGCCGAGGTTAACGCGTATGTGGCATGACCGATCTCCCGGACGCTGCCGAACAAGGCATCCAGCTCCTTCATTTTGTCGCGGATATCCTGAGTTACTGCATCTGTATGCTGAATGACGGAACGCGCATCCTGGCTGACCTGAACAACCTCTGCCCGCAATTCGCTCATGGTGCGCTTTGCCTCATCTATCGCCATCGTGGCCTGCCGCAATGTTTTGAGAAGCGCCAAAAGCACCACTACCAGAACAACCGTCAGCACGCTTGCGCATACACCGATCACTATTTCCATTCATCATCAACTCCCTTTGTAACGATATACCCGCCTACTCTATCTTTGAAACGACAACTCCAAAAAAGGACCTCCCCCCTGCTTCCGGCATGGTATAATAGAACACGAAAACGCATCAACACCAGGATAACCGCGTGAAAAGCTGGCATTCCGCAAAGGCAATACCTAAGGCAAAACGACACATACAGCAGTCACTCCAAACATTAAGCCGCTTAAAGGAGGCCATTATGCCGAAAGCATTCCGGGCCGGGATTCGGCTCAAAATAGCTATTGGATATCTATTGATTATTTGCTGCATGGGAGCAGCTATTCTTCTTGTCACCAACCGGATTGCCTCTCTTCAGAACGAAATCGAAACGATGACGGCAAGAGACATGGAGATCACCAATCTGATCACCACGATCCGCTACAATGTCATAAATATGGAAACAAGCCAGCGAGGTTTTCTCATTACCGGAAACGAGGACTATCTGGAGCCTTACAAAACCAGCATTATGGAATGGGAGGGACAGTTTAAAGCGCTTCAGCGTTTTATTGGAGACAGTCCCTCCAAGCAAGGCGAGCTGGAGGAAATCAAAACAACGATTGAGCGGTGGATTTCCACAACAGGCGAACCAACCATCGAGATGAGACGCAACAATCAGACTGATGCCATTATTCAATTTTTCCAGGATGATCCCGGCAAACGCGATATTGAACAGCTGAGAGGGCTGCTGGAATCGCTGCGCGTCAAACATCTGGCAGACAATGAGGCCTATCTGAACGATCTGGATGTCCGCAACACCGCGCTTACAACGGGACTTTATATCCTTGTAACCGCCGTCGCTGCTGTTGCCTTGCTTATTGTGCTGCTTGTATCCAATTCCATCGTGCAAACCATTAAGCAGGTTGTTGCGGTGATCGGAGAAATCTCGCGGGCAAAAGGCGATTTAAGCAAACGCATTACCGTTCAAAGCAATGATGAAATCAGGGATTTGGCAAACGCCATGAACATTCTTCTGGATAATTTGGAGGCCAAAGGCTGGGTGCAGGAAAAAGTGGCGGAGGTCGCTACCATGAATCAGGGCATGGACGATCTGGGCAAGCTGGCTTCATCCTTCCTGAGCAAAGTTGCGCCTATGGTCTCCGCAAGCCACGGAGCCTTTTATATCCGCAGAAGCAGCGGCGGCCGGGATCGGCTGGAGCAGCTGGCTTCCTATGTCGGATTTGGCGAGGAACAGGACAATCGAAGCTTTAAGCTGGGCGAAGGCCTGATTGGCCAATGCGCTCAGGATAAGAGGGCTTTTCTGCTGAATCAGCCCGAGGATTACGAAGCGAGCATTCAATCCGGGCTGGCCGAGTTCCGGGCAAAAAGCGTGCTTGTTGTGCCGGTGGAATTTCAGGGCCATGCCATCGCCGTTATTGAGTTTGCGTCGCTGGAGCCTTTTACAACCCAGCATTTGCAGCTATTGGAGGCCATCGAGGACCATTTGGGCGTTGCCATCGACAATGCCGCGGGACGTATGGAGGTTGAACGGCTGCTGGGCGAATCCCAGGCGCTTACCGAGGAGCTTCAGGCTCAGACAGAGGAGCTTCAGGCCCAGTCCGAGGAGCTTCAGATGCAGCAGGAGGAAATGCGAATAACAACGGAGCATCTGGAGGAGCAAAATCTGTTTGCCGAGCAAAAAACGAAGGAGCTGGAATACGCAAAGGCCGAGCTGGAGCAATATGCGGAACGGCTGAAGCAAAGCGCGCAGTACAAAACGAATTTCCTTGCCAATATGTCGCATGAATTGCGCACGCCGCTAAACAGCATTCTTATTTTATCGCAATTATTATATGAAAATGGAAATGGCTCTTTAACCTCCGAGGAGGAGGGGTATGCTCGCGTCATTCATTCATCCGGCAATGATCTGCTCACCCTGATTGACGATATTCTGGATTTGTCCAAAATCGAAGCCGGCAAAGTTTCGATTGTGCTGGATGAAGTTAATGTAACGGAAATTCCCGATTTGATGAAGCTGAGCTTTGATCCGGTTGCCGAGAAAAAAGGGGTATTGTTCCAGCACGAAATGCAGCCGGATGTGCCTCAAATTATTCGCACGGACGGCCAAAGGCTTCAGCAAATTTTGAAAAACCTGCTGTCCAACGCTTTCAAATTTACCGACAGCGGCTCCGTCACCTTGAAAATTCATAAAGCGGACCCCATCGTCGCAAAGCATCGCCTGCCAAACGCCGATCCTGAACGTATTGTCGCTTTTTCTATCATTGATACCGGCATCGGCATTCCGAAAGACAAGCAGGAGCTGATTTTTGAAGCATTCCAGCAAGTTGACGGCAACACGAACCGTATTTATGGAGGTACCGGGCTTGGCTTGTCCATCTGCAGCGAGTTTGCCCGTCTTCTGCATGGCTGCATCGTGGTGGACAGCGAGCTGCATAAAGGAAGCTCCTTTACTCTGTATATGCCAGTCGATTATGATGCGGCCGTTATGGAGGTTGAGCAGTCCGTTCAGGAATCCGCCGCATCCAGAGATAACCTGCATACGGGCGTTCCGGCGGCAAGCGACGCACTGGCGCTCAGGGAAACCGCTCAACCGCCCTTGGCCGGCGAATCGGAAAGCGGCGACAGCAAGCATAATCCGTTCCCGGGCAAAAGAGTGCTGCTGGTGGAGGATGATGCACGGAACGTTTTTGCCATTATTCAGGCCTTGGAGCAACGCGGCTTAGAGGTAGCGGTAGCAAGCAACGGCAAGGAATGTATGGAGATGGTTGACGCTGATTCCCGGTTCGATCTGATCCTTATGGACATTATGATGCCGATTATGGACGGCTTTGAGACTACCCGCGCCTTGCGCCGCCATCCGCTTATGAAAAATACGCCTATTATCGCGTTAACTGCCAAAGCTATGAGAAGCGATATGGAGAGCTGCCTGGAGGCGGGCGCTTCCGATTATATCAGCAAGCCGATTCAGATGGAGCAGCTATTCTCCCTGATGCGCGTTTGGCTGACAAAGCAGGTGGATCAATAATGCCGATTGAATGGTGGCAAAACAAGGTTATTCCCTATGCCGATACCGACGAGGAGCCCGCGGAGCTGGAGGAGCTTGAAATCGAGCTGCTGCTTGAGGCGATTCGCCGGCGCAGCGGCTTCGACTTTCACAATTACCTGCATTCGTCGCTGCGCCGGCGCATTCGTAATCGGATGACGCAGGACAAACTGCCTACGGTCACATCTCTGTTGAACCGGGTTCTTCATGAGGAGGGCTTTCTGGATAAGCTGCTGGAGGATTTTTCGATCAAGGTGACGGAGATGTTCCGCGATCCGGAGTTTTTCCTATCTTTTCGGAAGCATGTTGCGCCCATCCTGCGTGAAAAAAAGGAGCTGCGCATCTGGCATGCGGGCTGCGCGACGGGCGAAGAGGTTTATTCCATGGCGATTCTGCTGCAGGAGGAGGGGCTTCTGGAGCGCTCCACGATTTACGCAACGGATATGAGCAAGGATGCCATCGCCATGGCAAAAAAGGGGCGTTTTCCGTTAAAACGGATGCAGGCTTATACAAAAAACTATTTGCAGGCCGGAGGGACGCGCGAGTTTTCCGCCTATTACGACACGGATCATTCCTATGCCTATTTTCATGATCAGATCAAAAAACAAATGATGTTTGCCCGGCATAACCTGGCAACGGACGGCTCCATTAACGAGTTTCACGTCATCCTTTGCCGGAACGTGCTTATCTACTTTAATCCGGAGCTTCAAAATCGCGTACACGGAATATTGACGGATAGTCTGGCCAAGGGGGGATTTCTTGCGCTTGGCAGCAAGGAGTCGTTTATCTCCTCACACAAGTCGCAGTTTATCGAATTTATGCCGGATGAGCGTATTTTTCGTAAGCTGCCGGTGGAGGACTAAACTTGCATGAATAGGGTACAAAAAAAGGAGGTCGGCAAAAAGGTCCGGCCTCCTTTTCAGGATTTGTATTTTAATAATCGCACCTCAGTAGATCCCTCCAGCGATTGCACACTAACCTCGTCCATAAGCGCCTCCATCAAATAGATGCCGAGTCCGCCAACTCGAAGCTCGCTGCTATCTTGTCCCTGGAGCGGCAAGGAATCATGCTTGGCCGTCTCGTACAGAAATGAAGGACCATTATTGGTAACGGAAATAACAAGGACGCCATCGCCCGGCTGAAAGGAGATGTCGATTACCTCTTGCCCCTCTGCGCCGCCGTGCAACACGGCATTATTGCAAGCCTCCGATAACGCAACCTTCATATCCTCGATGTCCTCAAAGGTAAAGCCCAATTTTACAGCTACTCCATAGAGACACGATCTTGCTACATCAATATACTCGGCTTGAGCCGGTATCTGCAATCCTATCGCTTTCATCCCTGCGCCTCTGTCCCTTCCTTCAAATAACCCGACAATCCGGTCAAATCGAATAAACGGCGAATCGAGGAAGGAATCTCCTGCACGTAAAACGGGGCGTTTATGGCATCTCTGGCTTTCAATATGGATACGATAATGCCAATGCCCGTGCTGTCTATATAGGTCAGACCTCCCAGATGTAGACTTAACGCCACATCCGTACGCTCCAGCACGTGCTGGAGCGACTTCTGAAGCTGAGGCACAACAGACAAATCAAGCTCGCCGCTCAGCTTTAGTGTATAAACTCCATCCTGCTCGCTTTGCTGGATTGCAAAAGGTACCATTTTCATCATCGATTCACTCCGCCCTGTTATCTTAATTTAATCTTATCGGTTGCAAACATGGTTGACAAGCTTTGATCTGGAAAATATAGGACTGTATTGAAAAAACCTATTGTATGGCTGTTAAACAGTCGCTATATGGTAATAGCTGACGGCTTGCGGTTTTCCGGTTTGCGGGTCCAAAAACAGCTTGAGCAACGCTTCATCCCGCTGGAATACAATCCCGTCCTCGGCTTTATAATCCGGCTCGCCCAGAGCTTTCACCAAAGCCTCCCGGGTGGCTTCCACCGGATTGCCGTCAATGTCCAGACCATGCGCCGGATCAATATCGACGTATTGAATGAAATCGCCCGCAAAGGCAACACGCAATCCTTCGTACCGGTAAACCTCCAGATCGGCAAAAAACTCATCTTTGTCGATTTCGGACGGCTGACCCAGCTTGGCAACAACATCCTCACGGCTGTCGTACAGCGAAATGCCGCATACCGTCTCCAGCTTGAAAGTCGCCGGTTCCGCCGTTGCAGCACTCTGTTCCGAAGATTCGGATTCTGTTGCCGATACGGCACCTTCAGCATCCTGCATCCATGATGAATCCTCTTTTACTTGCTCGTAACTAAATGAAGGCTGATTTTCCGGCATTGAAGCGCCAATATCCGTCTCCTGGCCTCCGGCCGCTGTTCCTAATGCTCCGCATATGATCAACGTGACGAGAAACAATACTCTCATGTCCGTCGCCTCCCAGCTTATTGCCACTTAAGAGTTAGATACTATCTTTATAAACCGAAATCGGAATTTTGAAACCATAACTCGGCAATTCGGGTGAGAGTAAATTTGGACTGGCTCAAACATTAGCGGAAAGGATGGGGGAAATCAGCTCAAGGTAACGGTAACCAGGCAAATATCATCTCGTTGCGCATTATCTGCTCCTTCGCCAAGCATGCTGTTGACCAGCATATCGGGACTGACGCTCCGCCCGCTCCTTACAGCGCCGCTGATGACTTCGCGGCGTGCGTCGTCGTCACGGTCATCCATTGCGTCAAGCAAGCCATCTGTATAAAGCGCAATGACAGTGCCCGGCTGATAAGCTACGACCTCCTTGGTTACCTTTATTTGCTGGAACAAGCCAATTGCTGGTCCACCCGAGGTAAGCTCTGTGCAGCCGCTCTCCGTAATGGCAAGCCCGGACGGATGGCCTGCATTAACATATTCATACGTTTGGCTATCTGTATCGACGACAAGAAAAATGCCTGTAAAATAATAATTTATCAGTTCATCTCTGCGATAAAGCTGCCCCATATAACGATTCAGCTCCACCATTACTTCCTCGGGGTCCGTAATTCGCAGGATCAAATCCTTCAGCACCGATGAAATAAACATGCATACCAATGAAGAGGAAATGCCATGCCCCATCATATCCAGCAAAATAATACCGTATCGGTTCCGGTCAATCCGGAACCAGGCGTAATAATCACCCGCCAGCTCCGAGGAAGGACGGTATTCCGCCTTGATTTCGATCCGCTCATTTACAATAGGATCGCTGAGCACGCTGCGCTGCACCTGCTTGGCCAGCTCCAATTCGTAGCGGATACGCTTGTCCTGCTTTTTATGCCAGTCCTTTTCCTGCTTGAGACGCAGAGCGGAACGGATGCGCGCCATCAGCTCCAGCTTGTTGATTGGCTTCATGACATAATCGGAGGCTCCGGCATCCAGCGCCTCCGCCAGCTTGGTCGATTCTCCAACCGCCGTGACAAAAATAATAGGCACGTCGCGATACCGCTCCTCCGACTGGATACGCCGGCAAGCCTCTAGACCATCGATTTCCGGCATCATCATATCCAGCAAAATCAAATCAACCGGCTCCTCCGCCCCGCATTCCGAGTCCAGATGAAGCATGCCGTAAAGCTCCGAGGCCGATGAAGCAATGCGCAGATCGGAATATCCCTCCTTGCTCAGTATCGTTCTTATAATCATCTGGTTGGTTACATTATCGTCTACGATTATAATACGCATCTGCCTATCCTCCTAAGAACAAATCCCAACTGCTGCGACATATAAATAGCCTACCCTTTCGAGCAGGCTATAGCAACCTTTTAGAATGGCGGGCGGTTATGCGGAAAGCTTCCATGGTTGAGTCCCGGATGATAATAAATATCCCGGTCAAAATCGTCTTCACCGTACTCCCTGCCTCCCCATGCGATAACAACAATCCGGTCGCGGTCCATCTCCCGCTCCAGCCGTTCCGCTTCGCTAGGAGATATGCCAAGCGATTTCATTTTGGCTCTTAGCTCATCGCCAGTGGAGCGGAATAAATTGGCAATCGCCGTTCCCAGACCCTCCTCGCTAATCCCGATCTCCTCTACATTTTCCTGTTCGGCGATCCGTTTAGTTCTGGATTTATCATGGGTCAATACAAAAATATGTTCATCTCTATACCCGTCCCGGCGGAATTTCTCGGCCTGCTCCTGCACTTCCTCGCGGGAATCTACTGTAAACACTCTTGTTATAGCTGTATTCGTTGTTTTCATCATAAATCCCTCCATTTGCTAGTGTTATAACCTATATCAGTTGAACATAAGGCTTCAGCGAAAGGAGCCGCTTGTTTCAATGGTTCAACTTGCATGAGTAGTACATTGGTCAAGCGCGTCTTCGGCCAAAAATGAGAGATACAAGAAACAGGACTATAAAGATAACAAACAAGATTTTGGCTACTCCTGCCATAGCTGAAGCGATGCCCATAAATCCGAATATACCTGCTACTATAGCGAATATAAAAAATGCCAATGCCCAACGTAACATGAGTGTCACCACGCTTTCTTTTGAGAATGTAATCCTTGTTCATGCAATCAGTTGCTGCCGGCTTGTTAGTTCTTAACCGCATCTCCCCGCTTTGAAACAATAGGGTCTGCGCAAACAACGCCGCGCCAGGCAGCAACACTTGGTGAAAGTGCTGCTGCCTGGCGCGGCGCATGTAAAGCGTCTGTTACCGTATATAGCCGTTAATACACATCAAGCTGATCCTGAAGCTTAAATCCATTGTAGCCCGGCCAGCCATCAACCTTTTCCGTTTCAAGCGTACCAAAATCATAGATTTGCCATTCTCTGTTGACCGGCTTAAGATAGGCTTCCAGATGGGCGGCATGGCCGATAGCATGAAACAAATTAAGCGAAAACGTAACCGAAATATTTCCCCTCCCATCAAACTGCGGATTGATTGGTTTCCAGGCAAAGGCGCGCGAAGGCTCTCCCCCTTCTTTTTGCGCTGCAAAATCTTTTCGCAAATATTGAAATCCGGGATTGCTCCAAGCTTTATCGCCAAAAAACTCCCGCAAGAGTTCTTCATGCAGCCTTCCTTCCGGCAAAGCGATGTCTTCCAGTCCCAGCCCCTGCTCCATAATTGAGGATAGCTTGCCGGAAATTTCAGCTAACGCAGCATATTCTGCCGATCGGTCACGCATCGCTGTCAGCTTTAATGCCCGGTTGTCGGGATCAAGCTTCCACTCCAGCTCATACCGTGCCGTTCCCAAAACAGCCTCCGTCAATAAATTCCCTTGACTGGTAATGGCCGGGCTGGCGCCAATGATCGAAATGCGTTCGGCTGCAGCTATCTGGCCGGGCAAAGCGAATTGAAATTCCAGCGGCCATGCTTCTCCGCTTTTGGTTGCGGCGTAAGCGACGATAGGGCGGACGCCGCTTCTGAAGCCTCTGTTAAAACGGTTCTGGTCGGTATCCAGTACAAACAGGTCATGCTCTCCCATTGTAAATGCCCCCATAGAGGCCGTCTCCGACTCCAAGACGAGGGACAGCTCTCGAAGCTCGGGCTGCAGCACACGGCGTTTCCCGTCTTGACCAATATATACCGTTTCATAGGTACCGTAATAGCTGCGCTCCCCCCCGTCCAGCATGTACTGCTCCCCGTCCTTGGCCAAAAGCTCAATGTATCCGTATTTCCCTTTCCCCCCGGCCCGTTTCTCGCCCAGGCTTGATATAGTCGTCACGTGCCCGCCTATTCCCTTCCACCACTCTCCGTTCGACAGCTCCTCCGAAAATGCCGCCGGAAGGATAGGTAAATCGTCTTTTACATCAAATGGCTCGAGGGTTGTTGGTCTGAATTGTAATGCTCCGTCATCATCCCATGAGGCTAGCCAGTCTCCGGCAAAAGCGCTGATGTATTGGTTCCTCATATCGGAAACCCATTCCAGCTCCCTCGTCTCTTCATTCCAGCGGAACAAAAAAGTAGCCTCCCCGCTATAAGGCTGGAAGTAAACCTCGCCTTCGTTTTCCCATGTCCTCCCTTCCGTCCCGGCATCCCAAATCTTTTTGGTACTCCTGTCCAGCAGCACAAACCCCGATAAACCAACGGCTACCCCTTCATGCCGTCTGATCAACTGCGGTTCTTTCAAATCGTTCCCATTCAAAACCGTCGCCAAAGCTGTTGTTTGTCCGGTTTTCACATGATGGATCTTGTAGACAACTTTGCTTTTCTTCCATCCGTTCTCACCCTGCAGTGCCGGGACATGATGCTCCACCAGCAGCTCGTCATCGCCAATCCACCCAAACACGTTCATTCGCTCCCGTGAGCCGGGGCGAACTGTCAGCTTGCGTATTTCCCTTCCGTTTCGGTCATACAAGGCAATGCCTTGAGCTGATACGGTCTGGCCGTTTTCCAACACGCTTCCCATAGGTTCATTACCACTGGCATATTCCAGAAAAAAAGCCGTTCCGCTCCCGTTCCATACCACGCTTCCATCCCCTGCGATATCGCTATCCTCCAGGCTGATTTGGGCGAGAATGTCGGTTTTCTCCAAATCAACGATCTGAAAATGCCGGCTTGGCTCAATCTGTGAGCCGTTGACAACCTGGTACACCATCCGGCTCAAATCCGGTGAAGGGTAAGACAAGCTTCGTAGCGGCTTGCTGCCGGTATCGCCATATGCCGGGAACGTTTGCGAGAAGGAAGTAACGCGGTCGCTAAATTTGTCAAAAAGCCACATTTTTCCCATAAACGATGATAAAAGCAATTTGTCGCCGCTGTCGCTTTGCCAGTCTGCAAGCAAAAAATCATCAACATAGACGTTCGGCTCCTGATACCGTATCCAGAATCCTGGCGCAACAGTTTCTACCTTATCCGATTTCACATCCAAACGGACCAAATCGTATTGAAGAATGTCACCTGTCCTTGTTTGCCTTACAAACAGGATGTGACGGTCGTCGATGGCGCGAAACAAGTTATTCCAGCTATATTCATGTCCATATCTCTCGTAAAGAGGGATGCTTCTCCATTCCTTTTCGCCTGGATTCACTACCAGCGCTTCGTAACGAATCGTTTCCATTTCCCCTTCGCCTTTGCTTCCGTCCTCATAGGAGATCAATTGGACAAAAGAGTCCCCCGTCCGCTCCAATGCCAGCAGATTAACATAAGAGTCTGCTGGAAACGAAAGCTTGAAGCCTCCTCCGTCGACGTCCGCGGCTGTTATTGACTCCGCAATCGTCTTTGGTTTTACATCCACTGGCGTGAAGGAAGGCGGAATAACCTCGGCCTGTTGTAGTTCCTGTGCTGGATTACGGTGCTGCTCACGGCTCGTGTTTTCTATGCTTTCTAGCGTTGGGGTACGCTTCTCGTCGCCCGCGTCGATGCTTTGATCAGTTCCCGTCCTTAATACAGGAACAATCAATAATGCCAACAAAAAAACGGAAGCCAAAGCCGTCATCCAAAATGGTTTATTCATATTCCATACTCCTATCCGTTGAAATAAAATCTCTCAGCGGGTAGATCATGTTGTCTTTTATAAGACGAGGTAAAGGGAAGATTTGTTACCTTTTGCTTTTGAGCTATTATATAATAAGGACAGATAATAGAGATCGCGAGAACGGTGAAGGAGAATCGGAATGAACGTTGTTGAAATAAAAATGGCGTTGATCGACGAGGATAAGGATCAGCCCAGATACCAGTTTAACGAAGAGGCGCTTCAGGAGCTGATGAACAGCATTGAGGAGCTTGGCCTGCTTTCCCCGATCAAGGTTCGGCCCGAAGCGGGAGGACGTTACAAAATCATTTATGGCAACCGCCGTTACAAGGCCTGCCAAATGCTCGGCCGCGAGGCCATTCCATGTATCATCTCCAGCGCAACGGACGAAATGGAAATTTATCTGGAGCAAATCGCTGAAAACCTGACGCGTGAGGGCTTTTCGCCGATTGAGGAGGCCGAGGCCTTCCACAAGCTGCTTAATGACGAGCGCTTCCGCAGCTCGACCAAGTTTTTGTCAGCCAAGCTGGGTAAACCCGAGAGCTACATAAAAAACAAGCTGGAGCTGCTCAAATTCAGCAATGCCGTTAAAAAACTGATCGTGAGCGGCACAGAAATCCGCAAGGACCAGCTGACGGAGGATCAATTGATTCCATTAAAGGATTTGCCGATGGAGCATCGCGACCCGCTTGCGCTTATTGCGGCCCGGGACGAGCTGGCCGTCAGCGATGTCAAAAAAATTGCCAAGCTGTTTAAGGACAAAACGATTTCCGACAATACGAAGGAAAAGCTGCTGCTCAAAAATGGCGATGGCTTGATCGAAACCTGGTCGGTTTATGAGCAAAATCGCAAGGAACGCGCCAAAGCCCAGAAGGAGCAGGAAGAAGCTGCCGCAAGGAAAGCCGAGCTTGCCGCCGAGGCCCGCGCCTCCAGCGACATCAGCTCCGCCGCTTCAAGCAACGCGAGAGGCAATAGCGGCGGTGTAGCTGTCCCTGGCGGTGGTATGGCTGTCTCTGACAGCGGCAGCCATGGCGCTGGCGGTGCTGGTGCAAGCAATGCCAGCGGCGCAGCAAGCGGCATTGCAGTTGGCAGCGGCTCTCTAAACAGCGATGTCAGCAGCCCTGCGATTGGGAGCGCGACTAATAATACTAGCGGCGGTGCGGCTCAACAAACCCGCAGCAGCGTATCAGCTTTGATGAGACAGCTGCAGGAAATGCTGCCGCGCCAGAATGAACTGAGCAGCACCATATACCGTCTGGCAGCATCCTTGCAGGAGGAAGCGGAAGCCTTGTCGGCAGAAGAAATCGACCATACAATAGGGATGTTGCAACAGCAACTGGCTCAATGGCAGGAGCTCCGTGGAAAGCTGTCGAATTAAAGTAATCCATTTAAACATAGCTAAACCCCGAAACTGTTATTTTCATAGCATTTTCGGGGTTTATTTTTAAGAGCTTCCAAAACATCAATGTTACTTTGCCGGCTTTTGAGGCTTAGCCGTTTTTTGCTGCTTCAGGTATTCTGCGAATACATCCGCAAACGCCTCGGACGTATTAAGATTTTCCTCCAGCGTGTTATTTACGCCGCCAAACTCCATCAGCAAGCTGCCGGGGGAAACCGACTGATTATATTCGCCATTGCCCTGATGCGAGCTTTTGAGCAATACGCCGCGCGACATGCCGGGATATTTTTTGTTTAATATCGCGTTTAGCGCATCCGCAAACTTTTTATTCTCTTTATAGTTAGGGTTGGCCGTGCCGATTACAAACATAACTCTGGCATATGACTTTTTATTGATAGCTACCGTTGTTTTGCTTCGCGGCACATCGGCATCCCGATGGATATCGAAAAAATAAGACAACGAGGCATACGTATTCACCGCATTTGAAACAACCTTGCCGGATTCAGCGTAAGACTGTGAATAGCTCAGCTTCTGCTCATTCAGGCGGGTAGCAATATCCGCGTTTTCCGCAATAGCGGGAATATCCTTTTTGGACAACACCTCCGCCATATGTTTGCCAATGAGCGTTATATTGATCTCGCGATCATCATAAGCTCCGCCGCTTGTGCTGCGCGCTACATTTTTCCATGATTCCCGATTATGAGTGTGATAAATATAAACAAGGCTTTCGCTATGCGGAACCTCGCCCGTTTTGACTACCCACTTGGCAACATAGGCCTTGCTGCCGTTTGCCAGCAGGATCCGGAACCATTCGCCTTCCGATCCGTCGATCCGGAATTTGTCGCCGCCTTGAGCTTTGTGCACAACCTCATAGTCCATGCCGGGGCCGCTTCTGAGATTGGTAACGGCCACAATATGCACCATCGTTGCAACGGGTTCTGTTCTTTCTTCACCATCCTCGCCTTCACCTGGGCCCGGCTGCTGTGAGCCTGGCTGTTCTGAATCCGGCTGGTCCGGCTGCTCTGGCTGCGCAGGGGCATCCGTCTCAACGACCCAGTTGGCGACATAAGCGTTGCTGCCGCTTGGAAGAGCTATTTTGAACCAGTCGCCCTCTATGCCTTGTATTTGAAATGTATCCCCGGCTTTGGCTTTGCCAACTATATCATGCTCCATACCCGGTCCTTTGCGCAAATTGGTGATTGCCACTATATGTACAACAGTTGCCTGCTTCAACATTTCTGACGATGACTCCGCAACAACAGCGGCGGCCGAGCCCGTAACCTTTATGGAAGCATAAGCTGATTCGCCCGCTCCGCTCCATAACAAAATGGCGGCTGTCCCCCATATTCCAATCTTTCGCAGCTTCAACCCTTATTCCCCTCCGTTTACAAACGTATCTCTACGAATTTCGACGGAATACGCAAGAAATCCTGCTAATCTGGTAATTTTCTCAGCAGAAATTTCCAGATTTTTAAATCCGGCGTACATAACCATTTGCGGGGCTGGACACCATAAACTGGAAAACCAATGCTTAGAGTCAGCTGTGGCGACCGTTTTTCCAGCGTACAGAAAACCGAATAAAGAAGGCTATTAAATCCACATCCTATTTTGCCCACAAGGAGGCAGACATGGCGATTATTAAAGATTCCTTGCTCGTAATCGGGCGTATCTATACGATTTATCCGCTGCTGCTGATCGTTGCCCTTTATATGGGCAGACGATCTGTAGGGCAGCTGCCGATCTTCGATTTTTTGATCTTTTTGTCATTGGGATCAGTTGTAGGAGCGGATATCGCGGACCCAAAGGTGGAGCACATCCATACGGCGGTAGCTGTAGTGGCGCTTGGGGTTTTGCAGCGGCTGTTCGCAAATCTGGTCATAACCTTTCGCAAGTTTAATAAACTGGTCACCTTTGAGCCTGTAATCGTCATTAACGCCGGACAATTTATTCAAGGGAATATGAGAAAGGTACAATACAGCATTGAGGATATTACAGCCATGTTGAGGGAGCAAGGCATTTTTGACGCCTCTACGGTGGAATTGGCAATATTGGAGGGGGACGGCGGCCTTAGCGTGCTTCAGAAAAAAAGCAATCAGCCATTAACGCAGGAGCTGCTTCAAAACAAGGATGCGCCAATCGGCCTTTCCTATCCCGTCATACGTGAAGGCATCGTGCTGGACAAAACACTCGCAGCGTTGGGGCATACCCATACCTGGCTTGAGGCTAAACTGAAAAGCAGCGGCTTAACGGCCACGGACGTTTTTTTCGCCTCAGTAGACGATAAAGGCGCATTAACTATTATGCCGCACAACGTGCAGCCTTCTCTGCCGCCGCTGGAGTATTAAAAAGGTGGAAGTCTTTAAAGTGGAAGTCTCATCCATCATTTGTAATGGAACTGAAATATTTCTTTCATCCGTTCTTAATGAAGGTGGCCTATAATAGAACTCGACCCCCTTTTTTAAAATATAAATTTTTTGCCCGCTGCCCGTTGCAGCGGGCACCTTTTTTTCAGGGAAAAGTGCAAACGGGACAATGCTCGTACGCCTTTAGACACCTAGACATGTGATCTCCGACATGTAATTTGTTTTACAGCGTATGCAATTGTTCGGCACGAAGCCCCTCAGCTCAGCACTTGCGGTAACGGTCATTAATGTCCGTCAAATCACAAATTATCAAAAATCAGCAGGAATAACGGACATTTTCGTCCGCTAGCTGCTTGAAAACAGTCCATTTTCAGCAAAAATGAGCTCTGACAGACAAAAATGTCCCTTAGATAGGTGATTTGCCTAAAAAAACGCTTCTGGCGGTCACGCATGTCCGTAAGAAAAGTTCCGCCAGTATTACCCTTGGCTTGGGCCTCTTACCACTTTATCTTCTTTAGCTCTTTGAGCATCTCTTTCTCACAGCATCATTTATTCGTGCTTGATCACCAATTGTCCCAGCATCTTTTATTCGCGCGGCAATTGTTCCAGCTCTTTTATTTTCTTGGAATCACCAATTATCTCAGCATCTTTTGTTTCTTTTGGTTCTCTCGTTTTTCATTATTCTTTTGTTTTTCTTGGTTCTCTTTTTACTTTTGGTTCTCTTGTTACTTTTTATTCTCTTGTTACTTTCGTTTCTCTTTTTACACTTGTTTCCCTGATTACTTTTTTTTCCCTTGCCTCCTTTACTCCCCTTGCCCCCGCACGCGCCATTGCCTCCGTTGTTGCCGCCGCGTCCATTTTCCAGCGTAACCTCTCCCTCATTGCCCGCTCCCGAATTTGCAATTGTTGTGGAGTTGGATTGAGGCGACAGCTCGAAAATATTTCCAAACACAATAGTGCCCTCGTTCCTCACAATGGTAACTCCGCTGCAATATCGGTTCATGCCAAGCCGCTCCCTCAACCTGTTGGCTCAAGATACCGCCGCCTTTGCGGGCGTGCTAATCTTGAACAACACTCACTAACTCGTCTTGTCATTAGTTTATGAAGGTGCAGCCTCGGGGGTCTTGGCCAATGCAACGCTAGCAAAAGCCCTTTTTTGTTCCTCGGGAATTGCCCTGAAGCCAGGGTATGTCTGAAAACCCGCTCAAGGTGATCATGCACCGCCTTTTCGCCCCCCGCTCCGTCAGTTTTGCTTGACTTCCCCTCCGGTAAGCCTGCACAAAACATCCTTACATGGAACGGAAATTCGGCACTACCCTCGTCCTCGGAGTAATCAGCTACGCCCTATCGAGTCCCCGTTTCCGGGGCGCCGTTCGACAGCTCGATCAGCACAATCTCGGGGCGGTTAAACAACCGCTGCGGGAAAATACTGTTGCCAAGCCCGCGGTTGACGATCATGGCGGAGCCTCCCTGCAGGTGAATCCCCTCCGCAAGCTTGGGCCAGCTTCCCTGTCCCGGCGAATACATGCCGCCGACAAATGGAATCCTTATTTGTCCGCCATGGGCATGGCCCGCCAAGCTAAGCTCGAAGCCGCGTTCGGCATAAACGTCAAACAGCTCGGGCCGATGGCTGAGCAAAATCCGGTAATGGCCTTCGCCATCGTCTTCTTGCAGCGCCTGATCCAGATGACTGTTTATTTTGGCCACATCCCCGTCCTCCACCCGGTTAAAAATAGGGTCGTCCACGCCGATCAAAGCGATTTGCCCCTCCCCTGCGGGGACGTATTCCAGCGCGTTGCGCAGCACGTGAACGCCCTTGGCGATCATTTCCTTCTCCATCTCGGGGTATTCACGCACTGCATATTCATGATTGCCCACCGAGAAATAAAGCGGCGCAATGTCCAGAAGGCCATCCATCAGCATCATGCTGGCTTCCCTGTCAAAATGGGAGGAGTCCACCAAATCGCCCGTCATCAGGATCAAATCCGGTTTCAGCTCCTTCACCTTGCGCAGCAAAGGACGCTGCTCCTTGCCAAACTCCTTGCTTTGAAGATCAGATAAGTGCACGATTCGATATCCTTCAAGCCCCTGCGGCAGCTCGTGCGAAGCGAGCTTATGCGTTGTTACGACGATGTCGTTGTTTTCCTGATGAAGGAACAAAAACAATAATAGGATTGCTCCCGGCAAATAGATAAAAAACCACCGTTTCCTTTTACTCACAGCATCATCCCCTTACTCCATCAAACGATGGTACGACAAATTCCAGGATGGCCAGGCAGACCGCTTTTCGCTCCTGGCAGCCAGCTTCAAGTCCTTGATTACATTGTCCAGCGCCTGGAGTTCGGGATGCTTCTCGCTAAAGGCAAGCAAAGCCGGGGCCGCATCCGGCGAAAGCATATCCAAATAGCTAAAATCCATAACTCCGCTTTCTTCGTAACGTGCGATGTTGTTGGTTGCAATTCGGTCATCCAGATTGACATAATTCATCAAGACATAGGACGCCACGCCGATTGCGATATATATTTTGGCCAGCGAAAAACGTCCATACCAAATCCGGGCCAGCGCAACAGCCATCCATACGCCAAGCATGATCATAAACCCATGCACCAGCAGCCGCAGTTGAGTGTAGCCATAAGCATCCTCGTACAGGGACAATCTGCTATAGGCGGATACCAGCATAACGAGCGAGCTTAGCATCAGCAGAGTCAGCAAAATGCGGCGAAGCGCATCCATTCCTTTGCCGCCCGGGGAAATGTAATGCAGACCCAGCAGCAGCAAGCCGATATTCAGGATGGCAACCATCACAAGCTCCGCAAAGCCCTTGCGCGCGTATTCCGCATACGCTGTACCGGCAGGCAGCAACCCCTCCGCCGCTCCAAACAAATAAGAAAACTGCACAACAGCAAACAATACATAAACCAGATTGATACAAACCAGCACTGTTGACGCAATCACTGGATCAGCGCCGATAGCCGCCCTCTCCGACGGAAGCTCCGCTACGCGGCCAAAATCCGGGCCAAGCTCCGGCTGAGGCTTGGGCTTGCGCGGAAACATCAGGCCCCATAAATAACAAAAGGTGTAGATAGCCAAAATAGCGGCAGCAATCATCCGCGGGAAGATTTCGCCTGCCAGCCGATGGTTAAACAATGACGGAATTGCATTTATCCACGACATAAAAATGCTGTCCGCTGCTCCCAGCAGGGACACCAGAATCAAAAGAAGCGGGGCGGCGATCAGCAAACCAAGCGCAATTTTCCCCCACGGTCCTTTGCGGGCGGGGGAGCCTTTGCCGATACGCAGCTTTTCCAGCACCATGCTAAAGGGAACCGGTATATGCTCCAGCGGTTTAATCATCCACTGGTACATCAGCTCGCTGTAGAATACCGGGCGGTTCCACGGCTGGGAGCCGCCTCTTGTCAGCAGCATCGTCTGTATGACAATCAGCAGAAATATGGCCGGTATATTCAGCCACCAGAACAGATAATTGGCGAAAAAAACATAGCTGAGAGATAGCATGATGATCGGGAGAAATAAAAGCCATCCCGTTTTGGACTGGCCCTGCCACTTGTCGAAGCCGCCGAATCTGCCTTTCATGGAATAAAAATAGAGGCCGTAAAAGGCCAGCACAAATAACGGAATCGAGATACCAAACGATTTATCAACAAAAAAGTATTGCCCAATAAAGCCAAACACCACTGCCATTGCCAGCAGCCTGTCATACCTTCTCTGCCATGGCGCCGGATCTCTCATGAATAAAACACTCCTTTTCACATTCTCCCTTATATTGTAACCTATAAAACAGGAACAAAAAGTGCAAGTTCTGCGTCAGTAATTTCATATTTTATAAAAAACGTTCAAAAAGGGGGTACTCTGTGAAAATCAGGCGGCATTATCTTGTCCTTAGGGGCATGTTTCCCGGTGCCGGAGAGGGACAGCCGATTGAAACGACGTTGACCGAGCTTGCGGAGGGATTGGATTGCACCCATCGCAATGTTGTTTTTATATTAGGAAGAATGCGGGGCGAAGGCTGGGTCCAGTGGACGCCAAAACGGGGACGGGGCAATCGCTCGCAGCTGGTTTTTATAGTTCCCGCAGATGCAATGCGCCTTGAAGAGGCCAAGGAGCTGGCGCAGCGCAGTGATTTAAAGTCCGCGCTCCAGCTGCTGCAGCCCGGCGGAACAGCCTTGCTGGAGCCATTCCAGGATTGGCTGACGGATCAATTTGGCTTCCATTCCGAGATGCAGAATACGCGTCGATTGGATACGCTGCGTTTTCCGCTGCCCGGTACGATCCAGTCGCTTGATCCCGCCAGTATTCATTATTTTGGCGAATCGCATCTGGTTAATCAGCTCTTCGACAGTCTGCTCCGCATGGATGCCAAGGGAGAAGCACCGCTTCCCCATCTCGCTCATGCCTGGGAGAGCAATTCGCAGCGCACGGAATGGACTCTTTATTTGCGCAAGGGCGTCCAGTTTCACCATGGCAGAGAAATGACGGCAAACGACGTTATTTATTCGCTGGAGCGGCTGGGAAAAATAGCGCCGGCAGGCTTGTACAGCAGAATCTACAATGGCATTGAACATATGAAAAAAGCCGATGATACAACGGTTGTAATCAAGCTGAAGGAGCGCAATGAAGCTTTCCTTTCTTTTTTGACAACCAACAGGGCATCTATTGTTCCACGCGATATTTGCGAAGCCGAGGGTGAACGGTTCGGTCATCAGGAGGCTGGCGGCTCTACGATCGGAACCGGGCCCTTCCGCCTGCTTCCCTCCGGGCACGGCATCTGGTATCTGGAAGCCTTCCCTACTTATTTTCAGGGACGCGCCTTTCTGGATCGGGTCGAGGTATGGGCCATGCCGAATTCGGAAGCAAGGGATAAAACCTCAGAGCAATCCCGGCAAACCCCACCTGCCGCATTATCTGGCCGTCTGGTGCAGGAAGCGCAGACGTTCATCGGCCAGGAGCGGCGCCAGTACCAGGTGATGCACAATGTTCGCATGAGCGATCAAGCGGCCAGAGAATGGCAGCAGGTTCGGCAATCCGGCACTACATGCAAATATTTAACCATAAACGAATCAAAGGACGGCCCCTTGTCCAGCGTGGAGGCGCGGCAGGCGTTAAACGCCATCATCGACCGCAAGCAGCTGCTTCAGCTGTTGTCCGGCGATGTGATTGAAGCCGCCTCCAGCTTCTGGGGCGAGTCCGTTCCCCTCGAAGCAAACGATGAAAATAAAGAGGGTGCTTCTGGCATCAGCGTTCATGATGTGGAAAAGACAGCACAAAATAAGGCGTTGTTAGGTACAGCGCCAATTAAGCTCGTCACTATTCCGCAATACGGGCATGATGCAAGATTGCTTCGGCGTTTGCTGGCAAGCAGGGGCATAGCGCTGGATATCGAGACGATTCCGGCGTCGCAGTTTATGGGCAGCGCGCGCATGAGCGCCGATCTTCTGCTGTTTTCTATTATGCTGGATGAGCATAGGGAGCTGAGGCTGATCGAATTGTATACCAGTATGGGGCAACATATGCTGGAGGAAACCCGCAGGGCAACGGAAGGCATTCTCTCCGAAATCCTGATGGAAGAGGATAGCTCCTTGCGCAAGGACAAATTCATTGAGCTTGAAAAATGGCTGGCCGACCGGGGAAATTTGATGTTCCTGTACCGCAAGCACCTTAAAACCGCCTTCCATCCCTCCGTACAGGGCATTTCACTTGAATCGTTAAGCTGGGTGCGGTTTCGTGATTTGTGGTTTCGATGATTCCAAAAACATACGCTTTTGTTACAAAACGCCTGTTCATGCGTACAACATGTATCATATTGTCTAAAGGAGTGAACGATCATGGGAATTGGCCCTTCATTTGGAGGCTTTGATTTTTTTATGTTTAATTTGTTTCCATTTTTATTTATTGCGGTATTTGTCCTAATTATCGGCAGCATTATTTTCTCCATATCCAGAAATGCAAAAAATGCGCGAGCGCCAAAGGAAAGCGCCTTTGTCCGGGTTGTCGCCAAACGTACCGAAGTCAGATCGCATATGAATCATAATCATCACAACGATCATCATATCGGAACAACAGGCACCTCGCGAACCTACTATTACATCACGCTGGAATTCGATAACGGCTCCCGCAAGGAATATCTTGACGTTAAAGGCTTGTACGGGCTCGTCGTTGAAGGCGATACCGGCTATGCCGCAACGCAAGGCGATTGGATTGTTGCATTTGAGCGCAGCAGCGAAAGCCAATATTAATAGCCGCTGTACTTATGCACAAGGCCCGCCAACTGGTGACAACACACCGGCTGACGGGCCTAATTCATTTACCGCAAAACCTTCTCCATACAGAGACTGCTTGCGCAGCCTTCGTATTCGCCAAACGGCTCTATTTTGTAATAACCGAGCTTTTTGTAAAAGGCTACGGCTTCATGCTGCGGCTCGCCTGTTTCCAGGCGCATAACCCGGCAGCCTAAACCGGCAGCCCGCTCCTCCAAATACCGGCAGATGCTGCCGGCAATCCCTCCACGACGCATCTCCGGCACAATATAAAATCGCTTTAGCTCCGCCGAAGCGGCATCCAGCAGCCTGATGCCGCCGCAGCCAATTGCCCGCTCTCCGTCATACGCAACAACAAATATCATTTCTTTTGTTTTGGGGTCCGCAAAATCAACGGTAAAAATCTCTTCCGCAGGATAAAGACCCGACAAATAAAGATCAAGCGCGGCGATCAATTCAGCCAAATCCGGACTGTCGCAAGACACTTCCTTTATAACAATGTTCTTCATCCCCACTGTCCCCTTGTTTGAGCAGCAAACCAGTCCCAGCCAAGTCCCACATGCGCCGGCTTATGGCTGTCGGAGCCGTACACGCACGGAATGCTCCGTTTTATGCATTCCGCTATAAACCAATCCGGCACATAAGGCGTGCCAATCGTTGGCACGCGCAGGCCTGCGCAATTTACATCGACCCCAACTCCCGCATCCTGCAGGATGGGCAGCAGCGCCTCCATCCGGGAACGGAACAAGGCTTCGTTAATGGGAGGGAGCTCCTTTTCAAACTTGCGGATCAAGCCCAGATGACCGATTCTTTTGCGCATCGGCAGCTTGCCCGCCCAGGCAATCGCCGTTTCGACATGGTCGAAATATTCGTTAATGACACCATCCATCGTGCCGTAAAAGGATAACAGGCCTTCCTTGAAATCATCCGGCGTAAAATCAATGCACCGCATGCCTCCCGCACCGCGCAGGTAATGGACCGAATAAACAACGTCCTCCAGCTCATGGCCCCACTGCTCGACAAATCGTCTGGTGTAGCCGTAATGACCGGGCAGATGGTCAAGCTCAAGGCCAATCGTTACCTCAAGCCTTCCCTCGTAACGGGCCTTCATTTCTTTGGCGTACGCGATATAGCCCGATAGCTCGGACTCCGGCATCGCCAGCTCTTCCATCAGCTTTTCATCGTTAACCCAGCCCTTCGGCAGCGGAGGATGCTCGCTCATCGTATAGCGCTCAAAGCCTTGCGCAATGGCTTCCTCCAAATACAGCTCCTGCTCATCGCTGCTGCCGTGATAACAAAATTTAGTATGTGTATGACCATCCCACTTCAACATATCAGAATGCTCCTCCATATTCACTTCGCTCAAATTCTTTTGCTCACCTCATATAGATTACCATAATTCAAGTCCTCACCGTAAAGAGATATGAAGCAATAATAGCCAATTCTCGCTAAATTTCATCAAAATAAAGGATTTTTGCAAATGCTTGTCGAATAATAGACTGGTTAAATTTGTATGAGTCATATTTACCCAAACCAATAACATGCTTTTGGAAGATGTAGGAGGAACGTCATGAAATGGATGTCCAAACGGTTTACGCTGGTTTTTATTCCGGATGCCAGCCAATCCGTCCGGCGTTATAGCGTATCCGCAAGTCTGTTAGTGCTTATTCCGGCCTTCTTTATCCTTATGACGGTATGCGCTGCGCTGTTTATTTATCTGTATACGGATAATCAGGACGCTATCGGAAGGCTTGCGGGCCATATCACTGCCTCACAGGAGCAGCATGCAGAAGAGCTGTCGACCAAAAACAATCAAATCGCCGCGTTGGAATCGGATTTGGCTGTACTGGCAGAGCAAGCGCGGGAAATACAAAACAAAATGAATGATATTGCGGAGCTGGAAGCTCAATTAAAAGATATCGCCGGCATCGAAAGCTCCGAGGTGCAAATCAGCTCAGCCTTAACGATGGAGAGCGGAGGGCAAGGCGGCGAGGAATTCCCTTTATCCAAGCTGGATGACGAGCAGCTTGCGGAGCAAACGATGCAGAACTTTTCTGCATTGGCGCAGTTGATGGAGGAGCTTAAGCCAAGTCTGGAGTCCACTATGGAGGCCATGCTGCAATACCAGCACATACAGGATATTACGCCGTCCATCTGGCCTGCGGATTCCCGCAAGATCACCTCGACCTTCGGAATCAGACGCGATCCCTTTACACGCCGTACCTCCCTGCATTCCGGCCTTGATCTGGGCGGCAGCCGGGGAGACCCGATTTATGCGGCAGCCGATGGCGTCATCACCTTGTCGGAAAATACATATCCTCAAGGCAACAACATCATTATAGATCACGGGCGCGGCATTAAAACACGCTACCTGCATTTAAATAAACGACTGGTGGAGGTTGGCGACACGGTCACCAAAGGGCAGCAAATCGGAGAGCTTGGCAATACAGGCCGAAGCACGGGACCGCATCTGCATTACGAGGTTTTCGTCAATGACACAAACGTCAACCCGATGCCCTATCTTAAAGAAGATCGAGAGGAACGTGAATAACGATGTTTAAACCAAAAAGCAGCGGCAAAATCAACCCCGACTCCACAGATACCTTAGTTGGGGAAGGCACAACCTTTGAAGGCAAAATCAAATCGGAGGCGGGCATTCGCGTAGAGGGAACCGTCATCGGAGATATCGTTTCAAGCGGAGATGTCATTATCGGGGAAAAAGGCTGCGCCAACTCTAATATTTCTGCGCGCGATCTTGTGCTTGCTGGCGAATTAAACGGGGACGCCAACGTACGCGGCAAGCTGACCATCTGCTCAACGGGCGTAATGAATGGCAATTTAACTGCCGCTTCGCTTATTATCGAGGCCGGCGGCATATTTAATGGCAACAGCAAAATGAATCCGACGCAAGCGGAAGCCATCTCCCCCAAAACGCTCAAGGTTTCCTCTTAAGAGAAAACCTTGAGCGTTTAATGAAAAACCTCTTTTGAGACGCCTCGAAGATGAACAAAGAGAAACCGCATTAAGCGGCAGGTTTGATCGCAATAACAAAAACTTTATATTACGTTATCATTCTCCATACAATTGCAGGGTACACTATCCTTAACTTTCGGATAGGAGACTGCCACCATGAAAATAAGGTATGGAAATATTGCGATCATGCTGCTTGCTGTTTTCACCTTGATTGGCGCATTGACCAATCCCCCTTTGCCCGAAGATCAATATAATCGGAGCAGCGTTGCTCAGGCAAGCCATGCTTCTGCTGCGGCATCGCCGCAAAACAGCATGCCTGCCGTTCACACGGCAGGCAAAAGCTTTATACCGCTTCGCGGATATGTTGAGCAGCATAACGGCTTATTAACCTATAATGCCGAAAATTCAACCGTCGATATCACGATCGGCGCGGAGTCCTTCTCCTTGCTTCTTCAGGAAGGGCTTGTCATGAAAAACGGCTACGAGTTGAACGGCCACTTTTTTGTGCAGGATGGCACGGCCTTTATCTCCACCTTAGCGGCTGATGCGCTCAGCTTTCCCGGAACAATCAATAACTCTATTTCAGACGAGCCCTATTCCAGCTCCGCTTCATCCATTGGACGAATATTCCGTGTAACAATCATCCCGTTGCTAATGGATCGGCTAGAACTATTCACAATCGCTGAAGGATCTGCAGCTTTATTTTCGTAGCGGTGTATCCAGCCGACATAGGATATTTCGGGAAGCTTGCTAAACTGCTCCCATTCCTCCGGGAACGGCAATACTCCATAAGACATATTATCCGGCGAAATCTTCCTCTCCAATTGAATGCGTGGAAAATAAAGATCATGATTCCCACTACTCCCTGCATTCCTCTCCACTATGAAATAGAGGCTGAGCTCAGTAATATTTTTCCCGGGAGCAAGATTCCAAACAATCGCTTTTTTTGCATGATCGCCTAATCCTGAATGCCAGACAACAGGGGAGGTGTCTGTGCTTACCCTGGCTATGCGCCACTTAAAACGCTCCCATGCCATGAAGCTGTTGCCGCGGTTACCATCTTCATCCTCATAGGGAACAAATAAATGCTTGTTTCCCAAGGGTATGACGTCGAGCGCTTGCTTTATGTTGAAGTCAGGAGCAAATGCTTGCAGCATTTTAAGAGCCTCCCCATGTACAGGAGGAGCGCCTGGCTTACCGTCCAGATTCAAGGCCAACCATACGACAGCCGCCAAAACAAGTAACGTTTTTAACAGCTTTCTTCTATTCATTGCCCCTCACCTCCAAATGAAACAAGCGGCTCCCCTGACCTGAAATACAAATAATCGCGGCCAGTGGCAACAAGCAGCCCTTGACCGTCGCGTTCTACAAACACGATGCTATGCAAGCCGCTGCCCCAGCGAGGTTTTATTCCGCTCAGCATAAACGGAAATTTTTCTTTCTGGTAGAGCGTCTCCCCTTCTTGCCTGTACTGCGTATACCATTCCATGGCCGGATAGCTATCTTGGAGAAGCGACTTATCTATTGCGACCTTTAAGCCTTCAATCGACAAGCGGCCGGACGGGGCTGAGTGGTGGGTTTCCACCAGCCTGGCGTTATCCACATGTGTGAGATATACGGACAGGTCGTTTTTCGGATAAACCAAAGAATACAGCATTCCTGATAAAAGAGTAACTATAAGCATCGCATGATTGCTCCAGAAGCCGGTCCAGGCAAATACTCTGTACCTCTGCCATGAGTCTTTCTGCAACAGAATATATATCAGTGCAACGCCAATCGGCAGTACAGCAAGCTTGCCTGAATATCCAAACATATTAATATGTAGAGGAATTGCAGAAATCCCCATAGCAGTCGCTACCAGCGCTTTCCAGATTACAGGCTTGCTCTCATGTCTTCTATAATGACGAATAAGCACTATCAAAATAATGAGCCAGACGGCGCCAGTCAGCAGCCATATGACGAGATTTCCGGGAAGTTCCAGTTCAAACAACATATCTCTCTCCCTTCTGCGGCAGATTTTAGTTTTTACATGAACTTGACGTCAACGTCGTTCATATGCCTATCTCTCTCGACATAATAGTACGTAACGACATCTATTCCATTTCAAAGGATACCAATAAACTTCTAATTTGGAAAGGAGCGGACATAGAAACTATTAGCCATCATAAACCATCAGATCTATTAAAAGGAGTGTTGACCATGACCCATTTTCAGGAAAAAGAAAGCACTAACGCTTCATGCAGCTTCACAATAGAGGTTGCTGGAGAAGGAATGGCAAATGCGGCGCCGGAAATCGCCCTCATTCAATTGGGGGTTGTAACCGAGGGAGAGAGCCTGGAGGTTATCCAACGGGAAAATGCCTCAGCAATCCATAGGATCACAGAGGCATTAAAGGCGTTGGGACCACAAATTAGCGATGTATCGACCGCCGCCTTTGGAATCGAGCCCCGCTATACCTATGAAGACGGAACACAGCAATTCCGAGGGTATCAAGTGACGCATATGTTGTCTGTTAAACTGAGCGATATCGCACTGACAGGCACGGTTATCGACACCGCAGTTGCAAATGGAGCCAACCGGGTATCGGAAGTAACTTTCCAGGCCTCTAATGCTGAAGCTGCTTACCATCAAGCGCTGGCAAGCGCCATCAAGCAAGCGCAGGAGAAAGCCGCCGTTATCGCCTCCACGCTTGGCGTCTCTCTATCGGCTATTCCATGCAAGGTGGAGGAAAGCGGATTTACTCCGCCGGGACAGCCATTATTCAAGGCAGCCGCGGCAATGGACAGCTTTGGCACTTCCATTCTTCCCGGTCAGCTGACATACCGCGCCACTGTGCGGGTCTGGTATATGTTTGCCTGACGCAGCCGGAATTCATCCAGCAGCGGATAATCGTACAAATCGCCTTCATACAAAATTTCTACGCTTCCATGGCGCAAAAAGTCGTCCGGCGATATAAGAGCAGGCGAACGGTCCCACAGCTCGAAGCCGCTTTGCCGAAGAGTATCCGCAACAAACTGCGAACAGAAGTAAGCATGATCGCTTTCAATAGGACGCTTCAGCAAAAAGCCCAGCAATCCAAGCAGGTGATAGTGGTAGTTTTCGCTTGATTGCTGAAAACGGGAGATGACCTCTTTTACAGCCTGCCGCTGTTCGGGGGTTGCCTCCAGCCGGAGCAGCGCGCAGCTTGTGGCGGGATAATGGGCGAAGGTGCCCGTGTAGACGTCTTCTCTTACAAAACCCGCAAATAAAGGATTGTTCGCCGTTTTGCGGCCAAAGCTGTACAGCTCGTTTAAGCCGGCGTCCAGCGCGATGGAGGCATGATTGTATGGAGCGCCCGTAAAGCCCTTGATCAGTTTGGTGAACAACGTTCCCGTGTCGGTAAGCAGCACATAAATGGAATGCTCCCTGCTCGCTTCATGGACATGGCTGTGAATGCGGGCCGCTGGCATAACAATCTCCTCCTGTATGATTGGTTGTTGTTGTCACCACTATATCAAGGAGGATTGTGCACGAAAAGTACCAACTATCCCTAGTACCGCGCGGAAAAGGCGTGGAAGGCAGCCCGCAAAAAAAACTACGACTGACCAATTAACATACAGTATTTATTTTCTGCCGCTTCAAGGTACTCTTGTGGGTTGCGCCGGA
>NZ_LYPA01000031.1 GCF_001675045.1 Paenibacillus oryzae
CCATCATAACGGAGAGAACCTTCGTTGGGTAGCTATGTTTTCAACATCCAGTTTTTTGGAAGCATTGTGGGTCAAGCATAGGCATCTGTGCGGATTGAATGAGATGCTGAATCATCTGCCCGATTGACCATACGTCTTCGCTAGACTTTTTGTGTAACTCTCCCAAGCTGAACGGCTCAACCTCCCTGATGTAAAAGGCTATAGTTTCCTGCAGGCTGTGCATCGCTTTTTCTGTTGCAGTCACGGCTAACTCACTCCTTGTAGTTGGATGCTAAAAACATTCCTATATCCAACTATACAAAAGCGCTACTGACACCATTATGTCAGTAGCGCTTAAGCATATTTTGAAGCTCGTTTTTAACCCGCTCCCGTAAAACCTCCGGCTCCAGCACAACCATCCCGCTTCCGAACCCAAGCAGCCACTGAAGAAGCTCCTCGGGTTGACGCACGCGAAGGGTCGCCAGCCAGCCGTCTTCCTTTTCCTCCATCGTCTCCAAATAATAACTGCCTGTTTCCCGCGCTTGGTCGGCTATTTCATGCCGAATGAGGACTTTTACAAGAAGATGGCGGTCATCCGGCGGTTTGTATTGGGCCAGTCTAAAATCCTCGGGCAGCTTGTATTCAGCCTCCAACGCAGCAAGTTCAGTCATTCGCAATAGCCGAAAATGCCGGATGCTTTGGCGCAGCTCGCACCAGGCAACAAGCACCCACCCTTGCATGAATACGAGGCCATACGGGGCTGCCGTACGGACGCTTCGGGTATTTCCGTCAGCTTCCGCAACTCTTTTGTTGTAATGAAAGCTAATTTTCCGTGTCTCCAGCATCGCATTGTGAATCACTTCCAGATTGGCTCTTTCATGAGTTTGCAATTGATTCCTGGGTGAAGTAAACATCCGAAAGTTCTTGCGAATTTGAGAGGATTCATTGGCAACAGCCTCTGGCAAAATAGCTTCAAGCTTTCTTCTTGACGTTTGGGCATGGCCAGCATAACGGGAATCAAACCACTGCTCAATAAAATCGGTTCCCAGAAGCAGCGCAACCGCTTCTTCGGCAGTGAAGCTGACAGGAGGCAGGAAATACCCCTCAATCAATGAATATCCCTGACCCGGAGAGCCGATAATGGCTACTCCTGCTTCGCTTAAAGCCTGAATATCCCGATAAATCGTTCTGACGCTTGTTTCAAAGGTTGCCGCCAGGTCTTCCGCGCGCAATATCTTGTGGCGCTGGAGCTCCAGCACGATGGCTAACATGCGATCCGTCTTGTTCATTGCGAACGTCCTCTGTATAAACCGGCAATGCGCTCTGCGCGATCCCGGATAAGAATCCGCAGCCGCTCCGGCTCAAGTACCTCCATCTGCGGTCCAAAGCTCAGAATAAAGCCGTAAAGCCAATCATTCTCGGGATAGGACTTGCGTACAATCCATCCGCCATCCGGATGGGATTCCAGCTCTTCTGCGTGAAACCATTCCTCAGCTTGTCCCCCCAGACTGTCGTAAATCCGCAGCGTCAAATCGATCCGGTTGCTGTCGTTGATCCAATCGCGCCCAATGCCGCCGTGTTCTTGCTGCGGCAGTTCCTTACGGACAAAGTATTCCGGAGCTGCTTCCAAATTTTTTATTCGTTGCAGCTTAAATAGGCGGAATTGGTTCCGGGAACGGCAAAAGGCTTGCAGGTACCATTCTCGTCCCTTCCAGACCAAAGTATGCGGCTCCGCACAGCGGCTTGTGGAATCGCCGCGGCTGTTGCGGTAGTGGAATTTAACGATCTGATTTTGTCCGATTGCGTCCTTCAGGAGGGACAATTGCTTTTCCAGTACACTGTTTTCGCCCCAATGGGAGAAGTCGAATAAAACCTGGCTTGCTTTTTGCCTGAGCGCTGCCTCCTGCTCTGGAGGCACAATGCTATTCAGCTTCTCCACCAGCTCCCTGCTTTTGGGATCGGGATAGGAGGTGGATATGCTGTGCAGCGCTGTCAGGATTGAAGCCAGCTCATCCCCCGTCAACACATTGTGATCCAGTCTGAAGCCCTCAATTAATCCAATCCCGCCGCCGCTTCCCTGGTAGGTAACAATAGGGATGCCAGCTTGGTTAATAGCTTCGATATCCCGGTAGATAGTCCGTACAGAAACCTCGAATCGCTCTGCCAGCTCCTTGGCCTGCACCATCCGGCGGTTAAGCAGCAATATGACAATGGCGAGTAGTCTATCCAGCTTCACCGCCAATTCCCCCTTTGTAGATGTGGTTCAAAAAGTCCGCTTTCCATTGCGAGACATGCCTAGCGGCATGGTCAGCGTCGAATATGGCATTCAGCCGAAATCTCCGAGCCTCACGTAGCTTCCACTACGCTCCGGTTCTCGATTTCTAGCTTCATCCCATCTTCTCGGCACTGAAAACCGGACTTTTTGAACTTGATTGTATGATGTGGTTCAAAAAGTCCGCTTTCCATTGCGAGACATGCCTAGCGGCATGGTCAGCTTCGAATATGGCATTCAGCCGAAATCTCCGAGCCTCACGTAGCTCCCACTACGCTCCGGTTCTCGATTTCTAGCTTCATCCCATCTTCTCGGCACTGAAAACCGGACTTTTTGAACTTTCATTTTTACTTTTTAAAGTATTTATGTAAATTCCGGTTTTCTACAGCTTATCTTAAGGTTTTCTTTAGATCAACTTATACACTGGATGATAGCATGTGGATATGTAAAAAAAACACGGGAGGCTTTTGTCATGATGATACAAATGTCGGGAATCAGTCATCAATTTACGATCGGCAAACGAGCCAAGGAAAAGGTAGTGCCTGTCCTGAAGAATATTCATCTTCAGGTTGAAAAAGGAGAGATTATGGCGATTGTTGGGCGAAGCGGTTCGGGAAAGTCCACGCTGCTCAACCTGATGTCGGGCTATATTCGTCCAACGGAAGGTCGAATTGTGGTTGCCGGTCAGGATGTCACTGGCTTGACGGAGGGGCAATGGGCGGATTTTCGGCTGGCGAATTACGGCTTTATTTTTCAGAGCTTTCAATTGATCCCGGGACTGACCGCTGCCGAAAATGTAGAATTGCCGCTGGTACTGAAGGGGGTTGACAAGGCGCTTCGAAAACGGCGTACAGAGGAGCTGCTGGAGCAGGTGGGCATGGCGGAATATATGACCCATTACCCCGGCGAGCTGTCCGGCGGCCAGCAGCAGCGGGTGTCGGTTGCCCGAGCGTTGGTCATGGAGCCGCCAATCGTATTGGCGGACGAACCCACAGGCAGCCTCGACAGCGAAAACGAAAAAAGCCTGTTAACCATGATCCGTCAATTGAACCATGAGCTCGGCATTACCTTTGTCATTATTACGCACGATGAACAGGTGGCTGCCATAGCCAACCGGACGTTGCGCCTGAGGGATGGGGCCGTACAGCATCCGGTGCC
Source organism: Paenibacillus oryzae (assembly GCF_001675045.1). GTDB lineage: Bacteria > Bacillota > Bacilli > Paenibacillales > Paenibacillaceae > Pristimantibacillus > Pristimantibacillus oryzae. The sequence continues at coordinate 3,410 of NZ_LYPA01000031.1, forward strand.
GGTTTCGGGTTCCGTTCAGGGAGGGGTAGGGATATGAAGCTTGGAGATCAGCTCCAATTTGTCCGGCAAAATATGAAGCGCAATAAAACAAGACTGTTTATGACGATTCTGGCTACGGCAATGGGCTGCGCCTTTCTGATCGTATTGGCCTCCGTTGGCTTTGGCGTGCAAAAAAGCATCGTGGACCGGATCGTGGGAGATCGTCTGGTTACGTCGATCGAGGTGCCGGGCAAGGATAGGGATGTTAATGATAACCAGGGTATTCACAGCGAGGATATCCAGTATTTTCATTCAATTCCCAAGGTTAAAGCCGTTACATTCAAGTATTGGGTCAACCAGCCTATAGTTATAAAGGCTAATGGCGCCGTTATCGACAACGACCGGATGCTTATGGTCGATTTTAACGCCGAGCAGCAGTCGGGAACAACGCTTAGCGCGGGCAGATGGCCGGAAAAGGACAACGAAATTGTTGTTGGCTACAATGTTTTTGGCGTCAATGATGAGGGTGTCTCCAAAGCAGCGGATAGGCTGGAGCAGGTGGTCAAGCTGCATGTGGACCACTATGATGGAGGGAAGCTTGCGACCAAAGAGCTGGATGCTGTCATTGTGGGCGTTTGGAATGAGCCGAAGCGGGAATGGATTGAGGATAAGGCCATTTATATCGGTGAAGGGCTGATTGGGCAAATTGAAGCTGTAACAGGTACCTTGGCCGGAGAAATACCTTATTTTGACGAAACGCCCGACCCGAAACAGCTGGAGCAGAGGCTATCGGAAATTCCTAAAGCCGGAGAGCCGCGGCAATTTGGCGGAGTTACCGTCGTTGCGGACAAAGCCTCTGATGTAAAAGGGATTTCGGACACTCTTCGCGAAAAAAGCTATTATGTCTATTCGGTGGCTGACGAGGTGTCGCAGATTAATGTATTTTTCCTGATTTTGAAAATAGGGCTGATATTTGTTGGAGCAATTGCAGTACTGATTGCATCAATCGGCATTTTTAACACGATGACGATGGCCGTAACCGAGCGCGCTCAGGATATCGGCATTATGAAGGCCATTGGCGCACATCCCTCCGTCATCAAAAGGGTATTTCTGCTGGAAAGCGCCATGATTGGCATCATCGGCGCGGTGTTCGGCACAGTTGTTGCTTATGGCATATCCGTAGCGGTAAACGCCGGATTGCCCGCCCTGGTCTCCATGGCAATGGGAGAGAAGCTGCCGGAGGGCTTCCGCTTCTCCATCATTCCGGCTTATCTGGCGCTGCTAGCCTGCTCGATTTCGTTGGTTGTAGCCATGCTGTCGGGTTATCGGCCGGCCAAACGCGCAACCGCCATTGATGTGCTCAGCGCTTTGCGCAGAGATATTTAGTGCAGGCGCGATACGCCGAGTGCTTGCCCTGTACAGAGACGTTTGAGGCTAGAGCATTGTTGAAAAGGAGGAAAGAAGGCATGAAAGCATGGGTAAAGCTTCTGTTTACATTAGTTCTGGTTTTCTCTCTGACGGCTTGCGATAAAGCCTTTGACGGAGAGAAGTGGAGCGAAAATCCCGAAGAGCGCGGCAGCATGATGGGCAGCTTGCAGAAAAAGCATGAGCTGAAGGGCATGACCGAGGACGAAATTGTAGAGCTTCTTGGCGAGCCGAGCAGCAAGCAGGAAGAGGAAGAAGAGCGGCAATTCGTCTACTATTTGGGCAGAGCCTCTCTGGGCGTGGATGACAGCCTGTTAAGGCTTTATTTTTCAGAGGACGGAATAGTGGAATCCTATCGAATAACAAACGATTAAGACCAGTCGCATGTAGTTGATCGAGCTTGAAGAGCCGCTCTAGCTCCCCCGGAGCAACGGTAAAGCAGCGAAGCCCCAATTCTGGTATAATCATGCAGGGGCACATCATTTGCACGTTCAAAGGTCCCCTAAAATCATTAACTAACGGGGTGTTGAACATCAGTAATCAAACCAATCGTCTAATCGGAATCGACGGCATTCGGGGGCTCAGCCTGCTGGGCATCCTGCTTGCCAATACGCTGGCTTTCCAATACGGCATATGGGAATCCGAAATCATTTCTTTTTTTGAGCTTTCGTCCTTCGATGAGGCCGTTTATTCGGCGGTTCTTATATTGGTAAAGGGCAGCTTTGCGCCTATTTTTGCTTTTCTGTACGGCTTTGGAACAATCAAAATGTCGCAAAATCTGGAGCAGCGGGGTTTATCGCCGTATCCCTTTTTGATCAGGCGTTTTTTGTTCCTGCTGGCAGCGGGACTCCTTCATTTCCTTTTGTTATGGGAAGGCGATGTTTTGGCTACCTACGGTCTGTCCGGCTTTTTGCTGCTTGCTTTCCTGAAGGTTAAGCCTAAGGCATTAATCATCGTTGGCATTAGCGTACTGTCGCTATTCAGCCTGATGACCTACGGAAGCGCGGGCAGCACTGCTCTTCCGGGCGTTAACTGGGAGGATTTTGCCCGAGACTCCATGAATGTGTACCAGAATGGGGGATATTCCGCTATTCAAAGCTTCCGGCTGGAGCTTGGAGCGGGGCCGTTTAGCCGGATTATCTTTATCTTCAACTGGCTGTTCATTCCGATTTTAATTTCCTCAATGTTTATGTTTGGCATGGCGGCGGCAAAGGCGAGGCTGTTCCATCAGCCTGCGGAGGAAAAAAGGTTGTATGTCAGAATTGCGGCTATTCTGATTCCGGCGGGCATTGCCTTAAAGGCGGTTAAGGTGGTTTGGCCTCAGCTGGGCATTGGGGGCAGCCTGCATACTTTGGGAGGCACCGTTTTGGCGCTGGGGTATGTATTTGCTTTTGCGTTGTTGTTTATCCGGCAAAATGAAAAGCCTGCCGCATGGCGGACGGGGCTGATCAGCGTTGGCAAGCTGTCTATGTCCAACTATTTGCTGCAAACGGTGTTTGGCGTCTTGATCTTTTACGGCTACGGCCTTGGCCTGTTCGGCAAGCTCGGCACGGCCATCGGCTGTTTGCTGGCGATTGCGTTTTTTGGCCTGCAAGCCTGGGCCAGCGGCTTGTATTTGCGCCGCTTCAAGATGGGGCCGGCGGAAAAGCTTATCCGTTCGGTGACCTGGCTAGGCCATGGACGCAAGCGGGAGCAGCCCCGCGCTCCAGGCATGTAGGCGAAAATGGGAGCTGGTATCCGGGCGGCGCAGTTGGCTGAACCTGATACACTAAAACAGCAGTCGATATCCGACTGTCGCTGGCTGACACTGACGACTTAATTATTCTTCGACTCTTCAAGCGCCATTGGCTGGTTTTCTACCAGCCGATGGCGCTTCCGTCGCTTCGGCGGTCTGCTCCGCCCTGGAGACATCCTTGCTCATCCCTCACGATGGCGTGTGCATGGCCCATGACGCCGTCCCACTCCTTGACAGTCCGGACGATATGACCAGCCTCCTCAAGCCGCTGCCGCACCTGAGGCGCTATGCGGCTTTCCACCTTCAATTCCCGCGTGGCTTCCCCCCATGTTCGTCCCCACACCCAGCGCGGCTCGTCGATGGCCTTTTGGGGGTCCATCCCAAAATCTACAATACGAGTCAACAGGGCCGTTTGCGTCTGCGGCTGTCCTTCGCCGCCTTGCGTGCCGTATAGAATGGATGGTTTTCCGTCGCGCAGAGCCATTGCCGGCATAAGCGTATGGAAGGTTCGTTTGGCGGGTTCCAGAGCATTGACATGGTGAGGGTTCAGCGAAAAATAGGAACCCCGGTTTTGCAGCAAAATCCCCGTATTGCCCGCTACAACACCTGATCCAAATTCAAAATACAGACTTTGAATAAAAGAGACGGCATTGCCGTCCCGGTCCACGACAGCCGCATAGGCCGTATCCGAGCCCGTTGGCTTCGACTCAGCTTGAACGCTTGCACGAGATAGCTCGATGGAAGCCGCCAGCTGCGCCGCATATCCTTTGTCCAGCAGCCGTGCCAGGGGCACCGTATAAAAAGCGGGATCGGTCAGGTAAGCATCGCGGTCGCGGAAGCTTAGCTTAAGGGCCTCCACGCACAGATGATAATACTCATAGGTGCCGTGTCCAAGCGCCGCCAAATCAAATGGCTCCAGTATATTCAGCGCCATAATGCCGGCAAACCCTTGCGAATTAGGCGGCATCTGGCATACGTTATAGCCCCGATAGGAACCGGTTAGCGGCTCCACCCAATCGCCGTGATGGTCGGCGAAATCATCCATTCCCAGCAAGCCGCCGTTCCGCTGCAAAAAACGCGTGATTTCTGTTGCTGTTTCGCCTCTGTAAAAATCCTCCTTGCCTTTTTCCGCGATCCGGCGCAGTACAGCCGCCATCATGGGCTGGCGGAAAGATGTGCCGGGGGCCGGGGCTTGGCCGGAGGGGGCGTAGGTTGCTGCCGTCTCCGCAGTAAGCAGCAGCATATCCAGATGCTCGGCGGCATTGCGATGCTGATCGACAGTCATGGGAAAACCTCCCTCCGCATAGACGATGGAGGGAGACAACACCTCGCCCCATGGCAGGCTTCCATAGGCGCTGTGTACAGCATCCCAGCCATCCACCATTCCGGGGACAGTGACAATGGAGGGAATGCCTCTGCTGGGAATTGAGCTTTGCCCCCCATAGGCTTGAAGCGTAGCGCGATAGCCCGATCTGCCGCTGGCATTGTAGCCGCGTATCCGGCCTTCCCCTGCATGATAGGTCAGCCAGAAGGAATCTCCGCCAAGGCCCGTCATATGGGGATATACAACAGCAAGAGCTGCGCTGACGGCTACAGCGGCATCAAAGGCATTGCCGCCTTGCTCCAGAATTCTTGCTCCCGCCTCGGTCGCCAAATGATGCGGGCTGACTACCATGGCGTCCTTTCCGATAACCGAAGAGCTCATTCTGTCCACACTCCCCAAGAAATAATGAAAGATTATTACGTACTACTGCATGTACTGCATGTACTTTTTAATTTACTGCATTACGCCCTGCATCACACAGCCTCGTGCGGGTCCTGCCTGCTGAATCTTCATTGCTTTTGCATTTTGTGTGAATATACGTATAAAAAGTGTGCTTCTGAATGCCATTAGGCTCGTGTTGTACGATAAATCGTACAACATTACTTATTCAGAGGGGGTGATCCTTTATTTTTGTACGATATTCCATACAAGTTGTAGGCATTGCGGTGCAGCAAATAGTATTTTGAGTGAACTATCGTACAATCTTTCTTGTTGTTTAAGTGTAGGTTGAGATATTATCTACCGTCAAACTTTTTCCTACCATAGCATCATCCCTGAACGGGTGCAATACATAAGTAAGGGAAAATGAAAAAAATCATTGATAATGTATGTTTTCAGCTTTATATTAGTACATATTGCAATTAAAATAGGATTTTTGATTCCGTTTGGAATGGAAAGGAATGAGTGAGACGGAGCATAGAGACGGCAGCACAGTGGATCTGGACGAAACGGATCGTCAAATTATAAAGGAATTGAACGCAAACGGCAGAATATCCTACACGGAGCTGGCCAAAAAAGTCGGACTGTCGCGCGTAGCGGTGCAGGCGAGGGTGAATGCTCTTCAGGAAAGCGGCGTTATCGAACGGTTTACGGCCGTGATCAACCCGGAACGGATAGGCATTGCCGTATCGGCTTTTTTTAACGTCGAGGTGGAGCCCAAATATTTGCACGAGGTTGCCGATCGTCTGTCGACGGAGCCGTTTGTCACCAGCCTGTACCATATGACGGGCCCTAGCAAGCTGCATATGCACGGCTTGTTCCGCAGCAACGCCGAGATGGAGTCCTTCCTTAAGGAAAAGCTGTACATGCTGCCGGGTATTATGGGCGTCGATTGCCAGGTGCTGATCAACCGGTACAAAAGCCGGATGGGAATGAGGCTATAGCGGAATGAGAATAAGCAAGCTTAGAAATTTGACTGGTATGCTGAAGCTGACGAGCCCGCATGCCCAATTGGCATGGGCCATGTTCAAGACAGGCATTTTGGGATACGGGGGCGGGCCCTCTGTTATTCCGATCATCCGTTATGAGGCGGTTGTATACTACAAATGGATCGACGATGATGAATTTGGCGAAATATTGGCGCTTGCCAATGCGCTTCCCGGACCTATCGCGACGAAAATGGCGGCTTATCTGGGCTACCGGGTCAAAGGGGCAGCGGGAGCGGTTTTAGCTGTTATAGCTCATATTCTGCCCTCGACGCTGGCGATGGTAGGTCTTTTGTCCGCTGTACAATCATTGAAGGATTCGCCTTATGTTCAGGGCATGATAGGCGCGGTAATCCCCGTTATAGCCGTTATGCTGGGCGTTATGGCGTACGAATTCGGGGAGAAGGCCGTGAAGGGGCTTGGCGTATATATGGGCGCAGCCTTGTTTGCCGTTGCTTTTGGCATGCTGCAGCTGCTGTCTATCCATCCCGCCATTGTTATTATGGTCTTTCTGATTTATGGCGCTTTCCATATGCGAATGGCGGATACCTGGAAGAAGCGAAGGGAAGTCCGCAAGCAGCGTAAAAAAGATGAAAATGAGGCGTCGGGAAGCGCGCGGTCAAAGGGCTTGAATAGTCCGGCGGCCGGGGAGAAGGAGGGCGCAACCCATGGAATGGATTGAGCTATACCGGCTTATAGTAGGATTTTTTATAGCCAACGTCCTGGGGTATGGCGGCGGTCCGGCTTCGATTCCGCTGATGTACCGGGAAATGGTCACGAACTACCACTGGGTGGAGCCGGCTGAGTTTTCCAATGTACTGGCGCTTGGCAATGCGCTTCCGGGGCCTATAGCAACCAAGCTGGCGACCTACGCCGGTTACCAGGCGGCAGGCTGGGTAGGAGTGTTGGCGGCGCTTATCGCTACCATCGTTCCTTCAGCGGTTGCGCTAGTTATTATGCTGAAGGCGCTGCAGAAACGAAGGCAATCGCCGGTGGTTAAGGGGATGACCTTGCTGGTTCAGCCCGTCATAGCCATCATGATGCTGGTGCTCACATGGCAGATGGGAGAAAGCTCGCTTGAGGCGATCGGCTGGATTCAAAGCCTGCTCATCGCGGCGGTTGCCTTCTGGGCAATGCAAATTCGCAAAATTCATCCCGCCCTCGTTATTGTAGCCGCCTTTGCTTATGGAGGGCTGGTCATTCCTCATCTGGGAGCCCTGACTTAGTTGTTAAACCAAAACGCCGTTTTCCTGCGCCGGAAGAAGCTCCGGGCAAGAATAACGGCTTTTTTTGTTGTGCAAGCCGCTCAAAGGAGGGGCGGAAATTGAGTTGTCCTGCACAATGACAAGGAAATCTCCAAACCTTAAGATGAAGCATATGGGAGCCGGAGAGGTGGGATGTCCATGACAACGGAATCATTCGATATGGTTATTCGGGGCGGCAGCGTGGTATTGAAGGACCGTACAGCCGTTATGGATATCGGCATTACCGGCGGCGTCATTACGGGATTGGGACAATTAAAGGGCCAGCCTGCCCTGGACTATGTGGACGCAGAAGGATTGACGGTAATGCCGGGCATGATTGACGCGCATGTCCATCTTAACGAGCCAGGCTTCGGTCATTGGGAAGGCTTCGAGACGGGTTCTGCAGCGCTTGCCGCCGGAGGCGTAACCACATATCTGGATATGCCGCTTAACGGAGTCCCGCCAACCGTTACGATAGAGGCGCTTCAACTGAAGCTGGCGGCGGCGGAAGGGCGCTCAAGCGTGGATTATGGCTTGTGGGGCGGCCTGGTGCCTGGCCGGCTGGAGTCTATCGTTCCGCTGCATGAAGCAGGCGTTATCGGCTATAAGGCCTTTATGTCGGCTGCTGGGAGCCCGGGTGAGGATGCCTTTTGCGAGGCGGATGATTATACGCTGCTTGAAGGCATGAAAAGAATCGCCGCTACGGGAAAGGTGTTAGCCTTGCATGCGGAAAGCGAACCGATTGTAAGCATGCTGGCTCAGGAGATGAAACGAAGCGGGCGCACATCGGGGGCTGATTATGCAGCGTCGCGTCCGATTCAGGCCGAGCTTGAGGCTGTTCATCGGGCTTTGATTTATGCCGGGCTGACGGGGTGCCGGGTCCATTTTGTCCATATCAGCAGCGCCGAGGGCATCGGACTAATACGGGAGGCCTCTCTTCGCGGGCTGGATGTTACAGCCGAAACCTGTCCCCACTATTTGAAGCTGACAACGGATGATCTGGCCGCAAAAGGAGCGGTTGCCAAATGCGCGCCGCCGCTGCGAAGCGGCGAGGAACGGGAAAAGCTGTGGGAGACGGTGAAAAAAGGCTGGGTGAACCTCATCGCATCCGATCATTCGCCATGCCCTTCCGCCATGAAAGAAAGGGATAGCTTTTTTGAGGCTTGGGGCGGCATTGCAGGCGCGCAGAGCTCTCTTGAGCTGATAGTGGGAGAGGGGCATCTCAAACGGGGGCTGCCGCTGCACGCCATTAGCGGAATGGTGTCTCTGGCTCCGGCCGCCCGCTTTGGTTTAAGTCAAAAAGGAGCAATTGCTCCCGGCTTTGACGCTGACCTTGCCATTATCGATTTGGCAGATAGCTATGTGCTGGGGAAGGAGCACCTGCTTCACAGGCATAAGCATAGCCCGTATGTCGGCGAAGAGCTGAAATGCCGGGTTGCCGCTGTATACGTGCGGGGAAAGCGGGTATACGACAAAGCTGGCGGAGTTGCTGCGGAGCGAAGCGGGAGATGGGTTAAGCCTGGCGGCGTGGAAGAGCGAGGGGGCTGATGGGCATGAGGCTTGGCGCTTTAAAGGAAGCGGAAATGCAGCGTTTGCTTGTGCAGTTTGAGCAGCGGCTGGAGGAGATTCTGGAGCGGCTTGCATCTTGCTCCGCAGACGGGGAAGGTGTGACCCGTCTGTTGTACACCCCGGAGTGGCTTTCCGGCCAGCAAACGGTAAAAGAGATCATGGAGCAAGCCGGATTGGAGGCAAGCTTCGACGAAGTAGGAAATTTGTTCGGCAAGCTGAAGGGAGCGACGGAAAGAGGCTCCATTATGACAGGCTCCCATATTGATACCGTAGTTAACGGAGGCAAATACGATGGGGCGTACGGCATTGCGGCAGGTATTGTTGCCTTGGGTTATTTGAAGGATCAATACGGCATGCCGCTCAGGGCGCTGGAGGTTGTTTCGCTGTGCGAGGAGGAAGGAAGCCGCTTCCCGATGGCTTATTGGGGGTCCGGCGCCATTACGGGAGAACGCTCCTTCAGTCAGACGGCTGAACTAACAGATAAAGAGGGCATTTTCTTTGCAAAGGCCATGGCAGACTGCGGATTTGGGGAAGGCAGCGGGTTAACTGCAAAGCGACGGGATATTGATGCTTTTATCGAGCTTCATATCGAGCAGGGGATTGTGCTGGAGAGTGAACGGAAGCAGGTTGGCATCGTAAATGCCATTGTTGGGCAGCGCCGTTTTCAAGTGGAAGTGGCGGGCGAGGCCAGCCATGCCGGAACAACGCCGATGAACAGGAGAAAGGATGCGCTAGAGGGGGCGGCGGCTATCATCAGCAGGCTGAGGCATGAGGCAATGGTCTTCGGCCCCCCTCTAGTGGCGACAGCCGGCACCATACGGATATCTCCCAATGCTCCTAACGTAGTCCCGGGTTATGCGGCCTTCACTGTGGATATCCGCCATGCCGACCGGACGGCCCTGGAGAGCTTTTGCGCCGGATTTCATGAGGCTGCGAGCAGCCTTGCGGGAGAGAGGGGGCTGGGCTATCGCTGCCGGGAATGGTTTCGCGAGGACCCCGTGCCGATGGACAAGGAGCTTGGCGCGAAGCTGAGGAGCATTTGCGAGGACTTGAATATTGAGGTAAAGGAAATGAGCAGCGGTGCGGGCCATGATGCACAAATGCTGGCGAGGCTTTGTCCTTCCGCCATGCTTTTTGTTCCAAGCCGGGGCGGCGTCTCCCACGCTCCGCAGGAATACACCTCCCCCCGCGAGCTGGCTATAGGAGTATTGGCTTTAACTGCATTGCTGTACCAATTAGGCTACGAGGAGGAACGGCGATGAAAGCATACCGCGATTTGGCTCCATCGCCGCGTATCATTATGACGCCGGGACCTGTGGAGGTTGATCCAAGGGTTCTGCGCGCCATGTCTTACCCCGTTCTGGGTCAATTCGACCCGGAATTCACCGGGCTTATGAATGAAACGATGGAGATGCTGCGCGGGGTTTTTCAAACCGCCAATAAGTGGGCGTACCCCGTTGACGGCACATCCCGCTCCGGCATCGAAGCAGTGCTGGTCAGCCTTATTGAGCCCGGCGATAGTGTGCTGGTGCCGATTTATGGACGCTTCGGGTATTTGCTTGCGGAAATTGCCCGGCGCTGCGGCGCCCAAGTAATCGTTATGGAGCGGGAATGGGGAGGCGTATTTCCACAGGAGGAAATTATTGAAGGAATAATGCGCCATCGGCCCAAGCTGGTTGCTTTAGTGCACGGGGAGACGTCGACAGGCAGGCTGCAGCCGCTTGAGGGCATCGGACGGGCATGCCGGGAGCAAGATGTTTTGCTGGTGGTTGATGCCGTGGCGACGATAGGCGGAGTGGAGGTTGCAGTGGACGCGTGGGAGGTGGATGCCGTGATCGGCGGCACACAAAAATGCTTGTCGATCCCTGCGGGCCTTGCGCCTGTTACGTATAACAGCCGAGTGGAGACCATTCTTCTGAAGCGCAAGCGGATTGAGCGCGGGCTGCTTATGGAGGATGCGGAGGATATAAAAGGCTTCGTGGCGATTAGAAGCAATTATCTCGATCTTAGCCAGCTCCAGGATTATTGGGGTCCGGCGAGGCTTAATCACCATACCGAAGCAACCACGATGCTGTACGCCCTTCGGGAAGGACTGCGGCTGACGCTGGAGGAGGGGCTGGTGAATCGTTTTGCCCGGCATGCCCTGCATGAATCGGCTCTTGTAGCGGGTCTTCTCGGGATGGGGCTGGAGCTATTCGGCGACCCTTCCTGTAAAATGCCGATGGTTACTTGCGTCAGGATTCCGCCCGGAGTGGACGGCGAATCGGTCCGGACGATGCTGCTGGAGCATTTTGGCCTGGAAATCGCCAGCTCCTTCGGTCCGCTTAAAGGCCGGATCTGGAGAATCGGTACGATGGGCTATAGCTGCAGCAAGCGCAATGTGCTGCTTGCGCTGGGGGCGCTGGAGGCGGCGCTGCTTCGTCATGGCGTATCTCTTCCCCCGGGAGAGGCGCTGCAGGCCGCGATGGATGTTTATGCCATAGGAAGCGGCTAGAGCCTGCTCGCTTCATCCGAATCCTTCAAGCTGTCCTCGCACTGCAATCCGGCCGTCTTTGCTGAATGGAATTTGTTTAACGCATTACTCCTGTTTTCGTCTGATAGGCGAAAATAGGAGTTTTTTTGTTTATGCCATATAGGAGCAAGGACAACTCCCCATCCGCGAATCTCCACTTTTATACATATCGGGCCCTCTTTTTACAACATATACATAATAGGACTACTGCACTACGGAAATGGAGGTTGGCTTGTTGGAGCCGTATATAATCAAACCATGGGACGACATGCTGGAGGAAGAAAATTCGGGCCTGAATCTGGAGCAATATGTACCGCCTGAATTGGAAAAGCTTGCCCAAGAGGTATGCAGAGCCTATGACATCAGCGTATCATCAATGATTCTGATTACGTCAAAGCCGGATAAAGGCGGCGCAATCTGGCGTATCGATACCAATCGGGGGCCGCGAAGCCTGAAGGTGCTTCACCGGACGCCTCAACGCAGCTTGTTCAGCGTCTGCGCCCAACAATATGTTTTGAGGAACGGAGGCAGGGTTCCCGGCATTATATTAACTAAGGACGGATCGAATTCGGTTGTGGCCGGAGGCAAGCTGTGGATTGTGACGGACTGGATCGAGGAGCTGACTCCGGTCGCGAAGATCGATCTGGAGGGCGCCATGACGCTTTGTCACGGGCTGGGGGAGTTTCACCATTGGTCCAAGGGATATGTGCCTCCGTCGGAGGCAGGCCATTCATCCCGTATTTTTAAATGGGAAAGCCAATATGAGAAGATTTTGACCAAGATCGGATGGTTCCGCCATATCGCCCAGCTGTACCGGGAGACGGCGGCAAGCGAAAAGCTGCTGGGCGTGCTGGACATGTTCGAGGGTCAGGCCAAGGAAATGCTGGTCCGGTTCAGGGCCTCGGCTTACAGAAGAATGGTGGCCAAGGGAGAGGCGCATTGGGGGCTTGCCCACCAGGATTACGGCTGGTCGAACGGGCAGATGGGACCAGGCGGCATCTGGGTTATCGATCTGGATGGCGTCGCCTACGATCTTGCCATTCGTGATTTGCGCAAAATTATTACAAGTACCATGGACGATATGGGCAGCTGGGACCTGAACTGGATTAGAGGCGTTATTGAGGCTTATCATCGCGCCAATCCTCTGGATCAGGAGACGTTCGAGCTGCTGTGGATTGATATGGCATTTCCTAATGAGTTCTACAAACATGTCAAGGAAGTAGTATTTCGTCCGGTGGAGTTTATGGATACTGAGCTTGGAGCCATTCTCGACCGCGTATTGGCGACGGAAGCCAACAAATGGGAAGTGCTGAAGGAGCTTGAAAAGGACAAAAGCAAATATGCTGCCGGAGACTACAGCGCCGAAGAGGAGAATATCCGCGCGCCTTACGCATACCGCAATTATGCCAAAGGAGGCCGGAGGGTGCTTCCGCAGGAGGAGCCAGTCACGGAGAAGCGGGAAGGACGCAATGTCATTCGGCTGGTTGTCAATCCCGATGGGAAGGCCGTGCTTCTGCCGGGCACCGGCGAAGGAGCCGGCTCGAAAAACGGCAAGCGCAAGCCGCGCAAAGAGGAGCGCGCAAGCCAAAAACGCGGAAGCCGCGGCCTAAACAGAAAGCCGCTTAAAGCGGAGGAGAGAACGGACGAGGCGAGACGCAAGGGTCAGGATAGCAAAGGCCGCAAGGAGAAAGCAAGACGGGAAGCGGACAAAAAGGCAAGGGACGGCAAGCGGAAGCAAGACGGCAAGTCCGGGTCCGGTAAATCCGGTAAGTCCAGCAAGTCCATCAAATCCGGTAAACGCTTGAAGGAAACGCCGTCTGCAGCGAGCCCCGCTGCAATGTCTCCGGGTAAACGCAAAGTCAAACGTTCACCCGAAAGCGGGAAGAAGACCGGCGTCTCTCGCAAAGGCCCTCTTTTGAAGCAAAAAAAGGGGCTTTATATAAAGGCGTATATCCGGTCGGCATTTTCAGCGGAACCAACACAAACCGATAGCCAATTGCAGGCGGAGGAGGGCGTGTTTTGAGGATTTTGATGATATGCACGGAAAAGCTCCCGGTTCCCAATATACGAGGCGGAGCCATCCAGACTTATATTGGCGGGGTTGCCGAGCTGCTAAGCCGGCAGCATAGCATTACCGTCATCGGGCGGAGCGATCCCGAGCTGCCTCAGGAGGAAACGAGGGGCGGCGTACGCTATTTGAGGTTTCCTTCCGACGGCCTTCTGGACGTTTACATGGATCATGTCATTCCTTACCTGGCTCAAAACGAGGAGACGTACGATGTCATTCATATTTTCAACAGACCCCGCCTTGTGCTGCCTGTTGCGTCCGTACGGCCGAGTACCCGTATCGTGCTGAGCATGCATAACGACATGTTCAACTCCATGAAACTAAGCAGGGAGGAAGGGGAGGCGGTCGTCGAGCGGGTGGACACCATAATTACGATCAGCAATTATATCGGAGCCGTCATTTGCCGGGATTATCCCCAAGCGGAACCCAAAATAAGAACGATCTATTCGGGTGTCGATTTGGGCAAGTTTGCGCCCTGGAAGCAATCTGCATCCGCTCAGAGGGACCGGGAAGCGATTCGCTCCAAGCATCAGCTTGGGAACAAAAAAGTCATCCTGTTTGTAGGACGGCTGTCTCGCAACAAGGGGCCACATGTACTGATTCGGGCCATGTCCAGCCTTCGCCATTCCGATGCAGTGCTGGTTATCGTAGGCGCGGCTTGGTACAGCGACAACCGGATCAGCGATTATATCGCTTACTTGAAGGCACTTGCCGAAAAATCGCCCATACCCGTCCTGACAACGGGATATGTGCAAGCAAACGAAGTGCATCAGTGGTTTTGCGCTGCCGATGTGTTTGTGTGCACCTCCATCTGGGAGGAGCCGCTTGCGCGCGTGCATTATGAGGCAATGGCGGCGGGCCTGCCGCTGGTAACGACGGCGCGAGGGGGCAACCCTGAAATTATCCGCAATAATAATGGCGTCATTATTAGCAATCCCGAGGACCCGGAAGAATATGCGGGCGCTCTGAACCGATTGCTCGGCGATGCGGGCAATGCCCGCCAGATGGGGCTACACGGACGCAAGCTCGTAGAGGACCACTTTACCTGGAGCCATGTTGCAGGAAATGTTCAGGAGGTATGGAGCGAAGCCTCCAACAGGCCGATTGAGGCAGTCTCCGACTCAACTGGCGGCGGTGAAGGGACGGAGGGCGGCGTTGAAGGATAAGCCGGCGGCCTCAGGCGAAGCGGAGGACAGCGGCGCAAGCTGACGAGCAATAGAGGCTTTCATAATTAATGAATCAAAAGCAAACCAGCGAGGTGGAACATCCATGCCCGCTGGTTTGCTTTTTTTCAATTCTCGTGGCTGAAGTGCGCTTTTTGGCAATACAGCAAAGCAACGCCATGCCTTTGATCGAGGCATGACGTTGATTTATAGTCGCTGATGCAGGATGACCGCTTTGTCTCAGGAGCAGGCAATGACAATGGAAAGAGAATTCCGTTAAAAAAAAGCTTTAGTCTTCATCCTCGTCATCATCATCATCGTCGTCCTCGTCTTCTTCCTCTTCATCGACAACAAACTGCACTTCGGCTACTTCCTCCCAATCAATGGAACGAAGAAAGTCCTTCAGCTTGGATTTGCCCCCCGCCTCCATGGAATACTCCTTAGTGCTGCCGTCCTCAAATTCAATGATCAATTCCGATACATCCTTCGTTTTCAACACGCTTTTAACCTGCTTTAACAATGACAATGGTCGTCCCTCCAGTATTGTGTGTTTTTTCTTTCCTTGCTTTAGAGCTACTATATTGTATAGGGAGATTTACGGATTGGCGTGGGTGGATGAAGGTGGTTAAACGCAGCTTTTCTGAAGGATCGGAGACAGGAGCCGGGAAAAAGAGCAGGGAAGCTATTGACTCTCACGCAGCGTTATATTTTAAAGTAAAAACCAAGGGAGGCGGTTATGCGATGAAAGTAAAGGAGGTTGCGGACCTGGTCGGGATCAGCGTGCGCACGCTGCATCATTATGACGAAATCGGGCTGCTTGTGCCCGAGGGGACGACAGAAGCCGGCTATCGCATTTATTCCGGCAAAAACCTGGAGCTGCTGCAGCAGATTCTGTTTTTCCGGGAGCTGGGTTTTCCCTTGCAAACCATTAAAGACATTATTTATAGTCCCGGCTTTGACCGGCTGGCGGCGCTCCGGCAGCATCGTCTGATGCTAATGGAAAAGAGGGATCGGCTGGACCGGCTTCTGGTCACCGTGGACAAAAGCATTCAACACGCTAAAGGAGAGAGTGATATGACAAATAAAGAGAAGTTTTCCGGCTTTGATTTCAGCCAAAATCCGTACGAAAAAGAAGCCCGCGACCGCTGGGGCTCTGAAGCGGTTGACGCTTATGCCGCCAAGCTGAAAGGGATGGAGCAAAGCGGCGAGATGGCCGGATTTCAGGAGGAAATGAATGAGCTTTACCGAACTCTGGCGGAAATGAGGCACAGCGATCCGGCTTCCCCGGAAGCGCAAGAGGGAATTGCGAGGTGGTACCGTCTGCTGAACCGGGTGGGCAGCTACACGCCGGAGATGTTCAAGGGCTTGGGCGAAATGTATGTCGCTGACGAACGGTTTACCAAAAACATCGACGGCTTCGGCGAAGGGCTTGCCGCTTTCATGAAGGATGCGATGGCGGAGTTTGCAAATCGGCAGCGCAAATAGCTCCAAGTTAAACTTCTATTTATGTTCCATGCAAAAGAAAACAGCAAGCGACGGGAATTCTTGGTTCCCGTACTTGCTGTTTTTCTTTTCGATATGATTTACAAGGTGAGTGGGTTTATTTAAAACACCAGCAATCCCATCGCTTCTTTTGCTGCCCGCAGTGTTTTGTCCGCAGTTTCCGCAGCGCGGCGCGCGCCGTCCTTGAGGATGTTGTCGAGCTCCTCCGAATGGATAATTTCGTTGTAGCGCTGCTGAATCGGCTCCAGCTTGGCGACAACGACCTCCGCCAGCTCTTTTTTGAAGGCGCCATAACCTTGTCCCTCGAACCGTTTCTCAACATCAGCAATGCTCAAATCCCCGAATACGGAGAAAATTTCGATTAAGTTGCTGACGGCCGGTTTGGCATCCCAGTCGTACCGTACGCTCATGTCGGAGTCCGTCACCGCCCGGGAGAACTTCTTGCGAATGACCGATGGCTCATCCAGCAGCAAAACGTAGCTGCTTTTGTTGGGATTGCTTTTACTCATTTTGCTGGAAGGATCGTCAAGCCCCATCACGCGCGCTCCCACGTCCTGAATGATCGGCTCCGGCACCGTAAAGACTTCCCCGAAGCGATTATTGAAGCGTGTCGCAAGATCGCGGGTCAGCTCCAGATGCTGCTTCTGATCGTCTCCGACCGGAACGTGAGTCGTTTGGTAAAGGAGAATATCGGAAGCCATCAGCGCGGGATAAGTGAACAAAGCGGAGCTTACCGTGTCCTTGCCGTCTGATTTGTCCTTGAACTGGGTCATGCGGCTCAGCTCGCCGAAGTGAGCCTGGGTTTCCATAATCCATCCCAGCTCGGCGTGTGCGGATACGTGGGATTGCATAAAAATCGCATTTTTAACAGGATCGACGCCAGCTGCGATATAAAATGCGGCAATTTGGCGTGAGCGCTCGCGCAGCTCCTTAGGATCTTGAGGAACTGTTATCGCGTGCAGATCCGGCACAAAAAAGTAACACTCGCCTTCATTCTGCATCTGCACATACTGGCGCAGCGCGCCGATATAACCGCCGATGTTCAAATCGCCGCTTGGTTTGATGCCCGATAATAATCGTTTGGTCATTTTTATTCCCTCGTCTCTATTGGATTTTTAAAAAGGGCGGAGCAAGCAAATGGCAGAGACTATCGCTCTGAAAAAATAAAAAAACGCCTCGCCCCCCTCTATTACAGGGACGAAGCGTTAACTCCGCGGTACCACCACTATTCGGCCGTTCGGCCGCACTTATCCATGACGCAAACGAAGGCGGCTAAACCCTTCCCTAACCGGGGCCATCTTTAATGCTGGCTGGTTAGAGGTTTGTTATCATGTCTCCCTAAAGATAACGGGGGGAGAGTCCGTCAACGCCTACTGCCCCTAAAAAGTGGTTCCATTCAACAAGGGGGTTCGGATTGAAGCTCAGAAAGCCATTCACCATGGACGCATGCGCCGGACCTTGCACCAATCGCCGGCTCGCTGGGGCATTGCGTTTTCCCCGGGTTACTTGTTTTCTTCACAGCCTCTACTGTATAAATGCTTTAATTGAAAATTAGCATAGCGATAATCGGAGTGGAAGTCAAGTGAAGAAGGACTTTTTAATCATCTCAATTTTTATTTATTTCTTCTCTCTAATGGGGTGTCGTAGTACATGTATAAGTTCGGACATGTATCAATTGCCTTAGATTGAAACATGAGGTGAAATGCTCATGTGGCCGGTTCATTGCACGCAGGTAAAAGCGATAGCAACTATATATGAATCGAGTTAGCTATTTGGAGGAGTTTGTTGGGGGAAGTGGGTATTTAAACCCAGGGAGTAGGAGGTGCGTGTTTTGGATTTTATGTACAAATGTATCAAGTGCGAAATCAGATACGTGACAGAAAAGGCAAAAGCCAACTTTAAAGCAGAGCGCCTTGCGGGAGAGGACTTGCTGTGTCTGCATTGTATTGGTGACCTAACGGGCAAAGTGATGAATGAATACGGTTTTTTGGTCAGGCCGGAAGAACTGGGCAGTACAAGCCGACGCCTGCAGATTTTACCCCGAACCATAACGAATTGCAGGCCTTGCATGAAGAAAGGGACGCTCTCATGAAAGATTCAATCAAACGGAACGTTGAACACGATGGGGCCGCTATGTGGAATTAAGCAATAATCTTTATCGAGAGGATGACTATGATGAAAACAAACATCGGCCGATTGGTTGTATATTTAGGTGCGGACGGCAATCGTGAAAGTGAGAAACTAATTGACCTTTACGAAAGAATGGTTTCGCTCGGTAATCAGACAGCGATATTTCAGCCGTTTGAGAAGGGGAAGAACGATGAGTTTGTAGAGGTTGAAGATGGAAGGAAAGTGTCAGCGATTTCCGTCGATTATCTTGATGAAATTTTATTTATGGAGGAAGTTCAGTGCTTGAAAGCGATTTTGATAAAGGATATCCACTTTTTTGATACAGAGAGCAATGGCTACAAAGTCCTTGAGGAACTTATGGGCCAAGGGACGGACGTTTATGTGTTCGGATTAAATGTGGAACCGGTAGGCAACGCATATAGCCTTATGGAAGAAGTTATAGCCAATGCCGATGAAATCTATCAATTGCAAACCTAGCCTCGATTTTATTCTCAACTATTCGCAAGTGTTGTTAGAAGCGTCACGCAACACCTTATATTGATTAAGAACCGATAAGCAAGCGGTTAACCCAATGTCATCTGTCATTGGGAAAGAAGAGAATGAAGAAGGAGGCTTTTTGGAATGGCAGCTAACAAAAATAAAAAGATGATTATTAAGGGTGCAGGCAAGTTTATGGCCAAAATCCCAAATTGCGACGAGCTTATTACCATTGGCACACTGAACAACATGCGGCTGGATATTCAATTGGATGTTCAGGATATTGAAGGCGGCGATAGCAGTGTCCCTCTGGACACACTGCTTCGCAAAAAAACGATCGATATTACGGCGGAAGCCGCAAAATTTGATCTGAATATGGTACGCCTCGTGTTGGGCTCCAAGCTGCGCGAAGGCGTATCCGGCTCGACATACAGTATGGTTACTGAAACAATCACGGTTCCTTCCACATCCCCGTACCAAGCCACTTTGAATCAAAAGCCAGTTAATGCCCCGGCGCCAAAAGTATACGAAGGAACGATCGGAGGCGCTGATTTGTCGGCTGATGTAACGTTTACCAACGATGTTGCCGTGTTTGATATGGCACTTGCCGGCAAAACGGTTGCCATTGTATATGGCGTATCGCTTGAAGGCGTTGCACATGATCCCGATGGTTTTGTTTGGGTTCTGGAGGAACGGCATACCGTTAAACAAAGCGGTGCGGAATTCACGGCAGATCTGGCCTACGGAGCGTCTCTGAACAGTGATCCTCAAATCTCCGTCCGCACCCTCAAAGGCAACAAGTTGTTAAAGAAAACGGCAAATCCAGTTCCGACAGAAGATCAATACACCGTAAGCGGCGGAACGCTGAAATTCAACTCCGCGCTGAAGGACGTGGACGTTGTTGTCAACTACAAGCGTAACGAGGTTGTTGATATTTTGGATATTACGACCAAAGACGTGCCACTGACCGTGCATGTTGTTCATGATGGCCAATTTGAGCAAAAAGACGGCACCATCCAAGGCTATCAGACGGAATTGTACCAATGCCGCGTCAAATCGAACTTCACACTGGACGCGCAGCGTCAACAAGCATCTACGCATAGCGTGACATTGTCCGTCATTGATCCGGAACGCGCTGACGGCAAGCTCGGCTCGATCAAACGTTATGAAGCGGGTGTAAGCAACACCCTGGTTTGTTGATCTACACCATTATCGAGACTCCCCAATCAGGGGAGTCTTTTACATGGCAGTTGTTAAACTGTTAAGCCTGCTACTTAGAATGTTCTATGAGTCGTCCACAGGGAAGCCCTCGCCTTGCGGCATGGGTTATTCGGAGACGACGGGGGAAAATAAAAGGGGGTATCGCGATGAGTGATAGATTAACATCGATTCCAAAAACGGATGGTCTTACAGCAGCGGGAGCTTATAAGTCTGCGGAACAGGTGACTAAAGGGGCGACTGAGGAAAAACCAAACCTGTTGACACAGGAGGATGCGGAAATGCGGGAAAAAGTCTTTTTTGAAGATGACGAGAAGGTGCGGCTGCGGGATGGGAAAACCTACTGTATTCCGCCGCTGGGACTTTTGGATGCCCGTAAGCTTATGAAGCAATTAAATTCGATTGACTCGGGAGTAATCATTGCCAACCTTATCCCTGATGATGAGGATGAAAATGACAGATTCAATGCATTAATGGACGTTTTGCTTATGGCGTTCAAACCCTACTACAAGCATATGACTGCCGATTATCTTGGGGAGTATATTGACCTTGAGACTGCAAAAATAATAATCGACAGCATGATCGGACTGAACGGATTAAAAAAGTCCATGTAACGACTGAGCAAGAGGAAGAAGAATATGACAATAAGCCGCCGGTGGATTGGGCGAATATCTTCTTTAAGCTTTCACACTATTGCCACCTAGACAAATATGACGTGTGGAAGTTGACCCTCCCTCAGCTGGGTTACTATCTGGAACAATGCAACGAACATATCCAATTTTCGATTAAGGTTTCAACCCTGTCGCTTGGCGGCCTTCTTGGAGAAACCAATTCTTCGGAAGGAGCTCCTGGCAAAGAAGTTGAATCTCCTGATTCGCACGTGGACGGATACAAGGTAGCCGATGCCGACGATATGAATTTCCTGGCTCAACTATTATAACGACTCCTGTCTGCTCCGCTCGGAGGGGCGGGAGTTTATTTTATAAGGTGGTGAACATCGTGGATAACATCCGCGCTGATATCATTTCAGAGTTTAAAAGATCAATAGAGAATATGATGCGCCTCGGGCAGGAGACGGGATCTCTTGTCAATCGAGTCAACTCCGTTTCAAGCAATGGAGCAGCCGATCCTAAGCTGAAACAGCATCTCATCAACCAAATAGACAGGATTAATTATGCACTAATTAATAAACTTCGTGATGGGGTCGATATTCAAATTCAATCTATTCTTCGAGAGCTCGAAGGTGCTGAGCTTCAATTCCTTGATCATAAATCTTATCGTCAAGGGAGGGGCAACAGTTACGCTGTACCCGAAGGAGGCAGTAATGACATTCAATCGTCTTCTTCGGCCCAGAGGGGCGGAGTGGATTTGTCGGGTGCAATGATCAATACCTTCAGGCGCGTATTGACCGGGAGTCCGATTGATATACCCATGATGATACAAGAAGCGATAAAAACCTTTAAGAATGTTCAGACTGAGCAATTAAAAATGACCCAAAATCTGATGAAGAAGGATTCCTACAATAAGGATTCTAGCGGCAACCCGCTAGCAGCTCCTGACATGACAAAAGTGTCGAGTGCGATATCGGAAATCCAGTCGTTTATCAGACAGCAGGCATTATTCTACGGGACAGATTACAACGAGCTTTATCAGGTAGGCGGTATCGGCTCCGGGTTCCTGGGCGATGTGGCAGAAATAAAGAAGTTGCTCCAACTGACAGCTCAACTGCAAGCAATTGATCCCGGAAGCAGCTTACTTACGATTGCCAAAGACCTTGAAAGTACACAGGGGCTGTTTGATCTGGAAATGGCAGACATCGATGAAAAGATTGTCAAACCGCTTGCAGCCGTATCCAAGCTGACCAATATCAGCATAGAGCAGTTGATCAATGCTATTAGTCAGTCAGACGCTTCAGTGACGGATTTTAAAGGTGCTCCTGAAAAAGCTATTGTGATGGCCGGAATGTCCATCCAAACAGGTAGCTCAGCAAGCGCTGCCGCTATGCACGAAGCTATAAACACATTAGTCAAAGCTGGCAAAGCAAACGCCAATTCTGGAAAACAAGAATATGGTCAAATGAATCAAGCATCTCTTCAGGGTCCTCTGGTAAGTTCCAATCGTGCAAAACAAAGCGTTACAATTTCTTTTGATTCGCTTCTGCAAGAATTAACTCCTGCCATTAATAAAGTGACCTACGCGCTTATGAACATGGCTGATAATGTTTACAAAAATGGCCGTTTATTTGTATTACTGGGCGATATCTTATCTAACACTATGATTGGCATGATGATGATGGAGAGGATTAAGTGGGGGGCCGGAAAAGCCGGGAATGATATCCGATCCAATAGGAGCACGGTTAGTGGCTTACCTCTTGGCAACTATGCTCTGTCACTTTACGGCTCAATGAATGAAAACAGCCAAGGTCAAGTCACAGAGTCGTCTCAAAATGCTTCTTCTGTATTAAAAGAGTTATCTGGAACGGTGAGCAGCATGAAAGCTCAGGCATCACAAACAGACAATACAAAAAGTGGAGTTAGCGACATTTTTAAAAGTATTGCAGAGTTAGGCAAAGGGGCAAAGGGGTCGTTTCAAGGTATGGCCTTAGAACTCGGACTAATGGTCATGGAGCGTATTGCTGCTCCATTGATTGCTGAAGTAGAAAAAACAATGTCTTGGGAGGCCGATTCTACAGAGTCTCAACGCCAATGGGCAGTGGCTGATAAGCTTGATAAGGATAAGCTGTCTATTGCCAATACACTTAAAGTTGTAGGAGAGAATGGTCTTAATAGTATTCCCGCCTATGGAAGTGCTTTTAGTCTGCTTTATGACAATACAATAAGCTGGATTAACAAGTCACTTGGAAGCGATGCGACACAAACAGGGTATGATGATATAAAAGAGGCCTTTCATGGCATGATCAAAATGTATAATGCCCGGGGAGCAAATCTATCATCAGGAAGAGAGCTTGTTGAGTATCTTAACAACAACAACATCCCATACGAACAAGCTGTATTTGAATGGTCAAGAGAATCAGGTCGCCATCAGCAAACTCTCAATATACGGCAAGAGGCCATGAACAAGCAATACGAAGATGCCCAATTTAATTACGCGGATGAAGAAAAACTCAAAAAAATGGCCAAGGAAAAATACGAGAAGAAGTATCAGGAAGGCGAAATCAATTATCCTTCGTTTAGTTCCGATACTCTCACGGCTCGAGTTGCAGATAAAGTGAAAGAGGCTAGGGACAATAATCAGCTTTCAACGCTTCGTGCCCTTCTAGGGGGGATGAGAACGGATTCCAGTGAGTATATTGAAATGCGTAAAAAACAAGCAGCCTCCATTCGTCAGGTAATGGATGACGAACTTGCGATTATCGACAGATACATTGCCAATGCAAAAGAAATGATGCTGGGGGCAACCCCGGGGTCGCAAGAATATGTCAATGCGCAAAACACGGTAAATAATCTGACCTCGAATCGGGAAAATGTCGTTGCGCAGGGAGAAGCAAGCATTCTCCAGGAGGAGTGGAGTAGCCTTCAGGAATCCTACCAGAATCAGGTGAAAAGAGTGGACAAAAACTTGTTCAAGCTAGACCTGATGGCTCAAGCGAAGGAACTGGCGGCGGCCTACCGGATGGACACAGAGTCCAGAGGCTTCCTCGAAACCATGAAAAAAATTGCTCTTGGCAAAGTTGCTTCTATGAAGGTTGAACTAAACAATTTAAAGGCCATTGAAGCGATCGGAGATCTCTCGGAGGATCAGGCCCTGCAAGTTTTGCAGCTGCAGAACAGTATTGCCAGCGAGCAGGCCAAAGTGAAGGAGTACAATCTTGCCGCCATCGGATTAGGGTCCACAAGAATTCAAGAGAATAGCTCTGACAGAGAAAATGATCTCCTGGCTCTTAGACTTCGATCCGGAAATCCAGATGGTTCATCGCCTATTATGCGCAATAGAAGGATTGCAAACGCCAAAGCTGAAGTATCCGAAATTGCGCAAGTCATCAAGGAACTGCAGGCAACACTGCCTACGGCCGGGGCAGAAGAAACCACCAGAATTAATTCGGAAATTCGAAATTTGCAAAAGCAATCGCTGCAAGCCCAGTTAGGAATACTGGATGAAATGAAGAATTCGTCCGGGACGTTCAATTTGCCTGAAGGGGTTAAAGCGATGAGCCGATACGAGTACCTGACGCAAGGGAACACGCATAATACAACCACAATAGGAACGGGCGATGTTACGGTGAATATCACGCTGCCTAATGTCACCAACGGCATGACAGCCAGTCAGCTACAGCAGGTCGGACAATCCATAGGACAGGGTTTATCGGTGGGCCGTGTAGGAGGGCTGCGCAGCCAACAAGCCATGAACCCTCACAACTACCGGAGTTAGGGATTCGGCTCCCCGCCTTATAATGAGACGGGGAGTATTTCTATAGGGAGGCAGGATAATGACACAACAAAATCCGCTTTTGTCGGAGGACTCGGTCTATAAGAAAAAATTATTCTACGATAACGGCATTCGGTTCACAGAGGTTAAGGCAAGGCTGATTCGGGAGTACAAACCGCCTACGCCTGTTCTCAAAACCCAGGTTAACCAAACCTTGGCTGCATCTGCAGGGCTTGTTCAGAACGGCACTTCTCATTATATGGCTACGCTGACCCTCTTGTTTTACTCCAAAAAAGAGTATGCCGAATGGCTGCAATACATTGGCTCTCAGCACAAATATTACGATGAAAAAGGCACAATTTATACGGGGATTGTATCCGGCGAACCCGATGTCCAGACGGCGGAGATGGAAACAAAATATCTTGTCACGATTGGCATGAACCTCGTCAGAAAACAAGAATTCGAGTACCGGTATAAGACGGAGTTTATTGACACGGACGCTCATTGGGCAAAAACGCATATTGAAGATATGCAGAAAAGAGGCCTTGTCGCCACAAATTGGGAGGGAGACGGGGAGAGTGTGGCTTATTTTCGACCGGATGAGGCTGCAACCCGTGCGGAGACGATTACTTTTTTAATGAGAACCTACAGGTTTGCAGATAAACTGCTGAGGGGGTACTGAATGTGAAACGATGGATTGATGTTGATCCTCTGGATTGGTATTACCGGGATACGCTTGAAGCGACGCGCCTGAAAACCGATGGGAGCGCAGACTTCGATGTTATTAACGGGATGACCTACAATGTGTTCAAGCCAGGATATGGAAGAGTGGTTAAGAGATTCGTCACCGTGAGCGGGCAAAAGGAGTTTTTGGTCCCCGATTATACTTATCATAGCAGCAATCCGCTGTTTGTTATGGTGAACGGGATAGAGGTTTTGCCTGAAAAAGTTGAAGATGGCAAGGTGACAATGACTAACCCGTTGTCGGAAGGCATAGAGGTTGTATGCGTATCCTATGGCATTCCAGACCGAAAGGATATCGGATGCGTGAATGCGCCCTATAACGGAACAGGAAACTACAGGCTGCCGCATGCCACTCTGAAGCACAAAACGGCCTATAAATTTAGTCTGGGCAACCCTCCGGAGACCTGCACAGTTCTTGGCGTAAAGCTAAAGCGCATGATCGTCGACGTCAAGGCGGGAGCGGATGCGGCGATTGTCATTAGGGATGCTGTTGGTTTTAAAAGAGACAAATTTGTCATTCATAACGGAGAGATTTATCTTCCCTATCTATATAACGGATTTCCCGCTGTAATCGGTTATAACGCGATTATCGGAGGAAGAAATCGGCACACAACCGAAACCGTCATCGTTGAGTCCGGCAGCGTAACTTATAACGACCGTTTTTTTGGGGATGTTCGAATTCGCCGCGGCGATTTCTTTGGCCTGCTTAGCCGAATATGGATGAATCTTCATAACCGTTATACGGATAAACCCTTTGCCTATAAGACAACCGCAAGCCGCTATATTAAGGATAAGGCGGCGATAGAAGCGCAATGGTACAAGAATGATGTTCTTACGCTGCTCGAGGAGAAATATGGCGACGGTAACTATGTGTTTCCCCTTTACGCGAATGATTCGTTCGAGCCGGAGTCCTGTATCACGCGGGCGGAGTGCGTTGTATTCCTGAACAGATTCATTGAGTGGATTACGGAGAAATACAGATAAGGCAGGTGATCTGATATGGCTTATGTATCAAACGCAAACGATCCCTCGGGTCGGCTCCTTCAAGGAATAATGGAACGTGTGAATGCGTTGGGCAATGAGCCCAAAGTGATAGTTGAACTAGATAAAATGTCGTACGTAAGGGGCTTTCGTAAAAAATACGACGCTGTTCAGTACGTCTACGATAGTGTAGTGAGCGACCTCTTGTCTATCGACGATGTCGAGAAGCTGACGGATTATGTGGATGGATCGTATATTGCTGCGCCTACCGGTCTTCGCAATGCGGAGATGTCGATGCCGATCAGATCCAGTTCTACAATGAACGGTAGAAAGAATGATCAGCTTCATATCGAAGGCATGAGAATTACGGATTGGCATGATTCGGATCCCAGATGCTCCCGCAAGAAGCATGCCGGCATTGATCTGGATCTTGCCATGAACGACCCGGTATACGCGATATGGGCCGGGACGGTGACCTATGCGCAGTCCAACGGAAGTTACGGGAAGGTGGTATATGTAGATCACGGAAACGGCTGGCAGACTCGTTATGCACATCTTAACCGGATTGCAGTCAGCAAAGGAGAGCGGATCGTTGCGGGGGGGCTGCTTGGGGCCGGAGGCAATAGCGGTAGGTCGATTTCCCGAGGCGGCGGGGATGGCACGCATCTCCACTTTGAGGTCAGGTTGAATGGCAGTGATCTGAACCCGGAGCCGTTTTTGCGAGGCCGAAAAAGCATTCAGGCGCCCAGTAAAACAACTGACGGGAGTATAGTCAGTGATGGCGGCGGGATAGCGCTGGACGCTGCAGGCGGTTATGTTTCCTATAACATGGAAGCTACGGCTTACATCGCTGGATGTCCGGGATGCAGCGGTATTACGGCCGGAGGAACAAATGTGAAGACATGGAATGACTGGAGGATCATTGCGGTAGACCCTTCCATTATCCCCCTTAAAAGCAAGGTTGAGCTCATTGTGGACGGTATTAGCTGGGGAGAATATTTGGCCGATGATAAGGGCGGGGACATTAAGGGCCGACGAATTGATATTTTAATGGAAACTAATGCAAAAGCGCTTGAGTTTGGCAGACGTCAGGTTGAAATACGGGTTAAGTCTTGGGGCGACGGTAAGACGCGTACAGAGGACTCTTCAGGAGACATCGCAATTGATAAGGAAATCATAACATACAAGTACAACAAAACGACGGCCAAGCAAACCTACTTTAAGGATTTTTCCTCGAAAAAAACAACGATTGACACTACGAAGTTTACGGCTCAGACGGGTGTCGAGCAATACCTTGTTATCGATGACAAGAAGCAGGTCAACGTTTTTGGGTTTAACGGGACACCAGGAGCGGGCCAAGTCAAGTCTTTGGTATTTGAGCATGACTGGTTTAAGCCTGGAAATCTGGGCTGGGCCTATTATGCGGATCTTGGAATGGACGATGTTGTTATTGTGAAGGTCAATGATTATGAACTGACCAGAATCAGCGGCCTCGACGCAAAACATGGTTTGGCGTATCCCCCCTCACTCCCTATGCCGAAAGGCCGCAACAAAGTGGAAATTACCTTTGCCAACTCCTCTAATTCTTCCGTCGGCAAGTTTGGCCTTCTATGGCTGAAGGCAAAGGAATTTGATGTTGAGACCGTTGAAACCAGGCAGCTATGGGACTTTGAAGACAATATGAGCAGCGCAAACAGATGGACTCCCTATGGGACCGTGGTTCAAAAGGATAAGGGGGACTACCAAGAAATTTCTACTGTTGGCGGCGAAGCGGGCATAGAGCGTCTGGGAAAAATAAAAAAGTTCCCTTTTACGATCAACTTCAGTTTAAAGGTCTCTGAGGGAACAAACGGCAAACTGGTCATTGGCGACGGGAAGAGAGGATTTCTGCTCAATATCAAGGATGACGAGGTCTACACATCCGGCGGCGGCAGCTATCAGATCCGCAACAATGATGATTTTGTGGAATACACAGTTGTTTGCCATGATGAAACCGACATTGACGTATATGCAAAGGTTGGCGGGGCGTGGGTAAATACGGGTATTCGCGGAGCGAGCTTTCACTACCCTTATACAAGCCGTATTTTGTTCGCGGTGACGGCTGGGACGATTTTCCTGGATAGCGTTAACTATGCAAGCAGGGATTACGCCGTGGAACAGTTCGCCACTCATATCGCTGACAATTACAAAGAAAAGTGGTATGAGGTTGGGGAGTTTGTGTATGAGGATATGTATACCATTGATAGGGACGTGCTGAACTGGGAGGTCAGCAACCATCTAGACTCGTCATCCGCAACGGCGCGTATTACCCTTGATAATTCGTCCGGCATCTATTCTCCGACTTGGGAGCGAAAGCCGGAGTTTCCCGACTCTTTCGGGGGCGATCGATCTCCGCTGTCCTACTACGAGGAGGGCGAACTGCGCCACGTGATTAGCGAATATACGCCAATCCGGATTTATGCAGGGTACGGAGAGGAGGTTGTCCGTATTTTTACCGGAATGATAAAAGGGGAAATCACGGAAAATTCCAGCGAGGGAACGATCTCCTTCAGCTGCGTGGACAGGTTTGACATGCTCGAGGAATTTGTTTTTTACAAGCCTATGCATTATCCTCCCGCTGATTCGTATGCCGGTGACGCCGGTGCATTTTCGTGGATTAAATCCAGTATTGTGGAGGATATTGTGGTGGCTTCGGGTCTGTCAACATGGAAGGTGCATGCGGAGGATTTTGCCAATCCCGACTATGTGATCGAGGATACCGTGTATACGGATGTTAATAAGGGGCAAAACACGTTTATGAAGTTCAACGAAGAGACTGGTGAGCTGGAAGCCGTCAGTGAGGAGAGCATTATGGAGGTAGGCGGCTGGCAGAATCCGTTTGTCGCCAATGTAACTTTCCCGCTGGGAACGCGCGCATCGGACGCCATCCAGTCGTTGATTAACGATATTCCATACAGAGTGTATTGTGACAGGTACGGCACTTTCCGAATGGAAAAAATGAATTTTTTGAATGCTCCCGACTGGTCCATGGTGACAGGTATGAAATGGGAGTTCATGGACAGCGAAAATGTGATGGAGGTAACTTCTTCAACCGATTATTCAAGAGTCAGAAATCATTTGGTTATATCAGGGAATTCAGGTTTGGCAGAGCACTTTTTTGACAGATCGCTGATTATGGCCACGAAAGGGAATATACGGACGGCGGGCGCCCAGCTAAACTGGATCGAAGAAAAGGACGGTTCTTCGATGCGCGGCCTGAAGCAGGATATTGCCAACAAAATTTTCTTCGATTACAAGCGTCAGGCTAGAACTAAAAATGTTGTGGTAAAGGGCAATCCTTTAATTGAGCTGCTCGATTCCGTCTATGTGTTTGACGCAAAAACCTTTACGGCCAATTATTATCTTGTCAAAGGGAACAGAATCGTCGGCAACCATCAAGGTATCCTTAATTATCTGGAATTAACTTGGCAAACCCTATCGACTGCAGGGTAGGGCGTGCTGGGGAATGGAAAAGGCAGGAACAGTTACGTCAATGACGCTAATTGTTTCCTGCCTTTTCTTATAATGCTTTAGAAGGCGAGGTGAATTGCATGGACAACCGAAATTTTGTCAACTCCAATGAAATATACCCCATCCTGGATTTGGTACGCAGAGAGATGCAAAAAGCGGGTTTGTACACCGGCAGCCAGGATACCATTAGTCTGGCCAATACATCAGCAGAGGCAAATGTGATCAATGTCGAGGTCCGTAGAGAACTGGCCGGCCATGAAACGCTGGTCACCTCTTTTATCTATACCTACGACAATGGAATGTTGGAGGTATTGACGTTAAACCGTGATGAGCAGAACCTCGTCGACGGTTTTCTGATTGAATTGACCCCTCCGCCGCGGATTAATACCGAGATGGCGGAGGAGACGGATATCGCATCTTTTAGATCGGTAAGAGGGACTATCATCAGAGAGAATGGATTATTCAAAAATTTGGTGCTCGACTATGTTAGGACGGTGTAATGATGTCGAATGCGGCTAACTTTGCAAGCTACTTGGTGGGGGGCAGGCTGGACCCGCCCTTTATGCCCACCAAAACCGCGCCTTTTATTGAAGGGATAATGATAGAATCCTTAACGGCCGGTAAAGCTGAACACAGGTTAAACATTGAAGAAGATTGCGAGCTTATATCTGTGGCAGTCGGGGTTTCTTTCTATGAGGCGCGAGACTATTGGAATTTGTATGTAGGGGACAAGCTTGTATGCAAAAACATCTACACGAAGGATTTGCCGGAAGGCATGTACCTGACGGCCATTATCCCGTGCAAAAAAGGGACGCAGCTTCATTTTGAGTTTTTCAATGAAGGCGGAAAACCGAAGTATGTATGGGCCAACTATCAGACTCTTAAATAGAAGGGGGTGAAACTATGGAGGATAACTCCTATCAACCGACGCCTTGGCTGGAAACCATGCTTAACGAGGAGCATTTGCTGGAGGGGCTGGCCGGATTTTTTATCCATAATGGTTGGACGAAAGTCGCCGAGTTTACCAAGGTGACTTATCATAACAAGCTGACAAAACCGGCCGTAAGGAGGTTCTATCTGCCGCTGGCCAATTCGGAGATCGACATACCAAAAGCGTTGAACGATGATTTCTACATCTATTTGGACGGTAAAATTGCGCCAACTTCCTATTACACGCAAGTCAGGAATTCGGATGGCACAACCACAATCACTTTTGAATCCGGCGTGTCCGGCCAAGTTGCTATCTATTATAGCGCAATTCAGGCTGACGAGACATTTGACTTTTATGTGGCCAAGCACATCATTGTAAAAAATATTTCAGGTCATATCTTCGGTATGGCGATGGCGGCCAAAGTATCAGAAAGAGTAGGGGCTACGGGATGCAAAGTCCCTTTTGCAATCTATAGCGAAGATTCCCAGTACGGGACTAATATGGCCCCGCAGGATAGCGGAATGTTCTCGTGGGCGATTCAGAAAGCCGCGGCTGAGAACTTGTACGAGCGTCATACCATTTATTTTTACCAGCTTGAGAAATGGATAGGAAATGGCATTCAACTCGTAGGCTGGGATAATACAGCCGAGTTAAAACGTCTATCGCTGGATGTGGAAGTACAGACAAGTATGTGGGAGTTGGACGAATACACCAGTGCCCTGCAATCAAGACTGACAGACAAGTTCCCGCAAATCTTTCAATCTCCCATCGTTTCTGCGTGTACGCGCATTCCGCAGCTGGAGCATATTGAGAAGTTTGCCGGAATCGACGTGAAGTATAGCAACTGGTGGAATGACAGTAAGGTGCTGGTCAAAGGGTTTATCGACGGCAAATCGGCGATGTTGATTATCTGCGCTGATACTGCTCCCATATGGGACTCCAATGCCGTTCCAGCTATTCCTCTGTACATGGGAGATTTTGATGCCGTCTCTGCACCGGATGAAACCGTCAGAAGGGATGTCACTTTTGACTTTACGGGAAGGACTACAAAAGCTTCTACAATCATTTCAAATAAGCCAATGATTAATGAGGGATCTTTTCTTAACGTATGGCTGATGGGCGACACGGCAGGCAGCTCACCGGAGAATCAAATTGTATTAAAAATCGCAGGTCAGGAGATTGGCAGATTCAGCACTGCATCATCCGCGAAGCCAACAGGCAGCAAGGATGACGCGCAATATTTTGGTCAATTTCCCTTGACGGATATACAAGGCAAAAACTCGGTTACTATCGAAGCCGTCAGCGGGGATTCTGTTAACGGGTACGCGCCGGTTGCAGCGCGAATGTGGGTGGAAGTCCACATTCAGACGAACAAGGATACCGCTGGCGAACCCGCAGCTTTATTCGCTGGCACTGCATTCAATAGAAATGGAGCGGATCTAGTTCAAGCCTTAAAAAGATCGGCAGAGTTTGACTATGACGATGCGTCTATTCGACAGGAGACGCTGTTTCCGATTATGAAGGACTACCCGCATTATCCGAGCAATGGGGTAGACTCTGTTATGGTTAAGCGAAATAAGTACGGCTCGAGGTATCAGGCGCATTATTTGTCCTGGAATACCCCGCCCAATGCCATGCCGCCGGACAGGGAGGATTCTGGAGGCCGCAAGCATCCGCGGGCTTGGAAAAATTTCTTGAACAAGCAGCATAACTATCAATTTAATCCATCGCGATACAGCGGCAAGGCTCATTCCTCCCGAGCTCTGGTGATCCATCCTGAAGACGGCACCTTCGGTACGCTCCGCAACGTTATTTTGACCTCCCCTTTAACTATAATGAATGGCGACGAGCTAAAAGCAGTCAAAAACTACTGCGATGCTGAAAACAAGTATGAAGTTTATTCCTACTATTTGGTGGAAGGGATATCTCCGCTTACGAAGAGGCCGTCTACGGCATATCGTCCGGCAGCAATCGCCATCCTAAAAGCTGGTTACACGCTCCCGGCAATTCCGCCGGCTCCTCCCGAGCCGCCGCCGCTGGTTGTGTACATTCATCCGGCAGGCTCTGTAATCGAGGAGGATAACACCATCTTATTCACCTCAACGTACAGCCGGCATTCACCTATCACCAATTACAAGTGGGAGGTTGAAAACAGCGTCAACAAGGGCAGCTACGATGTAGACAAAGCCGCTTATACGTTCAAAAACACGGGGACGTATAGGGTGAAGTTTACGGTTTGGAATGAGCTCGGACAGACAGGAGCCGCCACTGCCATCGTGACGGTTACGGCCAAGCCCGTACCTCCACCGCCACCTCCACCGCCACCGCCACCCAATACGCTGCAATGCGGCTTGGCCAATAATTCAGGGGGCGGCGCCCGTACCGAAAAAGATCATGAAATGGGGAATAAGGCGGGGAATGTTGTGATTACCTACGATATGTACGGCGTTGCTGATCAAATGGATGTTTATTATCAGGGACAGCTTCTGGCGAGTACAAACGGAGAGGTTCAGAACAAGGGTTCTCTAAGGTTTCATTATAGCCCCGTCGGCGGCGTGACCCAGATTAAAGTAATTATGTCTTCCAGCGCGGGAGCCGGTACGTCGTGGCAATACTTGGTTAACTGTCCCGTCTAGGGCGGGGAAGCCCGAAAATAATCCTAAAAGGGGTGCACGAAAAAATGGCATTTATCGATACGACACCCGCTTCATTCAGCCCGAAGGTGAATGAAGCGGATCTGCAAGGAAGATTAGGTCAATTGCTGGCAACGCAGAATTGGACTGTAGCCGCCAATGTCAAAAAAGTTGTTTATGACGCCAGGTGGACTAAGCCAAGCGCGGTAAACGTAAATACATCGGTTGTCCGCAACACAGTGGCAGAACACTTTATTTACAAAAATGCTGAAGGCAAAATGTTCGGCGTTGCCATCGCGGGCACATGGGAAATGACAATTGGCGCGATGCGGGCTATCAATAAAGATCCTAAAGTTATTACTGCGCAGGAGTTTGCGGATTGGGCGACCAACGAGTTCAGAAGCTATCGCGCGCCGCACACTCTCTATATGTACATGATTGAGCAGACCTCCGGCTTAGTGGAAAATAACCCTGATATCGTACTCATGTGGGAAGGCAGTGAAGCGGATGCTCAGCTTAGGGCGGCTTTGGATATTGAGGTTGAAAAGGCCGAGTGGAAAACCGACGCGCAAACTACTGGCGTATATACCGTTACACTTGCCCACCTAGATCGCATGCAGTCTCCAATCATGACGGCAGGACTGCGGACAAAGCTGCTGGATAACTACTATTCGTCAGGTTTGTCCGCCCCGGCTCAGTTTACCAACTGGTGGTACGACTCGGAGTTGTCTATCAAAGGGCATATGACTCCAACTAACCTGTTCCTCATCATTCAGGCAGATAATGTGCCGGCGCCCGAAGGCAATCTGGTTCCTTCGATCCCTCTTTATTTTGGCAAAATTGATCCCATTGAGGAAGGCGATGAAGCCTATGCGATGTTTGTTGGCTCTGTTCCGCCGGGGACATCTCTTTCATCTATCGAAAACTACGATTTCGATAATACAACCAGGCTTCCAAGCATCCTTCCATTATTGAAGAGTTATCCCAAATATCCCGCAAATGGATTGGATAGCGTCATGATGAGCCGTTCCAAGCTCGGCTCCCGTTACCAGGCGTATTACTTGTCGTGGAATGCCCCTGCCAATGCCATTCCGCCGGAGCGCAGTAAAAACGGAAAGGACTATCCGAGAGCTTGGAACGGGGCTGAAAATCCCTTGTACAAATATTCCTTCAACCCTTCCCGATACAGCCAAAAGGTGCACACCTCCAAGGTTTATTTAATCCATCCGGAGGAGGGCGTGCGCGGATCGCTTAAGGATACCATTGCGCTTTCCGCGTTGTCGTTCAACGCCAATAAACTGCGGGTTCGCAAGGAGCTGTGTCCGAATGAATATGATGTATTTCGTTATTTCTTGGTTGAGGGTATTTCGCCATTCACCAAAAAGCCAGGCACTCAATACCGGCCGGCGGGAATCGGATTGTACGTAAATACTGTGGATGAGGAAGGTATTGAAATTACGCCGTAAAACCGTGCCGCCTGCGGGGTGGCGGTTAATCTAAACAAGAGGTGATTTGTAAATGTGGTTTGATAAAGACTCCAATATTCAAGAGCTGCCGCTGGAACTTGAAAAATTGTTCAACCAGAATGGCTGGAATACATTCATTAAATACCGTTCCGTATTCAAAAACACAAAATTTGCGGATGTCCGCCTTTTCCGTTCAACGGGGAGCGACGGGCAGGTTAGAAACTTTGGCATGGTTTATGGATACGGCACTAAAGCCAGCGCAAATCTGGGCGAAGCCGATTTCATTTCCCAGAACTCCGTTCTTGGCCAGCTTGTAGCGGTCGAAGGGTCCAATACGCGCTTGCAGTTCAAGGTGTTTCCTGTCAAAGCGGATAGCGTTATTTTGTATAAAAACGGCACAATCGTGCCTGAATCGGACTACACAATCGATGAGCTTAAAGGCCAAATTCTCATGGGGGCGACGATTGGGCCTGCAGATAAATGCACGGCTTCTTATGAGCCTTCTCAAATCGCTCCGCGTCCTCCCAAAAGAATGTATTTCTTTACGTTTGATGATGTAAGGGGCGAAAAAATTGTACAGGGTATGAGCGGTGCGGTATACATTGGAGATCCGGACTCCATTATGCCGGACGGCGACGGAACGAGGAAAACGTTCCCGATTCCAACCACTGCTACCATTAAGGAAGGCACATTAAGCTTGTATATTAACAAGGTACAGGCAGCGGAAGGCACCTACACGGTGGACTATTCGACGAACACCATAACAGTTACTGGGAACGCTCCACTGGCCGGCTCGGAATTAAACGTTTCGTATATTAAAGTGCTGAACGCGACAGGCGCGGGGACGCTGGATTATGGCGATATTTCTGTGAAATCCTTTGATCCCGATGATGGCACGGCGTTGTTAAATGCAGCATATACATCGCTTTATTATCTGTATCCTTCCCTGCCAACGGCCATTTCCTTTACTCCGCTTGATGATTTTTCCCGCGGTTGGCAGCGAGATTCCACCATGTATTTTTGGGGGAACATTACAAAAGATCGGATTGTGCTTTTCCTGCGTCCGGACCCAACGCCGGGCCCGGAGAATACCTACTACGCGCCGCTCTATATCGGTCGACTGACGACGCTGGGCAAAGAGCCGCGTAAAAACAATCTCATCATGTCGGGTTGCCGGGTAAAGGATGAGATTAAGTGGAAAGCCGATATGAAGCTTGGGGCTACCTATGTCGACTACGGCAACAATACCTCAAACGGCAATAGCTCGGTGCAGCTTCAGCAATCCATTGGCGGCACCTATTACCAAAGCCATTACCTTGCGTTTATTTCGCATGACAAGCAGGTTGACGCTGGCGAAGCCAGATTTAACCCTTCCGTATACAGTGGCAAGTACCATATTTCACCGATGTACATTGTGCATCCCAATGACGGCTTTGTAGGGAAGCTGGATGAGTGTTATGCCGTACATCCCAAAAATATTTCCCAGCTCGACGAGCTGGAGGTGGTCGAGACTTCCGAGTACGAGGATCTGGGCAAAGGCGACGGAGTAAAAGGCATTTTCCATCTATCCCACCGGCCTTCAAACATGGATGACGGCACCCCATTTAGTCTGAGGGTAATGGTGAGCTGCATTCAGATGGAGTATGGCGCCGACTATACCATCGACCTTGAAACAAAAGCCATAACGTTTGCAGCCGGCAAAATTCCGGCGGAGGGCGATGAAGTTATCGCCACCTATGACTACAAACAGCTCTATCGTTATACGCTGGCCGACACGCCTGTCAGCCCGCTGACATTAGCTAATATGTCACCGTTTGCGCCAATCGGATTGGGCATCCTCAAAGAAACGTTGCTCAAAAATCAGTAAAAACGGGGCGAATTTAATACGATAGGGGGGAGGCGGTGACATGCTGAACGGTAATAAATCTTACCTGCTCAGTATCACCGCCCTTTTTTCTAAAAAGGGTTATGGACTGATGCTTGATTTGAACCATTTGGTTGACATAAATAATCAGTACCTGCTGACTGCTCCGGTTAACGGAACGTACAAGGCGTTTATCGAAGAAAACTCCAAAAGCGCAAGGAAAACCCCCGATAGTGCAACCGGAGCTTTCGGCAAAAGCATTGCCGCCAGCTTTGCGCTAGAGCCTGAGGGCATCGGCCTAGAAACCGTTAAGGCGACCGTTGTTAGCTACCTTAACGATGTTCATGGTTTTTTGTCCGCAGATTACAGCACTCAGCGTTCCCCGATCGCGAATCAAGGCGTTCCTGTAACCATGCATTTAAAGGATCATTTGGTGGCCGAAAGGGATGCAAAAACCGATAGCTGGCTGAGGAAGAGGGTTGATGCAGAAACCGAAAGCTATGTGAATGCCCGCGATAGGCATCTCCATGCTGCTTCGGGCGGTGTTGAACGGGCGAGAGCTAAAATCAAAGAAATAGACGAAGAAGCCTTTTCCGCCGGGAGATTAGTCACCGATGTATTGGATATGCAGCGGGTTGTTCGTTATGCCGATGCCGATAAGGTCATTGCCGAGTCATGGGAGCCTGCTGGCGAGATATTGGCAGATGATCGTCAGAAACTAGCGTATGGTCCAGGGGCCGTGAGGAGTGCGGTCAATAAAAGCAAGGATTACGAAGACGGGGCCAGGATTGAAAAATGGATTGATGGAAAAAGGGATGATTTTTTTCAAGGCGGGGTAGAAATCATTAAGCACTGTCATGCCAAGCGGCTAAATGAAATAGCAGACGGGGCCGCAGCTGATTTCATGAGCAAAGGCAGCAAGAGGGAACAGGCAATGGGTGCAAAGGCGCAAGGCCTTGCTGGAGGCGAGTTTACTGCTCCACCGAGCGAGGCTATTTTTGAATGGCTGCATCCTGCTGGTGAAAAAGAGATTGAAGCCAGCCCGGCACAACATTTTACAGACACCCATACTAATACCGCCGGACTTGCTGAAATATCCCGATACACGAGCTCGGAAGCCGGAAGCGGGGATAAATCCCAATATTCATACCTTACGGGAGCAGACAGCCGTTCCGGCGCGGACGGGCGCATGAACGGGGATGAGTTTGCCCAGAATATCAAGTATTTGGTAGCTGGGGATTCGGATGTGACCAAGGTGGCAAGGTTATTGGAAATTATGTATGGATCTGAGATATTTCAGCACATCGAGGCAGGTATTGAAGATATTGTTCACAGCGCGACTCAAGGAGGCTTGTCCGAGGCGGCGGTCACTATGATACGTGATTCTGTGCTGGATCAAATAGGAGAGTCTGCAGGCGGAAACAAAACAGAGGCAGATAGGTTCAATACGGAAACGGCGGAATCGGGGGGCGGCGTTCAATTCGTACGGCACTCCCTTCAGCAAAGTCAGATTGGTGCTAGAAACGAAGCGATTGGGCATGTGGCGGAGCATGGCTATTCGCAATCCCCTTTTGCCGGAATTATGACAACTCCTGCATTCGGAAACATATCAGGATCGGGAAAAGAACTGTTTGTTCATGATATGGGCAAGGCAATTGCTGATGCAAATAGCAAATTGGCGAAACGCCATAGGCCTGAGCTTGCAGAAAGCAAGGCGGACTGGATTGGAACGATGGAGAACCCCGAATTTGGCGATTACCGGGACAGATTTGGGAATTATGTTGTACAGCAGACAGAAGTAGCGCAGTATAGGGACTATTTTACGTATCAAAATGAAAATGACATGGCCAAGGCGGGATATATGACGGAGTTTGATGCAGCTAGGCAGGAATACGAAATGGCATTGGATAGAGACCGTGAGCTGGAGTCAGCAGTCTCAAAGGATACACGGGCTTCCAAGTCATCGAACTACGAAGCGATCAGGGAGTTTATTCCATCTGCTAATGGTTCGAAGTTCTCCTGGGACGCCATCCTTCACGAAACGGAAAGAAGTGAAGGAGCCTTCCCTGAAGACGAAAGCTTCCTGCAAAGACATCATGCTGCTAATTGGGCTGAATCGGGCGAAGCTGTTCTCCACCATATGGATAAAAGTCAAGGCGATAGCGTACTCGACGCAGTTAAACATGGGGAAGGCAGCACCCATTTTGGCGATGCAATAATGCCTGCAGCCCTGGAGGAATTGGACAATGGAGGGAGAGAAACGCTTCATGCCGCGGTTACCCAACATGCCGAAAATTCGGAGAGCGTGGTATCGACGGGCGGAGGAGAGGCGGCATCAACCATTGAAGCTGAAAGCCTGATGCTGACTAGCGGCGCGGATGACGATGGCCTATCATCTGCTGCCCGCCAGAGAAAGAGACTGGAGACGGACATTCAAGAGGTTACCCCCTCCGGCAGGAGCCGTGCTGCGATGGAGACAGATATACAAGACACTGGTCATCCTGCTTATCGTAGACGAAGTGTGCATGAGACAGTGTTGTCTCATTCAAGTCAATCTAAACGTATCAAAGAAACGATTGAAACCACAATCGGGGAGGGGCAAGGAGGCAGTCGTTACAAAGTCGTCGAGACCGATATTGCGGGAGCGGAAGAAGGCGTGCTGAAGTCGCATCCCGAGAGTAAAAAGTCTCGTCTCTGGCTGATTATGGGCAAGATCGCTTCGTGGAACATCTGGAACTGGAAGAAGACGAGGTAGGTGAGCTAATTGGGTTTATACAAAAATTCAAGCGGGCTTTTGTTTGACGACGGGTTTGATAGCGGGAGTATTCATGCGCGTTATGTTCTCTCTCCTGCCAATACGGGAGATTTGGATGCGGGCAAGGGGCAATTTGTCCTTCAGCATACCGAAGATGACAATCTGATTTTGTTTGATATACCGGATAACGAATTCAGTCTGCTCT
This sequence comes from Paenibacillus oryzae, assembly GCF_001675045.1. GTDB lineage: Bacteria > Bacillota > Bacilli > Paenibacillales > Paenibacillaceae > Pristimantibacillus > Pristimantibacillus oryzae. The sequence goes on from NZ_LYPA01000031.1 coordinate 42,656, forward strand.
TTGAAGTAACAGCAGATTATGTGCCAACCGAATATGGGGATGAAGGCGGGATCGTTGTTTGGAAGGATGGAGAATCGCGTATCGAGTTTCTGGAAAGCATGGACACCGCAACCCGGGAGTACAGCAAATGGCGGGCGCTCCGCAGAGGCAACCGATGGACATTTTTTGCCGATCGCGGCAGCGGATGGGAGCTGTTCGATACAGCTTCCATGGTGGCCAGCAAGCTGGGGGTAGCCTTGAAGGGTAGAGCAATAAATGGCTATGATTCAATGCGCATTGATAAAATGGTCCTGTGCAGAAGCGACAAACTTTCTGTTGGCAACCTGCCGGAAGGATACACGGTTTATTTGTGCGATCCTGGCGGACATGCAATTGCTTCCTCGACCGTAGAAAAAAACTGGACTGGAGTAGAACTGAATGTCCCCGAAATGCCTTATCACGGCATTTTAAGAGTTTATGACGTTGCTGGAAACTTGGTTTCCAGCTTGGGGGCTTTTGATTTATATGGCGGGGACTCCTATCTGTACGGTACGGAGCTGAAAGTTCAATGGAAGGGCAAGGAGCTTAATGTTACAGGAGATACCCACCTCGGGACAATGTACGATAACCAAATCATGATTCAAATGGAATTAATAAATCCCTCCGCAGATAAACCGGCTCGTCAAATCAGGATGGGAATCCTCCAACATCTTGACGAGTTTGGATATGAATGGGTTGATTTATGTCATGATGACGGACTTGATGCTCCTTTGGATCATGTTTCTCCTCTACTTGAATTTCAGGAAGTGCCTCCGCTGGGCAGTGTGAAGTTTTGGATGAAGGTAGAACGGAAGTTTGATCATTTTGGCATTAAACCGATCAGCTTCATATTGGACATCAATCATGTGTAAGGAGGTGGGATCGTGGCAGGAACAAAAATGACGCTTAGGACATACGGGGCAAATCATAAGTCAATTTATTGGGACGATGTCGAAATCATAGTCGATCGGCAATACCTGGACAGTGGCAATGGTTTGCTTATTGACCTTGATCCGTACACTTATGTCCCGGATATTGGCCAACTAGAGGTTCATTTCAATGGACAGCATTTGCTGTCGGGCGGCGGCTACGAAGAAATTGATGAGCGGTCGATTTTACTTGATCTGGGCAGATATCCGGGCAACTACAGTGACCCTGCGCTGGCCGGACAGGCGGTACGGCTGAATGCGGGCGATGAAATTCACATTCGGATTTGGAGACTCCAATACATTGAACAGCAGCCCCCTGGCGGATCAAGCGGTCTCGATCTTGAATTGCTGAAGCGACTTGAAGTGGAAATAATCAAGGCTCGAAAATATAGGGATAATGACGCACCGCATATTGACCTTGATGCCAGACTTGACTATATCGAACAGCGTGCAGAAAGCAAAACAATGGTGTTTGTTCTGGGCAAGGTCAAACAAGGCAAGGTGAAAATGGGTTTGCGCTTTCCCTATCAAGGGATCGTGACAGCCGTCCACGCCGACTGCGAGGCTCCAGGTGCAACGGAAACGGTAATAGCGATTGAAAAATGCTCCCATCAGGATTTTACGTCCGTTCCGGTCTGGACAAACATGTTGGCTAACAGCCTCGTTATTGAAGGAGGGCAGAGGTCCAGCGATACAAGCCAAACCCCATCTGTTATTTCTGTCGCGAACGTCCAAAAAAATGACCACTACCGATTGAGTATTGATTCGGCGGGTGATGGAATCGAAGGACTCACCGTTCAATTAGTAGTGAAAGTACTATAATTACGCATCTTTGTGAGCGGAAACAACCGCATTCCTATAATGAGACAGATACCAGAATTAAAAGGAGAAGTGACAGCAATGGCAGGAACAAGAGGCATAGCGAGATTTCGTGGAGAGCAGTTTAACAGCAAAATCATGAGAAACCAACATTTTGACGAAGCCAACAAAATCAGCGAAAACTACATCGATATCGACTTTGCAGCTCATCGTGAAATCCTGGAGAATACAAAAATCGACGTATTTGTTCAGGTAAATGATAAAGAGGTGTCAGGGCTCGACCAGTTGGATGTTACGGCTGATGTTGGAGCCAGACCAGTAGCTGCAGCGATTGATACAGAAGGGGTTGTACTGACCGAAAAGGTTCAAATCCGCCTGACGGGGACGGATTCGCCAATTGGGGATAGCGATTCTGATGTGGTCTATGGACGATTGGAAGAGAACGCGGGAGCTTACTTGCTGAAATTTTACAGCCTGGAGGACGGCGTGGAGCAGCCGTATACATTCCCGGCAGACGCAAAAGGCATTGATTACCGTTTTGTGATTCGTACAAGCCTCTCCGTTATTCCGGTTGATGCAATCATCAATGGCGGCGCCGGATTCGTGGAGGGTGCAACGGATGCCAAGGCCTACATGAATCTTATTCAGCTAATGAAGGATTTGTATGGGGCAGCAGGAACGCTGGACAATGACGGCAACGCAAATCTGGGCGTTTCCGTTCTGCAGCAAATCGCCAACGAAGCACAAAATCGCGCTGGAGCGGACACAGCCATTCGCAATGATTTCGCCAGTACAGCTATAGGCAAAGGGGCAGAACTTGTCGGCGTTATCGCCGATCCGGCTTATGCTGGCCTTACCGTACAGGCAGTTCTGTTAGAGCTTGCCGCACGGCTGGAATCTGCTGAAAGCTCGCTGAATATTCTGGAGAACGAATCAACCCGTGAGGTTTATGAAGCTATCGGCGGTGAAACGGGATATACATTAACCAAAGGAGCGGCACGCCAAAATACGATGTATGTTTACATCAACGGACAGCTCCAGACTCCGGCGATCCATTATGAAAATATTCAGGATAGCAACGGAAACTATACGGGCATTAATTTTGCGCCGGACACGTTGCAGGTGACACAAGGAATACCGGATGTTCTGGATATCAGCTACAAAAAAGTGCTGTAAAAGCAGTTCATGGACAGACCTCGATAGGGGTCTGTTTTATTTTTACGCTTGTTCGTTAAGGTATGTGCAGGCCTGCTTATATTGGAAGCAACGTTCGAAATAGGAGGGGATTATATGGCATCGCCATTAGTGCAATGGTACGACATAACAAACGCTACTCAAAAAACGGAGTGGCAAATTGGCGTGGTTGACGCCGGCAGCGTCTCCAATGAGCACACGTTTCTTATCTGGAACAACAGGGGTGTTAATAGTGATGTTTCTGATATGACCAACTGCACGATTACGACGAAAGACGTTCTAGGCAGCAATACGGGGGAGGTTGTGGTCAATAAGTGGATTGAAGCCCGAGTGGACTCACTGAATGAAACCGTTTATACGCCAATTGGCGGAACAACGACCAAGCTCGTTCAAGCAGGCGGGGCGGCTGGCGCAGCCCGTATTAAAGGAACGGCGAATAATGGCTCTTTAACAGCCGTTGTGAACTATGCAAAAATATCGCTTCATGCCAACGTGCCGGCAACCGCAACGGCAGGCAACTTTACGTTTCTTACTCGTATTGCCTATCAATTTACGTAACCAGTCATGCCCCACTATATAGTGGGGCATTTCTCACCAATACTTCACCAATACAATGGGGGGATGTTAGTTGTTTGGAAATCAGGATATTGTTTCTCCGGTTAGCCAGCCATTCATTTGGGCGGCCGAATATTTAAACGGCAGCTGCTTGCCAGAATTCGATTACAAGACATTAGAGGAAAACGATTACTACAGGATTGATCGTAAAAACCTGCTTAGGTTTGGGCTGGTGGGTAATGGCTCATCGATGTACTTCGAGGTTTACGGCGGCATTTTCAAAATTCTTGGACAGATGCTTGAAGTGTCTTACGTGACAAACGAAAAGTCATACCAGCTTACCGGAAGGGCGATGATGTACAACGATATTATCACTTACAAGGATGCCGAGTTTCTTTTTAATCCAAGAGTCCAAGGTTCTGGGCAATCGGCGGTCACTCAATTCAATTTTGGCTATAAAACACAGTTTACGATCGACGGGGTGGATTTTCGCTTTAAAGCCATCTGCCAGATTCCCCTGAATCGTATGGCACGGCTCGATCTGACGGTTACAGCCAGTAGGGATTTGAACGGTCGTCTGGAGATTAAACGTAACGGAAGAAGCGTGGATACCATTGAAGCGCCTCTTAAGAAAAATACAAGCGGGAATATTGCCTGGGAACTGAGATAAGGAGGTGCAGACATGCGGGAAGCTATTAAACAGCGTACAGCGGCTTCCAAAACCTTCAGTATGGGCGGCGGACAGTTCCGGACCGAATATTTTTCGTATCCTGTCCATTATTTATGTCCGGACGGGAAGCGCTGGGAAGAGATAGATACAAACATCGTAAAGAGCAACGATTGGGAGTTTACTAATGGCGTAACAGCGAATCGGTTCAATACTTACTTTGGTGATCGAACCTCGGAAAACACCCATCTATACGGCGTAGCATTCAAAAATGGGGGGGAGGAGCATTGGATCAACTTTAAGCTGAAGGGGGCGCAGCCGGCATATTCAGAGGCATCTGGCAGCTCCTGCCGATTTGTGGAATGTTTCGACAGCGTAGATGTTGCTTATGACGTTTTCTCCGATTCCGTAAAAGAGACCATATGGCTCAAAAAACAGACGCCGCTAAAGGAGTTTGTTTTTACGGTCAAAGCAGGGGGGATGCGGCTTGCCGTAGATTCGGGAGGCTTTTCCATTCAATCGGAAGACGGATGTTATCTATGGAGAATTGATAAGCCGTATATGGAAGATTCGGCAGGTTCCGTTAGCCATGGAGTAGAGTACAGGATTGGGCATGACGGGAGCTATCCTACGTTAGCTGTTGTAGTGACGGATGAAGCCTTTTTGAAGAATGCCGTGTATCCGGTAGGCATAGATCCTTCCATAACTATCGAGGATGGTGAGGGGTTCCGGTATTACCAGAATAACTCTACACAAGGGGCGGGAATGATGGGGGCGAGCGCACAGACGTATCGGCTTAGCTCGTCCATCTATTATTCGGCTTTTGATCAGCTTAAGGCGGATCTAGCAAAGGGCGTTACTTTAGTGAATGCTTATCTCGATTTGTATTGTACCAGTACGACTCCTCCTAACGATGTCCGCTTCGGGAATGGGGGAGCCGTTTTTTATACAATTGCACAACCTTGGGCTCATGGAACTGCTCCACCCGAATCGAATGCAAAGCGTGTGACCCAGGTTACCACTCCGGGAGCAACGGGGAAATGGCATAGAATTAACCTTTTGAATTTTATCGACACCAGCTTTCATGGTCTGAGGATGGTGGCAGGTGATAACTATACCCGAGCCATATTTGCTTCCCCTGCCCATTCCAATGCAGCTCTAAGACCCAAACTAGTCCTACAATATTTGTTGAGTCCCGTGTTGGGGTTTCACGACGGTACCGGAATCGGGACCCACTATTACTCGGACGGATATGATAATAGCTTCAAGCTCCTGGATTTCGGGACGCTGGTGGCGGGTCAGGTTTCTCTGCCTGTAAAGGTATACATTAAAAATTTAGCCGGATTTGAAGTCACCAATCTTAGGGTTCTTGTTTCACCGGCGGATTTTCCTGAAAAAACGGCCATCGAGATCAGCCAATTCAATAGTCCATTTATTCCGGAAGATACGCTAAGATTTAACGGCGTTTTTGCGGACGGAGATGAAGCGCCATTTTATGTCCGGATTGTCACAAAGGAAGATACCATGCTTGGCGGCGATTTTTATATTTACGCTAAAGCCGATCCGTACTGAGAAGGAGATGCAGCATGGCTAATATCGGAGATATTTTGACAGAACCGGAGAGGGGATGGACAAGGTTCGGTGCAGACGATAACACGTCCAGAAGAGGAGCGGGGTGGCAAACCACCAATTCCCGCTTGTTTACTGGCGGTTCCGTTTACTTTACAACCGTCATTGGAAGCTATTTGGTTTTTCATTTTCGAGGCAGCCGCTTCAGGCTGATCTCCGAATTCCATTCGCAATATGACTCAAATGTGGAGCTTATGATCGATGCAGGGCCAGCCGAATACTTCTCTATTAACGACAACAAAACCTATCAGCCCTTTAGTCTGGCTTATGAAAAAACGGAGCTTGAGGATACCGTGCATACTGTAACGATTAAGATGACGAGCGGAACGTTTATGCACGTCGATGCCATTGATCTTGGAGTCGAAGGCGAGATGCTTCCCGTCCCGGTGCTTATCGGAGATATTCTCAGCGAGCCGCAGCGCGGATGGCTAAGGGTGGACAGCGAGCATCCCTACTATGCCTATCTTGGCACGGGTTGGTCGGTTGGCACTAATGCCGCTTACTACGGAGGTTCCCGTCATCAATCTGCCAACAATACGCTGGAGTGTACTTTAAGGTTTGTATTCAAGGGCAGCAAGCTGAGGCTTATTTCATCTTATTCTCCCGGCTCTTCCAGCCAGCTTGAAATGTCCATCGATGGTCATGTGGAGCCATTTAGTCTTTCCTATGCTAACGCAAATAGGGTCATGGTTTACGAAAAAAGAGGATTGGCAGATACGGAGCACATGGTAGAGATAAAAAAACTGGCCAATGGAGGCTCCAATCCGGACTTTACGTTTGATGCAGTCGATATCGATGAAGAAGGCTATATCAGGTGTATTCAGGGCTCCCAGCTTATTGTTCCGGAGAATGGATGGCGCAGGTTTGACGACACGGATCCCGGACTGACCTATTCCGGACCGTGGACAACTTCGGCTGTTGATGCCTCCAACAGGTATGGGGGTACCTTTAGATACAGCACAAATCCTGACGCTGCGCTTAGCTTTACATTTTATGGATCACAACTTCGCGTTATAGCCTACAGAGAGCTTTCCGCATCAAACGATGTCGTCATCACGATTGATAATCAAGAATACCGGTACAGCAACTGGGGGAGCGTCTCCGCGTTTAACAACTCCTTTGAAATCATGGGACTTGAACTGGGCGAACATGTTGTAACCATAAGCACCGCTATTTCGGGAAAGCAGATTAACGTAGATGCCATCGATATCGATGAACCAGGTTATTTGGTTTCGCCGGTCAACTATCCCGCGACTGGCGGCGAATTGCGCTACTCCATTGCCGAAATGAAGATAGGCGACTTTATTCCTTGCGGCTATCGGACTGCGGCTCCCAATACAGCCGGTATGTTTTATCGGCTGGGATCGCAGGACAAGGAAGCAGAACTGCCTCTCGATTCAGCAACGGTCCCTTATGGTTTTTTCTACTTTATTAAGGTGAAAGAGGGAGTTTTGATCGCTGACCGTCCTATTCAGCATGGAGTGTCATGGCTGATGCTTAACAACTCCCTCTATACTCATGGAACCAAGCTGACGGCGGCGGATAATCCAATTATGACTTCCAATATCCATCCCTATGGAGTGGCTTCAGCAAGCTCGACATATAGCAAGGACTATGAACCGTATATGGCATTTGACGGTAAGGATGCTGCTTACGGCTGGCTGACAAAATCAGGCGAAAAATCAGGTTGGCTGGAATATGAATTTCCGCTTCCTGTCATTATTCAGAAGTATTCGCTTAAAGCGCCCACTACAAATACGACCATCATGCCACGCCAGTGGACGTTAGAGGCGTGGGATGGCGCCAAGTGGACTGTGCTGGATGCCAGGGCCAAGCGAGGCTGGCTTTCCTATGAAGAGTGCGACTATGTGTTTGGCAACATCACTGCTTACAAAAAATATCGCATTTATATAGAAGCGAATGATGGCCATGCAAACTTTTCAGGCATTGGAGAACTGCGATTGTATAAAGAGCCCGCCAGAACAAGGATCAGAATGTTGAATGGAGGCACTGCATTTGCGGACAGCCAAGGAAATCCATCAAGCTCCGACAGGGGATTTGGTATTTATCCTGTTCATAATGAGTGGGACCTGTACCTTGGCAAAGGCGCCTTTTCCAAGCCAGAGTATTCTGACGGGGAGACAGTATGGCGATTTTCCGGCGTAGATGCAGAGTGGACGCAAGACACGGTGCGTTCAGGGGTTACCTCTCTTGGCACGGGTCTTGATACTTCCGGAAACGGGCGCACAATCAGGGGGAAGGGCGCGTACGACAATGTTTACTGGAGTGTAGCGGGAACCTACACGACACAAGGGAAAATCGGGTTTAGACCCATCGTGGAGTATGAATTTGATTAGGCTCAATACAATGAGAGCAGGTGTCTGAATGCTTTACGAACTAACATTAAGGGACGGTACAGGAGGAACAACGGGCCAAACCGTATACACCGCAAGAAACGGAATCGTTGTAACAAGCAGTGTTGGAGTCTACGCAAACGCAAACTACTACTATATGGGCTACTTGTTTGATGGAGTAGACGATAACTGGTGGGCAACTAATTACTGGTTGACGGCAGGCGGGAGCAGCGTAACGCTTGACTTCGATTTTAACAGCATTCTACCGAGATTAAACCATATTCATAAAATGATCCTTTACCCGCGTACAAGGGATGACACCATATCCGATTACCGTATTATGGGCTCCGACAACAAAATGCTTTGGACTGAATTAGTACCGCGGGTAATCAATACCTACGCAGATACTCCGTATGGCACTGCAAGGGAACATGAGTTAAACCGAAAATTCCGCTATATCCGAATTCAACTGTATCAGAAAGGCGAATGGGGCGTGACCATGAACGGTATCCGGATAGTGGCGGATGTAACTGATGATTATACCGACACTGATCTGGGAAAAGCCTATTCCAAGCCCGATAATGGCTGGAGACGTATTGAAGATACGTCACCTGCCATTAACTACAAGGTCAAGAACCAGGAGGGAAGCATTCACTACAATGCGGAAGAAATCAGCTTCTCTTTTGTCGGAGAAAGGCTTAGGCTGGTGTATCAGTACAATTGGGGAAATAACGGTGATATAGTTTATATAGATGGTACACCGTACCAGACGACAAAAATCAATGCCGGATCGCCATCACTCGCTTTTAGTATCACAGGTCTCACCTACGGGGAGCATAACGTTGTTATCAAAACGTATGCAGGCAATGAGAAGTATTCTAGGTTCGATGCGCTCGAACTGGATGCCAGGGGATTTCTGCCTGCTGCGCTAGGCGCGCAAATGCTGGCGCCTGAACCGGGATGGCAAAGGGTGAACGATGACAGGCTCTCTTTTCCAAATGGATATATTGTATACAATACGACTTCGATTGTATCAAACATGTATGGCGGTCAATCCAGCGTTTTGACTCCCGCTCTCGGACATAACAGGATTGAGTTTTCGTTTTTCGGCACCAGACTTCGCATTCTTGCTTGTACGTTTCCCGGTCGTAGTGATCGTCTAAGAATTAGAATCGACAAGGGCGATGAAGAGTTTTTCAGAAGCAACTACTCAACAGCCAATACCGGTCAAGTAATCGTGTATGAAAAATGGTCACTGGAAAAAGGAGTTCACCAAGCGGTTATAGATTTTGGAGATCCCGCCCCCACAAGCGGGGGGCAATTTTTTATAGATGCCATCGATATTGATGATGATGGATACATCCTGAGCGAGGTTGGGCAATTCATGCCTGTGCCAGAGCCTGGATGGAAGCGTTACAGGAATGATCATCCGTCTTTTTCCTACCTACATTTCTCCAATGGATGGGAGGTTAATGCTAATGCATACAAGGGGGTCATCTCCTATGATACAGCAACGCCAAACGCCAAAATTTCCTTTAAATTCAAAGGAACGAAACTTCGAATCCTATCCGCTTGCAACACGTCTGCCACCAGGGGCAATAACATTATCACTGTGGACGGGGTCCCCCATACCTACACCGAGATTGGACAATTGCGTTATACTGTCCTCCAGTTTGAGATTACAGGCCTGGAGGATAAAGAGCATACTGTTGAAATAACCAAGGCAGAGAATAAATATTTGAGCCTGGAAGCCGTTGATATTGACGAAAATGGCCGGCTGATGCACGTTAGAGAGGTTTTGAGCGAATCCGGGATGAGGGTGGGCGACAGAATCCGTTGCCACTACGAATGTACGTACCCCAATACGGTGGGTTCGTTCTCTAATATGGGCGAAGAGACAAGCGATTTTCTTCCCAAGGCCGGAACAGCTCTATTGCCCAATGGGGATTTCTATTTAATCGCCGTTGAAGAGGACCGTTTGGGGCGAGTCAAGTTAATTGCCGATCGTAATATTCAAGGGGGCATTACATGGAGAGCGCTGAATGATGCCGGATTGGTAACAGGAAAAATGCTGGAGGGTGTGCCGGGAAAAACATTAGTACCGACGGTTACGCCTATGACGTCCAGTGAAGGCAGCGGGGTTACGCTTACTCGCAGTGGTGTCCTTCAGAGTCAGTACGAAGCATGGAAAATGTTTAATGGCGATGATTCCACCAGCGAGAGCAATAGGTGGATTGCTCCCCACCCGGCGCCCTGCTGGATGATTCTGTCCTATAACCGACCCAGGATTATTAAAGCCTATTCAGTATTATCGCGCATATACAACGAGGGGGCGCCTACAGCATGGGAGATACAAGGAAGCCACAACGGCGCCGAATGGCAAGTGCTTGACTCCCAAACCAATGTAACCGGACTGACGGAGATGAGGATGTTCGAACTATCCAATCATACGCCGTTTTTATTTTACCGGTGGATTATTACGGCTAACAATGGTTATACGGGGTGGTATTTTTCCAGTGTTGATGCGATGCAGCTATATGAGGAAGCGACTTCAAACGTAACAGCTTATGTTCGTCTGCCCACAGGCGGAGTAGGGGTTGCTGATAAGGACAACGACTGGGAGAATTACGTCGTCAGGTCAGGCTTGGATGGCACCTCCAATCCCGGCGACAACAAAGTGTGGAATTGGAGCAATTGGTGGTCGCAAACTCTTAATACGCATAGTGCGATAGGAAACCGGACTGTGCGAGGTTACACGGGGGCAACAGGTTTAGGTGCTATATCAACAACAGATTTAGCTGCCGTAAATACAGGTTTTCGCCCTGTTTTTCTAGTGGCAGCCAGTGAAAAGGGAAATAACGCCCTCCTATGTGAGCTATTCGTAAGACCGCGGAGAGATCTTGCATCCAGACTGCACGTTTACCGCAATGATACGTTAGACACGTATTATAAATCTAACTATACAGACGTTACATTACCAGTAACTGCATCCGATTGGAAGGGTTATGCATTAGAGGTTTCAAGTGTTTTTAATGCAGATCATCCTCCATGGAATATGGTAAATAACACTACCGCTGGCTACGGGTGGGCGCTAGGCTCAGGGGATAGGACAGGCTGGTTTATTTTTGACTATGGCCAACCTCTTTGTATTGCAGGCTACGGGATCGGCGCAAGAGTGACTTACCAGGCGCAAACCCCGCGCGACTGGACATTTTATGGAAGCAATGACAAGCGGAATTGGACATTGCTGGATACGGTCTCAAACCTGGCAGTATGGGGAAGCGGCGAATTGCGGAAGTTTGAATTGTACGGCGATGCCAATGGCCAGATGTTCAGATATTTTAAGATGGAGTTTGGCAATTCGCTAACTGGAAGCCAGCTTGCCATTCAGGAATTCGAGTTGTATGAAGGATACCGAGATTCCGTGGAGCAGCGGAAAAGCTTTATTGACGTTCCATTTAGAGATGATGTATTCTCCGCTATTACCGTGAAACCTCACGGCAGAATGAAAGCGCGGGTGGCAGTCGCGCCGGTTTATGTCGAACATCTTCCATCGGATATCCAGGTGAAGTGGACATCGGACTTGACGAGTCATATTGCCGTACCTGTCTATGGCAGAATGCTGGGTACGTTTTCGGTTATGCCGCCGCCTATCGTTGAATTAAGCCTGACTCCCGTTAAGGACGCTTTTGTCCGATCTAACGTTCCGCGTTTAAACTATGGGGAAGAGCAAGAGATAATCGTTGGCCGTATGATGGATGGCGAGGACTTCAATGCTCTGATCCAGTTTGATATCGCTACAATTCCTGCGGGACAGCGATTGAAAAGCGCAAAGCTTCAATTGTATGTTGAACAGACAAGCATGGCCGGAACGCCGATAGGACTCTATGAAGTAGAGACAGACTGGGCAGAAGTGGGCGTTACTTGGGCAAGTATGCCTGCTCATGGTGTAAAGTTTGCCGAACTTGGCGTTGACAAAGCCAAAACGTACGTAGAAGTTGATGTGTTAGGGATGGTTCAGGGGTGGTACAATGGTGCGGCAGTCAACAATGGAATGTTGTTAAGGCCGGAGCAGCAAACCTCCGATGTTTATGCCCGTTTTGGCACTCGCGAACGGGGGGCCAGCTACAGACCACGGCTGATTGTGCGATACGATGATCCTAAAGTAGCCAGCGCGGGTTACTCTGACTTAAAGGGAACCATGGTCTCCCGGCAAAACAAGTCGAGGGATGTTAGAACAGCCATTACAATCAAAAGCACATGGGACAAAGAGGATCTTCAGACCAACCTTCGCGTGTTGAACCCAATGATGCTGGAGTCGTTTGTGACGGTACGTCGTGAAAACATGCATTCCTATATGACTGTTAAACGCAAGGATGAGCACAGACTTCCTTCCGGCATTACCATAAGGACACGGCGTGAGGATGTTTTGGCTTCCGCGATCTCCGTGTCCAGGGATTTTATGGGCGGCGGCCTTACGATACGGCGGAATGGGGATTATATACTAACTTCTTCCATAACGATACGTCGTTCGGAAGTATCGGACGTGCCTTCCGACATCGGCGTCAGCAGATTTCATTGTGTTGGAACTATCATGATCGTAGCCAATTCTGTTATTCCGTCATCCATCACTGTTGTTGGGGAAGAGCGGAGTGATTTGTCGAGTACCATTACCGCAAGGCGAACGAACAGCAAAGATGTAACCGGAATGATAGATGTATGGGCTGGCAGTCTGTTAGAGAGCAGCATTACGATCAAATCCGGCTATATTGCTTCAAGTCTCATTGTCCCGTTTAAAGGCGACAGAGATTTGCGGACTTCGATAAGGGTCAACGAGAGGTTTGCCGGAGACTTGAATTCGATGCTGGAGGTCATTCAAGGTTCGGGCCTCCCTTGTTTTATTACTGTGGAGATCTATGAGGATGGAATGTATGCGTTTATTATGTGACGGCGGCCCCTGCTATTCGGCAGGGGTTATTTTTTAACCCAACATGCTTATATTGTTATTGTATAGGATGCAGCAAATAGTCATAGGAAGTGATAAAAATGGACACGGGAGCAATCACGGCGATTATTGGCGGAGTTGTTTCTGTTATCACGGGCGTAATTGGCTACGCAAGTGGTAAGAGCAACAACAAAATGACAGATAGAGAACTTCTGTCCAAGGACGAGCAGACATTCAGGGCCGGTTTGCTGGAACGGCTTGCCGCCTATGAAGATAAAATTGATAAGCTTAGCAATGAGATTGTCACTCTGCGTAACGAGAACCTGAAGCTGATTAACGAAAATCGATTATTGAATGATAAGGTAGAGCAGCTGGTATCTCAATTAACAACGGTTTAATAGGTAACGTACTGCTAAAAAGCTGGGCATTGCCAAGCCGGAATAACAAAAAGGGGCGTCCGTAATTGGAGGCTCCTTTTTGCATGTTGGGTATTCCCTTATGATTTTACCAAATAGTCGCTGATGTATTCATTTATTTGGTGTAGCCAATTGTCAATGTCCTTCTTGGCCAAAGCGCTGCTGAAACGCCCCAGCTCCTTGTTGCCAAGGAACACGATCACAGTCGGGATAAACTTGATATCGGGATGCTGGGATGGATTGTAGGCGATCTTGGACACACTGATGTTGGCTCTTTCTTGTTCGATCTTTTCAAGGGTTTTCGCGAACCGCCGGCAATGTCCGCAAGAGTCGCCGAAGTAGAATTTAAGAGATAAGGGATGCATAGATTTATGCCCCTTTTTGATTCGCTTTTTGGCGAATGTAGTACAAAATCCTGGTTGTATACTTCTTAGGATCATAACCGCATATTTCAAGAAGCTCTGTAATATCGTCGATACAAAGTAGCTTGTTCCGCTCTTTGGTTTCCTGGGCGATAATAGATATTTCCTGTTCGTATTTGGAAGTTGTCGCGTCTCTCTCGCCGCGCAAGCTGGCTTGCTGATTTTCGATTTTTGCCCGAATTTTATGGAATGTCCTGTTTATTGTCATTGGGTAAACATGAAGGCGTTCAGCAATTTGTGAGTTAGTGTATTTGTCATCTTCCAGGACTAGGCGCATGACCCTTTTTTCAAAGTCAGTAAAAATCGGGTCGTTAAGCAATTGCTGGACGTAAATGCGATTGGTGACCTCCTCCTCAATATTGCGCCGTTCCTTATCTGCTATCTCGAAGCTTTCCAGTGCATCGTAATGTTCAAGTTCGTCGCTGAACATAGCGATCTCCCGATAACGTTCAACGGAAACGTTGAGCAGCCCAGCCATCTCCCGCTCCGCAGGCCGATAACCCAGTGTATCTTCAATTTCGGCCATTCTCTTGATCAATTCGACGGCGCCGCGGCTAAGACGCACGGACTGGGAGTCGCTATAGAGCAAATGGTTGATCTCCCATAGAATGGGGCGAACGACATACGTAGTGAATTTTATGCCTCTATCAAAATTGAAGTCTTTGATTGCGGTCAAAATACCGATGCATGCATGTTGATAGAGCTCTTCCTCGGAGACGCGAAACTTTGCGATAAGCTCCTCTATGCCCCCTTTAAAGTGCATAATAATGGAGAAAATAAAGTCTCGGTTTGCTTTTAGGAAGTCACCCATAAGCTGATTATCCATCTTGCAGGCTTTTAGGAGTTCAATGTTGTGCATGTCCCTGGTTTCGCTTTGTCTTAGCTTTAAATAATTTGCACTTAACATGGCTTACTCCACCTCAAACTTTCCGCGATTCCGGATAAAATTCAGAAAGTCCACCGTTTCATCCGCAGAGTTAGCAAAATGTAATTCTTCGGTGCCTTTCTCGCTTGAATTTTTGAGGCCTTCAGCAGTAAGTATCAGCAACAGCTTTTCGCAAAGAGCAATCTTGCTCTGAAGCGGTTCGACAGTAGAATCGCGCCATGCGTTAACCGCATCAATCCGGGCTTGCAATCGGCTAACCTCTGCATCCGCGGCATGGTGAATTTCTGAAATGTTCTTTCGAGTTTCGATCAAATCGTAAATATAGCGGGCGGTATTATCCTTGTTTGACATCATGCCAGCCCATTCCGTTGTATTAAAAATATTCATATAACCCAACTCCTCTTGGTTCTTGCTGAAATTTGGTTGCCCATACTCTAGTGGTCGCTCCATCCCCGTTAACAGGTGCAAACAAAAAAAGGCCTTGTTTCCAAGGCCACAGCTTTTGTATGGAGTCAGGCATTCTTTTTGATGGTTTTAAGAACAGTGCTGACTTTTTGAAAATAGGTAGAACGATACGTACCTCTTGAAACGTTTCCTTCACCCTGATTGTAAGCAATGATTCCCAGTTCCTCCCCAAAGCGATCTTGATTGTAGGCCAAATAGCTGACGCCTATTTCGATATTGACTGACGGCTCCGTTCGATCGCCTTTAATGCCTGTGGCTTTCTGTGCGGAAGGGCGAATCTGCATAAGCCCAACATCATTGTATTTGCCGACGGAATCAGGGGAGAAGTAACTCTCAACCTGAATCATTGCGAGGACTGTATAAGGGTCGACGTCATAAGTCTCACAATGCTTGACGATAAGAGAGGCGTACAGGCTGGCGTTTTTTTCGGCAACTCCCTTGCTCAGCATGTGGTCAATGAGGTCCTGCTCGACCTTGGCAATCTTGTCTTGGTCCGATTGGTTATTGTCAGCAGGTACAGAGCTTTTTATAGGAGCTGGCGTTTCGGCAACGAATGCCGCCTTAGGGGAGGACAAGGTGAATTCTATTGACTTGAGATTTGTGCTCTCGATAACCGTAAGCGGCTTTTGTTTTTGGATCATGTCCTGAAACACGTCGGGTTGAACATAAACAAAACCCGTTTTAAGGAAACTTACAGCAAGAGATAGGGCTGCTGCGGCCGCTATCATTATTAATTTCTTCATGCAAGCACGCATCAGAGTTCATTCCCTTCACAGTCGAGAAGCTCAATCAGCTTTTCGTAGGCCGGGAGATTAATAATAGATATCTCAAGCCAGTGCTGGAGATTGTCAAATTGTTTGTCAGCTAGCTGTTTTTTGCTTATAGAGCTTAGGAAAAGGGATTTGTTGGAGGAAATAAATCGCAATTCCTTGGTGTTTAGCCGGGGATTGTCCACGAGGGTCAGGGCCGAGGCGGTACGGGGGTCTACATGAATATTTTCAGCAAGCATCTCTATCACTCTCCTTCGTTATCAATAGTGGGAGTGACCACGAAAAAAGTTGCAAAAAAAGAGGCCAGAAGGCCTCCTGTGAGAAGTGGAATATTTTCAAATGACATGGTCAGAGTTTTTTTACTCACTGACAGGATCGGCTTTTGCGCAAATATTAAAATCGCCGCCTGCCATAGTATCTTCCTGGGTTACAATTCTGACATAAAATAATGCCGATTCTCCATCTGAAAATGTGCCATTAAAGGTGAGAACAGTTTCGGGAATAAATGGGCTGTTGAAATGGCTGAGTTCGATAGATATTTTGTTGGGATATTGTGCAGGATCGACGTACACTCTAAGGTTGTTGACCTCATAACCCGCCAAGTTTTGGACGTATACTTGCCGGGGGGACGAAAGTTGACCAGCAGTCAGAGTTCCGAAGTCGAGCAGCTTAAATACATCGTTGTATCCATCAGAGTAATAAGTACCGCCTTGCCCGGTTCCGTTATGGAATCCTATAACTGGTTTTTTGAGGTATTTGAGCGTTAATTTTGGTCTAATGCTAGTATTGGTATGCCTTGTGCTTGCAAATGTGGCGAGAGCTTTCCAGCCGTAACTCGCACCTGCGAACGAAAGGGCCAATCCATTATTTTTAGTTTAACATCTGCATGAAAGAAGTAATTAGTAATGTCGTACTTCCACCAGCTATTGACTGCTACGCCCGAAGGATTGCCCCTTAACAGGTTAACCCCGAAATTAGGTGCATTTGAAGTTTTTACTGTAGATTTATTCCAGGGTGAAAGGATATGATATGCTCTGTGGGAATCAGTAAGAATTGAAGTATTGATGAGGGACATTCCCGTGCAATAAAGCTCCAGGGCTGCTTCATTTACCACAGTATGCCCAAAGTTTGTTTTGAACTGGATTAGGGTCTTGTCCAGGATGTCTCTGCCTGTCCCTCCGGTGACCAGATTGGGAGAGTTCCCGTAGTTGGTGTTGATGCTTTCACCCGATCCAGATGTGATGTAGGAGTCCTGTATAATCGCAGAGTCACCTTGTAGTTCCACTGTAGGATCAATCGTTACGGGATATGCGGCTTTCCGCAGAAAATCCTCGTCGGTCACAATCAATGTCAGCTCATCAAACGGCGCCCCGTAAACCAAATCATAATGGACACCGTAGCTGACCGCTCCTTCTGAATCGATTAGGTACGGCTTCCCCATGTCCCAAATCACATGACCGTCCAGATCGTAAATTACAATAGAGTCGCCTTCTTTTTGTAATGAAACATTTCCGGTTTTTACGGTAAAACAGTACCTTCTTTTATCATTTTTTTGGTGGAGGATTATGTTCTCCTTCAGCATTCCTTCCAAAACAATATATTCAACGTCCACATCCGTGTAACAATTCTTGAACGTACATGAGGAGCCTTCACATTTCATATCGGAGGGAGTGGCGTCTTTCAGTTTAAAGGTGATCCACTGCTCCTTCTCTCCATCTGTTCTTTCTATGCCTACCAGGTGATTGTTATCTGAAGTACTATCGCCAAAGTAAGCCTTGAATGTATTCGATTGCACCCCTTTGGAAAATTCCCACCGGTTAAAGTCTTCAACATCAGTTTTTATTTCTTCCCATCTTCCTGGCTTTGCAAGGTAATGCAAAGGATAGGAGGATATTTCGGCGAAAAAGGTTCCTTGTCCGGTATAATAATGCTTTTCGTACATTTTCCTCAGATTTTTAGCCTCTTTCAAGCTCATTCCCCTCCTGATGAATGAGATCGGTTGTTTCATTGGTCCCCATCTCGGAGTAAGCATAGTCGCCAAAATCCTTAATATGAATTTCTATTTTGGGAAAGGAGCTGTTGGCCTGTTCTTTGTTAAGGAGCTCTTCAATGGTTTCCAACTGGAAACACTGATTTTTGCTAATTGGCGGCTTAATGCTCTCATTTCCCTCGTCTATTCTTAGCCACCAGCGGCGGATTGTTTCGATTGTAAGGGTTTGGTTGATAAAGTTCCCGCAGTGGTTGCACCAAAGAACCAAAGCTTTATCGCATTCCATTTCTTCAGGCACGAATGATGACTGTTGCCCGCAATGCGGACACTTATTCATAAATCCAATCATTCATTTTCTCCTTTCTCCTTCAAAATAGTTGAAGTAATCTTGCTTCTCGCTTAAGGGCTCGTATTGAATGCCATTGTCGGCAGGGTAAGGCTCGGTATGAATCACGTTTAGCTCTTGAATTTCCTTAGGTATACCTCCGGGAAATGCCATACAGGTCATTCTTTCGCGTTCGTTTCGATTGAAATATTTACAAAAAACGCATGGTACTGTAATGTCCATCTTTACCACCCCTCACATTCGAAACCTCCGTATTGCTGATACCATTCCCATATCTTGGCGTCGATAGGAATACCCGTGATTTTTGCCGTAAAGGCTTCTGGCATCAACTCGATGGGAAACCACTTTGTTGCATAGTTGCTCAGATTATTGGCGATATATGATGCTTCGGCATTTGATAGAATCGTTTTTGCTCCATAGTTGTCGGGGTCGAGGCTTGAATATTGATAAAATGTCTTTGCCCCTACATTATGGTAGTGCAGCCAGTGACCCAGTTCATGGATGATGGTCCTCAGCTTATGCGGAGAGGATTTCTGGCCTGCATCATATTCGGCTTGCGTGATCACCTCAGCGTTACTAAAATCGTATCGATTGCTAATCACGACCTCGCCTGTACCTGGGTTAAAGTACCCGTTAGCTCCTTTGGCGTTCTGGATAGAGATAGTTAGCTTATGTTTCTGGATCATCTCTGCGAACCCTCCGCATGTGTTCAGGAGCAAGGCCAAAGCCTCCGTAACATAATTGGCCGCAGAAATCTTTCCGGCAAAGTTTGCACGAATGCCCAACGCTGAAGTCCAAATAACGGCTTCGGCAACAGAAGAGAACGGTTCCCATGCAACAGGCAGCTGTAATGCTCCGCCTGGGGGCAAGCCCGGCGGCTGCTCGGTTTCGGGGAGTTCAGGCGGCGGATCCGGGTAGACTCCCAGGTTAGTCTCTCCCGTCAGAATCAAGTCGAGGCCGGGGTCAGTCAGGAAGTGAAACAACAACTCAACCGTTTTTCCAGTACCATTAGATGTGTGATATTCAAACAGGATTTCATGATCTGGCTTTACGGGGTGAGCAACTTGGAAGTAGAGGCCTTCCTCGTAACTTTTGCAGAAAATCGTTTTGGCAATTGTTCTCCCGCCAACAGACAGATTCCAATAATCTGTGGCATCTTGACTGCAGCTCCGAATGGAGATTGCATAAAATTCCAATTCGCCGGACATTGTAAAGGCGTCTGTAATGACGCGATTTCCATTAGCTTTGGCAGGAATTTCGATTGCCCTGCCGACGAAGTGAGGTTCCGTCTTTGTCGGAAAGTAAGGAGGGTCAATCCGCCCGCCTACTGCGTGCCTTCCTATCATTTAGACCACCGCCTGAAGCTGTATTTGAGCATGAAAAATCAGATACATTTTATGGGGATCAATCATAATGCCCTCCTAATACGAGATCATCTTGTTTGTGCTTTAGAGCTTTAACCTTGACAAATTTGTTTCAGCTTGCCCATGGCTCGAGATGCATGTGATTTATCCAATCCGAGATGATTTGAAATTTCGGTCGGCTTCATAGCGATTCCCTCTTCAGTAAAGAGCATAAAATTTAGAATTTTACGTTGCTGCGGAGTAAATATATCAATATGGTTGAGATAATCAATTCGCACATCGGACAGGCCATAGCCTGGTTCCTCGGTGGCGTAAGAGAAGTAATCGATAGTTGAGCCCCGATCTTCATCAGCTCCATCGCAATAATTGACCAAAGTGCTTCGCTTTGTAATCATGCGATTGTTTTTGCGATAGTAGTCGTAGACGGTTCGCTGGACTACGGTATGAGAAAATGAAAATACATCTTTTTTGACCTTGTTTTGATCGATAGCCGTGAGGATTCGCAGAACGGCCTCGGATTTGACTTCTTCACGGTCTTCATAGCGAACGCCTCTTAGAACATAGTTGAAGATAGGCGCAAGAGTTTCGATAGAGAAGTTGGATACAGTTGCTACGTTATTATTCATTATCAGTTCCTCCAGTGGGAATATTTGTTAAATAAAAACAGGGATGGCTTGTGCTATCAGTGGTCGTTCCAGGGGTGTGAAAAGGTGTGAAAGACTTTCGCGAATCTCAAGAGGCGGTTCGCCACTTCTGGGTGAGGGGGCAGTGTGCAAAAAAAGAGACCTGCTAGGCTCGCCTAACGGTCTCTTGGGTTCTGATAGACCCCGCTTTTTCAGGGTGCTATCGCTGATTTTTTGGAGGCTGTTACTTATAACGGTTAAATAATCTGAAAATTCTGATAATAAAAATACGGATAAAAAAACCCTGCCAGATTACACATGAAACATGTAATCTGGCAGGGTTCTCAAGAAAAATATATATAACTAAATGGAATTCAAGTGAATTATGTTCAGTAAACGTAAATGGGCCTGGATGTGGCGTCCGATCCAGTCAACCGTGATGCCAGTTGGTGGAGAAACATGCATAATGCATGCCGCAGCAATAAGCGTTACAAAAAATAGCCATTCTAACGTTCGTTCCTTCTATGGATTGAACAGAGAGTTGATAAATAGCTAAAACAAACGCTTAATCGTGAATATTAAGACATGTACCTCACCCCTTCTCCCCAATTCGTAAGCCAAGCCAGGTTTAATCGGTGTTCATAATAAACCAAAAAGAGAACATACGTTCCTATTTGTTGTTATCTTAGCATTTGAGATCACAGATTGCAAGGGGGCAAGAAAAATCTGTAAATAATCAGATTTTAATGGAAGCTTTCTATATTTAGCTTGATTGCACAATACTTCATACTTAGCAAACAATTGTGGATTATACTCTTTTTGCGATGAAAATCCGTTCAGAGGTGAAGAAAGCGTTTGCGGATAGCGGGTGTGTATTTTAGCTGAAATTGACTGATGCGAAAGGCCCCATTATATGCTACGATACGTGTTGCACACATAGAGAAAGCAAGATTGAAGACACAGGATGAAGGTGACAGGAGTGCAAGAGCAAACGGCCCCTGGAAAGGGCCAGGGCAAGGACCTCAAGCTGTTTTATTTGACATGGCCGATATTTCTGGAAATATCGCTGTTTATGATGATGGGCATAGCGGATACGTTTATGTTAAGCGCGATTTCCGATAATGCCGTATCGGGAGTTGGCGCATCCAACCAGTATCTGCACATCGTGCTGCTGCTGCTGGAAGTAATCGGCAACGGGGCGTCCATCGTGGTGGCTCAATACATTGGCTCGAAAAAGTTTTTTGAAGCGGCCAAAATATCCGCGCTGGCAGTAACGCTAAACCTCATGGTTGGTATCGTGCTGAGCATCGGATTTGTGATGTTTAACGGTTACCTGCTGCAATCGTTGAACCTGCAGGGCGAAGTGCTGGAGTTTGCGAAGAGCTATCTCCGGATTGTAGGCGGTGCTATATTCCTTCAAGCGATCATTAATTCGCTGGCTGCGATTATCCGCGTGCATGGCTTTACTAAAGAAGCGATGCTTGTATCGCTTGGCATGAACGTGATTCATATTATCGGCAACTACGCATTGATTTTTGGCAATTTTGGAATGCCGGCTCTGGGCGTAGAAGGGGCGGCCATATCGACGGTGGTCAGCCGTCTGATTGCCGTATTCGTCTTTTTCTGGATGATGTATCGGATTATGGCGGTCAAAATCGCTATTCGCTATTATTTCACGTTGTCCAAGGAATATATCGGTAAAATATTGAAAATCGGCATCCCCTCCGCTCTTGAGCAGGTCATGTACCAATGCTGCCAGCTGGTGTTCGTGTTCTACACGACGTATCTGGGAGAAGCGGCGCTGGCGGCCAAGCAATATGCCTCCAATATTTCCATGCTGATTTATTTGTTTGCCTTTGCCGTCGGCATGGGTACAGCCATCATGGTTGGCCGTCTCGTGGGAGCAGGACGATCCAACGATGCCTATACGAGGGTGTGGATGAGCGTCCGCTCCGCCAGCATCGGCACGCTGGTTGTTGTCGTCGTTGTTATGCTGTTCCGGCACCAGCTGGTCGGCCTTTTCACCGATGATGCCGAGGTGCTGCGCCTTGGAGCCCAAGTGTTGCTGTACAGCCTCATTCTGGAGACGGGCCGTACCATCAACATCGTTATCGTCAACTCGCTGCGCGCTTCCGGCGACGCCAAATATCCGCTGTATGTCGGCATGTTTACAATGGTGGGCATGAGCTTGCCGCTTGGGTATCTGTTCGTGTTTCATATGGGCATGGGTCTGCCGGGCATATGGCTTGCTATTGCAGCGGATGAATGGATTCGCGCTGTTATCTTTTATTTCCGCTGGCGCAGCCGGGCATGGGAACGCCATGCACTGGTTCGTCCTACGGATGCTCCATCCGTATCGGGTCACGCGTAGCAAATGAGGAGGCAACCCCAACAATGTTGGTATTCAACGTTGGGGTTGCTTTTTTAAGTTGCCAGGTTAGGCTAGGTTAGAATACTGCTTTTCAGCCATGCAAAATAGTAAGCTCTCTTTCCCAAATCAATATTGGAACATCAGGGGTTGACACTTCAACTGAATTCCGATATCTTTAATTTAAGATATTTGATTTTAAAAGAGGGAGGCGCTGAAAATGAAAAGCGAACCGTTGCCGATTCAGGAACAAAGCAAAGCGGCTGCTTCTTCCGATCCGGCGCTTAGTCTGTACATCGCCCTTTCCCGGGCGAGCCAGTGGGTCAATGCTCATGCGGACCGGGATATCCGGACGCATGGTCTTAACCGTACCGAGTTCGGGGTGCTGGAGCTCCTGTACCACAGAGGGCCGCAGCCTCTGCAGCAAATTGGCGAAAAGGTGCTAATGAGCAGCGGAAACATCACGTATGTAGTGGATAAGCTGGAGAAGAAGGGACTATGCCGCAGGCGCGCATCGCAAAGCGATCGCCGGCTGATTTACGCCGAAGTAACGGAGGAAGGCAGCGCATTTATAGAGCAGGTCTTTCCCGAGCATACTAAAATCATACAAGCCGCTGTAGCGGGGCTCAGCAAGGAAGAGATAACCATCGCAAGCCAGCTGCTCAAGAAACTGGGAAAGACAGCCCAGCAGTCCTTCAAGTAGCCGGTAGACGGCCTTGACGACTGCTTTTGCAGACCATATATCTTAAAATAAAGACACTTTAAACCAAAGAGGAGAGATTATTATGACAGCCATTAAAACAGCAGGTATTCACCACGTTACGGCTTTTGTTAGAGACCCGCAGGTGACAAGCGATTTTTATGCGGGTATTCTGGGACTTAGATTGGTGAAAAAAACAATCAACTTTGATGCGCCGGAGGTTTACCATCTGTATTTTGGAGATGAGGGGGGAAGCCCTGGAACAATCATTACCTTTTTCCCTTGGAAGGATTCGCGGAAAGGCCGAATCGGCGGCGGCCAGGTTGGCATTACGACTTACGTGGTGCCGCAAGGAGCTTACGAGTTCTGGAGAAACCGGCTGTCGGCTTACGGCGTGGAGGTTCAGGAGACAGAACGCTTTGGCGAGCAGTATCTGCAATTTTCCGATCCTGACGGCTTAAGAGGGGAAATTGTTGCCCGTGCAGAGGGGGCTGCAAGCACCTGGTCCTTCGGAGGCGTTACGGAAGATAAAGCAATCAAAGGTTTCGGAGGAGCGGTATTGTTCAGCACGTCGCCATCGCATACCGCAGAACTGCTGGAAAACGTGCTGGGCATGGAACGGGTAGGAGAGGATGTTGGTTTTATCCGTTTCAAAGCATTCGGCGATATCGGCAACATTATTGATGTGAACGCAGCTGCTATGGCGCCAGGCTCGGGCGGGCATGGAACGGTCCATCATATCGCCTGGCGGGCCAAAGACGATGTCGAGCACGCAGCTTGGCGGCAATGGGTGAGCGAGAACGGACAAAGTCCTACTCCAATTGTTGACAGACAATATTTTAATGCGCTGTACTTCCGCGAGCAAGGCGGCATCCTGTTTGAAATCGCAACCGATCCTCCAGGCTTTGCCAGAGACGAGGAGCTGGAGCATCTTGGCGAAAAACTGATGCTGCCGGAATGGTATGAAGGTCATCGCACAGCTATTGAGTCTATGCTGACTCCTTTTGAAGTCCGCGTAATCGAGGAGGTAAAATAATGAAGCATATATTTGAGCAAGGCTCTGATCAAAATGCTCCCGTTTTGCTGCTTCTGCACGGAACGGGCGGAACTGAAAGGGATTTGCTGCCGCTGGGGAGACTGCTCTCCCCCGGCTCCTCCCTGTTAAGTCCGAGGGGCAGCGTGCTGGAAAACGGCATGCCGCGTTTTTTCCGCAGGCTGGCAGAGGGGGTATTCGACATACCGGACTTACTGGAAAGAACGGAAGAGCTTCATACATTTCTGGATGAGGCGGCTGCTGAATATGGCTTCGATAGGAGCAATATCGTCGCGGTTGGTTACTCCAACGGAGCAAATATTGCAGGAAGCCTGATGTTTCAATACCAGGGCAGCTTGAAGGGGGCTGTGCTCCATCATCCCATGGTGCCGCTGCGAGGCACGACATTGCCCGATTTGAGCGGAATACCTGTTTTTATAGGAGCTGGTGAAAATGACCCCATCTGCTCACTCGCGGAAAGCAATGAGCTTAACGAGCTGTTGACGGGAGCGGGAGCCGAAGTGGAAATCCATTGGGAGCGGGCTGGACATAGCTTGACCGAAAGTGAAGCAAAAGCCGCTGCAGGCTGGTTCAAAAGACATTTTGAGGGGTGAGAGCCATGATTCACATCGACCCGGCGGCCGGCTCGGTTCAGGAGAATTACAAGCTGCTGATCGGCAGTATTCTTCCCCGGCCGATTGCGCTCGTAACAACCTTATCGGATGAAGGGGTGCTGAATGCGGCGCCCTTCAGCTTTTTCAATATTGTATCGGCCAACCCGCCCATGGTTGCGGTTTCCGTGCAGCGCAAGGACGGCGGGCTGAAGGATACGGCAAAGCATGCAATGAATCGGGGGCAATTCGTGGTGCATATAGCCGATGAAAGCTGTATTGCCGCCATCAACGAAACAGCGGCCCCCGTGCCCTCCGAGGTTAGCGAGGTGGAGCTCGCCGGCTTAACGGCGGTTGCCAGCTCGACGATTGAAGTGCCTGGCGTAAAGGAGGCCCGCATTCGTATGGAGTGCGTGCTGGAGAAGGCAATCCCGCTTGGCGGCCAAAGCGGAGAGCCGGCATGCGAATTGCTTATAGGCCGCGTCACGGCATTTCATGTCGCTGAAGAGCTTTACCATGACGGCCGAATCGATGCGTCCAAGCTTCAGCCTGTAGGGCGAATGGCTGGCAATGATTACGCCAAGCTAGGCGATATCTTTACGCTGATTCGTCCCGGAACCTGACGCTATTCATACGCCGCTTCCCAATGCCATATGCTTTGGAAGAGTCATTTTAACCCGGAGGGCAGGGTACGGCTATGGAACTGGATTGTGCAATTGTGGGCGGCGGACCGGCCGGCTTGAGCGCGGCGCTGGTGCTTGGCAGAGCAGGCCGTCATGTTGCGCTGCTGGACGAAGGCAAGCCGCGGAATGCGGTTGTACGGCAAACGCATGGTTTTCTTACAAGAGACGGGGCATCTCCACGAGAGATGAGACAACTGGCTTGGAATGAGCTGGTCCGTTACGAAAGCGTCGTGTTGTATGGTGAAGGAGTAACGGCAATCAGGCGGCTTGGAAGAGGGTTTGAGCTGGCTGCGGGAGACGGCTCTTCCCTTTATGCGCGAAAGCTGCTGCTAGCGACCGGGCTGTCGGAGACGCTGCCTGATATTCCCGGTATAAGGGGCTTTTACGGGGTAAGTCTGTTCAGCTGCCCTTATTGCGACGGCTGGGAGCTGCGCGGGCAACCTCTTGCGGTCATTGCCGAAGGGAGCGGCGGCTTTGGTCTGACCAGGCTGGTTCTGCAATGGAGCCGCAAGGTAACCTTATGTACTAACGGCATGTCTCGTTCTTTAACAGATGACGAGTCTAGCCTGCTGCGGCGTTATGGGGTAGAAATCATCCATGAAAGCATAACCGGATTCAGGGGCTCCGAAGGCCGATTGAGCGCCATCCGTTTTACAAGCGGAAGAGAGCTTCGATGCATTGGCGGGTTCGTGTCGCCTTATTGGCGGCAGAGCTCGCCTTTTGGCGTTGTGCTTGGCTGCGCGATGAATGAGCGTGGAGGACTGGAGACGGACGGACAGGGGCGCTGCAGTGTTTTTGGCGTCTATGCCGCCGGGGATTTGACGGTTATGTCGCCCGCTCAAGCGATAATTGCAGCAGGCGAAGGCAGCAAAGCCGCGATAGCCATCAATTCCGACTTGATTAGCGAAGATATACAGTAGAAAGGACAATGCCTGCTGCGACGGGCAGGAGCAGAAAGACGGCCAGCCACTTGTTACGGTGTCTGGTCCAATTTGTGTTTTTCAAAAGCAGATCGGTCCCCCAATAAAGCAGGGCTGTTAATGAACCGGCTATGGCAAGCGGCACAAGCTGAAAGAACAAGCCGAAGACAGCGCCCATCAGCATGTGCAGGGCAGCAGATAGCAACAGTGTGAACCAGCGGCTCAAAGCCAGTTTTGATAGCAGAAAGTCCAATGTCAACGAAACCAGCGTTCCGTATACAAAAACAACCGGAACGGCATAAAGACTTATCAAAGTCAGCCATGACAGCAACTCGCGAACAACGTAAGTCGAACCACCCGGTGAAATCGCGAACAGCTGCCAAAAATATAAAATAACGGCCCAACAAGACAGGTAGGAACTTAATGCCTTCCTAAGAAGCATTGTACCACTCCTCACAGGGTTCGATGCTGAAAAAAATGGCCCTGAGACCGCCAGATGACGGAATCAGGGCAGTGTGCTGCAAGGCGCCGCATTACCCAGCAGGGTTAATGAGTCAGATCATTGGGCCAATGGCCAGCAGCAGCCTTCATAAAAGACCGTTCACTATTCCTCGCGGTAATCCTGAACGATAACTTCCAGATGCCCCGTATCGGGGTGCATAATAAAGCCATGAACGGGTATCGCTTTTGGAAACAGCGGGTGCTTGCGGATCATTTTGACGCTGTGCATAACGCCTTCTTCAGGCGCGCTGAAGCCGCGCAAAAACTTCTCCATGCGAATACCCGAGTTTTCCAGCGTTTCAATGGTCAGCGGATCAATGCCATGCTCGCTGAACTTGCTAATCATGCCTTTGGCGTCAAGATTGGTCATGCCGCAGCCATGGTGGCCGATAACAAGCACTTCTTTGGCGCCTAGCTCGTAGACGGCAACCAGGATGCTGCGCATGGCGCTCCCGAACGGCTGGGTCAAAATGGCGCCGGCGTTTTTAATAAATTTGGCATCACCATTGCGAAGGTTCAGCGCTTTTGGCAGCAGCTCCATCAGACGCGTATCCATGCAGGTTAAAATTGCAATTTTTTTATCCGGGAATTTATTGGTAAGATACGCCTCGTATTGCTTTTCTTCAACAAATTGCTTGTTGAATTCCAGGATTTGGGGGACGATTGACAAAAGACTTCCTCCTTCATACAAATGCTTAAGCCAGGTGTCAGCAATGGCTTGTTTTTTATTATTCATACATTGCTCTCATTCGTCAATTGAAAAATGGTGGTGAAAGATTAGAATATCAAGTATACTTTCATTTGCACCATCCATTATTTGGTTTGAAAAAGCAGTCGTTTCCAAAGGTAGAAGACCAGGGTCGGAGGATGGCACAGCATGCTGAAGCGCGGATTTAACTGGCTTAAAATGCATCGTTTAGCGGCAGCTTTATTCGTAATCGGGATCATCTCTATTGTGTACCAGTCGGGAATGCTTCCGCCGGGCTTAAATCAGGACGAGGCCTCCATCGGCTACGATGCTTTCTCTATTCTTCATTATGGCGTTGATCGGAATGGCATGTTTATGCCGGTCCATCTTATAGCTTGGGGCAGCGGTCAAAATGCTCTCTATGCCTACCTGTCGATGCCTTTTATTTATGTGTTCGGTTTGACGGTTTGGTCTGTGCGGGCTGCAAGCATGCTGCTTGGACTGCTTAGCCTTGTTCTGCTGTATGCAATCGGAAAAAGGCTTTTTGAAGGGGAGCGCGGAGCGCTGATAGCGCTGTTTCTGGGAGTGGTTAGCCCATGGCACTTGATGATGTCGAGATGGGCGCTGGAATCCAATCTTTTTCCGGCGCTTGCGCTGCTGGCCTTTTATTTCCTTCTCAAAGGCTTGGAGAAAAACAGCTGGCGCTGGTTTGCCGCATTTGCGGCTGTGATGGCTCTCTGTCTCTATTCGTATGGCACAGCCTATTTGTTTGTTCCAGTTTTTTGCGGCCTCGCCGCCGTTTTACTGCTTTATTACAAGATGATTAAGCCTGTCTCCTTGCTCCTGTATGGCGGAATCCTAACGGTATTGGCTTTGCCGATTGCCGCATTTGTCTGGATTAACCGGTTTGACGGGGCCAGCATAGTTACGCCTTTGTTTTCCATTCCGAAGCTGACGGTGCCAAGAGTGGAGGAAATATCTTCTGTTTTTTCAGGACAAGGACTGACCCCGTTATGGAATCATGCCAAAAGCTTTCTTAAGCTTTTTCTTACCGGGGACGACGGATTGTTATGGAACGCGGTACCGCCTTACGGGTATCTTTATCCCATTGCTGTTCCGTTTATCCTGTTCGGCATTGCCTATAGCTTTCAGCTTGTTTGGCGCTCCAAGTCGATTGGACATGCCTTGCTTTTGTCATGGCTTGCCGCTGCCATTATGGTTGCGCTGGTGACAGAGATCAACATCAATCGGATCAATATCATTTTTTACCCCTTGCTTTTGTTTGCGTCCGGGGGAATCGTCCCGCTGTGGCAGCGTTGGCGTCTTGCGGCGATGACGGCTATCATTTCGTTCGGGCTTTTTTTCGCTGCTTTCGCTGCTTATTATTTCACAACGTATAGCGAAAAATTAAGCATGGTCTTTTTTGAGTCGTTTGGGGACGCGGTTTCGTATGCATCGGATCAAACAGATGGGACGGTGTATGTGACGCCATCCGTCAATATGCCCTATATCTATGTTTTGTTTTATGAACGGATTGATCCGCGCGATTTTGCGGACAGCGTCGTGTATGGCAATCCCGGCGGCGCGTTTCAGCAGGTCAGCTCCTTTGGGCGTTATCGGTTCCAGCATGGAGAGCCGCAACTCGGAGAAACAGCGGCATATATTTATGCAAGCGGTGAGGTGAATGCGGAGCAAATGGAGCAAAACGGCTACCAGGTCAAGCGCTTTAAGCATTATACTGTGGTTGTTGGAGGCACGCGTATCGGGCAGCCATAACGCAGATTGACAAGCATGCAAGAGCGGACAGCGGGGGCTCGCAATGCCCATATTGCCAAGGCTGCCTTCAAGCGCTGCCAAGGGACTATAAGCACATAATGTAAGGGTAGGGCTGCAGCATTTGCAAACCGCTGTTGCCTTTTGTGTGAATATGCATATAAAAGTTGCGTTTTTGAATGCCATTAAGGTCGTTTTGTACGGAAAATCGTACAATATGACCCATTCGGAGGGCACGAGCCTTTATTTTTGTATGAATAATCGTACAACATTACTCGTTTAGAGGGCACGAGTCTTTATTTTGTACGATATTTCGTACAAGTTGTATGCATTGCGGCGCATGAAATGGCAGTTTGAGTGAATTATCGTACAAAGAACAAAGCCTTCTTGTTGCTTACATGATGCTTTGTAAAGTACCGCTTTTTCATCCTGTCAAGCATTGATTATTAGGTTGAGCCACAAAAGAATAGAAGTACAGAAAAGTACAAACGAACAAGCATCCCGCCGCTTTGATCCGGCAGGATGCTTGTTTTTCGCTACGTGGCAGTAGCTGCTACATGGTAGTGGCTGCTATGCGCCAGTGGCTTTTACGCAGCAGTGGCTGCTACGTGGCAACAGCATATAGCTTTGCGGCAGGCAAAGCAAAGTTAATTGCGCAGCAATGCAAGGTCAAATGCGGGAACAAGCTTATGCTCCGCCGCCCGTCCAAGCAGTGCCTCGACAGCGCCGAAGCCTTTTTCGCCGAGGTCCCGGCTGAAGGCGCTGACGTACAGGTCGATATGCGATTTGGCCACCTGTGGGGAAAGCTCCTGGGCATGCTCCATAACATAGCCGCGAGAGGCTTCAGGATGGCTCCACGCGTAATCAAGCGACTCTCGAATCCATTTGCCGAGCGATTCGGCATCGACATTTCTGCGCGCGATGATAGCTCCCAGCGGAATCGGCAAGCCGGTATCCTCTTCCCACCAGCTTCCCATATCGGCTAGCATATGCAGGCCATACTCCTGATACGTAAAGCGGGCTTCATGGATGACCAGCCCTGCATCAACAAGGCCATTTTTTACGGCCGGCATGATTTCGTGGAAGGGCATCACTATTATATTGCCAACGCCGCCCGGCACCTGCTGCTCCGCCCAGAGACGGAACAGAAGATAGGCGGTGGAGCGCTCGCTTGGCACGGCGACGGTTTTGCCCGTCAGCCTGGCTCCGCCTCGTTTGCCGGCTATTTCCTCGCGAGTGAGCACGAGCGGGCCGCAGCCTCGACCAAGCGCCCCGCCGCAAGGAATAAGGCGGTAGTGATCCAGCACCCAAGGCAAAGCAGCGTAGGATATTTTCATCACTTCCGGTCCCTGCAAGTCGGCGGCCCAGTTATTGGTAATATCAATATCAGCATAAGTGACATTCAGCTTGGGAGCGTCTATAAGGCCATGCGCCCAAGCGTGGAAAATAAATGTGTCGTTGGGACACGGTGAATAAGCGATATCCATCATGAAGCAACTCTCCTTTCAATTAGGCAGGCGGCGCTTTCAAGTATTGAGCTCAGTCAAGCTAAAGGACAATTATGCTAAAAGACAATCAGGCCTAGAGGACGGACAGGCTAGTTTTGGATAGCCGTAATTGCCGGAGCAATGGCTGCAGCGGCATCCTCCAGCGCTTGAAGAGCTTCCCCAATACGCCAAGCGCCGCGATCGCGGGGGCCAATGGCATTGGAGATTGAGCGAAGCTCAAGCGCTGCCGTTCCTCGGCGCTGTGCGGCCAGCGCTACGCCAAATCCCTCCATAGCTTCAGCGGCAGCAGCTGGAAAGCGATGCAGCAGCAGCTCTGCCGTCTCCGCTGTTCCTGTGGCGGTTGTGACGGTCAGAACAGGAGCGGAGCGCACCTGCCGGCGTGTCTCCAGCAATGCGCTCAGAAGCCTTGCATGCCACTTTGCATCGACGGGAGCCGAGGAGGAGCCGAAGCCAAGCTCGTCAATGCTCAGGAAGCCCTCCGGCGATTCTGCGCCCAGATCAGCGGCAATGATGGCATCCGCCAGAACAAGGGAGCCGATAGGCGCGACCTGCGGAAAGCCGCCGCCAATTCCGGCGCTGATGACAAGCCCATACTTTCCGGCAGCCAACGCCTCCGCTGTAGCGGCCGCCGCAGAGGCAGGGCCTGCTCCGGCCGCGATGACAACAGCAGCGTCTTTAGCGCCGGCCCGCTCCAAGCCGCGAAGTACAGCCTCCTTCTCGGCTTCTACTGCCGTAACGATCAAAACAGGAGTATCCTCTTTTTTTGATTGATGGTCAATCGTCATTGGTTTACAACCCATCCCATCTTCTTGATGTGGAATCAAGATTCGTTTTGAATCGGAAGGACAATCTCTACACGGGTACCCTCGCCCGGACTGCTCTTAAAGCGGATAACGCCCCGATGATTGGCGATAATTTGCTGGCTCACCATTATACCCAGGCCATTTCCGCCCTCTTTTGTGGAGAAAAAAGGCTCTCCCAGACGTGCCAAATCATCTTCCGCTATACCGGAGCCTTGATCGGAAAAAATAATGGCGACCTCTTCATCGTCGAGTGGTTTAAGCTCGATTTGCAGCCGTCCTCCGTCTTGCATCGCTTCAATGCCATTTTTGATTACGTTGACGAATACCTGCTTCAACTGATTGGCAACGCCCTTCAGGCCAATCGGCGTTTCGGGAAGCGCAAGCGACATGCAGACATTGTTTTTACGGGCCTCGGAATCCAGAAGCAGCATAATATCCTTGATTAATTCTCCCGGCAGCACATATTCGTAGCGATTGGCCTGAGGCTTGGCCAAAACCAGGAATTCGCTGACGATCATATTAATCCGGTCCAGCTCCTCCAGCATCAGATCCAAATTTTCATCTGATAATTGCCCTGTTGTTTTTTGGAGCTGCACAAAACCAACCAGTGTCGTAAGCGGATTTCGGATCTCGTGAGCAACTCCTGCTGCAAGCTGGCCAACAACGGAGAGCTTTTCCGAACGGCGAAGCATCTCCTCCGCCTGCTTGCGGGAGGTAATATTCCGCGTTATGGTCGCCACGGCAACAATATGCTCCTGCTCGTCACGAATTGGGGATACCGTCATGCTGACATCAATGAGCCGCCCATCCTTTGTAAAGCGGACGGTTTCGAAATCGCTGGCTGTACCGCCCTGAAGCACCTCGTCCATCAATTGCTCATAATCTGTCAGCTCGTCCACAGGGATATTGGGCGGAGGCTTGTCCATCACTTCTTTCTCGGACCATCCGAACATGGAAACAAACGCTTTGTTAACCTGTGTAATATGCCCATCAAGATCGACGACATGAATAGCATCCGAGGTATGGCCGACAAAAGACTCCAGATATTGCTTAGTATTTTGCAGCTCCGCAGCCGCATCCTTCAAACGGGTTGTATATTGATCCAGATTGCTTCCCATTACGTTTACCCTGTCTGCCAGAGAGCCCAACTCGTCTTTGTTTCGAATAATAATGGTTTCGCGGAAATTCCCGTTAGCGATTGCCGTTACCTTGTCCATAATTTGTCTGAGCGAACGAAGCATATAGCCAGCGATGAAATAGCTGGCCGCCATCGTCAAAAGCACCAGCGCGATGGATATGAGGCCATAGGTAAGCAGCTCCCGGCGAAGCGGCTGGCCTAATATTTCCTCGCTGAAGGCTACCCCGATGACGTAAGGCTTGTCGGAAGGTATTGGTATAAAGCTGCGCCGCACCTCAATGCCTTCATGCTGGAACTTGATGGTTTGAACCGTTTCGTTTTCAAGCACATTTTGTATATAGACGGAATCCTCCGCTGTATTGCTGTAGGTATAGGTGCCGAAGGGAACGTCCCTGACATCCAGATTGTAGATAGGTACGCCCTTTTTCATTTTTATAATACGCTTTTTGCCAAAAAACTCAGGACTGAACCCGGAAATTTCCAAAATGCTTGGATGAAGCGATAACATTTTTTCAATAACGGCGTTAGTGCCGTTGACAAGATCATATTGCAAATTGTTGGTGTCCATGATGGTATTAATCATGTAATTAGCGGTGCCGTCGTAATAATAGCCCCACTTATTGATCTGATCCGGATTGGATGCGGCATAATTGATCGGGCCCGACCAGTAATGGTCCATGCTTATCCCATAATCAACCTGCACCTGCTGCAGGTTGAACAGCTGATGAAAGGCCGTATCCCAATAATCCCAGGCTTCCGATTTCAAGCCGATTTCATCGGGATTGGTGGACATGACCGAAATATTTTTGCCGTCTATTCTTTGCCAGAGCGTAATGTCGTTTAGCTTCAGATCATCCCGCAGCGCTTCGAGCTGCTCATTCGTCACATCGGCAATGTCCGGGCTTAACCGGTCTTTGGCGACCAAGGCGGCCAGTCTTAATTCTCTTGCCAGCTCGTACTCCATCGTTTCCCGGCTATGCTGGAAGTTTTCAATGCTCACCGCCAATTGCTTGGCGATGGTTTGCAGCTGCTGTTCAATCCCCTCCGATTGCGTGTGCTTGGCGCTTATATATATAAAAATCATATTCAGCATCAAAATGAAAGCAACGATCAAGGATATGGAGGCGGATAGCTTTGCCTTAATTGACATGCAAATTCCTCCCATTGTCATGTTGTCGTGTATAACAATTAGACAAGTGAGGGCCAAAATCCTGTTTATTTCCGTTGAAACTCTTCTTCTGCCATATATTGCACAACTTCATTGTAGCTTTCAAAGGCCATATCCAAGTTTAATCCGGCGTAAATGCACCATAAATCCTCTTCCTTGCGAACAGTCAGAACAGCGCCGCCAGAACCAATCCAGTCCTCCTCGCGCGCAGGGGCCTTGCGCTCCTTGACGGCAAATGGAGCCGCAGGCGGCTCGGACATCGCTTCAATCGCGCGGGCGATCAGCTCGCGAAGCTCCTCCTCCGAATAATCGCGGATGTTCACCAATCCCTTGGCATCCACCTTTACATCATCCAGGAGCCCGGCATACACAAAGCCGTTTCCGCCGGGGTGAAGATGGTACACAACCGTTTTTTTGTCATGGGCGCTGCCCTCGTAATGAAAATTTACCCTGCCAAGCGAAACATCCTTCCGCTCAAGCTCGGGGAAGGATGAAATCACATTGATTTTTTGTTCGAAAGTTAACATGTGGCGAGCAGGCCTCCAATAATGAAATTAGTCTGTTTTTTTCCGGAGCAACAGCACAGCTGCTCCTGCCAAAATAAACAGAATTGCGATATACGGCTGGCTGGCGAGCAGGTCGCCCACCAGTCTGCCGAGTGAAAAGACGGCAAAAAACAACAGGGAAAGCACGGTCAAAATGTTGATCGGGATAAGCAGCCATTTATTGCGGTTGCCAAACCAATAAAATTCCAGCAGCCCTATAGCCGGGGCCAGAACAAATCCGGGCCACATATAAGCCCAATTGTCGAAAAGCATCGCTATCTGGCAGACAAAACCGACTGTCAAAAGGATGCCGCCCGGTATGAGCAGTCCGGAGCCATTCCTGCCTGTCATGCCGAAGTAAAGCCAGTGGAAAAACAAGCCTACAGGTATGACAAAAAGGGACGGCCAGAACAATGCGAAAATTTTGCCGGGACCAAAGCTTTCCCCCTGATTCAGGAGCAGGATGACTCCAAGCAGCAGAAGCAATACGCCGCCAATTGTTTTAATCTTCATCTTGAACACTCTCTTCCTTAATAAATTATAGTCATACTTTAAGGGAAAACCAAGCCTGCATGCTCCAAGGACGGGGTTGCATACGCGCGAGGCGCGCTCTTTTAACCGGAATGGGACTGGCAGTCGGAGGAGAAGTTATCCTCATAGAGCAGCTGGAGGGCGATGGTTCGGTCAGAGCCGCCGGAGGGGCGGTCCACGCAGGGATCGGCAAGATCCTCGGGGTTGTCAGCCCGGAACGATACAATGCATACATCGCCCGGAGCAAGCTCCAGATAGTGACCTCCGTCCACGTTTTCGCTTATCTCTTTTCCATTCAGGGAGACCACGTGCATGGAGTGGCCCGCCAGCTGGAGCGGCAGCTCGGAGTCGCTTCGGTTAACAATTGTTGTTTTGACAAGCTCCCCTTCGCGCACCATCAGAGATGGACGGCGAGTAAGCACCTTGCCGTTTACTGTATCATAAAAGGATGGCACCCCGTTATAAAAAGCAAGCCGATTATCCAGCACAACCTTGTATTCCCGGTCAAAGGCTTCTCCGTATTCCTGGCCCTCCTGCGATGATAGAAAGCGCGGCGAGCCCATGCTGTTCCCGGACGCCGCCAAATCCGTAAGGATGCTGTTCTCGCTGTCAGCCCGGCTGTTTTCCATGGCTAGCAGGACGGGGACGCTAATAACAACAAATGCCGCACTGATCATGCCGGTAATGCGCAGCCGCCGTTTCCACGGAAAATAAAGGGTGGAATTGGCCGACAGACAGGCCTTGCGGGATTGGCTGGTTTGTTCTAACAAAACAATAATTGCTAGCAGCAGCAATGCGGCTAAAGGCAAAAAGGTCGATAGCCAGTGGAACGGAACCGGAGGGAAGATGACGAAATAGCAGGCGCCCGCTGTAAGGAAGGAGGCTATTTTGGAGGAGGCGACCAGCGCGGGCTCCGTAGCATGGCGTCTTCGAGGCAAATCGAGGGCGCGTTCTCCCTGCCCTGCCGTACGACGGATGAGCATGCGAAGCCTTGGCCGTATCTTCGTTACAATAAGCAGGACAGCCCCGGCGGCAAGCGGCGCTCTGAGCAGCAAGCGATCGCCCCAGATCGCGGGTTCGGATATGATGATGATGGCAAGTTCTGCGGCAATGGCGATAAAAGCGGGCGCAAGCGCGGCTGTCGCAAGCCGCTGCATGCGTACGGCCTTGCGATGAAGCTCCAGCTCCGAGGGGCTGAAGATCAGCTTTGGCGCGCAGATGGCCAAGGCCAGGACGGCAACCAGCAGACAAGCCAGCATGGATTGCTCAAGCAGGTTAAGTATTATGTACATCTTGGTTATCACCCCAAATATTCTTTAACTGATATAGCTTCCTCTATTTTCTGGTGCTTCAAATCGGACCTTGTGAGCTTGCTTTTTGAGCGTACCTTAATAGTAGCTTTTGCAATTGCTGCCTGAAACAGACGCTGGACTTAAACTTATACTGGACTTCAGTCGGGGATGCGGCGAACCTTATTACGCAATAGGACGGCATACGGAAAAAGTTCCTATAATGCGACAATATACACCTCTTGCGGCGCAAAATGAAAGCGCTACAATAAATGTAGAATAATAAGGGAGGTGACAAAAATGAGTGAAGAGCATGAAGCTGTAGAAGCGCTTGAGGAAAGCGCAGAATGGCTTGCGGGGGAAGCGGCTGAGGAAGAGGCCGCGGAGTCGTTTGAGGTGGAAGCGGCAGCCGAGTCGGAAGAGATCGTCGAAGTTGAAGGCATCTCCCTTGATGCGGAGGCGGAGCTGGAAGAGGAAGCGGCGGAAGCAGCCGCTGCCGATGAGGCCGACGAAGCCGATGAAGCTGATGAAGCGGACGAGGCAGATGATGATGAGCAGGCCGTCGACTAACGGCTTGGCGGATGGGTTCCTTCATGCAGTCACACCCTGCAGGAAATAAGGTGCGGTCAGGCAGTACCCTGCTTTAGCGCCAGCTTAGATTGGAAAGCACTTCATCTTGAAGTTTCATAAAATAGATGACAAAGTCGTTTCGCAAACACCGTAAAAGGTGATTGCTGACGACTTTTTTGTTACGTAGCAAGCTGCGATTTTTTTTTGAGAAAAGGAGTTGACATCGGGATATCTTTAGATTAAGATAAACACATGAACTTAATAAAAGTAAGCTAATAAACGTAATAAAGTAAATAATAAAACGTTGGAGGTTATTTAAAATGACAAAAGCAAAATGGGCAATTGACGCATCGCACAGTGCAGTGGAGTTTTCGGTAAGACATATGATGATCGCTAAAGTTAAAGGTGCATTCCATGAATTCGAAGCTGAAATCGAAGCCGATATTCAAGACCTGACAACAGCGGATATTTCATTCAAAATTAACCTGAGCAGCGTAGACACCCGCAATGGCGACCGCGACGGTCATCTGAAAAGCGCCGATTTCTTCGACGTTGAAAACCACCCGACACTGGACTTCAAAGCAACGTCAATCTCCAAATCAGGCGAAGGTGAATATGAAGTGACAGGCGACGTATCGCTGCATGGCGTAACGCGCTCGGAAACATTTGAAGTGACCTTCGAAGGCTCGGGCAAAGATCCTTGGGGCAATACAAAAGCAGGCTTTAGCGCAAAAGGCGCAATCAAACGCAGCGATTACGGCTTGACCTACAACGCTGCACTGGAAACCGGCGGCGTGCTGATTGGCGATGAAGTGAAAATCTCCCTGGAAATCGAAGCTCTGCAGCAAGCTTAAGAGAAGCAGAAGCGGAGCAACGCTATCTCTTCAGCAGGAATATAGCAAGGGACAGCTGCCCGAAGCTTAGGGCAGCTGTTTTTCCGCGTTTTGATGGAGCCTCGCTGGCGGACTTTGACAAATGGCGCGCCAGACTTGATAATCAGAATGTCGCAGGAAGATGATAGAAACGCTAAAGGAGAATGCTTGATGCAAACGTTGCTGCTGCTTGGAAGTGTCTGCATGGCAATTGCCGTTATATTGGGGGCTTTCGGAGGGCACGCGCTGAAGCGCAAGCTGGCTCCGGACAAGCTGGATGTTTATTTGATCGGAATTCAATATCATATTGCCCACGCGCTGGGGTTGCTGCTGCTAGGCGGCCTTTCGCAGCTTCCGATTAACGGAGAGCTGATTCAGGCGGCAGGCTGGCTGTTGTTCGCCGGAATTGTTTTGTTCAGCGGAAGTCTTTATGCGCTTGCGCTCACAGGTGTGAAACGCCTGGGTATTATTACGCCGCTAGGCGGCTTGTGCTTTATCGCGGGCTGGATTGTTGTTGCCTTTGCCGTTTTATGAGCTGCTTGCGATGATTTTACCCATTATTTTAACCAACATGTGTTGCTTAGATGTGCTATACTAGGGTGAAATGTGGAGGAGCTGAGCAGATTGGAGCAACCCAAAAAAGATCCGCGTGTTTTGCGCACCAGACAATTGATTCAGGATGCCTTCTTGACACTCATTCAACATAAGGATATTCAGGAAATAACGGTACGGGATATTACCGAAAAAGCTACCATTAACCGGGCGACCTTTTACGCCCATTTTAGTGATAAATATGAGCTGCTGGATGAAACCTTGTCCAGTATGCTTAAGGATACGCTGAGGCAAAAGCTGCAATGCCATGAGCTGTTCAGCGAGGACACCATGGTTAAAATTATTGTGATTATGTGTGAGT
Organism: Paenibacillus oryzae; assembly: GCF_001675045.1. Classification (GTDB taxonomy): domain Bacteria; phylum Bacillota; class Bacilli; order Paenibacillales; family Paenibacillaceae; genus Pristimantibacillus; species Pristimantibacillus oryzae. The sequence goes on from NZ_LYPA01000031.1 coordinate 81,662, forward strand.
TTCAAACCTATTTTAACAGTCAATGCCCCAAGACCAGTCAGACCTCTCTGCCATATGCAGAGGAGAGGATCAAGGAAGAGCTTCAGAAGTTCCTGCTGACCCTGATTCAGAAAAGCCCGGCTTACGAGGATATGAACGGGGACCCTGAGCTTGCTTATACGGTATCCGTTATGATGAGCTGGAGCATTTACGGCGTTTCCGTTGCCTGGAACAAGGGCGGTCGCAGCATATCGACGCAGGAAATGGCCTGCAGAGCCCAGCGGGCGATGCTGCGAGTGCTTCAGGAATTTACGCAAAATGAATCTGCTCGCCTTGTTTCCATTGCTACATGAATCAGGTATATCTTTGATTCCACTATAGCCGAAAGGAGGGAATTGCTTTGATCGATATCATGCTTCACGATTGGTTGCCCTATTTGTTGTCCATCAGCTTGCTTTGTACCTTAACCTGCATCGGCACCGTGCATCTTTTGGCGTTTGTGGACGCGCAAAAGGAGTACAGGCAGTCCGGCGTGGTCCAAACGGTTATCATGCCGATTGTGGCTACAGCAAGCGGAACTTCCAGTACCCGTCTTGTCCGAAGGGTCAAGCGCAAGGATGCGCCGGATGATGATGACAATGACTGCGTGAACTCGTTGGCCAAAAGAAACAACAACCAACGAGGAGGCTTATTATGCCCAATACAAAACAATTCCCGCGCCGATCGGTACGGAGTCGATTCTATGCCTTTGCCCTGCTTGGCATTGGCCTGCTGACCTTAACGGGCTGCGGCAGTGCGACAGGAACGATTGATGAAGCGACACCTGGCATGTTTAACCATTATGTGATCTATCCGTTATCCGAAGTCATTCAATGGCTGGCTTCCCAGTTTCATGACAACTACGGCTTTGCCATTATGGCCATTACGATTATGATCAGAGTCGTGCTGTTTCCGCTTATGCTGCGTCAATACCGTTCGCAGCGCGATATGAAACAGAAAATGGCTGTTCTTCAGCCTGAGCTCAAAGCGCTGGAGGACAAATATAAAGGTAAAACAAAACCGGAGGACGCAAAAGAGAAGCAGCAGGAAATGATGGCGCTATATAGCAAGCACAAGGTAAACCCGCTTGCGATCGGATGTTTGCCAATGCTGATTCAGCTTCCAATTCTGACCGGGCTGTATTCTGCGATCCGGCTAACTCCCGATATTGCGTCGCATTCCTTTTTGTGGTTCAAGCTGGGCGAGACGGATATGCTTCTGCCTATTATTGCGGCAGTCATTTATTTTATCCAGTTTAAGGTTTCCCAGATCGGGAACGACTCGCCGCAGAACAAGCAGCTTGCGTTTATGGGGTATTTGTCGCCGATTATGATGGGCGCGTTTGCCCTGTTTGCCCCGGCGGCCATTTCACTTTATTGGGTAACAGGCGGTTTGTTTATGATCGCACAGGCATTTTTGCTGTCCAGAATTTATCCTGCTGTTAAAAAAGATAGTTTGCCGGAAGGCAGCAAGGCAGCAGGTTAACGAAACGATACAATGATATTAGAGGGGGATGGGTATGATTAAAGTGCTTCCCGCGGCAGAGCGGCATGAAACCGATATGGGCTGGCTTCAAAGCCGCCCGGTTTATTCCTTTGGAGGTTATCAGGACCCTTCGCGAAGCGGCTTCGGCGCGATGCGCGTGTGCAATGACGATCGGCTGGCGCCGGGCAAGGGCTTTGGCGCTCATCCCCATAGCGACATGGAAATCGTGTCGATTGTGCTGGAGGGTGAAATCCGCCATGAGGACAGCCTGGGCAATAACGTAACGACTTCATTTGGCGAGGTTCAGGTCATGTCGGCGGGCAGCGGGGTTATTCATACCGAGTTTAATGCTTCCAGCGAAACGGAATTGCGCTTGCTTCAGCTATGGTTTATGCCAGACGTACGCGGCAAAGCGCCTGATTACAAGGCGGGCGCCTTTTCGGTGGAGGGTTTGCGTAATACACTGCTGCCGGTGGTGAGCAGCAAAGCCGGCGATGGTACTTTGCCAATTGGCCAGGATATGACGATCTTTTTATCCCGTCTGGATGCGGGGGGCGAACTGGTTCATCAATCCGCCGCGGATCGCAAGCAGTTCCTTTATGTTATAGAGGGCAGCTTGAACGCAAGCGGCACAGCATTGGGAGCGGACGACGTGGCGGAAATACAGCGCCAGGAAGCGCTTGTCTTGTCTGCCGTCAGCGAAACGTTTTTTATGCTGATCGATATGCCTTAAGGAGGGTCGCTTATGAAGGAAACGCTGCTTGTGAAGCATGCCGTAAGTGGAAGGACATTTTTTGATACGCGCCTTAAGGCGATTCCGTACCAGGTTGAACCCAGCAACGAAGGCTGGTTGTTTAGTATTGAGACGAAGCGCGACGAAAACGTGGAAGCTTTGTTGGAATTCCGCGAAGAGCTGAATGTTTTTATTTTTAGGGAGCCGGAGGATGAGCCGGTATTGAAAACGTGGTATTACATCAAGGACGGTCCGGTCGTTTACGATGATCAGGCCGGCAAGCTGTTGATATCGGCTCAATCCAGCATTCCGTATTATCCGCATGAATATTCCCAATAGCAAATAAATGAAAAAGACGCTTGCATGCTCCCAGGCAGGGAGGTTCAAGCGTCTTTTTTACGTATAGCAGTATTCATTCCAAACAGAACAACCTAACGGAACGGTTGAAAGGGCTCCCGGTCGTTTTTAACCAATCAGACACGGGCAGGCAGATGCGACGCACGGTAATAGGTGGGGGCTGCGCCGGTTAGCTTTTTGAACATTTTGGAAAAAAGAAGCGGGTCCCCGTAGCCTACAGAACGGGCAATTTCGGACACGGTCAGCTCGGAATCCAGCAGCAGCTCACAAGCCTTGTCCATGCGATATTGCAGCAAATATTGCTGCGGCGATACCCTCATGCTTTCCTTGAAGATGTTGGACAGATAGACGCGGTCGATGCCGATCATCTCCGCCAGCCCGGAAATGCTGATTCGTTCGGCATAATTGATATGAATGAAATCGAGCGCTTTGCGGATATATCCCTCCTTGGCCTGATAGCCGGCCGGAAGCTGCTTGGTTACCATCATCATCTCCAGCCAGTCGGCAAGAAACTGGTACAAGACGCTATGCACCCGCAGCTCTCCCCTGTTGTCGCAAGTCGCTGCCGCATCCCATTTATCCAGGTAAAGCTGGAACCAGCTGCCCGACGAAAAGCTGAAAATAGGGCTTGAAGGCGACAAGCCGGCATCCTCCAGCAACGGTCCAGCCTGATCGCCGTCGAAGGCAATCCAGGAGTAAACCCAGGGCTCACGCTCATCCGCCTTCATGTAGCAGACGGTTCCAGCAAACACGATATATCCTTGTCCCTTTTCCAGATAAAAGGTGTTTCCGTTAAACTGGTAGATTCCCCGGCCTTCATGCACAAACATAATTTTGTATTGCTCCTTAAGTCCGGGACCCCAGAAGTAGCCGGGCTCGCAATTCATGATGCCGTGATAGCAATATCGGATATTCATGGATGAAGTCCTTTCTTATACATATGCACCTGCAATCAAATTACATTATGACATGTTTATCTTACAACGACTCATTCAATCATTCAGCTTTTATGAGCTATAATAACTTTGCATGTTGAAAAGCTGATTATATCATACCATGCTTGCGAAGGAGTGGGACAATTGGTTTATATCGCGGAGGAAAATCGTTACAGCGACATGCCGTACCGGCGCTGCGGCAACAGCGGGCTGAAGCTGCCTGCCATTTCACTTGGCTTGTGGCAAAATTTCGGGGCGAACAAGCCGTTGCAGGATTCACGCGACATGCTGCTTCGCGCCTTTGATCTCGGCATCACCCATTTTGACCTGGCCAACAATTACGGCCCTCCTGCCGGATCGGCGGAAGAGACGTTTGGCAGCGTATACCGGAGCGACCTCTCTCCATACCGGGACGAGCTTCTTATCTCCACCAAAGCGGGTTATTACATGTTTCCCGGCCCTTACGGCGAATGGGGCTCCCGCAAATACTTGCTGTCCAGTCTGGACCGCAGCCTGAACCGGATGGGACTGGATTATGTCGATATTTTCTACCACCACCGCCCGGACCCCGATACGCCGCTTGAAGAAACCATGGGCGCGCTGGATCAAGCGGTCCGTTCCGGCAAAGCGTTATATGCAGGCTTGTCCAATTACGGCCCGGAGGATACGCTGCGCGCTTATGATATATTGAAATCACTGGGTACGCCGATGGTTATTCACCAGCCAAGCTACTCCATGATCAATCGCTGGATCGAAAACGGGCTGCATGATGTGCTCCGGGAGCAAGGCGTAGGCTCTATCGCCTTTTGTCCGCTTGGCCGTGGACAGCTGACGGGCAAATACATCGACAAAATAGAGGCTGAAAGCAAGTCCGGCAATTCCTCGATGAAGCCGGAGGCGATTGAGCCTGCCCGTATAGCGGCTTTCCGAAAGCTGGAGGATATTGCAAAACGCCGCGGCCAATCGCTGGCTCAGCTGGCGCTGGCCTGGACGCTGAGAGAAGGCGGCGTAACTTCCGCTCTGATCGGCGCGAGCCGTGTAAGCCAGATTGAAGAGAATGTAAAATGTCTGGAGCAAGGCCCGCTGAGCGAAGAAGAGCTGCGGGAGATTGACAGCGTGTCGGCGGTAATCAAGGATATTCCTTGGTAAACCTGTCAGCTTAATCCCTTTAAAGCAGGGGCTGTCCTAAAAGTCAAGCGGAGCGACTAATTATTCAGCAGAGAGGACCGGAGGGAAAAGGGTGTCTTGAGGGCGAGTTTTTTTGTCCGCTTTTATCCACTAAAAAGTTGGATCAAAATAAAGCGGACAAAAATGTTTGAGCTTCCAAGACACCCTTTTCCAGTAGGTTCCGGTTTTGCTGAATCATTATTCACCAGTAACAGACTTTTCGGACATTCCCTGTTTTATTTTTGTCTATTAAGAAAACGTTTTCTTTTGGGTCAAAAAACAATTGCAGGAGCAACCCGCCTCCCTTATCATAAGAAATATGAGGCTAACGGCCTACATGTCTAACTCCAAACCCGCATATATATAACTTGTCCGGGAGATGAACGAGGATGTCGATGTTCCTCTTTGATGGAATAATGTTTCTGCATATTTTGGCAGCCGTTATAGGGTTGGGCGCTGCATTTGTTTTTCCCGTGTTGTCCAGAGCGGCCAAAACGGCGGAGCAGGCCAGGCATACGATCGCACTTTTTGAAAAATTGGCTTTGCTGCCTATCGCGGGAAGTGTTGGAATGCTGATTACCGGGGTTTCCTTATTGCTTTTGGAGCCTGCACTGTTGGCAACAGGTTGGTTTATTGCATCGCTTTTTCTCTTTTTTGCGGCGCAGATGCTTGTGATCGGCGTATTGCCCAAATCCATGAGGCGCCAATCGGCGGCTTTGGAGGCTCATGAAGGAGAAGGGGTTCCAGTGGAATACCGCCGGATCAGCAGACAGACGGCCAGGGTGGAGATGGTGACGCATTTGCTTGCTGTCGTGCTGCTGGCAGTGTTAATTTTTCGGCCGTTTTAGCGGGATAATGATCTTTTGCATATTAATGGAAGAAAGCGTTTTCTCAATGTTTATTTGTTGTGCTTTGACCCGGTTTTGACGCGCTTATACCTTACTGCAGGCGGCAAATCAGGGGTAGTCTAACTACTGTTGGACATGCCTAAACATCGTTTGCCTTATCTGGATGAACATGGTATAGTAGTCGTTAATTCAATGGGAGAAGCATAATGCCAATAAGCGTATAAGGAGGATGGCCATGTATAATCGTAAAAAACCGTTGGAAGAAATTCCTCAGGAAAACACGAAGATATGGACATGCGAAACGGAAGGCTGCAATAGCTGGATGCGCGATAATTTCTCTTTTCAGGAAGTGCCTAACTGCGTAATTTGCAACGCGCCGATGATTAGCGGGGAGAAGCTGCTTCCGGCGCTTGTGAACACAACTGCGGAGCTGAAGGCTTAGGGCGTGTATGCAAACCGCATAGCGGCATTTATTACCGCCTTTTCGCCCTAAACGGCTTGGTACAAAGCCCGCTTAAGGGCTTCTTTTTCTTCATTGTCCCCTTGTCGGGGAGCATGCTTTGTTCCCGGGAAAGGCTCGTCCTCCTCCCGGGAAAGAATAACTATAGTGAATGATTGGGATTGACATTTTTCGGCTGCCGGTGGTAAAGTGGCTAGGTAGGTCGGAGCAATTAATGAAAAGGGGGATTGTATCGTATGGATAACTTGGTGGGCATGGGCAACAACAACATCATGTTTAAAGGCAACAACGACATGCACGCAATCGGTCCCTGCGTTTACAATCCTTGATATATACGGGTATAACCGATATCGGGGCGCAGGGTTACGTTGTCGTAATCTTGCGCCCCTTCTGTGTCTTCAGTGAGGCTAAACAGGCTTTTACGCCTGTTCATCTACCCTGTGACAGTAGAGCGTGACGCTTGCGGCGGCATGCTCTTTTCTGTTTTTCGGCAGCGATATGCAATGGAAGGTGTGAGTAGAGAATGTTCAGTGTATTAAAAAAATTGAGCTGGTTTTTCAAAATGAATTGGAAAAGGTATACGCTTGCGATTACGCTGCTGGTACTGACGGGATTTATTGATGTTATTCCGCCCTATTTAACGGGTTATCTGGTTGACGGCATTAGCCAGGGCACATTGGGAAATGCCGATTTTAATCGGACCATGTATCTCTGGATTGTGTTAACGGTGGTAGGCTACGGCATAACCTATGTATGGCATTACAAGCTGTTTGGCGGCGCCTTTGTACTGGAACGGCTGCTGCGCTCCAACCTGATGGGGCATTTTCTCCGTATGAAACCAACCTTTTATGAACGCAACAGGACCGGTGATTTGATGGCCCGTTCCACCAATGATCTGGGCGCGGTTGCAACAACCGCCGGCTTTGGCATATTGACTCTGGTGGACTCCACGTTGTTTATGATCACGATTCTAATCGTTATGGCGGGCACCATCAGCCTGAAGCTGACGCTTGCTTCCTTATTGCCTCTTCCCTTGATGGCGATCGCCATGTCGTATTACGGCAAACGGATCCATGAACGTTTTACAAAGGCTCAAGACGCTTTTGGCGAGTTAAACGACGGAGTACTGGAATCGGTGGCGGGCGTCCGCGTCATCCGCGCTTTTGTGCAGGAGCATGCCAGCCAGGCCAGATTTGAGGCTAAAACCGATGAAGTATTGGGCAAAAATATCGCTGTTGCAAAAATCGAAGCTCTTTTTGAGCCAACGATGAAAATTTTGGTGGGAACCAGTTATTTGATTGGCCTTTGCTATGGGGGCTACCTTGTTTTTCATAATGAAATTACGCTGGGCGAGCTGGTATCCTTTAATATTTTTCTCGGCATGCTGATATGGCCGATGTTTGCGATTGGCGAGCTGGTCAACATTATGCAGAGGGGCAGCGCCTCGCTGGATCGCGTCAACGAAACGCTGGCCTACAAGCCGGATGTTCAGGACGATCCCAACCCGGTTAAGGTCGACGAGCCGGATGTGCTTCATTTGAATAAGACGGCTTTCCGGTATCCAAGCTCGCAAACCAACAATCTGGATCAGGTTTCCCTTAAGCTGTTGCAAGGCCAGACATTAGGCATCGTCGGCCGTACGGGCAGCGGTAAAACAACCCTGCTGAAGCAATTCCTAAGGGAATATCCGCTTGGGCAAGGTGAAATTACGGTATCCGGCACGCCAATCCAGCGTCTGGGAATGGATGATTTGCTGGGCTGGATCGGCTACGTGCCGCAGCAGCCAATCCTGTTCTCCAGGACGATCCGGCAGAACATTTTGTTCGGGGCGGCGGATGCATCGGAGGACGATTTGCAGAGAGCGCTGGAGCGGGCCTCCTTCGCGAAGGATATCGCCTTTTTGCCCGACGGGCTGGATACTATGGTTGGCGAAAAAGGGGTGGCGCTGTCCGGCGGACAGAAGCAGCGGGTCAGCATTGCCCGGGCATTGATTGCCAATCCGGAAATTTTGATGCTGGATGATGCCTTGTCGGCTGTAGATGCCAAGACGGAGGCTGAAATTATTGACGGCATCCGGACGGAACGCGCCGGCAAAACGACGTTGATTACAACACACAGGCTTTCCGCCGTGCAGCATGCCGACTGGATTATTGTGCTGGAGGATGGACGAATCGTTCAGGAGGGCACGCATGAAAGCTTGATCGCATCGGGAGGCTGGTATCGCGAGCAGTATGACCGCCAGCAGCTGGAAGCGGCCATTGAAAACGAATAGAGAGGGCGTGAGAACAATGGGATCAACAGGAAAACGATTGTTTCAATACGCCATGCTGTATAAAAAGCAAATTTTGCTGGCGATGCTGCTGCTGGTGCTGGCGGTTGGCGCGGAGCTGACGGGGCCGCTGATTGCCAAACGGATGATCGACCAGAATATTTTGGGTATTGAAAAGGCATGGTACGAGGTAAAGGGCGAGCAGCCTTTCGCCGTTCATTACAATGATAAGTGGTATAAACGGGAGGATCGGTTCGCCGAAGGAGAAACCTATGACAAGTCCGGCGAGGTTCGGGTTCTGCAGGTCGGCCGGAGCTATTATTTTCTGGATGGCTCGTTACGCTTCGCAGAGGGCAAGCGCGAAGTAACGGGCGAGCAAATGACGATTTCCAACAGCCAGACCGGAGAAGCGGCGACGTATGAGGTTAAAAAGCTGTCGAAGAGCCAGCTGTACGCCTTCTATCGGCCGGAGCTTCCAGGTTTGCTAAAGCTGGCCGCTATGTATTTTGGCCTTTTGATTCTGGTAGCTATCTTTGCTTATGGTCAACGGCTGCTGCTGCAAACCTCCGCCAACCGCATTGTTCGCAAAATGCGCGGCGATGTGTTTGCGCATACGCAGCGATTGCCCGTACAGTATTATGACAATTTGGCTGCTGGGCAGGTCGTTTCCCGTATTACCAACGACACGGAAGCGATCCGCGAGCTTTATGTTGGCGTATTGGCAAACTTTTTTACTGGAACGATTTATATGGCGGGTATATTTGGCGCGTTATTCCTGCTGGATTATCGTCTGGCTTTAATCAGCTTGCCGATTGTGCCCATTCTGATCGTCTGGATTAAGGTTTACCGGAAATTCGCTGCAAAATATAACCGGATTATTCGCACGAAGCTGAGTGAAATCAATGCGATGATCAACGAATCGATTCAGGGGATGGCCATTATTCAAGCCTTCCGCCGTCAGAAGGAAACGAAAAAAGAGTTTGACGAGCTGAACGATTATTATTTTAAATATCAAAACAAGCTGCTTAATTTGAATTCCATTACCTCCCATAACCTCGTTAACGTTGTCCGCAACGTGTTGTTTCTGGTGGTCATCTGGCTGTTCTGGGGCGGTTCGCTTGGCACTATGATTTCAGTTGGCGTGCTTTATGCGTATATCGACTATATGAACCGGATGTTTGCTCCCATTGTGGGCATTGTGAATCAATTGTCCAACCTGGAAACGGCGCGCGTATCTGCGGAACGGGTTTTCAAGCTGATGGATGAAGAAGGCGTGGACGTTGCCCAAGGTCGCATGGAGCGTTACAAAGGCGATGTGCAGTTTGAAGGCATTACCTTTGCGTACAAGGGCGATGAATATGTGCTGAAAAATGTATCCTTCCATGCTCGCCAAGGCGAAACGGTAGCTCTCGTAGGCCATACGGGCTCAGGCAAAAGCTCGATTCTTAATCTGCTGTTCCGCTTTTATGATACGAACAAAGGGCGCATCACGGTGGATGGCACCGATGTTAAGGATATTCCAAAGCAAATGCTGCGGCAGCATATGGGGATTGTGCTTCAGGACCCCTTCCTGTTTACGGGTACAATTGCATCCAATGTCAGCCTGGACGATCCCTCCATCAGCAGGGAAAAGGTGGAGAAGGCTTTGCGCGATGTAGGCGCCTATGACATGTTTAATGCGCTGCCCGGCGGCATTGATGCCCCGGTCATCGAAAAAGGCAGCACATTATCCGCTGGCCAACGCCAACTGATCTCGTTTGCACGGGCGCTGGCCTTTGATCCGGCAATTCTTATACTGGACGAAGCGACGGCCAGCATCGATACCGAAACGGAGTCCATCATTCAAGCGGCGCTGGATGTGTTGAAAAAGGGCAGAACGACGTTTGTTATTGCGCACAGGCTGTCTACGATACGCCAAGCAGATCAGATTCTGGTATTGGATCGCGGCGTCATAGTAGAACGCGGCAACCATGAAGAGCTGATGGAGCATCGCGGCAAGTATTTCGCCATGTACCAGCTGCAGCAAGGTGCGCCGCAAACCGCTTGATCCTGAAAGCAAGGCGAATAGCATAGCTGAGAAGCATTGACGTAAAAAACCATCAGTACAATTGCATTGGCATAAAAACAAAGCCGCCACAGGGGCCGGATGTTGTCGATCATGACAATACCCCGGTCCTATATAGCGGCTTTTGCTTTCTCCAGCACCCCTCGTGCTTCATTCTGACGTTACTTTTTTTGGTCAACTTACATGTTCACTTGATTGGGAGCGAAGCATATCCTCGAATTGCCCGGCAGGAAGCGGACGGCTGAACAGATACCCCTGCAGCTCGTCGCAGCGGAGATCCTTACAGTAACGGGATTCATCCGCCGTTTCCACCCCCTCCGCAACCACCTTCATATTCATGCTATGTACCAGCTCGATAATGGCTTTAACGATAGACGACTTTTTTTCATCTCTGGATATGCCCTGAATGAAGGAGCGATCCAGCTTGACATCGGAAATAGGAAGCAGCTGCAGCTTGTTCAAGGATGAATAACCAGTGCCAAAATCATCAATGGATATTTGAATACCCAGAGAACGAAGGAACAGGATGGTTTCGATGACCCGGTCAATATTTTGCATAAAGACGCCTTCTGTAATTTCGATGCTGATATATTGCGGCTCAATTCCTGTTTCGTTCAGGCCTGCCAGGATCATTTCCTTCAAGCTTCCTTGATAAAAATGGCGGGCCGATATGTTGACGGAGACCGGTATTTTCTTCAATCCGGCATCCTGCCAGGCTTTATTCTGGCGGCAGGCCTCATGAAAAACCCAACGGTCGATTTCCAGAATAAAACCGGATTTCTCCGCAAGCGGGATAAATTTGTCGGGCGGAATCATGCCAAGCTCGGGATGCTGCCAGCGAATCAATGCTTCAATCCCGCACAGCTCCCCTGTTTCTGCACTCATCTTAGGCTGATAGTGCAAGGAGAATTGTACGTCGCGCAGCGCTTTGTGCAGGCCGTTTTCCAAACGCATTTTTTCTTCCAGATCGGTGGCGAGCTGAGGCACGTAAAACTGGAAAAGCCCGTCGCCATCTTGCTTTGCATGATACATGGCGATATCCGCGTTTTGGATAATGCTTTCCACATCATTGCTGTCCTCCGGATAAACGCTAATTCCGACGCTTGCCGTCAAATAGATCGGCATGCAGCCTTCCAATACAAAAGGCTCAATCAGCATATCACAGATAGCATGCGCCCTTGTCTGCAATTGTTCCTTATTTATGGAGGGAGCCGTAAAAACAAATTCGTCGCTGCCAAGCCGGAACAGCTCGCAGCCGGTATTTTCCAGGAGCCGGAGTCTGTCAGCAATCAGCTTCAGCAGCTCGTCTCCTTTTGAATGTCCCAAAGTATCGTTGACCAGTTTAAAACGGTTGATATCTATAGCCATTATAGCGATTGACTGCTGCACATCCTGCTCCTTCTGCAGTGCAATAAGCTCCTGCATGCGCCGCGTCAGCTTGAGACGGTTGGGCAGCCCCGTCAAATTGTCGTAGAAGGCCAGCAGTTGGAGCTGTTCTTCCGATTGCTTGAGCAGCTGAGCTTGAGCTTGCAATTGGGTATGACTGCGCTGCGATTCGTTAAACAAGTGGAGGAGGCTGCTTGCCATATGTCTAAAGTTAGACATCAGGGAGTGAATTTCGATAATGTTGCTTTGCGGCATTTTCCATTCCGTATGCTGTCTCAGCTTGACGGTCATATTGGTGGAGGAAACGGCAAGATGCTGCAGGCTTCTTACAAAATAGCGGTTTGTAAGCAAGGAGATGCCAGCCGCCAATAAACCAAAGGCGATTAAATAAAGAAAATTGACGATATATTTGTTGAAAAGGTAATTGACGTAGTTGCTGACGGGAACTTCAACAACAAAGCTTCCCGATTCATCGGGGAGCGAGGCGGTATATCTGAATTTTTCCGGCTGCATGGCATGCAGATAGAAGGGCTGCTCGTTGCCATTAGGAGCGATGAGGGACAATGAGCCAAATAAATCCTTGCAAACCCTGTATCCGGAATTGTGGAGAGATGTGCCGATTAAGCTATCGGCGTTAGAAGCTAAAATAATATCGTTGTGGTCAAGTACGTTTATCGTATAAAAATCAAAAGAAAAACGATCAATAATGTCTTGGAGCTGCTCAATATCGGTTTTGTCCACAGGCATCCTCAGTGAATTTTGCCCGTTATTCCATTCTCTGGCGACCGTCGAAATAGCCTGCTTGGAAATTTCGTTTGCATAAAGACTTATTTCCCGAACGGAGCTCATATTATTAATGGCCATATTAAGCAAAAAAGAACCAAACACGATACCTAGCGTCAGATGCATCAGCACACGGCTGATGGAGACGGGAGGCCGAGATAGATGGCCCAGCCTGAGCCATTTACGCAGCGGAAGGTATTGCTGAAGGATTTCCGCAAACAATGCATTGAACAAGCCGTTTATGGCTGCAATCAAAACAAACAGTCTGGGATCGGCGCCGCTTCCTGCAAATGAATGCGCCGCAATCAGATATGATAATGGTATGCCGATCAATAACCAGAAGATAACAGCGGAGCCAAACAATCTTGCTTTATAGCGCCGCAGCAATAATCCGACGACGGCAATCTCCAGAATGCCAATAAAATGAGTGTAGGGATGCTGCAGAAACAATACGCCGACGAAGAGAGGGATAACAGCAGCCGCAAGGCCCCTCCAGAAGCCAAAGAGGGTTAGCGCCAAATAGGCAAATAAGCTGACTAGAGAAAAGGATACGCCAAAAACAAAATGAAACTCATTCCATTCGGCTGTTATTGCGAGCATAATGCAGGCTCCAAATGCGCCTGCAGTTGTCCATGTGTGACGACGATGCTGAAGCGGGTTGCTCACAAATGATCCTCCCTGTGCTTTATCAGAAGATGTAGGTTGCGCAAATGACAATCGATCTTTTTTCCTATTATTCGACATGATATTCGACAGGAAAGCGCGAAAATCCTCCTTTGTGCAATACATTTATGATGTTGTCATAGTGCTTTTTATCTGATATAGTTCTACTATCGAACAGTTTCATAATAGAATAAATGCCGGAGGATCACAGTAATGGATGTCAGGCGGGAAGTGTTGCTGGAATGGCTCCAGCGGTATGAATTGGCAAATTTTGTAGTTGAGCGAAGAATGAGCAGTATGCTGAGGGACTTGATGCCGCAAGAGCTGACGGTAGATCAGTTCAAGATGCTCCGTTATTTGCGGCATACGGGGAGCTGTACCTCTACGGAGCTGGCTGAAACATTTTGTGTAGCCAAAAGCTCCATTACGGCCATCGTGTCCAAGCTGTCCGACAAAGGGCTTATTCAGCGTTTGCCGGAACGCTCCGATCGGCGTGTCATTAATCTGGAGCTGACGGAAGAGGGCGGCCGTATGTGCCAAATCATGGAGGAGCAGGTTCAACAGATTTTGCTGGGCATTATTAATCATTTTGAGATGGAAGAAGCCACTGTATTTATCGAAACCTATGAAAAGCTTGCAGAGGAATTAACAAAAAGTATTGAGTAAGTCTTTTTAATAGGCATAGAGAAAAGAAGAGGAGAGGGACTTGGAATGAAAGTAATATTGAAGCTTAGGTGGCTGGTTATCGTTTTATGGATCGCTGCTGCAGCAGGTTTGATGCTGACGGCTCCGAACATGGCTGACCTGGTCAGAGAGAAAGGACAAATTACAGTGCCGGAGGGATATTCCTCATCGGTAGCCAATGATTTGGCCAAAGAAATCGGAGACGGGGAATCCGGCTCCAAAGGGTTAACGACAGTCGCCGTTTTCCATAAGGACAGCGGACTGAACGAAACGGATTTGCAAGAAATCCGTGACGGGCTTAACCGTTTGAAGGATGGCGGGAAATCACTGGGCATCGCTTCAGTTATGACCCATTTCGATGTTCCCGAGCTGGAAAAGCAGATGGTTGCGAAGAGCGGGAAAACCGTGCTGGCGCTGCTGTATGTTGATCTTGGCGACCGCGAGGCCGCGGAAGTGAGAGACGGTCTGTACGAAGAATTGTCCGCCGTGTCGTCTGATCATTATCTGACGGGCGGCTGGCTCATTGGCGAAGATGTCATCCAAAGCGCACAGGAAGGCCTCAAGAAAACGGAATACATCACTGTTATTTTTATTCTTCTTATTTTGTTTATTGTGTTCCGTTCCGCGGCTGCGCCCTTTGTGCCTTTATTGGCGGTAGGCTTCAGCTATCTGGTTTCACAATCCATCGTGTCTTATCTTGTTGAATATTTTGACTTCCCATTGTCTAACTTCACCCAAATTTTTATGGTTGCCGTATTGTTCGGAATAGGCACCGATTATTGCATCCTGCTTATTAGCCGCTACAAGGAAGAGCTGGCGCATCGGGGGGATAAGGCGGAAGCCATTGTCCAGACTTACCGTACGGCCGGTCGCACCGTTCTGTTTTCCGGCCTGGCGGTGCTGGTTGGTTTTGCGTCTATCGGCTTTTCCACATTTGTTCTCTATCGCTCCGCAGTTGCGGTTGCGGTAGGCATTGTTATTATGCTGCTTGCTATTTTTACATTGGTGCCGGCTATGCTGTCGCTGCTTGGAAACGCCATGTTCTGGCCGTCGAAGGGCAAGCTTGAGCATAAGCAAAGCAAGCTGTGGGGCTCGGTGGGCAGCTTCTCGCTTAAGCGGCCATTGTGGGCGCTGGTCTTGCTAGCGGTTATTATTGTGCCTTTTCTGACAGCCTACAAAGGTAGCGTATCCTTTAACTCGTTGGATGAAATCGGCGACCGCTACAATTCCGTTAAAGGCTTTAACATGATTTCGGATGAATTTGGGCCCGGGCAGTCACTGCCTACAAACGTTATTGTGAAATCGCCTGTTCCGATGGATACCTCGGAGGGACTTGCCGCTGTAGAAAATATCAGCCGTGAGCTGGCCAAGGTGGAGGGCGTACAATCCGTGCGCAGCGCAACCCGCCCAACCGGCGAGGTGCTGACCGATTTCCTGGTATCGGATCAAGTAACGACGCTGGATGATGGCTTAGGCCAAGGCGGAGAGGGCCTTAATAAAATTAAGGACGGCTTGTCCGAAGCAAGCTCCTCGCTTGCCGGCAACGCTCCCAAGCTGGAGGAAGCCGTGCAAGGCGGAGAAAAGCTGACTGCCGGCACCAATCAGCTGAAAAACGGCATTGGGCAGCTATCGACTGGGTTGAAGGCTATCCAGAAAGGTCTGAATGACGGATCAATGGGAGCAAAAGAGCTTACGGCGGGACTCCAGCAGGCCCAAGCCAGCGCCGAGCAGCTGGCGGCGGCCAGCAACGAGCTCCTTGCGGGCTATAAAGAGCTGGGTACCGGAATAGCCGGCTTGTCGGGTGGTTATGCTGCTATTGCAGCGGAGCATGCCAAGCTGGCAGAAGGTTTGACCGGCATTACTGCAATGTTTACGGGCATGCAGGAAAGCTATCCCGAGCTGAAGGAGGATCCTTCCTACCAACAAGCGTTAACAATGCTGGGCGGCTTGCAGCAGGGAGCGTCAGCGCTGGGTGGAGAGCTTGAGAAGCTGAATGCCGGCTTGTCCGGCGCTTCAGCGGGACTTACTCAAGCCAATGCGGGCCTGGAGCAGGCATCCGGTGGTACTGCGGCGCTTGCCGCCGGCCTGGATGAATTGGCTAAAGGAATTGCCAAGCTGCAAACTGGCATTCAGCAGGCTGCTGACGGTCAAGGGAAAATCGTAGGCCAGCTGCCTGCGGTCGAGCAAGGCTTGAATGAGCTTGCGAGCGGTCAAGAGCAGCTGACGAGCGGTTTTGCGAGTCTTGGAGATCAGCTGGGTCAGCTGACCAGCGGCTTGGATGAGAGCGTTGACGGGCTGTCTCAGGTGAGCAGCGGGCTGAATTCGGCAGGAGAATATTTGCAGGGCTTGTCTGCGGCGCCATCCAAAGAGATGACCGGCTGGTACATTCCGCAGGAAGCAATAGAAAATGAGGATTTCCAAAAAGCGCTGGATGTTTATATGTCAGTTGACCGTGAAACGGCGCAATTTGATGTTATTTTTGAAAGCAATCCATATGCGCAGGAAACAATGAAGGAAATAGACGGGCTTGAAGCGGCGGTTGCCCGTGCGCTGCAAGGAACGCCGTATAACGGCGGAGAGGTGGCAATCGGCGGGGTCACCAGTATGAACCATGATCTGGATACCATATCTCAAGGAGACTACTCGCGCACGGTTATTCTGATGTTAATCGGCATAACGATCATTCTGATTGTGTTGTTCCGATCGCTGATTATTCCGGCTTACATCGTATTATCGCTGGTTGTTACCTTCTATACATCGGTGGCGATGACGGAAGTGGTGTTTGTCCGTATAATGGGACTATCGGGCATTAGCTGGGCCGTACCGTTTTTTGGCTTCGTAATGCTAGTGGCGCTTGGCGTTGACTATAGTATCTTCCTGATGGACCGCTTCAAAGAATATCGTCATCTCGGTCCAAAGCAGGCTATACTGGAAGCAATGAAGAGCATGGGCGGAGTTATTATGTCCGCAGCCGTCATCCTGGGCGGAACCTTTGCGGCGATGCTGCCTTCCGGCGTCATGTCGCTGCTGCAAATTGCTACGCTTGTTCTGTGCGGCTTGTTCCTGTATGCACTGGTCATCCTGCCGTTGTTTATCCCGGTTATGGTGCGTACCTTCGGGGAAGCCAACTGGTGGCCGTTTATGAAACGAAATGAAGACCAAAGCGGAATAGGCATGTAACAATTAGGGGCTGTCCGAAAAGTCAAGCGGAAGTAATAATGATTTAGCAGAGAGTACCGGAGGGGAAAGGGTGTCTTGAGGGCGAGTTTTTTTGCCCGCTTTATATCCACTAAAGAATAGGATCAAAATAAAGCGGACAAAAATGTTTGAGCTTCCAAGACACCCTTTTCCTGTAGGTACCGGTTTGCTGAATCATTATTCTCCGTAACAACCTTTTCGGACAGTCCCTTTATGCAGATAACAAAGAAGCGGGTATATAAGGAAAGGAAGCTGCATGGCATGAAATCTGTATTAGTTGTATTTACGGGCGGTACAATCGGCAGCAAGGCTGAAGGCAACTCCATTAATGTAGAGGGAACGGGCTCTTATTATTTGCTGCAGGCATACAGCGAGTCGGGAGGCGCAAGGGATGATGTTTCCCTGGAAACTCTTCAGCCCCTTAATCTGCTCAGCGAAAACATAACGCCAGCCGACTGGCTGACCCTTGCGTCCGCTATCAGACAAACGGATTTGAAGCCGTACAGCGGCGTCATTATAACGCATGGCTCCGACACATTTGCTTATACGGCGGCGTTATTCAGCTACTTGTTCTCCGATACGGGTATTCCAATCGTCTTTACGGCGGGAAATTACCCCATTGGCGACAAACGCAGCAACGGCTTGCGAAATCTGTCCGGGGCAATTGATTTTATTGCGGATGCCGATATCCCCGGCGTGTTTGCCGTTTACGAAAATAACCGCAGCGAGGTTCAGGTTTTTCTCGGGACCCGCATAGGGCAAAACGAATCGTTTACCGATCAATTCAGAGCGCCTTATGATCTGGTTTATGGAGAAGTCGGCGACCGTAAGTTCAAATGGAATAATCACTGGCGGAATCCTGCTCCTGAACTTTTACGAAGCCGCGTGGATTCAAAAGTATTGAAACAGGCAACAGGCAATCTGCATACCCCTTCCAGCCTTCATAAGCTGCTTGAGGACGGCAACCGTTTGAAGCTGGAGGACGCTGTTATGTACATAAAGCCATATCCGGGCTTAAGATACGACCTCTATCAGTGGGCTGAAAATGGGTACAAGCCTGCGGCTATTTTGCATGATTTGCATCATTCCGGCACGGCCTGCGCGTTGGAGGAAGGGCCCTATTCGCTGCCCGCCTTTATTCGGAGATGCCGGGAGCAGCAAATTGATGTATACTTATGTCCAATCAAGGATGCCGGCGATACGCTTTATGCCTCATCGCACAAGCTTACGGAGGCGGGGGGCATTTGGGTCGAAAATATGTCCATAGAGGCCACATTAACCAAAATGATGCTTGCTTATGGTGCTTATGGCTCCAGCCAGAATCGACAGGCGGCAAAATCGCTGGTCCTAAACGAGATATTGTTCTACGAAAAACTTCCGTTGCAGGAATAGCAGAGCCTTTAGGATTGCTACAATAAAGGAGGAACTTTATTATGACGAAACATGTGGTTTCTGTAGGAAAGCAGGTTCCCCCATTTTCACTGCAGGCGTCGGGTGGCGCAACCGTGTCGCTTGAGGATTACCGGGGCAAAAAACTGGTCATCTATTTTTACCCCAAGGATATGACTCCGGGCTGCACTGCTGAATCATGCGATTTCCGCGATTATACGGGCGAGTTTGCTCATTACAATGCGGAGGTTGTAGGCATCAGTCCCGACGATCTGGCTTCACACGAGCAATTTATTGAAGCGCATCGTTTGCCATTCCTGCTTTTGTCAGATACCGACCATGCCGTAAGCGAGCTGTTTGATGTCTGGAAGGAGCAAAGCTGGGGAGGCAATACGTTTATGGGCGTGAGCCGATCCACCTTCCTGATTGGCGAAGATGGCGTTTTGCTGCAGGAATGGCGTCAGGTCAAAGTAGAGGGACATGTACAGGAAGTGCTGAATGCCGTTAAAAGCTTACCGTGAACATCAAGCTTGCCCTGTATCATAATAAGTCAAAAAAATCCCCGTGCCGGAAAGGCGCGGGGTTTTTTAAAAACATATTTTCATAAAAGACCGGTTAGCGTTATTCGGCAGGCTGCTTCCAGCTTGGCAAGGAATTAACGAAGCTGTCGGACAGTCTTAACAATTCAAGAGCTCGTTCGTATTCGTCCTCCGTTGCCACCTGCTCAGTATTTCCGTCTCCAGCCAGCGGCAAATGCTTGCCGTCTTCAAAGCCGCTTCCTGACAGGAACAACTCCTGGCTGCTTAAAAAGGAGCCGGAAGGCAAATAATAACGCTGAGGCAGTAAATTGTAGGTTTGATTAAGCAAATCCTGTCCAAAATGCATTTGTCCGTCAAGCGGAAGTCCAAGCAGATTGGCTACAGTAGGCAAAACATCAACCTGGCCGCCCAATTGGTCATAGATGGCTGGTTCGGAGCTGCTGCCGGGATTGATAACAACCAGCGGAATATTTATCATATCCGTGTAGGTATATTCCCTGCCGTAAATTTCCTCCATCAGCGATTTCTCATTTCGATCCAGCGAATAGATTGGTAAACCCAGGTGATCGCCATACAAAACAATAAGGCTGTCATCCCAGATTCCGCGATCCTTCAGGTCCTGAATGAATTCCCCAAGCGCATGGTCCGCATAATTTTGCGATACAATGTAGTCGCCCACAAGCGTATTGTTGAAGCGCTCCGGCAACTGGATCAAACGTTTGTCATCCGGTATGGAGTAAGGATGATGGGCGGTCATAGAGATCACTTGAGCATAAAACGGCTTGCCATTATTGTTCATGCGATCCAACTCCGCGGCTGTTTTTTTGTAAAGCATCTCATCGGATGCCCCAAAAAAGACAGTATCCTCCGTGCCGAAAAATTCAGCGTCATAATAACGATCAAAGCCGATAGCCTTGTAAAGCTCGCCGCGATTCCAGAACTCCACCACATTTGTATGGAAAGTGGAGGTATCGTAGCCGCTCGCCTTCAGCAGCTTGGGCAAGCTCGGCAGCTCTTTATCGGCGTACATTTGAGTCGCTGCGCCGCGGGGCGGTATATACAGCGATGTATTAACGACAAACTCCGCATCTGATGTGTTGCCCTGGCCGACTTGCTGATAGAAATGTTTAAAATAGCTGTTTTCCTTGACCAGCTTGTTCAGGTTAGGCATGATTTCCTGACCGTCGATGGATAAATTGACCAGGAAGTTTTGCATGGATTCCATTTGCAGAATGATAAGGTTTTTCCCCTTGGCTGTGCCAAAAAGAAAGGGATTGGCCGGCTCCTGAACGCTTTTCAGCTCCATTACGCCTTTTTGGCTGATTTCATCGGGCGCTGCATAGTTGATTTCTTTTTTGGCAAGGATTGTGTAGGCCTCATAGTTCAAAATGCCCATTTGCTCTGCTTTTACAATTTCATTCATGCTGGCCCGGTTAGGCAAAATGTTGAACAGGCAAATAATTAGCGAAACGGACAACACAGACAGCACAAGCCGCTTGTTTTCTCGTTTGGCAAAGGCCTGCTTCCATTCGGCGCCTTTTTTGCGGCGCATCATCAATGCCATCATAATGACAACGTCTGTGTAAATAAACAGGAAATAAGGATCCATTAATGAAAATACGCTATTTTTGACCGCCGTAACCTGATTAACCTGAGCCAAGGCGAAATAGGTAACAATTACGCCATAATACTTGTAATACATGATGACTGCAAATAGAATAGAAGTCATGGCGAGGTTGGCGATCAAATAATATAGCATTTTGCGTTTGGTAGCGAAAAATTCAATGAGGCAATACACAATCAGCACAAATGGAACTTCCTTCAATAAAGTCGTCCAGGAAGCGCCGCCTTCAAAAATAACCATCCATGCCAGATAGCTTTTGAGAAGCATAACGATAGAGAAAAACAAAATCGGACGAGTGCTAAACCATGTTTTTATTGTTGCGATAGACACGACTGACCCTGCCTTTCAACGCAGAAACAGGCTTTCTCGGGGAGCAAGCCGTTCTGCTTGTTTTTAATCTTTTGTAAAGTGCTTCTATATCTATTTCAAATGTCTTATCATTATGCTCCTTTTTACAGGTAATTGTCAAAAGGCAAAAAGGCCCTAAACGGGCAGGAGGATCTGAAATGAGGAAATTAAAGCCACTAATCTCCGTAGCATTTATAATCGCTTTATTAATCGGGGTTTATTACTTGGCGGACAGCTCCGCATGGTTTAAACAATCGGGTGCCGGCAGCCAAACCGGACAAAATAACGGAGTCCCAAACGGCGGCGATTCCGTCAACTCTCCTGCCGCAAGCCCATCTCCGGCTCCGTCGGCAACGGATGCTGCGCCTGATCCGACCGACGACGAGCAGGAAGCTCCAAGCGAGCAGCCGACTTCTACTCCCGAGCCGTCTCCAACGGCAAATAACGGCTCGCAGAATAGCTCAAATAGCGGCATCAAGCCCGAGGATATACCGGTTGTGGCGGAGCCGGCCAGTCTTACGGTACTGGTCAATCCCGCAAACAAGCTGCCGGAGGATTATTCTCCCAATGATCTGGTTTATCCCGATGTCCGGTTTACCTTCTCCGAAAAGCTGGAGAAGCGCATGTTAAGAAAGGAAGCGGCCGAAGCGCTTGAAGTGATGTTTGAGGCTGCTGAGCAGGACAAAATCTATTTGGCCGGCGTTTCGGGTTACCGGTCGCACGGAACACAAATCAAGCTGTTTGAACGATATGTCAAACGGGACGGATATGAGAAGGCTCGAACCTATAGCGCCCTTCCAGGCACAAGCGAGCATGAAACGGGCCTTGCGATCGACGTTTCCGGGAGCGACGGCAAATGCGCGGCCGCGGATTGCTTCGGGGATACCGAAGAGGCGAAGTGGCTTGCTGAAAATGCCGCTGAATACGGGTTTGTCATTCGATATCCGAAGGGCAAGCAGGATATAACGGGCTATCAGTACGAGCCTTGGCATTTGCGCTATGTCGGCAAGGAGCTGGCTGGCAAGCTGTACAGCGACGGCTTGACGCTGGAGGAATATTTTGATGCGACGGCAGTGAGTAAAAACCATAATGGGGGTTAACTAAACAGAATGGATGTGCTCCAGAATTTATCATGGGTCATCATTGTACTCAATATCTTTTTGGCGACAGCGGTCATTTTTCTGGAGCGGCGCAACGCCTCGGCAACCTGGGCCTGGCTGATGGTGCTCTATTTTATCCCCGTGCTGGGCTTCATTATGTATCTTATTCTGGGGCAGAAGGTGCGCAAGCGGCAGCTTAGCAAGCTGCTTGGGGATAATGAGCGCGTCATTCAGCATGCGCTGGAAACCCAGCGGCAGGAGCTAAAGGAGAAGCGGCTTGTGGCGCTGGATAGCGAGCTTGCGGAATATCAGGATATGATCTACCTGAATCTGACCACGGGGCTGGCGCTTTACACCACAAACAATATAGTAGATATCTATACGGACGGCAAGCAAAAATTCGACGCGCTTATTGCCGATATAGAGGCCGCGGAGCATCATATTCATCTGGTCTATTACATTGTAAGGGACGATGAATTGGGACGGCGGTTAATGCGCGCGCTGACAGCCAAAGCGGCTGACGGAGTGGAGGTGCGTTTCCTTTACGACCATATCGGAAGCTCGCGCCTGCCAGGACGTTTCTTTAAGGAGCTGCGGGCAGCAGGCGGCAGGGAGGCGGCGTTTTTCCCGTCGCGTATTCCGTATCTGAACTTGAAAATCAATTATCGCAATCACCGTAAGCTGGCCATTATTGACGGCAAAACGGGGTATATCGGCGGCTTCAACATCGGGGACGAATATTTGGGGCTGAGCGAGCATTTTGGACAATGGCGGGATACCCATCTCAAGGTTCAGGGCAGCGCGGTGCTTCAGATGCAGGCGCAGTTTTTGCTGGATTGGAATCTTGCCGCCTCCGGCAAGATAGAGCTAAGCGAAATTTATTTTCCCGACCCTCGCTGCGTACCCGGACATATCGGCATGCAGCTTGTGGCAAGCGGTCCCGATACGGAGTATCAGGAAATCAAAAACGCCTACATCAAAATGATCTACGGAGCCCGGAGCAGCGTGTGCCTGCAGACGCCTTATTTTGTGCCGGATGACAGCTTGCTCTCCGCACTTAAGGTGGCTGCGTTGTCTGGCGTTGAGGTCAGCATTATGCTGCCTAGCAAGCCGGATCACTTTTTTGTGTATTGGGCGACGCAATCTTATTTGGGCGAGCTGCTGGCCAGCGGCATCAAGGTTTATTTATATGAAAAAGGCTTTCTGCATGCCAAAACGCTTGTTGTTGACAGCAAGGTGGCTTCGGTTGGCACCGCGAATCTGGATATTCGCAGCTTCAAGCTGAATTTTGAAATGAATGCTTTTATTTATGATTCCGCCACGGCGGTGAAGCTGATGGATATTTTCCAGCGCGACATTGATGACTCCCGCCTGCTCACTGCAGAAGCGTATGACGGCAGGCCGCTGTTCAATCGCTTCAGGGAGTCCATCTCCCGCCTGCTCAGCCCGATCTTATAAAAGGCTGTGCGCTCACCCTAAATGAACATGCAAAAGGGATTCCGCTTATCCACCATGATAACCGGAATCCCTTATTTTTCTGGCAAACGACTATTCAATTTATTTAAACGCTCCATTCCTCATCTTCTTTGTGATTCTTAATCCATCCTTCCGATAAGTATCCCCACTGCAGAACATTTCGTCTTTCCGCCGGATTCCCGCATGCCCGATAGCCCTCGTCAGGACTCCTTTCCTTGTGTAGTGGGACATGCATCGCTAACATGCTTCAATGGACTATCCCCTCTCTTATTGGATAGCTTCATTATACATCATTATTTTAATATTGTAAATATTCAGATAACTTTTCGTAAAAGCACGGGCAAGCTCTGCGTTAACACTCATTATCGCAACATAATAGATGCAGTAATGACGATATTGACGTTACCTTTATTTAAATTTATACTTAGTCTAAAGTCATGATATACAGGAAGAAGGCGAAAGCCAATGAGCAAAATCAATTTGACGGTACAGCGCAAGGCGGTGTACGACATTGTGACGGAGAGCAGCGACCATCCTTCAGCGGCCGATATTATCGAGCGTCTGAGGGAGCGGGGGTTTCACTTTGCCTATGGCACGGTGTATAATTCGTTGCGCTACTTGAGCGATGCGGGGTTAATCAGAGAGCTTAAGCTGGGGGAGGCGGTTAGCCGCTACGATTCCACCACCGATGAGCATTATCATATTGTATGCACGAAATGCGGCGCTGTTGACGAGGTTTTCCTGGAGCTTCCCGAGGAGTGGATTGCCGAGGTAGCCGCTCGGACGGGATATAGCGTCAGTCATGCCGGGGTCGTATTGGAAGGAGTGTGCAGCGAATGCGCGAAGAAGGTACAGTAACGGACTTTACGGAAGGGGTTCTATGTACGCTGACCAAGCGGGTTATGCTGATTAGTCCTCTCCCGGAGCGGGTGCGGTCGCTGCTGGTCACGCTGTCGGGCCAGTGCTTTGATGTCTTTTCGCTGCATGAGTTCAAAAAAGAAATGTTAGGCGCGCTTCAGCCGGAGCTTCTCGTTTATGACGCGCTTCCTCTTCCGCTGCCTTCGGTCGGGCATACGCTGGAGGGCGGCAGCGAGCTGCTTGATTTTGCCGTTCAAGCCGACATTCCGGTGCTGGTTCTGCTGGATGAACAGGCTTATCAGGATAGAAGCGGCAACGCGCCCGCCGGCGTTGAGCTGCTGGCGTGGCCTTCCGATGCCAGGGAGGCGCTGCGTCTTATTAACGGTATGCTGGAGGGCCGAGCCGCTTCGGGTGCATCCTCGGAGGGGGTTTATACCTTTAAGGATATTGTGCTGGATTCCCGTAAAATGACCGTTTTGCAAAGCGGAACACGAATTGATCTGACCAAAACGGAATACGATTTGCTGCTAACCTTCCTGGCTTCGGACGGCTCCGTATTTTCCCGCGAAACGCTGCTGGATACCGTATGGGGAGTCCAGTATTACGGGGGCAGCAATCTGGTTGACGTCCACATCAAAAGCTTGCGCAAAAAGCTGCGCGACAGCGCCTCGAATCCGCAATATATTGTAACGGTTCGCGGGGCGGGGTACCGATTGGCGGACTAACGAATATTCCTTTTCCATGATATGATCCTATAGGATGTAAAAGCTATTTGTAGAATGCAAATGCGACTTGTCTCTAGGATGCAAATGCTACATGAAAGGGAGGGGTGCTCCATTTTAACGTTGCATGGGGTTAGCAAGGGGTATGGTCCTTCCAGGCAGCGGGTGCAAGCCGTACATCCTTTATCGCTGAACATCAGGCAGGGAGATATACACGGCATTATTGGCGCTAGCGGCGCAGGCAAATCGACGCTGCTGCGGCTGATGAATCGACTGGAGGACCCGGACGAAGGCGCAGTTCTGCTGGATGGCGTTGATCTGATGCAAATGAAGGAGCCTGAACTGAGGGAGGCTCGCCGAAGCATCGGCATGATCTTCCAGCATTTTCACCTGCTAGGCAATAAAACGGTTGCCAAAAATATCGCTATTCCGCTTGAGCTGGCAAAGCTGGACAAGCGTGAGCGCAGCAACCGTGTGCTGGAATGCCTTGGCATGGTGGGGCTGCTGGATAAGGCGGAGCAATACCCCGCGCAATTAAGCGGCGGGCAGAAGCAGCGCGTAGCCATCGCAAGAGCTTTGGCGAATCGGCCGAAGGTGCTGCTCTGCGACGAACCAACCTCCGCGCTTGACCCGCACACAACTAACGAAGTGCTGGAGGTGCTTCGGACCATCAACCAGACATTTGGATTAACGATTATTATCGTTACCCATGAGCTGGAGGTAATCAGATCCATTTGCCACCGGGTATCCATGATGGAGAACGGAAAGCTTCTTCGCACGCTGGAGGTTGATTCCGCAGGGCTGGCGCAAGCGGCGGAGCTTTTTAGCGGGGCCTTCGTCCGAAACAAAGGAGATGAGCCTTTTGCTTGAGCCATTGCGCGGCATGCTGGCTGATGTAGTCGCGGCCGTCGAGAAATATCACGTTCAAATGTGGGAAGCCATCGGAGAAACCTTTGTTATGGTCGGAATTGCTACGCTGGCGGCGCTGCTGTTGGGTTTGCCGCTGGGCACGCTGCTTTATTTGTGCCGCCCAGGACAACGATTCCAGAATCGCTGGTTTTTTGCGCTGTTGAACGGTCTTGTCAATGTCATTCGATCGTTTCCGTTTCTGTTGTTTGTTGTGTTTATGATCCCGGTTACCCGCTGGATTGTCGGCACGTCGCTGGGAACGCTGGCAGCGTCGGTTCCGCTTGCCTTTGTTGCTGTAGTCTATTACTCCCGTCTGGTGGAGCAAGCTTTGCTCGATATTCCAAGGGGGATAATCGAATCGGCCGTTTCGATGGGGGCGACCAAGCTTCAACTCATTTACAAATTTTTGCTTGTTGAAGCCCGTTCCGGACTTGTGGTGGGAATGACGACCTCTATTATCAGCTTTATTTCCTATTCGACGGTTATGGGGATTGTGGGCGGAGGCGGAATCGGGGATTTTGCGATCCGCTACGGCTATCAGCGGTATGAAACCGTCATTATGGTTGTAACGATTGTGATTATGATTATTTTGGTGCAAAGCATTCAGCTTACGGGAAATTGGATATCTCGCTTAATCGACAAGAGGTAATATGTGATCGGTAAAATCAGAAAAGATAAATAAATGGATACGGGGGCAATCAACGTAATGAAAACTTCAATGCAACCAGCTGTGAATGAAACAATGAAAAAAATACAGCAGAGCTCACTGAACAAATCGCTGAAGCCATCAATGAAGCAATCAATGAGTCAATACCTGAGGACGAGCGTTTTGCTGCTTGCCATATTGCTTATAGCGGCTGGCTGCGGTCAAGGAAACGGCAAGCAAGAAGGGGCGCAAGGCGGAGCAGTAACGGATGCGCCTAAACAAGAGGAAACGCATATCAAGGTAGCTTCGCTTATTCCTCCAATGACAGAGGTTTTGGAGCTGGTAAAGCCCAAGCTGGAGGAAGAGGGAATCCATATGGAAATCGTGGTGCTCTCCGACAATACACAGCCCAATACAGCGCTGAAAAATAAAGAAGTGGACGCTAACTTCTTCCAACATACGCCTTACATGAAAAGCTTTAATGAAAATAACGATGCTACGCTGGCGCCAGTGCGGGAAATTTACCATGCCATTTACGGAGCTTACTCCAAGCGTTACGCCAGTATTGAAGAGCTTCCTGACGGAGCGAGCATCGGAATTGCCAATGATCCGGCGAACACGGGACGTACGCTGGCTCTGCTGGACAAGGCCGGCTTGATCAAGCTTGCGGATGGCGTTGGTTACAACGGCACAATGGAGGATATCGTAGACAATGCCCGAGGGTTTAAATTTCAGGAGGTCGATTTGCTGATGCTTGCCCGCGTTATTGACGACTTGGACTTGGTTGCCATGTACCCCGCTTACGCTAAACCGTTGAATTTGACTCCTAAGGACGCTCTAATCGTAGAGGGCGAGGAATCGCCTTTCGCCATTACGCTGGTTGCGCGCGAGGACAACAAAGACTCTGCTGCAATTCAAAGATTGGCTGAGCTGATGACAAGCGAAGAGGTAAAGACCTTTTTTGAAGAGAACTACAGCGATAGCGTAATGCCCGCCTTTAAATAAGAGTGAGGTATGTTCGAAAGCGTCTTTTGTACGATGCTTCGTATAAAAGGAAGAGTTTTCGAGTGTTATTTCGGTCATTTGTACGATTCGTCATACAAAATGGCGGCTGCCAAGCAATGGGGCTTAATATTTGTATGATTCTTCGTACAATATGTATTCATTATCGTGGACGCAGCGAAATTTTGAGTGAAATATCGTACAAATCCCTAAGAACATAACAAAAGAGTTGGGGCGGAAACGTAAAGGGGGTGGAGTGGAAACGTAAAATGTTCCCTCCATCCCTTTTACTGTACAACGTAATAAGATCTTTTTTTGGAGCTTGGATAAAAGAGCTTTAAGCCAAAGCACTTAAAGGATTGGATGCTTCATGTTAAATGCTGCGTGTTAAGCGTTTCGAGTTAAAACTTTTAAGGTTAAGCGCTACGTGTTAAATGCTTCGGGCTTACACTTTTAGGGTTAAAAACTACGTGTTAAACGCTTCGGGATAAAGCTCTTAGGGTTAAACGTTTCAGGTTAGTGACTTTGCGGCGTTGTCCATTGTCTCGACAATCCGATCGCACCACAGATCAAATTCCGGGTCCTCGGTCTGGAGAGCGGGATTGGCCAATATATGCCGGACCGTTTCCTTAATGCCTTGATCTAGGCGAGTTGTAGCGACAAATTGCGGTACCAGCCGCTTTAGCTTGCTGTTGTCGAACACGACGGAGTTGGCTTTGTCGCCCAGCAATCCTCCCCGGAAGTCATAAGGGCCCGCTGCAGCAAGAAAGTGGGAAGAGACATGTACGGCATTGAGCTTGACGCCGAGCGCATCGGCGATGATTTCATAGATTTGATTCCAGGTGACGGTTTCGTCCGACGTAATATGGACGGATTCACCGATAGCATGAATATTGCCCATCAGTCCAATAAAGCCTTTTGCAAAATCACTATTATGCGTCATGGTCCACAAGGAGGTGCCGTCTCCATGTATAATGACGGGTTTGCCCTCCAGCATTCGTTTGGCCACCTGCCATGATCCCTTGTTGCCATGCACGCCTAGCGGAATGGAGCGCTCGTCATAGGTGTGGCTTGGGCGAACAATCGTAATCGGGAAACCGTCCTCGCGGTAACGGTCGATCAAATATTGCTCGCAGGCTATTTTATTGCGGGAGTACTCCCAATAAGGATTGGACAGAGGCGTGCCTTCTGTTATGCGATAGTCGGACAACGGCGTTTGATAGGCGGAAGCGGAGCTGATGAACAAAAACTGCTTGGTCCTTCCCTGAAAAAGGCGGAAGTCCCGTTCCAGCTGTTCCGGGCGAAAAGCGATGAAATCCGCTACAACGTCAAACTGATGTCCTTCCAGCAGCGAAGCAACTTGGTCCTCGTCGTTAATATCTGCTTGAATAACATGAACGCCTTGGGGCAAAGCAGCATTTCGGCTTCCTCTGTTAAGGAGATATAGCTCGCAGCCTTGCTCCGCGAGTTGTTTCGTAATAGCTGAGCTGATAATCCCTGTTCCACCAATAAAAAGCGCTTTCATAATATGCACCTCCGCATAGGCTATACTTTTGGTAGGATAAGCTATTATTCATCTTACCATGCCAGCCGCGAGAGGTAGGATGAGATTTTTATAAGATTATGTTGAAAAAATTGCGATAGGCAAGGTCATCGTGTATAGTCTATAAAAAATAAAGGTTAATAAAAGAGTTGGATAACGATCAAACGAATCCTCTTTTGCGAGAGGGAGGACATGCAGGGGGGGACATGCATGGGTGAAAAAGTATATGTGGAGACCAGGATCGAAGCTCCAATAGAAACATTGTGGGAATATACGCAATCGCCCCATTTGCATCAGCAATGGGATCTTCGTTTTTCCGAAATTTCGTATTTGCCAAAGGAAAAGGAAGAGGACCGGCAAAGGTTTCTATACCGGACCGTTATTGGTTTTGGCATCAGCATCGCGGGCGAAGGAGAGTCTTATGGTACGCGCGAGCGGGACGGCATCCGAACCTCTACCCTCAAATTCGGCACGGACCAGCGTCTTTCTTTAATACGTGAGGGGAGCGGCTTCTGGAGATATGTGCCTGACGGGGAAGGCGTTGTTTTTCTGACCCAATACGATTATCACACGCGATTTGGCGGGGCGGGTAGGCTGCTTGACCGGCTGGTGTTTCGTCCGTTGATGGGCTGGGCGACTGCCTGGAGCTTTGACGCCTTGAAGCTGTGGCTGGAGAAGGGCATTCATCCGGCCTCCTCTCTCTATCGTTTTATCCGTATGCTTTTGATCCGGGTTGTTCTCGCCCTGCTCTGGATGTATCAAGGCCTGGTCCCCAAGCTGCTGGTTCCCGATTCCGGGGAAATGGAGCTGATTTCGCAATTTTCATTTTTAGCCGGTTACGAGAGGGCTATGCTGACCGGTATGGGCATTGCCGAAATCGTTTTTGGATTGTGGCTCCTTTGCTGCAGAGGCCGCAAGCTCCATTATCTCAACCTTGCCTTGCTGGCAGGGCTGCTGTTAAGCGGGCTGGCCTCCCCCGCCATTTATGTTGCGCCGTTTAACCCCGTTACGCTTAATCTCGCCATGATGGCTTTATCGGCTCTTTATGTATTGGAGCGGGAGCCGACGCCAAGCGCTAAACATTGTATCCGAAAACCAAAGAACTGAGGTGATCGCCTTGCAATCCATTTATACGCGCGCATTGGGAAAGGATTTTGCCAAGCTGCATCCGAAAATCCAGAGGAGATTTGGCTTTAGCAGCAAGGACGGCATCGCTTCAATCGGCACGGGGGTGATGGAGAAGGTTTGGTATAGCAAGTGGTATACGCTGCCTTTCCTGTATATCGGGACATGGCGCAACATTTTATTTCCGCAGCGGGGCGGGCAGATTCCGTTTACCATTGAAAATTACGCCTACAAGGATTCATTCGGGAGGGAAACGGTCACTTGGGTGCGAACCTATCATTTTCCGAATAAAACAAGGCGGTTTGACGCTACTATGATCTACAGCGAGCAGAAGGGCAAAATTATTGATTATTTAGGCACTCATCAGCATTTGGCCGTTGACATACAGATGGAGCCGACCCCGTCCGGGGCTATGAAGCTACGCTCCGGAGCGCAATACTTCTATGAAGGGCCCATTGCATTTGCGTTTCCGATGCTTCTGTCAGGTTATGCGGATGTCGTTGAAGCCTATGACGAAGATACCGGTAAATTCCGGATTGACGTTACGGTCCGCAATCCTGTGTTTGGCCCTATTTTTGGGTATAGCGGCAGCTTTGATGTGAGCTATGTGCCTCTTGGCGAGAAGGGAATACCGGAGCATGTAAAGCCTGTGCGGGAAGAGCGCAGGGAATAAATCAGATGATAAGGCATGTCTTAAAACTCGCAACTGCGGAATTTCAGACACGTCCAGGAACAGCATGGAGGGAATTATGGATTTTATTCAACAATGGATTGAGGATTTAGGAGCGGATTCAAAATGGGCGGGGCATTTGGCGGATATTATTCTTTTTATAGGCATTTTGCTTTTGTGCGTACTCGCCAACTTTATCACCAAAAAAGTGGTGTTAAAGGTCATTACCCATCTGGTTCACCGCAATCGTTACCAATGGGATAACTACCTGCTGGACCGCAAGGTGTTCCACAAGCTTTCGCATATCGTGCCGGCTCTCATCATTTCTTATACTTCGTATCTGTTTCCAGACTATCAGACGCTTATTGTAAAAGGCGTTACGCTGTATATGATTGTTGTGGTATTGCTGGTTATCAATGCCTTTTTGAATGCGATCAATGATATTTACGTGACATTTGAAATTTCCAAGGCGCGGCCGATTCGAGGCTACATTCAGGTCGTCAAAATTTTCATTTATATTGTTGGCGGAATTTTGCTCATCGCTAATTTGATCGGGCAAAGTCCGGTTATTCTGCTAAGCGGCATTGGCGCCTTGTCGGCGGTTATTATGCTCATTTTTAAAGATTCCATCTTGGGTCTCGTGGCGGGCGTTCAATTAACCTCCAACGATATGGTGCGCGTCGGCGATTGGATCGAAATGCCGAAGTATGGAGCAGACGGGGACATTATTGATATTTCCCTAAACACCGTCAAGGTGCAGAACTGGGACAAAACGATTACAACCGTCCCCACGTATGCGCTTATTTCGGATTCCTTCAAAAACTGGAGAGGCATGCAGGCGTCCGGCGGGCGTCGCATTAAACGCTCCGTTTTTATGGATACAAGCAGCATCTCCATCTGTACGCCGGATATGATTCTGAAATTCAAGCAAATTCAATATCTTAAGGATTATATTCAGCAAAAAGAGGCGGAAATCGAACAATACAATAATGAAAACCAGATAGATCGCACCAATCGGGTAAACGGGCGGGCGCTGACGAATATCGGCGTGTTTCGTGCCTACATTCAGCGTTATCTGGAGCAGCATCCCAAAATCCATAAAGGCATGACCTGCATGGTTCGCCAGCTCCAGCCGGAGGAGACGGGACTTCCGATTGAAATTTATGCGTTTACCAATGATACCGCCTGGGCTGTCTATGAAGGCGTGCAATCCGATATTTTCGATCATATATTGGCGGTTGCGCCGGAGTTTGGTTTAAGGGTTTTCCAGAACCCGACGGGGTACGATATGAAAAGCGCTTTTCAAGGGGAGCGGCCTGAACGGGGCGTTCTGTGAGGAAAGACGTTTAGGATAAACGATAACATCTGGTAGCATCGGACCCAGGCTTTAGCAAATAAGTCCAGGTCCGTCGCTGCGGCCATAAAACGGTCTTTATAGGCAAGTTTCATCGTCAGTTCTGATAGAATTTGAGCATTTGTTGGAGCTTCTCCTGAATAAGGCTTCTTAACCCGGCAGGCTGGCAAACGTTGGCTTCGGCACCAAGCCCCAAGAAGAAGTGAACGGCCCATGACTGATAAGAAGGACTGATGGAGCGCCTTATAAGCCCTGAACCATCCTCGAAAGTTTGAATAGAAGAAGATAACCATAATTCCGATTGGCAACGTCTTACGCCTTCAGCAGTCAGATGGACTTCAAGCTTAAGCGTATCTGTCTCATCCATCCTCATAATCCACGGTCGTATATTCTCATTCTCCGTTAATTTAGTAGTCTCAACATCATCCTTTTGCGGGAGATCAACCAGCTCTTGAACCCTGTCTACCCTAAACACCCGATGGTCCTGTGCCAGTTCACAGTATGCTTGACAATACCACAACCCGTTCATCGTATAAAGTCCAATGGGATGAATGATTCTTTCTTTGCGTTGGGACGCTTCATAAATAATTTGAACCGGATGCGGCTCCAATGCGGCATCCAGTAATCCTTTCAGGTGTGGCAGCTCCAATTGATGTGGAGGAACCCAAAATACAATTTTTTGCTGCATATAATCAATCTTCTGTTTCAGCTCTTTCGGAAGGTAATGATAGAACTTGTGCAAAGCGCTGTTTACCTCATTATCAAAAGGGAGCTGTCGATAGTTCATCAAGGATTGACCTGCAAGAAATAATGCTGTTGCTTCGTGCTCTGTGAATAGTATGGGCGGAAGCACCTTGTCACGCAGCACCCGGTAACCTCCACCGGGTCCGGGTTGCGAATATAAGGGGACACCGAGCTCGCTTAACCCCATAAGATCGCGGATCATCGTCCGACGGGATACGCCGCATTCATCGGCCAGCTCCTGAATGGTAAAGGTTTTACGTTCATTTACCAACATGATGAGTTGGATAAGACGTTGTGCTTTGTTCATAGGTGGCTATAGCTCCTGTATATATTTTAAGGGATCTAAATAATTAGTGCCATTAGTTGTCACTATTATTTCGTATACTGGACCATGTAGTCAAGCAAATCCAATTTGCGTTGAACTGAACAGCGAAAGGAATGGATATGAGATGGAGAAAACAGCTAAAAAGGTAATGGATCAGATGGCAGAGATGAACAATAAAACGGATGAGGTGCTTGAACGGGTTATGCGACACTTGATGCCAGCACAAAAATGGGGGAGTATCGCATGAAAAAGATTACGATTATAGGACTTGGATCAATGGGAAGCGCGATAGCGCATGTTTTGCTGGATAAGGGATATCAGGTTTATGTATGGAATCGTTCCTCCGATAAAGCGCAAGAAGTTGTTCAAAAAGGGGCGCATTTTGGGTCAACTGTTGATGAAGTTATCCGTGCTAGTACAACAACGATTCTCTGTTTGTCGGATTACGAAGCGTCCTATGAAGTTCTTGTTCATTTGGACGCTCACTCGGCCCTTGCAGGACGTGCGGTGCTGCAATTAAGCACAGGAAGCCCGCAGCAGGCAAGAGATCTCGAAGCATGGATGCTTGCCAAGGGAGCCAGTTATCTGGATGGAGCCATCGCAGCATCGCCTTCGCAAATAGGACAACCGGAAGCGGCCATATTTTTTTCTGGCGCAAAGGCTGCTTATGATGAGAATACAGATATTATTAATAGCTTGGCAGGATATGCTCCATTTCTTGGAGAAAAGGTTAGTGCGGCTTCCACAACAGATTTGGCTTTTCTTGCCTATTTGTTTGCGGCATATATTGGCTTTTTTCATGCAGCGCGTATCATGGAGTCGGATGGCCTGGAGGTCAACGGTCTGGGCCAGCTGATTGCGAGCATCTCGCCCATGATAGGGGATGTAATGAAGTACGAAAGCGAAGTTATCCATACTGAACAATATGCAAAGCCCCAAACATCAATTAACACCTGCATGGTCACCATTAAATTGCTGCAGCAGCAGGCTCGGGAAGCCGGAATTAATAATGACTTGCCCGCATTTGCCGAGAGGATGTTCAGCCGGGCGATAAAAGAAGGTTATGGAAACGAAGAAGTTGCCGCGATTGTGAAGACGCTCAGGTAATAAAGGGTTTTCCGAGCAAGCGGAAAGGCGGTGGATGAACTGTGGAGAGTCCTCAGGTTAAGCAAGCTTTAAGGGCTATTTCTTTTGAGGAGTATGTGCAAAAGGGAACATTGCCGCGATGTTTCCCCGAAGGTATGTCTATTACGCTGGAACAGGCAAATGTGGCGGCCGACGAGGTATGGGAAGATGGCGGCGCGAAAGTGTTCAGCTTCAATTACGAGGGATATTCAGTGAACATCACTTTTTGTTGCGACAGCGCTGCTTACTTATTCGATAGCGTGGACATTTGGTCAGGTACGGAGGCCGGCGCATCGAAGTTTGGTCATCTATATACCTTGGAGGGTGCCAGGGGGCTTGCGGGACAACTAGGCATAAATCTATTAGGGTTCCAGATAGAGGATGAATATGTCGGCCTGTTCCCTAGCGCCGTTACGGTGCATTACCTGAAGCGTGGAAATAAATGGAATCTCGTTAAGGCGGCAGGAGCTTACCGTAGTTATGAGGATACTCTTGCCAGCCTGCAAAGGATAGCAAACGTTTGCGATTAACTAAAAACGGGGCTGTCCGAAAAGTCAATCGGAAGTAATCATTATTCAGCAGAGAGGACCGGAGGGGAAGGGTTTTGCTGAATAATGATTCATCGTAACGGGCCTTTCGGGCAGTCCCATTCGTTTTCTATAGACATATTTGTTATCTCGCTTGATCAAAAATCCGATAGACATCCTCCGTGTTGTCCGAATGGGAACGGCGTACAAGCTCCAGGCTTTTTATGCTCCAGTCGCTGTCTGCACGCAAGTAGAAGAACGAGTCCCCATGTTCAACGATGGCATCGCCAATCAGCTTTGTCTGGAAATCAGAGTATTTGGTGCTGTATTCAGCATACTTCCCGGTATCAGACAGAGATTCACCCTTAAATAACGGCTTTGGCTCTCCTGAAAAGGTGCCGATACGCGACGATTTTACATCCAATACATGTGTAAAGTCTGATACAGCTCCTGTGGCCGCATCGCTCCCCAAATATACTGCGTTTCCGTTGTCCGAAGCTGCCGCGTGAAGAAAAGGGATTCCTATGTTTTGCTCCTTCAGCTCGTCAGATGAAATACGACTGTGTATTTTACGGTTCTCTATGTCGTACACCAGCAATCCGAATGTACCCTGCATAATAGCCCTCGTCCCATCCCCATACATCAGCCACGGCATTTCTGCGCCAATGTTCATTTGTTCAATATCGGATAAATCCAATGGACGAGGCGCCATCTCAGCTCCGCGTGATCCAACGGGATCGGTCAGGAGTCCGAAGCAGAGGGTTATCAGCACAAGTGTTGCAAGGGCTAGCGCCCAGCCCCCGGTTTTTTTATAGCGCAACACATTTTTTATTCTGTCCTTCGTATCGCCTTCTCCAAAAGCAAGCGGCGCTCCGCCTATCCTTCGATTGCTCGTCGCAAGCGTTAAAAGCGAAGAGGAATAGTCCTTTTTTACATCATGCCCAAGACGTTTGATAACCGCTTCGTCGCAGGACATTTCCATATCCTTTGCGCTTAAGAAAAAGGCTAGCCATACAAGGGGATTAAACCAGTGGATGCACAGTGCCAGAAACGCCACTAGCTTAATGATAGGGTCAAAGCGCCTGATATGGGTTTGCTCATGCAGTAAAATATAGCTTCTCTCTTTATCGGAAAGATGCGCCGGCAAATAAATGACTGGACGGAAAACACCCATAACAAACGCCGTATGAATTCGGTTGGAAGTATAAATATTTTCACTGCAGTGAACCGCATCCTTTAGGCAGTTTCGCAGCTTAAGTAGGCTGATGAGGCTATAAAGCAGCAATGCGGCAAAGCCGATTACCCAGATAAGACCGCCGGTAAAAATCCATAACTGCAGCGGGTCCGCGCTGGCATAAGGCGCAGAAGGAGGAAGCGAGGTCTCCAAACCCGCAGGAGCCGCGGGAATCACGGCAACAGCTTCTGTCGGGACGGCCGGCAGAGCCATGCCGGTAATACTCCCCGTAACGGATGCTGTCTTAAGCGGCAACAGACTGGCAACGCTCTCCAAGGAAACGGGAAAAAGGAGCCGGACCAGCACGACGCTCCACAGTGCATAGGCAAATATTTTTGGCGCCCTTTTCAGAAGCAGGCGGGCGGCGAGCACAACCAGAATAACCATGCTTGCAGTAAAGCTCATATCGAGAGTTTGCAAAAATAATTTTTCAAGCATGGCGGTTATTCCTCCTTATGCTCGTCAATCAGCTTTTTAATTTCACTAATTTCTTTGGCGCTCAGCTTCTTTCTGCGGGTAAAAGCCGCCAAAAATTTCGGCAAGGAGCCTCCGAAGCTTTCATTCAAAAGCTGTTCGCCCTGCGCGGCGCCAAACTCGGCTTTGGACATCAGCGACGTGACTGTGCCGCCGTTGTTGGCAAAGATGCCGCGGTCGCATAAACGCTTGAGCATCGTATAGGTGGTGGTGCGCTTCCACTCAAAGGCTTCGGCGCATAATTCGGTGAGGGTGCGCGAGCTGACCGGCTCATGTTCCCAGATGATATCGGCAAATCGTTGCTCCAGCTCGCCTAGTTTGTACGGTTCCATAAGCATTTCTCCTGTCGTATGTCATTAGACTAAACTCAGTCTAACGAAATTAGACAACTGTGTCAACAGCAAAAGCGGCATGGGCTGGAGCCGTGCAGACGGATGAAGACATACAGTCCATCTGGCTCCTTCACATGTGAGCAAGCGCATTTGCTTCCGGCCGTTTGCAGGGTTAAAATGGGAATGATTCACCACTTATATGAAAGGCGGTAAATCAAATGAATTATAGACGATTAGGCTCATCGAAGATTGAGGTCAGCGAGCTGAGCTTTGGCACTTGGGCCATTGGCGGAGCTTGGGGAAACCGGGATGACGGGGAGGCGCTTCGGGCATTGGACGAGGCGATTGACGCCGGAGTTAATTTTTTCGATACGGCGGATGTTTACGGCGATGGTCATAGCGAACGGCTGTTGGCCAAAGCTACCAAAGGTAAAGCCGACCGGATTGCCATTGCGACGAAGTTTTGCCGCGGGGGCGATATCCATGATCCGGAGACCTATTCCGAACGCCGCGTTACCGACTATTGCGAAGCCAGCTTGCAGAGGCTGGAACGAGAGGCAATTGATCTGTACCAGATTCATTGTCCGCCGCTTTCCATCATTAAAGATGGAAGCGTATTCCATGTGCTGGACAAGTTGAAGTCTGAGGGTAAAATAAAGGAATATGGAGTGAGCGTGGAATCTGTTGAGGAGGGAATGGCTTGTATGGCCTATCCCGGCGTACGCGCGCTTCAGGTTATTTTCAATTTATTCCGGCAAAAGCCGGCTGACGAATTATTGGAGCAGGCCAAGGGACGCGGAGTGGGTATTCTGGTCCGTTTGCCGCTGGCCAGCGGTTTGCTGACGGGCAAGTTTACCTTCAACACCACCTTCCCGGCCGATGATCACCGCCGCTTTAATGAAAACGGCGAACACTTCAATGTAGGCGAGACGTTTGGCGGACTTGGCCTGGCCAAAGGCGTGGAGCTCGCGGAGCAGCTGCGCTGGATTGAGGAAGGGCGCGACAACATGACCCGCGCTTCGCTTCGCTGGCTGCTGGATCATGATGCCGTAAGCTGCGTGATTCCGGGCTTCAAAACAAAGGAGCAGGTCCGCGACAATTTGGCGGCGCTTCATGTCCCGTCTTTTACAGATGAGGAGCTTGACCGGATAAGGAGTTTCTACAAGGAGCAGGTCCATCCTTATATTCGAGGCTCCTATTAACAGGGACGGTATGACTGTACTATCAAGCTGAATCGGAAAGGAGGAGCGCCATTGAACTGGTCTGATCCTGTTATACAAGCCGGCTCGATCGCAATGCCGCTTTTTGGCGGACTCATGCTGATTGCGCTGCGTATTCGTGCAGGCAGGCGGCCTGCCACGCTGCGCAAAATCGTGATGCCGCCGCTGGGGATGGCGACCGGGTTTATTATGTTTGCCTTCCCCGTCACGCATATTCCATGGCTGTGGGCTCTATCGGCCTTTGGTACGGGACTGCTCATGTTTTCCTTCCCGCTTGTCGTGTCTACCCGGCTTGAAAAAGTGCAGGAGGACATTTATGTGAGGCGCTCCAAAGCGTTTATTGCAATATTGGCCGTGCTGCTTCTTATCCGGCTGCTGCTGCATGGCGTCGTTGAGAATTACATGACCATCCCGCAGACCGGCGCGATATTTTATTTGCTTGCCTTTGGCATGATTGTGCCGTGGCGGCTGGCTATGCTAAGCGATTATTTGCGGCTGTCGTCGCCGCTCCGCGAAGCAGAAGAGTAACAAATAGACAACATTTTTCCTTTATAAGAATATATCCGTTACAGCTTCCAGGTGTACCCCTCGTCAGGTGTCGGAGCTGGATTGCAGACATTTCAGCTGCGAAGCCATCGTCCATACCTTAAGCAGCGTTTTTGCGAAATAATAGCCCTGATGGACCAAAAGCGCGACAAGGCCCGCCCAGAGGAAGGATAAGCTGCTCACCGTGAAGCTGGCCAGCAGGCCGATTCCCCACATAGCCAGCGTAAGTCCGGCATAGGGCAAAAATCGTTTCAAAGCATGCCAAAGCGACGGCCAAATGCCTTCTTCGGTAACCGTACCAATCTGCATGGCCAAAAACAAAAGCGATAACAGCGCGCCCCAGACCAGCCATAATGCGGCACCGGGGAGCAGGGCGACTGCCGCATCCGAAGCTGAAGCGCTTTGCAAGGCAGTCTGCAAGCCTCGCGGGAGCAGCCACCATGCGGGAAGGAGCGCAAGAATCGTTTGCAGCCAATAAAGGAGCGAGACGGGCAGCCACTTTTTGCGAATCCCCGTCAAAAAGCTGCTTTTTCCGCTGCCTTGTCCCCTTTGGTGCATGGAATACAGCAGCCCTGCATTAAACAAGGGGCTTAGAAGGATGCGGGCGGCGAGCAGGCCGCCCAGCATCCAGAGATAAGGATAGGCTAAATCCGTTTTGAACAATTGAAATTGCGCCTCCGCCAGAAACTGGCTTTTTATACTGTCCAGAACGCCGGATGAGGCATTGACCATTTCAGCGGGGGGCAGCCGCTTGAGGAGGGGCGCGACCACGTTATCCATTGTCCGATAAATTAACAGCCCCCAAACCAGCTGGTACAAAAAAAGCAGCAATACGAGATGGAAGTGATTTAAGGACAACCGCCAGCCCTGTGCCATAAATGTTTTCATGGATGGTCCTCTCCTTATCTTGTTTGTTCAGAAAGCTCGTTACTCGGCATGGATTACCAGCCTACAAGACCCAGCAGACCCTGAACCAGCTTGGCAGCGGACAGGCTCCAGCGGATCTGCGTCTCCTTTGGCAGCTCGGCCAGCATAAAGTTGTTGATCAGCTTATTGTCCAGCACATTGGCCTGCTGAGGATCAACCATAACCCATTCCAGCGGGTAAGGAGATGTTTCGGTATATTGAACATGGGTGTCCAGGCCGTCCCATTCCCTGGAGATTAATGTGCCGTCGCTAAATTTAAACTGGATGGGAATCGGTCCGGCGACGCCGCCGTTGCGTTTGATCAGCACCTTGGATTCGTACATCGTTTTTTCCTGCCCGCTCAAGGAGCGGGTGTTTGCCAGTTCAACGCTGAAATCCGCCATTTGGCTGCCGTAAATGTATTGATTGAAATAATCGCTCCACTTGGCTTTGGTGCTATTTTCGAGGATACGCTGGAAATCGCCGGTTGTTGGATGCTTGAATTTGTATTTCTGAAAATAAGACCGCATCACTTTGGCCATCATGCGTTCGCCAACTTTATTTTCGATATCCAGCAAAACAAGCTTGGCTCGCATGTAGACATTTTCCGCGTATTCGCGATGGCTGCTATATTCCCAGGACGCCAGCTTCAGAGGAGCGGGGCTGGTCATATAGCTGGCCTCCAGGCGCAGGTTGGGGCTGACTCCATACGCCTCCTCCATCACCTTGTCCTCCG
Source organism: Paenibacillus oryzae (assembly GCF_001675045.1). Taxonomy (GTDB): domain Bacteria; phylum Bacillota; class Bacilli; order Paenibacillales; family Paenibacillaceae; genus Pristimantibacillus; species Pristimantibacillus oryzae. The sequence continues at coordinate 122,187 of NZ_LYPA01000031.1, forward strand.
CGTAGGAGGTGAAGCCTTCATCCAGCCAGGCCTCCTCGAATTCGTTGGAGGCGACCATACCGTACCAGTATTGGTGGCCAATCTCATGCACGACCGTACGCTCCAGCTCGTAGCCGGGCGAAGTCTTTTCCGCTGAGAAGGCTGTCACAAGCGTCGGGTATTCCATGCCTCCGGCTCCTCCCGCGCCGGCGGGCGGCACTACGATGGACAAGGTGCTATAAGGGTAAGCGCCATACCACTTGGCATAGCTGCCCAGCGCCGACTTGGCGGCGTGCATATAACGGTCGCTAAGGTCCGCATGGGCAGGGTCTAAATACAGCTTGATGCGAACGCCGGGAACGCCCTTGTCCGAAAAGGCTTCTTCCTTATAAATGAAATCCGGCGAAGCGGCCCAGGCAAAGTCATGAACATCCTCTGCGTAGAATTGAAAGGATTTGTAGCCGTTTTCTGCTGCGGCTGCGGGTTTGGTTTGAAAACCGGTAGCGGCAACAGTATAGGCTTCCGGTACCGATATACGAACGCTGTAAATGCCAAAATCGCTATAAAACTCGGAGTTGCCATGATATTGATGGACATTCCAGCCTTCCGCCACACGTCCTCGTGTTCCTGCCGTTTCGTAAACAGCCAGCTTGGGAAACCATTGTCCAGCCATAACAAAATCGTCATAATAGCCCATCCGCGCAAAAACCTGCGGCATCTTCACCTCGAAACCCATTTTCAAGGTGACGGATTCGCCCGGCGCCACCGGCTCGATCAGGCGCAGTCTTGCGAGCGTAAAGTCGTGCACATTGCCATCATCAGGCTGAATGGCCTGAAGGCGCGGCAGCAGGCTTGCGCCGCTCTCGGTTTGCAGCGACAGCAGCTCCATATGGCCTTGTCCAGCGGGCGTAGCCTTGTCCCCTCTGAGCTTGCCGCCTGACTCCGTCATAAAAGTTGTTTTGGGTGACTGGAAGGCGTTGGGATACAGATGGAAATACAGCTCGGACACCGGTTTTTTGCCGGGATTGGTCCAGGTTACGTTTTGCGTGCCGTCCAGATGCTTGCCGTCTTCGCGCAGAGTGACTTGAATGTGATATTCGGCGACCCGTTTACTTAACGCTTCCGGAAGCGGGGGCGGAGCTTGATCGGGCTTTTGCGCGCCTCCCGGAGCGGAAGGCTCCGATACGACGGGCGTTATTCCGGACGGAGCTTGAGCGGCTGGAGCAAGCGCGTATGTATATTGGGATTTCCAGGCAAATCCAAAGTTGTTTTGCGCCGAGATGATGGTGACTGATCCGATGAGTAAACCGAATAATATGCGTTTAATATAGCGTGGAGTCATTACTGTTTCCCTCCCGTTGACAAGCATCTACAGCATGTATATGTTTGCTTTTCCAGGATTATTAGCTAAAATGGAATTATTGTACGGGAAGGTGGGAACTGCGGTGACAAATGAAAGCAATGAACCGGCAAAGCCGGAAGTGAAGGAAAAAAAGTCGCTGTCGCTCAATGTGGTGAGCGGCAAGAAACATAGAGGCTTCGGGGCTGGCTCCATCGATCTGAGCGACGTGGCTTGCGTCATGATTGATGAAGGCGTCGCTTACATTGATGTCGGCATTATGCATGCCAAAAGCAAGGTTGAGCGCGGCATTCGTTTTTCCCCGAACAAGGAGGATGTGCCGAATGGACGCCCTTGCTGGATCGTTTGGGTAGCTGTTGACCGCAATGAAGAAGGAGCTTTCTATGCGGGTGCAACCTCTTGCGAAATGCTGGTGGATACCGAGGCGAAGCGCGGATGGAAAATACTTGCCGATCATGTCAATCGGTTGGATTACGCCATTAAACGCCGGTTTATGCTAGACAATATAGGGGAGACGGAAAAAGCGGCTCTTCGCAAGCTGTTGGTGGAGCATAATGCGGAGTGGTGGGACCGCTCGCCCGACGAGCTGAAGCAGCTTCTGAGCTAAGTGTCCTCCGGTCTGGGGGTTTAACCCGGGAATGCAAGCGGTGCAGCCTGTGAGCTTGCCAATTTTTATGGTAAAAAACAGCCCCCCTGCCAAATGCGGCAAGGAGGCTGTTTTGCATGCAACCGATGACTGCGTGCAACCGATGACTGCGACAATCGGGCAGCGGTTATAAGCTTGATATTGCTCTGTTATGCTTCGTTTTGCCAATCATTGCGGAACTGGCCGCTGCCATAGAGCAGTCTGTACATTTGCCTCCCAAGAGGCAAAGACGGCTATGGTTTGTATTGCAGCACGCGCATTAGAAGGGTTGCGGCTTCAGCGCGGGTGGAGGTTGCATCTGGCGCAAAACGGTTGCCGGAACGTCCTTGCATCAGCCCCTCGGAGGTCAGCGCCTCAACAGCTCCTAGTGCCCAAGCCGGGATGGATGCTTTGTCCGAGTAGCTGCTTGCTCCGCTTGAGTCAAGCGGCAGCTTCAGCGCTTTGGCAATCATCACGGCCATTTCCGAGCGAGTAACGCTTGCGGATGGCCGGAAGGCGCCGCCCGGATATCCGCTGACAATGCCTTGCGCTGTAGCAGTCGCGATGGCTTCTTTTGCCCAGTCCGGAATGGCAGCTTCGTCGGTAAAGCTTGACTTGACGGTGCTTGCTTCGGTTTTTAATGCTCCGGTCAGCATGACGGCAAATTCGGCGCGGGTGACCTTGTTGTCCGGTCTGAAGGTGCCGTCGCCATAGCCGTTAATAAAGCCGGCGGATACAGCTGCCGCAATATTTGCTTCAGCCCAGTGTCCTGTAACATCATGGAATGAGGGAGCGGGCTCCTGCTTGTCGGTTACAGCAAAGACCGAAAACTTGGTGAAGTGGTCAGTTTCTACGGAAATGCGGTTTCCGCTGACGGTCCCGCCCATTTCAATCCATTTCTTTGAAATTTCGTCATAATAGAAGATCGATGCTTTTTCTCCATCGCCAAGGAGCGAAGAATTAAAAGTCAGTGTAAGAGTGACCGGCTTAAGGAAATGGCCTTCCGTATTTTTGGTTACCTCATAGACGGGCGATAGAGTCGTTCCAGGGCCTTGGCTCCAACCGCCGCTGCCGGTCAGCTTCTCGATGATAAGCTGGATCGCGGTTTCCAACGCTCCTTGAGGAACTTGAACGGTAATTTCGCTGCCGTAGCTTAAGGTTCCGCCATTTGCCGGATTAATAGTGGCTTCCGTTTTTTCGGATGGATTTGTCACTATCCCGCCTCCGCCGCCTGACGGAGCAGCAAGCGTTGTGGAGCTTCCCGTTAATCCGATGCTCTCCAGGCCGCTGCTGTCGATAGCCTTGACGACAAAGGTGTAGGCGGTGGAAGGAGATAAGCTGCTCACGGTATAAGTGTTAGCATTAGCCGGAACCTTCGCCAGCGGCGCGTCTTGACCGGCCATATAAATAGCGTACTCCGCAACCCGAACGTTGTCGGTAGCTGCCGGCCATTTCAGCGTCAGGCTGGCGGATGAGGAGGCTTCGACTTCAAGCAGGCTTCCAGGCGGCCAGGTTGGAGCTTCTGTTTCTTCCACGGCAATGTCCTGAGTGCCAACCGTTTCAAACCAGCCCTTCATCGTATTGAAATCATTGGAAAATGCCAGAGACAGCATCAGCATAATACGCGCATGCTGCGGGTTCAGGTTGTCGCCGGCAATGATGCCGTTTCCTCCGCTATAGATGGAGCCGGAGCCTGTGCGAGTAGTCGAAACAAAGGTTACTCCTTGTTTGATGGCTTCCGCGCGGGCCGCGCTCATCTTGGAGGAAATTCCTCCGGCGCCTGTGCCCGCCGTCACGATGCCTTTGGCTCCATCCTGCACCAGCGCGCGGATAGCTCCTCCTCCGGCTTCCTGATAGTTGTAAACGATATCGACGATCGGAAGCTGGTCCCGGGATATTTTTCTCAAATCAAAGGGAGTTGCCCAGCCTTCTTGTCCGGCTTTAAGCGCTCTTGCGTTAAGGCGGTACATGCGAACCGCCGGGTCATCCACATATCCCAGTGCCCCGAACATAGGGGATTCAAATGTGTCCATACGATGCGAATTGGATTTGGTGACCTCTCTTGCGGCATGAATGACGTCATTCAGCATAACGACGGTTCCGTACCATTTCGTTTTGTTGCTGCCCGCCACCTTGATGGCCTGGTACAGATTGGCGGGTCCGTCGGTGCCAATGACATCCCATGGGCGCATAGCTCCGGTTACGACCACCGGTTTTGGGCTGCGGACGGTTAAATCCAGGAAGTAGGCTATTTCCTCCATCGTGTCCGTTCCCGTGGTGACTACGGCGCTATCGTAAATTTCCAGCGCTGCGTCGACAGCCAGGGACAAATCGTAAAGCTCCTTCATCGTATAGCCGCCGGAGCCTTTGTTGCCGAATTGATAGGAGGCAACATCGGCTGTTTTGTGAACGGGCAGCTCAGCGATCAAGTCCGCCATGGGATAAGTTCCGGCAGAATAGCTTTGAAAGCTGGTTTTATCGCCGTTTCTTGCGGCTCCCGCCAGCGTTCCGCCCGTCGCTACCACAATGACATTCGGAAGCGGCGAGTTGATATGCGCTTCGCTCAGAGGCGGAATGTCAAAGGTGGGAAGGACGATAGCTTCAGTTTCGGCTTGTACCCGAATGGCTGTAACCGATAGAAGCGCAGTCAGCATGGCCATGATCAGGAGCGGGGCAAGCCGCCGGCTCCAGATGGTTTGTTTTGATTGCATAGTCATTGCGGCATACCTCCCTCTTCTAGCATTATGGCGCGGTTACGGGTTCCACGGCTGCCGGCTCGCTTGCTGTCGGCTCGCTCGTTTCCGGTGCTGCCGCCGGACCGCTTGTCTCCGGTGATGCAGTCGGCTCAGCCGACGGAGAAGGCTCGATTTCTCCGCTGACAGGAGTTGGCTCCGGTGAAGGCAGCTCGGCTGGCCCTTCGATTGCCGGCTCTTCTACCGATGCGGAGAGGACTGTGTTTTCATCAACCGAGATTTCAACGTCCTGTGTGCCAAAAGTGGAAAACCAGCCCCGCATTGTGGGAACATCGTTAGTGAAAGCCAGTGACAGAAGCAGCAGCATTCTTGCGTGCTGGGCGTTCAGGTTATCGCCTGCAATCGTATTTCCGCTGCCGCCATAAATGGAGCCGGAGCCGGTCCGAGTAGTGGAGACGAATACGACGCCTTGATCGCGAATGGCGTTTGTCCGTGCAGTGCTCATTGCGGAAGAAATGCCGCCAGCGCCGGTCCCCGCCGTTACGATGCCTTTGGCTCCGTCTTCAACAAAGCCGCGAATAGCGCCGCCGCCTGCTGCCTGGTAGTTATAAGCGATTTCGACAATAGGCAAGCTGTCCTTCGAAATGGTTTTCAGATCAAAAGGAGACGCCCAATCCGCTTTGCCTGCCTTCAACGCTCTGGCCGGGGCCCGGTAAATGCGGACGGCAGGGTCATCTACGTAACCCAGTGCGCCAAACATCGGTGCGTCAAACGTATCATTCCGGTGCGAGTTGGTTTTTGTAACCTCGCGCGCCGCATAGATAACATCGTTTAGCATCACAACCGTGCCAAACCATTTTGTTTTGTTGCTGCCTGCAACCTTGATGGCTTGATATAAGTTGGCGGGCCCATCCGTGCCGATAACATCCCATGGGCGCATCGCCCCGGTTACAACCACCGGTTTTTCGCTGCGAACCGTCAAGTCAAGGAAATATGCGATTTCCTCCATAGTATCGGTGCCGGTTGTAACAACTGCGCTATCGTAAATTTCAAGCGCGGCGTCTACAGCCAGCGATAAATCATAGAGGTCTTTGATGGTATATCCTCCGGAGCCTTTATTGCCGAATTGATAGGAGGAAACATCGGCGCTTTTGTGTACCGGGAGCTGTGCAATCAAATCGGCCATAGGGTACGTGCCGGCGGAGTAGCTTTGAAAGTTGGTTTTGTCGCCGTTTCTCGCGGCGCCTGCCAATGTGCCGCCTGTGGCAACGACAATGACGTTAGGCAGCGGAGAGCTCTGATGTTCTGCGGAAAGCGCCGGGATGTCAAATGAGGGCAGCTCTACGCCCTCAGCGGCATTTACCAGTCCTCGTACGGCAATCGTGCTTACCGATGCGGCGGCCAGTGATAATGCCAAAATAAAAAACATCATTTTTTTTGCAGCAAGCTTCCCTAATCTTTGTGTCATATAAACTCTCCCTCCGTGTAATGAAATGCTGTAATCTTAAAAACTATTGTACAAAGTGTTATATAACATTACAAATGACTAACATAGTTGAAATAGCTAAGATAAAGCGTATACATATGAATTTATCGTTGAAATACTCGTTATATCTCCTTCTAGATTGTTATTTCTAATAAATAATTTAGATAATCGCTATTTTATATTGAATGAATAATTAAATAGCATAGTTCATATTAATATGCGAGTGATAGCAGAGAAATAACATGAGTAAATAATTATTAATATAACTCACATGAATATTACATGACGGTGGGATCTAGACTGGTGCTTTTTTGGCTCAACCTAATAATCAGTACTTTACAGAAAACACAGCTAAGCGGAAGAACCCTCTGTCCCTTAGCTTTTCATCTCGGCCCAAGTCAACCGCTGATTTCTGGATTGAGCTTTTTTTGAGAAAATGCAGGGTTTTGTATGTCTTCGGACGTCTATATAAGTGGAAGGGAGGGGAACCGCATTTTTGACGAGGCATGGATTCGGTCAGTGCGTGAAGATGGACCGGAGCATTTTCGGCCGTTCGTAAAAGCCTACAGCACATACATATACAGGACTGTCTACGCCGTGCTGCAATCGCAGCATGATGCCGAGGATGTGACTCAGGAAGTGCTGCTTCAAATCTATCGTTCCCTCCCGGGTTATCGAATGGACGGATGGAAAGCGTGGATTACCCGAATTGCCGTCAATAAGGCGATTGATTTCAAAAGAAGCCGGGCGAGGAAGCCGGAGCAATTGATAGAATGCCAGGCAATTATGGAGCAGGGATGCGCGGGATTGGTCGAAGGGATGCTGGATGCTGCTCCTTCTCCCGCGGCTGAAGAGATCGCGCTCTTGCATGAGGAGCATCAACTATTGGTGGAGCGTGTTCATGCATTGCCTCCTAAATACCGGGAGGTCGTCTTGGCCTTTTATATGGACAATAAAAGCTATGAGCAAATTGCCGAGGATACGGGGCTGGAGAAAAAAAGCGTGGAGTCTCGTCTGTACAGGGCAAGGGACTGGATGAAAAAGCATTGGCGGAAGGAGGATTTTGAATGAGAGAAAGCTTGTGCAGCCATATGACAAAGGAACAGCTGCTTGATTACGCCAGAGGCGGAATGGAGCCATGGGAGAGGATGGCGGCGGAGGAGAAGCTTGCGGACTGCGAGCGTTGTCTGGAGGTATGGATAGACGTTATGGATAATCAAGAGGCTTTTCCGGAGCTGGAACTGGAGCCGCCTCGCGGATATCCCGACATGGCGGAACTGGAAGAAAAGGTTCTGGGTAAGCTGACAGAGGAACATCAATCCCGAGCAGCCCTTGCAGCATCCTTGCTTCCGGCGAGTGATTCCGCTTGCGAAGATATGGAAGAGCTTTTGTCTACACACACCTCTCCGAAGGCGTCCCAAAAGCTTCGTTCCCGCTTTTCTCTGCTTCGAAATCCGGTTGTCCAATATGCGGTGGCGGCGTCCATTACCTTATTGCTCATGACCTCCGGCATTCTGGGCGGAGTTGCCGGGGAATTGATGAAGCTGGATGAAAGCCGGCAAGAGGAAATGCCATATTTAGCCGATGAGCCGCGGGAATTGGAGCCTACCTGGTCGGAGCGCATGATGAATCGCGCTGGAACATGGCTGGATGGTCTGCAAGAGACCCGATTCAAATAAAGATTGGAGAAAGGAAGAGCTCATTTGAAAAAAAGTCCGTTAGTCGCGTTTTTGTTAGCTTTTATCCCGGGCATGGGGCATGCTTATTTGGGCCGGTATATTCGCTGTATTCTATATGCGGGAGGTTTCTTTGGTCCAATCGTCATGTTTGTGCTCTTCTCCATCGTAAACGGATACTCTAGCGGTGACATGGCATTCGCCATGCTGCTTGTATCCGGCTTTGTAGCTTTTATCAATATGATCGATATGATCTTTACGCTGCTGATTGGCAAGGCTACAGAGGGCCCTCGTTCCGCGCCGCATTATTCTTCAGGCACACCTGGTGATTACGGCTACGGTGCAGGGTATCCGCACGGCAGCGCTCATGAATATAATGGGGCCGGGGGCTACAGCTATTCCAATAGCGCTTCTGGAGGCCCTTATGACGCGCAACATCAACAAGAGAAAACCCGCATAATTCTTTTATCCATCATTCCCGGACTCGGACACATGGGTATGGGTTTGATGCAGAGAGGCATTACTTTTTTGATCTCCAGCATCGGGTTGTTTGCGATTATCGTCTTTTTGAGCGCTGTTATGAACTCCGGAGCTATTTTGACCTTTCTGCTGGCGCTGCCCGTCATATGGGTATATGGAATGTTTGATGCAGTCAGTTTGCTGGACGCCAGGCAGCGGGGGCAGGTTGTGCAGGACAAATCCCTGTTTGACGGTATCGAATCCCATATTGCCTCCGGCACTAAAAACAAGGTGTTGACTATAGCTTTGGCTATATTCCCGGGGGCGGGTCATTTGTACCTTGGGCTGCAGAAGCGCGGGCTGCAATTAATGGCGATATTTCTGCTGGGCATTTATATTATGGACACGCTAAGGTTGTCGCTCTTCCTTTTTCTTCTGCCTCTCTTCTGGTGTTTTGCTCTATTCGACGCCATAAGCCAGATAGGCAGGTATGAGCGGGGCGCTCTTGTTGACGAGCCGTATCTGCCGGTGCTGGTTCCATATCAGAGATGGATTGGGGTCACGTTGTTTCTGGTGGGCGTATACTTCTTGTTTGATCGGATCATCATGAACGTGATCGGAGACTTCTGGCCGTTTATCGCAAGGCAATATCAAATGTATAAATATATGCTGCCAACAGCTATTATCGCCTTTATTATGATCCTGTTAGGCATGAGGCTGGCTTTTGGAAGCAAAAGCATTCTGGCTATTGGCAAGCCGCCGCGGCTTGATACGGATTCGGAGAAGAGGGGAGGAGCCTCCTCATGAATGTGGACAGGATGATGTCTCCGTTTCCACAAGGAGCGGAGGCGGCTGGCGGAGGAATGACTCAAACTCGGCGGACATGGCGGGTAGGCTCCTTGTCGATGGGCATTACGCTGATGATGATCGGTACGGCATTTGCCGTATCGTTATGGCAGGAATCGGATGTGTACCAATTGCTGCTGTGGGTTGCGCCAATTGTATTCATTTTGCTGGGACTGGAGCTGCTGCTCTATTTGGCGCTGTCTGGCAAACACAGAGCTGTGATTCAGTATGATTGGTTAAGTGTTCTGTTTGTTGGTCTAATTGGCGTATCCAGTCTTCTTCTGGCTTTACTGATGTCATCTGGTTTGTTTAGTGAGCTGCAACGTAATTTTAATATGACACAGCGGACGGTTTTTATTGAATCGGATAATCTGGAGGTTCCGGCAACTGTAAAAAAGATTGTGCTGCAATCCACGGTCTCCATTGCCATAAAAGAAACGGACGCAAATGAAGTGAAGCTGATGGGGCAAGTCCGATTTTGGTCGCCTGACAAACCGGAAGCCGTGAAGCGGGATTTGATGAACAGTTATGTGGTGGGGGAAACCTTGTTTTTAATAATCGGTGATCTGGACCGCCGCGAAAATGGTATTGCTCCTGAATATGCCCAATATTCAGAGCTTATGCTGGCGCTGCCGCGCGGATTGGAGCTTGAAGAAAGATGAGGAATGCATGGAGCGGCTAGTCTTTAGGCAACCCTGAGCATGCTCTTGATGAGATGGAAAGCTGCTTAATGTCCTTTAACCCCAAAAAGTTGAAGCGTTCAACATTCGCTTCAACTTTTTGGGGTTAAAGGGTTATTCCAGCTTTTTTGCTGTTTTTAAGCAGGTAGCTTAAGTAGCTCGTTCCGCCATTTTTTCGATGACGGATTCAATAGGCGCGAGAATGCGATAATGGCCGCGTTCGGGTAAATAGCCGAGCTTTCGATTGATGCTTAAGATTGGTACGTTAAGAGAGTCGTTATCCGTACGAATATAAGCAGCTTTTCGTTCAATGCCTAGTTCTATAGCTTTTAGTTTTAGAGCTTGAGCAATTTTACGGCCTCTGTAATCGCGATGGACGGTTGTGTACTCATGATAAAGTCCGTTGGTATCTTGATTGAAAATAACATTGGTGTAGCCTGCAAAGCGCTCTCCGTCAACCGCAATCAGCACCAGCTCCGGCGAAAAGCCTGTCACCTCCAGATACCACTTGCGCCAGCTGTCGTAATCCGGCGCGGTTCCCATATAGCCGGGAATATCGGGCATTGTTTCGATGGAAAGCTGAAACAGCTTCTGCAGGCTGTTATCGTCGGAAAGGTCAGCCAACGTTTTAATAACAAGCCCTGAAGCGGCAAGCTGCTCCTCGGAGGAGGGCAGGTTTTTTGCTTGCTCGCTATCTAAAGGGACAACAGATTGAAAAGTATGCCGCTCAACCACAAACCCGCGGTTTTCGGCAAATTGCAAATATTGCGGCTGGTTGTCCCATAAAGCGCTAATTAGTGCTGATGCTCCAATCCCTTGACTCCAATCCAGTGCATGCGCCAGCAGCAGGCTGCCGATTCCTTGATTGCGATAGTTTTTGTCTACAATCAGATGGTTGCAAATGTAGCCAGGCTCCGTCCAGGGCGCTCTCCAGCTGTTGAGATAACCAACTATAACCCCTTCATCGTTAACAGCTACCCGTCTCGTACGGTCATAACCGGCAAGTAGGCCGTTTTCGTCCTTCCAGGTATGCCCCGTTTCATACATCTTGGCATCTTCGGCCTCCAGAATCTCTGCTGTAACAGGCTCAGAGTTGTCCTGATTTTGCAGCTGTGCCAATGCCTCGTAATCGCCGGGCAAATCCAGCTCTCTTAAATAAAAAGTCATCATTTAGATCCTCCCTGTTTCTGTTTTCATCTATTTACTCAAGTATGACAGGAGGGAAATGGAGGCGATAGGGGCCAATTCAGTTATAACTGAATTGTTGGCGCGGCATGCTCTGTGAATGTAAAAAAACCGTACCGGAAGCTCCGGTACGGTTTTAATGCAAGCTGAAGCAAATTTTATTGGCGTTAAAACCTGCTGCTAAACGCGATTACATGCCCTCAAGAGGACGACGTAGCCGTTTTATACAGCCACTGCATTGTAGGTCATAATCCAGATGGAGCCTCCAACAATGACCAGCAGAATAATAAGGCCCAAAATAAGCGATGTCAAATTGTAACGCGGTTTTTTCTCTTCGCGCAGATGCATGAAGAAGAGAAGCTGAACGGCGAATTGAAGCACCGCGGCAATCAGAATGATGACGGTATTTGTTTTTTTGTCAAACATCTCGTTCATGACAACAACGAGAGGAATGATGGTCAGGACGATCGAAAGAACAAAACCGATGATATAAGATTTCAGAGAGCCATGGCTTTCGCCGTGCCCATCATGAGCTTGGTTATGGTTGGCCATCTTACATCACCCCCATCAGATAAACAATCGTAAAGACGAAAATCCACACAACATCAAGGAAATGCCAGTACAAGCTGATAATATTTACTTTACGTTTTGTAACCGGCGTAATGCCGCGTTTGGAAAGCTGGATAATCAATGCGATCATCCAGACAAGGCCAACCGATACGTGAAGGCCGTGCGTGCCGACCAGTGTAAAGAAAGCCGACCAATAAGCGCTGGTGCCGATATTGGCTCCTTCATTCACGAGGTGGATGAACTCGGTGGCTTCCAGATAGATAAAGGACGCGCCAAGCAGGGCGGTAACGATCAACCAGCCGATCAAGCCGTTTTTGTTGCCTTTGTTCATCGACAGAAGCGCAAGGCCGCTGGTGAAGCTGCTTGTTAGCAAAATAAAGGTCGATGCGATGATGCCCGGCAATTCAATCAGATCGCCTCCGGTTGGTCCTCCGGCTACGTTAAGGCGAAGAACGGCGAAGGTTGCGAATAAAGTACCGAACAGGATAACGTCCGTAATTAGAAACAGCCAAAAGCCGAATGTTTTGAGCTCTTCCTGATCATGATGGCCATGGTCGTGATGACCGCCGTGATGTTCGTGATGTCCGCCTGCGGCGGGGCTGCCGTGCGCCACGGCAACTTTATGCTTTTTCTGTGCCATTAATGTGCCCCCCTTGCCGCGGCTTCTGTACGTTCAATTTCATCAACAGGAACATAATAATCGGTATTATAGGTAAACGAGCGAACGAGCATGCAGACAATTACCCCGATCAGTCCCGGAATAACCATCCATGTCCAATCCCACACAAACCCGAAGCCGGCGATGAACCAGAAGAAGGACATCACAAACGGCACGCCGGAGTTGCGAGGCATATGGATCGGCTCCAGAGGAGCTTGCTCCGCCTTGGCAACATGCGGAAGCTCAGGCTCGCCCTTTCGGCGGCGTTCCTTCTTCTCCCACCAATCGTCACGGGAAGTGACAATAGGCGTACGAGCGAAGTTGTACATTGGGGCAGGAGACGGAATAGACCATTCCAGAGATCTGCCGTTCCATGTGTCGCCAGTTGGTTCTTTTTTGTAGAAACGAATGCTGTGAGCGATTTGCCATACCTGGAACAGGAAGGCAATACCCATCAGGAAGGCGCCAACCGTGGATACCACGTTAAGCGGCTGCCAGCCCATATCAAAGTTGTATTCGTTGAAGCGGCGCGTCATGCCCATGAAGCCGAGCGCGTATTGCGGCATAAAGCAAACATAAAAGCCGATGTTCCAGAACCAGAAGGCCCATTTGCCCAAGCCCTCATGCAGCTTGAAGCCGAACATTTTTGGCCACCAGTAGTAAAGGCCTGCGAAAAATCCGAACACTACGCCGCCGATCAAGGTCTGGTGGAAGTGAGCAATCAGGAAGTAGCTGTTATGGTACTGGAAGTCCGCAGGCGCAACGGACAACATAACGCCCGTCATACCGCCGATTACGAAACATGGAATAAAAGCAATGGTCCACATCATCGGGGTTGGGAAGCTTAGCTTGCCTCGGAACATCGTAAATAGCCAGTTAAACACCTTAACGCCCGTTGGTATTGCGATAATCATCGTTGATACGGCAAAAAACGCATTGACGTTAGCTCCGGAGCCCATGGTGAAGAAGTGGTGGGCCCAGGTGAAGAAGGATACGATACTGATTGACATAAGGGCATAAACCATGGAGCTGTATCCAAACAGTCTTTTCTTCGAGAATGTGGATACAATCTCGGAGAAGATGCCGAAAGCTGGCAGGACGACTATATAAACCTCGGGATGTCCCCACATCCAGATCAGGTTGATATACATCATCGGGTTGCCGCCGCCGTCCAGGGTGAAGAAATGCGCGCCTGCATAACGGTCAAGAAACAGCAGGAACAGCGTTACGGTCAAAATCGGAAATGCCAGAATGATGGTTAAGCTGGAAGAAAGCACGGACCAGGTAAACATCGGCATTTTCATCAGCTTCATGCCTGGCGCGCGCATTTTCAGGATTGTAACGATAAAGTTAATGCCTGTTGCCAGCGAGCCCATGCCGGAGATTTGAATACCCCAGATATAGAAGTCTTGGCCTACGCCGGGACTTCCTGACAGCTCTGAGAGCGGCGGATAAGCAAGCCAGCCTGCATCCGGCGAACCGCCGATAACGAAGGACAGGTTAAACAGCATAGCCCCGAAGAAAAACATCCAAAAGCTCAGAGAGTTCAGGAATGGGAAGGCTACGTCGCGAGCGCCGATTTGCAGCGGCACTACGATATTAAACAAACCAAACATCAGCGGCATCGCCATAAACAGGATCATGATAACGCCGTGTGTTGTGAAAATCTGGTTGTAATGCTCTGCGGTCAGAAACTCTAGCTCAGGCGCAGCAAGCTGCGTACGCATAAGGAGGGCGTCAACGCCGCCCCGGAACAGCATAAGAATGGAACAGATGATATACATGATGCCGATGCGTTTGTGATCAACGGAGGTCAGCCATTCCGACCACAGCCAGCGCCACTTTTTAAAATAGGTCAAAACCAATACGACGGCAACGAGAGTTAAGCCGATCGATACTTGCGCTCCGAGGATGAGGGGGTCGCCCGTCACAAAAAACTCGGAAGAAAATTCCTTGATTTTATCCCACATGATGGAATCTCCTTTCGTGAGCGGTAACCTTAATGCCCCGCATGCTCATTTTGAGTTGAATTAGTGTTGAATGCGGTTTGCGAATCATCCGTTTTGGGATCGCTGGCCGAAGCGCCGTGATGCCCGTGGCCTCCGCCGCCTTCCTCAACATATTGCGTTACAATTTTGTCGAACAGACCTTCCGGAAAGCTGGAGAACAGTTGAACATCCGATGGTCCAGGAGAGGTCAGCGATTCATAGCCGTCCATTGTCAAGACAGGGGCATCCCCCTTGACTTCGCTAACCCACTTGTCGTATTCCTCTTGCGATACAGCGTCCGCCGTAAAGGTCATTTGAGCAAAATCCTTGCCGTTAAAGTTAGCGCCGCTGCCGTAGTAGCTGCCCTGCTCATCGGCTTGCAGATACAAGGTCATCGCCATCCCCGACATGGAATAGAGCTGTCCGCCAAGCTGCGGAATCCAGAAGGAATTCATTGCCGTATCCGCTGTCAATTGGAAACGGATGGGCACCCCTTCAGGGAATTTGATATAGTTGACTGTAGCGATGTCCTCGTCCGGATACGTAAACAGCCACTTCCAGTCCATTGACGTTGCTTGAATCGTGATGGGCTGCTTATCGGATTCGAGAGGTTTTGACGGCTCCAGCATGTAGGTGTAATTCACGGTTACAACGCCAATGATAGCGATAATAACGATCGGAATGGCCCACCAGGTAGCCTCAAGCTTTGTACTGTGCTCCCAATGCGGCTGGTAGGAAGCTTTTCTGCCCGGGCGATCACGGTAGCGCCAAACGATTATGGCTGTCAGAATCAGAACCGGAACGATAATGATGGCGCACAAAAGAGTTGTAATAATGATTAAATCTTTTTGCGACTGGCCGATAGGCCCTTTGGGGTCCAGCACAATATATTGCGCGCCGCTGCAACCCGATAACGCGAATGCCATTGTGAGAAAAAGCACGGTCATAAGCATTCGGTAATAACGTCTCATCAAGGTTTCACTCCTCAGTCTATTCCTCATTTAAAGTTAGCATATGATAAAGATAACAGATTCAAACTCTCGTGACTGCTGGGTTAACAATAACGTAAATAAATATTCGATAATTCGCCATACCTCAGTCACCTGTTCGACATATGATTGGTGTTTTGTTCATTTTCTCATTTAAATGATACATTTCCTGCCAAAATCGCTGTTGAAATGTTCACATTTCATCGCGGAGTATGACTAAGGCCAGTCCGAATTTGAGGTGTACATTTTAACACAAATAAATAAGCCCGCCCAATCTTCCTTGGAAGTTGGGGCGGGCTTGAATAAGCAGAGCTGCGGTTGTTTGTTGTCAGGAAATCGGCTCTTCTTCAGGAAGAGAGGCGTTTTTGGACTCGGCATGTTGCACCATACGAGCATGCACGAGACCAATGGCTGTGCCAATCACATAAATGTGGACACTTCCGATCAGGAAGCCAATGCCAACCATCAATCCTGTGTTTTGATCGCTGAAATGGCTTAAATTAATAAGGGAGAGAAGAACGCCGATGCCTAAAATAAACCAAGCCACCGCCGTCATGAAGTTAACAAGACGTTTAACGTCCGGCTTTACTGTCTTGAGGTGATTCATGCTTGTTGTTTTTGTCGTCATATCGAACACTCCCGAATATGTTGTAAGTGCTTTCTTAGTTACACTATATCATATCTTATGCAGAATGTTCAAATAAATTTCACATTTTGTTTAAAATTTAGACAAAAACTCAAGCGGATTTTGATTCGGTTTTTTCCTTAATCGGACCACCATTTTTTGAAATCATGCCACCATGCCTTTTTTTTGCGTGTTTTTTCATTCGAACGGGTTTGCTGCTCCGTGACGTTGCCTTCTTCATGGCCGTCTGCATGATCGCTGGTACCGCATATTTCTGTGGGTTCCGTGCCTGATAGGAAGGTCTCAAGTCGTCTTGTCCCGCAGCTTGCGGCAGCAAGGCGCCCGGTGGAAGGCTCGATGTATACGGTGCTTACCCCCTCCGGCACCGCAAACATTTTGGGTGGAACAGCACTTAAAGCCCCCTCCATAAAGCTTGCAAAAATTGGAGCCGCCCGATGAGCCTCTGCGAGCGTAAGCTTTTTGTTTTTGTCATGCCCCACCCATACGGCTGTGGATAATTCAGGCGTATAGCCGACAAGCCAGGCGTCATAATCCGTTGTACCGGTTTTGCCCGCAACGGGACGCTTTATAATAGAAGAAACGCGGTTGGCAGTGCCGCCTTGCTCAAATACGCCTTCCAGCAGGCTGGTCATAACATATGCCTCAGCCGGACTGATAGGCTGGTTCATAACAGGCTTGGCTTCATAGAGCACCTTGCCCTTGCGGTCTTCAATCCGAAGAATGGCAATCGGCTCTACGCGGAATCCGCCGCTGGCAAATACGCTATAGGCGGAAGCCATCTCAAAGGGGCTAATAGGCGAGGAGCCAAGAGCAAGCGACGGCACCGGGTCCAGCGGGCTGCTTATTCCCAGATCCTTTGAGGTTTGAATGACTTTGTCTGCGCCAATCGTCATCAGTGTGTTGACGGCGTATATATTGTCCGAGGTGCTGATGGCTTTTCGCATATCAATAAGATCGTTAGCATATTTGTCGCCATAATTGCGCGGTTCGTAGCTTTTGCGCCCTTCATCGTAACTAAAGACGGTCGGCTCGCTGCGGAACTGCGTAACGGGCGTCATGTATCGGCTTCTCAAAGCTGTCAAATACAGCAGCGGCTTAAAAGCTGAACCGGGCTGGCGCGTTCGGGCGAATACCCGATTATATTGATTGGTACGGTAATCCCGTCCGCCTACCATTGCCTTGATGTAGCCATTTCGGGGGTCGATGGCCACCAGTGCCGCTTGCTGTCCGGAGTCGCCGGGAATTCCGTTTTTGATCGCATCCTCGGCTGCATTCTGAATGTTTTGATCCAGCGTTGTATAGATGGTAATGCCGCCTTTGTTCAATACAGAAGGTTGAATGCCGATTTCGTCCAGGGCGAGCTGGCGGATGTAGTCACGGAAATAAGGGGCGAACCCTTCCGGCTCTCCAGAGTCAAGGGGTTTTAGATCAAGCACCTCGCGATAAGCGTTCTCTGCCTGCTCCTTTGTAATAAAACCTCCCTCGGTCATCGACTCCAAAATGAGATATTGACGATCCTTGGCATTTTTCATATCCATGTAGGGTGAATAATATTTGGGGCCTTTCGGGATGCCGGCAAGCATGGCGGATTCCGCCAGCGTCAATTCCGAGGCATGCTTGTCAAAATAAAGCATGGAAGCAGCTTCAATGCCGTAGGAGCCGTGACCGTAATAGATTTGATTCAAATACATGCTCAGTATATCGTCTTTGGTGTAGTCCATCTCCAGCTTGGCTGTATACAGAGCCTCCTTGAGCTTGCGCTGCCACGTTTTTTCATGGCTGAGATAGAGATTGCGCGCCAGCTGCTGAGTCAGCGTGCTAGCCCCTTGGCGTGCGGACATGCTTTGCACATTAACAACAACGGCACGCGCCAATCCCCTCAGATCAAATCCATCATGCTCATAAAAGCGGCGATCTTCGATGGAAAGGGTAGCGTGAATGAGATCACGGGATATATCCTCCAGCGGGACGGAGCGTCTATTCTCGCCAGCGTGAAATGTATCGATAACATTGCCATGCAAATCCAGCATTTGTGAGGTTTGGCTGATGGCGGCAACGGGCAGCGGTTGAGAACGGACATAGAGGAATAAAGCCAGGCAAAGCGCAAGCGCGGCGGCCATCGCAACAGCAGTGCGTATCAGCCACTTATTCAGTTTTAGCATAAACGGCAAAAGCCTTTCGGAAATGCCCGGGAATAGGGCTTGGCGTCGCGGCTTGGGGGGGCGCTTAGAGGTCTGTTTCATAAAAATGGCTCCTTTTCTTAACACATCCTCTTATTTCCTTAGTATGGAAAAATGAAGAGATACCTATTCATTAATGCCCTTGGTACTGCGTAAAAGTCGGTATAATTGACGAACGCTATGGTTTATGGCGAACATAGCGGATATACTATATCTGCTTGAAAACAACGGATAGGAGGGACAGATATGAGTGAATCCGGTTACTGCAGAGTGCTGATCGTCGATGATGAGGTTTTGATCCGACAAGGGATCAAACATTTTATGAACTGGGAGCAGGAAGGCTTTCAGATTGTGGGCGAAGCGTCAAACGGTGTTGAAGCGCTGCGGATGATTCAGGAGTTGAGTCCTCATATTGTCATAACGGATATTGTCATGCCGTTGATGGACGGAGAAGAGTTGACCAAGGAAATCAAGCTGAAGCACCCGGAAATAGAGGTCATCGTGCTTAGCAGCTTTGGCGAATATCAATATGTGCGCTCAACGTTCCAAAACGGAGTAGCGGATTATATATTAAAGCCCAAACTGGATATTCAGCATTTGCTCGCCGTTCTTAAGCTGGCGGTCAAGCGGATTCCTTCACTTCAGCAGGGAAGCTCAGGCAGCTTTCGTTTGTCTGGAGACCGTTTGCTGGAGATGGTTTTGGGCGGATATGAAAGCGACTATCCAGCGGAGGATGTGCAAGCAGCCTTTCCTTATCCTCTTTTCCGCCTTGTCGCCGTTAATCAATCTTCAGGAAATGGGCGGCATGACGAGCAAGCCGGTATAAACGGGGCTGCCGTTCAAACGGAATTGGCTGAGCGTTTAAGCAAAATAGACGAAAGCGAGGGGCTGGAGGCTGTTTTTTATAGACTACCGGCATATAGCGGCTTTTCCATAGCGGTGGTGAACGGTGCGGCGGAGGCCATGGAAGCATTAGAGCACTGGGTCTCCGAGCAGGTTAACGAAATAGCGGGCAGTATCGTTGCTGTAACGGATGTGTTCCGTGAGCTTGGCGAAACTCGCCCGCAATACCGGAATTCCTTGCTAAAGCTGCTGGACTATTCTTTTTTTCTGCCTGAAGTAAGGCTGTTAAAAAAGGTCAGCTGCCCCCGCTGCCGGAGCCGCCGGAGCCGTTTCATCTGAATCGCTTCACAGAAATCTTCAAACGCGGACAGTTTCAGGCTGCATTCCAGTCCCTTCGCTCCCATTCGGCAGAGCTGGCTTCCTATTATATTGGCGACGTCTTTGAATATAAAACATTTTTGGGCAATCTTATTTTTAATATGACCGTACTGCTAGGCAATATGGAATATGACGTGAAGGAGCTGGAGGCTGCCAAATACAGCTACTTCAAAGAGATTGAGCAGTCCCAAAGCGCATTCGAAGCGCTTGCCATTATGGAACGCTTTATAAGCGAAGCAGAGACGCAAATCGCCATCAAGGAGCGGGGACAAGGCAATGACAATATGAAAAAATTGTTGAATTATATTCAGGAGCACTACGCAGAGCCGCTTACGCTTGGCGATATGGCGCGTCATTTTCATTTTAATCCGTCCTATTTGTCCAGTTACTTTACCGCTCATAATGAAGAGGGCTTTATTGACTACCTGCACAAGGTGCGGATTGGCAAGGCGGAGGAAATGCTGCGCACAAGCGATGAGCCCATTTCCGAAATCAGCGGCATGGTGGGTTATTCGGATCATAGCTATTTCTGTAAAGTTTTTAAAAAAAGCACCGGCTTTTCGCCCAGTCGCTATCGTAGGCAATTTCGGGGACAAGGATGAGGACGCATGAGCAAGCTATTTGACCGATTTAAATACAATGGCCTGTTTATTAAAATGTTTATTATTATGGTCGTCAGTATTATTGCGGTTTCCGTGACGACTACGTGGACCACCATCAACGTTTCCGAACGGGTTTTTACAGAAACCTTCAGCATTACAAACACCAAGGTCATCAACCAGATCAATAATAACCTGGATACCTTTAACTATTCCATTGCGCTGGCTACAAACAAATTGGCTCAGAGCGGTACGGCCAGGGAGTTTATGACGGAGGCTGACGGCAGCTCGCTCGCCAATTTCCGTTCCTTCTACGCGATGGGCGATGTCATGAAACGCATTAATTCGGGACTGGATGCCTATGGGATCGACATTACAGTTGCTGGCATTAACGGGAGAATATTTGCCTCCTCCGGCCAATCTCCGCTGGCCATGACGCATGACGAACTGATGCAGCATCCCTTGACGCTCCGTTCATTGGAGAGTCCCCGCAGAATTCTGTATCAGCATATAAATTCCAAACATGGAGTCCCGCTGCTGGTCGCTACGAGGCCGCTGAGTGATCGAACGACGGACAAGGTGTACGGAATGATTTTTTTTACAATGACCGAAAAGGAGTTTGCCGGTTTCTACAACACCTATACGAGCGAAGGCAATGAAGTGGCTGTCATTAGCGGCAACGGAACCATCGTTTCCTCGGGTCGAAAGGAATGGATTGGCACGGACGGCAGGGAGCTTCTGGCTTATGTCAAAAGCATGGAGGAAGCCGGCAAGCCTTATATGAATGTCGCCATTCAGAACCGGGAGCATATTGTGTTGTCCCGTTATTTGTCATCTCTGGATTATTATATTGTCAATCTGATTGATAAAAAAACGGCTATCGGCCAACTGACGGACATGCCCTCTATCATTATCAGCGTAGGCGTGATCGTAGGCGTGGCGCTTATTATCGTTTTTCTCATTTCCAGACGGCTGACCAGATCGTTGACGCGGCTGGTGAAGCAAATATCGACTATATCCAAATATGAGTTTCATCACAAGGTGTCTGTCGGGGGCAGTTATGAAACGCGGGAGCTTGGGCTCGCCTTTAACGGAATGCTGGAGGAGCTTCAGGATTATGTCGCCAAGCTGGTGCAGACGGAGAAGCAGAGAAGAAATGCGGAGCTGGAGGCGCTGCAGGGCCAGATTAATCCGCATTTCCTTTATAACACCTTGGCATCGGTCAAGTTTATGGTGCAGCATGGCGATCGAGAACGGGCTGCGGAAACCATTAACGCATTGATCTCCCTGCTTCAGAATATGATCGGCAATGTCAGCGAAACCATTACCCTCAGCCAAGAGCTGGTCAACATGAAAAACTATGTGCTGATCAATCATGTCAGATACGGCGAACGGATCAAAATGAATTATTTTATCGCACCGGATTGTTTGGGCTGCCATTTGCCGAAGCTCATTATCCAGCCTTTTATTGAAAACGCCTTTTTTCACGGCTTTAACGCCAAGGCGGAGGGGCATATTTATTTTATGGCTTCAAAGGAAGCGGATGCCCTTATCTGCGAGGTGGTGGACAATGGCGACGGCTTCGATATGAAGACCGACCAAGGCGCGGAGAATCTTAAATCATCCGGGAAGCGCCAGCTGTTTACCGGCATCGGTGTGCGTAATGTGCATGAACGGGTCCAGCTGCTTTATGGCGAGTCCTACGGCGTTGAAATTAACAGCCATCCGGGTGAAGGCACAAGGGTCAAAATAAGACTTCCCATCATTAAAGAATAAAAATCCTCCAACTTTCTAAATATATTTCTATTGCCGCACTTAACCATTTAGCAAACCCGTAATAATCTCACAAGTGTTGGCAAAGATAATTCTAACGTGCAGCAAAGACCCGGTGCTAAGATGAACACAAGGCATCAGGAACCGCTTACAGAGGAACTCGCACGAAATGTTTGCAGACAGAAAAATTGGAGGTCGACACAATGAAAAAAATGATGGCTTTATTGCTGGCCAGCATGATGCTGCTGGCTGCATGTTCATCCGGCAACAGCGGCAAGACAGATGGCAACGGCGGCACTACCGGCGGTGACAAAGGCAACGAGGCAACAAAAGTAACCGTTTGGGCATGGGATGCCAACTTTAACGTTAAGGCTATGAATCTGGCGAAAGAGGCTTACGCCAAGGATCATTCTGATGTAAACGTTGAAATTGTGGAAAATGCTCAAAACGATATCGTACAACGTCTGAATACAGGCTTGAGCTCAGGTACGACAAAAGGTCTTCCTAACATCGTGCTGATCGAGGACTATCGCGCTCAAAGCTTCATGCAAGCATATCCTGACGCGTTTTACCCTATTACAAAAAACTTCAAGGCATCCGACTTCGCTGAATACAAGCTTGGACCTACAAGCGTAAACGGCGAAAACTACGGCCTTCCGTTTGATTCCGGCGTAGCTGGCGTATATGTTAGAACCGATTACCTGGAGCAGGCCGGCTACAAAGTAGAAGATTTGCAGGACATTACCTGGAACGACTACATCGAAATCGGCAAAAAAGTAAAAGAAACAACCGGCAAGGACTGGATTTCCCTTGATCCTAACGACATGGGCATCATCCGCATGATGATTCAATCTGCGGGCTCGTGGTACCTGACAGCTGACGGCAAAAGCGCCGATCTGGCAGGCAACGTAGCGCTGAAAGAAGCGTTTGAAGTGTACAAAAACATGATGGACGCCAATATTGTGAAAATCCATTCCGACTGGAGCCAATATGTGGCCAACTACAATAACGGCAGTGTAGCTTCCGTACCGACAGGCAACTGGTTTACTGCTTCCATTACAGCGGCGGAAGATCAGAAGGGCAAATGGGCGATTGTACCGTTCCCTAAACTGGCGGGCAACGCAAAATCCGTTCATGCTTCCAACCTCGGCGGCAGCTCCTGGTATGTCCTGAATGTGGACGGCAAGGAAAAAGCGGCTGAATTCTTAGGCGCAACATTCGGCTCCAACGTAGACCTGTACCAAAAGCTGATCACTGACGTAGGCGCTATCGGCACGTACAAACCTGCGGCTGAAGGCGAAGCTTACAAAGCTCCAAACGAATTTTTCGGCGGACAAAACATTGTGAGCGACTTCTCCAAGTGGACGGCTGAAATTCCTAACGTCAACTATGGCATGCACACTTACGCGGTAGAAGACATTATCGTTGTGGAAATGCAAAATTACCTGAACGGCAAAAGCATCGACCAGGTGTTGACAGACGCTCAAAAACAAGCAGATGCGCAAATCAAATAGTTAGATTTAAATGGATGAAAACCTGGGACATGGCCTCGCTTGCTGAATAAAGGAGCAGGCTGGCGGCATGGACCGGGTTTTTGTCTTGAGAAGGAGGAACTGTAGTGAATATCAAATCAAAAACGAATGTAGTCAGCTGGTCCTTTATTTCCATTGCGGTCCTTATGATTTGCGTGTTCTATTTCTATCCCATGGTGCAGGCGCTTATCCTGTCGTTCAAATCGGGTACGGGCACCAATCTGAATTTTGTTGGCATCGACAATTACCAGCGTTTGCTTACGGATACAACATTTCTTGCTGCGCTGAAAAATACATTTCTTTACCTGATCATTCAGGTACCGATCATGATCATTTTGGCTATGTTTATTTCCGTGCTACTCAATGATAAAAACCTGAAATTGAAAGGCTTTTTCCGGACGGCGATCTTTTTGCCGGCCGTTACGTCGCTTGTTGCGTATTCCGTCATTTTCAAATACCTGTTTGGAGCGGACGGACTGATCAACACAGCATTGATGAATCTGCATCTTATTACAACGCCAATTCAATGGATCACCGATCCCTTCTGGGCGAAAATCACGATTATTATCGCAATTACATGGCGCTGGACCGGCTACAACATGATTTTTTACCTTTCCGCGTTGCAAAATATCGACAACTCCATTTATGAAGCGGCCAGAATTGACGGGGCTTCCTCCAGCCGCCAGTTTTTCAGCATAACGGTTCCCTTGCTCAAGCCGATTATCCTGTTTACGTCCATTACCTCAACGATCGGCACGCTGCAATTGTTCGATGAGGTCATGAATATTACAAAGGGCGGTCCGGGCAACGCAACGATGACGCTGTCTCAATACATTTACAACCTGTCGTTTAAATATACGCCGGACTTTGGCTATGCAGCTACCGTGTCGTATGCGATCGTTATTCTGATCGTCATTTTCTCCATTCTTCAGTTCAAATTGGCAGGTGATAAAAATGGCTAAGCTGAAACGCGTATTCATGTATCTGTTTTTGAGCGCCGCTGCGGTGATCTCCATTTTTCCGTTTATCTGGATGATCGTCAGCTCCACTAACCGCTCAGTCGACGTAACAAGAGGCAAGCTGCTCCCCGGAGCGTACCTGTTTGAAAATTTGCAGAAGGTTTTTGACACGGTCGATCTGGTGCCGGCGCTTTTGAACTCAGCCAAAATATCGCTTATAACCACCGCTTTGTCGCTGCTTATTGCCTCGCTTGCGGGTTATGGCTTTGAAATTTTCAGGACAAAGGTAAAGGATCGTATTTTCTCGATTCTTCTCCTGTCTATGATGATCCCATTTGCGGCATTGATGGTGCCGTTGTACCGGATGTTTGGCAGTATTTCACAGACTATGCCGTTTATCGGGATCGATACCATTTCGGCTGTTATTTTACCGTCGGTAACTACGGCGTTTCTGATTTTCTTCTTCCGCCAAAGCACAAAGATGTTTCCAAAGGATATGCTGGAGGCTGGCCGGATTGACGGGTTAAGCGAACTTGGCGTTTTCTTCCGCATTTACATGCCAACGATGAAAACGACCTATGCCGCTGCGTCGATTATTACCTTTATGTCCAGCTGGAACAACTACCTGTGGCCGCTCGTTGTGCTGCAGTCGCCGGAAAAACGCACAATCCCGCTGCTTATTTCCAATCTGGGGTCCAGCTATACACCGGATTACGGGGTAATCATGACCGTTATTCTGATCGCTACCCTGCCAACAGCAATTGTTTTCTTCCTGATGCAGAAACATTTTGTGGCGGGTATGACCGGATCCGTGAAATAACGGAGCCTTTGTGTATAATAGAAGAGATACACACCACAACATTACATGCACTTTTGTCAAAGGGGAGCAGATATCATGGTTCAAGCATCTAAGCCGTCACTCGACTGGCTCA
This sequence comes from Paenibacillus oryzae, assembly GCF_001675045.1. Taxonomy (GTDB): domain Bacteria; phylum Bacillota; class Bacilli; order Paenibacillales; family Paenibacillaceae; genus Pristimantibacillus; species Pristimantibacillus oryzae. Next base: position 147,223 of record NZ_LYPA01000031.1, read on the forward strand.
GCGATGTCAGCGTATTTGAAGTAAACCGTCTTGCTGCGCATTCCGATCACAAGTATTATGCGTCGCTGGATGAAGCCAAAGCGCAAGGCGACATGCCGATGCGCAGCACCTTAAACGGCATCTGGAAATTTAATTATGCGGTTAATCCTGCCGCCAGACCGGCAGGATTTCAAGAACTCGGCTTTGATGTATCCGGCTGGGGGGAAATCGAAGTGCCGGGACATATTCAAATGCAAGGTTACGGCAAGCCGCAATATGTGAATACAATGTATCCATGGGACGGACACGAGGAATTGCGTCCGCCTCATATTTCGCAAACCGACAATGTTGTCGGCAGTTATGTCAAATCCTTCTTTGTGCCAAGCCATATGGAGGGCAAGCCGCTTTATATTTCCTTCCAGGGCGTGGAGACGGCTTTTTACGTTTGGCTGAACGGTCATTTTGTCGGATACGGCGAAGACAGCTTTACGCCATCGGAATTTGAACTGACGCCTTACGTGCAGGAAGGGGAAAATAAGCTGGCCGTCGAGGTGTTCCAGCGCAGCACGGGCAGTTGGCTGGAGGATCAGGATTTCTGGAGATTCTCCGGTATTTTCCGCGAGGTGTATCTGTATACCATTCCTGAAATTCATGTATCCGATCTGCATATTGCCGCAGAGCTGGATGAAAGCTTTACGGCGGGCAAGCTGACAGCCGGGCTGGCATTTGCAGCGTCTGTTCCTGCCGGAGCACGGGCATCCTTGACCCTGTACGGCAAGGATGGCTCTGCGGTTGGCGAAGCCTCCATCGAGCTTGGCGCAGCCGGCTCCGTTTCTGGTGAATACAGCAAGCTGGAGCTTGCCGTGGACAAGCCTGCATTGTGGAGCGCAGAACAGCCCAATCTGTATTTGGCGATTATCGCCATAACCGATGCCAGCGGCAAGGTTGTAGAGGCCATACCGCAAAAGGTCGGCTTCCGCCGCTTTGAAATGAAGAACAAGCTGATGCTGCTCAACGGCAAACGGATTGTATTCAAGGGTGTTAACCGCCATGAGTTCAATATCCGCCGCGGCCGCGCGATTACTAAGGAAGATATGATCTGGGATATCCAGACCATGAAACAAAATAATATCAACTCGGTTCGGACATCCCATTATCCTAACCAGACATTATGGTATGAGCTTTGCGATGAATACGGCATTTATGTCATCGACGAAATGAACCTGGAGACGCATGGCTCCTGGCAGAAGATGGGGGCGGTCGAGCCGTCCTGGAATATTCCGCATAACCGGCCGGAATGGCAGGATATCGTGATGGACCGTGCCGTCTCCATGTATGAACGGGACAAAAACCATCCTTCCGTCCTGATCTGGTCGCTTGGCAATGAATCCTATGTAGGCGAGGTGCTGGTTAACGTCTCCCGCTTTTTCCGCAGCTCCGATTCCAGTCGTCTCGTTCATTACGAAGGCGTGTTCTACGATCGGAACTTCTCGGAAGCCAGCGACATGGAAAGCCGCATGTACGCCAAACCGGCCGATATTGAGCAATATCTGGACAACAATCCGGACAAGCCATATATCAGCTGCGAATATATGCATGCTATGGGCAACTCGCTTGGCGGCATGAAAAAGTACACCGATCTTGAAAATAAATATCCAATGTACCAAGGTGGCTTCATCTGGGACTATATTGATCAGTCCATTCTGACGAAGGATCGTTACGGCAAGGAGTTTCTTGCTTATGGCGGCGACTTCGGCGACCGTCCAACGGATTACGGCTTTTGTACAAACGGCATCGTGTATGCCGATCGCAAGGTTTCTCCAAAAATGCAGGAGGTTAAATTCCTGTACCAGGATCTTAAGCTGTCGGTAGATAAAAAAGGCGTTGAGATCGCAAACGAAGGTTTGTTTGCGGACACGTCGCACCTGGAGCTGGTCATTTCTTTGGAGAAGGACGGCGTAGAGCTGGCTAAAGAAAGCTTGTCCGTTAATGTTGCGGCTGGTGAAAAGGCCTGCGTTGCGTCCGCTCTTGCAGAGCAGGCTTCGCAGGGCGGCGAATATGCCCTGAACGCCTCGTTCCGCCTGAAGGAAGGCACGCTGTGGGCTTCCGCCGGACATGAGGTTGCGTTTGGTCAACACATTTTTGCCGTCCAGGGGGCAACCGATGTTGCGTCCGGCTATAACAAGTACGACGAGTACGCGCCGCTGAAGGTTATTCACGGCGATGTCAATATCGGCGTCAAAGGCCGCGATTTCAGCATGATATTCTCCAAGCAGGCCATGAGCCTGATTTCATTGAACTACGGCGGACGCGAGATGATTGCTGCGCCTCCGGCGCCGCTGTTCTGGCGTGCGACAACCGACAATGACCGCGGTTACGCGCAAGGCTACGACGCAGGCATCTGGTTTGCCGCCAGTCTGGCGCGCAAATGCATATCTGTCGATGCATCCGTTGATGAAGAAAGCGGAAGCGTGACGGTAGCGTACCGCTACACCTTCTCCGTTGCTCCTGAAGCGGAAGCGGGCATTTCCTATACGGTGCGCAAGGATGGAAGCATTTTGGTTCAATCCGATTACAAGGGCTCGGCAGGTTTGCCAAGATTGCCGATTTTTGCGGTTTCCTTCAAGGTTTCGGCAGATTATGATCAGCTGGACTGGCTGGCTCTCGGTCCGGACGAAAACTATGCGGACCGCGCAAACGGAGCGCGTCTGACACGCTTTACAGGAACGGCTGCGGGCAATGTATCCGGCTATCTTATGCCGCAGGAATCCGGCAACCGGATGGGCGTGCGCAAGCTGGCAGTTACAGACGCCGGAGGCCGGGGCATTCGTATCTTGTCCAATGGCGAGCCAGTGGAATGCGGCGTATCGCCTTATACGGCGCTGGAGCTGGAGAACGCGCAGCATCATTATGAGCTGCCGCAGGTTCATTACACTGTAGTGACAGTAGCGGGACGCCAGATGGGCGTTGGCGGAGATGACAGCTGGGGCGCGCCGGTGTACGACGAGTTCCAGATCAGAGGCGACGAGGATCATTCCTTCTCCTTCGTTATTGAACGGATATAATTAAGCAGCAGGCGGCTGCCATTTTCGCAGTAAACGCAAGCTTGCGTTCATGAAGCTTCTAAATAACCGTATTCCGGTCATTATGCCGGGGTACGGTTATTGCTGCTGGACGGAAGGATTGGAATATGTTTGGATTAAAGGAGGGAAAGGAGGGGGTATGATGAGCAGCATCATGTACGAGCTGTTGGACATACGATTATTGGCTGATAAAGGGACGCACATCCCTGTCTCCATCCCGCCCGAGTCTCCGCTCATTCTGATCCCCTCGGAAGGGATTGCCGTGTCTGACGGCAAACAAATCCACCGGGTTGGCAAAAAGCAGCTTATTATTCTGCATCGGGGAGGCGGAGAATGGCGCTTAACGCCAGAGGCGGGCGAGCGATTCGGGGATGTATGCGGCGTCCGGTTTCAGAGCTACCGTCTGGTGCATAGAGACGCGCAGAATCTGCACTACAGCGTCAGCATAGATCATCTTCCCGGGCATGGTCATGTCATAGACGTAACAAGATATGCCGCCGCGTTGATTGCGAGCCTGCTGGAAGAGGCCAGGAGCAGCAGCCCATTAGCGTTGGCGGAGTCGCCCAAAATGAGGCTTTTGCTCCAAGAACTGATAGAGGCAATATCCACCCGGGCTTTGTTCGCGGAAGGATTCCCTGTGCGGGACAAGTCCATCAGGCAAGCAGTTGATTATATCGCCCGCAACTTTGCCAAGCCATTAACCCGTGCGTCGGCGGCGCAGCTGGCAGGCTTTAACGAAAGCTATTTTTCCTCGTTGTTCCGGAAAGAAACAGGCTGGGGATTTGGCGAATATGTAAATCGAGCTCGTATTGATGAAGCGAAGCGATTGCTGCTTGCATCAACTCAGAGCTTAGGGGAAATTGCCTATCGCACCGGATTTTCCGATGCTTCCTATTTTGGCAAAGCCTTTCAGAGAGTAGCCTTAATGTCACCGGGCAGCTTCCGTAAAAGAAGGGGAGCCCGGCGTATCGCGGCTATGCAGTTTTATGGGGCGCTGCTTGCGATAGGGGTGAAGCCGCTTGCGGGCACCCATGAAATCTGGCGATCATCCGTGCTGCTTCACGAGGAGCTGGGAGAGCTTGTGCTTATGGAGCATTTGGGGCAAACGGAGGTGCTGGAAGCGCTGGAGCTGGAGCTGATTGTTGCGCCGGCTTATTACTGTCATTATCCAGAGGTGCTAAAGGCATTGGAACGTATTGCTCCCGTTGTGCTTATTCCATGGGGCGAGAGAAACAAGCTGGAGGAAGTAAGGGAGGTTGGAGGCCTGCTGGGGCGTTTGCCGCAAGCGGAGCAATGGATAGCTTCGTATCTGGCGCAGGGGGCCGCCGCTCGTGAAGTGGTCCAGTCTTTCGTTAAAGACAGTGAAACGGCTGGAATATATGAGCTGTGGTATGAGGACCAATGGATGATTCCTCATTGGCCGGTGCGTTCCACCTATAATCTGTACGAAATATTGGGATTAAAAGCTCCGAGGCGAATTGAGGAAGATGTGCTGGAGCCTAATAAAGCAGTCAGAATCAAAGAGCAGGAGCTTCCGCTTTATGCTGCCGGCCATATGTTTGTCATTGTGCCCGGAAAAGACCCGGAGACCTATCGCAGCAAGCTGATGCAGCGAAAAGTGTGGCGTCAGCTCGTTCAGGAGCAAGGCTGCCGTCTCTATATGCTTTCGCTTGATGAATTTTGGATGGATGAAGGAGTGTCACTGCAGAAGCAGTTGACTATTATGGTGTCATTATTGACTGGCGAATAACAATCCAACAAATGTACCAGACAGGTATCCAATTTTTCTACGTCGACTTGCGGTAAAAACCACCATTATAATGAGTTTATGTTCGCGAATGATAATCATTATTAATGGAGGGTTTAGCTTGAAACAAAAACATTTTTTCGTCATTATTATTTTGGTTGTATTGATGAGTGTTATTAGCGCTTGCAGCAGTAGAGGAGATGGCAACGAGGCCAACGCTCCAAGCCCGACAGCAGCAGAAAACCAGACGCCGGAAGCTGCGCCTGATACCCATGAAGAATCCTTTACCAAGATTGTAAAAGCGCCGTTAGGCGATGTTGAAATTCCCCAAAATCCGCAGCGAATTGTCACCGACGGGTATTTGCCCGAATTGCTGGTGCTTGGCGTCAAACCGGTTGGCTCCACTGGCTTTGAACTGGAAAACAAGGTGATTCAGGATCAAATAGAAGGCATTCAAAGCACAGGAGAAAGATCGCTTGAGGTGATTCTCTCGCTTGAGCCGGACCTGATTGTAACGTGGACATCGGACATGGCCATTCTGGAGCAATATCAAAAAATCGCCCCGACTCTTTCTGTGCCGTATGGTTACTTCAACAGCATTCATGAAACGATCGGCTTCCTGGGCGATGCGCTGAATAAAAAAGCGGAGGGCGAGGAATGGCTGGCGGGGCTGGATCAGACTGTCGCTGAAGCGCGCGCCGAGCTGGAGGGTATCGTCGAGCCGGAGTCTACCTTTGCATTAATGGGCGTATTTGTAGTAGACAGCGGCTTCTATATTTATGGCGATGGAGGTTATCGCGGCGGTGAAGCCATCTATACGCATCTGAAGCTGACACCTCCGAGAAAGCAGCTGGAAGAGATGATCGGGAAGGAGCAGTACAGGCAAATCTCGTATGAGGTCGTGGATGAATATGCGGGCGATTACATCTTTATTGATCAGGGAGCCATGATTTCCGAGGTGTGGGGCAACAATGAAGGGGTATGGAAGTCGCTGGATGCCGTCAAAAATAACCGTGTCATGCCGCTTGATCCCGACTTGTTCTGGGGTAATGATCCTATTTCCCTCAAGCTTCAAATTAAAGAAATTGTCAGAATGCTAAAGGAGAATGCAAGTCAGGCTTAACGCCGAAATAAGCGGCTTATTGCTTGTCGGGACTTAACGTAGATTACGCTTTTCAAAACCTTGCGCCGCCTTGCTGCGGTTCAAGGTTTTTTTGCGGAGTTTTCAAAGACTATTGATATTTGGCTATAATGGAAAAAGAAAAGAGGTGGCGAGCATGTCGTTCATTTATTCGTTTCCTCCCGTCGTGGACGAACGGGCGCGCGTCCTGGTGGCGGGAACGGCCCCTAGTGTCAAATCATTGGAGAGAGGGCAATTCTACGGTCACCCTCAAAATTACTTCTGGAGGATTGTTTATGCGCTGTTCCAGGGCCTGATGCCTGGCGACGAGGGTTATGGCGTGCCCGACCCCATCTACGAAAACAGGCTTTCTTTTTTACAGAATCATCGGTTGGCCTTATGGGACGTTATTCATTCCTGCGCCCGCGAGGGCAGTCTGGATGTCAATATCAAATCGGAGACGGCAAGCGATATTCCGGGCCTGCTAAGGCGCTACCCTGGCATCCGATGCGTGGCCTTCAACGGGAGTAAAGCTTATGATACCTACATGAAGGCTCACGGCGCAAACGCCGCCGGGGACGTGACGCTGCTCAAGCTTCCTTCAAGCAGCCCTATCCCTACCCGAACGATGAGGAATCTGGAAGACCGTGTTGCCGCATGGAAGGTTATTATTCCTTTTACCGAAGAGTCATAAGCGGTGTTATACAATGTAGATAGCAGGCGCAATGAAGTGTTGAATTTAAAAGCCTTCCTGTATATAGTAGTAACATATGAATGGAAGGAATGCGGGAGCGAAGCCATGAATCAGCGAGCAAAGGTCCAGCTTGTGCTGGAGAGCAGGATCGATGGCCGGAAGGAGGTCCACCGCTACAAGGGCGAGTGGTTCCGCAAGGAAAAGTCGATCTACATACGCTATGCCGAAGGCGAGGGCAATCAAGCGCTGCTTCGGTATACGCCGGGGGAGCTGTCCCTTAAACGAAGCGGAGGCGTGTCGTCGGAGCAGCTTTTTGTTCCGGGGCAGAGCAGAGTCGGTTCCTACACTACGCCGCAGGCCGCTTTTCAGCTTGAAACGACGACAACGTCGCTTGTGGTCAAGCGGGACGCGGGGGAAACGGCTGAACTGCCCGGCAGCCTTCCTTTTGACTTGGAATGGCGGTATAAATTGAAAGTCGGCGGACAAATAGCGGGTAACTTCCATATTTGTCTCCATATACAGGAGGAGTCTTGAGGATGAGCGGAAATGTGTTGGAGCAATTGTACGAAGGGGTAAAAGGCGCAATCGCTGACGCGGTTGTTGCAGCGGGGCTTGCAGCCAGAGAGGAGCTGCCTGCTTTTGTGCTGGAGGTGCCCAAGGATAAGGCTCATGGCGACTTGGCTACCAATGCGGCTATGCAGCTGACCAAGCTGGCCAAAAAAAATCCGCGTCAAATAGCGGAAGCTATCATCGCCAACCTGGACGGAGGCAAGGCATTTATTACGGCGGCCGAAATTGCAGGCCCGGGCTTTATTAATTTCCGCCTGGATAAAAGCTACCTGTATCCTGTTGTGAGCGAGGCGCTGCAGGGCGGCGGCGATTACGGCCGGGTAACAATCGGAGCGGGTCAAAAGGTTGAGATGGAATTTGTCAGCGCCAATCCGACGGGCAGTCTGCATTTGGGACATGCGCGTGGAGCGGCTGTTGGCGATGCGTTATGCAATGTGCTGGATTTTGCGGGTTATGATGTTACTCGTGAATATTACATTAACGATGCCGGCAAACAGGTGGAAAATCTCGCCTTGTCGCTGGAGGCCCGTTATCGTCAGGCGCTTGGCCAGGAGGCTGAAATGCCTGAGGACGGCTACCATGGCGAAGATATCGTTGGTTTTGCCAAGGAGCTGGCGGAGCAAGAGGGAGACCGTTTGCTTTCGCTGTCCGCAGAGGAACGCTCTGCTTTTTTCCGGACATTTGGCCTGGAGAAGGAGCTTGGCAAAATCAAACGCGATCTGGAGCGGTTCCGCGTTGGGTTTGATCTGTGGTACAGCGAAACGTCGCTTTATGAATCCGGGCAGGTCGTGCAAGGACTGGAGGCGCTCAAGGCGTCCGGTCATGTCTATGAGGAGGACGGCGCAACGTGGCTGGCCACGACTACATTTGGAGATGACAAAAATCGCGTGCTGGTGAAAAATGACGGCTCCTATACCTATTTGACGCCGGACATCGCCTACCATCGTGATAAATACAGCCGGGGATACGACCGGATGATCAATATTTGGGGCGCGGACCATCATGGCTACATCCCTCGGATGAAAGCGGCCATGGAAGCATTGGGCAACGATCCCGGAAAGCTTACAGTGCTGATCGCCCAAATGGTGAGTCTGTTCCAGAACGGCGAAAAAGTCAAAATGTCCAAGCGCACCGGCAAAGCGGTGACGATGGAGGATTTGATGGACGAGGTTGGCGTAGACGCCATGCGTTATTTCTTCAGCATGCGCAGCATGGATTCGCATCTCGATTTTGATATGGATTTGGCGATTTCCACCTCCAATGAAAATCCGGTATTTTATGTTCAATACGCCCATGCGCGGATTTGCAGCATTTTCCGCCAGGCGGAGGAGCAAGGCATCAAGCTGCCTGAAATCGGCAGTGTAAACCTGTCCAAGCTGAACTCGGAAGCGGAATATGATCTGCTGCGCAAAATCGGCGAGCTGCCTCAGGAAGTGGCGGATGCAGCGTCCGGCTATGCTCCGCACCGTCTGATCCGTTACGTCTATGAGCTTGCTTCGCAGCTTCACAGCTATTATCGCGCTGAACGCGTCATTACGGAGGATAGCGAGCAGACTGCTGCGCGTCTGGCTTTGCTGGCCGCTGTTCGTGTCGCCCTCGCCAACGTGCTGCGTCTGGTAGGCGTGTCCGCGCCAGAACGGATGTAGACCTGTGGCATTGACCCGATAAATAAAGAAGAAAGCAACCCCCGGAAAACGCTCATTATGCTGCGTTCCCGGGGGCTTGCTTTTTTTCGCGAATATAGCCCAGGATGGTGTTCAGTAAAAGGATATGGCTGTGCGCCACGGTCGAGTCAGGGTTTATTGCTTTGTAACGTCTGTATAGGATACAGCTTGCATGGAATCCTCTAACGTAAACGAAGTTTCACTTCCCTCGTTCTCTCCCCAATGGCCTGTCGCGGTTTGGGGCAATACCATTTGCGCAGCGTATTGTCCCGGAGCGACGGGATTGCCGTTGCTGTCCTTCCAGTCCCAAACGATCTCCGTTTGCACTGCGCCTCTCATGCGATAAACCGTACCTTCAAATGCCTTAGTGGTTAAGGTGCGGACGATTTTACGAGACTCGTCTGCCCGGTAAATGTTGATTGTAAACGAAATTGGATGAGTTAAGGTAACGTGACTGTCATCATCAAAGTTAATCATAGTGACTATCCAGGGGGTATTCTCTTTCATTTGCGAGCCAACATCTCTGTAGTCAATATTGACGGCAAGCGGATGGCCATTCATGCCTCCTGCTCCGCAGGCGCAGCCTTCAACCGGATGCTGGGCGAACGACCAGTCACGCTTGTCGATCACGACTGGTGTCAGTTCAAGCTCCTCCAGATTATCCAGCAGAGGGAGAGGGGCCGTGAAGAGGGCAAGGTCGCCCGGCATTTTCTGATAAAGACTCGTTTCGCGGTTATGAAGCGTTTTTAGTGTAACCCTTCCCGATAGACCATACTGCTTGCCTGATTTGTCTGTCAATGCAAAAGCAAGCTCCTTCCCGGCAGGTATGCTTTTGACAAAACGTATCGTTCCCGACACCTCCGGGCTGCCCGTCAAAGTCTTCCCGGCTTCGTTGTACGTAAAGGAGGTACGCTCCAAATAGCCCGCCCGCACATAGCCTTCTTTGTCTCTAACTGTAAGATCGCGGTCATCCTCGGAATAAACCTCTACCTTCGCTCTTTCCCCGTTCGCTGGACCGTGGTAATAGACGGAGGCGCCTAACGTTTCTGCAAACGTTCTGAGGGGGACATAGAGCTGTCCTTTGTAATTCAGCGCGATACTGCCATCATCCTTTGTGTCCAGCGTTTCTCCCCCCACGTGATAACTCACGGCAATGCTGCTGATGAGCGCTCTGATCTCATTGGACGCTGCGGCTGCCGTTGCCGCAAACAGTGCCAGTCCGCATATCAGACCCAATAGAAACTTTTTGATAACAAACACTCTCCTTTTTTTCAAATTATCTCCTGAATATAGTTCATTAGAATAAACGCAGGCTGGGGAAAAAGGTTGTAGCCAAGGCCGACTGTTCCGGTATGTTCGGACAAAGCATAATCAATTGTAAAGCTTGATTAATAGCGTTGATAATGAGAATTGTTCTTGATATAATCGGTGGAAAAGAAATGCACGGGAGGCGTGAGTGGTGTCGTTGGAGGAGCATTTGCAAGTATGGAACCGGTCGGCCTTGTTTGTAAACGACATCCGCCGGATGGTCGTGCAGCGTAACGAAACAAAAGCCGCCGACATGGCAGGCAGCGCATTTCTTCTGGTTCATCGGGGAAATGCAATAATTGAGCTTGACGGAACCCCTCATCGGGTCAGCGGTCCTTACATATGTCATGTTCCCAAGGGATTTCGTCTGACCGTTACCCTTGTACAGGAGCCGCTGGAATTTGATCTTGTTTATTACAAGGCGTTTTTGGCACCGCCCTACTGGAGGGGGCTGCTCCGAATCCAAAGGGACAACAATCCGTTTTGCGATTTCTTCGGCTTTGTCCCAAGCCGCCATCTTGCTATCTTTACTCTAATGGAAGAAATGCACCGGCTATGGAGAGAACGAGGGCAGCTGGAGAGGTTTCAGGCAAGAGCCTTATTCTATCAACTGGCAGGAGAGCTGCTGCGGCAGCGGAGCGAGCAGGAGCATGGGGGAGCGCGCGGAGACGATCTGGTCAGCCAGGCGGTGCACTACATGGACACGCGATACGGGGAGGCGATTACGCTGCAGGAGCTTGCTTCTGCGCTTCAGGCGGCGCCAAGATCGCTGCAGCGCCAATTCAAATCGAAGCTTGCCGTAACGCCTATGGATTATCTCATTGGGGTGCGCATGAAGCGGGCAAGCGAGCTGCTTGCCGGCACTGGAGCGACCTTGCGGGACATTGCGGAGGCTACTGGCTATACGGACAGCTATTATTTCAGCCGCGCCTTCAAAAAGTACAGCGGCTATTCTCCCCTCCAATACCGCAACCGCTGTCGCAATTCTACATCCGATTTGTCGTTAAATTCCATTGGAGGCGAAGCGTATCTCCCGTATAGTTTTGATAGTGCAAATCATTATCAATACAAAAGCGAAGGAGATACACAAGTGGCTAAACGAACAACATCTATGCTGGCAGTCAGCGTCATGCTTACATTGACGCTTATATTAGGGGCATGCTCTGGCGGAGCAAACGGGGCAAGAACCAATGGCGGAGAAGGAGCTTCGCCATCACCGACATCCACAACGGCAGCGGCGACCTCAACCCCGACGCAAGCGGCGCAAGCCAGTTACCCTGTAACCATCAAGGATTTGAGAGGCGACGTTACACTGGAGCAAAAGCCGGAGCGAATTGCGGTGCTGGACACCAAATTCGTCGATCAGCTGGTAACGCTGCAAGAGATGCCTGCGGGCAGTGTTACGGCTGCCGGATCGGACTCCGACTTCCCGGAATATTTGGCTGGTCAGCTGAATGACGTCAAGGTGCTGGGCACGCGTGACGAGCCCAATCTGGAGGCGATAGTGGCAATGGACCCGGACTTGATCATTTTAACGGGGTTCCAGGAGAAGGTTTATGACCAGGTTTCCAAAATTGCTACAACGATCATGCTGGATTTTGACGAGGATTGGAAGGACACCTTGGTTACGGTAGGCAAAATCGTTGGTAAAGAGCAGGAAGCAAATGTTGTGCTGGATAACTACAAAGAGAAGGTTGCCAGCCTGAAGGAAAAGCTGCAAGAGAAGCTGAACGGAGAAAGCGTTGCGCTTCTGCGTCCTCGCGATGGCGAAATTCGCGTTCATACGGCGGCTCACCGCACCGGAGCTATTTTGTACAACGATTTGGGATTAACCGTACCGGAAGCTGTCAAGCAGCAGGATGACACTGCTTATCATATTTCGCTTGAGGCGTTGGCGGACGTTGGCGCCGACCATTATTTCCTGCTGACGGACGATATGTTCAAGGATCAGGTTCAAGAATTCCAGAATACAGAAACCTGGAAATCCCTGAAGCCGGTTAAGGAAAACCATGTGTACACGGTGGATACGACTCTATGGATTGCGTATTATGGTCCAATCGCTATCAATATGATCGTGGATCAAGTGGAGGAAGCGATTCTTGGCGGCAGCTAACAGCCCGTTGTTTCTGACGCCCAAGGAATGGGAGGGGCTTCCAAGCCGTTTTGCCATGGATGCAAAGGAGATTGAGATGCCTTTACTGTCATCCATACTGGCCTCCGAGCTGCTGGACAAGGAGAATTGCGTCCGTTATCTGGATTGGCTTGGCGCTCATATCGGAGCGCCCTCCCGAAGGGTGGCGGCCTCCATGCTTGCCAAACGGTACGCCTACCTCGTTATCGCTCCGGTTCTGCATGCCATGACCGGGTACAACAAAGGGTTAGGCCTATCGCTTGACAACTGCCGTTTGATTACGCCGGATTATAGCGGAATATTGCCGGAAAGGTCGAAATTCCCGGAGCTTCTTCTGGACGGGCAAGCCTTAATGATGTCTATCCCGGCGGCTGGCGAAAGATTTCCCTGGCGTGATGACATATTGAAGGAGCTGTTTGCCGGCCATATCGCCCCTTTATTTCGCGTCTTGGCGGAGGCGGGCGGCGTTCCAAAGGCTATATTATGGGAAAATGCGGCGGTTCGCATTGCGCCGGTATTTGAAGACGTCCTCTTCATAGAAACAGCTAGAGAGGATTACAATTATATCGTAAGCGGGGCGTCCGCCGAATTGTTCGGGGAACGTCGCAATCCGTTGTTGGCCTTTTTGGAGCCTGCTTCGCCAAAAGCTTCGTTTTTGGCGGAGCGGGTTCGCAAAACCTGTTGCCTTTATTATGAGATGGCTCCGGAGTATTGCCGGAAGTGTCCAAAAGCCAAGCCGCAAAGCTAAAGGGTGTCTTCTTTTGAAGACACGCACTAACGCTGCTTTGCGGCTTGCAGCATGCGCGAAATATCCAGCTCGCCGACATTGCGGCGAGTTTTGCTGTTTTTTAGCGGCTGCATGGAACGTTTCATAATCGCTTTGATTTCGCCGGGGGAAAGCCCCGGGTACAAGGACAATAGAAGGGCTACCGCGCCGCTTACATGCGAGGTGGCCATTGAGGTTCCGCTCATTTCGTTGTATTGGCCGCGCAGCCAAGCGGAGGGGATTTTGTCCCCGGGGGCGTAAATGTCGATGTATGCGCCTCTGTTGCTGAATGACGCGACCTTTCGTTGTCGATTGGTGGCGCCGACCGATATCGTCTGCGGGTAACGCGCGGGATAATCCACGGAGCGCAGCTTTCCGTCATTGCCCGAGGAGGCAATAATTATGACGCCGGAATTGTATGCATTGTTGACTGCGCTAAGGAGCGCCTTGCTGCGGGTTTTCATGCCAAAGCTCATGTTGATAATATTCATGCCGTTGCGGACGCACCAGTCGATGCCCAGAATGATATCCGACACATAGGCGCTGCCATTGCGGTCAAAGGCTTTGACAGGTGCGATTAGCGAGCGCGGAGCAACGCCTGTCATCCCGTGTATGCCGCCAACCGCGGCGATTGTTCCGGCGATATGGGTGCCGTGGCCGTTGTCGTCGTGAGGCAGCTTGCTTCTGTTCAGCAAATTGATGCCCCTGAGCAAGGAATGCTGCAAATCGGGATGCCCAAAGTCGATGCCGGTGTCGATGACGCCGATTTTGATCCGATGTCCCGTAGTGATGCTCCATGCTTGCGGCGCTTTGATCTGCTTTACGCCCCATTGGACGCCGTTTTCGAAGGAAGCATATTTTTTGAGCGAAGGGCTGACGCTGATTTTGCAATCCTTTTCAATCCAGATAGGACCGGTTGCCGTACCAAGTTCGACATCGTTTGGCAGCCTGCAGCAGATGCCCCTGATAATGGGCAGCGGTCTGTAAACATCCGAAAGGCCGGATGCCGATGCGGCTTTGGAGAGCCGATAGAGGAAGCGGCGGTAATAGCTGCCGCTTCGGAAGCGGATGATGCACTGGGCGGCGGGCCGTTCAGTCGCGGCTTGCTGAAGCCAGTGCAATAGTGTGGCAATATCCATTTGTAGGCTTCCCCTTCCCGAAGGACGATGCTCCACTATACTATGAAGCCCCCTCTGGAGCCGCATGAGCCACTTGCCCCGTATGAAATAAATAGGCGGGGCTCCGTGTCAAAACTCCCCCGTTTACATAGAATAAATGAAGAGCTTGGGGCTCTTACATCACCGGTGAAAGCCGGTTGGATACAGTCACGGCGAAGGGGCGACCCTTCGCTTTTTTGGCGTGACGTGAGGGGCGCGTTACAGAGCGCTTGCTTTTTTGCATAAAATAGGTTTTACTATACTGTGACTAACAAGCAGCCTTAGAAAAAACGGGCAGTAAAACTTTTGAGTGCAAGAGAGGATGTGTCGATATGAGCGGCAGCAATCTGACGTTAAAGCTTGATCCTGAACGCATGAAGGAAATGCCGATGGTTGATTTGGCCTTCGAGGTGCTGAAAGCGGCTAATACGCCTTATTATTATCGCGATCTGATGATGGAGATCGCTAAAATACGGGGTTTGTCCCAGGACGGCATTAATCAGTTCATCGCGCAGGTTTATACCGAAATCAATATAGACGGCCGTTTTGCCTGCGTTGGAAATAATACATGGGGCCTCAAGCGCTGGTATCCGGTAGAGCGCTCCGAAGATCCGGTCGGCAATGCGAAGCGTACGCGCATTATCAATGACGACGACGATCTGGAGGAAGACGACTTGTACGGAGAAGAAGAGGATGATTCATTCTCCGCAGAAGACGACTTCGATAGCTATGATGAAGAAAACGAAGACTTCGAGGAAACGGAAGAGTCTGAAGTGGATGAAGAAGTAGAAATCGAAGACGAAGATCTGGAAGACGAAGTGGACGGAGAGCTCGACGAAGAGCTTGAGGACGAAGAGGAAGAAGACGATTTTGAAGATGTGGATGACGAAGAGGAACGTTAATCAAGTTTGCGTTTACTTTAGCTTGACATGTCCAATGGGCCGGAGTAAACTATTGCATGGGCTTTAGATTTGGTTGCAAATAACGCATATATTTATGCATAAAGAGAAAAGTGCCCCCGTAGCTACGGGTGTCACTTTTTTTGTTTGAATGGCGGAATGTCTGGAGCATTTCGCCGTTTTTACAGGCTTTGACGCTCTGAATTTTGGGCAGACTTAAAATATAGCATAAGCGCATGGAGGGTATCATCACAGTGACCAAGTATATTTTTGTAACCGGCGGAGTGGTTTCCTCGCTCGGCAAGGGGATTACGGCGGCATCATTGGGCAGATTGCTGAAGAACAGAGGACTTAAAGTAACCATCCAGAAATTTGATCCTTACATCAACGTTGACCCGGGAACGATGAGCCCGTATCAGCACGGCGAAGTGTTCGTAACCGACGATGGCGCGGAAACCGACCTGGACCTGGGCCACTATGAGCGTTTTATTGATATCAACTTGTCCAAAAACAGCAATGTCACGACGGGTAAAATTTACTCTCATGTCATTACGAAGGAACGTCGCGGAGACTATCTTGGCGGCACGGTGCAAGTGATTCCGCATATTACGAACGAAATCAAGGAACGCGTATTCCGCGCGGGCAAGGAAGCCGGCTCCGATGTGGTCATTACGGAAATCGGCGGCACGGTCGGCGATATCGAAAGCTTGCCGTTTCTTGAGGCGATCCGCCAGATCAAAAGCGACATTGGCCGGGACAATGTCATGTATGTTCACGTTACGCTTATTCCTTATATTAAAGCGGCTGGCGAAGTAAAAACCAAGCCGACCCAGCACAGCGTCAAGGAGCTGCGCAGCATCGGCATCCAGCCAAACGTTATCGTTTGCCGCACGGAGTATCCGCTTGCTGACGATCTGAAACGCAAAATCGGCCAATTCTGCGATGTTGACGCCGGGGCGGTAGTGGAATGCCGCGACGCTTCCACGCTGTACGAGGTGCCGCTGATGCTTCGGGAGCAAGGGCTCGACGATATTGTTGTCAATCACCTCAAGCTGCAAGCTGGCCAGCCGGATATGACGGAATGGGAACAGCTTGTTGCCCGCGTCAAGTCGCTGCACAAAACGACTGAAATCGCCATCGTTGGCAAATATGTCGCCCTTCATGACGCCTACCTGAGCATTGTTGAGTCGCTTGGACATGCAGGCATTTCCGCGGATTCCGAAGTGAAAATCCGCTGGGTCGACGCCGAACTGCTGACCGACGAAAATGTAGCGGACGAGCTGAACGGGGTACATGGCATTTTGGTGCCGGGCGGATTCGGAGACCGCGGTATCGAGGGCAAAATCAGCGCCATTCGTTATGCGCGGGAATCTTCCGTTCCGTTTTTCGGGATTTGCCTTGGCATGCAGGTTGCAGTTATTGAATATGCGCGCAATGTCGTTGGCCTGAACGGCGCCAACAGTGCGGAAATCAATCCTTCAACGCCATATCCCGTTATTGACCTGCTTCCGGATCAGAAGGACATTGAAGACCTGGGCGGCACGATGCGTCTGGGCTTGTATCCTTGCAAAATTTCTCATGAAACAACCGCGTTCAGGGAGTACGGGGAAGAGCTTGTTTACGAGCGTCACCGTCACCGGTACGAATTCAATAATGAATATCGCGAAGCAATCGAAGCTGCGGGATTGGTTATTTCCGGAACATCCCCGGATGGCCGTTTGGTGGAAATGGTTGAGCTTGCCGATCATCCGTGGTTCCTGGCGGTTCAGTTCCATCCGGAATTTACGTCCAGACCGAACCGTCCGCAGCCATTATTTAAAGGTTTTGTCCAAGCTGCGCTTGCCTACGGACAGCGTTAATGCAGGATTTCCAATCTCGTTTGTCAGAATTTCAGCAGACTATGCAGGATTTTGTATAAACGAGAAGGAAATTCCCTACACTTCTCGAATATATATTTAAATATGGGAGAGTTGTCCACGTTTTGCTGCCGTCTTTGTGAACGCGGCCGCTCGTCCTCAATGTGCTTCGATGGATGGAAGTTGTCTCATGTTGAAGTTCAGCCACGGGGGGTAGATGTAGCTTGGATAAGAAAAAGGTATTGATTGTAGATGATCAGAACGGCATTCGCATCCTGCTCTTGGAAGTGTTCAACAGCGAGGGATATCACACTTTTCAAGCGCCAAACGGCAAGATTGCCTTGGAAATTGTGAGCTCGGAAGCCCCTGACCTGGTTTTGCTGGATATGAAGATTCCGGGTATGGACGGTCTCGAAATACTGAAGCATATCAAGGCGATTAATCCCGACATCAAGGTCATCATGATGACGGCTTACGGCGAGCTGGATATGATTAAGGAAGCCACGGATCTTGGCGCGCTCATGCACTTCACCAAGCCTTTTGACATCGACGAGATGCGGATGGAGGTTAATCGCCATCTGCAAGGCGGAAACCCGCCTGACCGGTTTGCGGTAAGCTCCTGACAGATAGGGAACGGCATTGACGCCAAAAGCGGCAATGCCGTTTTTTGAGGCGCCTGTGGCTGATTCATTTAATTGTGATATACAGCATTATTACTTTTGTGCGGGTTATGGTATAATAGCACAGAATAACAAGTCGGAACGGGCTTGGTGCAGAAGATTTTAAACAGAAAGCTACTATTAGGAGGAACAGAACTATGCCACTCGTATCAATGAATGAATTATTGCCTAAGGCTAAGGCAAACAAGTATGCGGTAGGACAATTCAACATGAACAACCTGGAGTTTGCACAAGCGACTGTTGAAGCCGCCATTGAAGAAAATTCTCCATTTATTTACGGCGTAAGCGAAGGCGCTCTTAAATATATGGGAATCGAGTTTACAGTAGCTATGGCTAAAGCCGCAGCTGATAAATCGGGATTGCCAATCGCTCTGCACCTTGACCATGGCAGCAGCTTTGACGTAGCTATGAAATGTATCCGCGCTGGCTTCTCTTCCGTTATGTTCGACGGCTCCCACTATGGTCTGGAAGAAAACATCGCCCTGACTAAAGAAGTGGTTAAGGCTGCACGCGCAATGGGCGTTTCCGTTGAAGGCGAGCTGGGCACAATCGGCGGCGTTGAGGACGACCTGAGCGTTGACGAAGCTGATGCAAAAATGGCTGACCCTGCTGAAGCAATCCGTTTCTACGAAGAAACAGGCGTTGACTGTCTGGCAATTGCTGTTGGCACAGCGCACGGCATGTACAAAGGCGAGCCTAAAATTCATTATGATATCATTCAAAAGGTTGCTGACGCTATTCCAGTGCCAATCGTTCTTCATGGCGGTTCCGGCGTACCGGACGAAGCGATCCGTCTGTCGATCCAAGCAGGCGTTGGCAAAATCAACGTAAACACCGAAAACCAAGTGGCTTGCACAAACGCAATCCGCGAAGTTTTGCTTGCTAACAGCGAAGTTATCGACCCTCGTAAATATTTGACTCCTGCACGCGCAGCTATGAAGGCAGTCATCAAAGAAAAAATCCGTTTGTTCGGAAGCAACAACCAAGCTTAATCCAGTCATTCGGAGTTAAAGGCATGCAAACCGCCTGAACAGTGCAAGCAGGATGAATTCGGCATAACCGTATCTCCTGCTTGCCGCGGCGGTTTTTTCCTTTATTCTCTTTCCAACAGAGCGGGAGGATCAATGATTTCATGGAGAAATTGATGATACGCGGCGGACGGCCGCTTCGCGGAACCGTTCAGATCAGCGGAGCGAAAAACAGCGCTGTGGCCCTGGTGCCTGCCGCTATACTAGCGGAGACAGAGGTTGTTTTGGACAACTTGCCGCAAATTAGTGATGTTGCAGTTTATTCAGATATTTTGCAGGATTTGGGGGCCAAGGTTGAACGGAACGGCGATACGATGAAGATTGACCCTTCTCGACTGATCCCGAAACCGATGCCTAATGGAAAGGTCAAGTTATTAAGAGCAAGCTATTACCTGATGGGTGCTATGCTTGGCCGGTTTGGAGAAGCCATTATCGGACTTCCCGGCGGCTGTAATTTTGAACCGCGTCCCATCGATCAGCATATTAAAGGGTTTGAGGCTCTTGGCGCTACGGTGACCAATGAACACGGAGCCATACGAATTACGGCAAAACAGCTCAGAGGAGCAAAGATTTATCTGGATGTAGCGAGTGTCGGTGCAACCATTAATATTATGCTGGCGGCCTCCAGGGCCAAAGGGTCCACGATTATTGAAAATGCGGCAAAAGAGCCTGAAATTATAGATGTAGCTACTCTCCTTAACGCGATGGGCGCCACAATCAAAGGCGCGGGCACCGAAACGATCCGGATTGAAGGCGTGGATCGGCTTCACGGCTGCCGTCATTCCATCATCCCTGATCGCATACAAGCAGGTACGTACATGATTGCCGCTGCGGCAACGCGCGGTGATGTCCTCATAGACAACATCATTCCCAAGCATATGGAAGCGATCACAGCCAAGCTGGAGGAAATGGGCGTAGAAGTTCACGAGATGGACGAATCCATCCGTATCGTCGGAGGCCCGCATTATACAGCAATAGATGTAAAGGCGTTGGTGTATCCCGGCTTTGCAACGGATTTGCAATCTCCTATGACTACCTTGCTGACCCAAGCCAAAGGTGTCAGTATTTTGACCGATTATGTATACGGTACACGCTTCAAGCATGTGCCCGAGCTTGCCCGCATGGGGGCCAACATACGTGTTGAAGGGCGTTCCGCCATTATTGAAGGCGGCAAGCTAAATGCGGCTAAGGTAAAGGCGGCCGATTTGCGGGCAGGAGCGGCTCTGGTGGTTGCAGCCTTGACCGTTGAAGACGGCGTTACTGAAATTACAGGCGTGGAATACATCGATCGCGGCTACGATCACCTCGTTGAAAATCTGTCCAGACTGGGCGCAGAGGTATGGCGGGTTAATGATTCGGAATAGATATGGAATGATATGGAAATCATGAGAGTGAAGCGCAATAATACATTTGAGAATAAGTGGTGAGAATATGTCCGATCTACAGATTTCAGATCTGGAAGAAATGAAGCTTACCGAGCTTTATAAGCTCGCGAAGCAATATCAAATCGCCTATTACGGCACATTGAAAAAGAAAGAATTGATTTTTGCTATTTTACGCGCGCAGGCGGAAAAAAGCGGACTTATGTTTATGGAAGGCGTATTGGATATTTTGCAAGAAGGGTTTGGCTTTTTGCGGCCCATCAACTACCTTCCGAGCAAAGAGGATATCTATATATCGGCCTCGCAGATTCGCAGATTCGATCTGAGAAGCGGTGATTTGGTATCAGGCAAATGCCGTCCTCCAAAAGAAAATGAAAGATATTTTGGCCTGCTTCAGGTAAATGCGGTAAACGGCGAAAACCCTGATACGGCATCGGAACGCCTTCATTTTCCTGCTCTTACTCCTCTTTTCCCCGAAAAGAAGCTGGTGCTGGAAACAGCCCAAAACAAAATTTCCACCCGAATTATGGACTTGCTGGCTCCCGTTGGCCTTGGACAAAGGGGCTTGATCGTTGCTCCTCCAAAAGCGGGAAAAACACTGCTTCTTAAAGAAATCGCCAATAGCATTTCGCAAAATCATCCCGATATCGAGCTTTTTGTGCTGCTGATCGACGAACGTCCGGAGGAAGTAACGGATATGCAGCGTTCGGTTAAAGGGGAGGTTGTGGCTTCGACGTTTGACGAGCTTCCCGAAAATCATATCAAGGTAGCGGAATTGGTGCTTGAACGGGCCTTGCGTCTGGTGGAGCACAAAAAGGATGTCGTCATTCTGCTGGATAGCATCACACGTTTGGCGCGTGCCTACAATCTGGTCATTCCTCCCTCCGGCAGGACGCTCAGCGGCGGTATCGACCCGGCAGCTTTCCATCGTCCCAAACGGTTCTTCGGCTCGGCGCGTAATGTCGAGGAAGGCGGCAGCCTGACGATTCTGGCAACGGCGCTTGTGGAGACGGGCTCCCGCATGGATGATGTCATCTACGAGGAATTCAAGGGAACGGGCAACATGGAGCTGCATCTGGATCGCAAGCTGGCGGAAAGACGTATTTTCCCTGCCTTGGATATCCGCAAATCGGGCACTAGACGCGAGGAAATGCTGTTGTCCAAGGAAGAGCTGGATAAAGTATGGGCGATTCGCAAAAGCATGACGGATACTCCGGATTTTGTGGACAATTTCCTGAAAAAGCTGAAGGAATCCGATAACAATGAACAATTTCTGATGTCGCTGGATACATCTGCCGCAGAGGCAGGCCGACAAGAGCGCCCAGCTGCCAGAAGCAGCGCAAGCTCGTCATCGGCTGCCGGAGCCAGAAGGCCTGCTGCGCGGACAACGCCAAACGCGTAGCGCGGCGGCAGAAGGAGGACAACATGAATCTCGTATATGCCGACAAAGACGGCAACGTATTTGACCATCCCCATTATGAAGCGCTTGGGCGAAGCGGAGATATGATTGTGGAAATGCTAGAGGAGGAGCTGATTCCGCTGCCCGAAGGGGCAACGCTCGTCAGCCTCCCTTTTACTAAACCGATTGGCCTCAATCCGGCATCCGGTAATATGGAAGTGGTTCCGGACGGTGCTCAAGCAGTCGGGGCGCTGCTTCCGCAGGGGTATACGCGCCTTTGCTTGCCCGGCTACGTCAAAGCCGACAAAAACGAAAAGCTGCCGTTGTTCGGCTATACCGCTGTTGTATGGAAGGATGGCGGATTTTACGTAGCTGCGGAGCAATCCGACGATCCCGAGCGTTGGGACCCTCTCAATTGCGATCAGGGGGAGCTTAACGTTCAAGTGGAAAGACTCCTCCAAAAATATCCCGAAAACCGCTTGTTCCAGCATTTGTCCAATTGCGCTCTTGGTTATGAGTGTCTGACGGCCTCCAACACCTTCCTTGGCCGCTGGGAAGGCGCGGTTCCCGTCTCGTATTCCTGCAATGCAGGCTGTTTTGGCTGCATTTCGGAGCAGCCCGACGATAGCGGCTTCGTCGCTCCGCAAACCCGGATGAACTTTAAACCTCAGGTTCAGGAAGTCGTGGATATTATGCTGGAGCATTTGAAGCATCCCGATGCCATTATCAGCTTTGGGCAAGGCTGCGAGGGAGAACCGTCCACTCAGGTGAAAATTATTGTGGAAGCAATGAAGGAAGTGCGGAGCCAGACCTCAAACGGGTTTATTAATATCAACACAAATGCCGGTTTGACCGATTTTATACGCGCTATCGTCGACGCTGGCCTTGATCTGATGCGGGTCAGCACAATCAGCGCGCTGGACGATCACTATAACGCTTACTACAAGCCGCGCGGCTATACGCTGCAAAATGTGGAGAAGTCTCTCCGTTATGCAACGGATAAAGGGGTTTATACGTCCATCAACTATTTGATATTCCCCGGCGTAACCGACCGCGAGGAAGAGATTGAAGCGATGATTGGATTTGTAAAGCGCAGCGGTCTTAAGCTTATTCAGATGCGCAATCTGAATATCGATCCAGAGAGCTATCTGGAGCTGATCCCCAAAGCTCAAGGCGAGATTTATGGCATGAAAACAATGCTGGAAATATTCCGTCAGGAGCTGCCCGATGTTGTGATCGGCTCCTATACGCATGTGCCGCCTCTTGAGCTGCGCCGGCAGCGCGTCTCTCAATAACGGACGGTTGGAACGGGGCCGCATTGCGGCAGCCCTTGAATTAACATTGCGGCTTAGGCGGCTTCGTGCTATAATCTCCTATGTGTGATTTTACTCTGGATTCGAATGTGATCCAGGGCGGAAAGAGGTGAAGAAGATGAAACAAGGTATTCATCCGACCTATAACGTCATTACAGCAACTTGCGCTTGCGGAAATACATTCGAGACAGGTTCGATCAAATCGACTCTTCGTGTTGAAGTTTGTTCCGCATGCCACCCGTTCTTCACGGGTAAGCAAAAGTTCCTGGATGCCGGTGGCCGTGTCGACCGTTTCAAGAAGAAATACGGCATCTAATATATGGTGCGCGTCTAGCCTTTATTTGGCAGAATACAGTAACCTCCCTCAGCCATCCTATGGATATGAAGGGAGGTTTTTTCATGGACAAAAACAATACCGGGGCCGTTCTCGGATGGCTATGGAAGGCAGCAGCCGTGCTTGTTTTAGGCGTCTTATTGGTGCTGGGGGGAGGCTGCTCCGGCGAATCGCAGGAGGAGCGCCGCTCTTATGGACATGATGGCTATATGGGCTTTTCCAATAGCAATCCCAACACCATAAACCGGCATTCCACCCGTTCGTACGGCGAGGATACTGCGCTTATCCGGCAAGTATTGGAACCTTTTCAGGGCATCAGGGATGTCAAAATATCGTTTAGCGGAAGCCGGGTGCTTGTCACTCTGACTCCGAGAGAGGGCTTGACGCGGGAGGCACAGAACCGCTTGACGCAGCATGCCCTTGAAACCGTTAAATATAATATGCCAGACTACAAGGTTAACGTCAGAATGGCAAGACCATAAGACCTGAAAGAGGAATCCGTCCGTTTGCGACGGACTTGTTCGATACTCAGTTGCGCTTTGGGCTGGAATGTACTATACTTGTTTTTGCCGTGCTAGATGGGGAGGTAGCGGTGCCCTGTAACTCGCAATCCGCTATAGCGAGGTTGAATTCCTGCTCAAGGTTATGCCGATGTGAGGCTGGCGCTTGCAAGCAGTGTTGACAGTCGGGTCCTCCGCAATGGACGCTTGTGAACCCGGTCAGGTCCGGAAGGAAGCAGCCGTAAGCAAGTTTGTTCATGTGCCGGGGGAGTGCCTGACTCGAGCTGTGGAGCAATAATGCCGCTTGGGTCGCATGTATCAAAGGCAGGTGCACGGTCCTAATGCTGTATATCCAAGGCTAGACATGCCTTGCACAATAGAAGTCTGCATGATCGCCTCCGTCTGGGGGAGATGATGCGGGCTTTTTTTGCATATCGGGACTTCTTTATTTTTCTCGCTGGCGGGATGTAGTATAATAAAGGCATTGTGAATCGAAGTAAAGGACTATAAGCAAGCTGAAAGGGAAGGATTCTGTGTCTCATATTGCTTTATACCGAGCCTGGCGTCCCCAGACCTTTCGGGATATGGTTGGACAACAGCATATTATTCAAACCTTGCAGAATGCCATTCGGGAAAACAGGGTTTCCCATGCATATTTGTTTAACGGGCCTAGAGGCACGGGCAAAACAACAACAGCGAAGGTGCTGGCCAAAGCGGTTAACTGCGAACGCGGTCCGGCGGTTGAGCCCTGCAATGAATGCGATGCTTGCCGCGGGATAACTGCAGGCCATATTATGGATGTTGTTGAAATAGATGCGGCCTCCAATCGCGGCATTGACGAAATCAGAGATATTCGCGACAAGGTGAGGTATGCGCCTTCCGACGTGCGCTACAAGGTGTATATCATCGACGAAGTGCATATGCTGACGACGGAAGCCTTTAACGCGTTGCTCAAAACGCTGGAGGAGCCGCCGGGCCATGTTATTTTTATTCTGGCGACAACGGAGCCGCATAAGCTGCCTGCTACTATTATTTCCAGATGCCAGCGCTTCGACTTCCGGCAAGTGTCCCTTCAGGAGCAGATGGATCGTCTCAAGGAGATATGCGCCGATGAGGGCATTACCTATGAGGAGGATGCCATTGCTTATATTGCAAGACTGTCTGAAGGCGGAATGAGGGATGCGATTAGCCTGCTGGAGCAGGTTTCCGCTTTCAGCGGGGGCGGCATCACGCTGGAGTCGGCCGTTGACGTTACCGGAGGATTGGCCGCGGAGCAATTCTATCAGCTCGCCGAAGCTGTGCGCGACCGAAACGCGGCCGCAGTGCTGCCATTAGTGGAAAGTCTTGCACAGAGCGGCAAAAGTGCGGACAAATGCATGGAAAATCTGTTATATTATTTCCGTGATCTGCTTGTGCTTAAGCTTGCTCCACAGGGCAACGCGGAGACGGAGCGGGTCGTGGACCGAGAGCGGTTTCAGGCCATGGCGGAATCATACACGCCTGAGAGGCTTTTTGCCATGATCGATATATTGGGCCGTTATCAGGGAGAGCTGAAGCATGCCACGCAGCCGCAAACGCTGTTTGAAGTGGCGCTGCTGAAGCTTTGCACATTCGAAGAAGGCGGCGGCGCAAGGGGTGCGGCATCCGCCAATGTCTCTGGCGGCGCCTCGACTGCCGAGATTAATGCCTTGCGCCAGCAAGTAGCGGCATTGGAGCGCCAACTTGGCGAGCTGCTCAAAAACGGCGTAACGGCCTCATCTTCAACCGAAGGGTCTGGCAGAAGCCAGGCTGCTCCTGCACGAAACACAGGACGCGGGATTTTTGGCGGCGGCAGCGGCGGCATACGGAGCAAGGTGAAGCTTGATCCTTATCTAGCGGCCGCAGAAAGCCAGGAATCCGTTGCAGCCCGGGCAAAATGGGGCAACGTTTTGCAGCGGGTTAAGGAAGAGAAGGTAACCCTCCATGCCTGGCTTAAGGACGGAGAGCTTGTTGCCGTTTCCTCCGGTACCCTTTTGTTGGCCTTTCGCAATGATATCCACCGTGAGACGACCGAAAAACCGAATCACAGGGAAATTATCGAACGGATAGCCAGCGAGCTGCTTGGTTCCCCTTATGGGCTTGCCACCGTCATGCAGAAGGAATGGCAAGCGGCGCTTGAAGGAAGCGGACCTCCTGCTGCTGGAGAAGTGCTGGAACTGGAGCATGAGGGGGAGCCTCGAAGCAAGGAGCCGCCCAAGCAGCCGCCTTGGGTAGAGGAAGCCGTTAAGCTTTTTGGAGAAGATTTGGTTGTCGTAAGGGATCAGGATTGATTACACTACACTATGAGGTGAATAACAATGAACAATATGAATCAAATGATGAAGCAAGTTAAAAAGATGCAGGAGCAAATGCTGAAGGCACAGGAAGAGCTGGAAACCAAAACCGTAGAAGGAACGGCTGGCGGCGGTGCGGTTACTGTCTCTGTAAACGGCCATAAGAAGCTGCTGAGTCTGGTAATCAAGCCGGAGGCTGTAGATCCGGACGATGTGGAAATGCTTCAAGATCTTGTTTTGACTGCGGTTAATGACGCGTTGACCAAAGCGGATGAGCTTGCCAACAAAGATATGGGCAAATTTACAGGTGGCATGAAAATCCCGGGCTTGTTCTAGAACATGTATTACCCGGAGCCTATAGCCAAGCTGATTGATTCTTTCACGCGACTGCCGGGCATCGGGCCTAAAACTGCTGCAAGGCTGGCTTTTCACGTTCTGCGTATGAAGGAAGACGATGTAATTGATTTTGCCAAAGCGTTGGTCAGCGTCAAGCGGAATCTGTTTTATTGTTCGGTATGCTGCAATATTACGGACACTGATCCATGCAAGATATGCCAGGACAAAAGCAGGGATAACTCCGTTATATGTGTTGTGCAGGAGTCCAAAGACCTGGTCGCCATGGAGCGAACCAAGGAATATGATGGCTATTATCATGTGCTTCAGGGCGCAATTTCGCCGATGGAGGGCATCGGGCCTGATGAAATCCGGATAGCTGAGCTGCTTAAGCGGCTTAGCGACGAAAGGGTCCAGGAGCTTATTCTCGCGACCAATCCCAATATCGAGGGAGAGGCTACGGCGATGTATTTGTCGCGGCTGATCAAACCTTTTGGCATTAAAGTGACCCGGATAGCCCATGGACTTCCTGTGGGCGGGGATTTGGAATATGCGGATGAGGTTACCTTGTCCAAGGCGCTGGAGGGCAGGCGTGAATTAGGATCATAACAATGGGCAGTCAGGCTTATAGAGCTTGGCTGCCTTTTTTATTTCTATTACCAGTATGCCGCGACAGTCATATTTCGCCAGACAAGCCTATACATATGTTAAGAACGCGGATTAGCATGAAGGCGGTGAAGAAATGATAAGCATTGGCAAACCGGAAAAGGAAGATATGGAAGTAAAGCGAATGTTAAAGAACGAAATTGCCGAAACACTGCGGGACTGGGAAAATGCAAATCGTTTTTTTGATTGCGCCTTGGGCAAGGAGCAGGTAGATTATGCGATTCATGCCATTATTACGATTGAAAAACGATATGCCATGCTGCTCGCCAAGGCCAAAAAATTACAAGGACCTTGGCCGGTCTGAATGGAGGAAACAGGAATGAAGACGTTATGGATGGCTTTGCTGATCGCCTCTTCTGCTTTGCTGGTATGGATATTAATCCGCAACAGGCTGCCATGGGGCTGGCTTCGCTCGTTTGCAATTCATATGGTGGCTGCTGCCGGAGCGTTATATTTGCTTAATTACAGCGGACTTATTCCAGGCATGTACATCCCTTTGAATCCCTTTAGTGTAGGCGCAGTAGTTGTGCTGGGGCTGCCGGGCGTTGCCCTGATGGCGGGGTTGCAGTGGGTCATTGCTTGAAGCCGGAAAAAACAATTTAAAAAAAGTTTTCAAAAGGGCTTGCATTATTTTAGGCCCCTGTGATATATTATAAAAGTCGCCGCTGAGACATGCGGGACACACGGAACAAAACGAAACAAAAGCTTGTTCTTTGAAAACTGAACAACGAGTGAAACTGCCCTGTTTAATCTCCTTGA